>JBPOGF010000003.1:0-265478 GCA_051251915.1 Akkermansiaceae bacterium | reverse complement strand
CTCATTTATGAGGCAACGGGAGCTATTCTCGGCAAGACTAAGTTTTTTTCGGTGTCCGCTTCAATGAGGCAACACGCCAAGCCACCTAAATACAAAAACAAGTTGCTTACTGGGACATCCTTATTAAGATACTAGAACCATATGTCTAAAACTAAATCTATCATGGCAAAATTAATCTCCATAGCAATACTACTACTAGTAGTAGCTATCAGCTTCATCATACTTAAAATATTCGTTAAAATAGCGATGTTCCTATTAGGATTGGTAGCAATTTTCTTCGTAGCAGTTGTCGCCTACAGAATCATTAAACAATAATTGGTGACGTATAAGGTCTGACTTGAATGGCACCAAATCAAGAACACCTATCAGACGAATTGTTGTCTAACTAGCATTGAAAATTTAAACTAAAGGTGTAATTTTAATATACCAAATACCATTATGTCTGACTATACGCCTATACCTGACCCTACTCCAGAACCTAACCATCCAGTCTCTACTCCAGAGAAATCAAATGCTAGAGGTCCACTGCATAATGACAGCAAAGCGCTCTCTATCTTTTTCATATTATTCATCCTCTGTGTGATTAGTGCCGTCACTATCTATTTCACCATGGATCAAAAAGAAGGCATTATCCCCATCGCATTCACCCCTATCGCTCTAGCCATCTGGTGCCTCGGTCAGATAGTCCACGCCTTGCGATCCAAGAAATTCAAGGACAGCATCACCTTCCATTCACACTCAGAATTCTTCTACTATTGGCCACTTTGGCTCGTCAGCTTCATCTTCGGCGACATCACACTCTTCTTCGGCTCACACGTCGCCGTAGAAGGCCTGGACACCAGCCTTCTCGTTATGAAAGACACCGGCTACGGCCTAACCTACATTCTCGTACTAGCCTTCTCACTATTCGCCACCGGAGTAAATCTTCGCGGAGTCTGGGCACTATTAACCCTCATCTGTGCCGTCTTCGTAGCCTTCATCATGCTCTACTTCGGAGTCTGGGACTCAGCCCTCAGCTGGGCCATCAACCAACCAGTCTACCTCAACCACGGCTTCTACCTAGCCATCGGAGTCATGCTATTCATACCTTGGTGCCTCGTCGTCTTCTTGTTCGACACCCGTAAATACGTCAAAATCGAAGCCAACACCGTCACCATCGTCAACGAAATCGGCGAAGGTGCCCGCGCATTCGACACCATCGGCGTCATGATGGAAAAGAAACTCGATAACTTCTTCAAACACTACCTCCTAGGCTTCGGCTCCGGAGACCTAGTCATCCGCACCAGCGGCGGCAAATCAGAAGAACTCTTCCTACCAAACGTCCTCCGCGTAGACCGCGTCCTCCGTGAACTAGAACAAGTCCGCTCCCAACGCGGCCGCCTCTAGAGGTAAGTTTTATAAAGCTAAAAATCGAGGTAGAAAAAAAATCTGATCCGCCACCATCTCAGGCCTACAACTGCCGCCTCCTCACCCCGCCCCGACCTGCATTCAAACCAACGAAAGCGGTCCCAACATCCTCCAAATTAGGAAAAACCAGCTTCTTAAATGAGATTAGTGCATTTTAAATAAAATTGTGGTCACTAGTGCGAGGATTTTTTGTTTAATTCAAGGCTCTGTGAAGGAGCAGAGAATAAATCTTACTCATGACCTACCAATCCTACCCACTTCTTCAACAAGGTTTCATACCTCGCCTCATCTTTAAAATAACCCTCCCCTATGATCTTAACTTTCACCTTCGGATCCTTCAAACACTCACCCACCACCTCTAAATCAAAATAGTCCGGGTCATCATCCGGCATCAACTCTGCCATCGCACTGCTTGTCCACACTCCCGGATCTTCATTACCCTTCACATAACGAACTAATCCAGCCTGAAGTCGCAACTTCCACTCGGGCTTTTTATCCCTAATCTCACTCACCAAAACTCGAGCACACAACGAAAACTTAGCATCATCAGCCCTCTCTAAGAAGCCAAACAGCGCATCCTCTTGCCCCGCAGCTAGCAGAATTCTAACACCCTGATAATGATCATAAGAGCTTTTTGCCATCTTCAACCGCTTCAATGACAACCTCGTAAATGCAGCCTTATCTCTAAATGCCAAATCATACAACACAGCCCCCACATCCTCTCCCTCATCCAGCAAATCACGAATACGTTCTTCATCCCCCACAGCCCCAAGATCTCTCAGCGCCACATCAAGCTTAACCCTCAACTTCTGAGCAGAATCAGCATAATAGCGGGAACTTAACTTTTGATAAAGAATATCATCCTCATTTTCTAAATCAAACTTCAGCCAGTCCATACGTTTGCTCCTCTCACTATCCATCCGTTTGTATTTCTTCACATACTCACTCAACACAGGCACTCGCTTAGATAACCTCCTCAAATCCTCCTCCAGCTCAACCAAACAAGTCTTCCCAACTCCCTCCACAACAGTCGATAGAAAATCATATGGAATAGTCTCATCATGGATAACCTCGCTCAATAATCCTATTAACGCCGCCCTCTCACCCTCTACATTACTCACCTTCTCAACAGCTGAATCCACTAACCCATCAGCATTCTTCAAAATCACCTCAGCATAATCTGACACCCAGTTTTCCAGCACTAATCCCCTCTTACCCACCCCCTGAAGCTCACGTCCATGATGCCCTATTTCATCATACATCATCACCTCGTCAAAGAACATCGGAGGGTTATAACTCACATAATTACTCCGTATCAGTTGATCCGCATCATAGACCATCTCCATCCCTTCAAGATACTGAATGACCTCACAAGCCTTAGACATCTCCTCATTCACAGCGCTTTTCGTACAGCTAAAATGCGTCTTATTCGTCTCGTAACTATGTGCCGCCTGGCTCATATGCGCACTATGAAAAGCCACCTCATACACCAGCCCTCCCTTACCAAAGCGCACCAGCTTATTACTACTCCCATGCATACTCGAACTACCAGAAAAAGTCACATATCCAGCAGCCCTCGGTTTAACGTCCTTCACCACTTTCACCGCATCCCCCTCCCGCTTAAACTCACCCACCAACTTCATAGCAGCCTCATCAGCCGGCATCTTCCAATAGCGCTTCTTCACTTTATGCCCAGCAAGCCTGTCAGAAACCTCAGGAAAACTCCTAACTTCCAAAGTAGAACACCCCACTAAACAAACACAGTAAAACACAAAAATACACTTGAGCATCCAAACACTCTCCAAGGAACAACTCCCTCCTACAAGGCAAAAACCTTACCTCTGTAAAAGCCACCTACCGCACCATCCACCCTACAGACCATTAAGCACTATCCATTTGTCTAACCCGTAACTATCTAAATTTCTTTACTATCCCCCCCACATCCCCTATCAGCGCACGCGCTGAGTGAGTAATTCACTCTTCAAATTTCAACATTCACAATTCAAAAAATGACCGCATCAGAAATTCGTCAGAGCTTCCTAGATTTCTTCGCTGAGAAATCCCACACCATCGTGCCCTCAGCATCCATCCTCCCTCAGTCACCAGGACTCCTCTTCACCAATGCGGGCATGAACCAATTCGTCCCCTACTTCCTAGGAACAGAAAAGCCACCCTACTCACCAGCTCGCGCCACAGACACCCAGAAATGCGTCCGCGCAGGTGGTAAACACAATGACCTAGACGACGTCGGATACGACACCTATCACCACACACTCTTCGAAATGCTAGGCAACTGGTCATTCGGAGACTACTTCAAAGAAGAAGTCATCCAATGGGCATGGGAACTCCTCGTCGAGCGCTGGGGATTCCCAGCTAACAGACTCTACGCCACCGTCTACAACCCAGACAAAGAAGCCGGCGACCCATCCATCTTCGACCAAGAAGCATACGACCTCTGGGCCACTCTCTTCACCAAAGCAGGCCTAGACCCCACCATCCACATCGTCAACGGCAACGTCGAAGACAACTTCTGGAAAATGGGAGACACCGGTCCCTGCGGTCCCTGCTCAGAACTCCACCTAGACCTCACCCCAGAAGGCGATACCAAAGGCTCCCTAGTCAACAAAGACTCAGACCTCTGCATCGAACTCTGGAACCTCGTCTTCATCCAATACAACGCAGAAGCAGACGGAACTTACCGCGACCTCCCAGCCAAGCACATCGACACCGGCATGGGATTCGAGCGCGCAGTCAACATCATCCAAGGCACAAACCACTTCAAAGACTTCTCCGTAAAACCCACCAACTACGCCACAGACGTCTTCACCCCAATCTTCAGCAAACTCGAAGAACTATCCGGTAAAACCTACCAAGACATCTACCCAGAATCCGTAGAAGTGGACAAATCCACCCTTAGCACAGAGATGAAAGAAGCAGTCGCCTTCCGCGTCATCGCTGACCACATCCGCACCCTCTCACTAAGCATCGCAGACGGCATCATGCCCGGCAACAACGGCAGAAACTACGTCCTCCGCCGCATCCTCCGCCGAGCAGTCAACTACGGCCGCACACTAGGTTTCATGGGAGAAAAATGCTTCCTCCCAGAACTCGTCGACACCCTAGTCTGCCAGTTCGCATCCACTTTCCCAGAAGTAAAAGCCCGCGCAAAAAACATCAAAAAGACCCTCAAAACCGAGGAAGAATCCTTCAACAGAACACTAGCTCGCGGCCTAACTAGATTTGAAAAAGAACTAGAAACCACCAAAGATAAATTGTCTGGAGATTTCGCCTTCCAACTCTACGACACCTTCGGCTTCCCTATCGACCTCACAGAAATCCTCTGCCAGCAAAACGGCATCGGCCTCGACATGGATCGCTTCGACATCCTCATGCAGGAACAAAAAGACCGTGGCGACGGCGGCAAAGAAAAAACCATCGTCCGCGCACTAGATGTATCTACCGAACAGTCCACCGAGTTCGTAGGCTTCAACACCGACTATACCACCGCCACCATCACCGAAACCCACGAAGACGGAGACACCATCTATCTCATCACCGACAAATCCCCATTCTACGTAGAAATGGGCGGCCAGCAAGGCGACACCGGAACCCTCAATGACATCCCAGTAAACAAAGTCATCAAAATCGGAGACGCCATCGCACACCTTACAAACAAATCAGACGCAGCAGTCATCAACGTCGGTGACACCGTCACCCTAGCAATCGACGGCCCACAACGCCGCAACATCGAGTCCCACCACACCGCCACCCACCTCCTCCACTGGGCACTCCACGAAATCGTTTCCGAAGACGCAGCCCAGCAAGGTTCAATGGTAGCTCCAGACCGCCTCCGCTTCGACTTCTCATCCGCAGCACTAACACCGGAACAAATCGAAGCAGTCGAAGAGAAAGTAAACTCCGCAATCTCAGAAAACGGCACCGTCTCCTGGATAGAAGTCCCGCACACAGAAGTCAAAGACCGCGCAGACATCACCCAGTTCTTCGGTGACAAATACGGCGACCTCGTCAGAGTCGTCCAGATCGGCGGCCAAACCCAAGCACTCGATGGATACTCCATGGAACTCTGCGGCGGCGCACACGTCACCAACACCTCAGACATCGGCCTCTTCAAAATCAAATCAGAAGGAGCCATCGCCTCCGGAGTCCGCCGCATCGAAGCCCTATGCGGAGACGCAGCAGAAGCATACCTAGCTGAAAAATCCGCCGAACTCAAAGCCGAGATCGCAGACCAAAAAGCCAAACTCATCCAAACCAACGAGAAGCTGAAACAAGTAAATGCAGAACTCCACATCATCTCACACATCTCAGCAGACGACTCCTTAGCAGAACTCAACAAAGAGCTAATCGCCACAAAAGAAGCCGCCACAAACGCAGACAAAGCACTCAAAAAAGCGCAAACCGCAGCCGCAGCCCAGATGGCAGACAGCGCTCTAGCAGAACTCCTAGAAAAAGGCGGAAACATCGTAGAACTCTTCGAAGGCCCAGCATCCCTCCTCCAAGAACTCCTCAACGGCTGCAAGAAAAAGCAATTCACCAACGCAGCATTCTTCATCGTTGACGACGGAGACAAACTCCACCTCGGAGCCCTCAGCGGAACCGACGGACAAGCCTCCGGCCACATGGCAGGCAAACTCATCCAAACCCTAGCCCCCCTCGCCGGCGGCAAAGGCGGCGGCAAACCAGACATGGCCCGAGGTGCAGCACCTGAGCGAGAAAAGGCGCAGGAACTTCTCGTAGAAGCAACAGCTCAACTCAATTCATAAACTTGAGTGGAGCTGACTTTCGAAGCATCTCTTGTGCTCGGCAGCGAGAAGCGGCCTGCGGCTTTGGGAGCAACGTATTCCATCATTCAAGGTAGGAGAACGCTTGGCGGCTACCTGCTCCCCGCTCCCACGGGCAAAGCCCCGCTTCCAAAGAGACAACGGCAAACAACTTCAATCAGTAACATTTTTCTAAACACCCTACACCCTATCCCACCTTATATACTAAAGTCATGATCAACCGCCAACAAACAAAACCCCGCATGAGCCGTATCGTCACCCACAACGATACCATCTACCTCTGCGGCCAAGTCTGCAAAGACACCACCACAGAACCCCACATCCGAGAACAAACCACCTCCATGCTAGAAAAGGTAGACCAGCTCCTCATAGAAGCCGGCTCAGACCGAGAACACCTCCTCTCAGCCACCCTCTACATCCGCGACATGAAAGACTTCGCCATCATGAATGAAGTCTGGGACGCCTGGATTCCAGAAGGCCACGCCCCAGCCAGAGCCTGCGTAGAAGCAAGAATGGCAAGACCAGAACTCCTCGTAGAAATCTCAGTCATCGCCGCTACAAAGAATTAGCACTTCAACACAACCCTCCACAAAAAAAGACGAATACCCTCGCGAGCATTCGTCTTAAAATTGATTAGATTCTCAAATCTAGTCTACTGGAATGGAGCGAATTTACCGTCCTTAATTCCAGCTATGCTCTCATCAAGCTTAGCAATAAACTCCGCAGCTCCTGGCTGATCTTTCATGTCACTGATCGCAGTCTTCACGCTTTCTAACTGCTTCACGGCTTCATCAGTTTTTCCTACAAGGAAAAGCACACGAGAATGAGCCACACGAGCATAATAATCCTTATCTGCCGGTCCTCCCTCAGTTGCATAGAGAGGCTCTAGCTGTGCAGCTAGCGCCTTCACCTTGTCATCCACTACTACCGTAGCAAAACCGTATCCGAGGATCTGAGTAGCCTTCGTGTCTGAACCATATTTACCATCCACAATGTCCTTAAGGTGGGCACTCTGCTCATCCCAGTCACCGAGTTGCTCGTTCGCTTGAGCAATAAGCCCAGCAGCATCACGCTTACCTTTTACAAACTCGTCAGTCATTGCTAGCTCCTTGATACCAGCCCAGTCTTGCGCCTGGAATAGTTCTTGGATCTTCTTAGAGAACGCTTGGCTCTTCGCCTGCTCCTCTGCCTGCTGCTTAGCAAACTCTTCCGCATTAAAGTTCTCCTCCATCATCTTCTCAATGGTCTTCTCACTAAGTCCACCAGGATGCCCCTTGTAGATGATTTTTCCATCTCTCACAGCAAATGCCTGCGGGATACCATTTGTCTGTGACGCCTCTAGCCATGAAGTCGTGAACTTTGACTCCTTGCCTCCTGAGTATGCTACGCGATATGACATCCCGTCGCCCTGAGCTTTGACAAAGTCTTCTGACTTCTCAACTCCCTCTTCCCAAACATTCATGCCTACGATCACTAGCCCCTTATCAGCATATTTCTTATGCAAATCGTTCATGTGAGGAATGATCGCCACACAAGGTCCACACCAAGTTGCCCAGCATTCCACGATGTAAAGCTTACCCTTTTCATCCATGCTCTTCACCTCATCACCCTGAATCCAAGTCACTCCTTCAAGTGCTGGAGCCACAGATCCTACTCCGAGAATTTCTACTGCCGCCGCTGCCGCCGCTGCCGCCTGTTCTGGTGCTGCTGCACCCTGGTAGGCCTGAGCCGTGCCTGTAATCGCCACCGTAGCCGCTGAAGCAATAGCGAGAGTCTTTAATTTTAGTTTCATAATTTTATTAGATTGGTTTTGCCAGATCGTGAGATTCCACCTCACCCCTAGCTCTTCATCCATCATAGCGACCACAACCGCCAGTTTTATCTAAAGAAATGTTATTATCTCTCACAGATCAGAGCCAAAACATCCATAAGAACCCCTCTCCAAATCACCATCACAATCAACTCTGCTGCTAGTCCCTTATGATTCACTCCAACTATTGAGCCAGAACATCTATGTACATGATATTAAATCGTATACATAACGGCACGCCTCCTGCTCCACCATATTCAAGTGACTTAATCAGACGCTAATTCACCTTAAATATATTATGAAAAACACAATCACAGCTATCACCCTCACAGCCATACTCTCCTCCACCTCTTCTGCCGCTACCGTCCAACTAGACAACTCATCCGGTGGCTTAGGTGCTGCTCTAGAAGCCGCAGATTTCGATTTCGGAGACCCGGAACTAGACCTGCTCGTTCCTGAGATTAGCGGACTTACTATCACTGTTCACGGCATCACCACAGATGGAGAGTTAAATGCTACCGCCACTAGCCTAGGGATCAATGGCTCAACAGACACTGACACTGACGTCTTTGAAAGCGCTTTCAATCAAAGCGTCACCTTCAGCTTCGATAAAACAGTCAGTATTACTCAACTCGATTTTACAAATTTTGAAGCAACTGAAGTGTTTGTCTTTGGAACAGAAACGATCATATACGATGATCTCAGCAACAAATCTTCTGATTTTTATGACTTCACAACTCCGCTCGTCATCAATGCCAACACCCAGTTCACTCTAGAAGCCACATCAGGCAGCATCGGCATCGAAGCCATGACCTTCACAGTAGTACCAGAACCATCATCAACGGCACTCCTAGGCCTTGGAGGATTAGCATACATCCTTCGCCGTAGAAAATAATTCATATAATTTGATGCCTGTGGCTTCCTCCTCACGTCATCATTCATAAAATCTACTTCACCCTAATGCGCGGCTAATTGCCGTGCATTTTTTTGTAATTAAACCTAACCCAAGTGCAAACACTAGGATCTAGCTACCTATTAAATGGCTCTGAGCTGAAACGTCATTGTTACCTACCCTAAAGAACAAGGCCACCCCAAGGCCAACTTTCCCAGACATGTCGATATTGTAACCGTCCACACTTTGTCGCGAGTGAATTCTTCCACTATTGCTAACTCGTAACCGTCACAAGATACTGTCCGTTTACACCATCTCATTATAAATTAACACAAATACTACTATGAAAATAAAACTAATAACATTAGGAGCAATCGCTCTAACCTCAGTGGCTTCTCAGGCGGCTCTATCAATTGTCGGCGTCATCGATGGTGACTTATCGGGTGGAAACCCAAAAGCAATAATCCTACTTGCTGATTCAGTAACAGATCTCTCAACTTGGGCAGTAGGATCTGCAAATAACGGAGGAGGTACTGATGGTGAAGAATTCACGCTCTCAGGAAGTGCTACAGCTGGACAATACATCATAATCACTGGTAATTCGGATAGTACGTCCTTTTTCTCTAATAATTTTGGTTCATCTGGCTTCGTAGCATTTGAAAACGGTGCCGCTAATATCAATGGCGATGATGCCATCGAGCTATTTAGCAGCTCTTCTGTAGTTGATACATATGGTGACATTAATGCCGATGGTACTGGTGAAACTTGGGAATATCAAGATGGCTACGCAGTCAGAACCGGAGGATCTGCTGGTGCGTTCGTTGAAGCAAACTACGCTTATTTCAACGGTGCATTAGATACGCTCGATGAAGCAGCTCAAGCTGCCGCCCTTGGTGCAGCATTCAATGACTTCTCAAGCTCTACAGTCCCAGAACCATCATCCACCGCTCTTCTCGGTCTTGGTGGACTTGCTATCCTTTTACGACGCCGTAAATAATTCACAAATTAGCTGATATACTAATTTGTTGTTCATCGGTCCAGTGCTTGCCTAATGGTGAGCACTGGATTTTTTTTAAGTGCTAAATGAAATCCCATGGATAATAAATAACACACAAAAGTAATCACCTCTTCCTCAACACAGCAAACGTCAAGACTCCCAAACCTAGAAGTGTCGGAGGTCCACTATCGGGTTTTTTAAACGGTGTGATCGCTATGTCATCAAAAATGATACCATTTCGCCTCCCATCTGATGGATCTACATCGTAGGTAAAATATAAATCAAATCGCCCTCCTGATTTTTCTAACAACTCCTCACTGACTTCAAAGATGAATGACCTACTTGTAACCTTTTGGTCTATTTCCTCTGAAAAACTCACTGCTATTAAATTCTCACCGCCGCCAGAAAGTACCACAAGCGCCCGAGATGACGATAACTCCTGCTCTAAGGAATCTGCATATGTCGTGAAACTCAGGTTGTAGAGTCCAGCTTCGGTAATATTAATCGTTCGCCCAAATTTACTCACCCCTCCTGTCTCAGATCCTGCTAAGTGTAACCCAGGCGAGATATGAGTGCCATTGTCCACTGTGACTATACTCACTTCGCCAGAAATGAACCACTCTGGAACTATATCTGTCTGGTTAATTGCTACAGCTCCTAATTCAGTCTCAACTGAGTAAAAGGTAGCTGGATCAACTAAATTATACGCGTCAAAATCTCCATTCACTATTTTCTGACCACTAGCATTAACTGCAATAGCCAGCAGCAAACCTATCATTAATTTTTTAGTATTATTCATTTTTTTATTTAGCTCGGGGGAAGACTAAAATTCTGCAAGACGTTAAAATTATCCACATATTTAATATAAAGTCAACGATATGGTATATATTTTTTATAATAATACTAATTCAGTAACTATAACTCCTTAATTTTACTATTTTTTTAAAATTCATTTCAACGCCACAAATAGAATTGCTCTATTCAAACAACACAGACTTTATCAGATACGAGATTGTCAGACGCCAATATCTGGTTAAGCTGACCTCACAATATGGCTACAGCTGAATCATCATTTGTGCATCTGCACGTCCACACAGAATACTCGGTAAAAGACTCTATCGTTAGAATCAAAGACCTCGCCGCCAAAACAGCCGCACTCGGAATGCCCGCTGTAGCAATGACAGATCACGGCAACCTATTCGGAGCTGTCGTCTTCTACCAGCAAACCACTAACGCCGGAGTTAAGCCCATCTTCGGCTGTGAGATCTATCTCGCACCCACCCAGATTTCACAAAAGAAAGACTTCCCCGGCCGCCAACGCTCCACCCGCCTCACCCTCCTCGCAAAAGACGAAACCGGCTGGAAAAACCTCACCAAGCTCATCTCACTAGGCCACCTAGACGGTGAATACATGGGAGAACCCCGCGTAGACAGAGACGCACTACGCCAATACGCAGAAGGCATCATCTGCCTCAGCGGCGGCAGCGAAGGCCCCATCCACGAATGGCTCGCCAAAGGTGACCTCAACAAAGCCCGCCAAGAAGTACAGACCCTCAAAGACATCTACGGGACCGAAGACTTCTACATCGAACTCATGGACCATGAGCTCGAACAACAATCCAAAAACATCCCCATCCTCCGCGACTTCGCACAAGAATTCGACCTCAAAGTAGTTGCCACCAACGACGTCCACTTCATCGAACAAGAAGACCACGAGTCACTAGACTGCCTCATCTGCATCGGCGAAGGCCGCCTCCTCCTAGACGAAAACCGCAAATCATACTCCAACCAAGTCTACTTCAAAACCGCAGAAGAAATGCGTCAGCTCTTCAAGGACATCCCAGGAGCCTGTGACGCCACCCTCGAAATCGCAGAAAAATGCAACGTCCAACTAGTCCTAGACCCCACATCATCTGAGAAATACCCACAGTTCGATTCCCCAGACGGCACCCCCCGTGAAGAATACTTCCGTAAAGTCTGCTACGACGGATTAGACACACGCTACCCACCCAAAAAACTCAGAGCACTCGCCGAGCAAACCGGAATCACAGATCAAGAACAAACACAAATCCTCCATGACCGCCTCGACTACGAAATCAAAATTATCGCAGACCTAGGCTTCGCATCCTACTTCCTCATCACCGCAGACTTTATCAACTGGGGCCGTGACCAAGGCATCCCCGTAGGCCCAGGCCGTGGCTCAGCCGCCGGCTCACTCGTCGCCTACACCATGGCCATCACAGACATCTGCCCCATGCGCTTCGGCCTCCTCTTCGAGAGATTCCTTAACCCAGAACGTGTCTCACCACCAGATGTCGATATCGATTTCTGCCAGACCCGCCGCCCAGAAGTCATCCAATACGTCCGCGAAAAATACGGTGAACGTTGCGTAGCGCACATCATCACCTACGGAACACTCGGTGCCAAATCCGTCATCCGTGACGTAGCCCGCGTCATGGGCGTCTCATACGGAGACGCAGACACCCTCGCTAAACTCATCGAGCCAGTCCCAGGCGTCACCCTCAAGTCAGAATGGGACGCCAAGCCAGAACTCCGTGACATCGTAGAAGCATCATCCACATTCTCAGAACTCTGGGCATTCGCCTCCAAGCTAGAAGGCCTCATCAGAAACACCGGTGTCCACGCCGCCGGAGTCGTTATCGGTGACGGAAACCTAGACGCCCACGTCCCACTCGCCCGCGCCAAAGAAGGGGAAGTTGTCACCCAAGCAGACATGAACGCCATCACAGAGATCGGCCTTCTAAAAATGGACTTCCTCGGGCTAAAAAACCTCACCGTCATCCAAGACGCCGTAGACCACATCCACAAACACACCCCAGACTTCGACATCTACGAAATCGAACTCGATGACAAACCAGCCCTAGCCATCCTCAACAGAGGTGAAACCATGGGAGTCTTCCAGCTGGAATCCGGCGGAATGGTTGAAACCTGTAAAAAATACGGCATCGACAAAATCGAAGACATCATTGACCTCCTCGCACTCTACCGCCCCGGTGCCATGCAGTTCATCGACCAAATGATCGACGTCAAAAAAGGCGTCACCAAAGTAGAATACGAACACCCACTCCTAGAAACCATCTGTGGTGATACCTACGGAGTCATGATCTACCAGGAACAAGTCCAAAACGCCGCCAAACTCCTCGCCGGATACACCCTCGGTGGCGCAGACATCCTCCGCCGTGCCATGGGTAAGAAAAAGGCATCTGTCATGGACGAACAACGCAAAACCTTCGTCAAAGGATGCGCAGAAACAAACCAAATCCCACCCAACGTCGCCAACAAAGTCTTCGACAAAATCGCCAGTTTCGCCGGCTACGGATTCAACAAATCACACTCCGCATGCTACGGCTACATCTCATACTGGACCGCCTACCTTAAGGCTAACTTCCCAGTAGAATTCATCTGCGGACTACTCTCAAACGAGCTAAACAACACAGACAAAATCGCCATCTTCATCTCAGAATGCCACCGCATGGGCATAGAAGTCCTCCCCCCAGACCTCAACCGCTCCATGCTCAAATTCGCCCCAGAAAAAACCCCATCAGGAAAAATGGCCATCCGCTACGGCCTAGCCGCAGTCAAAAACGTAGGAGAAGCCGCTATGGCTACCGCCGTCAAAGAAAGAGAAGCCAACGGCCCATTCCTAAGCATGGAAGATCTCTCTAACAGACTAGACACAAAAGTAGTCAACAAACGCATCCTAGAAAACCTCGTCAAAGCAGGCGCACTAGACTTCACCAAAATCAACAGAGCCACACTCACAACCAAAATAGAACAAGTCATCGCCTCCGCCTCACTCACCCACAAAGACAAAGCATCTGGCCAAGGCAGCATGTTCGACACCATGGACTTCGGCGCCCCAGCTGCAACAGAAAGCCACAGCTACACCAAAGAATGGCCAAAAGACCAACGCCTAGACGATGAGAAAACACTCCTCGGCTACTACACCTCAGGCCACCCACTAGACGCCGTCCGCACCCTCCTCAACAACGACCGGCTCACCAAAATCAACACCATCGACGAAGTAGACATCTCAGACAAAAAAATCCGCCGCACCATCGGAGGCATGATCAAAAGCGTAGAAAGCCGCACCACCAAAGCCGGCAAACCATTCGGCATCATCCTCATCGAGGACCTCACCGGAGTCCGCGAAGTCCTCTCATGGTCAGAAAGCTACACTCCCGCCCGCGATGAAGGCCTCCTAGAACCAGGAAGCGTCGTCCGCATGAACGTCAACATCCAAGAAGACGACCGCGGAGAACAACGCCGCGTCAGCGGAAGCCAAATAAAAGCCCTCACCACCAGAAAAACCGCAAAAACAACCTCCGGCCTAAATCTCAACCTCTGGACCTCCCGCCACAACCAAGAAGACCTAGACTACATCCTAGAAACCATCCAGAAATACCCCGGCAAATCAGACGTCACCCTCACCATCCAAAACACCCTAGGAAACCGCACCCAACTCACCGTCCCAGACAAACTCAAAGTCCGCCTAAACAAAGACCTCTCCCGTGAGCTAGAAAGATTCATCAGCTAAATCCACAACCGTAGAGGTAAGTTTTCATCCATCACTAACCCACATCTTTTTGTGTAACCTCTAGCGGGATCGCACCCTTAGCAGGACGGATCCGTCTGTTTTTAAACTCCGCATAAGTCTTAGTAAACTCTGCGCCAAACAGCAGAATATTCGTTGTGTAGTAAATCCAGAGCAGCAGCAAAATAAACGCCCCTGCAGCACCATAGGTGGATGCCGTCTCCTCACGCCCTAGATACAAAGCCAGTAAAAATTGCCCAATCGTAAAAAACACAGCCGTCAAAAATCCACCCAGCCACACATCACGCCACTCTACTTTCGCATCAGGTAAAATCTTAAAAATCATCGCAAACAGAACAGTGATCATCCCCACCGAAATAACAAACGCAACACACTGCCACACGTAAACAGGGATCGTCAGTAAACTACCTAACCAGTCAGTAGCTGCCCCTAATGCGGCAGACAAAACTAAAGAAATTAACAATAAAAAAGCCACCACGATCACCATCGAAAAAGAGAGTAACCGCGCTTTGACCAAATTAAAAATTCCACGACTAGGGTTAGGCCTCACCTCCCAAATCACATTCATCGCCTCCTTCAATTGAGCAAACACACCAGAAGCCGTGAACAACAAAAGCGCAGAACCAATAAAGGTCATAAACACATTATTCCCACTAGAACGAGCACTATCAATCATCTCCTGTACCGCAATAGCCGAGCTCTCACCTATCGACCCCTCAAGCTGCCCCTCTATCACTCCCCGCGCTGCCTCCTCCCCAAACACAATCCCCGCAACAGAGATAGAAATGAGCAACAACGGAGCCAGTGAAAATACAGAATAATAAGCCAATGCGGCACTCAGTCGCATAGCATTATCTCCCTGCCAGGCCTTGAATGTCTGCTTAAATAATTTGAGTGGTGTGGATAAAATCATGATTTATTCTGTGCTAACTTCCATCTTTTCACCGCTTCCATGGCTACTTGATGGTATTTCTCAGAGACGTCTCGCCCCTTGAAAGGGGACTTACTCCCTTTCACTGCAGGTGCCGAATAGTGAATATCATGCGCCAGCTTATTAAGAAACGCCCGCCCACCACTGCTATAACTTTCTAGCTCACGCGTATTCAGCTTTATCATCCATGTATAGCCAAATGCACTGTGATTACAGTTTGCATCGAGAAATAAAACGCCAGCCTCTTCAAAAAGAAACCACGCATAATACTCTTGATCTATCACCTTCATCATCCCTACTGAAATGAACACTACCACCGCTTCAACCCACCGTAAAATAAATACTTCACACCATTCCCCTACAACTTTTATAGAAGCTAATCCAACTGACTTTATCCATTTTTAGTTTGTATCTCATGACCTCAAATGAAAACATCTCACCATGAATCGAGTGGATAGACTAGTGGCTATGATCCTGCTCTTGCAGAGCAAACGTTCTATCACCGCAGAAGAAATCGCCACGCACTTTGAGATCAGCGTGCGCACAGTATACCGAGACGTCACCGCCCTTGGTGAGGCCGGAGTTCCCATCATCGCAGAGGCTGGCGTTGGCTACAGCCTCATGAAAGGCTATCACCTGCCACCAGTCATGTTCACCCAGAGCGAAGCACAAGCACTAGCCATGGGCGGCGTACTAGTCGACAGCCTAACAGACCCAGCCCTCCAGCAACAAATGAAGAACGCCCTACTCAAGGTCAGTGCCGTCCTCCCCGCAGACCAGCGTTCCTCACTCGCTAAACTCTCCGGCAGCACCCGACTCTACCAACAAGGATCCACCTCAAAAGATCACCACCAAGCAGAAATCCCCATCCTCCAACAAGCACTCATCGAACAACGCATCATCAGCCTCAGCTACCAAGACTCCTACGCAAACCACAGCGAGCGTCAAATAGAACCAGTAGAACTAGCTTACTATCTCGAAAAATGGCACCTCCTAGCCTGGTGCAGACTCAGAAACGACTACCGAGACTTCAGACTCGACCGAGTAGTAAATCTAAAAATGTTAGATGAACACTTCCCCCTCCGTGAACGAGTATCAGTAAACCACTTCCTAGAAGAATGGATCAAAAAAGAAGTCCGCCAAACCGTCAAAGTAAAGTTTGAAAAATGGGCAATCGACCGAGCCGAACGCGAGTGGAGACTCGGCGGCGAAAGACTCACCGAGTCCAATGGTTGGATAGAAATGAACCTCAACTCAGGAGACCTAGAATGGCTAGTCAACTGGCTCCTCTCATTCGGCACCAGCGTACAAATCCTAGACTCCGATGAATTAAAAACACTCCTAACCAAACGCGCCGCCGAGCTAGCCGCCCACCACAAAGTAAAATAAACCATCTTTTTTCAACCCTACTGACATAGGGTTGTCACTAGCGTGTGGTTGAATGCCCTTGAATCTGCGAAATGAGCAGATCGAAACATCAACATTAACCACACTACAACTAACATGAAAAAAGATATCAGAGGACAACACGGAGCAGTATGCTGGGGAGAACTTACCACAGCAGACCCACAAGCAGCAGCCACATTTTATGGTGAAATCTTCGGCTGGACAGCGCAGGAAGCCGAAATGGCAGACGGCTCCGGCACCTACACCTGCTTCACCAACCCCAGCGGAGAAGAAGTAGCCGGAGCCATGAAACCAATGGCCCCCGGCATCCCTAACAACTGGGGACTCCATATCCACGTAGACGACGTAGACGCCGCAGCCGCCACCACCGAAAAACTAGGCGGAAAAATCCTCATGCCACCATTCGACTGCCCAGAAGCAGGCAGAATAGCCTACCTAGCAGACCCCCAAGGCGCACACTTCGCCATCATCAAACTAGCAAAACCCATTTAATAATCTAAAAATCAACCACTCCTGCAGGGCTAGTATTTTAAATACTAGCCCTGCTCTTTATTCAACTCTTTGAATTTTCCATAGGCATCTAGCGCACTAGCTCTACCATCCTCATGAGAAATAACAGGCTGAGGGTAAGTTTTCCCCAACGTCACCCCAGCAGCCACCAACTCTAACTCAGGCATCTCCCAAGGCTTATGAATATACTTGCTAGGCACATCCTTCAACTCCGGACAATACCTTCTAACATACTCCCCATCTGGATCAAACTTCTCACCCTGAATAATAGGATTAAAAATCCTAAAATACGGCGAAGCATCCGCCCCACAACCACCTATCCACTGCCACCCCATCGTATTGTTCGCCAGATCCGCATCCACCAGCGTATCCCAAAACCAACTCGCCCCCTCACGCCAGTCCTGCAACAAATGCTTCACCAAAAACGACCCCACAATCATCCTCACCCGATTATGCATCCACCCAGTCTGCCACAGCTGCCTCATCCCCGCATCCACAATCGGAAATCCCGTCTCCCCCTTCTGCCAAGCTGTTAGATACTTCTCCTTCGCTTTCCACGGAAAATTCTCATACTCTGGCCTCAACGGCCGCTCCACACTATGCGGCGCATGAAACAGTAAATGGTAACTAAACTCACGCCAAAACAACTGCCTCAGATACCCTTTCTCCACCGTATCATTATAGCTGCCCCCAAAAGCATGATAAACCTCACGCGCACTCACCTGCCCCCACTGAAGATACGGCGAAAGCTGCGAAGTCCCGTCCACCGATGGTATATCGCGCATCTTATCATAGTCACCAGCCTTAGACTCCACCATCTCAGATAATCTTGCTAAACCCTCCTTTCGGGTAGGTCCCCAGTACTCGTAAAATTCCTCATCCCACGGGATCTCTGGCAAAAGATCAAGGTCATCAACACAATCAGGAGATGGCATCTCGCCCCACTGAACCTCAGCCCATTCTTTAGCAGAAATCTCAATAACAGGAGCGATGCTGTGAGTGAGACAATGCTTCCAATACGGAGTAAAAACCTTAAAGTGACTCCCAGATTTATTTTTAATCGTATGCGGCTCTAACAAAAGATGAGTATTAAAGGATTTCACCTCATAACCCTCTTCTGTTAGATCATATTTAAGTCGCTTATCACGCTCAATAATTTCTGGCTCATAACGCCTTCCCCAGTAAATAGCATCAGCCTCATATCCACGAAAAATCTCCATAACCTCCGCAGAAAACTTACCCCTATCCCGCTCCGTATTAGAACTCCCTAGCTCATGAATAATCAGCTTACCTCCTAATTCCTCTATCTGTCCCTCTAAATCCTTAAGAGCATGATGCAACCACCAGCGCGAGGCTGCACCATCTTGCCAACGATGCTCCGCATCATCCCAAATGAAAACCGGAATAATCTGGTAGCCTTGCTGAATAGCATATGCAAAACCGGGATGGTCATTCAGACGCAGGTCCTTACGTAGCCAGATAATACATTTCTTCATAGATTCGGTGTGGTCACCGTTTCAGAATCCAGCTCTCTTTCCGCCTCCTCCTCAGGTACTAGTTCAGGCTCTGGATCTGGCTCTGGTTTCGGGAAAGTATCTTCCCAGCGATGAAGCGTATAACCCTCGCCGAGACCTCCTATCTCTCCAAGTAACTTAGAGCACTGTTCATACCATAGATCATAATCCGGCGCAGACCTTGGCTTCACCGCCGTCCCCGGAAAAACCACATAAGTAACCCCCAGCGTAGAAACTGGCCGATGATAGGATGTCGCAATAGGATTTATCTCTTTAGCTAGTCGCAGCGAACTTTCCCCAGCCTTAAAAGTAGGTCCTCCATCTCCAACAATAGCAGGATAAATCTTATCCTTATAAATCACCGCCACATAATCCCCCACTCCCGGAACATCCTTCTGAGACCTCGCGGCCTTAATCTTATCCACCGAAATAACAATAAATGGATCGTGCTCAGCAATCAGAAAGCTATGAATCCTCATATCATCAATCCCCACCTGAAGCATTTTCATCCTACTACGTAACCACGCTTTACGCTCCGGAGTTGTGCCAGCTCGTCCAAGCTCAGCTTTGGCATTCTTCATCCGCTGCTCCCAGCCCTTCACCATCGGGTTCTTTTTCTTCGTAACCTTATCCCAACTATAACTCGTGAAAGGTTGGTAGTATGTCGAATTCACCACCGCATCAGGCATCACTTCCAGCCTATCTCCATCAGAACCATCAGTCACCACATCCATGTCCGCTTGAAATAAAAATACCTTTCGACCACTCACAGGATGAGCCATCTCTAACATCGTCTCACAATCGTAAAAATTATGACTCGTCAGAACTTTGCCAAGATTCAGCACTTCACGTTTCAAACGCTCAGCTTTGTTATTATAGAGCTTCGTGTAAAATGGCGAGACCTTCGCCTTCTCAGTAAGATCACCCAGCCCTGGAAGCATTTTTATAAGATGCGGATTAATCTCCGCTAGCTGCTTAGCCGTGGTAGCAGGCGTTGGCATTTTCACATCAAGGCTGAAGCTCGCCACATAGCTATCGTCTCTTACTCGCTCCTTTGATGCCTGTTCCCCCTTCGGGAAATTTGCCTGATACTTGAGACCAAAACCTTTGAGGGTTTTCCTCACATCCGCATCACTCTCTATAGCAACAGTAAGAACTCGCTTCACCACCGGTGCTGGCTCAGGCATTGGCTCGGGATCTACCACTGGTTCCGGCATTGGCTTGGGTTCAGGTTTAACCTCAGGAACCCGTTCAGTATCCGCAGCAGAGCTCTTAACAGCTGGACGATTCCACGCTCTCACCGCGTCTTTTCCAGTCTTAGTAAATGGGAAAACGATTGCAAAACAAACAAGCAAGAAGAGGGCCGCACGTATCCACCAGATACGCGCTAAAAAGCTCGGCCGGGATAAATGTCGCTTAGAAATTAAGTCGTCGTTATGGAGATTTGACATGTTCGAGAATATACTGGTTTTCCTTTAAATAACAACCCTTAGTGACACCGTTTTCTTTGAATTTCACCACCTAAATACACTAAATGCAGTTTTTTCAGCACTTTAATATTTACACCCTATCACCCAAGTGCTACTTTTCCAGCACAATGAATCATATAACCTATATCTACACGCTAAGGCTGCTATTGAGTCTAGGCTTTGTCACCGCTCTTAACAGCTGTGGCATGCAGTCTTATGAATCCCCAATGGTGCCATCCATGCCAAGCTACGCGGCCCCCTCATCAGGATCACTAAACAGGAACAGTGTCAGCACTGCTGAACGGGTGGTAGTGAAGACTGGTTCTATAAATCTAGATGCCAGCAATGTGCGAGAAGCCGCAGAACGTATAGAGCAAATCACAGCTACACAAGGCGGTCATATGCTGAGCTATGATGAGCGAGATGATAAGCAAAAGAGCGCCTCATTTTCCATCCGTATACCAGCCGAGAACCTCGTCCTCACCATGGATGCCATTTCTCAACTAGGCAAAGTAACCTACCGCAAGATCACTGTAAAAGACCGCACCAAAGAAGCCATCGCCCAAAAAGCACTACTCACAAAACTAAAGCAACGCAAAGCCAGACTAGAAACAATGTACCGCAATGCAAAAGAACTAAAAGATAAGCTAGAACTAGAAAAAAACCTCGCTGAGATAGAAGAACAGATTTTCTCTATTGAAGAAGGTGCACGCCAGATGAAGGCTTTCGCAAGGTTCAGCAAGCTAGACATCTCACTCTCCCAGAATCCCATCCGTGGACCATTAGGAGCTACATCTGATGCCGCAAAGTGGACTTTGGGTAAGCTTTTTACAATTCGTGAATAAAATGAATAAATATCTAAACTTCCTCGTCTTAACCCCGTATAAATAATTGACGGTTATCAAATTTTTTGTGTGTACGCCTTAGATAAGGTGGCAGGAGCCTTTCCGCAACATGATCATTAGATCGCGGAGAGGCTCTTGTTTTTGTTTACATGAGTTCGTAAATGCCAATGATCCAAGCATCATGAATATAACGGCAGCACCTACCAGAAGCAGTGAAACAAGACTTACCAACGGACTAGAAATTACAGATCACTATTTCGAAGTCCCTCTGGACTACGCCCAGCAAGAAGGTGAAAAGATCGAGGTCTTCGCCCGTGAAGTTTCACTAAAAGGTGCCAGCAAAAAACTTCCCTGGTTAATATTTCTCCAAGGTGGCCCGGGCGGCGAAAGCCCACGACTCGGAACATCATCCGGTTGGTGCGGTGAGTTACTCAAGACCCATAGACTACTTTTGCTAGACCAACGCGGCACCGGACTTAGCAGCCCAGTCATGCCTCAGACTCTAGCCACCCGCGGTGATGCTACTGCCCAAGCCGACTATCTAACCCATTTCAGAACCGATAGCATCGTGCGTGATGCAGAAGGAATCCGTAAATCACTCATCGGCGACAGTAAATGGATCGGCATGGGCCAGAGTTACGGTGGATTTTGCCTACTAACCTATCTTTCATTCCACCCAGAAGGCCTCTCTGGAGTAATCATCACTGGAGGCGTGGCCTGCATAAAACAACACATCAAGGGCAACTATCGCCTGACTTATAACAAAGTGATCGATAAGAACCGTCTGTATTTCCAACGCTACCCAGAGGATGCTGCTATAGTAAACGAAATCGTCAAATGCCTCCAAAACCAAAAAGTCATGCTACCCAGCGGCGTCCGCTTGACCGATAGAAGATTCCAGCAACTAGGCATGTTCTTTGGCGGCAGCGGTGGTCTTGAAGCAATGCACTACCTCATCGAGAAAGCATTCATCAACGGAGTCAATGGCAGAGAACTAAGTGAATATTTCCTCGCCCGTGTAGAGCAGTCATCCGCCTACGAGAACAACCCTATCTTCACTATCATGCACGAGTCTATCTACGCAGAAGGCTACGCCACACAATGGGCTGGCGAAGCTCTGAGAAAAGAATTCCCTGAATTCGATGTCAATGCCGAGCAGTTTTATTTCACAGGTGAAATGGTCTCACCAACAATGCTCGATGACTATAAATCACTCCAACCACTCAAAGAATTAGCAGAGATCTTAGCCCAAAAATCTGACTGGGGAAAACTATACGACCTAGACCAACTCGCTAAAAACGAGGTCCCCGTGTCTGCTATCTCATACTACGACGACATGTATGTGCCCGTAGAATGGTCAGAAGAAACAGCTCAACATGTAGGAAACTTCCGCATCTGGGTAACTAACGAATGGGAACACAATGGAATCGGTGTAGATGGCCCCAGAATCATCTCTCGCCTTCTCAGCCAGCTCGCCGAACGCGCCCCATATGGCTTCCGTGGATAAATTTGATAGAAGAGTCTAAAGGGAGCCTCTGCAAACTAGCGGTTCTATAACGGGAGAGTAAACGCAACTTTACTCTCTCTCCCTTAGGATTCCTTTACCACAAAATAGTCATCACTTACAAAGTCCTAACCCAATGTGCCAAAACAGCAGTGTCGGGAGATACCAAAGGTTACCTATGGTGTCTCAAGCTTGATCTGTTTTATAACCCATGAGCCTTTCGTCTTTTTGTCGAACGCGAAGTTATAAATCTGATCATCATACCCCTTTAATCCTCTAGTAAAGGTGTCGTCGAATGCTTTTTTACCATCGATACTCACCACATATGAACCAGATGAATCTTCAGGGCCTTGCTCCAAGGTTATCGTATGCCAAGAGTCATCACCAGCATACTGCACTTTCTGGGACTTCCCTTTCTTGATCTTGCCACTGGCATCTCGCATACTAACGAGTACTTCACTCTCTGAAATGCGGTGGACCACAAGATAAACACTTACATTACCACCATCCCACCCAGGGTTCCACTTCTCGCTAACTTTAAAACCTACACGATGCGCACCCGATAATGGCTGCACTACATAAGTGAGCTTCCAGCCCAAGTCAAACATGTCACCAGCATAAGCTCTAAGTGGGAATCTTAGTCCAGGCATCTGCTTTGAACTACCACTCTCAATAAGTAAACCCTGAGGGCTCTTATGCGCTTTTTGCAACTCAGCGGTTGTTACTCTCCAGTTCTTATTATTTCGTTTGGTGCCATCGAAGTCAGTAATAAGAATCTGTTCTGCCTGAACAGAATTTCTCTCAGCATAGGACTCCTCACCGTCATCTGCTGAGGTTTTACGTATATCATCTCCTCCTTTGAGAACGATCAAAGCAGCCACTGCGCCTATCGCAACGACTAAACCAATGATGATAAATAGCCCCTTCTTAGAACCTTTCTCAGACGCCGGTAAAACATGAATTCCGCCTGGCGCAGCAGCGCCCGTTGCTCCTGCTGGCACAAGCCCTGACAGCGGCCCAGTGCTAGACACTCCAAACGTAGTCAGAGGACCAGTTACATTTCCTGCTGGTGCTTGTAGCTGTGCAGTTGAACTAGTTTTAAGATGAGCCGTCGCAGTATAAACTGCATCCGAGTGCTTCCTTGCTGGTCGGTTCACCTTAGGTAAAGAGTTGAGTGCCTCCACAGCATTCGCTGGACGATCCTCCGGATCAAGCTGCGTAAGCTTCTCTATCCATAACCGGAAGTCCTCTGGCACATCTGGACTGAATTCCGTAAGTGGAGGCAGTCCCTCTTGGTGTAGTTTTTCTGCCTCCGCTGAAGAAACCCCTCCAAAAGGATGGCCACCCGCTAGACACATATAAAGAATATGTCCTAGCATATAAAGATCAGCTCGCTCAGTTGCTACTCCACCATCAAATAGCTCAGGCGCAAGAATTGCTGGATCTGCCATGATAGATAAAACCGAGTCCTTCCCCTGAATCAATGGCGCCAATCTTGACAGCCCCATATCAAGAACTACATAAAGATAACCACCTCGTGCACGTGGCGACATCAAAATAGAACCAGGTGTAATAGCACCATGAACAAAACCTTCTTTGTGGGCAGTACTAAGCGCATCAAGCATTTGCTGAGCTAGATCATTGACCTCCCACACCGGAATTGGCCCATCCTTAATCTTATTATGAAGCGTCTCGCCAGTAAGTAATTGTGAAATGATATAAGCACCATCACTATCGACACCTGCATCATAAACACGCAACAAGTTAGGATGCTGAAGCCCGCTCAATGAGTGAGCTACTTTTTCAAAATCCTCTTGGTATTCAGCAAAATCAGTTCGCTTATTTTGAGCGAAAAATCTACGCATCGCCACCTTTCGACCAAGGTTAGTATCCTCGGCCTCATAGATGCCTCCAGTCCTCCCCTTACCTAATAGCTTAATGATTTCGTAGCGTTCTTCTATCATAATTACAATTTAACATTTACTCGTGATTTAGCCAATAGGCAAGCATTAGAATGTGATAACCTAAGATCACATTCTATCAGGCGTTTTAATACCTAACAAACTAAGTCCATGCTTCAAGATACGGCTCGTTAACTCACAGAGAGCTAAGCGTGTCAGCTTCGTTTCGCCTTCACTCTGTATCACAGGACAAGCCTCAAAGAAACTATGAAAACTCCGAGCTAACTCTAATAGATAACTTGCTAAAATATTCGGTCGTAAATCATCTAAGACATTTGGCAAAATCTCACCATAACGCGCCAACATCCGAGTGAGAGCCACTTCCCCATCCTCAGAAATCACCGCCTTAATCTCAGCAAAATCAACCTCATCATCCAGCTTCCGGAAAATAGACTTACAACGCACACTACTATACTGAAGATAAGGAGCTGTATCCCCCTGAAGCGCCACCATCTTCTCCAAATCAAACAAGTAATCCGAGTTCCGATTATGCGAAAGCTCAGTAAATTTCACCGAGCCAATCCCTATCGTCTCAGCCAACTCCCCCTTCTCCTCATCAGATAAATGATCACTCTTCTCGTCAATCACCGTGCGTGACTGAGCCACCGCATCATCCAGCACATCGCCAAGCTGAGGCAGATCACCATCACGTGTTTTCAACGGCTTCCCATCCTTCCCTAAAATCGTCCCAAAAGTAATATGCTCCATTTCAGCAGAACATCCACGACGCCCTGAAATGTCGAACAACTGACGGAAATGCAACGCCTGACGCGCATCCACCACATACCAAATCTTATCCGCACCCCACTCCTTCAACCTATAATCCACAGTCGCAATATCAGTAGTAGCATAGTTAAATGCCCCATCCGCCTTACGCACAATCATCGGCAAATCAGACCAAGCATCATCACGCTTCTCCTTAAACGGATCCTGCTTCGGCTCAACAGCCTCACCAGAGAAAACACACAACGCACCTGAACTCTCCTTCGCATGACCTTCATTCACAAGCTCCTCCACAAGAGGCCCAAGCTGATCATTATAAAAACTCTCACCATGCCAGTGATCAAAACTCACATCAAGCCGATCATAGATCGCATTCAACCCAAGCTTAGAAACTTCCACACACCGATTCCAAATCTCCGTATTAGCCTCATCACCACCCTGTAGCTTCACTAGCTCACTCTTACAGCTCTCCTTCAAAGCCTCGTCCTCCTTACAAAGCTTAGTAACCTCACGGTAAATTCGCAGTAATTCCTGCAAAGGATTCTCCTCCAACGCCTCAGCACTTAACAGATTCTTCCACCCATAGATAATCATCCCAAACTGCGTCCCCCAGTCCCCAATATGATTATCCGTCGTCACATTATGCCCTAAAAACGTAGCAATACGTGACAGCGAATCCCCAATAATCGTAGACCGGATATGCCCCACATGCATCGGCTTAGCCACATTCGGCCCAGAGAAATCCACCACAATATTCTTCGGCTCATCCACCACCGGCACACCGTAACGCTCATCACTAATCAGAGCATCCACCTTCTCAGCCCAAGCCCCATTCGTCACCCGAAAATTAATAAACCCAGGCCCAGCAATATCCGCCGTAGCCAACTCCCCAAGCTCCAAATTCTCAAGTAAATCAGTAGCAATCTCACGCGGATTCTTCCCCAAATGCTTCTTCAGCATCATCGCCACATTCGACTGATAATCCCCAAACCTCAAATCCGCAGAAATAGCCACCGCAGCCTTAAAGCCATCAGGCAGCTCAATACCCAGTTTAGAAATTGCCTGCGCTAGCTTCTCTTGAAGTTGTCCTTGGATAGTAATCATGTGGCAGAAGCAATAATCTACTCACCTCAGAGGTCAAGCCAATAGCTAATTCAAGCTACTTTGCCGCCGTATCCCCACCCCTCTGACTCAGGTAATCACGCAAACTCTGCGCCTTCCTTTCCAATACATCAATCTGCTTTTCCAACGGCCCACGCGGCTCCTTAAGTTTCACCACATTCTTCTGCTCTTTCGGAAGCTCTTTCCTTAGTCCATTCAACTTATCCACCAAAGGTTTATCCTGCCCCTTCCGCTTACCATACTCCGCCTTAAATTTCTGAATAGCTGCTTCCGCCTCCTTCATCCCACCTTCCACCTTCTTCAACTCGCCCCTCAGTTTATCAATCTTAGCCCTCGCCACCACCAGCTCCTTAGCCTTTTCCGGAGCCATCAGCTTCTTCACCTCAGCATCTGCCCTCTTGATTCCCCCCTGAAGCTTAGATACCTCCTTCTTCTTATTCCTCAGATCGCCCTCAGCCTTCCTCTGGTTCTGCTGCGCCAACTGATACGCCTTCTTATTATCCACCAACTTCTGCTGAGTCGTCTTTATACTATCTTCAAAATTCTTAACCTGATTCTCAGCCGCCGCCACTTTCTCATTCACCGCCGCTAACAACAACTGAACCTGCCCCATCTCACTCACATACCCCTTGATCCTATCCTCAACCCGCTTCGGATTACTATCCACTTTCCCCAACGGCTTTAACTCCCCATCCCAAACAGAAATCGCCCCCTTATAATCCGCCACAAAAACCCGTCCTCCATCATGACTCCACTCCGCCCTGAGCGGCAATTCAACCTTATGATGAAATTGCTTCTTCAACCCATAATTAGACTTCCAAGTCTTGATAAACCCATCTCTCCCCACCGTCACAAATTCACCCTTATTAGACCAATCCATGTCTAAAATCCCACCCTTATGCGCATCTATCTTCTTCACTTCCTTACCATCCTGCATATTCCAGATCCGCAACGTCCCATCCTCAGACGCCGTTGCCAAATAATTAGAATCCGGACTCCACTTAATCGCCACAACCCTAGCCTTATGCCCACCCAACTTATGAAACTCATTCCCAGACTGCGCCTCCCATACCCACACTCCACCACCCCTGCCACCACTCGCCAGCAAAACCCCATCATGCGAATAGCTCAAACTCGTCACCCAGTCCGTATGCTTCTTATGATTAAATTCTAACTCATTCGCCTCAGCATCCCACATCTTCACCCTCCGTGAAGGCCCTCCAGTAGCCACCCCCTTCAAATCACTCCTTAGCGACGACGCTATCACCGTATCATACTCACGCCCCACCGTCATCAGCGGCTCACCAGTAGTAACATCCCAGCAAACCGTCACCCCAGATTTCCCCGCCACACCACCACCCACAAGCAAATATTTACCCGCAGGATGAAAACTCAGCGACTCAGGATTCGTCACCCCCTTCTTAGACTCAGGAAACGGAATCACCCCTATCAACTCCAGCGTATCCGTATGAAACAGCAACGTCTGCTGCTGCGAAGTCACCGCCAAAACAGGCGCCGTTGGACTGCACTCAATATCAGAAATCACCCCCGCAAACCGAGGTGTAGTCACAGGCTCCAAACTCAAATTCACTGGCAACGGTGCCGGCCCCTTAACCGCATTCGCATTGATCTTAGAGAAATCAATCTTCGGGGTATTATCCTTCTTCGCCTTAGAATCCTTCGTCTCTAACAACCCACCATCTATCCACTCCCTAATCTGCTGCAGATCCTTCTTATCCAGCTTCTCACCCTTCCCCTTCGGAGGCATAAATGGTTCCTCAGAATGCGTCGCCGTCGCAAATATCTTAGACCCAGATCCATCCCCCACACTCGCAACCTTCCCCCCAGAACTCCCCGCCAAAAACCCACCATAAGTGCTCAAATCCAAATCTCCCTTCCGCTTATCCGGATTATGACAATTCGTACAAGACTTCTCAAAAATCGGCAAAATATGGTCGTCATAGTTCAGCTTATCCTGACTATGAACCACCTGCATCAACCCCATAATGATCAACAAACGCTTCATACTAATGAGTAAATATAAATTCCTTAGAGTTCAAAACCGCCCAGAAAACATCCTCTAACAGCTCCTTCCGTTTCGCATACCGCTCTTTCCCAGGCTCCTCCTTATTAGTCTTCATCAGCTCTAACAGTTTCCCCATCTCCATCTCAGTCGCCTTCCTAGAAAGTGCCGCCAAATAAAAATGCTGGATAATCTCACCATCAGACTTCTTCTCCTTCATCAAATCCGGAATCACCTTCCCCTGAATAATCCGCTGATGAATCGAACTCCCATTGATCAAATGCAACGCCTGAGACAAATTCGGCTCCAGCTTCACCTCACAAGAACAAACCGTCAACCTACTCGCCCTACCAAACGTCTTCAAAAAATAATTAGACGTATTCCCATCCGCTAACCTCGTAGCCTTCGTCCCCAACGGCAGCGCCTTAAACTTATTCGGAGTCCGCGTCACCTGCGCAATACTATCTAACAAAAATTCAGCACGAATCCTGCGAATCTTACTATGAGAAAAATTCGTCTCATCATACATATTCGTCCCATTCACCGCACTAGCCAACTGATACGTCCGCGAAGTACAGATATCACGAGCCAACTTCTGAATACTAAAACCTCCATCCACAAACTTCTTCGTCAGCGCCTCTAACAGCTCAGGATTACTCGGCGGATTAGACACCCTTATATCATCCACAGGATCAATAATCCCCCCACCAAAAAAATGATCCCAAATAATGTTAGACACATTCCTCGCAAACCAAGGATTCTCCGGAGCCGTCAACCAATCCGCCGCCAACTCCCTCCGCACCTTGCCCTTCGTCTCAGGAGCATCACCCCCAAGAAACTTCGGAATCGCATTCTTCTTCGTCACCGGATGCTTCATCTCACCACCTCCATCATAAATAATCTGCTCACGCGGATCCTGCGCCGGCTTACGTCTCACCTGCGCAAAAAATGCCGTAAAACTATAATAATCATCCATCGTCCACCGATCAAACGGATGGTTATGACACTGCGCACACTGAATCCGTGTCCCCATCAGCGTCTGCGCGACATTCTCTGTCAGCTTCAGCGTATCCCGCTCCACCTGATAAAAATTCGTCGCCGGCTCCTGAAATGTCCCACCTTTAGAAGTAAGGATCTCATTAATGATCTCATTAAAAGGCACCTCCTCATGAAACTGCTCCCTCAACCACTGATGATACAGCAACACCGCCTTATAACTCACCACATTATTAAATGTCCTAATCTGCAACAACTCAGACCACTTCATCACCCAAATATCAATGAACTCCGGTCTAGCTATCAACTCATCCACCAACCTATCTCGCTTATCATCCCCCTCATCTGTTAGAAACTTCTCCCGCTCCTCAGCACTAGGCAAATGCCCCACCAAATCCAAATAAACCTTACGCACAAACACCTCATCCGTACACAACCCAGATGCATTCATCCGCAACTTATGCAGCTTCTTCGCAATGTGACCATCAATGTAATTATTAGCCGGATAATCCTCCCGCACATAATCATTCACCTCCGGAATCACTATCGTCTGCATCCCCTCCACAAACGTATGAAATCTCGCCAAAATAAACGCCTCCCCCCTCACCGCAGAGGTAAGTTTTCCCGTCTTCTGCTTCACCTTCACACTAGACTCATTACTCGTAGAAAATGAAGACAACGCCGTCACATCCCTATCCGTCCCATCAGCATACCGCGCTATCACAGTCAGCTGCGACCGCGTCCCCGCCCCCTGCATCACCAACTGCTTAGGAAACACCTCAATAGATACCGGCAACGTCTCCTCATCATAATCATACCTCGCACCAGCCTTAATCCACCTCAACAAATTCTGATACGTCTTCTTCTTACTAGTCGTCAGCTTCCCACCCGTATGCGGCACCGCCCCAGTCGCCTTAGTTAACAACAAACTATTCTCAGGAATCGCCGTATTAATCCGCCTCCCAGGCAGCTCCTTAGTGATCCGATAATGATCCCCCTCAGGATCAAACCCAAAGATCGACAAATTAAACCCATCCTGCCCCCTCGCAGATCCATGACACGACCCCGTATTACAACCCAACGCCGTCAAAGTCGGCATCACATCCAGCGTGAAACTTATCGCCTGCTCCTTCAGCGCATTCTTCACCACCACCTCCACCTCAGTCCGCTTCTCCCCTACCACAGCAGTCACCACCGTGCTCCCATCCTTCAGCGGCATCATCACATTCCCCTCCATCTTCAAAATAGTCGGGTCCTCTATCTCCCACACCGCCACATCAGTCAGATCCTGCGTAGTCGCATTCTCATAATCCCCATACAACACCGGAGCATGTGAATCCAACTTCGAATCCAGCTGAACCATACTCGGATAAACAGAAATCCCCACCAACCCCGCCAACTGCCCATCACTAGGGGTAAGTTTTGAAGTCGCACTCAGCGTAACCCCATCAGGATAAGGCGCCTTCGCCAAAATCCACCGTTCCAATAGATCCTTCTCAACCCCAGACAACGGCGTCACCCCACCATCAGCATCCACCGGCGGCATCAACTCATCATCATCCTCTCCCAAATTTATCACCTTCAACAAATGACTCTTAGGCAAATCCCCCAAATCAATCACATCCTCATTCTCACCACCCGCCAAAAACCCCTCCTTAGTATCCAGCCTCAAACCACCCTTAGACTTCTTCTCCCCATGACACTGCACACAACTCCGCTCCAAAATTGGCCGCACCTCCTCAAAAGTAGGCTGCGCAACGCAGAACTGACCGATTACAGTAAGTGCAAAAATAATAAGGGCTTGGCGAAACATAGTCTGAACCTAAGAATACGGTTAAGATAGTGAATAAGTTACAAACTATTTCATGTCAATCCACCTTTCCCTAGCCTTATTACTTTGTTTACCCAGATTAAAACTTATTATCCCATCATGAACCAGATCCCAGCACCTCCTAAATTCAAAGAAACACGGGACAAAGACGTGCTCAACCTCTCATGGCCAAAACACATACCCCACCGCTGCCCACATTGCCACACATCCCTGACTCGCAGAGTGAACCTCTTTCACTCCCGCAGTAAACTCTCAGCCAGGCTACACGCATTCGCCCCTTGGCTAAGCGTCATCATCCTTCTTTCAGCACTAATCCTTATTTTCGGAATGTTCCCCTACTTTAAATTCGAAGGAGGACGCGGCACCCCCATGGCATTTGTAGCTATCATAGTTGGTCCCCCAGTCATCCTCACCATCCTCTCCAACTGTATCAAAAAAGTCCACAAACTCCAATGCCACCACTGCGGACACACCAAAGACTTCCCCATAAAAAACTAAGCCACCATCAACCTAAACCCTCCAGAGAATCAGACCAATGACCACTCAACCCATGACCTCTGACCCGCCCCCGGCACCAAAATCACAAAACAACCCTAATCGTCACCACCACCAAGCTTGACCTCGCCCCCAGCTCAGGCATACTCCAGCCCTAATGCCAACGCCTGACCATCGCCTAGACAAACAATTCCCTCGCCCACCAAAGAAATACTCACCTAAGGGCCTTAACATCCTCTTCGAAGACCGCGACATCGTCTTCGTCGACAAAGCATGCGGACTCCTCACCATGGGAAATGAACGCGAGAGCGACCGCACCGCCTACTCCAACCTCACCGACTACGTCAGCAAAGGAAACCACAAATCCCCACACCGCGTATTCATCGTCCACCGCCTAGACCGCGAGACCTCCGGCATCCTAGTCTTCGCCAAGTCCGAAGAAGCAAAAACTTACCTCCAGTCAGAATGGTCCACCTTCAACAAAACCTACTACGCCGTAGTCCACGGTCACCTACCAGAGCAAGAAGGCATCATCAGCTCCTACCTAGTAGAACAAGGCGTCTTCAAAATGTACTCCGCCACCAACCCAGAACAAAAAAAACAAGGCAAACTCTCTAAAACAGCCTACAAAGTCCTCAAACAAAATGACACCCACTCCCTCGTAGAGCTCAACATCCTCACCGGCAGAAAACACCAGATCCGCGTCCACATGGCGGACAAAGGCTGCCCAGTAGTTGGCGATAAAAAATACGGCAACGACGGCAAAGGTGAAAAAGGCGCCAAACGACTAGCCCTCCACGCCGCCAAGCTCAGCATCAAGCACCCATACAGCAAACTCAAACTCGTGATCGAAGCCCCCATGCCTGACTCCTTCGAGCCCATGGTAAGGTAACTATAAAGGCTACTGCCCCGTTCTGACCATATTTCGGATTCTGACCGCCTTCTCAAAATGATCTAGCTGATGAGTCTTAATCCACCAAGTCGCCATCTCCATAAGCAACTCAGGATCAGAGTTTTTATTCTTAAAAAAAGCATAGAATGAAAGCCCTACACCCTCACCCTTAGAGGATATTTTCTGATCACAGACCTCGATTACCTTCTCTCTTAATGTTGGATTCATACAAGACGTGAACGTTGCACACTGCCACTCTCCACGTCAAGCGCATCCAGATCACTCGCTAAAACACCGCCTCATTTCTGAATTCACCCTTTAAAATCTGCTACTTAGAGCAACTAGGGATTGACCTTGGCTGAAATGGCGTTATGTAGCTATCCGCTCATCGACAGATGCGCACACACACACTCGTACTGTTAACAAATACATCTTTATGACAACACTAGCTACAATGCTCGCAGCCACAAATGCCGAATCAGGAACCACCGTTCTCATGATCGGAGTCACCGTGCTCATCCTACTCTTTTGGTATCTCGCTACTGAGAAACTCAAGCGTAAGCGCAACATCGGCACCATCATCGTAGCCGCCATCACCATCTGCTCATTCTTCGCCATCGTCAACCCTGGCAACCTCGGCAGAATCCTCAGCGGAGAAACCACATTCGCTAAAGCCAGTAACCTCAACGGCGGAATCGAGATCGTAGGCGGAACATCCGTCATCCTTGAAGTGAAGCCAAACATCGATCCTGACACCCAGGAAGAACTACCCATCACTCCAGAAGCGATGGACTCAGCTAAGAACATCCTCGAAAAACGCATCAACTCCACCGGAGCACTCGACGCCCCAGTAAACATCGTTGGCAACCGTATCGAAATCCAGATCCCCAAGCTCTCTCCAGAAGCAGCAGAACAGCTCATCAAGCTCCTCACCACCACCGCCAAGCTCACCATCCACAGCGTCCACAGACAGTCTAGCCAACTTGCAGATCAAGTTGCTGGCGGAGAAATCATCCCAGGATTCAGCGTTCTCCCACACACAGAAACTGACTCTAAAACAGGTGAACAAACAGTAACTAACGTCCTCATCAAGCGCCGCGAAGCACTCTCAGGTAAATACGTGAAAGCTGCCTGGGTTAGCCCACGTGACTACTCAGTTGTAAACATCGAGCTCACAGGCCAAGGCGGTGACAAGATGAAAGAATTCACCAGCACACTCACCAAAAACCAAGACATGATCGCCACCGTCCTCGATGGCAAAGTAGTCAACTACGCAACACTCGCAGCTGACACACTCGACAAAAATTTCGTCATCAACGGCCTAGACTCCAAGAAAGAAGCAGAAGACCTCACCAAAGCACTCCAAAACCCACTCGAAAACGACATCGAGGTCATGGAGCAACGCTCCATCTCAGCCTCACTCGGTGAAGCCACCGTCAAACAAGGTATCACCGCCGGTGTCATTGGCCTCGCCCTCACCGCCGTTTTCGTCCTTCTCTACTACCGTTTCGCCGGACTCATCGCACTCGTCGGACTCGTAGTCAACATGATCATCCTCTTCGGAGCCATGGCGGCATTCGGCGCCTCATTCACACTCCCTGGGATCGCAGGTATCATCCTCACCATCGGTGTAGCAGTTGACGCTAACGTCATCATCTACGAGCGCATGAGAGAAGAACTAGACCGCGGGAAATCAGTCAAAGCAGCCATCGCCGCCGCCTACGACAAAGCATTCTCAGCCATCTTTGATGCCAACATCACCACCCTCATCACTGCCGTCATCCTCTTCTGGCAAGCATCAGGATCTATCAAAGGATTCGCCGTCACACTTACCATCGGTATCCTCGGCACACTCCTCGCCTCACTCCTCTGCACTCGCGTCCTCTTCTGGTGGGCAGCAGACACAGGCCTGCTTAAGAACATCAAGTTCATGAACCTTATACCCAATAAGACTTTTGACTTCCTCAGCAAGCGCAAATACTCATTCATCATCTCAGCATTCCTCATCGTTGGCGGCCTCTCATTCGTAGGCATCAAAGGCAACGACAACCTCGGAATCGACTTCACAGGTGGTAACCTCACCCGCTTCTCGGTCCCCGCTGACCAAGCAGTCACACAAGCTGAGCTAAATACCATCATCTCAGGCGTGACCCTCAGCAAGAAACACTCACTACAGATAGAACAGCCTCCAGGATCAGGCCAGATCATCGCCATCAAGAGTGACCCTGCTGACACCCAAAACATCATTGACGCAATCAGAGGATCCATCCCTCACTTCAATGATAAAAATGATCAAGACTCATACATCATCCAGGCAAACTCAGAAAAAGTAAGCGCCACAATGGGTGGAGAATTCCTCATGAACGCCATCTACGCTCTCGGCTTCGGACTCTTCTGCGTCATGATCTACATCACAGTCAGATTCGAGTTCTCATTCGCAGTCGGCGCATTCTCCGCCCTCTTGCATGATATCCTCATCACCGTCGGCGTTCTCTTCATACTTGGCGATGAGCTATCACTCATCCACATCGGCGCCTTCCTCACTCTCGCAGGTTACTCCATCAATGACACCATCATTGTATTTGACCGTATTCGTGAGAGCCTCCAAACCGAACGAGGCGAAGTCAAAGACGTCATGAACGCAGCCATCAGCGCCACGCTCTCCAGAACAGTCCTAACATCCATCACCACCTTCGTAGCTGTCCTCGTGCTCTTCATCTATGGTGGCCAAGCACTCTCTGACTTCTCACTCACCATCATGATCGGTGTCATCGTAGGAACCTACTCATCCATCTACATCGCTTCACCTATCGTTTACCTCTTCAGTAAATACAAAGGCATCAACCTCCGCCGCGAGCTACTAGACGCAAACCTAGAAGCAGAAATCAACCCAGCCGGCACCAAACAATAAAGCGAGAGACCAGATCACTCAACATTCACAAAACTACCAAAGCACCGAAAGGCATCGTCCTTCTCGGTGCTTTTTCTTTCCCCCTCATCACAGAAACAGAGACAGAACCGTAACAATCCAATCCTCCTAAATCCCACCACCCACACATAGATTCACGCACTAGTAGCTAAATTTATGAACAACCACTCTCAAGACCTAGATGATGGAGACATCCCAGTAAAAAGGGAACAACAAGGAGAAATCTTCGCAAACGTAGTAGACCACAGACTAAGCCGCAGAGACCTCATCAAAAAACTAGGCATCGGCGCTCTCTTCACCTCAATAGGAGCCCAAGCCACACAAGCAAACAAAGAAACACCAGCCACCCCAACTACCCTAGACTTCAAAGAACTAGAACGCACCGTCAGCGATAACCTACACGTCCCAGAAAACTACCAAGCAGACGTCCTCATCCGCTGGGGAGACCCGCTCTTCTCCGGTCTCCCAGACTTCAACCCAGAAACCCTCACCGCAGACGAGCAACTCAAGCGCTTCGGCTACAACAACGACTTCGTAGGCTTCATCCCACTCCCCCACGGATCCACCAACTCAGACCACGGCCTCCTCGCCGTCAACCACGAGTACTCAGATGCCAGACTCATGCACCAACCCGTGTATGAAACCACCCTCCTCACCCAAGAGCAATACCAGCTCCACATGGCATCCCAAGGAATGTCCGTCGTAGAGATCAAGCGCATCGACGGAAAATGGCAAGTCATCCTAGACTCTAAATACAACCGCCGCATCACCCCTAACACCACCATGGCAATCACCGGCCCAGCAGCCGGACACCCACGCCTCAAAAATAAGCTTTCTGACGGCATCAAAACCTGGGGAACCTTCGCCAACTGCTCCGGCAGCATCACCCCCTGGGGAACCGTCCTCAGCGGAGAAGAAAACATCCAAGAATACTTCACCGGCAACCCTGCAAACTCCACAGAATCCCTCCACTACTGGCGCCTAGACATCCAAGGCTACTACCAAGACCAAGAAGATAAAACCTACACCACACCCCCACCCATGCCCTGGGGACTATTCGATGAACGCTTCAACCTAGAGAAAATTCACAACGGCCCACTCCACTGCGGCTGGGTCATAGAAGTAGACCCACTAAACCCAAACTCCACCCCCAAGAAACGCACCGCCCTCGGCAGATTCCGCCACGAAGGCTGCTCCATCACCATCAACAAAGACAACTCCGTAGTCGCCTACACCGGAGATGATCAGAAATTCGAATACATCTACAAATTCGTCAGCAACAAAAAATACATCAAAGGCAACAGACCACACAACATGACCCTCCTGGACGAAGGAACCCTCTCCGCCGCCCGCTTCAAAGAAGACGGCAAACTCATCTGGGTGCCACTCATCCACGGCAACGGCCCCCTCACAAAAGCAAACGGATTCAAATCCCAAGCAGACGTCTGCATAGACTGCCGCCGCGCCGCAGACCTCATGTACGCCACCCCCATGGACAGACCAGAAGACATCGAAGTCAACCTCAAGACAAACGTCGTCTACGCCATGCTCACCAACAACGACGAACGAGACAGAACCTCCAGAAATGACGCCAACCCTCGCGTCATCAACTCCTTCGGCCACATCATCGAAATGACACCACCAAACGATGACCACACCGCAGACAGCTTCCAATGGGACATCTTCATCCTCGCCGGAAACCCAGAAAAACCAGACCACGAAGCAAAATACCACCCAGACACCACCGAACACGGCTGGTTCATGTCACCAGACAACTGCGCATTCGACAACCAAGGCCGCATCTGGATCGCCACAGACGGCGGCAGCAAATTCGGCATCGCAGACGGCGTTTGGGTAAGCGAGACCACCGGACCCGCACGCGCACTCAGCAAAAGCTTCCTCCAGACACCCACCGCAGCAGAACTCTGCGGCCCATTCTTCACCCCAGACAACTCCACATTCTTCTGCGCAGTCCAGCACCCAGGAGAAGGCTCAGACTACAACTCACCCTCCACACGCTGGCCAGACTTCAACCCCAACATGCCACCACGCCCATCCGTAGTCGCCATCCAGAAAATAGGCGGCGGCATAGTAGGAACATAGCTTCAGGTTCACCCCCAGCTACATGACTACTTCACAGCCTTCTTCTTTTTCTTCTTACCTTGTTTAGCTTCCTTACCAGACTCATCTTTCTCCTCCACAGGGATGTTTCTATCAAAAAGTGTCTTATAAATTTTATAACTATTATACTCCACTCCCTCCTCATCGAGATGCCCATGAGCACCATCATACACCGCTCTCATCTTCTCCAAAGCCTCCTTATGCTCAGGATTCTTCGCCAGATTATTCAGCTCCATAGGATCATTCTCTAAGTCAAAAAGCTCCTCAGTAGGCGTCATCCCCTTAAACCCATACCACCAAAAATTATACTTATACTTGCGTGTCGTTACTGCCAGAAACTTCGTAGCAGCAGGCCCATAAGTATTCATCAAAGTCAGCTGCTCATGCCCACCCGTAGTCGGATCCTTCAGCAGCCCCACTAAACTCTTCCCGTCCACATTCGCAGGAACCTCTAACCCAGCAAGCTCCAGAATAGTCGGCGTAAAATCAATATTTCCCGTAAGCCTCGCACACCGTAACCCCTTACCAGAACTCTCACTCCTCGGATCAAAAACCATCAAAGGCACACGTGTAGACTCCTCCATCGGCAACACCTTAGAACCATAACCATGTGACCCACAAATAAACCCATTATCACTCGTATAAATAATAACCGTATTATCCGCCACACCCTGCTTCTCCACCTCATCCCGTATCATCCCCAACGCCACATCAATCGCATAAATCTGCTGATGATACAGACGCATCACCCCATCATAATTCTTATCATAATCCCAGCTCTCAAACCTCTCATACTGACGCCCCTGCTTACTCTGCTCAGAAAAATGCTCCCCATGCTCGCGACCATAATTCGCCGGCTTCTTAAACACCTTATCCTTATAAACATCATCAAACTGAGGATCCGGAGTCGCAGGCTTATGCGGCGCCTTAAAACTAATCGACAAACAAAACGGCTTATTCACCTTCACCGCTTCACGGATCGCATCGCGCCCAAACGCACCATAAGAAACCGTAGAATGTGGAAACTCCTCGGCATACTTCGCCATAGACTTGTTCTTCTTAGTTTCATACATCGTCTGCCCAGGCCCCCCACCCCACATATCAAAATCCCCCTCACATAAACCCTTACCCTCAACTTCCAACCCAAACTTACCAGCAAAAGCCGTAAAATACCCAACCTCACGCAACAACACCGGATAAGACTTCGCCCAGATCTCAGGCTTCATATTCCCATGACTAAAATTCGTCCCCGTCTTATACTCATACATCCCCGTCAAAATATTCGCACGGCTCGCCATACAAATCGCAGTCGTATCATAATGCTTATCAAAGATCATCCCATCCTTCCCAAGCTTATCCATATTCGGAGTCTTCACATCCTCATTCCCATAGATACCTACCGAGTAAGTACTCTGATCATCAGATAGCAGAAAAATAATATTCGGCTTCTTCTCCGCAGCAGCCAGACCAGTCAACCCCATAAGGGAAACTCCAAGAACAAGTAATACAGGTTTCATCCAGACAACCTCCAACATAGAACACATTTTGTAAACAATATTTCCACCATGACACACCTCTTAATCAAAGAAAAAATTTAAATAATCAGGCGTCTCTTGACCCCCGCTCACAAGTCTATATATTGAATACTAGAAACAACATACAAATTATGATCAAAAAAGAATTACAAGACGCCATCAACGCTCAGATCGCCCAAGAATTTACCGCATCCTACAGCTACCTCGGTATGTCCACATACTTCGATGAACTCAGCCTAGACGGCCTCGCCTCATGGATGCAGAACCAACACGCAGAAGAGCAAGTCCACGCCATGAAGCTTCTCAACTACCTTCAAGACAGAGGAGGCCGCGTAGAACTCGCATCCATTCCAAGCCCGCAAATCGAGTTCTCCTCCATCCTCGAGGTCTTCGAACTCTCTCTCCAAATGGAGATCGAAAACACCACCTCCATCAACGCACTCTACGAACTAGCCCTCAAGCTAAATGACCACGCCACCAAGAGCCACCTCCAGTGGTTCCTTGACGAGCAAGTAGAAGAAGAAAAAAGCATGGAAGACATCATCGCCAACCTCAAACTCATCGGCGACGACAAAGCAGGCCTCCTGTATCTCAACGACAAACTCGGCCAACGTAAACCAGAAGAGGAGTAAACATCCCATCAAGCAGTCGACTTTTTGACTGTCCAACATCATTTAAACCAACTATCTTCAAAGTAGGAAAGTTGGTTTTTTTATCGAAAAAAATGTAACCAAACTCCCCCCCGACTCTAAACTATCAGTAACAACAATAACTCACACACTTATGAAAAAGAAAAATTTATTCCTCATCCCCATGCTCGCTCTCGGCTGCCATAGCGCCGCCATCGCCCAAGACTTCCACCCATCACTCCAAAAAACAGCCTCTAAGCTCAACACCGCTGGTGACTACATCAGCATGACCAAGCTCGATGGAGACATGGCTGCCATCACCCAGTACCTCGAGCTCATTCTCCAGACTGCTAGAAAAAATGGCGAACCCATCCCTGAAAATATCACCGCCAAAGAACTCTTCCGCATCCTCGGAGTAAACTCACTCAAAGCCACTGGAAGCAGCGCCAAAGAACTCGACAACGCCTGGATCAACCACAGCTACCTTGAAAATGGCGGCAATGACTCCGGCATCTTCTCACTCTTCGGAGAAAAGAACCAAACCCCAGTCGCCCCCACCATCAGCCCAGCCGGCACAGATCTTGCCCTCCAGCTCCAGCTCGACCTCCGCCAGCTCGCACCAATGCTCATGGAAATCGCTAAGCTCAGCGGCGAAGATAAAATAGCAGCCAACATGGATAAAAACATCCCTGAGCTAAACATGACCCCCACCCAGCTCCTCGCTAAACTCAACGTCACCGCCTGCATCGCTCTAGATGTAAACACTGGCGATGCTGCCCAGACCAACCCTCTAGCCATCGCCACTGGCGCCAACGCAGTCATCAGAATAGACGGCCTCAACTGGTTATGGGACAAGCTAGGTGACCAACTCATCGCCCAGTCCGGAGCCCCACTACAGAAGTCTGAAGTTAATGGCATCATCACCTACACCATCCCTGCAGAAATGAGAGCACAGCTCATGGGCTACTCACCTCAACTCGTCATAGACAATACAGCAGGCCACATCTGGGTCAGCTCAAGCCCTGAGTTCCTCACCAAATGTAAATCTGGTGAAAACTCCCTCGCTGACTCCCCAGAATTCAAAGCCGCCATGGAACACCTGCCCAACAAAGCAAACTCCATGATGTATCTATCGAAAGACCTACTCCGCACCGCAAAATCTCAGTATGACAGCGCAGCAAAAAATGGCATGTTAGGAAAAGATTTTGCCAAAGGAAAAGAAATCGTAGATCGCCTCATGGTTGACATCACCGAGTCAGACAAAGGCTGGGCCATGACCTTCGGCAAAGATGATGACGGAATCCTCATCGCCAGCCGCGGACCAGTAGGCCTTCAACACCTCAACTACCTCACAGGGATCGCCCCACTGTTCGCCTACTTTGGGGAACCAAGATCCGTTAATCTGCAAATGAGAGAAGAAATAGCTCCTCCTCGCACAAGAACACAAGAGCACTAAACAATACATTCATCCGCGCATTGGCTCACCCGGAGCCAATGCCCAGATCGTTTCCAAACGATGATAATGAGCGACGCAAACGATGAGCAACAGCACATCAAAAGTATCCTAAACGGGAATACTTCAGCGTTCTCGTACATTATCAACACCTACCAAAACAAAATCCGCGCATTCATCAACAAGCGCTGCTCAAATTCCGCAGACAGCGATGACATCACCCAAGAAGTCTTCATCGCCGCCCACAAAAACCTCCACCAATACAAACCAGAATTCCCCTTCAGCGCCTGGATCTTCGGCATTGCCAGAAACAAAGCCAACGAACACTTCCGAAAAGTAAAACGCCTCCCCACACCCATAGCAGAAACCGCAGACGCCGGCCACTCAGACACCCCCCAATCCCGCATCTTCATCACAGAACAAACCAACCAGTTCTGGAATGAAGCCAAGCGCATCCTCTCCGAAGAACAATTCACCGCCATCTGGCTCAAATACCAACAAGACCTCCAAGTCAGTGAAATCTGCAAACACATGCAGATCACCAACTCTAACGCCAAGATCCACCTCTTCCGTGCCAGAAAAAAACTCTCAAATTCCACACTCATCAACAACCTCACACTATGAAAACAAACGTAAAAACAGATCAAACATGTGAACTCATCCAGCTCTCCATCTCCGATGCTATCGATACCAATGAGAACCTCACCCCCTCAGACGCCCAGCACATAGCAACCTGCCAAGAATGTGCCGAATTCCATCAAGCCTGGAGCAATGACTCAAACCTTACCTCTATCGCATCTGGTCACCTCATCGACCAACAAAACCTCACCCTCCCCATCATCTCCCAACTCAAACAACATCAAGAATCAAACCTCATCAGAGGTAAGTTTTTCAAAGTCGCATCCATAGCAGCTATCATCGCCATAGCCACCACCTTCACCTTCCTTGGAGACAATCAGGACAAGCCACAAGACGACATCGCTGACAACATTGAAGTATCTTCTAAAGATCAACTCAGCATCACCATTCCCAAAATCGAGATCAATCTAACTGAAGCTGACATCGAACAATCAATCGAAGAAAATTTCCAACAACTCAGCAATGCCGCCACAGACAAATGGAAGACCGCCACAACAAGCATCTCCAACGCCACCGAATACATCGCCAACGGCACACACTACATCTCTAACAAATACCTCGCCCCAAGCAACGACACCCCTAGCGGCCCTCAGACTCAGCTAATACCTCAGCGAGTCTTATTAAGTCCGCTTCACTATGGCTAGCCGTCAACGTGATCCTCAACCTAGCCGTCCCACGCGGCACCGTAGGATAACGGATCGCCGGCACAAAAACACCCTCCTCTAACAACCTGTTAGATAGTTCAAGCGCATCATCCGCCTCACCCACATGCCAAGGAATGATTGCACTAGTCGGCACTATTTCCCGCACATCCGCCAGCATAGAGGTAAGTTTTTTCATATTCCCCCACAGCTTCTCCTTAAGCTCTCCACCCTCACCAGAAGTAAGAATTTCTAATGCCCTCTTCGCTGCCACAGCCTGCGCCGGAGGCGGAGCCGTAGAATAAATAAACGCCCTCCCCTTATTCACTACCAAATCAATCAACGCCCGAGAACCCGCAATATATCCACCCGCAACTCCCGCAGATTTCCCCAGCGTCCCCATATGAATATCCACACCCTCACCAACCCCCAAATGCTCTATCAACCCCAACCCACGCTCGCCATAAACCCCCAACCCATGCGCCTCATCCACCAGTAACATCGCCCCATACTTATCCTTCAAAGAAATAATTTCTTCTAACAAAGCCACATCACCATCCATACTAAAAACACTCTCCGTCACCACCAACACCCTACCAGCCCCTCTAACAGCCCCCTCTAACAACCGCTCAAGTTTGCCCAATCCATTATGCGGAAACACCCTCACAGTCGCACCACTAAGCCGCGCCCCATCAATCAATGAAGCATGCGCTAACTTATCTAAAATAATCGTATCTCCCTTCCCCATCAGCCCACTCACAGTCGCCACAGAAGCCGCATAACCCGTACTAAAACTCAACGCCGCCTCACACCCCTTCAACTCCGCAATATACTCTTCCAACTCCCCATGCGCAGTCATCGAACCCGTGATTAACCTACTAGCACCACTCCCCACACCCCACTCATCCACCCCTGCCTTCATCGCCGCAATAATCTCAGGATGACTCGCAAGCCCCAAATAATCGTTCGAGGCAAAGTTCACTACGCGCTCCCCATCTAACAGAATTTCCCTGCCCTGCCCACTCCCTACCCACCTAAGCCTCCGTCTCAGAGAACTCTCATCAAGCTCTGATAAATCATCCTCTAGAGACCCCATTAAAGACCTGGCTGCTCCAAACTCCACTTCAATAAACTACCCGCATCATCCCAGATCTTCGCTGACGTAGACCCCAGACAAACAACAATCACAGAGCGCCCATTGCGCTCTCCATAAGTCACCAAGCATCGCCCAGCAGCATTCGTGTATCCAGTCTTCCCCCCCATACAATAAGACAACTTAGGAAGCAGTTTATTCGTATTCGTCAACCATTGCTTATTCCGCCCAGGAGGCTGAAAATAATACCCCCTAGTCAACATATATGACCTCAAAGTAGGAATCCTCACCGCCTTCCTCATCAAAATAGCAATATCCCTAGCAGTAGAATACTGCCCACCCTCAGTCAAACCATGAGCATTGTAAAAATAAGAACTACTCATCCCCAACTTCTTTGCCCTAGCATTCATCACCCCTCTAAATTTCACCTGACTCCCTGCCACATCCCGCGCCAGCGCCCTCGCTGCATCATTCCCAGACTTCACCAGCAACGCCTTCAGCAGATCCTTACGCTTATATGTTTCACCAGAACGAATATAAATCTTCGTAGGCTCCACCTTCGTATCAGTAGACGTCACATTCACCACATTCTCCAGCGACCCCGCATCCACAACACACACCGCAGTCATCAACTTCTGAGTCGATGCCACCGCACACTTCTCCAGAGAATTTTTCTCATACAACACAGCCCCCGTCACATTATCCACCACGATCACTCGCTTCGCATGCACTTTAGGAGCTGAAGACTTAGGCATTGGAGTGGCAACGCTTGCTCGGCTCACACTCTGCGCCATCGCTGAAGTCGCCGCCACATTAAACACCACCGAAAATAGGAAAATAGTTAAAAATTTATTCATCTTGTCTGTTACAGTCATACTCCATATCACCCCAACTAACCATTAGTATTTTACAAAAGTTTATCTTTCTCACCACCACACCAAAAGAACCTACAAAATCCCCAACGCAACCTCCATCATCTCCGTAAACGAAGACTGCCGCTCCTCAGGAGGTAAGCTTTCCCCCGTTCGGATATGATCAGAAACAGTACAGATAGCCAACGCCTTCACCCCCAACTCATAATTTTCCGCAGCTATCCCATATAACCCAGCCGCCTCCATCTCTACCCCCAAAATATTCATCGCCTCCAGCGTATCAAACACCGCAGGCTCTGGATGATAAAACAAATCCGCTGAAAACAAATTCCCCACCTGCACAGCATACCCCTTCTCCTCCGCAACATCCACAGCCCTCCTAAGAAGCCCATAATCCGCAGACGCAGAAAAATCCATCCCTCTAAACCTAGCCCTATTCACCCCAGAATCCGTAGACGCACCTATCCCCATCACAATATCCCGCACCTTCACATCCTTACTCACCGCACCACAACTCCCAACACGAACCAAATTCTTCACACCATACTTCGTCACCAACTCAGTCGCATAAATACTACTAGAAGGAATCCCCATCCCAGTCCCCATCACAGACACCCGCTTACCATTATACGTCCCCGTATAGCCAAACATATTCCTAACAGAATTCACCTGCTTCACATCATCCAAAAATGTCTCCGCAATAAATTTCGCCCTCAATGGATCCCCCGGAAGCAAACAAGTCTCCGCAAAATCCCCAGCCTTAGCATTAATATGTGGTGTCATATATTCGTATTTCTATCATCTATTAAATTTTCACTTCCTTCACTCACGTCAACATTCCTACCACCCCAACTCCTGCCTCACAATGAAATAATCCCATCCAACACATCACTCGTATTCCCTCATTTCACTTGCATCACAGCCTCGCCAACATTACTTTCAATCCATGAAATCTCTATCATCTGCCATTTTCAAACTCCTATTCCTCACCGCCATTGGATGGGCAGGCTATGAACTCCACCCCACTCTATTCCCACAAAATACAGTAGCGGAAGAACCCGTTTCAGAAAATCTCCCAGACCCTAAAAAACAACCACAAGCCACCCAAAAACAACCTCAGATTCTCCCCACCAAAGAAACCACCCCAAACAACATCGCATCAAAAGATAAGCCAACCAACAAACAAACCCAAAAAAACCATCCCGCCAAACCAAAAAACAAACCCACACCAAAAGAAATCTCACCACTCACCACCGCCACCCTCATCCTCGTAGGTAATCAAGCCAGCTCCACCGCAGAACTAAAAAAAGACGCCGAGCTCATCGAACACGCCGCCTACCACGGAGAATGGAAACAATACCGCGCCATGCTCAAGCGCTCACTCTCCCAAGCATTCTCACAATCACAATCCAAACTAGGCCGCTACCAAGACAGATACACCCCCCTCTGGAACGAACCCAAATACTACACAGCCCTCCTCCGCTGGAAAATGCTCGGCATCTTCCCTAACGATGTCACCAGCCTCACCAAATCACTCGCCGGCAGCTCCGACATGATGACTTGGCTCCTCACCCATGACCACGCACTCGAACAAGTCATCCTCACCATCCACAAAAACGACAACAAAAAATCCGCCTTCAAGTTCCTCAGCAAAGTCTGGCAAAACGAAGTCTTCACCTACCTAGATGAAGACGAAATATTCAACCAAGGAGACGCCAACGACCTAGATACCCTCATCCCAAAATACTTCAACCTCGCCCTCGCCTGCTCCGTCGTCTTCGACAAAAACCAACCCTACAAAAACAAAACCTCAGACTCCTCTAACATCGACGGCTTCTTCCGTTACCACTGGTACCGCAAGAAAAGCGAAGCCGGCCTCCTAGAAGGCGACATCCACAAAGCCTCCGCCAAAGACCTCACCTTCGTCGTCGCCGCACCAGTCTCAAAAAATGAACTAGAATGGGCTCTCAGCGAATACCGCAGCGCCAGCAGAAAACACTTCGGCAAAGCATACTCAGACGTAGAATACCTCATGGAACGCGCCGTCAGCGGCCTCAACCCATACGCAGAATACACCCTCCAAGAAATCATCAAAGAAGGTGGCATCTGTGGTGACCAGACCTTCTTCTGCGTCAACTCCGCCAGAGCCGCCGGCATCCCAGCATTCGGCCTATCAGGACTCACCAACAACGGCGGACACGCATGGGCCGCAGTCAAAATCGAACCAGATGAATGGTCAACCAAAATCGGCAGAATAGCCGGCGTATCAAAAGGCAAAGGCAAAAACCCACAAACCGGCGAAAACATCACCGAACAAGAAGTCTGGCTATGGACCCAACCCAAAATAGCTTCCCACACCAACACCATCAAAGTCCACCGCAACCTCTGGCTCGCAGACTTCTTAGCCTCTAACTCAAACAAACCAGAAAGCCACCAAGCCATCAAAGCCGCACACCACATAGGCAAAGAATTCCCCATCACCTGGAACCGCACCTACCAAGTCATGCTATCCCAAGAAGAACTCACCGCCACCCCAGCACTCCCCGCCACCCTCGCCGTCTGGAAAGATTTCGTAAAAGACCTCAAATTCGAATTTAGAGAAAACCCACGCATGGGCTCCATCGCCACCATCATCGAAGACAAACACATCTTCCCTTACAGCGACCTCGCTGAAGTCAGACGCGACCTAGCCAGACTCCGCCGCCGTGACAACAGAAACGCCGCCGAGCAAGCAGACCTCATGACCACCAGCCTCAAACGTGAAGCCCAGCTCATCCTCAAAAGAGGCAAAGACGATAAAGACAAAGCACTAGAAGAAATCCACCAACTCTACTCCAGCGCACTCCGCGAATATGGCGGCTCCATCAGCGGATTCAAAGAAATGATCCAATACTACTTCAGCCTCATGAAAGACGATGAAGACCGAGCCAAGCCCGCAGTCCGCACCATCGAACTCGCCTTCAACCGCGTTGTCGACACCGGCAGCGATAACTGGTTCCGCAAAACCACCGAAGTCGGCATCCACCGCCAAATCGCCAAAATGTACCGCCAAGTCGGCGAAGAAACCCGCGCCACCAACATGGAAAAGCGCCTTGACCGCGATATGAAAAATGCCGAACGTAAAGCACTCTAACAAAATCTAACAAAAATTAAAAACCACCACATGAAACTAAAATCCATCATCGCTCTTTTCCTCTCTGCAGCCACCGCCACCAGCCAAGCACAAGAAACCTCTTCCACTTCTACCAAACCCAACATCCTCCTCATCTGCATAGATGACCTCCGCCCCGAGCTACCATCCTTCGGCAAAGACTACATCCACGCACCCAATATCGAAAAACTCTTCTCCCAAGGCCGCCTCTTCAAGCGCCACTACGTCCAAGCCCCCACCTGCGGATCATCCCGCTTCGCCATGCTCACCGGCCTCTACCCAGACGGCCCCGGAGAACTCTCTAACAGCTGCATCCCAGCCCACGACCACGAAACCCGCCCCACCTTCCCCGCTCACCTCAGAAACAACGGCTACTACACCGCCGCAGTCGGAAAAGTCTCCCACTACCCAGGCAACCTAACAGGAAAAAACTGGGCAGACCAAACCAAACCAGAAATCCCCAACGCCTGGGACATCTGCCTCCAATCAAACGGAGAATGGAAACACGCCCAAGCCCTCATGCACGGATACGCAGATGGAGTAGCACGTGAAAAAGGCAAATCCCCCGTCATAGAAGCCAAAGACGCCCGCTACCCAGATGACGCCACCATGGACGGCTTCAAAACCCAGCTAGAAACAGTCACCACCCAAGACAAACCCTGGCTCCTCGCCGTAGGCCTCCTCAGACCACACCTCCCCTTCGCCTGCAACATCAAATACCTAGACATCTACCAAGGAGTAACACTCCCAGCCATCCCCGCTAACCAACGCCCACCCAAAGGTGACTTCTGGCACCCAAGCGGAGAAATGACCCAGTACCTCCAAGCAGCAGACCCTCGCGAAGACGCCACCCACGCAGACAACGTCAGAAGACACTACGCCGCCTGCGTCTCCTCATCAGACGAACACGTCGGCACCATCCTAGAACTCCTAGCAAAATACGATGTAGACAAAAACACCATCGTCATCCTCTGGGGCGACCACGGCTGGCACCTCGGCGAACAAAAAATCTGGGGCAAGCACTCACCCTACGCAGTCGCCCTCCACTCCCCACTCTTCATCAAGCTACCATCCACCAACAGCCCAGGCACCCCATCAAATGAAGTCGTAGAAACCCTCGACCTCTACCCCACACTCTGCGACCTCATCAACATCAAAAAACCAGCCCACCTAGAAGGCCACTCACTAGCCAACATCCTCCAAGACCCCACCGCAAAATCAGACGGCACAGCCATCTCATACTGGAAAAACCTCAAATCCACCATCACCACAGATGAACACAAAATCAACCAATGGACAAAAGGCAAAACAGGAAGCCTCAAACAACACTATAATCTAAAGTCTGACCCATTCGAGACCACAAACCTAGTCGACAAAAAATAACTCACAATCTATCACTCCACCCATGAAGACCATTCTCAAGCAAGCCGCAATCTTCCTGCTTTTATTCTCCAGCCTAAAAGCAAACACCACCGAAACCACTACCCAGGAAAAACCACTCCCTAACATCGTCATCTTCCTAGCAGATGACCTCGGCTACGGAGACCTCGGCTGCTACGGACACCCCTTCATCAAAACCCCAAACATCGACGCCCTCGCCCAGTCAGGAGTCCGCCTCACAGACTGCCACTCCGGCGGAACCGTCTGCTCACCATCACGCGCCTCCCTCATCACCGGCAGAAATCCCTACCGCTCCGGCTTCTTCTACATCGCCGGCCCAGAAGGCAGCCACCTCAGAGCCTCAGAGATCACCCTACCCACCCTCCTCAAACAAAAAGGCTACGACACCTGCTTCGTAGGCAAATGGCACCTCGGCAAATTCAACAACCAACCCACACCAGGTGACCACGGATACGACCACTGGTTCGCCACAGAAGTCAACGCATTCGACGGACCAGAAAGCCCAGCCAAATTCGTCAGAAACGGAACCCCAATCGGAGAAATCAACCAATGGTACTGTGAAGCCATCGTAGAAGAATCCATCCAATGGATCAAAAACCGCCCAGACCAAACCAAGCCATACCTCCTCATCGTCTCCTACCACGAGCCACACACACCCATCATGCCTCCCAAGAAATACTCCGACATGTATGATAATGACTTCGTAGAAATACTCGAACCCACCATGCCATACGGAGGCGTCCACCGCCCACTCACCCGCAACATCAGCGAAAATAAAAAATACTACTACGGCACCGTCTCCCAGCTAGACAACACCGTCGGCACCCTCATGAAAGAAGTCGATGCCCATAGCGATAACTCCATCGTCATCCTCACCAGCGACAACGGCCCAGAAACACCCGTCACCGTAGAAGAATCAGGCAACCAATGGGAAGACCCCATCCGCGACCACTGCTTCGGCACACCAGGACCATGGAGAGGAATGAAACGCTACGTCTACGAAGGCGGACACCGCGTCCCAGGCATCGTCCGCTGGAAAGGCACCATCAAGCCAGGCACCATCTCTAACCAACTCGTAAACGGCACAGACTGGCTCCCCACCATCTGCGCAGCCACCGGCATCCAAGTCCCCACTGACCGCACCATCGATGGCACAGACGTCAAACTCAGCCTCCAAGGCCAGCCCATCAAACGCACCATCCCAGGCTGCTGGATCTTCCCCGCACACTACGACACCTCCACCCTCCCTGGCATGTCCATGCGCGATGGAAACTACACCATCATAGGCTGGTTCAGCCCCAAGACAAAAGAACAAGGAATCTCAGAATGGGTCAAATCCGCCAAGCTCCAACGCTTCGCCCTCTTCGACCTTAGCAAAGACACCAACCAGAGCAACCCACTCAACAACCACTTCCCAGAAGAAACCGAGCGCATGAAAAACAAACTCATCGCACTCTGGGCAGACATCCAGCAAGACTCACCAGACTGGATCAACGCACCAGAGCTAAAAACAAAATAGCTCCCCAGATGAAACCATCCAAGGAGCTACTAAAGATATTCTGCTAAAGAAAAAACTATCTACGACGGCGTAGCAAACCTAGCGAAGCAACACCCAACAACCCAAGGCTAGATGGCTCAGGCACCTGAGTCAGAGTAATACTCGAAAGAGTCATCCCTCCATCATCATTATTCGGTGTTTGGATCGAAGTTGCCACATGCATAGTTGAAGTAAATTCTGAGAAGTCGAAATCAGAATCTGCCCAAGCACCAGAACCACCAGTAATAGCAGAACCACCAGCGTCAAGCATACCTATAACGCCCATTTCCCATCCCGTGCTATTAATCGTAAGCGTAATATCAAAACCATCCAGCAACGAAGCCACAGTAGCGACACCAAAGTTAGTTGCTAGATAACGACCAGACCCATGATTACCTCCTAGACCAACCGCTCGTTGCGTCAAACCACCTGACCCACCAGGAAGATACACTCCAACTGCCTGTTGAGCGGAGTTATTAAAGAGCCCGATACTACCATCGGAATCGTTGAGATCTTGGAAACCCAAAAACATCCCATTCGCTGAGAGGTTAGTATATGTCGCTCCAGAGATACTAATTTGAAGAACAAGTGAATCAGTTCCCAGACTAGTAAAATCTACTGTGCTAGCAGAAACCGCCCCCACAGCAGAGTTATTGTCAGTGCTAGTAGCAAGAACACCTGTCGCCTGTGTCCAAGAGTTATCTCCGACTTCATTATCAATTTCCGTAAAGGTCGGATTAATGCCAGTCCCTCCCGGGAAGTTAACATCAATAAGTGTCGTCATCCCATTAACTAGGCTGGCCGAAAGTGTTGTCAGTAGTATCGCGTATTTCATTTTATATAGTTGGTTACAATTAAAGAAACTCAAGACTAGTGAGTTACACCACCTGAAAGCAAGCTCTTAATGATTTAAATTAGCTCAGAAAGAACAACATACGGTTCCAGAATGGGGCAAAATCCGCCAAGCTCCAACGCTTCGCCCTCTTCGACCTAAGTAAAGACACCAACCAGAGCAACCCACACAACGACCACTTCCCAGAAGAAACCGAGCGCATGAAAAACAAACTCATCGCACTCTGGGCAGACATTCAACAAGACTCCCCAGACTGGATCAACGACCCAGAACTAAAAACAACCAAGAACTAAAAACTCATACAACAACTCAACAAAAAATGGCGAATGCTCAACCGAGCATTCGCCATTTCTATTAAAACAAAAGTTAAAATATAAACCGATCAACTACCTTCTACGGCGTAACAGCCCTAGAGAACCAAGACCCAGTAGTAGAGCACTTGATGGCTCAGGCACCTGAGTCAAAGTAACACTCTCTAGAGTCATCCCCGAAGTCTCATCAGGTGTCTGAATCGCAGTCGCTACAAACATACTATCTGTGAAACCAGCAAAGTCTTGAGTCGAAGTCGCCCATAAACCAGATCCACCAGTAATAGCATTATTATCAGCATCCAGCATACCGCCAATAAGTAACTCCCAGCCAAGACTATTCACAGTAAGAGTCACATCAAAACCATCCTGCAGAGAAGCCACCGTAGCAACACCATAACTAGTATCCTGATAACGACCACCCCCAGCATTACCTCCAGGACCAACCGCTAATAAATCCAGACCACCCGCCCCTCCAGGAAGCAACAGTCCAAATGAAGGACTATGATTATTCCAAAGAGCTGTGCCACCTGATCCATTGCTATCCTGAAACCCCAGAAACATACCATTTGAAACCAAAGTACTATAAGATGCGCTTGAAACTACAAAGTTAAGAACCAATGAATCTGTTCCCAGTCCTGTAAAATCCACTGAAGTAGAAGACACCGCCCCCACTGCAGACACCTCACTACCACTAGTAGCTAGAACACCAGTTGCCTGTGTCCAGGAATTAGTCCCCGCTCCATTGTTAATTTCTGTAAATGTCGGATTAATGCCAGTCCCTCCCGGGAAATTAACATCAATGAGTGTCGTCATGCCATTGGCTAGGCTGACCGTAAGTGTTGTTAGTAGTATCGCGTATTTCATATTTATATAGTTGGTGATAATTAAAGTTTCCCAGCAATATTAAGTCACAACACCTGAAAGCAAGTTATTAACAAATGTGTGGATAAAAGTTAGCCCTGACTCTATATCTCAACTAAAAGACCCAACTATTTTAAAGCCCAAGCTAATGCATTTCTAAAACGATAATTGAAATTTCCCCAATCTGGCTCTACTATGATTAATGGCAAATGCACAAAAAATCATCACCGATTCTCTCTCGGACATCTGGAAATCATTCCTAGAGCATCTCCCCTTCCTAGCAGGCGCTCTCGCGATCATTGTCTTCACTTGGCTAGTCGCCACCGCTGTGACCCGCTTGGCTAAAAGAACACTCGGTAAGACGAAGATGCGTCCATCACTAGTCCAACTCGTAGTGAGATTAATCAAAACCAGCATCTGGATTTTCGGTTTTATTTCCGCAGCCATGATCGTATTTCCTGGTCTCACCCCTGCCAAAGCTCTCTCAGCAGCAGGTCTCGTCTCAGTCGCTGTAGGATTAGCCTTTAAAGATATTTTCCAGAACTTTTTCGCTGGTGTCATGCTACTTTGGAAATTCCCCTTCGAAGAAGATGATCTGATTTCCTGTGGTGACGTAACGGGCCGCGTTAAGAAAATCGAGCTTCGTCATACCCTGATTCAAGATACCTCTGGTGAGCTTATCATCCTGCCAAATTCACTTTTAGTCACTCAGCCAGTTGAAGTCTTCACCCACATCTCAGAAAGAAGAATCGAGCTCGATGTAGGAGTATCTTACGACACCGATCTTGAACATGCTACGAAAGTCATTACAGAAGCCGTTGCTTCACTTCAAAAAATTAATCAAGATAGAGGCACTAAAATCTTACCCGTAGGCTTCGGTGCTAGCAGTATTGATTTCAAAATATTCGCCTGGACAAATTCCCAGCCGATGCCCTTTCGCGAAGCAACAGCAGAAATGATCGCTACAGTTAAAAAAGCCCTAGATGAAGCAGACATAGAAATCCCTTTCCCATATCGCACACTCACATTTAAAGAACCTCTACAAACAATGACTAATGAATCACAAGAATAGCAGTGCATTGAAGAACAGAACGTCACACTCACTCTCCCTCGTATCTATCTTGATCGTTACACCCTGCCTTAACGACTAAATTTAACTCTCAATAAACCGTCGTTAAGACTGTGATAAAAGAAATTGTATTTAACCAATACTCCTCTATTATCTCTATCGCTAGCAATGTTGCCAGTATTGCAACCTTCATTCCTATGCCTACAGATAAAACAGCTCCTGATGAGAAAAACTCCGAGTCATCAACCACCCGCCCTAGCTGGGTGCGTACTCAGTTCTCTACTCTCAACTTCACTCAGATAGCTCTACTTGTTCTAGCGGTCTCATACACACTCTATTTCATCCGCCCCGTTCTCCTACCAGTCATTTTAGCACTCTTACTTTCCTTAGTGCTAAAGCCGGTTCACCGTTTTCTATGCATGCTGAAAATCCCTGCATCATTGGGATCAATCATGATCGTAATTTCCTCCCTGGGAATTGTTACATTAGGCGTCTACTACCTACTCGCACCTGCCATGAACTACGCAGATAATCTCCAAGATGGAGCAGTAAAAGAACGCCTCAAAGGAATCATCTATCCCATCGCTAAAATCCAAAATGACATCTCCGATGTGGCTGTAAGCGTAGACAACCTGACTAACCCAGTTGAAAATGATGATGAATTACTTCCTAGTGAAAATACTGATTCACCAGTCAAATCTAGACAACTAGAAGACAATCAACTTCCTTCCACTCCGTTGGGTAACAAGCAAAAAGAGTCACTAGAAAGTAAATCGCCCGCTCCACCCAAGGCCGTGAAAGTCTCCTTAGCACAAGACCCCATCGACGAACTCTTCGACTCATTGAAATCTTTAGGATACCACCTCGTCATCACTCTCACCCTCGTCTATTTCCTACTAGCGTATGGAGAAAAGATGCTAAGACGCATCACCGAAGTCGATAACACCGCCGCTCTACTTGAAGAAGTCACTAACGAAGTCGCACACTACATGTTCACCATCACGCTCATCAATATCTCTCTAGGCATTGTCATCGGATTAACCATGTGGGGACTGGGCATGCCGAATCCCATACTCTGGGGCACCATCGCAGCTGCACTCAACTTCATCCCCTATCTAGGCGCCATTGTCGGAACCGTCATCGTATTTATGGTCTCCGCCACCACCTATGACAACACATTCTCCATCGTGCTAATCCCCGTCACTTATTACATACTCACAGCCATCGAGGGCAATCTCATCACCCCAGCCATCCTCGGCAGAAACTTCAAAATTAACCCCATCATCGTTTTCCTCTGGGTCCTATGCTGGGGAGCACTCTGGGGTATCCCCGGCATGTTGATCGGACTACCCATCCTCATGACCACCAGAATAATCCTCGCAAGAACCACCAAATTCACCAGATTCGAACGCATCATCTCAAGCTAAATTTTGCGTTCTCTACTAAAGTGCGCTAGGTATACTCATGATTACCGCATACGCCGCAAAAGAAGCTGGAGCCCAACTTGAAAAATTTGAATTTAATGCCGGTGAGCTTGGGCATGATGAAGTAGAGATCAACGTAGAATACTGCGGCATCTGCCATAGTGATCTTAGCATGTGGAAGAATGACTGGGGAATGAGTGAATACCCTCTCGTCCTCGGTCACGAGATCGTAGGAACCATCGGCAAACTCGGTTCTGGTGTTAAAAAATTCAAAGAAGGTGACCGCGTAGGCCTTGGCTGGACAGCCGGTTCATGCATGGGCTGCTCACAGTGCATGTCTGGCGACCACAACCTCTGCGGCGAAAGCGAAGGAACCATCGTCGGCAGACACGGTGGATTTGCAGATAAAGTCAGAGCAGACTCAAGCTGGGCCATCTCCATTCCCGACACTCTTGATGCTGCCAAAGCAGGCCCCTTATTCTGCGGCGGCGTGACGGTCTTTAATCCCATTATTCAAAGCAACGTAAAACCTACCGACAGAGTCGCAGTCGTAGGAATAGGCGGCCTCGGTCACCTAGCACTTCAGTTCTTAAACGCATGGGGCTGTGATGTCACAGCATTTTCCACAACACCAGATAAAGAACAAGAAGCCAAGCAAATGGGCGCTCACCACTTCGTAAACTCACGCGATGAAGAGGCTCTAGAAGCACTCGCTGGAAAGTTCGACTTCATCCTCGTCACTGTAAACGCAGACCTCCCGTGGGACCTCTACGTAAATGCACTCGCACCAAAAGGCAAACTCCATCTCGTCGGAGCAGCAAATAAAATAGAACTCACCATCTTCCCTCTCATCTCAGCCCAGCGCAGCGTTGGCGGCTCACCTATAGGCAGCCCCGAGGTCCAACGCCAAATGTTAGAGTTCTGTGGCCGACACAACATAGCCCCACTCGTAGACGAATTCCCAATGGACCAAGTAAACGAAGCCATGCAATTCGTAGCCGACGGCAAAGCTAGATACCGTGCCGTCCTCAAACGGTAATAAGTAGCCTCAATTATATGAGGTGGAGGTATCGTTTAGTGTTAAACGTTACCTCCAAGATAACCCCTCGCTACTACCTCCGGCGCACCACGCCCCTAAACAAGAAGTCATCCCCACACTGCTTCACCACCATCTTTTCCAGAGCCAAACTCTTCTGCAAATGCTCTCCCACACCAAAACCAAAGTCTCCACCACCAGTCAACATTGGCGCAAAAAACACCGCCACCTCATCCACCAAATTCTGTTCCAAAAACTGCCGCATCAACACACCACCACACTCTAACAGAACCACATTACAACCTCTCCCCCCCAACTCCCTCAAACTCTCCTCCAGACTCATATCCTCGTGGATCAAAGTCCGCTCTTTTGCTTCATCGACAAAAACCGCCGCATCCAGTGGTAAGTTTTTCTTCCCACTCTGAGTCAACACCACCCTCCAAGGCTGCTCCTTCTCCTCACGGAAAGCCTCACCTCTAACAGTCAAACTAGGATTATCCCTGCGCACAGTCTTACCACCCACCACAATAGCATCCACCTCAGCCCTAATCCCATGAGCCTCCGCACGAGCCTCAGCCCCCGTCAACCACTGCCCCTCACCATCCGGCCGCGTAATCCTGCCATCCAAACTCATCGCAGACTTCGCAATCACCCACGGCAACCCAGTCAAGATTCTCTTGCCAAACCCACGTATCAACACCCCACACTCCTCCGCCAAAACCCCACTCACCACCTCAACCCCCGCCGCCCTCAACACCTCATCCGCAGCACCCGCATGATCCGGATTCACATCCCTTGCACCATACACCACACGACCAAATCCATTCTCAATAATTGCATCCGTGCAAGCCCCCGTCCGCCCACAAGTCGAACAAGGCTCCAAAGTCACATAAATAGTAGCACCCTCAAGACTCACACCCCCTCCAGCATCTTTTATCGCCTCACGCTCCGCATGCGGACACCCAGCCCTACGGTGCCACCCTCTCCCAATCACCTCACCCTCTCTAACAATCACCGCACCCACCGGCGGATTAGGACTCGTAAGCCCCAACCCTTTTCTCGCCTCGGCCAATGCCTGCCTCATAAAATCTTCATCACCCATAACTAATCTAATTAATAATCACCTCGGAATCGTAGTTTGTAAAATCACCGCCTCCGCACTAACCCGTAAATCACTCGACCCCCTCGGCAAGATCATAAAATCACCCGCCACATAAGGCTTCCCCTCAGCATCCACCACCTCACCACTCACCACCGTCACAATAGAAAACCTCTCACAATCAGGGTTCCCCACCACATCTCCACTAGACAATTCAAACTTGTCCACATTGAAATACTCACAACTAGCGATACATGATTCAAAAGCCACATCCATCTCTGGCTCCACATCATCAAAATCAATACACCGCATACTCTCCTCCACATGCAGCTCACGCGGAACCCCATCCAGCCCCATTCTATTCCAGTCAAACACCCGATACGTCGTATCCGAGTTCTGCTGCACCTCATAGATCAAATGACCAGCCCCAATCGCATGCAGCCTCCCAGAAGGAATAAAAATACTCTCACCCGCCTTCGCCTCTATCGCATGAATCTGCTCCTCCACATCACCATCCACAAGCGCTTGCTCAAATCTCTCCTTCGTCACTCCCTCCTTCAAGCCAACATAAAGTTTAGCCCCCTCATCAACTCCCGCTATATACCACATCTCAGTCTTCGCCTCCCCCCCCAACTCCTCAGCCAACTCAGTCGGAGGATGCACCTGAACCGATAAATCCTCCCTACAATCCAAAATCTTAATCAACAACGGAAACCGATCCCCCACCAACCCATCACCAAAAACCTTACCCCTAGTCACCTCATCACTCCACAATTCATTCAGCGACTTCCCCTGATACTCTCCTCCCTCATCACTCACCACCGACTGAGCCTCCTCCCGGTCAGAAATTTCCCAAGACTCACCATACGGCACCCTCTCACACGGAAGCACACGTCCATAAAAATTCTCCAACTCTCTCCCACCCCAAACTCTCTCTTGATAGATTGCAATAAACGTAATTGGTAACATGCCCGCACTATCAACAACTACCCCCAACTCACAAGCTGAAAAAAAAAGAATTGCCAGCAGCCCACATCCTGTCTAGCTTCCCACTCGTTCGACGATTACCGATGAACTTGCAAGCGGGCAGGTGGCAGAGTGGTCGAATGCGCACGCCTGGAAAGCTTGTGAGGCAGCAATGTCTCCGAGGGTTCGAATCCCTCCCTGCCCGCCATTTTTCTTAAATACTTAATGCTAAGTATCCACCTATTATTCTAAAACGCTTCGTGGGATGAGAACACAGTTCGACTGCTCCATTTTGTATGGCGCAGCGAACAAAATAATCCCAATAAAGAATTTCCGGAGAAGCAAATTCCAATCCACAGATCCTGAGAGGAACAAAGAAGATCCCTCCCTGCCAGCCATTGCGTTTTAATAGCTTATCTTAAAGCTACCCACCCTCTCTACCTACCACCCCTAAATCAGCAGGGCCTGACTTGTTGAAATAATAACAACACGTCTGGCTAGCGATAATTTAGGCGAAAGGCTCCACACCCAACAAACGTAAGACTGAGTATCGAATCATCGCTCGCATTCTATCTACAAAATACTAACACCATGAACAACAGTCACACAAACTCACGCCCCTCTAGCAGACTCCGCTATCTAACCATGATCGGAATCATCGTTAGTTGCATCAGCAACTCCACAGCTATTGCCCAGCCCAACGCCGTGCAGCCCAACAAAAAAACCGACGACATCACGCCACCCCGAGACCCTTCCTACAAACTAGTCTGGTCAGATGAATTCAACACCGATGGCGCGCCAAACGAAGCCAACTGGAATTTTGAAAAAGGCTTCACCAGAAATAATGAATTTCAATGGTATCAAAAAGAAAATGCCACCTGTAAAAACGGCATGCTCATCATCGAAGCCCGTCGCGAAACAGTCACCAACCCAAACTATAAAAACGGAGCGCAAAACTGGAAAGTAAACAGACCCCAAGCCAACTACACCTCAGCATCACTCACCACCATAGGCAAGCACCAGTGGACCTACGGCCGCATGGAAATTCGTGCCAAATTCCCAGCCCTCACAGGTCTCTGGCCCGCACTCTGGACCACCGGCACCAACAACCGCTGGCCTCTATCCGGTGAGATTGACATCATGGAATACTACAACCACGGCATCCTCGCCAACTTCTGCTGGGCCGGCCCCAGAGGAAAAGCCAAATGGGACACAGCCTTCCATAAAATGGAAGAATTCGATGAGAAACAGTGGAACAACTCCTTCCACACATGGGTCCTAGAATGGACCAAAGACAAGATTTCCATCTACCTCGACGGCAAACTCCTCAATGACATCGACATGAAAACCCCAATCAATGAACACGGCCAAGCCATCAATCCCTTCAACAGCCCTCAAGCCTTCCGCGTAAACATGGCCATCGGCGGAGACAAAGGAGGAGACCCCTCCAAAACCACCTTCCCCCAACGATACGAAATCGACTATATCCGAGTCTTCCAGAAGCCCTAATAACATAGCATCACCATACTCTAACACCTTCTTGTTAACCAATCCAAACCATTACCCCACATCACAACAAATATAGAATGAGATCACCCAACCTACTTTTTTATTTCAATTCTCAGCAAATTGACGCTAAAACCCTGCCCAGCATCACTCATCATGGAAAATCTCTTCAACACCGCCATCTCCAAGCGCAAACACCTCCTCAACACAGAAACCAATGCGCTACGCCTATTCGACGGCTTCGGTGACGGATTAAAAGACACCTTCCTAGAAACCTTCGCAGACAAATGGATCATCTCCACCCGCGAAAACCGCCTCCCCCGCGACCTAGAAATGTTCCTCAAATCCTCCAGCAAAACCGTCTACTGGAAACGCCTAGACCAACACCAAAAAGACGACCCCTCCCACCTCTGCGGCCCAACACAAGACAAACCATTCATCGCCAAAGAATCCGGAGTAAACTACCAGATCTCATTCCAGTCCGGCTACTCCCAAGGCATCTTCCTAGACCAACGTGACAACCGCGTCCGCGTCCGCCAAGCCACCAAGCCAGGCGACACCATCCTCAACACCTTCGCCTACACCGGAGCCTTCTCCGTCTGCGCAGCACTCGCCGGTGCCACCACCACTACCCTAGACCTCTCCCAGCCCTACCTAGACTGGGCCAAACAAAACATGCAGGCTAACAACCTAGACCCAGCACAACACTACTTCTGCAAAGGAGACACCTTCCACTGGCTCAAACGCTTCGCCAAACAAGGCCGCAAATTCAACGGTATCATCCTAGACCCACCCACATTCTCACGCGACGATAAAGGCAAAGTCTTCACCGTAGAAGCACACTACGACCAACTCATCGCCCTAGCCGCAGCCTGCATCTCCCCAGGAGGATGGATACTAGCATCCACCAACTGCAGAAAACTTACCCCCGAAGGCTTCAATGTCCTCGTCAAGCGCGGCCTAGCTAGCTATAAGTCAATCAACGCACTTGATATGCCTGAAGAATACCTAGGCGAATCCTACCTCAAGAGCCTCTGGATCTCACTCTAACCTCCCCTACAAACAAACCAAACCACTCAACAACCATGGCCAAACAAGCACGCCCACCAATCCAAAAAAAAGGCAGTAAAATCATCTGCCTAGACGACATCCAATACCGCTGGATCGCATACGCAACCCCTAAAGGAACCGAAGTCAGAGTCGTATACAACGAAGTCGTCGACGGACAAATGCTCGTCGCCCAAGTCCCAAAAGTATTCGACCTCAGATGGCTTGAAGGAATCATTGACTTCGCACTCGAAAACGGCTGGGATCCCGCCATCGAAGATGACCTATTCATCATCCGCAAGACCAAAGACACCTACCGTATCATCACCGAAGAATAATCCACTAATACCAACAATCATACCAACATCATGATCAAATTCCTACACACCCGCATCCGCGTCGCAGACCCTAAAGCATCAGTCGACTTCTACACCAAAGTAGGCTTCACACTAGGCCAGCAGAAGACATCACCACAAGGTAACCAACTCGTCTTCATGCACCTCCCAGACTCCGAGCACTTCCTCGAGCTCACACACTCACCAGAATACAAAGTAGCTGTCCCAGAAGACCTCATGCACACCTGCGTAGGCGTCCCAGACGTCATCGCATACTGTGATCAGCTTGAGAATGACGGCATCGAAATCTGGCCAGAAGACTGGAGAGAAAAATTCGCCAACCCAGAAAACCGCCAAATGGCATTCATCACCGACCCAGATGGCTACGAAGTGGAAATCCTCCCACTCAAATAACACCAGCCCTCTAACACTCATAGCGTGTGCACATTTCTATCCTAGATCTATTCAGCATAGGCATCGGCCCATCTTCCTCCCACACCGTGGGCCCGATGAAAGCTGCATGCGCATTCACCCACCAGCTAGCAGCTCACCCTAACTTCAACTCACTCAGCTCAGTTAGATGTGACCTCTACGGCTCACTCGCCGCCACTGGTAAAGGCCACGGCACCGGCACAGCACTCATCTTTGGCTTCATGGGCGAAATGCCAGACACCATCGACGTCTCATCCATGGACAGCCGTCTCGCCACCCTAAAAGAAACAAAACAACTCCACATCCCAAGTGAAACTGGCGGCTCAAACATCTATTTCACTGAAAAAGAACACATAGACTACCAGCGCCTCCAGCCACTCCCCCTCCACCCCAACGGCATGCACTTCCTCGCCACAGACAAAGAGGGAAACATCATCCACGAAGAAATCTACTACTCACTCGGTGGCGGATTCATCTCCACAGAAGCAGAACTAAAAGCACCCGCACCACACCAAAGCGTCATCATCAACTGCCCCCACCCATTCGACCACGGAGATGACCTCCTAGAACAATGCCAAGGCATGCACTGCTCCATCTCCGAGCTCATGCTAGCCAACGAGAACGCACTACGCCCAGAAAAAGAAACTCGCAGAATGCTAGATAAAATCTGGGAAACCATGCAGCAATGCGTCAAAAATGGCATCTCAAACACCGGCATACTCCCCGGCGGACTCAAAGTGAAACGAAGAGCTCACACCCTCCACCAACAACTCCTCCAGCGCGGTGAAGCCCTACTCGCAGACCCCCTATCCATCCTAGACTGGGTTGGCCTCTACGCCCTCGCAGTCAACGAAGAAAACGCCGCCGGAGGCAGAGTAGTCACCGCCCCCACTAACGGCGCCGCAGGCATCATCCCCGCAGTCCTACACTACGCCACACGCTTCGCATCCACCCCACACAAAGACGGAGTGCACCGCTTCCTCCTCACCGCCGCCGCCATCGCAGTCCTCTACAAAAAAAATGCCTCCATCTCAGGAGCAGACGTCGGATGCCAAGGAGAAGTCGGCGTCGCCTGCTCAATGGCAGCAGGAGCACTCACAGAATACCTCGGCGGAACACCCGCTCAAGTCGAATCCGCCGCAGAAATCGGCATGGAACACAACCTTGGCCTCACCTGTGACCCCATCGGAGGCCTCGTCCAGATCCCCTGCATCGAGCGCAACGCCATGGGATCCATCAAAGCCATCAGCGCATCAAGAATGGCACTCAACACCGACGGCTCACACTTCGTATCCCTAGACAAAGTCATCAAAACCATGTGGGACACAGGCAAAGACATGCAGGACAAATACAAAGAAACATCACGCGGCGGCCTAGCAGTCAACGTCGTAGAATGCTAGCCGCTCCCCCTCCCCTCACACAAAGCACACCCAACAACTCAATGCTCACAAAAGACTTCGACTTTCACCTCCCTGAAGAACTCATCGCCAGCAGACCACTCGACGACAGATCAGCCTCCCGCATGATCGTAGTCCACAGAGACACCGGCAAAATAGAACACCGCATGTTCTCAGACTTCCCAGAATACATGCAGCCAGATGACCTCCTCATCCTCAATGACACCAAAGTCATCCCAGCCAGACTCTTCTCAAATGACGGCACCATAGAAATCGTCGTCACAGACCGCATCAGCGACACAGAATGGGACTGCATGGTCAGACCAGGAAAAAAAATGAAAGTCGGCCGCACCATCGAAATAGGTAACACCATCGGCACCGTCACCGCCATCCAAGAAAATGGCAACCGCCTCATCAAATGGAACCAACCCCTAGACATCCACCAGCACGGCTCACTCGCACTCCCACACTACATGGGCAGAGACAGTGACAACACAGACCTAGACCGCTACCAAACCACATTCGCCCGTGAAGAAGGCGCCATCGCAGCCCCAACCGCTGGACTCCACTTCACCCCAGAAATGCTCGCCAAGCTCAACCATGACTTCCTCACCCTCCACGTAGGAGTCGGCACCTTCAGACCAGTAAAAGCAGAAAACATCCTCGACCACGAGATGCACTCAGAAAAATACTCCCTCTCCAACACCGTCGCCAGCAAAATAAACAACGCACCAAAAGTTACCGCCGTCGGCACCACAGTCACCAGAGTCCTAGAAAGCCTCGGCCGTGAAAACCCCCAACTCACAGAATGCTCTGGCGCCACAGACATCTTCATCTACCCAGGCTTTGAATTCAAAATCGTAGACAGACTACTCACCAACTTCCACCTCCCCATGAGCACCCTCATCATGCTCGTCAGCGCCTTCGCCGGAAAAGAACTCATCCTAGAAGCCTACAAACAAGCAGTCACCGAGAAATACAGATTCTACTCATACGGAGACTGCATGCTGATCTTGTAACCTCAGCACAATGATTTCTTTTTATCCAATCAAACACAGCTAGTCTCACACCCATGAAAAGCAAACTTAAAATATGCGGCGTCACCACCACCGAAGATGCCCACAACCTAGTAGACATAGGAGTACATGCACTGGGCGTCAACTTCTGGAACAAATCCAAACGCTACATAAACCCCCAAAAGGCACGACCATTTCTAGACTCAGTCCAAGGCAAAATCCAACGTATCGGAGTCTTCGTAGACGAAGACATTTCAACCGTGAAACAGATCATGCAAGACGGATTAATTGACGCAGCACAGCTTCATGGCAATGAAAACATCGCATACTGTGAAGAGCTAATAAATAGCAACCTGAACTTCATCAAGGTCATCAGAGTCCAACCAGAAGACAACACCATCCACACACCAGAGTCAGCCGGAAACCAAATTCTACTCGACACATATGTCTCAGGATACGGAGGAGCCGGCAAACGCTTCGACTGGAACCTTGCTAGCAACTACATTAAACACCACCCAGATTTCAAAGTCATCATCGCAGGCGGCATCACCACCCAAAACATTGCCGAAGCCGCCTCCATCAACCCTTACATGATCGACGTAGCATCCGGAGCAGAGATATCTCCTGGCATCAAAAACATGGACAAAGTGAAAACCATGCTGAACCTCTTAGGCTAAAAAACCTCACCTCAGAACACCACCCCTCCTACCCCTCTCTCTGTCAGCTAAAGCCACATTTCACAAGAGACCAAACATTACCAAGGCCGACATCCTGCTCAACGCTAGTTAGACCCTTTTCCAAAAGCTCGCTCGGTTAGATTCGGCAGAAGAAATTCCTAGATCAAGGCGCCATGAGACTGTGATGTGGGTATCTCGGTCGAAAAAGCAACATAGAGGTTGGAAATTCTTATCCTAAGATCGCCAAACAGACTATTGGAATTGGTTCTGAACACATACAAAAACGCCTCACAACATAAGCTGCAAGGCGTCTATAAAATGATTATCTTTTAGCTAAAAGCACTCAATTAAAATCCAAGTGAGTTTTTCAACTGAAGCGTGAATGTTCCTCGCTCAAAAGTCTCAGTATCTAGCAGTTCTTGAGTGAGTGTGGGTATGTAGAACTGAAAGCTATTTCCTTCTCCATCTGTAAGTGTAGTAATACTAAATGCCACTACTTGAGACCTCGCTTCTAAAGAATATCTACCAGCCGCAATACCAGATGCTCTTTCAGCCTGTGACGAAGTAAATGTCATTGAATACACACGGTTTGGTGTTACAACTATTTGTGAGGTATCGCTAGGATTACGTGACACACCAGCACTTGTTACATTGAGAAGCTCTACAAGCCTATCCATCTCATCATCAGTAAGCGTAGGAGCATCTGCCGTAACATCAGTTACTAAAAGAAGTGTTCTTACTTCTGTGTTTGATGCATTATCAGTAGAGAAAATTTGAGTTACAGCCTTATCTAGAGATTCTTCTGTAGGAACATCAGCTGTAATAGTTGCTGTGTATATACCAGTTGATGCATAGTTGTAATTAATATCTCCCACTGTAGCAACATTGTCAGCCGTAACACGTAGAGTATCTAGAAACTGCCCATCTGCTGGATTTAACGTATCTTCAAAAGTGAAAAGCTCACCATTAACGACCGTTTCATCTGAAGGGGATCTCTCGGATACCGTGGAGCCCCCAAACTCGAGTGGTGTGGAGCTATCGCAGCTAATGAAACAGAAAGAAGTCAGCAACAACAATGAGGATTTTAATTTAGAGAATGAATTCATAATAGTTTAAATAATTTAAAATTGAGTGGAAAATGAAAGACTAATGATTAAAATGCATCTTGCCCCAGATCCAGAGTGAATGTGCCAAAGTGGCTAACAGTATTAGTGATAATACCACTGTAATCAACAATCACACCGTTCACGCTTGTGGCTCCACTTGGCTCGAGCGCTAGCACGCGCCCTCTTCCATCATGAGGAAGTAACACACGGATATTGATAATAGAATCAGTGATTGTTACAGTTCCTGAGATCTGGCCTGTCTCCAAGAGTGTGCTGTTTGTTGAAGTTGGCGTATATGTGATATTTCTAAAAATGCGTACTGTTGTATCGGTAACAATTTCACCACCAAATGTTGCAAAAGAAAGTGTCCCTCCATCAGAGGCTATAAGACCTATAGACTCAATAGCCACTTCGTAAATTCGCGCAGCCTCTTCACTAGTAAAGTTTCCTGCTATAGCTTGAGCAAGTGAGCCGATCTGAGCAAATGGCACTGCCTCGATTTCTTCCATTTTTTCTTCGAAAGTATTTCGTATCGCTTCAGCTCCTAAATTTGCTTGAAATGAGTTCTGCTCAGAGAGACGGAATGAACCAGTGTCAGGCTCATAAATGTAGTCCACATTTGGCGTTAAGCTGTCACCTTCAGCATTAGAAATCTGACCAGCACTATCCACTATTATTGGATCATCACCAGCTTGGAAACCTAGACCGTATTCTGTAAGATCTCCAATAAACAAGTCTGAGACAATCACATCATGCGTAAAAGCATCACCTTCAAGGAGAAACTGCGGCATCTCAACTACAGCCCCGGCGTTAGCCGTTAGCGTTTCTTCGTCGTATCTATTACCTAGATCAAAGGAGCTTGCCCCACCCGTATCTACTGGGCCAGAGTCACATGATGTAAGACCAAGGAATGGAATCGCCATCATCGCTGATGCGGTAGCTAGAGTTAACGGTATTTTTTTAGACATAAATTTTATAGAGTATGTTGGTTAATAATAACTGTATTTATAAGGTTGTGCTCAAATCGGTCAAGCCAAATAAAATCATAAGTTTACACTGTTAAACTTATACAAAATAAGGGCTAAGCTCTTCTCTCACCATTCCCATCGAATTAAACTTCACCTTTATTTGAGTAATCTTCAAGTAAGCACCCATCCTCGCATTAAGGTCTGCCGTATAACCACTACAAATAAAATAGGCGCGACTGACTAATCGTCAATCGCGCCCAAACTTTTAAATTCTATAGATAATAAATAATGAGCGCTGTAGCGATCAATCATTACCTAGCTCTCCACAGCCTAATAAACGTCTCTCGCGTAACGCTTCTCCTTCTTCAGCTGCTTGATAAATTCCTGCGCCTTAGCCTCAGAAAGTCCACCGTGCGTCTCAGCTATCTTATGCAACGCCGCATCCACATCCTTCGCCATGCGTGACGCATCACCGCATACATAGAAGTATCCACCTTCATCATTAAGCCACTTCCACAGCTCAGCACCACTTTCCAGCATGCGGTCCTGCACATAAATCTTCTCCGCCTGATCACGTGAGAACGCCAAGTCAAGTTTAGTCAAGACACCATCCTTCTGCATCCCTTCCAACTCATCCTTATAAAGGAAATCTTCAGACTCATGAGGATTACCAAAGAACAACCAGTTACCACCCTTAGCAGCAGACACCTGACGCTCTTCTAAGAAAGCTCTGAATGGAGCAACACCAGTTCCAGGCCCTACCATAATCACCGGCTTATCACCATCCTCAGGCAAACGGAATGCCTTATTAGAATGAACAAACACCCCAGGCTGGATACCCTCAGAACGATCAGACAAAAACGTAGAACAAACACCACCACGATCACGGTAATTACTATGATACCTCACAATAGCCACCGTCAAATGCACCTCACCAGGATGCGCATTCGGGCTACTTGAGATAGAATACAACCTAGGTTGAAGCTTCTTAAGCACACCCACAAACTCCTCAGCATCTGAGAAATCCGCCGGATGATCCGTGATCAAATCAATCAAATCTCTACCCCAACAAAAATCATCGAACTCCTTCTTATCATCAGCCTCAATCAGAGACCTCAAATAAGGCGAGCCACTACGCTCCTGCCAGCTCTGCAAGAACCGCTTATTCAGACTACGAACATCATAATGCTCGATCAATGCATCGCGCAAAGTCGCCTCACCACCAGTAGTAAGAGGCACCTCCTCAGTAGGCTTAAACGGAAGATTTGATAAAATCTCATCCACCAACTCCTCAGAGTTTCTAGGCATCACACCCAGTGCATCACCCACCTCATACTCAAGTCCAGATCCCTCTAGCGAGAACTCAATGTGATACGTCTCACGCTGCGAATCAGCAGCATTTAAATTCACGTTCTTCAAAATCGCTGCCGGATAAGGATTCTTCTTACTGTAGCCATCTTCAGCCACATCCTCAGAATCATCACTACCCACAGCAGATCCACCCAGTGCATCCATCACACCACTCTGCCACGCCTTGAAATCATCATCAAATTCCACATCGCAATCCACTCTAGGATAAATTCTCTTAGCCCCAAGCTTCTCAAATGCCTCATCAAACTCAATCCCGCACTTACAAAAATCCGGATACTCAGTATCACCCAGCGCAAGCACCGAGTAATTCACATTCTCCAGCCTAGCCGCACCCTCACTCCGCACATATTCATGCAGATCAGCCGCGCTATCCGGTGGCTCACCATCTCCATAAGTAGAAGTAATGATCAGCACATTCTGCTCCTCAGCAAGTCGCGCCTTATCATAGCTTCCCATATCCTCCACCTGCGGAGCAAAATTCATCTTCGCCATCGCCTTCGATAGCTTCTTAGCTAGCCCCTCACCATTACCAGTCTGTGACCCTACTAATATAGTCACCGGTACCACTGGCGCATTACTACGCCCGCCTATTCCCTTACCCGATGTCAGGTCTGAGATAAATTTCCCCACCAGGGAATTCAACCACTGACGTTGTTCAGCGTTAAATGGAGCTTCTTCTGGAATATAATTCGGTTGTGGCATCGCTTTTCTTTCTCTTCTCTTGGTTTCTAGTCTTTCGCCTCGTGTTTTAGAGCACACAAAATGACTCAATCTCGATAACATGCAAGCATCTAGTACGCCAACACTTTAAAAACTTACGCCATAACACACATAACAACCTTATCATAAACCCCCAAAGAACCTCCACAACCCATCCATCCACCCCAGACATCAACCCCATCAATGCATCATGACCCTCACCTATCACTGAACACTCACCTCCGATCACCAAATTTTCACTCGCAAAACACACCCAAACCACTAAAAACACACCCATGAGCGCTGACTACCACACCCACACACCACTCTGCCTCCACGCCGAAGGCACACCACAACAATACATCGACGCCGCCATCGCCGCAGGCCTCACAGAATACGGCATCTCAGACCACGCCCCACAACAAAAATCAGACGGCTCAGAACCCTTCGACGACTGGCGTATGCTCTCCACACAAATCCCAGAATACCTCCAATGGATCGCCGACGCCAAAGCCCACGCCGGCGACCGCATCAACGTCCGCAGCGGCTTAGAATGCGACTGGCTCCCCGGCTGCGAACCCTGGATCAACCACCTCCGCACCCTCCACCCCTGGGACTACCTCATCGGCTCCGTCCACTACATCGGCCCAGATACCTGGGACTTCGATAACCCAGCCTGGCTAGGAAAATGGGCAGAAACAGACGTCGACCAAGCCTGGGACCTCTACTGGAAAGCCTACACAGAAATGGCAGACTCCGGACTATTCGACATCCTCGCCCACCCAGACCTCATCAAGAAATTCGGCTACAAACCCGAAGGCGACCTCACCCGCTACTACGAACCCGCCATCGACGCCATCGCCACCGCCGGCACCATCATCGAGCTAAACACCGCCGGCCTCCACAAACCCTGCGCACAAGTCTACCCAGACACCGCCTTCCTAGAACTCGCCCGCGACGCCGGCATAGACCTCATCATCTCCTCAGACGCCCACCACCCCAGCGAAGTCGCCCGAGACCGAAACCTAGCCACCCAAATAGCCAAATCCGCCGGCTACACCCACACCACCCTCCTAAACCAAAGAAAACGCTCCTACACAAAACTATAGCACCACCAACATCATCCCCGCACCATCATGCTGGACCAATTACCTCTGACGTGCCGCAGGCACCAAAAACCGTCGAACAACCCTAATCGTTTACTTTATTTTCCAAAAACGGAGCATACATCATAATCGCATCATTCCGCACCAGCACCCTCTCACTCACCACCCCATCCCCATCAGTCCTCACCTGCACCACCTCATTATGCCGTGAATACCCACCCCAAAACTGCTGCCTAATCTCATGATTCCGCTCCTCCACCCTATACTCCACCTCCAGCGGACTCTCACACAGCAACCTCCCATAAAGAAAATCATCATCCATCCACAGCTCCACCCTATAATCATCCACAGACTCATTCAGCACCTGTAAATCGATGTAATTATAAGCCAACGTAGCACCCGCCCCAAACGGCACCTTCCGCCCCACATCCGGAAACACATCAAACCCATGCCTATACCGCTCCGTAACAATCAACGGACTATGCGCAAACAACCAAAAAAGCAAATTCCCCAACTGGCAAATCCCCCCACCCACACCGCTAGATAACTGTCCCTGCTGCAACACCAGCCCCTCTAAATACCCCTTCCCCCGCGTAGGCCTCCCCACATTCTTCCACACAGAAAACGTCTCCCCCTGCCGTATCACCACCCCATTCAAGTGCGCTATCGCCAACTCCAAATTCCGCCGCTTATTCTCCTGCAACCGCATATCCACACCCGCCAACTTCCGCAAAATCACCGACCGATGCTCAAACACCACATGCCCAAAAAACTTACCCCCAACCTCTCCTAAACGACCATCAACATCCTCCACCTGACGCGCCCAAACCTTCCGCCCCCTAACAGCATCCACCCACCACCCCAGCGCACGCCGAGCAATATAATACTCACGCCCCAGCACCCGCCGTAGCCACCCCCGCCTAACCGGCTCACTAATCTCAGTCTTATTCATCAGTCTTAAAATTCACTCCAAACCCAATGCCAAGGCTCATACAAAAACCCATACACATTCCCCTTCCCATAAGTCATACTAAACCCAAACCTCCCCGCATTCTCCCCCAGCCACTCAAACGCCCCCGACTCCTCAAACTCCTCCTCCAGAACCGCATACCCAGGCGTAGAAATATCCACCGCCCGCCCCGTATGATGCTCACTAAACCTCGGCGGAGCACTCACCGCAAAAATCTCATCCACCCCCAACCCACGCAAAACCTTACCCCTAACAATCTCCGCCTGCCTCTCCGCACTCCTAAACGCAGACACCATCTCCAACACCACCCCATCAGCCAACGCCGCCCCCTTCATCTCCAGCCAAGCCTCACCCGCACCAGCCACCAACTCATGCTCACGCCCATCATCATCCACCTGCACCACCACCAACTCACCACTCCCAGCATCATCAAACCTCACCAACCCACGCCTCAAAAAATAACCATCATCCACCCCCATCTCCCCCAACAAAACCCCAACCTCCTCCAAAGCACTCACCCCCTCAGCCACACTAGCTGCCAAGCCATCACCACCTGAAATTTCATCCATTAAACCCTTCTTCATGCTAAAAATCTAGCACACGACTTCCAAACATTCCACCATATTATACACATTGCCATTCTACTTTTCTACTGCTCAAATTAAAAAAAGATCAGGGAAACCATCCACTCGATACGACTTACCTAACAAAGAGACCAATCACCACCCTGTGACCAAACTAAACTCCATCATCTCGGCCACCTGGCTCGAACAGCAACAACGCCGCCTCAGAGCAGTGATTGCCAGTAAGCTCGGAGCCGATGACTCCCACGCCCTAGACGACATCTGGCAAGAACTACTCGTCACAGTAGAAAAGAACACCAACCCAGAATCAATCAAAACCCCCGATGCCTGGATCCGCCAAGTCATCAACCACAAAGTCGCAGACTACCTACGCAGCAAACAACGCTCCCAAAAACTCAAAGATCACCTAGCAGAAAACATCGAACCACCTACCCCCCCCCAACCATTCGACTGGGTCCTAGCGCTAGAAGACCGCCAACAAGTCATCGACGCCCTAACAAAATGCCACCCAGAAAACCGCCAAATCCTCAAACTAAAATACTTCTCAGAAGCAACGGTCAACAAAATCGCAACCACCCTAAACATCACCGCAAAAGCAGCAGAATACCGCCTCCACCGAGCCAGAGAAGAATTCAGAAAAATCATCACCACACTCAGAGAAAAATCATGAACGCCAAAGACATCACCATCATCGAAAACATCGTATCAGGCGAGCTCACCCACCAAGAGCGCACCCAACACCTCCTCCGCTTCGAATCCCAATCCCCAGAATGCTGGCCCGCCCTCGCCAAAGCCTTCGTAGAAAAACAAATCCTCCGCGAAACCTTCGCCGAACTAGAAGCACTCGAAACACTAGAAAAGCCAACCATCAACCTCCCCACCCCTGCCACCTCAAACAAAAACAAATTTTGGCTCACCTCCGCAGCCTCAGCAGCCCTGCTCATCATCGGCATCATGCTAGGCAACATGACAGCCAAACAACCCCATCCAGAAACTCCCACCATAGTAGCCAACCCAACCCAGCCCACTAAACCCACACAACAACCATCCACCGCCTACGTCGCCACCTATCTAGAAAATGGAGACCAACTCGTAGTCCCCATCAACTACTACCCAAACAACCAATAAAATTTCTCACAAACCACTAACAACAAACAAATGAAACTAACCACAAGCATAACAACCCTACTCGCACTCCTCACCATCCCACTACTTGGAAAAGCTGATGAGAACAAAATCACCATAAAGTCCATCACCCTAAAAGAAGGAGAATCAATCGGTGAAGCCATCCAAAAAGCGATCGAAGAGACACAAAAAGAAACCGAAAAGAAAGGCAAAGCCAAAGTCAAAGCCCCAAAAAAGCACACCACCAAACCAGAAATTAAAATCACAACACAAGGGATAGAAATCATTCAAGATGGTAAAAAACAAATCATTCAACTCGGTGGAGCCGATATCCCAGAGAACAGCGGCGATACCGTAAACAAAGACTTAAATAAAGCCATAAACAAAGCCCTCAAGGAAGCTGGCAAAAGTAATCAAACCATCCTAATAGGCCCAGACGGTAAAAAAATCCCACTCAATAAAGGAGATACCCTAGCAGACGCCATCAACAAGCTCACCAAAACAGGATCCCCAGACCAACCTGGAATTGCCCGCATCGGCCCAGCATTCGTCACCGGATCAGCAGACACCACAGAACTCAAAAAAGAAGTCTCCGAGCTAAAAAATGAACTATCCCAGCAACGCAAACTCCTAGAAGCCATCCTAGAAAAACTCAAATAAAACAACCCCACAACAACACCCCTCCCAACCACAAAGGCTACTCACGCTATCCACGCGTAGTAGCCTTTAAACTTGCCCCCAACCACCTCCCCCCCATAATAAAACCCTATGAAAAAACGTAAATGGTTATTCCGAATCTTTTTACTAGGACTCATCATTCTCACACCACTAGCCTGGTATCACGGCTTCATACCAGTCGCATCAGGAAAGACTAAAGCCGGACTTCGCCACGCACTACAAATAAAACTTCTTCCCTCCTCCATGAAAATAAATTCCAGCGGAAGCGAGTCCTGGACAGACTACATCCTCGAAGCTGATTGCACCATCAAACCCGAGCAATTCAACAGCCTAATAGCAGGAAGAAAATTCGAAAAATCGACTTCTACCTAAGGACCAAAAATAACAACCGCCCACCGTGTTGACCCCTACTCAGGATTTCAAATCGATTCCAAATGGACATGGACATCAAAGTCACCCAAGATGAAACCACATGACCATGGCGCCCAATGCACCATTTACGCAAACAAAACTCGATACCGAGTATTCATAAGATTTACCGCAGACTAACCTCATGAAGCACAACCCAATGAAACACCCACTAAAAATCCTCACACTCCTAACCCTAACCGCCATCACCCTCTCTCAATGCACCCCATACAGATCACACGTCTACAAAACCAAAATGAAGGACCTCCGCACCCAGGTCCATATCGGCGACAACATCCACGCCGCTAAAACAAAAATCACAGACCGCTACCACTACACCTCAGGCCCCAGTGACCCCACTAAACTAGGAAAAGAACTCTGGCTCCACGTAAACTTCGGTCTCCAACCCACCCTCCTAGAAACCCTCGCATACACCGCCGACATCAGCCTACCATTCGACAACAAACCCATCAGCGCCATCATCAAAGCCACCCCAGACGGCACCATCACCACCATCGAGTAACCCAAAATATTATTCCCCCACAACCTCAAACAACAAATCAAATCAAACCCAACCATGAAACTATCCATCATACTAATCATAGCCAGCTCCATCATCACAATCGCCAAGCCACTCACCATCACCCTCGAACCAAATAAAGAACCAGACGAAGCCCAAAATGAAGAAGAAAACAGCGATTACACCCCACAGCTCATCAAAAAATTCAACACCCTACTCCAAGAAAACAAAGAACTAAAAACCCAATTTGAAGCCTACGAAGCTGGCCCTAAAGAAAACGCCGGCGGCAGATACCTAGGCGCAGACGCCAGACCACTCCTCCTCCGCCAATCTGAAAACGTCGACTTCAACGGCGAAGGAGGCACAAAAAACTACAAACAAACCATCGTCCTCTACTACTCATTCGGAGAAGGCTTCCGCAGAGGCATGGAAGAAACCACAGGAGTCTTCGCCCTCTTCACCCTCACCGGCCAACAACTATACGACAACAAAAACGACAAATTCATCCTAACCAAACACACCGTCACCGCCACATTCAACGGCTTCCAAAAAACCCTCAACGCAGACCAACAAGAAAACAAAACCGCTGAATAGACCACCATGGATCCACCCTCAAAATTAAAGTTCGCGTCGTACACATTTAATACACTCAGCATCCTAGTCCCCTCACTCATCTGCCTCCCCATCATCCCAAAGCTCAAAAAAATCCGCCCCATCAATAGATACTTCATAGCCATCCCTGCCACTTGGCTAATTCTAGTTCTATACAATGACCTTTACTACTGGGGAGCTCGCCTACAACACGCTACCCACAGAGGAAATCTCTCCTATGATGGAGCTGCCCTAAATATCATGATCACCCTATTCGGATGGATCCCACCACTCATCACCGCCCTCCCAGCCCTACTTATCGCCCACCTCAAACATGCAAAAATTCCTAAACCATAAAGCCACCGCTATCCTCCTCCCAGCCATCATCGGCCTCGGCGGTGCCGCCTTATCCGTCGTAGTATTCGAGGACTACGGCTGGAGCCTCTTTCTCGGCCTCCCCATTCTAGTTAGCTTCCTAGCCGCATTCGCATGGTGCTACAAACGAGAAAAAACATACCGCAGCGCCTACGGAGTAGCCACCTGGAGCACCCTAACCCTAGGCTGCCTCATCATCATATTTGCTCTCGATGGACTCATCTGCCTCCTCATGGCTCTCCCCCTCACTCTACTCCTAGCAACCATAGGAACAGCACTCGGCCGCCTCACCGCCAACTCACTTAGCGATAAAACCGGAACCTCCATCGCCACCCTCCTCGCACTATCCTTCCCCCTACTCGTCGGATTCGACCACGCCACCGCCCCAGAACCCAAAGTCCGCAGCGTCACCACCTCCGTCATCATTGATGCACCCATCGGTGACGTCTGGGCCGCAGTCATCGCATTCCCTGAAATCACCGCCCCACCAGAAGGCATCTTCCGCCTCGGCATCGCCTACCCCATAGAAGCCACCATTCATGGCCACGGCGTAGGAGCCATCCGCCACTGCACATTCTCCACCGGAGACTTCGTCGAACCCATCACCACCTGGGACGCACCCCACCACCTAGCATTCAGCGTCACAGAGAACCCTCCACCCATGAATGAACTCTCCATCTACCACGATATGCACGCCCCCCACCTACACGGCCACATGCTCTCCCAAAAAGGAGAATTCCGCCTAACCCAAACAGGCAACAAAGTCACCCTCGAAGGCACAACCTGGTACACCCACAGCATCGCCCCCGAGTTCTACTGGAGCATCATCTCAGATGAAATCATCCACCGCATCCACCTCCGAGTCCTAAACCACATCAAAACCCACACCGAAAAAAATCAATAATCACCAACCCATCAACCCAAGCTTCCTAAGCATCAACCAAGTTCAGCGTAATTCAGTGCCATTCTGCGGTTCAAAAAAACGCTCCATCGTCCACCATTCGTGCAGATCCGTGGTAAAAAATCCATCAACCCAAGCCCACAACCCAAGTTCCATACCTATCAACCCTTTTCCGTTTATTCCGTGCCTTCCGTGGTCAAAAAATTCCATCTACCAAGCACCAAAAACACGAGAAAACCACCCAACAAACTTCCACCTTGCAGTCACCCCACTAAACCTTCACCTTCATATCACAAAAACCATTCACACCCAAAATACTCATGCTAAAAAAATCCACACTCATTTCACTACTCATCATCACTCAAGCTTTCGCCCAAGCTCAAACCCCAGCCAAAGAAAAAGTAGCCCCCTCACCAGGCTTCACCGCCCTCTTCAACGGCAAAAACCTAGACGGCTGGTACCTCAAAGTCAAAAACGACGACCCCGCCCTCGCCAAACAAGTCTTCGCAGTAAAAGACGGCTTCATCCACGTATTCGACGACTCATTCCCAGACGAAATCGACCTAGACGCAGGCATCGATAAAAGCCTAGGCATGATGTACACCAAAAAAGAATACTCCAAATACCACCTCAAGTTCGACTACAAATGGGGCAAGAAAAAAGCCAACTACTTCAAAAAATGGAAATACGATGCCGGCGTCTACTACCACGTCTCAGATGACAAAATCTACCCCACCGGAATCGAATTCCAAATCATGTATGACCACACCAAAAACAAAAACCACACCGGTGACTCCATCCTCCCCGGCGGCGTCTCATACGACTGGTATTACAGTGACAAAACCTACGCCTACCTCCACCCAGACAACGGAGGAAAACTCATAAAACCAAAACAAAAACTCCCCGGCAAAAGAACCTGGCTCCACGAAGCCAAACCAACAGAAAACTACCACGCACTAGATGACCAGTGGAACACCTGCGAACTCATCGTCATGGGCGGAGAATACGCCATCTACAAACTCAACGGAGAAATCGTCAACATGATCTTCAACCTCAAGCCAGAAAAAGGCATCCTCGGCCTCCAATCAGAAACCGCAGAAATCTTCTACCGCAACATCCAGATCAAAGAATTCACAGAGTCCGTCCCAGCAGAACAATTCCTAAAACCACCCAGCAAATAACCCAGACAGATTCAACCCGATCGACGCTTTTCCCACCCCATATTCTTAGAGTTTTAATCGCCAAATTCCCCTATTTTAAAAAATACGCACGCTAGACTTTACAAAGGCGTGTGAAATAGGCATATACCAACAAATTTACCACACGCGCGCATCATGCCTAAAGATACTTCGATCAAAAAAATTCTCGTCATCGGCTCCGGCCCTATTGTAATCGGCCAAGGCTGTGAGTTTGACTACTCAGGCGTTCAAGCCTGTAAAGCCCTCGCTGAAGAAGGCTACCAAGTCATCCTCGTGAACTCAAACCCGGCTACCATTATGACCGACCCAGAGTTCGCATTCAGAACCTACATCGAGCCCATCACCCCAGAATTCGTCGAGAAAATCATCATCAAAGAACAGCCATGCGCACTCCTACCAACACTCGGTGGACAAACCGCACTCAACTGCTCTATCGACCTCTTCAACAGCGGCACACTTGATAAACACGGCGTGCGCATGATCGGCGCCAACGCAGACGCCATCGATAAAGGTGAAGATCGTCTACGCTTCAAAGAAGCCATGCTCAAAATTGGCCTCGACCTACCAAAATCTGGCGTAGCCCACACCATCGAAGAATGCCGTGAGATCGCAGAAGAAATCGGCACCATGCCACTCATCATCCGTCCAGCATTCACCCTCGGTGGAGCAGGTGGAGGCATCGCATACAACGTAGAAGAATTTGAAACCATCTGTGCCCGCGGCATCGACCTCTCACCAGTATCAGAAATCCTCGTAGAAGAATCACTCCTCGGATGGAAAGAATACGAAATGGAAGTCATGCGCGACTGCGCTGACAACTGCGTAGTCATCTGCTCCATTGAAAACCTAGACCCAATGGGCGTCCACACCGGAGACTCGATCACCGTAGCGCCAGCCCAGACACTCACCGACCGTGAATACCAAATCATGCGTGACGCATCATTCGCATGCATCCGCGAAATCGGAGTCGAGACCGGCGGATCAAACATCCAGTTCTCAGTAGACCCCAAAACCGGCCGCTGCATCGTCATCGAGATGAACCCACGCGTATCCCGCTCATCAGCACTCGCATCTAAAGCAACTGGCTACCCCATCGCTAAGATCGCCGCCAAGCTCGCAGTAGGATACACACTAGACGAACTCACCAACGACATCACTCGTAACACCCCAGCATCATTCGAGCCCACCATCGACTACGTCGTCACCAAGCTCCCACGCTTCACATTCGAGAAATTCCCAACCGCTGACTCAGTCCTCACCACCCAGATGAAAGCAGTCGGTGAAGCCATGGCCATCGGTAAAACATTCAAAGAATCCATGCAAAAAGCACTCCGCTCACTAGAGACCGGAAGATTTGGATTCGGATTCGATGGCAAAGGAGCCCAAAACCCCTCACGTGACCGCATCGAAAGAAAACTCCACGTCCCAAATGCAGAACGCATCTTCTGGCTCCAGACCGCATTCGAACAAGACTGGACAGTCGATGAAGTATTCGAAGCCACATCCATCGACCCATGGTTCCTAGAGCACCTCAAAATCATCGTCGACGAAGGAAAAGACCTCGCCAACATGGACCTCCGTAAAGCCAAAAAAATGGGATTCTCTGACTACCAGATCGCCCACGCCCGCGGATGCCACCAAGACGAAGTCCGAGCAGAACGTAAAGAAAAAGGCATCATCCCAACCTACAGACTAGTAGACACCTGCGCCGCAGAATTTGAAGCCTACACACCATACTACTACTCCACCTACGGCGACGAAAATGAAGCTCGTGAGACAGACAACAAAAAAATCATCATCCTCGGTGGCGGCCCTAACAGAATCGGCCAAGGCATCGAATTTGACTACTGCTGCGTCCACGCCTCATTCGCCCTCCGCGAGCTAGGCTACGAAACAGTCATGGTAAACTCCAATCCGGAGACAGTCTCCACAGACTACGACACCTCAGACAAACTCTACTTCGAGCCACTCACCCTAGAAGACGTCCTCAACATCTGCGACCAAGAAAAACCAGTCGGCGTCATCGTCCAATTCGGCGGCCAAACCCCACTAAACCTCGCAGCAGACCTTGAGCGTCACGGAGTCCCCATCATCGGAACCTCACCAAAATCTATCGAACTCGCAGAAGACCGTAAATTCTTCTCCGCCATCCTAGATAAACTCAACCTCAAACAAGCTGAAGCAGGCACAGCCGTCACTCCAGACGAAGCCGTCACCATCGCAGACCGCATCGGTTACCCTGTCCTCGTTCGCCCATCATTCGTCCTCGGTGGACGCGGCATGATGATCGTATACTCAGACGAAGAACTCCGTAAATATATCAGCGAAGCAGCAGACGTATCACCAGACCGCCCCATCCTCGTTGACCGCTTCCTAGAAGGCGCAGTCGAAGTAGACGTTGATTGCATCTCGGACGGAGAAATCTCCGTAGTAGGAGCCATCATGCAGCACATCGAGCAAGCCGGCATCCACTCCGGAGACTCAGCCTGCGTCATCCCAGCACCATCACTCTCTGAAGACATCAAATCTCAGATCATGACAGGCGCTAAAGCCCTCGCCAAAGAACTAAAAGTCATCGGCCTCATGAACATCCAGTTCGCCGTAAAAGACGAAGAACTCTACGTAATCGAAGTCAACCCACGCGCATCCCGCACAGTCCCATTCGTCTCCAAATCCATCGGAGTCCCACTCGCCAAACTCGCAGCCAAAGTCATGGCAGGCAAGACGCTCACAGAACTCGGATTCACAGAAGAAAAACTCCCACCTCACTACTGCGTCAAAGAAGCCGTATTCCCATGGCCTAAATTCCCAGGAATCGACATCGTCCTCGGGCCAGAAATGAAATCGACAGGAGAAGTCATGGGCATAGACGACGACCTCGGCATGGCATACGCCAAAGCCCAGATCTCAGCCTTCAACCCACTCCCCACCGAAGGCAACGTCTTCTTCTCAGTCAACGACCGAGACAAACCAGAATCCATCGCCATCGCCAAGGAACTCATCGACCTAGGATTCACCATCTACTCCACAGGCGGAACCTACAAGCTCTTCAAATCAGAAGACATCCCAGTAGAAAGACTCTACAAACTCGCCGAGCAGAAACGCCCCAACGTCATGGACATGATGAAGAACCGCAAGATCAACTTCGTCATCAACACCCCAAGCGGCCACGAAGCAAGAGAAGACGAAGTCACCATCCGCTCCGGCGCAGTGACCAACAAAATCTCACACTGCACCAACCTAGCAGCAGCCATCGCCTCAGTCAGAGCCATCCGATCCCTAAAAGAGCAAGAACTCACAGTGACACCACTACAAGACCGAGTTTAACACACAGCTAAGCACAAGCGCATAGCCACAAAATCACAAAACGGGAGATGAGCCAAAAGCTCACTCCCGTTTTTTATGAAATAATAGTTAAAATGTACACCTACTCACCTCCAACTGGAGGGCATCCTGATACCCCTCAGGTCGGAGCTGCTGATTGCTCGCCAACTGGCGTGCTTGGACCAAAAAGTCAGGAAGCAACCCCCACCTTTGGTAACATCCATTGAATGGCAATATAAACCAGTATGCCTACAGATAACCACAATAAAGTCCTAGCCCTAGAAGACTCTGGAACTTCTACCGTTTTTGTAGATTTCTCTGATTCACTCATAACAATATGAGTGAATACTCCCGCTTTCTATTCCCAGAAATTATCAACTTTGCTGTCAACCGCTAATCCTTCCTAAAACGGAATATCATCATCCTCATCTTGGAAATCTGGCATATTACTAGCCGGCGAACCACCCTGCGGAGGAGATGACTGCTGTGGCGCCCTTTGAGCTGGCTGTGCCGGCTGACTAGCTTGCTGACCACCGCTATTGTAGCCGCCGCCATTGCTATTTCCTCCACCATTATTACCGCCGCCAGGTGAACCAATAAACTGCATGTTCTCACCCACCACCTTAAGTCTAGTACGCTGCTTACCCGTAGCCTGATCCGTCCAGCTATCCATGTGGAGCCTGCCCTCGATGAAAATAGGGCTTCCTTTTGCGAGATACTGAGAAGCTAGCTCAGCCTGTCTACCCCAAAGAGTGACGTCCACAAAAGTGACCTCCTCTATCTTCTGCCCATCTTCACCCATACGGACGCGGTTACACGCTAGACCCAGATCTGTGACCGAAGTGCCCTTAGGAGTTGCTCTTAGCTCGATGTCACGGGTGATGTTCCCCATGATCATTACTTTATTGAAACTTGCCATAATGCAGAAATAATAAAGGGTTTATCAGCCTAAGCAATACGAAAATATCGTATATACTCTAATGGCTGATAAACCCTGTTTTAAATTGCTTCATAGGATGGCTTAATAACCACCCTTAAAATTAACCTTGGCGGTTGTAGTTGTGCATGTAGATGTCCTCGTTTAGGTCAAGGCTTGCCTTGATTTTAACGATTGTTTCTGGAGACGCATCAAACATGTAGCTCACGTAGTGACCACCTTCGATTTGGCGTGCGTTGTATGCAAATGTCTTACGTCCTAGGTTCTTGACTTCGTCAAGCTTAGCACCTTCTGCTTCGATTAGTTGACCGACTGTGCTGATTAGCTCGTCGATTGATGTATCTTTGCCTTTTGTGTCGAGAACGACAAGACCTTCGTATTTTCTGCTCATATTATTGATTTCTATTTTTGATTATTTATTGACGTTGTGAATGTTAGCAGCAGCCTCTACGCCTTCAGTGAGGGCACAGTGGACTGCTTTTGTAGCGTTATCAAGTGCGTTCTGCACTTCTGGTCGTTCATCCTGGGAAAATTTCCCCAAAACATGCCCCACCATCTCACCAGATCTCGGGGCTCCGATTCCTAGTTTGAGTCGCGGGAAGGCATCGCTTCCAAAGTGCTGTATCAGTGATTTCATTCCGTTGTGTCCACCTGCTGAGCCCTTCATCCTAAATCGGATAGCGCCTAACGGGATAGAAACATCATCATAAATCACCAGAACTTCTTCCGGTTGCCATTTGTAGAATCTCAGCGCAGCTCCTGCAGCTCTTCCACTCTCATTCATAAATGTCTGAGGCTTCATAAGTAGCGCGAGCGGATGCTTAGCGATGAGAGCCTTCCACTTTAAATGGTTAGCAAACTCCGCTCCAGATTCTGCAGCCATGCGGTCTAGTACATCAAACCCAATGTTATGTCGGGTTTGATCATATTTCCTACCTGGATTTCCCAGACCTATGACCAGTTTGATTGCCACGTTCACATGAGAAACACTAATAATAGCCCTCCTCCGTCATGATGAATGTTAGTAATTACTCAGCTGCTGCATCAGGTGCTGGTGCATCTTGCTCACCTGCTTCTTCTTCAACTGCACCTTCTGACTGTGCCGCACGTGTCTTAGCAACGAGTGCTACGAGAACTCTGCTATCGAGAATTGGAGTCACACCCTCTGGGAATGAAATATCACCAATAGTGAGATTATCTGCAACCTTGAGTGACTCTACATTAGCTTCAATCTGAAGTGGTAGATCCTTAGGAAGTGATTTAATCTTAGTAGCGTGAACGAGTTGCTCTAGAAGACCACCAGCCTTAACACCTGCTGGCTCACCAAAGAGCTTGATTGGTAACTTCGCTGTGAGGACAGTATCTTCTTTTACTGCGAGGAAATCTGCGTGGAGAATTGCTCCTGTAATCGCATCGAACTGAATGTCCTGAATAAAGACCTGCTGAGCACCGTGTCCCTCCACATCAAGGTCAATGAGAACCTGTGATGAAGGCTTAGTGTTTAGATGATCTCTGAAAGTCTTTTGATGGACTTTGATATTTTTGTTTTCGGTCGCTCCGTAGATTACTGAAGGAATGAATCCTTCACGGCGCATTGCATTGAGCGCTCCTGATCCAGTGCGCTGACGTAGTGTAGCTTCGATTGTTGTAGCCATGTTATAATTTTTCTTTTGTGGTTAGACATCGCCGCAAGTTACTTTATGTGACGTTTCTAGGGTCCCCGGAGAATCCAATGAAAAGATATGGCTGGTGGTAGAGAGAATAGCCTTTCCGCAGGCCGGGAGGCACTGCGTAGTGGAAATCTACCTAAATGTCAAACAAAGATGTCACACTTTCTCCCTGGGAAATGCGCTTAATCGCCTCACCAAAGAGTGGAGCCACTGAAAGCGCAGTCACTTTTTCACCATAGGCCATCGGCACAGAGTTCGTAGTGATAAGGCTCTCAATATCAGATTCAAGAATCCGCTTACGAGCATGCTCACCGATCACCGCATGAGAAACACCCGCGAAAATTCGGCTCGCGCCATTGGCCTTTAAAATTTTAGCCGCAGCACAAAGCGTGCCCCCTGTCTCAGTCATATCATCGATCAGAAAAGCAGTCTTCCCCTTCACATCACCAATCACGTTCATGGCCTCCACCTTCGTCGCACTCACTCTATGCTTAGCAACAATCGCAAGATTCGCCCCAAACGCATCCGAGTAAGCTCGAGCATTTTTCACCCCACCCACATCCGGAGATACAACAACTAAGTTATCCCCCACCACACCACACTCATCTCTCAAGTGCTTAATAAAAACCGGACGCGCATAAAGATGATCTACCGGTATATCGAAAAACCCCTGAATCTGAGCAGCATGCAAATCCATTGTCACCACACGATCCACACCTGCAGCAGAAATAAGGTTCGCCACTAACTTAGCCGTAATAGGCACACGTGGCTTATCTTTCCTATCCTGACGGGCATAACCGAAGAAAGGAATCACCGCAGTAATACTCCCAGCACTAGCGCGCTTAGCTGCATCCACCAAAATCAACATCTCCATGATATTATGATTCGTCGCCGGGCAAGTAGGCTGGATGATGAACACATCCTCACCACGAACATTCTCATGAATCTGGCAGTATGTCTCCCCATCAGGGAAACAATCCACGGTAACGTCTGCAAGTTTGGTACCGAGATGTGTTGCTATATCCTTAGCAAGTTGTTGGTGGGCTGAGCCTGAAATAATCTTCATGAAGTGCTTTAGAGGTGCTGTTCGCCGCGAGTGTGCCATTTTCCACCGAACTGACAACAATAAAGCCACCAAATATGGTGGCTCAAGATATTTGTAGTCAAGAATGCGGATCAACGCTTTAGTTCTTTTTAATAGTCTTTTTTAGGAACTCCTGAATGAACTGCTTAAGCTCTGATCTTGATTCATTATCATTGTAACCATCACCGTCCATCACCCCTTGATCTATGTATGCTTGAGTAACAGTCATCGAGAACGTAGCATACGCCCAGCGTTGGGTATAACCGCCAAGTATTCGGCCTTCGATACTATCATGCCAAGTTCTTTCATAGTGACCTGCCACGATGTCCTTATAACCGACAAAAGTATAATATTGTATATTCCGAGTCACTACATGCTCTCCTTTTTCATTCAATAGAGGCACCTCAACGGAATCTATGTTTCTATATACTGGCTTTGTCGTTACTATTTCTTTAAGAGGGATAGTAACCTGCTGGCCATCTATTTCTACATCTACAGTAGTGTAAGACTCATTCTCAAAATTCCATCCTTGCGCTCTAAGACAGCGTTCAGGACGATGAATACTATTGTTAATATCCTTACCAGAAAACACAATAGAAGCCGTCACTCCTGGATAGGAATTATCACCTTCAACATAATACAATTTTCTAGCAAAATCAGTATCCTTTGCAAGGATCGCGAGTTCCTTACCCGAAACCGCAAGACTTCTCCCCTTCCATTTATAAAATGTTTCAGGAAGATTTTCACTCAGCATAGACGGTTTTACGCCTAAGCCTTCTTTAACAAACGGATGGATCATTACGCATGCAACTAATAACAACACGATTACTAATAACTTTTTGCTCATGACACTTCCCTCCTACTTACTCTTTTCCTTTTATTTATATTAATTAGCTTATCCATGATGAACACTCCAGTCAGAGAAACGGGGAAGAATATGAGCATCCCTGCCCAATCGTGATAAAGATTAGCTGCAAAATCTGAATAGCCCATCTCAGCAATGACAATAATGGTAAATATCCTTAAGAAATTTCCAAATATAGCCAAAGGAAATGCAGATAAAAATATAACGGCCTTTTTCCAAAGCTTTTGCTGAGTGTATTGCGCATACACTGCTGTTACCATAATAAGAGCGATGAGAGAGCGTATTCCACTACAACCCTCTGCTATATCAAACCCATCCCAGGAGCCACTAACGGATTTGATAGTGTTTCCAACTTGAACTAACTCATAACCGACAATACCACCCACGACGAAACACGATTTTGATACGATTAATTGGAGTCCATTGGTCGCTTGCTGTAACCCGGGCATAGGGATCGCAAAGTAGATGAAAAATACTGCAAATATTACGTGTTTTGCTCTCTGCCATCCCTGCGCAAAATGCATCATCCCATATAAAATAAATGAGAGCCCAAAAAAGGCCAACCTTGGTTGACTAGCTCTCATTGCCGCCAAATATAAAAGAAGACCAAATATTAAAATAATTAGCCCAATTCTACCCTTCTGAACTGCGACTGACCTGATTTTCTCTCTCTCAGTGTAAATCAACAATGCCACTGCAGGAAAGACGACCCAACCGTGTTCATAGTTAGTCTCCACATTCCAAGAGTTCTTCAGCCAAGTAAATAATGCCAAATCATTGGCTCCAGGGTAGATCGGCACAAACCCATACAGATAGACTAATATGCACGATATTAATCCTATCAGCACTATATTTAGTTTTCGTAAATCACTCATAAATAACTTTAATCAATTAATATTATCCGCCGCCTCCTAGAAGCCTGCCACTCTTAGTATTTCTAGAAAATTCTCTATCTTGTTAGTTCTCTCTTGCAGATGACTCTTATTAGAAATACGACTATACAGCTCCCCTGACTTTAAAAATAATGTTTTAGCCTCAGTCGGTAAACGCTTTTTAAGCCAGATACTGTATGCAAACTGATAAACGTTATCAGCACAGTCCTCAATTTGTGTATCAGACATCCACGATAAATTCAAAGCTAATGATACATATTGATTCAATGAAGCGATTGATGCTTCTATTTCACCATTTGCGTAGTTCAGCTTGGATTCTAGTAGAAACTCTTGCAGTTGAGCATTTCTAATATCCTCTGAGTAACGTTCGCCCATAACAAGGAAATACCTAATGCGGTGCTGTTTGGCATTTTCCAATTTCTCATGTGATTTATCTAAATCATTATTATTAAAATATTCCAACGCCCAATTAAAATAGAGCTGCGATAATCTGAGGTCATATTTCAATAAACTAGGTCTGTTCCGAGACTCTTCACCCATTTCTAAATACACCTGTTCAGCTTCCTGATACTTTTTCTGGAGTATTAAGACTCTTGCCAAATTATACGGTGTAATAGGTTCGTTTCCATGTAACTTCAAACTATTACGAAAAGCATTTTCGGACTTCTTGATGACATTTTGATAATCAATCGATTCTTCAAGGGACTCAGCTTGATCTAAATAAATCACACCTAATTTATTCCATCTAGAAAAGGTCGGGGATTCACTCACAAGTATCTCTAAAGCCATTTGCCAATCTTTATCATCTGCGTCCTGAACTCCCCAGTTAAGATCATCACCCACTATGCCATGATTCCATAGAGTTTTAGCCGCTTTGACGGAATTAATAATCACGCCAAAGGAAAAGATAAACACCCCAATAACCATTATTCCATTCATATAAAATGAGCTTTTGGTTCTCATATTATCGTCATCCTCTCCGATCTGAGTAAAAATAAACCCCAATAAATACACACATGTAATGAGGTTAACAAAACCGTGTGCAGGAAATGAAACGCACGAGTGTATTAGCATCACCGATAAAACAGATATAGCCGCCATAGACCAACCAGCAATGGATTCATCCTTATTCTGCAATACTTTAGTAAGCGCATAGATGATAATTGATAAAAGCAAGATCAGAAACAAGATTAATCCAATAACGCCATAATCTGTCATTATCTGTAAATACTCATTATGTACAAATTTCATATTATACTTGAGCCAACTGAGACCATCAGACCAGTATGCATACGACTTATATTCAAAACTCCTGCTGCCACTACCAAAAATCATGTTGTCAGGAATTTGTGAGACAGCCATAGACCAGCACTCAATTCTTCCATTAGAGTGCATCATATTATCTGCTTTCAACTCACCGGCACGTTCTTGACCCAACTTGGCTCCAAAAAACATTAATGCACCAATAAGGCCCACACTTAATAATGACATAATCAATTTTTGTTTTTTGGAGTCGTGACGCAGCATCATCTTACAAATTACGACCGCAAAAATCACCACTAGGACAGCTAGTGCAACACCTCTATTTTTTGAAGCGAATACGGCAGCAAAGCCTAGAAACGCCATCAAAAAGCAAATGATTTTCACTAGTCCATGACACCTGAAGAATGTGACAGTAAAAAGAAAACAAGACACCATCCCCATGAAATTCGAGAAAAAATTCCGATGATTAAATAGACCTGTTACAGGAGAACCATTCGCATAATCTAATAAGCCATCTCTAAAAGAGTTTACTTGGGGAATAAACATGAGCAGATTTATAAAGAAAACAAGACCAATTCCTGACAAAACACCAACCTTAACACATCTACTCCAACCTAAATGAACTTGTACCAAAAATACCATTCCTGCTGATAGAATAAGCATAAGGTCTTGATTCGCATATTCACGAACGTCGGAAAAGTGTGCTCTCACAATGAAATACAACCAAGCAATAACAAAGAATATGTATGTAGAGAGATTAATTCGCGGTTTACGGCCCAGCACAAGAATACCGATGGAGCTAGATAGCACTATCCCTGCAACACCAATTGATTGGTTTGCTGATGAAAACGTAGTTGCCATAACCCCTGAATACAGGAATGATAGAGCCAATCCTATAGACACTAGGATCTCTACGGTTAGGTAAAATTTATTTGGTTTATCTGTAATCATTTTAACATCTTTTACCTACAATACGCCTAAGCTGAATCCGCTCTATTCATCTCCACTCCATAGAAATTTTACTGGATGCACAAAAATAGCACCTTCGGCTGACATCCTCTTCCTATCCTTCGTCATGTCTCCGCTAGTCAAATTATACGAGTTCTCTATATTACCCACATCCCTGACTCTATAGCCCAGATGGTGAGCAACAGTCGGAAACCATAGCTCTAAATAGATCCTACTAGTGTATTCAACACTAGCTACCTTCATAAAGGCCTCTCTGGACCATAGATGACCAAAACCTGAACAAGTTAACACCACACTAGGATCTGAGCGCATAGAGATTGCTCTAATTTGCACTAGTAGGTCGGTTTGTGCTAAGTGATATATATAATGCGGATGATTAGTGTCATCCACCCTCATAAGATTATAGCACAATATATCAGAATCTTCTTGTTCCTTGATCTGACAAAGCCTCAACAAAGAATCTTCCCCACTGGGTATCTGATCAAATTCAGTAAAAAATACCAAGTCATGATCAGGCCTCACAAATTGAGTAATGTTGCTATAAACTTGCCAATAAGTCTGTCGCTCACGTTGATGATCTTTCGTTTTCAAACCCGGATCATTAATATAAGATTTAAGAGGCCATTCTATTAAATCATAATTACTCTTTTTACCACCATACAGAATTACTAACTCTTGTTCTGGAAACAACTTTGTCCAGTAAGCGCTCATCTGCATCACCTCATTTGGTAGTTGATGCGTCAATACACAGCATAATATTTTATTTTGTTCTTTCAAAATCAGCTTCTTCTTGTGCTCTAAAAATCAGGCTGCTATGCCAGTATCTGAGTTTATCACTTTTCGCCCAGCGAACTACTAGCGGCTTTCCCGTGTAACCTATAATATGAAGCTGCCCCCCCCAATAAAAGACCAGTGCCCTACCTAACTTTTCCCCAGTTTTATTATCTATAATTTTCTGGCCTAACCTAGATATAATTAAATAGCCTATTTTGTTTAAACGGTTTTTCATCTATACTATTTGGCTCCTTTCGAAAAAAAGACCGCGGGGATTGTCTTTAATAAAATTTTTAAATCCAACCAGAGCGACCAATTATCAATATATTTTAAGTCTAACTGCACCCACTCATCAAAATCGGATATCGTATTTCGCCCTTCAACTTGCCAGATACAAGTGATTCCTGGCTTGATGCTAAGTTTTCTTCGGTGCTCAGATTTTTCAATTTCTGGGATTTCGTACATTGCCATCGGTCGTGGACCCACCAAGCTCATGTCGCCTACTAATACATTGATGAGCTGCGGTAATTCATCAATACTATATCTACGGATAAACTTCCCAAAAGAAAAGATCCGCGGATCTTGGTCGAGTTTAAAGACTGGTCCAGACATTTGATTTCCCTGCTCTCTTTTTAACTCTTCAAGTTTCTTATCAGCATCCATATACATAGAGCGGAATTTCCAGATCTTAAACGGGTGTCCGTATCTCCCAGCACGCTCTTGTTTATAAATGACCGGTCCCGGACTCTGAATCTTAACTCCAATGTAGGCTAGTAGCCACAATGGGCTCGTAAACACAATTAAGATCAATGCCCCTAACCTGTCTTGCACATCCTTTGCAAGCAGAGCCCATGAAAGGCTAGGGGTCGAACTTAGCACCAGCATCGGTTTTGATCCCAGGTAATCAAAACTAGGCTGACATATCCTAGCACGCACAAAATCAGCTGCAAGCCACACATCCACTCCTTGGATCTCACACTCTTCTACTGCCTTTGTAACCTTTTCAAACGAAACATCATTCACGAGAAAAACGACCTTTTCTGCCGCTTTTTCAATGAGAAGTATTCGTAAATCATCGACTGTATGCTCATTAAGATTAAAACGGCCTACTTGCTCAAACCTATCTCTAACATCCTCCCCTAGCTCATTCCACCAGCTCTCTGCATCATGATTATTCGCAGCCATTATTAATCTCTGTTTCCCAATACCTTTCTCCAATTTATACCTAAACCAATAGAGGTATAGCATCTCTCTTACCCAAATAAAGATTACAGAGAAAAACACACCTAATCCAAGTGTTGGACGATGGGGATCTAGCTTAACCACTAATGCTAGAAACAAATAAAAGATCAATACTATGCCGTGTCCCTGCAACACCTTAAAAAAGGCTCTGACTTTACTCTGCCTACCACAGAATTTATAAAACTGGGCACTTTCCAAACCCAGTGGAATAAATGGCACAAGTAAGTAAAGAGATGGCAAAATCAACGCGAAAGACATCAGCTCGTCCGTATCTACCCGAAACCAGCCAGTGGCAGCAGCAACTTGCATAAGACCGCCATTCCAGAGTAGCCAAGACACCATAAATGCGAACACCACTAACATCGCATCAACCACTTGTAAAACTTGAGTCTTTAAACCACTTTTTTTATCTGATCTCATATTTTATTGTTCGAGTGAATTTTCTATTTTTATACTGAACATTGTATCCACCAATATACCTATGGTATTACGGGCATTATTACTATCGACCCTCTATGTATTCAAGATACTTTTCATACAATTCTTGTGCCTCGAACAACAGATTTTTGTATTTCTCCTGCTTTAGCTCTTGTTTAGCAACCTCATTTAGCTTCGTCCGATCTTCATTAGGGCGAGCTACCTTTGTTGGTGTGATCTCTTCAGATTTACTATATATCCTATCCATTTCTTCGACCAACTCAAAACAACTTTTCTCCATCTCGTCGTTTGATTCAAAACCTTTAAGATCCAGTGAATATTTCTTATTTAACTGCTGTATGATTTGGTCATAACTCTCCACCACAGTTTCAAATTTAACACATACGAAACGGTCTCGATCAGCCCAAATTGATTGATAAAATTGGATATAGGATTTTAAACATTGCTTTACTGATAAATACGGAGCAAAAACCGCCAAACTAGAAGCTGCCGCTAGTGGTTCGCGAATCACAACCAGACAGGGGATTTCATAATTTAAAGCTAACTTCACCTGCCCAGCCATGTGGCTATGCCTCGCTATATGGCTCCCCATATCGTCCTGACTGATCTTAAAAGCCGCCACAGAATAGGTATTTGCTGAGCGCGGATACGCCTCGATGCAGATCCTTGAATCTCTCTTCACTAGGCCTGACCTCCAAGAACCAAACCAAGACAAGAACTTTACACCTGTAGCACTATGACTAAAATACTCTCTAACGCTATGCTTTACTGATTTATACTTCATATATAATTTCATGAAAATTCTTAGATTCTTTAATCCTCTACGCCCGTGCATACAGCTCGCCATATAATCTCGCAATGGTACTCCACGTGAACTTTTCAACCACAGAATTGCGAACTGTAGACGCAAATGCATGACGCTCATCATCAGTCATAGACAGCAGCTTCGCAATGGTTTTTTTCCAAGAGGCAGACTCTTCTATAAGATACAACCATCCTGTATTATTGTGTTGTATCACTTCTGGTAAAGAGCTCTTAGGCTGAGCAATAACAGGACACCCGCACCCCATTGCCTCAACAACAGTTAAAGGAAGCCCCTCATAGTCTGATGGAAAAAGAAGAGCAGTCGCTTGTTGCATCAACTCCCTTAACTCAACTCTAGACCTCATTCCCAAGTGTTTAACATTATCTAACTCGCTTACCCGCTTCATAATACTTTTGGCAAACTCTGAATCAGGATATGGGTTATTCCCAACCATAACAAAATCACACTCAGGATGCTCTCCTGCTAAATCTAAGAAAAAATCGGGGTTCTTACGATCTAAGATCTGAGCACAAAATAAGAAAAAAGGCCTTTCGCTGGATTCGTAATTCTCAGGTAATGTATAAAATAGTTCATCAAAACCATTTGGTATAACACAGTCTACGTTGCGCCCCGTATACTCCTTTACCCCTCTAGCCACTGCCTCGCTTACAGCTACTACAACATCAGCTTTCTCTAAAGATCGCTTCATATACTTTAAATACGGATCCGTAGAATAAGGTTCGCAGTTGGCCGTAAATATATGTTTTACCTTACCTAAACTTCGTATTTTTGCCAGCCGCGCTGCTGCTAGATTTTTGGGGGTTGCTGAGGCGTGATGAACAATATCGAATCGCATCATAGCCATTTCAAATGGGCTAGCAGACCGTATATGATTTTGTTGCCATAATTCTTTCGCACACTCAGCATCAACGCCATCACTCGGATTTGAACCACCTACAAAACTATGTTCAGGCAAGGACAAAGCAATGTAGCGCAATAGTGTCGATATAGGAGATCTTACTCGATCCAACGATATAGGTAGTAATATTTTACTCATTGCTATTTCTCCTCAATTGTTTGTTTTTGGTTATTATCAATATTAATCAGCAAAGATATCGTCACCCCAAGCAAGAGAAAAAACAATATGTTCACTGGGAATGTACGTAGCTGCGCAGGGTTTGCTATTGATCCCACAAATACACCAAAAAGCATTGCATAGAGCCAATATGCCATTCTTCGGGTGTGAATATCGCCCTGGTTCCACGACAGCATGTGAGCCTTAATTAAGAAGAATACTGCACCGATCAGAAGCAGTGTAATAGGTATATATCCAATTCTCATCAGAGTATCTGTCAATATATCGTGAACTCGAAATGAGTCCCCCACGTGTTCTTTGTCAGCAATTTTTAATCCGAAAGGGGTCCACATTTCAGAATCATGAAGCTGCGCAAGACTCTCTAAGCGGCCATTCAAAGTACCCGTCGTAAGCGCCCTCTCATTAACACTATCTCCAGTGTCTAAACTACTTGTCATATCATATTCCAGATCAGCTAGAATCGTAGTTTCCATTAAATCTTCTGAGTAAACAATTACAGCCGTAAAGCTCAAGATCGCAGTAGCATAGGCTGCCCAGGTCAATGTTTTATTCCGGTATACCCCCCACATTATCCCAACAGTGATGCCACACACCCAACCACCCCGACTCACCGTATAGTAAGCACAAATAATTAACAACATGAATAGAGCCAGTCGTTTAAACCTTCCATTGATTCCAAGATTCTGATTCCTAGCGGCCATAAAAAGAAGCCCTCCTACTCCAAGCACCGATGCATATATTGAAAGCGTTGCTGCTCCGTTCATTGTCGAAAATACTCTCAAGGCTTCTTGCTCGTAGAGAATCCTAACTTCTTGGGTTAAACCAGACTCTAAATACTCCAGTTCCCATGATTGTAGTCCCTGCTTAGCTTGTATTATCCCATATATAGCCACTGGAATGTAGATGAGTATGAAGGTTTTTAGTAAACCTCTTAGATCTTCCCTCGTCCTAAACAACAAAGGGATAACATAGATTAGCGTCACGTAGGCTCCTGCGTTTGCTATCCCAGCAAAACCTGTTTGTGAATCTGCGGTAGTACTAGACAATAATGTAAATGCAGTAAGAACTAAAAACAATACCACCACTATGACTAGTCTTTTAAAATCTCCTGGCCTCGGCTCTATTTTGTTACTGGTTCTCTTGATGAAGGTACCAACCATAATACACAACATTGTTAAGGGAGCTATTCCTAATATAACATAGAGATCATTCATATAAACATTACCGAAAACGATCAAAAACCTCTTAAACAAATCCAAAAATGCAGTTTGGAATAGTAATAAAAAGACACCTGTTCTTGGTTTAATTATGCTGATGATACAAGATATGGCTAGTACATACTTATAGGCTTGAGCAAGCGTATTACGGTCTGATGATATGATATTAAAACCAAAAATAACGGCTAAACATATTCCTATGATAACATACACTGTTGATTTAATACTAGTATTCATTTTTTATTTAATTTAATTTATTACCATATTCAACACTTTGGTTTCATATGTTTCTGGATAATTACAAAATTTTATATCTTGATTGCAGGCCTCTATAAAAACCAAGAGGTCTTACTAAGACAGCTTTTAGAGCAGTAAATAGACCTTGTCTGTATTCCTTCACCTTTATTAAATTTACAAAATCTCTCCCCCTCCCATAAGAAACTAATCTTGAGTCATCTACTTCATTTAACAACAAACTGCAATGAGGTTCACGCGAAAGGGTGTAAAAACATACTTCACGTAATTTTTTGGGGTCAACTCCAAATTCTGATCCTAAATGATCAATCGCATGAGATAGCTCTTGCATAGAATTAAGCGAATCGCACAAATCAGTACGAATCAAGTCAATGGTCATGCAAATTCTTTCTACCGCATCTCTTTGGATTGGTTTTTCCCATTCTTGACCATTAATAATACTCATCATTATGGATTTTTTATACCCAGAAGACATAGAGGTTGATGAAGAACCTCCGTGAGGGTGGCGCCGATAATAGCCTAGCTCTATTCTATCACACTGAATTTTAAGTTCATTATTCCAAGCAGCTCGGCAATACATTTCATGTTCTTCCCAATGCTTGAGTTGTGTATTAAATCCTCCTATTTTTTTAACGACTGAGGATCTCCACACACCAGCATGAATAGCAATAGGATTACCAAATAACCATGACATTTTAGAATATTCAGCCAAAAGCTCTAACTGCCTATATAAATGATCTTTCGACCACTTATTAAGTGGCATAATTTCTGCATTTTCATCAATTGAATACACCTCTGCGAGAAACAAGTCCAATGATGGGTCGCTCATCATTTTGTTAACCGCGCAACATAGAGACTTTACAATAACTACATCATCGCAATCTAGAAAATAGAACAATTCACCCTTTGCATTTTCTATTCCTACATTCCTAGCTGAATTGACCCCGCCATTTTCTTTCTTGATAACATGGAACCTAGTATCTAATTCAATGCAAGTTTCAATAATTTCTACCGAATTATCCGTAGATCCATCATCCACCATAATAAACTCAACCTCAGTCATTAAAAAATTTTTCAACATCCCTATGGTTCCTTCTAGAAACTTTGCTCCGTTGTACACTGGTATAATTATAGACAGTTTCATTTATGTAACATTTTTTATGGTCTTTAAATCTCGATTGCTCCAATCTCTATAACAAGTCAATCATACGTTTCGTGTTTGATTTTACATTACAGATTACTCGCTCCAACTCTTTACTAGGAATCAGCTCGCACTCTTTTGCGGCTTTATCGATATCTCCTAATTCCAGAACTCTAAAGCGGCTTCTGAGAATTCCAAAAGCACTATAATAATCATGAAATTTAAACTCATTTCCATCCAAATCTGTGTTGAAAGTGATCCACTTTGAAGGTATTACTAAAGAATCAGCTATTATCAAGCCATGTAGAGAACTTGATAATATATTCTTACAGCTCGATATTTCTGTAATCACCTGTTCCACACTATTACATGGAGAAATTAACTTCACATTAGAGATATTATGAGCCTTTAAAGCTAACACTATTTTATCCATCTCATGCTTATAATGAATTACAATCCCTAGATCATACGCAGCTTCACTAGATTTCTCAATCCCTTTAAGTTCACAAAGTATCAACCCAGGGTCTCCCAGAATTAGGTCTTTAGGCAATTTGAAAATATCTCGTGTATACTTACCTCTAACTCCCATAAAGTTTGAAGCATTTATATTCTGGGGCTTTCTACTTGTATCTGAAATAATACCAGAGCCATAAACGATACCTCCGTAACCATCCGGAACTAGCTGTAAAATACTTCCTAATCCTACTATCTGAGCCCTCTCTGGCTCACTCCATTTGACTCCTATACCATAGAAATTCAAAATCTCTAATGTGATCTCATCTCCAAAATTAGGTTTAGTATCCCACCAGAAAACGTTAACCAAGTGGCTAGAAACTTTTCTTTGTTTTTGATTCCTAACCAATCGCCTAAGTTGAATTTTTATATTACCTAACCATTTTCTGATGTTCATATGACTGATTTTGTTAGCTGTTTTTCTTATTAGGATCATCTAAACTATTTATTTAAATAATCTAATCTAGGGTTGTTCATTTTTCTCCTGATACTAATCTTCTGAGAAATGGTAATTTATCCACATATAGACTGATTCTGTGATCCGCCCCTAGACGTTTAATTAATCCTTTTAGTGAAAATAGAGATACCCCAATTACTAGTAACCCATTAAATAGTACGTTCTCAATATTATTAGCATAATGATTAATTATAACAGAAATCAACATAAAGAATAATGTACAAATGATCAATTTCAATGAAGATCCTGTAAAGCTAAAACCTGATAGCTTCTTAGCTATTAAATAAACAACCACTCCATGAATAATGATATGAAGTGAAAATGCATATCCAAGTCCGGTCAATCCAAAGTAACTTGTAAAAACTGCGATTAATATTAAATGTACTAAATTTGCTTCCGTTTGTCCAACGTACATCCAAGCAGTAGCTACTTTAGCTCTTTGTATCATTCCCAGTGGAAAAATAAGAATCGTCCCATAGGCTCCAAGAACGAACCAAGGAAGAAGTTCACTACCTGAAAGAAAACTAGCTGAATATAATATGCGGAGAACCCAAGAAGTAAATCCCGTTAGCATAACCAGACCAGGTAGAGCTAGTAATGTTCCTATCTCTATCTGCTCGTTTACGAGCGAATTAACTAACGTGTGATCTTCAGATGCTGCCGTTAACCTTGGATAAAAGTCTGCGGCCATTGCCGTAACGATAAAACCACCAAGCATCCCTGATATAGCCCAAACCGCTTGATAAATTCCGTTTGCTTCAATACCAAGTTCTCTAACTGTCTGAATACGAATTAAAAATGCTACTAATACCGCCAATAACGCTCCATAAAGAAATGGAGATCCTACATAAAGCAACCTCTTTGATCTCTTTAGAGTCTCAGTCCATTTTTGTTCACATGCAACTAAAACAATTCGCTTACTAAACCACCAGCTAAAACAAAGTTGCATAAATGCTGTTAAAACAATTGCAGGAATAATTCCTTTTTCACCAACAATACAAAAAATACTCACCGCTATCAATGTCGAGAATAATGATGCTAAAACTTGTATTTTTGCTAAATCTAATATCTTTCGTAATCCTCGCAGCTTCGCACTGTAAACACCATTTACCACACCGAATAATATAGCGGCACCCAGTACTACTACAAGTATAGCATGATGATTAGTTTGGAAAAATAAACTACTAAGTATTGGCGCGAGTAGTATTACTAGCAACCAGCCTAACAGACCTGATACCCAGCATATTCTCTGGATCGCTTTTATAAGTGATGCTACTTCTCTAGAATCCGATCTACCTTCTGCTTCTGCTATTTCTCTGATTCCACTTTGATCAACCCCCATTTGGGACAGAGTAACACCTAAAGCCACTATCGAATTATATAGCCCGATCAGCCCCACTCCAGAAGTTCCCAACAAGACAGCGATAACCTTCATCCGAATCATCCCAATTGAGTAATTTATCAACTGCGCTGAACCAGTGATCACCGATGTTTTAAATATCTGTTTATAGCTTTTCAAAAAAGTTTTTTGCGTTCAGATGATTAATGCAGTTAATCATCTATAGCACACTTTATAAAGTGTCTTTAATTTTTGTGATATCTACTCCACTCAATGTGAACTTTTGCTTAGCCAATTCAAAATTCTCAGAAGTTAGGCTCTCCTCATACGTATTTTTCTCATCATCCCATTGAACATGAAATCCTTTTATAAAATCTTCTCCCAACGGCGTGCTTCTAAAAGTGATTGGGATTGATCTTCCCATACATGCTTCTATAAACCGATACGTCCACATTGTTGATTTGGGGCCAGTCCAGTCTGTTTGATGTGGACACAATGTAAATTGAGCCATCTTCAAATGACTATAATAATCCTTATTAAATTTCCCTTTCCGTCGGTTATTCCTCCCTTGCTGAGATGATATAATTAGATTATTATCATCATCAATGTATGATTCCAACATTTCCCGTCTTCCTCCTAAGTCGGGCATGGCTCCATTAAAATAATATTTATATTTTTTGATATTTGGCAAATTCTCACAAAGTTCAAAAAAAATTACAGGATAAATTATTCCCAAAGAATATCCATTTACCATTGAATATCCGTTTAAGTGATCTATCTCAATTTTCACTAATTTGGGTTTGATTCCAATTTCTCTTAAAGAGGCTTCGAGTAACTTCTGCTGAAGTAATACAGGTTTACCAAATAAAGCATTTTTGATTGTTTGTTTTATCTTCATAACTTAAATTTGTGCTATCGAATTGATACATGGCACATAGCGCATAACTTCATTTTCTCTATATGCTAATGCTCCAATGTTCAGAGCGCCAGATGCTTCCCAATGTCGCCACCACTTCTCTGCAAAATTACTCATTTTAATCGCTTCACCACTACCCAAATTCCTCACATTTAGTTTACCAACTATAGATAGTTTACAATATAAAGCCTCTAAAAAGTCAGACACTACTTCGACTACAGACTGATAATCTCGTATCTGTTCACCACTAGTCATTTCAAAGTCTTTGCCTTCTATTGCTGCTTTTTTTAAGGTTGGCCAAAAATTAGATTCATATTGTCCATCGCCATAAACATGAAAAGGCCGTAACAGTTGAAGCTTAGAAGTTGTCGTCCTTGAAAGACTCGCTAATGCATGAGCAAAAGCTACTTTAGATATCGCATACGGACCAAATGGTAAGAGAGGTGCATCCGGTGGAACCTTCTCATACGTCTCCCCTGCTTTCCCATACTCCATACAGCTACCGCAACAAACAATTCTCGGTACATTAGCTTCTAGTGCTAATTGAATCAGAGCTATCGACCTTGTTGTATTAATCTCTAACGCTGATGCCCATGTGCACCTCTGCGGGGATACCCCATGTGATGCAAAATGATAGAGTGCATCACATTTCTCAAGTACTTCCTTTCTAACTGTATGTAATTCACCATGAAAAAACTGCAGATTTCCATCTGATGTTTTTGGCATCGAATTATCACGACTTAAAGCCACTATTGTGTGCCCTTGAGACAACGCTAAGTCCACAAAGTGACTTCCTATAAACCCACTGGCACCAGTAACAAATAAGCGCATGTTAACTAATCACTTATTGTTCACAAAATTCTATGATCACTTTCACCATATAATTTATTTGCTCTTGAGTTAAACCCGGATATGTACCAAGGAACATGGTGTAATTCATTATGCGATCAGCTTCTGGTAACTCACCAGACACGCGCATAGCATCGGGCCGATCATGGCGAAGCTGAACAAAAGCTGGTTGCCTTACCAAGTTCCCACCAAATAACATCCGGTTACCAATCTTCTTCTCATCTAAGTGCCTTGCAAGATCCGTCCTTGTGAATGGCGCATCAGACTTGATCGTCATTTTAAAACCAAACCATGAACAATCTGTTCTATGTCCTGTCTCGTCCCACTCAAATGTCCCATCTTCATTCCATGCCGTAGCATGTGTTGGTAAGGCAAAATCAATGTACTTGTCGAGCGAAGCTAACCCTAGTCTCAGCTTCTGCCAGTTGTCCTTACGAGCCTGAATAAATGCCGGCAACCTACGAAGCTGCACTCTACCAATCGCGGCTTGAGGATCAAGTGGTTTCACATTGTAGCCTAAGTGGCTGTATATGTATTTATGGTCATAACCTTCAGGTAATTCACCCAACTGCCATTGAAATCTCTTACAGCAAGTATCGTCTTTCCCAGACGGACACCAACAATCGCGCCCCCAATCACGGAAACTCTCTGCATATGTCTTAAGTGGTGCTCTACGGATAATATTCACCGCACCGCCTTCACCCATCGTGAGGTGATGTGGAGGGTAGAATGATTGAGTAGAAATATCACCAAATGTTCCAGTATACGCAGTGAGGACTCCATCTTTAATGTTGGGGAATTGCCCTTCTTCTCGTTTCGCTGCCAACTTGAGTAGATGATCTAACCCTAACGTTTTTGCATTCTCCACTGGTAAAGAATACGTGCACCCTAAAGCATCACAGTTATCTTCAACCAACCAGAGATCATATTTCTTACAAAATTCTAATACTTTACCTAGCTCAAATGGATTGCCTAAAGCATGCGCCATCATCACCGCTTTTGTTTTACCTTCAACGTAGGCATCCTCCAGCAACGCACAATTCGCATTACCCGTAAGACTCTTGGCATCAATAAATACAGGCACGGCACCACATTGGATGATCGGTGTCACAGTCGTAGGGAAACCAGCTGCTACTGTGATGATTTCATCACCTGGCACAATTCTCTTTTTCTCAGGAAGCTTATGTGTAGTCAAAGCACTCAATGCAACTAAGTTAGCCGATGACCCAGAGTTTACCAACAAACTGTGCTTAACTCCCATGAATTCAGCTAGCTCTTTTTCCATCGCGGCTCCCTCAGGCCCCATTGTGAGCCAAAAATCGAGTGTGGAAGATACTGCTGCTTCTACCTCATCTTCGTCAAATACTCTCCCTGCATAAGGAACGGTCGTCTCTCCTGCTATGAATGGCGCATGCTGGCTATCATCTCCTGGGCGGTTGGCACTGTGAACCTGACGGCTGTATTCACGTGTCAGTTCTAAAATCTTTGCTTTTAATTCTTCTGTTTCCATACGGTTTATTATTCTAAAATTACTTGCTCCAATTGAGCGCTAAACGTGCAGCATCTGCTGTATATTGTTCTATTTGTGATCTGGTGTAAGTGGGTATATCTGACTCTTCCGCATCTCTATACCAAGAGGCTGTTTTGTCAATTGTCTCCTCAAATCCCCAAACTGGTCGCCACTCAAGCAAGTGGAACGCCTTGTCTATCGCTAAATTTAGCTTGGAAGCCTCGTGTACAGCATCAGGATCTGAACAATCTTTCCAATCTCCCGGACAATGTTTCAGCAGCTCGACAACCAACTGTTCAACAGTCTTGTTTGAAGTCAATGCTGGACCAAAATTAAACCCTCCTATTAGCTCCTCTGCGCAATCTCGACCCACAAGTGCTGGATTATCGATGACCGCACCTAGCCAGAGGTAACCAGAAATAGGTTCTAGCACGTGCTGCCATGGTCGTGTCGCGATCTTGTTCCTAACCGCAATATGCTCACCCTTCTTAATCGCCTTAATACAATCAGGTATGATTCTGTCTTGGGCCCAATCACCCCCACCAATGACATTACCAGCTCTAGCTGATACCACCTTCACCTTTCCATCCTCCGAACTGAAAAATGACCTGCGATACGATGAAATGGCTATTTCTGCAGCCCCCTTACTAGCGCTATAGGGATCATAGCCCCCCATCGCCTCTTCTTCCCTATAAGCATGAAGCCATTCCCTATTCTCATAACATTTATCAGTCGTGATCATGACAACGGTACATGCTATACCTGTCTCTCTCACCGCTTCCATGAGATGAATAGATCCCATCACATTCACAGCAAATGTTTCTACCGGAATATCATAAGAATAACGGACTAGCGGCTGCGCTGCTAAATGGAAAATAAAATCTGGATCTACCTCGCCAATCAGTTTCTTAAGCGCATCGTAGTCACGGATGTCCGCACGGACATCACCTGCCAAGCTCTTATTTAAACCTAGTTGGTCATAAAAAATAGCCTCTGGCAAAGGATCTAAGGCAAAGCCATAAACTTTTGCACCTAAAATTGTTAGCCACTCGGCCATCCAACTCCCTTTGAAACCAGTGTGACCTGTGAGAATTACTTTTTTTCCTGAATATTGTGAATGGAATGCCATTAGATCTGTGCTTATTTTGATGATATTACCAAGTTTTCCAAGGTGCTTGACCTCCATCCCAAAGTGCTTCTAGCTCATTTTTATCACGCAGTGTGTCCATTGGCATCCAAAAACCTTTATGCCTAAATATACCTAACTGTTTATCTTCAGCAAGTACTTCTAATGGCTCTCGCTCCCATATTGTAGAATCTCCTTGAATTAAATCAAACACGCTAGGCTCTAGAACAAAATACCCGCCATTGATCCAAGAGCCGTCACCTTGTGGCTTCTCCTTGAACGACGTGATCTTATCTTGCTCCATGACAAGAGCCCCAAAACGTCCTGGAGGCTGTACTCCAGTCAAAGTTGCCTTTAGTCCGCTACTCTTATGTTTCTTGATTAGTTCTGTAACATTTATATCACCTACTCCATCTCCGTAGGTGCAACAAAAAGTTTCATCTCCTACATAGTCCTTGATGCGTTTTATTCGCCCACCAGTCATCGTACCGTCACCAGTATCTACTACAGTAATTTTCCATGGTTCAGCTTTCTTTCTATGTACCTCCATGGTATTAGATTCCATATCAAAAGTCACATCTGACATATGAAGGAAGTAGTTGGCAAAATACTCTTTTATGACATATCCTTTATATCCAGCACAAATAACGAAATCATTGATTCCATGATCACTATAAATTTTTAGTATGTGCCATAGTATAGGGCGCCCGCCAATTTCTACCATTGGCTTTGGTTTAATATTTGTCTCTTCTGAGAGTCTCGTTCCCAGACCACCTGCTAATATAACTGCTTTCATAGATTTTATAATTATTAATTAATATTTAGATTTTTTCACCTTACTCATTAACTATAGATACGGTAGAACTAGTAACCCAACCATATACAGTATCACTTATTAACTGAATATTATTTATACATATACGAATAAATCACCCTCCAGCACAACTTACTTCGGCCACAGATGTGCGAGTTAAACAGATTATTTATTTTATATTATATGACTAGTTTCAAGCTTTACTCTAACCTCGGCAGGTATTGTACCACTGTTGAGATACGACTGTGTCGGAGAAATATTGTTCGTATCTTTCGCGATTACCTTGTCCAGATACGACCAACTTTCGAGGGTCGGTAATTCGCTCTATTATAGCTGATTCAATTGTGTCTGGTTTTGCAGTAGAAATCAAATTTTGACTATTTAGGGCATCTTTTACCGCACCTACATCAGTACTAATGATAGGTAATCCATATGCCATCGCTTCTAAAATTGTTAAAGGAAACTGCTCAGTATGTGAAGGAAAGATGAATAAATCCATAGAACGATAAGCGTTCGCTTTATCCTCTCCATACACAGCACCATGCCACCTTATCCGCTCGGTATATCCTGACTCCCTAAAGACTTTCTCCATTGTCTCCTGTGTCTCACGCTGACCTACTCCTCCGTAAAAATCAAATTCTAGATGAGTATATTTCTCACATAAGGATTGGGCCGCTTGAAACAAATCTCGCCAACCCTTTTCTGGATCCATTGCTGAAAGATAACCTATTCGGATCACATCATATGTATTTTGTTGACTAGCCATCATCATGCCTTTTAACGGATCAGGGATAATATTAGCTATTGCAATCTTCTTACCAGCTATCCATTTTGGCCAACTATTCAATAAGCTCGGAGCGCAAGCCACCCACAAGTCTACTAACTCAATAGTATGCATCGCAAATTTCTTAAAAATGCTAGAGCGATTTTCAAATTCCAATCGAGCGGGATCCATATGTACCCATGCGATCACCTTCGCCTGGGTTTTCTTTTTCACCGCTCTTATCAACAATGCATCTTTAATAAATGCTCCTAAAAAGAAGCCAGGGGTAAGTATTAGCACAGAAATGTCTTCTTCTCTAATTCTGTTAATTATTTCTCTACGATATTTGAGAAATCTCTTTATCTTCTTCAGGCCCTTGCTCCCTAATTCGTCTCGGCTTTCTGCATAGACCGTATTGATAGTTGTGAGTTTAATGTCTTCCCAATCTTCTGACATGCTCACTAATTGCTTCGCCATAGCCGCTTGCCCATGGATCACAGGCTCAATGTGCGTTGCAAGTAGCACGTTCGTTCGTCCACTACCCATACTGCTCTTCAATTTTCTCACATTCTTTCAACGCCATTCCAACAACTTGATCCATGTTGTAGTATTTATAAGTGCCTAGGCGACCAATAAAACTCGTGTTAAGCTCCTTTTCAGCTAATTGCTTGTATTGCTCATAGAGCTTTTTCGATTCTTCATTAGGAACAGGATAGTAAGGCTCACCTGTTGCTTCGTAATCTGCTGGAAATTCTTTAACGATAGTAGTGGTGTCAATCTCTTGCCCCGTTGCGTGCTTGATTTCTACAATTCGTGTGAAATCTACATCAATTGATGGATAATTCACCTGCATCTCTGGTTGCCAATATCCTAATTTACCCGAAATATCTCTACGTGCATTAAGACCGACTAAGTCAAAACTCTCATGCTCGAAACGCAGTGATCGATAAGGTAATTTGCCTAAGCAATTATCAAAGTAAGCATCAATTGGACCCGTGTAGACCAAATGCGTCCATTGATAAACCTCCTTCGCTAGTTCGAGGCTTGTTGAAAGCTTCACTTCAACACCTAGACTCGATTTTACTATGTTGTCAAATAAAGCTGTATATCCATTAGCAGGCAAAGCCTGAAACGATTCGCGCAAGTACCGATCATCACGATTAGTCCGTATCGGTATGCGTCCACACACACTCTTGTCTAGCTCCCTTGGATGTTTCTTCCATTGCTTAATAGTGTATCCTTTAAAAAACTTCTCGTATAGTTCATATCCTACTTGAGAGGTAATGACTTCTTCTGAGTTCTGTGGGTTCTCAATCTTTTCCCTATGCTCTTCCATCCACTGCTCAAATTCCTCGCTGGTTGACTCCCTTCCAATCAATTGTTCAAATGTTTTCAAATTGATAGGAAAGCTCCAATAGCGCCCTTCCGTATAACTATGCACTTTATAATCAACAGGTCTCCACTCAGTGAACTGGCTAAGGTACGCTACTATTTTTTCTGAATTAGTGCGGAAGTAATGAGGCCCGTATTTATGAACGAGAACACCAGCGTCATCATAGTAATCGTAAGCATTCCCTCCAATATGATCACGCTGATCCACCACCACGCACTTCCAACCGAGCTTTTTACTCAGCTGCTCAGCTGCTACAAGCCCAGCAAAACCAGCCCCCACTATAAGGGCATCTATGGGTCGTTTATCAGTAATAGTCATTGTTTAATATGTTGGTCCGCAGCCTCTATTCTAGGTCTCTACTTTAATCAAACCCCTTAGGGTGAGCTTTATGCCAACACCAAGCAGACTCAATGATTGACTCAATGGTTGTAAATTTCGGCTTCCACCCGAGCTCTTGACGAGCCTTCTGACTATCAGCATAGAGTGAAGGGGGATCTCCTGCTCGTCTTGCCGCATTCTCGTGAGGAACAGGTAAGCCTGTGACTTTCTCCACGGTATCGATAATTTCTTTTACCGACGTCGGGTTTCCAGTTCCTAGATTGTAATGCCTAAATCCGACGGATTCGCCAAATAAGCTAATTGATGCAATATGAGCTCGTGACAAGTCATCAACATGCACATAATCTCTCAAACACGTTCCATCTGGAGTCTCATAATCCGTGCCAAATACCTTAAGCGCTGGACGTAAACCAGTAGCGGCCTCAATGGCTAAGGGGATGAGGTGTGTTTCTGGATCATGCTGCTCACCAATGCTACCATCAGATGCCGCACCAGCAGCATTGAAATAACGAAACACTGCTGAAGACATCTCGCTATTCGCCGCTAGAGATTTGAGTAGATTTTCTACATCCAGCTTCGTTTGTCCATATGGATTAATTGGCACTTGGGACAATTCTTCATTAATTGGTAATGTCTCTGGAATACCATAACTAGCACAAGTAGAAGAAAATATGAACTTCCTCACATTACTCTCACACATTGTTTGTAATAGTGCTATGGTTTTACCCACGTTATTTTCATAGTACTTAAGCGGCTTTTCTACAGATTCCCCCACAAATGCATAAGCAGCAAAGTGCATTACCACATCGATATCGTGATCATTCAATACAGCTTTTACGAGTTCCTTGTCCCCTAAATCACCCTCCACGAATGAAACATTTTCTGGAACACTTTGGCGATGACCAAAGACTAAATTATCCAATATCACAGGCTGATAGCCGGCTTTTAGAAGTTGCCTCACGCAATGACTGCCAATGTAGCCGGCTCCACCAACTACTAGAACATTCTGATTGTTTTTCATTAATCTAGAAAAGTATATTTAATAAATAAGCTATTGTACGTAAAATAACGTCTCCAAAGCCTCCGGGGCTCTCTAACCAGACGGTATAACCACTCCGTTCCTGTCTTTTGAAACACCCGTGGTGCTCTAGGTATTTCACCTGCATGAAATGCAAAGGCCGCCCCCACACCATAATAACAACCAGCAGGGAGTTTGGCTTTGTACTCAGAGATCCAACGTTCTTGCTTTGGGCACCCCAGCCCAACCCAAATATGAGAAGCACCGGATGCTATGATCTTACTACAAATTCGTTCGAACTCATCCGATGGCCACTCACCGAACGGAGGTGAATAACTGCCAGCTATTTCTACTCCTGCTACTTTTATAGGTAATGTTTCTTCCAAAGTGGCAAGCGTACTTTCTTTACCTCCTAACAGAAAATGACTACCGGATCTCTTCTTTGTAGTTTGACTCATCACCTCCTGCATCAAATCTGCTCCACACACTCTGTCTGGCATTCTATCCACCTTTTCAAGCTGGCGGTTTGCGCTCCATAGTATGGGCATTCCATCTGGACAGATCATGTCAAACTTATCCATGCATTGACCAAACGCAGTCTCGTGTCGAGCTCGTGTGACAACATGTACATCTGCCGCTTCGATCGCATAAGCGCGATCACCCTTCATGGCCCATGACTCTGCCTGTGCAGCTGCAGAGCTCTTGGTCACAACCGCAATGTCTAGGTTGAGAACTTTTACTGTTTGTAATGGAGTCACTTTAGGAATTATTAATAATTTAACAATGTGTCACTTAGACCTTTTCTCTGACTACTTTCTATATCTCAACCTATAGCCTTACTTCGATCTGATAGTTTCGTTACTGTATGATGTTTTAAAATCTTCATAAGCTTTTACCAGACCTTGTTCTAGCTCAATGTTGGGTGACCAGTTCAATGATCGCAGAATAGCGTTATCCATCAACTTCCTAGGAGTCCCATCAGGCTTGCTAGGATCAGTAGTGATCTCACCTTCAAAACCCACCGTCTTCGCCACCGTCTTCGCTAACTCTAAAATACTCACATCATCACCATAGCCCATATTTACCAAATCTGGCGGTGAATCTAGATCAAGTAAATGGAAGCAAGCATCTGCTAAATCTTCCACATAAAGAAATTCTCTCTTCGGTGTTCCTGTCCCCCAGATCTGCACCATATCCAGACCTGCCACCTTCGCCTCATGAAACCGTCTAATCATAGCTGGGATAACATGTGAGTTCTCAGGATGATAATTATCACCAGGCCCATAAAGATTGGTCGGCATCGCAGAATGGTAGAGCACTCCGTATTGCTTGCGGTAAAATTCACACAGCTTCAAGCCTGCTATCTTAGCAATTGCATAAGCTTCATTCGTAGGCTCTAGATCACTAGTCAGAAGGCACGACTCTGCCATTGGTTGTGGTGCTAACTTCGGATAAATACATGAACTTCCTAAAAATAGTAACCGTTTCACCCCCGCCTTAAATGAGCCATGTATCGTATTCGCAGCAATCATCAAGTTGATGTAAATAAAGTCAGCTGGATAAGTGCTATTCGCATGGATCCCACCCACCTTAGCCGCAGCAACGATAACTTCGTCTGGTTGATGCTCTGCTAGGTAAGCCTCAGTGTCCGCTTGATTACATAAATCCAACTCCGCACTCGTAGGTGTCAAAGTCTCTGTCACACCCCGCGCTTCAGCTGCTCTCACAAGCGCTGATCCCACCATACCTCTTGCACCAAATATAAGTAACTTTTTGCTCATGATTCAAGTTATTCTACTGCCACAGATACTGCGTGTCCGTGAGATTTCAAGAGAGCGTGTCTACGTGCGTGATCAATATCATTTGCCACCATCTCCGCACACATTTCCTCCACAGTAATCTCAGGTACCCATCCCAACTTTTCTTTTGCCTTAGTAGGATCTCCCAAGAGAGTCTCTACTTCTGCAGGTCTAAAGTAACGAGTATCCACTTTCACAATGACATCACCCACTTCCACTGAATTAGCGATCGATTTGTCAACCTTTGTCACCGTGGCTATCTCGTCCACACCTTCTCCAGTAAACGCTAACTCAATACCAGCTTCCGAAGCGCTCATTTTAACAAATTCTCTCACCGAAATCTGTTTACCTGTCGCAATCACAAAATCTTCTGGAGCATCTTGTTGCAACATCATCCACTGCATCCGAACGTAGTCCTTCGCGTGTCCCCAGTCACGTAGTGCATCCATGTTTCCTAAGTAGAGGCATTTCTCTAGACCTTGTGAAATATTAGCGAGCGCACGCGTTATTTTTCTGGTTACAAATGTTTCTCCACGTCTCGGTGACTCGTGGTTGAATAGAATCCCATTACAAGCATAGATGCCGTAGGATTCACGATAATTCACAGCGATCCAATACGCATACATTTTTGCCACCGCGTAAGGCGAACGTGGGTGGAACGGAGTTGTCTCCTTTTGCGGAATCTCCTGCACTTCACCATAAAGTTCCGAGGTCGACGCTTGATAAAACTTAGTCTTCTTCTCCAAACCTAAGAAGCGGATCGCCTCTAACAAACGTAGAGTGCCGATTGCATCTACATCCGCTGTGTATTCCGGTGATTCAAATGAAACAGCTACATGGGACTGAGCTCCTAAGTTATAGACTTCATCAGGTTGTACTTCGCTAAGAATACGAGTAAGGTTTGAAGAATCTGTTAGATCGCCATAATGAAGATGGAATCTAGAGTTCTCAATATGTGGATCTTGATAGATATGATCCACTCTCTGGGTATTGAAAGAAGATGCTCTTCGCTTAATACCGTGAACTTCGTAACCTTTTTCTAACAGGAACTCAGCTAAATAAGATCCGTCTTGTCCAGTTACACCTGTGATTAGTGCTTTTTTCATAGTCATTTTTATTTGATATAAGGTTCTACAACTCTAAGTTCTACAATAGCATTTACAGCTGTGTCTCGAGCTACTTTAGATTCGAATAAATACAATGCGTAGCCACCGAAACCGCCGCCACAGTATTTTTTTGCAATCTCTCCATCGATAACTCGTAGGGGAGTCATTTTTTCTTCGAGTTGCATTTCGTAATACAAGCTCACACCCTCAGATAGTTTAAGAATGTCTGCAGCTAAGACTCCTTCACGCGCTAGGTCAGCAGAGTCTGCGATCTTCGCGTAGTTTCTCTCTAGATCCACCGCTCCTGGGGTATCATGATCACTACCAGTCCAGAGAATAGCCATCTTTCCTTCGAGCATGCCTCCATTTCTTTTGAAGTCCAATTCCGGCATCTGCCCACTTCGCCAGACACATAGACCAGTCTCTTTGATCACTGCTGGGTCTTGCCAACCTACGCCTAGATCTAATTCTGCTTCTACACCGTCACGACCATTGAGTAGAGCCCATGCTCCACTACCTCCTAGACCTGACTTCTTCTCATAATCCCATTTCCTCAGACTCACCAAAGGTGAAATAGTGCAGTTCACTATAAACTTACCAGCTAGAGAATGACGCGGGACGTCTAACCAGCCACCAGCAAAATCCACACGAAGCGGTGCCTCTGTAGGAGCCTTCACCCAGCGCACGATACCAGAGGTAGACACAGGAGCAAATCTCGGTGGCGTTTTCGGTAACACTTTATAGATAGCTCCGATCTCAGCACATAGATCTTTCTTGATCTGAGCATAATTATCATCCTCCGTGACCACTAAATAGTCCGGTTTGATCTCCAAAAAATGATCTTTGAAATCCAATCCTAACTCAGAATTGCGACCAACAACAACATCATCTACTACCCTGAGCTCACGTAACAGAGCCTCCTTATGATCCTCGGGCAGTGAACTCCTGCGTTGTTTATGCTCCCAAAGCACATCATCTGATGCAAAGCATACCGTAAGATGATCGCCTAAGGCCCTAGCCTCTTCAAAAAACTGGATATGACCAGCATGGATAATATCGTAACAACCTGAAATGAATATTCGTTTCATAAGTCTTGTATAGAAATTAAATAACGGAACTAAAATAAGCGATGGCTTTATCTAGGCCCCCGTCTAGATTAACCTTAGGCTCCCAATCCAAAAACTTCTTAGCTAGGGTAATATCTGGCTTTCGTTGCTTAGGATCATCTCCTGGTAGGGGATGAAATGTGAGAGTTGATTTGCTGTCTACTTTTTCCAAAATTTTCTCTGCTAACTCCAGCATGGTAAATTCTCCTGGATTTCCTATATTGATCGGCCCTGTGGTTTCATCCTGATTCATCAGTCTAACAAAACCTTCTAATAGATCATCCACATAGCAGAATGAACGAGTCTGCTCACCATCTCCATAAATAGTGATATTTTCACCTCTCAGAGCCTGCACGATAAAGTTAGAAACCACACGACCATCCTCTGGATTCATTCTAGGTCCATAGGTATTAAAAATTCTAACGATTCGGATATCAACACCATGCTGACGATGATAATCAAACATCAACGTCTCGCCAACACGCTTACCCTCATCATAACAAGATCGAATCCCGATTGGATTCACACTACCCCAGTAACTCTCTGGCTGAGGATGCACCAGTGGATCTCCATACACTTCTGATGTAGAGGCCTGGAATACTCTAGCTCCATTCTTTCTCGCCAACTCAAGACAATTGATCACGCCAAAAATCGACGTCTTCGTTGTAAACAATGGATCTTGCTGATAATGTGGCGGTGATGCGGGACACGCTAAATTATAAATCTGATCCACATCGAGATTTAACTTATCAAACGGCTCAACCACATCATGTTCGATCATCTCAAAATCCGGATGATCTAACAGATGTGCAACATTTTTCTTAAACCCTGTATAAAAATTATCTAAACAATAAATTTTATTTCCTTCATTCAACAGTCGCTCACATAGGTTTGACCCTAAGAATCCAGCTCCACCCGTAATTAGTATTTTCTTCGACATTCTTCTATTTTCTATTAACCTTTTCCAATTGAGTAAAAATTAAACCCAACTTTCCTAACTGCAGAAGCATCTATAATATTTCGACCATCAAATAAGAATGCAGGCTTAAACATTTCATCATAAATCTTCTTATAATCAACCGTCTTAAACTCATCCCATTCAGTAAGAACAGCCACTCCGTGAGCGTCTTTAGCTGCTTCTTCACACGAATCACAAAACGTAATTTGCTTCTCTAATTGCTCACGCTCAATCCCCAAATATTCCAGATCAAACAAAATCTGCTCTGCTCCCACTTGCGGATCGTAGATCGCGACATTAGCCCCCTCCGCGATAAGATCTCGACAAACATAGATCGCTGCAGACTCTCGTGTATCATTCGTATCCTTCTTAAATGCAAACCCCCAGATCCCTATTTTCTTACCTCTTACAGTATTAAATAACGTCTGCACAATCTTCGTTGAAAATCTTTCCTTCTGCCACTCATTCATATTAATGACCGCCTGCCAGTAATCAGCAACCTCAGGCAACCCAAAGTGACCGCTCAGATAAACCAAGTTTAATAGGTCTTTCTGAAAACAAGAACCACCAAAGCCAACTGACGCTTTCAAAAACTTAGGCCCAATCCTTGAATCCATCCCTATCGCATTCGCCACCTCGTCAACATCAGCCTCAGTCCTTTCACAAAGAGCAGAAATCGAATTGATCGAAGAAATTCGCTGCGCCAAAAACGCATTCGCTACCAGTTTAGATAACTCAGATGACCATAAATTCGTCCTAATAATCCGCTCATCCGGAATCCATGTTCCATACACACTCGCCAATGCGGCTACCGCCGCTTGTCCCTCAGCACATGGGTCACCTCCTATCAAAATTCTATCTGGAGAACTTAAATCATCGATCGCTGTCCCCTCTGCAAGAAATTCCGGATTCGAAAGCACCTGAAAAGACCCCTCTTCAGAGTTCGCCTCTAGGATAGTCTTTAGCGCCTCTGCGGTCCTCACAGGAATCGTACTTTTCTCCACTATAATCTTAGGCCCCTTTGCAACCTTAGCTATCATCCTAGCAGCACCCTCAATGTAAACTAAATCAGCAGCTTTACCTGCACCAGCTCCATAAGTCTTAGTCGGCGTACCCACAGAAACAAAAATAATGTCCGCATCCACAATCGCTTCATCTACCTTCGTTGAGAAAAACAAATTCTTACCCCTAGACCCCTGCACTATCTCATCAAGACCAGGCTCGTAAACCGGCAGTTCATCAGAATTCCATGCGGCAATTCTAGCTTCATTAATGTCCACCACACTCACTTCAATATCAGGACACTTAGCAGCTATCATAGCCATCGTAGGTCCACCTACATAGCCTGCTCCGATACAACATATTTTCTTAACCTCTATCATCTTTAAATAATTGATTTAAATTCTATTTACGCTACCGCCCTTGGTCGAACTCCCTTACCTCGGAAGAAACCTTACAATCTATACAAAATATTTGCTGAAATTTCGCCATTACGAAATTGCCCTTGCCTGCTAAGACATCAGATTTCTATTTTAGTTCAATAAAAAATGAACTATATTATAGAAACCCTATCAATAATTAAGAGTTCTTAACTTGCTACCTTGAAAGCTATATAAAATAATGATCATCACAACTCAAGCTTATTTAAGAAATCTTAATCATTAGCTTAATTTCTAATGATTAAGATCAGGCCGACTCGGTAATAACAGCGAGTAGACATCCACCTCTATCACCCGTTCCCCACCTATCATTTCCATCAAAAGCAGAGCACGCTGCCCCCCAGGAAGCACCTCTACCACCTCACCCACACTCCCCTTCAACGCACCACCCGCCACCTCATACTCCTGACCAAGCTCAACCCCATGCTGCAGATCCAACACCTCTTCATCTCCTACAATATCCCTCAAACTAAGCACAAACTCCTCCCCAATATCAGGCACATAATCCCCAAACCTCACCAACTTCAGCACCCCAGGCGCATAACACACCCCCCTCTCATCCACATCCCTATCAAACTTCACAAACAAATACCCCGGAAACATCGCCTCCTTCCACAAAACCTTACCCCTACGCGTCACCTTCGTATACCGGATCTGCGGCGCCACCACCTCCAAGCCTAACTCCTTCCGTATATATTTAGCTGATATATGCTCACGCTTCGGCTGCGCTCGCACCACATACCACTTATCGTTTTCTACTTTATCCAACATCATTTAGTTCACTTCCCAAGGATTTTTTGTAAAATAGGCAACAACAAACCAGCCCTCTTCCGCCATCTCCCCAGTTTCTTTATCCTTTCATCGTAATGCTCATCCTCACTCACATTACACGCATCCATCTTTTGAATCTTCATCTTTGCACTCGTCAAATGCGGCCGTATCTCCTCCCTAATAAACCCTCCCACCAGACTCTTCAACTCCACATCTGCCTCATAAAAAACCTTCCTTCCCTCAATTCCCTCCACCTCACTCACAGCCCCCAAAGTCCGCAACATCTTCAACCCCTGACTACCACTCCCCTTACTCATCCCCAGCCTCACCACCAGATCATCCAACGATAAAGGAACCTTGCTTATAAATAAAGTACCATAAATCTCACCCACACTCTTAGGCAACCCCAACACCTTCACCGCATCCGCAAAAAACTCGCGCACCATCCCCTCCAACTCCACATTACCCCCAGTAGTATCAGTTTCTTTACTGTCAAACATCATAAAATTAGTATCCTAAAACCCATCAGCGTTCAAATAAAAATGAACATTCCAATCGCTTTCCCCATAAACGCCCCAGCCTCAACAAATAACATACCTCATTGCATTCTCTCCCTAATCAGGCTAATTTTTCATCACACAGCATCGTTTAAACACCACATGACGCCCCTCAGCCACATCATCAAACCTCTCCTCCTCTCGCTCCACCTGCTAGTAATCCTGCTAGGAAATTTCTCCCTCGCCCAGGATGCCACCACTCCTTCCTCCGACCCTCACACCCGCATCATCCAGCAATCCATCGCCCTAATGGAACAGCAAAAATGGCAACAATCCCTCGACCTCCTCACCCCACTCATTGAACAAAACAAAACCACCGGCCTCAAAAAACACGGCGCAAGATTCGCCACCACCTACTACTACAAAGGACTCTGCCAACTCAAAATAGCCCAAAACAAACAAAAACAAAATGACCCCAAGCAAAAGCTAGCCGCCACCCAACTCTTCCTAGAAGCAATCAAGTCATTCAATCAATGCTTCGCCGTTAACCCCCCAAACGACAATGGTAACACCTACCGCGTAAAATCCCTCCTCCTCCGAGGCAACGCCCACCAATCCCTAGGCAAATACCAACTCGCCATCGACTCATACAAACTCTTCCTCCACGAGCGAAGCAGCGCCCTCGACCCCTACCACCTCAGCGAGTTCAACATCAACCTAGCCATCTGCCTCTGGAAAAAATCCACCACTGATCAGTCACCAGAACAAGCCCAAAACGACACCAAAGAAGCCATCACCCTCATCCAGAAAGCCCTCCTCTACACCGGCAGAAACACCCCCAGCCCACGCGCCATCCTCACCGCCCTCAGCACCCTCACAGACATCGCTACCAGCACCAGCGATGACACCCTCATCCCCTCCACCATCCAGCGCACCCTCACCACCAGCCCAGACAACCTCACCCTCACCAAAGACACCTACAACACCCTCCTCCCCCACCTCAGCAAACTCATCCTACAAACCGCCCAGAAAAACTTACCCCTAACCTCCCTCCACCTCACCACCCTCATCCCCGGCATCTACCAGCACGCCACCGCACTAGATATCACCACCCTACAAAACCCAGACCCAAAACACATCCAGCCAAACCAACCTACCCAAGCCAACCAAGCCCAAAAAAACACCATCGCCATCGCCATCCAAGCCCGCGCCATTGCCCTCCAGCACTCCCCAAACACAACCAATCTCCAAAAAGCCCTCACCCTCTACACCATCCTCCTAGAAACCTACCCAGACACCCCCAATCAGCCAGAAAACCTCTACAACTTCACCCGCCTCGCCGCCCAGTCCGGAGCCACAGACATCGCCATCACCCGCGCCGACCAATTCCTAGAAAAATACCCCACCCACCGACTCCGTAACCCCATCCGCATCATCCTGCTCAACACCCTCTACCACACCCAGAAATACCAACAATCCCTCACCCTCGCACAAGACATAACCATCACCCCCTCCCCATCTGACACCTCCATCCCCAACCTCCGCCTAACCGCCAGCTTCATCCGCGCCGCCTCCCACTACTACCTAGGACACTTCTCGACCGCCGCCACCCTCCTCGCCCAGCACCAAGCCACCTACCCACCCACACCAGACAACCCCTACCACACAGACGCCGCCTACCTCACCGCCGCCGTGCAGAACCAGCTCCTCCACTGGGACAAATCCATCCCCCTCCTCAGAAATTTCATCTCCCACCACAGCCACCCCAAACTCTCCAACTTCACCCCCTTTGCTTACTACGACATAGCATTCGCCCAATACTCACAACTCCAACCACACTCCTCCATTCTCACCCTCCTCCCCTTCACCCTAGACATCCCATTCGCAGACCCCTTCGATAGACAAAATTTCACCAACAGCCAAATCTCACCCTCAGCCGCCATCCTCCTCGGCAACACCCACCTCACCCTCGGCAACTACGACACCGCCGTCACCCACTACCAGCAAGCTATCCAGCTAGCCACAGACAACGGCAACACCGCCGCCCGAGACGAAGCCTACTACCTCATCATCAACCTCCTAGGCAAACCCCTCTGGGACGGCCTCACCAACCACCGCCTCCCAGAAACCATCCCCTACTACCTCCAGTTCCTCACCCTCCCCAACGCCCTCAAATCCCCCTACCACACCCAGATCCTAACCTCCGCCATCACCGCCCTAGAAAAGGCAAACCCCTCACACCCCGTCCACCACCTACTCCAAGAAAACCTCTTCACCCACAACAGTACCCCCAACACCCCAGGCATAGAAACCACCCTAGAAACTTACCTCTACTACCTCAGAAAAGACAAACTCACCACCCAAGAAATCCTCCGCATCCTCAACGAGGACATCAAAACCACACCCTCAGCCTACCACCAAGCCCTCCTCATCATCGCCCAAATCCAAACCCTAGAACACACTCAACAACGCAAGCCTCAAAAACAAACCCTCACCCAAATCAACCAACTCTACCAAACTCTCATCAACCAATTCCGCACCCAAGACCTAGACAACTTCACCATCCTAAAAATAGCCAACCACCTCTCAAAAGCCAACCAACCCCAACAACGAGCAGAAGCCACCACCTACTACCAATCCATCATCAACTCCCTCTCCACCATCAAAAAAACCGAAGCCCAACTCGGCCTAGCCATCCAGCTCACCAACACCCCCAACCCTACTCCAAAACAAACCACCCAAGCCCAACAACAACTCTCTAACATCCTAGAAAACCCCTACACCCCACCCGCACCACGCGCCACCGCCCACTACCACCTCATCCAGCTACTCACACAAGCCAAAGAACAAAACTGGCCCGCCATAGAAACCAACTCCCTAGCCTACCTCAGCTACCCCCTCAGCATCAAAACCCACAACCAAGAAATCCAACAACTCCTCGCCCTCGCGTACGACAAACAAAACAAAACAGACCTCGCCATCTCCACCTACACACACAACTGGGTCACCACCTTCTTCAGCCTCCAACACTCAGCCCCAGCCCTCAACCGCGCCTGCCAACTCCTCTGGGAAAGAAACAACCCCGCAGCCCCCAACATCAACGAAGGCAAATCCGACCGCCAACTAGCCTACGAAACCGCCTACAAATACATCCGCAAAACCAAAGACCACATGTCCCAACGCCGAGACGCCCTACCAGCCACCACCATCAAAACCTGGGAAACCATCAAACAAAACGCCACCAAAACCTACCACGCAGACCACACCATCAAAACCTACCACGGCTCCCCCTAACCACCCCGCTACCTCTACAATACCACCACAACACCCTAAAAAACAAAAATCATCTAACTTACAAAACCAAAAAAAAGTAACCATTACAGAGAATGGTTACTTTCTATATATTATATCGGGGAATATATTATATGGGGAGGAAAATATTATCTAGGGGAGGAAATCTAATCACCTTCTTAAAATCCTGCATACCTACCATCTGCCCCTTACAGCAGGAGCACATTAGATGTGCTGGAAGATAGTTTAGCATTGTTGAAGATGTCATTTTTTCAGATATTGTGTGCTATCTAGGATAATCCTAAATAAGCAACATCAGTTTATTTTTATAATGTTCTAATGAAAGCCATCATGTGATAACTTGCATTGTCAAAATAATTACTTAATTACAAATAAAAGTCAACTAGTAATTTTAAATTGATATTTTTTATAAAACAATACCCTGCCCAAACTATAACCATGCATTAATGAAAAAGAGACGAATACCAAGGCACAACAAAGCAGTAATGCAAGCACCACAACTACGGAAAAACGCAGTCATTGGGGAAAATCAACCGGTTTCTTTACAACCCGAGCATCACATTCCCTGCAATTTCAGAAACCTTTATTCCTCTCTTTTGCATTGCGGAGTGGCATAACTAAACTCTCACCCTTCCCCTTACTTCTTCTTCCCATGAGGCACCGGCTTACCCTCATCATCCAGCAGCACAAAAACAATCTTCTCAATCGATAAAATAATCTGCTTCGTATTCTTATTACGCGTAATACTCTTCATCGTCACCGAACTAGACCCAAATGAAACCACCTCAAACCCAATCTCAATCACATCACCATGCCTAGCAGAACTCACAAAATTAATCTCTGACACAAACTTCGTCACCATATTCTTCGCCCCTACCTGACACATCGCATAAATAGCTGCCTCCTCATCGATCCAAGCCAGCAACCGTCCACCAAACAACGTATTATGCGCATTAAGATCCTCAGGCTTTATCCACTTCCGTGTGTAAAAATTCATCCCCCTGTCATACAGGATAAACCACTTAACACCAACCTAATTCCCGTCATATTTTTCAGTAATCACAATCATATCACCCCCCAATAAAGCCACTGAACTAGGCTCAGGTGCCGGAGATGCATTCAAAGCATCTACAAGCCTAATGATCACCAAAAAGATGATCAGGATCATAAACATATTTAATCGGAGTAGCAGTAGGCTCCGTCAGATCCAACTGCACCCAAAATGATGCCTGCACACCATAATCGCCAAGCCACCTACACTCATAAACTCCAGCTAACTACTACTTCTTCTTAGGCGCCTTCTTTGGCTTCCTCGCCTTCTTCACCGGCCCCTTTATCACTCCCTCATCACCCCACTTAGGAGACCCCTCAGTCCCCGCTAGCTCCTTTATCCTCACATCCTTAAAATGCACCAAAAACTTACCTCCCTTGTGCGCCTGTAGAGCAATGATTCCATCAGCAGCTATCTTCGGATTCTTCTCAGTATAATCATGCGCCAGTATCCCGTTAATCCACGTCTTGATGCTCGGCCCCTCACACACCACCTTATACTCATTCCACCCATCATACTGCTTCACACTCTCCATCAACTTATCCTGATTCATCGCAGTCACAAGCGCCCCCCTACGGTACTCATCCCAGATGTTCCCCCAGTAGCCCAGACCACCATTGATCACCGTCTTATCATGCGTTGGCCCAGCATCTATCTGGTAACCACACACATGCTTCCCCATCGCTAAGCTCCTAACCTGAACCCCAGAATTCTTCAGCCCAGGCCCACCACCATCCGTAAACTTCACAGAGAAACTCAGCTCAAAATTCTCATAACTCTTATCAGAAATAAGCCACACATTACGCGGCACCGCCTTCGCCATATCCCCCCCTGCTATCGCCCCATCCTTCACTGACCAAAACCCCTCATCACCCTTAGCAGGCTTCCAGTTCACCAGAGACTCCCCATCAAAAAGAGACACCGCACCCTCAGCCGGTTTCATATCAACATCCTGTGCAACAACAACCGAGGTAGAAAAAAGTAAAGTGATCAATAAGTGTTTCATAGTCCACACAACCTACACCATACTCACCCAGACTAGCAAATAATATATCATACATCTCACAAAACAATCACCACATTGAAACCGCCCCCTAAAAAAAACCACCGTCAGCCCACTCTACCTTCTACCATTCTGTGACACATACGAGTCGATAGCCAGAGTGGACCTCTATTAAATCAAGGAGTGATGCGAGCATCCTGACTGAAGAACAACGCAAGTTTTATACGCTACACCCAGCTCTTCATCTTATCGCGTAGCACAGACATCCCCATCCTTCATAAATCATTACCGTCTCTTTTGTTTTGCAGTGTAGTATTAGTCCATTTAGAGCCCCTTGATTGCTAAATATTACCTTGTCCCCCTCGAAGCGACTGATATCAATATATCTATGTCTAAACTCTGCTTCCCCCTCATACTAGCCTCAGCCCTCCTCTCCCTCACCTCCTGTAGCAAACAAAGCGCAGACGATATCATCGTCTCACAGCGCCAAAACATGCAACCCGCCAAGACCGCCCAAGAATGGCTAGACCGCCTCCAACTCGACCTCACCACCGGAGACGTCACAACCAACAAACACGCCACCCTATACACCGAACTCCCACCCCAAGACCAATGGCCAGCCATCATCACCAAGCTCAACGAAGTAACCAAAGATGCCGACTCCTACAGCGCCTTCATTAAAAACGACAACCGCCGCTTTCAGCACAGCTCCGCATACCAAGAGAGACTCAAACTCCAACTCTTCTCCATCCTCCTAGCTCAAGATGAAACAAACGCAGAGCCAACCATGCGCTCACTCTTAAAAGATGAAGCTCAAATGCCGCTCTACAACTACGGAGAAATTCTCGGCCACCTATTACTCATCAGCAAAGACCAAGAAAACAGTATCAAATGGTTCAACGATAAAATGACCAACTTGGGCGACCCTCACCACAGTCACAGCTCAGCAGACAAACCCGCCTGGGCCCAAGCTCTCGCCAAAAACGACATCGTTAAAGGCATCGAACAACTAAAAAACGCCATCCAAAACGCAGATAATGACGACCAAGCAGAACTCATCTCCAAGCTCGCCACCATCGCCCACCTCCTCCACAAACCAGACCTCGGTGAGCAAGCCATGACCATGCATGAAGCAAACATCATCGCCCGCAAAAAAAACAGCAACTACTTCCACACATACTCAGATCAAGACGCACTAGATTACCTCCTCCATCACAAACAATACCAACGCCTACTCGACCTCTGCACCAAAGTCCAAAACACCAAACCATCACAAAAACAACACATCATCCTCCCATCAGATCATGACTCCCTACTCCACTACCGCCTCACCGCCCTCCACAAACTAGGCAAAACCGACCAATTCGAAGAAGAAATCAACACCCTACACAAAAAACACCAAGCAGACCCACGCCAATTCTTCCAAACCCTACACGGCCAAGCTGCCGACAACCCATCCATCGGCTCCCTCTACATAGACCTCCTCACCAAGCAAAACACCCCAGAAAGCAAAACCAAAGCCTACCAAATCTCCTCCCACCTCCTCGCCAGAAACCAAGGCACAGACGTCTACTACAAACACGTCATCGCACTCCGCCCACAAGCCGCCGCCACCCTCATCGCCTCAATCCATACATACGACCCCTTCGAAGAACGCCCACTCATCTGGCAAGCAGAAATGGCACTCGCTGATGGCAAAATCAACCTCGCAGACAAACTCATCCAGCAAGCCATCGCACTAGACCCCTCAGACGGCGACCACGGAAAATTCATCCGCATGCACTGCTATGACGTCTTCGCCCGCATCCTAGAAAAACAAGGCAACACAGAAAAAGCCAACTTCCTCCACCAAGTCGTCATCTCCATCCGCCAAGGAGAAGCCGCAGATGACTACCTCCACGCAGGCCTCATCCAAGAAGCCACAGACAGATACAAAAAAGCCCTCGGACACTTCAACGACGCCTACTGCCTCCAGTCCCGACTCGCCAAAACCCTCATGGAAGCCGGAAAATTCCAAGAAGCCATCCCCCACTTCAAAAAAGCCTTCGAGCTCATGCCCGTAAGCTTCGGCCCCAAAGAAAGCCACTGCTTCGGCTGCGAAGGCCTATTTGACGATGAACGCGTCCGCAACCTCGCACTCCCCACCCTCCAAGCATTCCTAGAAAAAGAACCAGAAAACCCACGCACCCCCTACCTCCTAGGCCTCCTCTTCGAAGAAATGAACAAACAACCAGAAGCCATCACCGCCTACCAAAAAGCCATCCAGCTAGACCCACACTACTACAACGCAGCATCCCGCCTCCAGAAACTCATCACCAAAGACCCCACCAGATTTAACCAATCCCAAGCCCTCAACAAACAACTATTCCAAATAGCCGCCTACCACCGCAAAGCAGACTACATGCCCAGCCCACACCTATTCAAAACCTACTGGAAACAAGCCCAGAACTTCCCCCCATCTCCACTCCAGCTCAGCCCACTCACCGACCTAGGCTTCACCAAAACAAAACTAAGCGACCAGCAATACAAAGACGTCCCCTACAACAGAAGTTACAGCTCCTCCTTCTCTCGCTACGACAGCGACGCCCCACTAGATGGCTGGTCAGCCAGAGAACTATTACTGAAAAATAACTTCATCAACGACATACTCGACTAACAATTTCAAAATAAAACCCAGTATCGACAAAATAAACTAAAATATGGCTGTAAATTCATTCCATTTATCGTAAAGGTTTTAGCATATTAACGAACGATCACGATGAAGACACTCACCAAATCCACAAGAACTGCATTTTCTTTCCCCTCCATGGCTAACTATTTCGCCAAGATCACCGCCATTGCCGCCATCTCAGCAGGCACTGCATTTTCTACCGCAAATGCCCAAGACGCACACCCTGGTGAAGCACTCTACAAAACCAAATGCATCGCATGCCACGGACCCACCGGTGACGGCATCCCTAATGTATTCCCACCAGTCGCAGGATCAGAATGGGTCAACGGCCCAGCAGAAAACCTCGTCAGAATCCAACTCCGTGGACTCAGCGGACCCATCACCGTCAAAGGGAACGCATTCAACAGCGCCATGCCACCAAACGCAACCATGACGGACCAAGAAATCGCAGACGTCCTCACATACGTCCGCTCAAACTTGGGCAACAACGCACCAGCAATCACCGCTGAAACCGTCAAAACAATCCGCGCAAAAGAAGCAGGCAACACAGCCATGCTCACCGTAAAAGACCTCATCGACCCAGCTGCCGCAGCAAAAGAAGCACCAGCTGAAGAAGCTAAACCCGAAGTTAAACCCGAAGCCGAAGCTACCCCAGCAACAGAACCTAAACCCGCTCCAGAACCAACTCCAACTCCAGAGCCTGCCCCAGCACCCACTCCAGACGCAGCAGCTACAACTGGAACTGGCGGCGCACACCCTGGACAAGCCATCTACCAAGCCAAGTGCATCGCATGCCACGGCCCCACCGGTGACGGCATCCCTAACACATTCCCCCCACTAGCCGGATCAGAATGGGTAAACGGACCAGCAGCTAACCTCATCAAAATCCAGATCCACGGACTCCAAGGCCCCATCGAAGTCAAAGGCCAAATGTACAACGGAATGATGCCACCTAACGCAGCCATGAGCGACGAAGACATCGCACACGTCCTCACCTACGTCCGCTCCAACATGGGCAACAGCGCAGCCGCCGTCACCCCAGACATGGTCAAAGAAATCAGAGCCGCAGCCGGCCCTGCTCCCACAGCCATCACCGCTCAAGACCTAGAAACTCCCGTAGTAGCCACTGTCGGCCTAGATGGCCCTACAGAACTAGAAGGCTACAAGCCAGCCAAGAGCAACAGCTCAGGTAGCACCATCTTCTGGGTCATCGGCATCATCGGTGTCTGCACCCTTCCTGCAGTAGCTGGACTCGCTAAAAATTCATAAACTCCAGATCCCCAGATCTCACTACAACCCGGTCGTCCCCTCCATGGCATCACTAAAACTAGCCAAGCTAAACGACCGCCCAGAGATCTTCCACACCCTCCAGGGCGAGGGCGTCAGCATGGGCGTCCCCTCCATCTTCATCCGCTCATCCCTCTGCAACCTCCACTGCTCTTGGTGCGATACCGACTACACCTGGAACTGGGAAGGCACCCCCTGGCACCACGAGACCGGCAAGAAATATTCTAAACAAGAATACATCACCACCCTAGACACCCAAGAAGTCGCAGACCTCGTCGCCAGCTACCCATGCAAAAACGTCATCCTCACCGGCGGCGAACCCCTCCTCCAACAGCCCGCCTGGACTGAGCTCATCCAGATCCTCAGCTCCCAAGACCCCTACTACAGATTCGAGATCGAGACCAACGGCACCCAGATCCCTACCGACTTCATGGACACCGCCGTAGACCAATGGAACGTCTCCGCTAAACTCTCCAACAGCGGCAACGACGAAAAACTCAGAATCAACCCCGACGCCCTCCGCTACTTCGCCAACAAATCCAACGCCTGGTTCAAATTCGTCATCCAGACCCAGACAGACCTCGCAGAAGTCCAGCACCTTGAGCAAACCTACCACCTCCCCAAATCCAAAATCCTCCTCATGCCAGAAGGCCGCACAGAAGCCGCCCTCCAGCAAAAACGCCTCTGGCTAGCAGACATCTGCCGCGACCAAGGCTACCGCTTCTCAGACCGCCTCCACATCCAGCTCTGGGGCTCCAAACGAGGCGTCTAAAAATCACCCAACACAAACTCCAACCCCACCCCAACCCAACCGCTAACATGACATCCGAAAAAGAAAAAATGCTAGCCGGCGAGCCCTACCACGCCCACGACCCAGAACTCACCCAAGACCGCTTTCACTGCCAAACCCTCTGCCACCAGCTAAACCAAACCTTCGGCGACCAAGACCGCGCAGACCTCCTCCACCAGCTCCTCGGCTACCCCACCAACGCCAGCATCCAACCCCCATTCCACTGCGACTACGGCACCAACATCACCCTAGGAAATAACGTCTTCCTCAACTTCAACTGCGTCATCCTAGACGTCGCCAAAGTCACCATCGGAGACAACACCCTCATCGGCCCCTCAGTCCAGATCTACACCGCCACCCACCCCATAGACGCAGCCGAACGCCGCACCGGAATCGAATCCGCAAAACCCATCACCATCGGCGCAGACGTCTGGATCGGCGGCGCCGCCATCATCAACCCAGGCATCACCATCGGCGACAGATCCATCATCGGAGCCGGCAGCGTAGTCACCAAAGACATCCCCCCCGACGTCATAGCAGCCGGCACCCCCGCCCGCATCATCAAACAACTCTCCACCTCATAATCCGAGAAATCCCAAGGACTTCACAACCTGGATCCCACATGATTTAAGCCTCCTCATCTGCCCCACTACCCCTTAAAGCTGCATCACTTTTTTTAGGCTTAGATTTCTCTCCTGGAATAAATAACATAGCAAAACCAATAATAGGTATTAACACCCCTGCTATCCCATACCAAGCAGATGAACCTGTATCTCTAAACCTCTTCCCCACAGCCACACCATAGAAGAGGATGATAGGAAACATCAGTAACCCTAAGTCTTCCGCCCAAGAATACTCCTTCACATAATCTTGCATGAACCCGATCCCTAAGATCAAAAAATAACCGCCCACAATAGTTAGGAATAATTCGCCTTGGGAAAAGGCCCCCTTCCAGTGAAAAAATTGTTTAATTGATACCATCACTTGTTGATTGTCTACGTTGACCTCCCCTCATCAACCTCAAAAAAATCAAAATACGTTTTGATATCTCCCCGCTCTCCCAAACCATACTTATCCTTGTATTGCTGAAAGCTACCAGCAGAAGAACCACTATCCCTCCACCCCCTCTTCATCATAAACTCATTCCATACCAATTTCTCTTCACCAGACCTAGACATCCCATTTCTCTCACACCATTCCAATACAACATCATCAGTTTCCCCATCTAAAACCAACTTCCGAACATCCTCATAACTCACCCCCAGAAACTCCACACAACGCCCATCAAACCCACCCCCCAAATAACCCACATACTCCTCCGGAAGCTCCCCCCTCGCATGCATCCGTATCTTCTCCACCATCCTCGCGAAATAAACCATCCCCCCAACTTCTTCATAAGCACTCTTAAACATAACCACTACACTTCACCAAACTTCACCCCTCACCCACAAGAACTAAACCACAACATCGAGTTATACATTACAATAGCCATAAACCCACAGTAAACTCACCTCTCAAAAGCCCCATAAAAAGCCCCCCCATAAAAACCATCACGAGCACTCGATGACTGAACAGCTTTGATAAACTGAGGTGATAGTGATCGCACAGCCGATTTCTAATTCGGTGTAAGTTTGTTCCATGTGTCTGGATTCATTTTAGAGGTCTATTTTAGCACATCGTCATAGAGCTCGCACCCCCTAGCAGCGGGGACGAGCGTCGATCACGGGGTTAAGGCTGAAATTATAGGGTAACATGTAAGCAGAACGGCTGATAGGAATTGCTGTGTCTCCACTTGTTCGGCTAGATAATTCTCAAGTTCGCTGTGTCATGAGATTAAGATTTTGTATAAATGCATAAGACCAAGAATAATTAGAAACATCTTCGCCATCGACAGGATAATGCTAGGAATCATTGAGATGAAACCATTGGAGTCATCAGCCTTCCTATGCATGAATGGAACCTTGTTGAGATCACTGATAGACACTCCATCTTCATCAATCGTTCCGAAAACTTGGCCTACATTAAGTTCTAAGCCTTCATCGGCCTCGTGCAGGAGAACACCTGAGTATTCAGCTTCCAAGTCCCAGGAAATCTTATCGGTTTCTAAAGTCGCGATACATTCTCCTGCTTTCACCAGTGCCCTGTGTTCCTTGTGCCACTTCACCAGACGGCAATTTTTGACAGCTTCTCCAGCTGGTGGTACTTTAATGTCAAATTGCATATTTTGGGCAGATTAAGTTAGGTACGTCAGTTGCCTGACGCCTCTCTCGCAGATCCCTACATGCGGTTTTCCCGCATAAGGCTCCTCTGGTGAACGCGCAGTCCAGTTGCTCAGCTTCTGATGTGTTCTTATGTTTCATGTATTCGGACTTCTTGTATAAGATACTCTTGTGACTTACTGGCTGGCAAGACTCATTTCAGTTTGTAGCTGTTGTGCTTGCCATTGCATTTTCGCAGGCTGGGGTAGTTGCCAATCTCCAAACCAATGGCTCAAGAAGCTGGCCACGAGCCAGTCGCTAAGAAACTTGGCGGATCTGCAACATAGAAATCGTAAGAAACGCGATGACCAAGAACTCCGAAGCATAGAAGCCCAATGAGTAAATGCTCACTACCCTCAATAAATTACTAAAACAACCTAAGAGGAAGTATGTATGATACATGCTAACCGCCGCGCTACACCGCTCTTCTCAATACAAAGTCTATCCGCAGAGCCCGTAGGCAAAACCATATGGCAGGTGGTACGGGGGAGAGAGTTAAAATCCCTCACCTACCCGATTCACTGTCTTGTTATTTTAGATCTAAAGCGTAACGTAGAGCTGCTTTCACATCATCGAGAACCACACCGTAAAATAGCCCCACCTTATCTTGTAACTCATGATCTTGGATAGCCTGCAAGCCTTGTACATTAGCGAAACTCTTCATCGTCAGAAACGGCATTGTGGGCAAGGCAACTTCATAATCAGACTCACGATACGCTGAAGTAATCGGAACGCATAATGAAAGTGCTCTAGGTGCAGATACATCATATCGTGAAACGACCATCATCATCCGCACCTTACCGCCAAGACCAAGATCAACTCGGTATACCTCTCCAGGCTTAGTCATCGAACACTGAATCAAGGGCTGACTGACGCATGGAACCACTCACTAAAAGATCGTCATTATCGGTGGGTAATGTAACGGGAAATGGTAAACCACGTCTTAATCGAACCTGTGACAGGAACATTCTTATGGCTTCTGTGGTGCTTAATCCCAACTCTTGAAAAACAGCTTCTGCATCTGTCTTTAAGCGAGGATCTACACGTGCTCTTACTACTGTATCACTCATATGCACAATGTAGCTCTATTCGGCTACAAAGCGAGGCCTTTTTTAGCGATTGAGCTAGGAACGTCAGTTGCATGACCTCCCCCTCGCAGATCCCTACGTGCAGTTTTCCCGCACAAGGCGCCTCTGGTGACTTACTGGGCGACAAGACTCATTTCAGTGTGTAGCTGTTGCCCCCACCATTGTAGAACTAAGTGGGAGGCTACTTGTTTTACATATTTTGACCCACCCGCCACAATGAAAGCCACAGTATCATCATTAATCACACTCCATCCCATTAGGCCTCGATTTGATTACCGAACAGCCCCGCCGCTCGGTAATCGGCACCTTCGTATGGCATCAAACGCCCCTAAGAACACCCACTGGTGCAACAACCCACTAAGGCAGAAAACAAAATCAAAACCGCATAACTAACCACCACCCAGAGCCCGCTACCCTAGACTCGTGTCATCACGTGCGAAGCTATACGGGACAACAACCGATAACTCTCATGCTCCGCTATCGCTCCGATGAGAAGCTATCTTTGGGGTTAGCCTTGTATGCGGCTGTATGCGTATAGTGCGACTAGGATAATGAGAATGATGATTACTAGACAACCACAACTAGATTTCTTAGATTGATCCTTCGATTTTTGTTTATTGTTCTTCTTGGGCTTGCGCTTATCCGGGGCTCGGCCATCCACGCAATCTGGATATAACTCAGAAAGTCGTTGAAAAAATATTTGGTTTCTATTTTTGGATTGCCACCATTGCTCTGACTCCCCCAGTAAACTATCGATAACCTTCTTAATTTTTGGCTTTGTTAATCTTTCTGATGCCCCAACTACTTGGCCTCTTGCATAAGTATGCAGAAGATCAGGAAGCTCATAATCGAGCATATTCTGGATCTCATCCGCGTAGAGAGCAGGATGCAGAATAAATCGTTCAGTAAACCACTGGCTCTTTCTGTCATGAAATGCTTCATATGACTTGAATCCCATTGATGATAATAGCTTGTCATCGGCTTCCAGCAGCTTGTCGAATAGAGCTGATGCTTCGTCAAACGACATTCTATGAGCTTTTTTGACGCCCATGTAGTTAAAGTAGGCAATTTGTTTGGGAGTTGCTGGGCGACTCATATATTTTTTAGGCTAACAGTGTTATTAGTATGGCACTAGCTGATATTCAGCTGGGTGATTGAGATTAGGAAGTGAGGTGATTTTGTATTCATAGTAATATTATGTTAAGTGATTGATTTGTAGTGGTCATCCACTTTTCAGACAAGTTAATTTTATCCAGCATTTGTTTATATTGGGGATTCATTTCATTTCTGATATTTTCACGAAACACATCACTCATTCATAACTTGCTTATAATCTACAACATCAAGACACTGTTCATCATCAAATCTACCCCAACGAAAACTAGCACTCCTCAACAACCAAGAATCATCTCCCACCTACTCAGTGCAACCAAGCCAGGCAAACACGAACTAGTACGCCATATTTGTTCAGCCTAATTCGGCGCTATTCTCTCATTTAAAATACTCCTATTCAGGTTTCATCGTAATGGTTTCGTGATTGTCATGTATTTAGCGGTCAAAAAAAAAGCTCTAGGCTGTCACATTCGTGAAGATTCGTGTTATTCGTGGTAAAAAAATCCTTACCTTTCCCCCCCTTACCACCTACTTTATCACCGGAACCTTACTCATATCAAGCGGCTTGCGATCAAGCAAAGCACTTCGCCCACCCTCCTTCACAGTCAACTTCTTAAGCAACTCCTGCATGCTCTCACATCTCTCTTTTTCCTTATAAAAAAGATTATCCTTTTCAGCAGAATCCAACCCTAGATTGTAAAGCTGCCCAGGAGCATCAGGCTCAGTGATAGGTGTTGCATACGGAGCCATTTCCCCCCGTTCGTAGTTATTTCCACCAGATCCCTGGTGAGCAAGATATTTCCAATCTCCAACTCTAAGCTGAAACTCAGACCTGAAACTCTGAGTCAACATATGCGGACGCACAGACTCACCCTCTGGCTGAACCCCTAGCATCACCGGCAACATATCAAAACTATCCACAGCCACATCATCAGGCAATGTAAACCCAGTTGCAGATGCCAAAGTCGCAAAAATATCCGTCGTATTCGTCATCTGTGCACTCACCTGCCCAGCCGGAATGCGTGCCGGCCAGCGAACAATAAACGGCACCCGGTGACCACCTTCCCACCCATCTCTCTTCACACCGCGGAACCCACCAGCAGCATCATGATGATAGTCTTTTTTCATCCAGATCGCATGCATCGTCTCCGGCCCATTATCAGTGTTGAACATCACTATCGTATTGTCATCTATCCCCATATCCTCCAACTGATCCAATAATCTACCAACCAACGCATCTAATTCATAAATAAAATCTCCTCGCGGACCAGCCTCCGTCTTACCATTAAATTCAGCAGCAGGCAGCACAGGCGCATGCGCAATCTGAGTAGATAAAACCGCAAAAAATGGCTTCTCTGGCGTCAATTCCCTATGCCTAGTGATGAAATCTATCGTCTTATCATAAAAAAGCAGATCAGCCTTCATAAAGTCATACCCAGGCGCCATCCAGCCCTCGTCATTATCCCAACGCCACTTACCAACCGGATTAGGAACTTCATCCCTCACATATTTCTGGTTCGCCGGCACAGGAACCATCCCATTCTCAATGTAAACATACAGCGGATCAGTAGTCGGACAGTTTGGAGTCACAAATGACTCATCAAACCCACGCCGATTAGGCCCATCGATCAGCGGAGTGCTCTTCTCATAATCAATCAACTTCGCATTATCAAACCCACCCCTGAGCCTATTCCCATCCTTATCAAACCATGATAAACCCACATGCCACTTACCAAATATCCCAGTCCGGTACCCTGACTTCTTCAGCATATCCGCCACCGTCATCTCCCCCTCCTTAATGAAACTTGGCCCCCCTGGCCCCTCAAATGCTGAACTCCTCCGACCCGTTCTGTGAACTTGCTGACCAGAAAATAACCCATACCGAGAAGGAGAACAAATCGTAGATGGACTGTGAGCATCCGTGAACCGAATCCCCTCCGCCGCCATCTGATCCAATCTCGGCGTCTTGTAAGCTGACTCACTATTATAACAAGAAAGATCACCATAACCCAAGTCGTCAGCATAGATAATCACTATATTTGGCAAACCCTGTGCGGCGGATAGTTGAGATAGAGTCAGCGCTGTTACCAAGAAGCGAAATATAATATTCATAGCCCTAAGAACTCACATTACCCCCCAGAGTCAATGCCTAAACCCAACCAAGATGACCATTGTCAGCCCCCAACGGGTTAAAAAAATGACCATCTAACCACCATCATCTAAGACATCACACCTTCCCTCTCATCCCCCCCCATCATCCCTGGCCATCAATAAAAACAAGCTAAGAATAGATACATTGTTTCAATATACTAGGTTTGCTCAAATTCAGTACCTACCACAATTCCCAATTCATCATACACGGCTTCATCATCCACAGATTCGTGAACATTCGTGCAGATTCGTGGTACAAACCCCCTAGCTTGCCTCCATCCACGCTACCTTTAGAAAAAACTTGCGCTATCAATATCTACTAGCAGAGTATGAAGTAGTGAATGATTTAGAAGTAGTCGAAGGATACCTACAACTCGAGATGGCCGAAGACGCCCTCATCGAACTCCGAAATATGCCCTCAAAAGAGCAAAACTCCGAGCGCTACAAGGAGCTCCTCCTCGCCACCCAGATGATGCTCCAACTCTGGAATCCAGCTGCAGCAACAGCCCAAGAACTCTGCAAAATGGACAGCAGAGAAAAAGCCTACTTCATCCACGCCGCATTCTGCCTCCACGAAATGGGTGAAACTCTAGCCGCCCTCCGCCAACTCCTCGCAGGCCCCAAGGTTCTCCTCGGCGACCCACTCTACCACTACAACCTAGCCTGCTACCACTCCGTCCTAGGAAACCTAACAGACGCCCAAACCTGCCTCAACAAATCCATCGAACTAGACCCAGAACTAGAACTCAGAGCCCCAGAAGACAAAGACCTCAAAAACCTCTTCGCAACCTAGCACCTCACCCCAACTTCACTCCCCATCAACCCTGTTCCGTGCTTTCCGCGCCTTCCGTGGTTCAAAAAAAAAACTACCCCAGAGACTTCTCCCAAAACAAAGCCATCCCATCCTTCGGATCCAGCTCATACCCCGCAAAACCAAACTTCTGGTAAGCAGCCTTCGCCACCTCATTCTTACTCAGCACCTCCAGCGTGATTTTACAACACCCACGCCCACGCGCCACCTCCTCCACCTTATCTAACATTTTCTGGCTAAGCCTATGCCCCCTATACTTAGGCAGCACCACCACATCGTGAATATTCACAATCGGCTTACACGTAAAAGTTGAAAATGCCCCAAAACAATTCACCAACCCCGCTACCTCACCATCCACATAAGCTAGCACCGAAAACGCTCCCTGAATCTTCGCCAACTCAGACACTAGAATCTCTCTAACATTTTCATCCAGAGGCACCCCACCACCCATCGGATCCGAGGCATAAGAGTTCAACAACATCGGGATCTCCCGTTGATGCTTCTCATTTAAATAATCCGCTAGATTGATTTCAATTTCCATACCCTTCATAAATTCCGTAAAGTTGGCAAAACCTACACTGCAACTAAAACCGAGACCACCAAATTGAAGAATATTTGCTCATTCTTTAAGCCACAACCTACGAATTGAACCACGAATACATTCATAATTGTATTTATAATCCACACAACCCAAACTGCTACCGCTTTGGATCATGGAGTTTAATGATTTACTTCCCACCTCCAAAGCATATGGTGCGGTAACTGCTATCATTTTTTCACACCTCTCCCCAGCAGCTCGTTTCCACTGGAAAATGACACTCAAAATAACTTGGTGATTTCAAACATGCCTTATCAAAAAATAACACAAACATCCATCAAAGCAGGTCTGCTTCTTCTCACACTAGCACCAGCACTCCTCGCGCACCCCATCGTCCCCGGACTGGAGGCAACCGAGCTCCCCGCAGACCTCAAAGGACGCATCCTGATGGAAGAACTCAACTGCGCCGCCTGCCACCAAAGCGATGCACCATTTGCCGCCAACTCAAAAGTAGCACCTCGCCTAGCAGACATCGGCTCACGAGTGAACCCACACTATCTCGAAACCTTCATCAGCGACCCACACGGCACCAAACCGGGCACCACCATGCCAGACATGCTCGCGAGCATTGACCCAGAAAAGAAAGCAGAAGTCGCCAAGTCCCTCACCCACTTCCTCCTCTCGCTCAAGAAAAATGACTTCACACCACAAGTCCCAGACCTAGTAGCCGCCACCCAAGGCCAACAACTCTTCCACGCCAGAGGCTGCGTATCCTGCCACTCACCACGCGGCGAAGACGGCTCAGAAACAATGCCAGACACCTCCGCACCACTCGGTGACCTCGGCAAGAAATACAGCCACAAAAGCCTCGTCAAGTTCCTCAACAACCCACACGCAGTCCGCCCATCCGGACGCATGCCAAAGCTCAACCTCCCCGCAAAAGAAGTCATAGACATCGCCCACTACCTCCTCAAAGACACCAAAATCCCCGGCCACCTCAACTACACCCTCCACCAAGGCAGCATCTGGGAAGGCATCGGCACAGACGGAGTCAGAACCATCCGCGCAGGCCACACCAAAGACTTCGACCTAAAAAGCCTCGGCGAAATCAGACGCTCATTCGCCATCGAATTCGAAGGCTATCTAAACATCACCACACCCGGTGAACACACATTCTACATCAGCCTCAACGGCGGCTCCCTCAGCATCGACGGCCAAGAACTCTTCTCGCAAACGCCCAGCCAAATGCGCGCACCACAAGAATTCGTAAAAACCCTCAACCTAAAACCAGGCCTCAAAAAAGTAAAATTCATCTACTACCACACCGGAGACTACCCAGCCCTCTCATTTGACATGAAAGGCCCAGACTTCGACCGTGCTCCAGTCCCATCATCAAAACTATCAGTCTCAAAAGAAACCATCCCTGAATACAAACCCATCGAGGTCAACAAAGCACTCGCCGCCCAAGGACGCGAACACTTCACCGCCCTCGGATGTGCAAGTTGTCACGATGACCTCGGACTTGAAGCTCCCACCAACACCCCATTCTCAAAACTTACCTCTGACAAAGGCTGCCTCAGCACCCCAGCAACCATCGTCAAGCTAGACAAGCACGTCCCACAATACAACCTCAGCGAAGAACAACACCAGCTCATTACCAAGAGCCTAAACACCACCGCCACCAAGCCACTAAGCAACGCAGAAACCATCAACAAAACACTCGTCACATTCAACTGCACAGCATGTCACGAAAGAGAAGGAGTAGGAGCCATCAGCCCAGACAGACTCGACTTCTTCACCGGCACACACCCAGAACTCGGTGACCAAGGCAGAATCCCACCCACACTCACCAGCGTAGGAGCAAAACTCCAACCACAATGGATCCACAAAGTCCTCGTCAAAGGCCAACGCCAACGTGACTACATGAACGTCACCATGCCACAATACGGCGAAGACAACATCGGTCACCTCGCTCAGCTCTTCGGTAAAGTAGACTCACTCGAAGAAGCCAAATTCCCAGAAATCGAAAGCATCAAAGAATCCAAAAATGCCGGCTACAACATGATCGGCCCCAAAGGATTCAGCTGCGTAGCATGCCATGACTTCAACGGCAAAAACTCATCCGGCGCCGGCGCACTCGACCTCGTCAACGCCACCCAGAGCCTCCAGAAAAACTGGTTCCACCTCTTCATGCAGAACCCATCAAGATTCCACGAAACAGGCATCATGCCCAGCTTCTGGCCTGGTGGCAAATCCATCCGCCCAGACGTCCTAGACGGAGTCCCAGATCAACAAATCGAAGCCCTCTGGACCTACCTCTCAGACGGCCCACGCGCCAAAAAACCAGAAGGCCTATCACGCCAGTCTAACCAAGTCCGCGTCTTCGAAAAAGCAGAAATCGTTAGAGGCAGAGGAACCGCAGCCGGATTCCGCGGAATCGGCGTAGGCTACCCACAACGCCTCAACCTCGCATTCGACTCAGAAGAAATGGCACTACGCATCCTCTGGAAAGGCACCTTCGCAGACGTAGACCACGGATCATTCAAAGCCAGCGGCAAAGAACAAATCACCTTCCCCGCAGGCATCCCATTCCACCGCCTCAAGTCACTAGACACACACTGGCCATACAAAGGCAAAACCAACTACGAATTCCCACACGACCACGGATACCAATTCCGCGGATACCGCCTAGATGACCTCCGTAGACCCACATTCCAATACCACTACGGCGACATCACCATCGATGACTTTTTCGAAGACGTCATGACAGACAACGGCACCGCCAAGTTCGTCAGAACCTTCAGCTTCAACACACCAGCAGCACAAGAACAGTTCTACTTCCGCGCCGCATCAGGTGAAAAAATCACCAAAATCGATGACAACACCTACACCATCGACAAGCTCACTATCCGCTTCAAAGGAGACCACAAAGCTATCATCCGTAAAGGAAATCCAGGAGATCTCCTCATCCCACTCACGCTTCCAAAAGGAGCATCTAAACTCACAATAGAATACCAATGGTAAACAAATATTCTCTACTAGCCACCGCCCTCCTCACAGCCACACCACTCACTTCCGCACTCGCAGAAGACCTAGGAGCCATGTGGGGCACCGCCGATGAAGAAGCCAAATACTACCCCATCGTCAATGTCCCCATCCCAGCAGACATCCCACTACGACCAGGGAGCTTCGACTTCCTACCAGACGGACGCCTAGCAGTAGGCACACGCCGTGGGGACATCTACTTCATCGATGGAGCACTAGACACCCCAGTCAAACCCAAATACCACCTCTTCGCCACCGGCCAAGATGAAATCTTCAGCCTAGACTGGAAAGACGGCTCCATGGTCGCCACCCAGTTCGCAGAAGTCACTAAAATCACAGACACCACAGGAGACGGAGTCGCAGACCGCTATGACACCCTCACCAACAACTGGGGATACGCAGAAGGCCACGAATTCGCCTTCGCATCCAAGCACGACCCACAAGGAAATATCTGGGTCGCCCTCGGACTAAGTAGCTCATACGAGTCCCATAACCTCTTCCGCGGCTGGGCAGTCAAAGTCACCCCAGAAGGTGAAATGATCCCCGTCTGCAGCGGACTCCGTAGCCCAGGCGGCGTAGACGCCAACGCAGAAGGTGAAATGTTCACCATCGAAAGCCAAGGCCCATGGAACGGAGCATGCTCCCTCAAGCACCTCAAACAAGGCGGCTTCCTAGGACACCCAGCAAGCTACAACTGGTACCAATTCACCGACATCAACATCCCATCAGTCACACCAGAAACCCGCTCACGACTCCAAATCGAGAAAAAACGCGTCAAAGAACTCGTCCCACCAGTCATCCGCTTCCCATACATCAAAATGGGACGCTCCATATCAGGATTCAGACTAAACACCACAGGCGGAAAGTTCGGCCCATTCGAAAATCAATTCTTCCTCGGTGACTACACCCTCAGCCTCATCCTCCGCGCCACCACAGAAAAAATCAACGGCGTCTGGCAAGGAGCATGCTACCCATTCAGAGAAGGCCTAGCCACAGGCATCATGAACGTAGAATTCTCACCAAAAGGACAACTCATCGCCGGCGGATTCACCACCAACAGACAATGGCCAGTCCGCGGCACAGAACCCTACGCCATCCAGCGCCTAGACTGGACCGGAATCATGCCATTCGAAGTAAAAGAAATCAACATCAAGAAAGACGGATTCCTCATCAACTTCACCAAACCCATCGACCCCACAGTCGCAGCCAAGCCTGAAACCTACAACATCAACACGTACACCCACATCTACCAAGCCGGCTACGGCAGCCCAGAAGTAGACCAAACACAACTCAAAGTCACCAAAGCAGTCCCATCAGAAGACGGACTCTCAGTCCGCCTCACACTCGATAAAATCATCGAAGGCCACATCCACGACTTCGACTTCGCACCCATGAAATCCAAAGACGGCGGAAACCTCCTCCACACCAAAGCCTACTACACAGTCAACGAAATCCCCAAAGACTAGCCCCACAACTTCCATGAAATCTCGCCACCCATTGTTCACCACACTCCTCTGCCTAAGCATCCCACTCACCAGCATGCTAAGCCAAGCCGTCCAGCCCAACACCCACCCACTCCCAACCACCCAAGCCAACGAACAATGGCTCACATTCCAAGGCGGCGAAGGCCCAGGAAAAGGCAAACATATCGTCCTCATCACCGCCGACCAAGAATACCGCAGCGAGCAATCCCTCCCCATGCTAGCTGACGTCCTCGCTAAACACCACGGCTTCGACTGCACAGTCCTCTTCGGCGTAAATGACCAAGGACTAGTAGACCCCACCATGCCCGTCTTCCCCAAAAAAGGCGAAGAAGACGCATTCAAATCTCACAACATCCCCGGCCTCCAACACCTAGACAAAGCCGACCTCGTCATCTTCCTCATCCGCGAGCTAACACTCCCAGACGAACAACTCCAACACATCGTCAAATACCTCGACTCCGGCAAACCCATCATCGGCCTCCGCACCGCCAACCACGGATTCCGCAAACCACTCCCCTACACCATCAACGGCGAACAAGTCAAATTCGGCGAACTCCTAGGCGGCAGATTCAAAGGCCACCACGGCAACTGGCACCAAGACTCCACCCGCGGAGACATCGTCGAAGCCATGAAAGACCACCCCATCCTCACCGGCGTCAAAGACATCTGGGGTCCATCAGACGTCTACCGCACCTACAAAGAAGGTGAAAGCCTCCCCGCAGACTGCACCGCCCTCGTCTACGGCCAGCCACTCATTGGACGCAAACAAGGCGGCGCCACCAACCCAGACAAAATCCCACTCCCAGTCATCTGGTTCAAAAACTGGAAAACCAGCACCGGCAAAAACGCCCGCGTCCTACAATCCACCATGGGCAGCGCACGTGACCTCCAGAACCCCGGCCTCCGCCGCCTCATCATCAACGCCTCATACTGGAGCATGGCCATGGAAAAACAAATCTCCCCCACCAGCAGCGTCGCACTAACCGGTGAATACAACCCACTACCCAGCGGATTCAAATACCAAGAACTAGGCGTCATACCCCAAAAACCAGCGGCATATCGCCCAGTTCAGAAGTAGCCACCAGCTCCAAAACCGAGCTATTCACCATACATGGATGAATGCTTAAACCAACTTAACTGAAGCTTAATTGTATGGGAAAGCTATGGATAACTGTGGATAGATCTGTTGTTTCTACTTGACGGTAAGCACAGCATGATAGTTAAATAAATTAACGTTAATCATTAGACTAATAAAACCTTATTTAAACTAACCATATCATGAATAAAACAGTAAAAAACACACTATTGTGCCTAGCTAGTACATTTTCGGTATCACATGCAGCAGTGACTGTAGGTGATCTAGCAATAATAGGCTATTATACCGATGGAAACTCTAATGGCCCTGGAACTGGTGATGCATTCTCTTGGGTTGCTCTCAATGATATATCTCAAGGAGAAGTATTATACTTCAGTGATGCTAGCTACTATGATGATACCTCAGCATTTAGAGCAGAAGGTCTTATTCGTTTAACAGTTGGGGCAGGTGGCATATCAGCAGGAACAATCCATTCTGTAGAAGCTGGTAACTTACTATCCGGTTATACCCACCTTCCTAATACAGCGTATTCTGAAGACGTAGATCCTTCATTAACACCAGCATCTTCAGGAGATCAGTTGGTTATCTTTCAAGACTCTAATGTTGCAGATACCCTTGGCTTCACAGCATTGTGGGCACTCACAACTAGTACTACAGATTGGAATGCCGTTGGCGTAACAGGAGTTGGTGTCGGTGGCTTTCCACCAGACCAAAATGATAGTAACTTATACCCGGGCTTAACTGATGGAACTAACGCCATTGCCTTGGGTAACTCTGCCACAAAAGACGACGAATGGGATAACGTGCGCTACACTGGCTCAACAGCAGGTTCCGCTCAGGATATAAGAGCCAGTATACTAAACACGGCAAATTGGGAGAAAACTAATGATTCAGATCTATCACCTGTGACATGGGTAGATAATGGAGCCAGTTCTTTTACAGTAGTACCAGAGCCATCCTCAGCTGCGCTTATATCACTAGCTACATTATTGGGCTTTGCTCATAGAAGACGCAATTAGTCTTTTCTTACACTAGTCGATATTTAAAACATCGCTAAAATCCAAATTTCACTTTTAGGACCACAATGGCCACCGAGAGGTGGCCACACCATAGACTATCTAAATCAATTGTCCTCCAAGGATCATATTGAACAAACACTAGGCGTCATACCCCAAAAACCAGCGGCATATCGCCCAGTTCAGAAGTAACACCCACCTCCAAAACCGAGCCCCCAACCTCCCACATGGGACAACTAGTTTCCTATCAACACGATAGAATGTAAACACTTCTCAAAAATTCTGCTTCACCCAGAAGCATAAAATGCATAGTCTTTCCAGCCATGAAGCTACTCTACTTCTTTATACTCACATTCTCCACACTCGCGCTGACCCCTTACAGTCATGCACAAGTGCAAGATTCCGCCGGCCAGAAAGTGAGACCAGGCTCCATCTTCCTCTCAGGATACTACGCCATCAATGAAGCAGAAAAGTTAGAAGCTTCCGAGAAATACCAAGACGCCTGGAATAAATACCACCAAGCACTCCGCTACTACAAGACGCTCAACATCAACTACCCAGACTGGAAACAAACCCTCGTCTCCATGCGCATAGAAAGCACCGGTGAAAGCATCACACGCGTCCAGCCACTCGCAGAAAAAGAGCAACTCGCCAAACAAGAAAAATACAAAAAATACATCGAGTCTAACACCTCAGAAAACGGCATCCCAAGCCCCAATTTACCCCAACTCAGCGGCAGACAACAACAACGCGTCGAAGACCTTGGAACAAAAGAAAGACAATATAAAATCGCCCTCAACCAAGAACGCCTCAAACACAAAGCTGAGACCACCAAGCTCAACCAAGAAATAGACAAGCTCCAAACAAATCTCAGAAAAGCTGCCCAAGGACTAGGTGGGGAAAACTCCCAAACCCAGATCCTCAACGACCAGATCCGCAAGCTCCAAGACCAGCTCAGATCCTCAGAACGCCAGTCCAGATCAGCTCAGCAAAAAACCATCGAAACACTCGATCAACTCACCCGCGAACGCGCCAAGCTCGCCACAGCACCACTCAAAAAAGACATCGAGAAACTCGCCCAAGACAAACAACGACTTGAATCAGAACTCGACGGCATCGTATCTGTCCACAAAAGGCTCCTCACCAATCACCAAAACCTCGCCAAAGAAAGAGACGAGCTACTCGGAGAACTCAAGCTAGCCGAAAGTGCCTACAAAAAACAAACGGAATTGTTAGAAGACTCCAAAAAGGCAAGTCACAAAGTAGTCAATGCACTACGCACCCAAATCAAAGCACAAGCCGCCCAGATCACCGCACTCAACGACCAAGTCACCGCGCTAAATGCTGAGAACGAAGGCCTCCGCACCCAGCTCACAAACGCCAACGACATCAATGCCGAACTCACCCAGAACCTCGCCGCAGTCACCCTAGAAAGAGACAAACTCTCCGAACTCCTCGACCTCAGCGACGGTGACCGCACCAAGAAAACTATCCAAGAAGCTCTCCGCCTAGGTGAAGAACTCCGAAAGGCTCAGAACTCCATCAAACAGCTCCTAACCAACCAAAACGCCGCTCAGGATCAAATTATCATCGCAGAAAACAAGCTAGCAGTAGCCAAGAAAAAAATCATCGATCTCCAGTCAGAAAACACCAACTACATCAGACGCATTGGCTCACTAGAAGACAACCTCAGAGTCACCAAAGAACAACTAGAAAAGCGCATCGCCAGTGGCCCTAGTAACCCACTCCAAGCTGAAGAAGTCACCACACTCAAAGAAGCCCTCAAGCGCATCACCACTCAGCTAGACAGAAGGAAACAAGCCGAGAAAATACTCATCGCAGAATATCAAAAAGCCAACATCAAAAACCCAGAGCTGACCGATGCCATCGTCAACCTAACAGAAAACAACGTCAAGCTCACAGCCAGAGAAAGCCAAATCCTAAAAGAACAAGCAGACACAGACAGATTCGTCATCGCCAGCGGCGCCACCTCACCAGAGGCCAGAGCGATTGCCAAAGTAAAATCCCAAAACCAAATCGAATCACTAGAATCACTAGCCAAACGATTCGTAGAAAGTGGCAACCTACAAACCGCCAAAGACGTCTTTGACCAAGCCTATGACGCCCACGGCCACCACTACCCATTCTTCATCAACCGAGGCGTAGTTCGCGCACAGATCGGCGAGTTCATAGAAGCCGAAGAAATCTTCGAAAACGGCGCCCAACTTAAAGAAAACAACGCCTACACCCACTTCATGCTAGGCTACTGCAGATTCAAAACCAACGATGACGTCATGGCTAAAAAATCACTCGAAGCCGCCATCCACATCCGCCCAGACTACACAGATGCATACATCTACCTAGGACTCATCGCCCACGCATCTGGTAATGACACCCAAGCTAAAGAATACCTCAACAAAGCGATAAGAATAGACCCTGAGCACAAAGAAGCACAGTTCAACCTCTCACAAATCCACTACGTCTTAGGCGAGACCACCAAAGCAAAAGAAGCATACAACAACGCTCTCAGAGCAGGCCTCCCACCAAACTTCGAATACGAAGAAAAACTAGGAATCAAAAAAAGTAACCTAACAGATTAACCATAATCAGATAAAAATACCCATGAAAACCATCATCAAACTCGTCACCGGTGCACTCATCGCTATCGCATTCTCATCCTGCCAGTCAATGCCATCTGGAAACGATAATGTCATCCCACCAGTTCATAATCCTGATCACGGACCAATGATCGTCTGCTAAGACGCCTAACTGGTGAACTCCCCCCCATGAAAACCATCATCAAAATACTCACCACCGTCATCATCGCCATCTCATTTTCTTCCTGCCAGACCACCCAACCAGAAAATGATAAAGTAATTCCCCAAATTCAAAAGTGTAACACCGTCTCAAACATCGTCACTTGCTAACCCCTAACCGATGCCCCTCCAACGCATCATTTCTATCTTCAGTCTACTTGGTGCCATGTACCTAACTTCATGCACCCAGCATCACCTCAAGCCAGCACCAGCAGGCCACCATCCCATCCTCGAAAATGACCGCACCCGCGTCATGGAAGTCATCCTCCCACCCGGTGAAAAAGTCCCCCTCCACAACCACGACCTCCCAGCCGTCATCATCGTCCACCAAACCTCACAAAGCACCATCCGTGACGCCACCGGCAAAATAGTCAGCAAAGCCACCCCACCAAGAGGCGCCTACTGGACCCCCGCCCACGGCCCCCACTACAGCATCCAAAACACAGGCAATACCACCATGCACCTCTACCGCATAGAACTAAAATAACCCATCTCCCCAAGCTTCCCTACCCATCAATCCTGTTCCGTGCCTTCTGTGCATTCCGTGGTTCAAAAAAAATCCATCAACCCAAGCGTTCCATCATCCACCATACGTGAATGTTAGTGCTATTCGTGGTTCAGCACCGCAGGTCAAAGCACCAAGCCCCCCTATCTAGCAGAACTCAAATGTCGCGTCGCCCAAAAACTCAACCCACCCAGAAAAACCGTCCCTAAAACAATCGCAACAACCGCCGAAACCCCATTAGCAATCACAACAAACCCTAACAAAAGCGCCGTCCCCGCCGCAATCAAAGCATAAGGCAACTGCGTCATCACATGCTCCTGCGGCGAAACCCCACAAGCAAAAGCCGACACAATCGTCGTATCAGAAAACGGCGAACAATGATCCCCAAATACCGCCCCACTAAACACCGCCGCAATAGCAGCAGGTAACAAAGAAACATCACCCCCAGCCTCCATAGCTAAATCCAAATACGCCGGAATCGCTATCGGCATCAACAGCGCCATCGTCCCCCAAGACGACCCCGTCACCAATGCCATAACCGCTCCCGTAACAAAAATCGCAGCGGGCAAATAATTCACCGGAAAATGCGTCCCCAGCGCCGCAGCCACCCACTTACCCGTCCCCAACTCACTAATCACACTCCCAAAAGTCCATGCCAACACCAGCAACAAAACCGGCTGCAACATAGTAGCCACCCCAGAAGTCACCGTCTCAGACAGCTCCCCACGCTTGCCTTTAGGAAAGAAAACACAAGCCGCAAACAACCCAATCAACGCCCCCACAGTCAACGCATATGGCCCCGCACTCCCACTAAAGGCAGCAGATAACTTCTCCGTCGTAATCGGGAACAACGTCGCCGTATCCCAAGTGTAAAACAAAGTCAGTATCGCCACAGAAAGAATAAAAATAGGGATCAGCACTACTCTAACAGGTGTCATCACCTTGTCTTCTGAACCAGCTTCCAACTCATTCACCTCCTCCGCTTTCGCCCGCTTCATCGGCCCAATGTCCCACTTTCGGACAATCACAAAGGCCAGAAAAATCAGCGTAAACAAACAATAAAAATTATTCGGAATCGACCGGAAAAACAGCTGATACGCGCTATCTTCCACCTGCGTATATGGCCGAATCGACTGCTCAATCAACGACAGCTGAGTCGCAATCCAAGTCGAAATAAACGCAATACAAGCCACCGAACTAGAAGTCGAATCCACAATATAAGCCAACCTCGCCCTCGGCACCCGTAACTTATCCGCCAACGGCTTCGTTATTCTCCCCAACAACAAAGAATTCGCCAAACCATCGAAAAAACAAAGCAGCCCAAGCCCCGCCGTAGTCGCCTCCAGCCCCCGCTGCGCATCACCCTTTTTCCTACTCAACAACCTATTCGCCAAAGTCTCAAACCCACCAGACCTCTCAATCACCATAGCAAACGCACCCAAAATCAACGTAAACAAAATCGCCCCCACATGCCACGACCCTGAAAACGCCGGAAAGAAATGCTCCTCCGTAAGTGTCGTCACCGCCCGGAAAACATTACCCCCAGTCAAAAACAATACCCCTGTCAACGCCCCAAACAACAACCCAACAATCGCCTGATGTGTAACCAAAGTCAGCAACAACGCAACCAACGCCGGCCACAACGCCCGCAACAAAGCTGACTCACCCGTCCCAGACAAACTCGCCAGCACACTGCTTATAATCAAAACAACTGCGAGAGATAGATACGTTCGGGAAGATTTAGAAATAGAGGTCAGCACAAGCAAGTAAGGTTAAAGGATCTCCTCAGAACTACCTAAGAAAAGCCGCCATGGCAAATCTCAAATCCCTCACTATTTCTTCACAAAACACCCCGGCAAACTCTCCCCCCATCCAAAATTTGATAAATCACATCCCCTAACATCTCAGCCTCATTCAGCTGATGCGTAATCAACAAAGTACTAATCTTCTCCTGCCGAATCGTAGCCCTCACCACCCCCATCACCTCACGCAGAGTCTCACCATCAAGCCCCGTAAAACTCTCATCTAGGCACAGCAGCGCAGGCTTAGCAGAAATAGCCCTCCCTATCGCCACACGCTTCGCCTCACCACCAGATAAACCTCGTGGCAAACGGTCTAACAGATGACTTATCCCCAGCTCCTCCGCCACCTCCTCAACCCTAGCTCCTATATCTGCTTTCTTCCATTTTCTTAAAATGGGTCCATACGCCAAATGTTCCCGCACCGTCATCGTTCCAAAAAGCACATTATCCTGAGGCACCAGCCCCACCATCCTATCACGCGGAGCAGCAGAGGTAAGTTCTTTACCACCGATGATGATCCTCCCTGCCACCACTTCCCTCAAACCACAGATCGCCTCCATGATAGTGGTTTTCCCAGCCCCACTCTTCCCCATCAGCGCCAAACACTCGCCATCTGCTATTTCAAAACTTACCTCTGAGAGTGTGAAAGATCCCGCTCTAACAGAAATATTATCGATGCAAATCATGCTTCACTCCTTTCTCAGTACAAACCCTCACCGTCAAAATCGTAACCATCGCCAGCGCTATCATTAGCAGCGAAATAATCACCGCCCCATTGATATTCCCCGTATTAATCTCTAAATACACCGACGTCGAAAGCACCTCAGTCTTCCCCTTAGTCGCCCCCGCAAATACCAAAATAGGACCAAACTCACCCAGCGCCCGCGCCCAAGCCAACGTCCCAGCCGCCACTATCCCACGATACGACTGCGGCAGCACCACATCAAAAAACGCCCGCCCACGTGACGCCCCTATCGTCATCGCCACCTGCTCACTCCTCGGATCTATCTGATCAAAAGTCGCCTTCACCGTCCTAATCGCAAACGCCGCCGCCACCGTAAACTGCGCCAAAATCACCGCCAGCTTCGTATTCGTCACCCGCATCCCAAGATACCCCAGATAGCCATCCAGCGACTCCACCCCCCAACCCAAAATCTTAGGCGGAAAGTTATTAAACAAAATCAACAAACTCAACCCCACCACCAACGGTGGCAACACCACCGGAATGTCCAACATCGCATCAATCACCGACCTACCAAAGAACCGATACCGCGACAGCAAATAACCAATCGGCACCGCAACAACCACCGATAAAATAGCACTCACCGTACAACTCAAAAACGTCAACTTCACCGAGTCCCACAAATTCGGCCAGTCTAACATCTGCGAAACACCATCAGCACTCCCCCAGCACGCCGCAATCACATACCAAACATCCGCCACGATCAACAACACGATCAAGCCCAGATACACAAACAACGACATCCCCAGCCAAGCACCAAACCAACCGCCGGCACCCTCAATAGATTTTTTACTGTTCGCTAATTTTCTCATCCTTCTTAGTCATCACATCAAAACCATGCTTTCTAAAAATCACAGCCCCCTCATCCTTCCCAGTCAGATAACGTGCAAACTTTAACGCCTCAGCACCTCTTTGGCTACTCTTCAAAACACCAATCTCCGCATATTTCTGCACCTTCTCAAATTCCACCGCCCGCACAAATTCACACCCTCTAAACTGCGGCATCACCGCATCCCACACCACCCCCGCATCCGCCGCACCCAGCTCCACCTGCATCGCCACCTCACTCACCGTTCCCGTCTTAGAAACATCACCACCCTCAATAGCCGCTAACAAACCCTCCCCCTCCAGCACCTCATGAGTAAACTTCCCCACCGCCGCTGACCGCTCCGCTATCACCACCCTCACACCATCCCGTGCCAGATCACTCAACATTCGGATACCCTTCGGGTTCCCCTTCTTCACAATAATCCCCGCAGTAAGATAACTCACCGGAATCGAACCCCTAGCCACCACCAACCCCTTCTCCCTAGCCATCTCAATATAACCCACATCAGCCGGCAAATACAGATCCCCATCAGCCACCTCCAACTTCGCCAACAACTGCCCAGACCCACCAAAGTTCAGTCTCACCTTCACACCATGCTCCTCCTCATACCGCCGCGCCACCTCCTCCACTGGTTTCTGCAAAACCGCCGCACAATAAATTTCCAACTCGTCCACATCATCCCAGCCACCATCCCGATCACTCAGCATCAAATAACAACAACCCACTAGAACCACGAGCAGCCCAAAAATAACCCCAAACTTCCTCATAAAAAGTCGCACCTGAGTTGAAATTGTTCATCACTATTCATCAATTACCAACATCCTGAACACCCGCCTCATCCTTTGCAACGGTTTATTACAATAACCGCAATCTCAAGGAGGAAACGACCAAATGGCAATGACTAAGGGCATCAGCGAACCAGCCTGAAAAACTTCTTTTCTAGTGTAAGAGGCTCAGTAAAAATAATCTGATTCCCAATTTGGTTTGTCGTAGTAGCTGGAATGAAGTCAATGAGGTCTACCGAAGTTTCGAGAGTCCATTCCACCGGTGTAACAGGCCATGACGCCTCGATATTTCCACCAGTAATATCAAGATCTATGACTGGCGCGGACCACTTAGCATCTAACCATTGCTCTATCTTCTGTCGTTCAGGAGCAGTAAGCACTCTGTCATAAATGATCAACTCGGCAAGATCACCCTTAAAGAAACCTCGCAATTGAGTCAGACTAGCATCAGCCCCAAGTCGTATATTCAAACTATCTGTATTCTCAGTGTTTCCATCTGTTTGAAAGTTACTAGCGCTACTAACCAGTCCTCCATCTGCATATAGCTCAAGGCTGGAATGTGCGTAATTAAAGATTCCTGTCCAATGAGTAAGCCTGTCCAATGAGGCATCCCCTCCACTAATCCGTTGGTACCCATCAGTATCTAATCTACGACCATTCAGTCCAGCATCACCTGTGCCAGAAAGACCAGTTCCAAAAGAATCATAGAAACTAAACCCTGCGCGAGTAGAGTCACTATTTGTCCCTGTAGATGCCATGAAAACTCGGTGCCCACCACCCATACTCGGCACTTCAGTAGGACGAGCAACAGCAAAGACCGTAGCACCAGTTTTATTTTTAAGCATCCCAAACGCAGCAGAAGCCACATCCATATAATCATTACCATCAAATTCAACCACGGAAAGCCCACAGTGTGCGTCAGCTATGAGAGTAGGTCTAATGTTTGCCACAGCTTGTGTAGCATTAGCATTCTTCAGGCTCGATTTATCCACCCAGGTATCATCATTCGAAAATGTTCCACCAGTAATAAAATCACCATCAGGATCACTCGCATCCAACCACAGAACATTACCTGTAATAGCTGTAGGACTGCTTAAAAGTGGTGTGGCCTCAGGCTCAAGGAAAAGTAAATAGATAATACCCGTGCTTCCCGCGCCACCACCCACAGCAAGACAAATAGTTCCATCATTAGCTAAATCACCTAATACGGAAACAACCCGCCCAAACCTCCCCAAGCTAGGAAGTGCGAAGGGAAGAGTCCCCGTCAAATCATTAGCCCGTATCTCCTGTTTCACAGTGCCATCGCTATTAAGATAAATATAATAAAGCTCACCAAGATCCGTATCTCCCACATCACTCTTATTGGCAGACGTAATGAGATCCGGAATCCCATCACCATCAATATCACCTGGTGAAGTCACAGTATGACCAAAGTTATCATCTATCTCCAGCGTCGCCTGTAGCCCACCAACTCCCTGCCCGATCTTCTGCTTAGCCTTCACTGTGAAGTCCGCATTCAACCTTAGCACCCAGACAGCACCCCTTCCATCATTGGAAGAAAATGCCCCAACAGCAATATCAAGATTCATATCACCATCAATGTCACCTAGCAGTGCAATATCGCGGCCACCAAATTGGTCCCCATTAGTAAGCCCAGTTCCGAACCCCCCAGATGTAGAACTAATTTTTACCGTCTTCGTAGGTATCGCAGTTCCATCAGCATTCAGGCTAAGGATGTAAATAGCACCACGGTTATTACCGCCATCATCATCAAATGCATTCGATACCGCCAATGTGGGAACGCCATCGATTACCCCCAGTGAAGTCGCCGCCTCACCAAAGAAATCACTACTGATCAACGGTAGCCCCAGAGTCCCCTCAGTATTAGTGATCGGCTGCACCGCTTTTACAGAGCCATCACGATTCAAAAAAGTGATGAAAATCGCTCCCCCATCCTCAGTAGCACCTCCCCGCCGCGCACCAACAGCTAAGTCCTGAACACTATCACCATCAAGATCACCAACACTAGTCACAGCATAACCAAAGAATTGCCCCGCAGACAGAGTAACACCTGCCGCAGTCAAACCACCACTCGTAGCAGAAATTTTAGAATGAGACTTCACCGAGCCATCAGCATTCATAAACAAAATATACACCGCCCCTGCATCCGTAAACCCATCATCATCAGAACGTGCTCCAACCACAAAATCTGGCACCCCATCAAGATCAAGATCACCCATTGGATTAAAATCGCGACCAAACCGATCCCCCGCCTCTAACAATCCAGCCAAAGCAGTCTCTCCATCATCAATAATATAATGATCAACAATCGTCGGCCCAGTTTGGCTAAAAGCCTCGGTTGAGCTTGTGAATAAAGCTAATGCAGAAAATAAAGTGCCGGAGAGTAATTTAAATCGTTTCATGTTAAATAATTTTAACAACGTCAAATTCCAAAAGTAGCAGGAAACATTTATTCAAACTCCTAGCCAATCTTCTCCGCGAAGTGCCCCAGCCAGCTCAATACCTTTCAATGCTGCCATCAATCACCGCAGACCATACATCAATCCCACCCTGCATACTCAATGCCTTCGTAAAGCCTTGCTGGTGCAGATACTGCACAGCGTGTAGCGACCTCACACCATGATGACAATAAATGATAGCCTCCTGATCCGCATGGTAAAGCAATGCTTCCGCCCTACCGCTAAAGTCCGAAAGCGGAACCAAAACAGCACCCTCTATCCGACAAAAATCAAACTCATGCTGCTCCCGACAATCGATCAACAGAGGAGGACTATCCCCCTCTAACAACTCCTTCGTCTGCTGACAGGAAATCTCTAGCGGATTCTCAAACACCACTATTCAACAATCACAGGAGTTCCTAACTTCGCATTATTATAGAAATGCTTCGCCATATTATCTGGCAGTCTCACGCACCCATGAGAAGCCGCATACCCCGGAAGATGACCAGTGTGCATCCCAATCGCCCCGTTGTATCTGAGGAAATTATACATCGGCGCATGGACAAATGTCTGCCCTGCTTTAGCTCTATGTTTGCGGGTATCCGCATCATCATTCACAATAGCCCCAGTCGCATTATCCTTAATCACACCATAAAGTGATGACGTGTGGTCAATATCCTTCTCCGTGACTTTATAGCTCCCCTTAGGAGTAATTCTTCCCTCAATACCGGTAGAAATAGGAGTCTGCCCCACAAGCTGATTACCTTTATAGAAATACGCCTGCTGCTCCCCAATGTTGATCTTGATCATTGCCTCCCCCGCCACGCCATCACCATCCCAGTAACCCACTTCCGTAGGAGCAGCCGAAGCTGGCTGAGCTATCTGACCAGGCTGACCAGTATAAGTTTTGTAATCAGCAAGATAAGCGGCACCACTGCTAGCAGGCGTTGTAGACGCGCAACTAGAAAATAGCAGAGCAGTTAAGGAAATAACAGGGGCGGTTATGGCTAGGATTACTTTCATGGTTTAGCTTAGATAAAATTTAGCGCAACTTAAACACGAATTCGTTAGAGTCAAGTAATACTGTAAGACATTCATTCCTCAGTAACATACTCTATAAATCCACCCCTATAAACACCACCCTCACAGAAGGCAACGCCCCAATAATCCAAAAGCTGGTGGTTCAAACTCAAAGTCCAACTAGCCCGCCTCACGTCCTCTAATCCATCACCATCCCCTAAGAACAAACCACAATATTTTGCAACTATTCCGTCACATTAAGGTTACTAAATACCTCTGAAATAATATCAAATCATTTCCCCCATTAACACCCATCCAAACCACCTACACCCCATGTCATTCCGCTCCATCTTCTCATACACCCTCACCCTCCTATTAACAGCATCCTCACTACCCGCACAACAACCACCCAGAGGACCAGGTGGACCAAGCGGCGGCCGCCCAGGAGGTGGAGGACCAGGCCAAGAAGAAGAAGTAGAACTCCTCAAAGAGCACGACAAAGACAACAACGGCTGGCTTAACCAACAAGAACGCGCAGAAGCACGTAAAACACTTAAAACCACTCGCGAAAGCAAACAAGACACAGGCCGTGGTAACCGCAAACGTGGCCCCCGCGGGAACTCACTACCACCAGCAAAAGCCGGCCCAAAAGTCTCCCCACAAGACGTCAAACATTACCCCGGCGCCTCACTCTACGACACAGACACCCTCCGCACCATCTTCCTCACCTTCGAAAACCCAGACTGGGAAACAGAACTAGAAGACTTCAAAACCACCGACGTCGAAGTCCCCGCCACCATGATCGTAGACGGCAAAGATTACCAACCCGTAGGAGTCAGCTTCCGTGGAGCATCCTCATACTTCAGAATCTCAAAAGGACACAAACGCTCCCTCAACATCTCCACCGACCTCGTTGACGAAGACCAAAAACTCTACGACCACAAAACCCTCAACCTCCTCAACGGCAACGGTGACGCCTCACTCATGAGCACCGTCCTCTACTCAGAACTAGCCTCAAAACACATCCCAGTCCCTAAAGCAAACTTCGTCAAAGTCGTCATCAACGGAGAATACTGGGGCGTCTACACCAACGTCCAACAATTCAACAAAGACTTCACCAAATCCAACTACGGATCCTCAAAAGGCACTCGCTGGAAAGTCCCAGGCAGCCCACGTGGAGACGGCGGACTCGCATACGACGGTGATGAACTCGCCCCCTACAAACAACGCTACGACATGAAATCCAACGACGGCACAAAATCCTGGAACAAACTCATCAACCTCTGCCGCATCCTCAACGAAACACCACTCGAATCACTCGAACAAAAACTCACCCCCATCCTCAACATCGACGAAGCACTCTGGTTCATCGCCTACGACATCGTATTCGGCAACAGCGACGGCTACTGGACACGCGCCAGTGACTACTACATCTTCCGTGATAAAGATGACCAATTCCACGTCATCCCACACGACATGAACGAAGCCTTCCGCGGCCATCAACGCAGAGGTGACGAAACCGGCGGAGCAAAACTAGACCCCCTCACCGGCCTGGACGATGCCCGTAAACCACTACGCAGCCGACTCCTCAAAGTTCCCGCACTACGCCAGCGCTACCTCGCAAACATCAAAGAAATCGCACAAAAACAACTCGACTGGGACTACATCGGCACACGCATCGCCAAACACCGCGACCTCATCAAAGACGCCGTCAAACAAGACACCCGCAAACTCAGCAGCTACGAAGACTTCCTAAAAGCCACCACCACAGACACCACACCCGCAAGCAATGGCCCCGCAGGCTCACTACAAAACTACATCAGCCAGCGCAGAGCCTTCCTACTCCAAAAGTAACAAACCACAACAAAGTCTAGCCAGCCACCCATCACCACCTACCTAGCTAGCTAAACCCACCTCCTCCCACAACTCACCCCAAACAATGCAAGAATTCATCAACATCCCCCTCTACGATGACGACCTCATCAAACTCGCATTCAGATTCCTGCACAACATCATCTTCCTCACCCTAGTCTTCCGTTTCGCCTGGTACCCCTATCACAAAGACCGCGAATTCGCCTTCGCAGCCATCATGCTAAACGTAGTCGTCTTCTTCATCTGCTTCACCATGAAAAAGCTAGAACTCAGCATCGGCATGGGCCTCGGCCTCTTCGCCATCTTCGGAGTCCTACGCTACCGCACAGAAACCATCCGCACAAAAGACCTCACCTACCTATTCATCGTCGTAGGCATCGCCATCATCAACTCCCTCTCAAACAAAAAAACCAGCTACGCAGAACTACTCGCCGTAAACTCCATCATCCTCTTCTCCGCCATCATCGGTGAACTCCTCATTCGCAAATCCGTCACAAAAATAACCACCACCAAAAAACCGCAAAGACAACGCAAACAAACAGTCCTCTACAACAAACTAGAACTCCTAGCACCAGAACGTAAACAAGACCTCCTCACCGACCTCCGCCAGACCACACACCTCCCAGTCACACACACATCCATCTCCCACATAGACCTCCCTAACCAACAAGCCACCCTCACCATCTGGCTAGAACCAGATATAAATCCATCCTAACCCCTCTCTTGATAAAGAAATCGAGATGAGAAAAATAAGCAACTCAGATCACTCCCCCACGCCCAGCGTAAACCTACCTTCTAATTTCTCCAGACAAACCTTTTTCTAGACCAGGCATGCTTATTTTTCGGCTTCGTCCGTTTTATTTTATCCCACTCAATCCAGTCCGCATATCATAAGCCGAAATGGTTCGACATTATCCCCAAGTAATCTAGAACTTCTTGGAAAGAATTTATGAAAAGTAAGTTATATCGATCCATCTTTATTACCATCGTAACTAGCGGATGGCTCACGGCGGATGTACCCATCCCAGACCAAGGTCTACAGCTGAGCGAAAATCCTCCAATGGAGGTAATCACTAGGACCCCGACTCCCCGCCCAGTCGCTACTGAAGATTTTGAAATCCGTAACGGCTACGTGCTGATTGACTCCCTAGACGCGCTTCGTGTAGCCATGCAGAAAGACAACCAGAAAATCCGCATGAAACCTGGAGTCTACCGCGCCACAAAAATTGCCCCAGCCATAGATCTTCCATTGAAACGCAAACGTGGAGTAGGCAGAAACCGCAAAGAAGGCAGGCAAGAACACATTTTCGTTTGCAACGGATCACACAACTATTTTGATCTACGTGGAGTAGTCATCGAGACCCCAGTCTCACTGATGTCTAAACTCTCACGCAAGCCTCACGTCGCCGACTCATGGCACATCAACGGAACCAAAAACGTCTTCATCGGCGGATATTTTGAAAACATCATCGATGCAGAATACCCCGACTACGGTGTCACGGATAATGAATTTGAAATCAACGGTGACGATAACCAATTCTTCGACTGCACCTTCGTAATCAAAGGCTCCATCCCTTACGGCTACACAGACTTCTACGGAAAAGGACACATCAAATCTGGTAGGCTAAATAAACACAGCTTCATGTCCATCGATCACGCCAACGGCACCCGAATCATCAGATGCAAAGTCTTCCAACAATCATTCGGCCACTGCATTCATCTCCACACAGTCGATGGAGTCCACATCGAAGGCTGCGCCCTCACCGGAACCCTACGCCCTACCAATGACATATTCAAAGAAGTCGCTGGCCGAGCCGTGGAGCACGATTTCAAGATGACATACCGCACCACTAAACCCATCCCACGTGACCACTACATCCCGCTCACAGAAGATGGCATTCGCTCCTACGATGGAGTGCAAAATATCACCGTCATCAATACCACGGTCGAGCGCATGCGCGGAGCCGTCCAGCTACTCTGTGGAGGCGATGTCATACTAAAAAATGTCACCGTCAAAGAACCCGGAGATTTCTCCTATGATGTCTCAGTCGGTGACAAAGGTAGAGTCGTGCTCGAGGATTGCAAAAGCGACGTAGCATACAACCCTGTCTTCAATCTCATGCGTGGAGAGCAACCTAAAAAAGCCAGCTATGAGGTCACCCTCCTCAGCCCACCAAAAGGCGCACCCGTCACCCCAAGATCAGGATTAGGTATCATCTCTGGCGATACTTGCAAATTCATCCTCCGTGACGGAACCACCACCCCACTCCCAGAAAAGGTCAACGTCCTCAACTGCGGCGGCCCCCGCAGAGAATTAGTCAACTCCACCATCGAAAACTACACCACCGCCAAACTCATCCTCAACGAAAACGTCAGCAACTGCCACATCAAATCCATTGGCCCAGTTGTAGATAACGGCAAAAACAACAAAATCACGATCATCACATCAGATAACTAAACCTCTCAGAATTTAGTAACCCTTCCGATCCGGCAACTTCATATACTCCTCAGCCAAACTCAACGCAGCCTCCCGCCCAAGCTGCCTCTCAGGAACAGCCCTCTCCCCACTCGGCAAAGATAATTCACGGAAAAATGCCCTGTCATCAAACCCCAGCCGCCCCGCATCCTCCACATCAAAGCCATAAAAAATCCTCTCCAACCTTGCCCAATAAATTGCCCCTAGACACATCGGGCAAGGCTGCCCAGTCGTAAAAATCTCACACCCCTCAAGCGAAAACGTTCCCAAGTTAGCACAAGCATCACGTATCGCCATCACCTCCCCATGAGCCGTAGGATCATGATTTGCCAGAACCTTATTGCACCCCTCTCCCACTATCTCACCATCCTTCACCACCACCGCTCCAAACGGCCCACCCTCACCCCCAAGCATCCCAACCCGTGCCAGCTCTATCGCCCTCTCCATAAATTTATCTCTCATCGCTCAACATTATAACTCAATTTAAAATCTCCACAACTATTACACTAAAAACCGTTTACCTAATCGTATCCTCTAACAAATTTCGCTCCGCAAGAGAATAAAAAGGAATATTTAGACACTAGAACCATCTTAACTCTAGATACAAAAAAAACATAATGAGAAAATTCAAATCCCCAACTCTACCAGCTATAATTAGTATTATTTCGATTTCAGCATTGTCAGCAAGTGCACAAGCATACTCTAACTATAATACCTTACTCAAAAAATATGCTAAAGCGGACGGCGTAAATTACAAATCATGGGCAGCCAATACTGCTGATAAAAAAGAGCTAGATAAGCTTCTAGCGCAGTGGTCAAAGGTGGACTCAACAAAACTAGCAAAAAAAGAGCAAGCAGCCTTCAGAATCAACCTCTATAACGCGGCAATGTTAGATACTGTGCTGGACCACTATCCATTGAAATCAGTGACTAAACTGGGAGCCAAAGAGTTCGCTATATTCGATGCTAAAATCATCAAAACACCCAATGGGACGATCAGCCTAAACACATTAGAAAAGAAGGTTTTACTAAAAGATTTCCACGATCCTAGAATCCATTTTGCAGTTAATTGCGCCAGTGTGAGTTGTCCACCACTACGCTCAGAAGCATTCAACGCGGGCGATCTAGAATCGCAGCTCAATGAACAAGCGATACAATTTTCAAATAGCAGCCGCGCAGTTGTAATGAGTGGCAGCAACGCCAAATACTCGCAGCTATTTCAATGGTATGAAAAAGACTTTGGTACTAAAAATCCTGCTATCTATTTGAATAAATTCCGCACTAAAAAGCTGAATACTAAAACTGACATTTCCTGGATTCCCTACAACTGGGATCTCAATGAGGCTAAATAATAGAGGTCAATCCAAGCTCAGCCTTGATGAAAAATACTTTATAGATAGTCTCACTTCAGATGCTCTCCACAATACTAATTAGTTTGTATGTTATTTGTAGTGCAGCCCTAGTTATCTACGGGCTACACCACTATTTCATGTTGTTCCTATTTTGGCGCCTAAAGAATACTTTTTCAGAATCTAATAGCAAAGCTGAAAAAGCATATGCCGTGGACGAGGACTCTGCGCCTAAAGTTCTAACCCAAATCCCACTTTATAATGAATCAACCGTCGCTGAGCGTATCATCCGTGCAGTGGCTGCTATCGATTACCCTAATCATGAGATCCAAGTCCTCGATGACTCAAATGATGAAACCCGTGAGATCGTAGACAAAGTGGTTACTGAGTATCAATCACAAGGCCTGAATATCGAGACAGTTCGCAGGGATGATAGATCCGGCTTCAAGGCTGGCGCTTTAGCCTACGGAATGACGCTGAGCGACGCTCCATACATTGCCATTTTCGATGCAGACTTTGTCCCGCCAGTAGATTTCTTACGCAGGACAATCCCACATTTCTCAAACCAAGAAAAATGCGCCGTGGTACAGGCCCGCTGGACACATCTCAACGCAGAAGACTCGGCTCTAACCAAAGCACAGAGCGTCGGTATTGACGGCCACTTTGTTGTCGAACAAACCGCACGTTCTTATAATGACTATTTCTTGAATTTCAACGGAACTGCCGGCGTGTGGAACCGTGAAGCCATTGATGACGCTGGTGGCTGGCAGGCAGATACACTGACGGAAGATCTTGATCTTTCTTACCGGGCGCAGCTACGAGGATGGAAATTCCATTTCCTACCAGATCTCTGTGTCCCCGCCGAGCTCCCTGGTGAGTTCCGCAGCTTCCGCAGCCAACAATTCCGCTGGGCAAAGGGCTCCATTCAGACCTCTCTGAAGCTACTTCCACGCATCTGGAAATCAACCATTCCTCTGCGTAAAAAAGTAGAATCTACTTTTCATCTCACCCACTACGGCTTGCACTTCTTTATGTTTCTCCAGGCTGTCTTAGCATTACCTATAGCGCTGGTGAATCCTATGCCATTTGATACTTCAGTATTTATCTGGTTCCTCATCCCTATGGGCTTTGCCATGATGGGTCCAAGCTTACTTTACCTTTATGCGGAACTCTGGATTTGCAAGACTCGCTGGCTGCATTTTCTCCGCCGCTTACCCATGCTTCTTCTCATCGGTTTTGGTGTCTGCGCCAGCAATGCTAGAGCGTGTTTAGAAGGATTATTAGGAATCGAATCTGCATTTATACGCACTCCTAAGAAGGGGGACAAAAAAGAAAAAGTTCGTTATAAATCAAAACGGTCTTTCATGCCCTTAATCGAAATTGGAGTAGCTTTGCTAACCTTTTCAGCGGCTATCGCCTATGTGTATATGGAGATCTACGGAGCTGCTCCGTTTTTCTTAATCTACACACTAGGGCTGGGCACGATGGGGATTAAAAGTTGGGTCGAAAGCTAGCAAATAGTGAAGTATTTAAATCGATATAGGCTAGTAGCTTGGAGTGTAATTAGCCTCTCCATTATCGTCCTATGCTGGATCTATGGTTCCGTAGCAACAACATTTTCCGCCGCCGGCATTGAGCGCGTTGTGCTGGCTGCCGGTGTCGGTGTATTAGGACTACTTTCCGTCTTCGTCTTCCCAGATTTTCGTAGCCAGAAAACCACAATTGCCTTGGTTATTTTAGTATGCATGGGAGCAAGATTGGCACTCATTCCCAGCGCCGGTTCAGATGATGTGAACCGCTATTTATGGGAAGGAAAACTGACGGAACTAGGTGTAAATCCCTACGCTTCTACAGGTGACGATGAGCAGTATGAACCCTATCGAGATAAGTTCTGGATACAAATGAATAATAAAGAAAGACCTACAGCTTATCCACCATTAGCTATGCAGGTCTTTCGCGGTATTAACCGTTTCGGCTATGGAGAGATGAGCTATAAATGGGTGTTTTTAATAGCGGATATGGCAGTGATCATTTTACTAATGATATTGCTAAATCACTATCAATCCCCCTTGAGGTGGGCGTTATTTTACGGCCTGAGTCCTCTCAGTTTGCTATCATCCGCAGCTGAAGGCCACTTTGATGTGGTGATGGTTTTTGCATTTACCTTTGCTCTCCTTGCTGCGGTGAAAAAATGGGCTATTCCCTGTGGAATCGCTATCGGATTGGCAGTAGGAGTGAAAATCATGGCAGCAGTCGTGGCTCCTATTATCTTATGGCGTATGGGCTGGAAAGCGATGTTGGCGGCGGCCCTTACTCTGCTTTTGCCTCTACTCTTTTATTGGGGAGATTTGTCTAGCGTCTTAAACGCGATATTTTTATTCGGCTCCGGTGGCGCATTTAATGGCTCATTACATCAATTGCTAAGAGCTCTTTTAGATTCAAGCACTCAAGCATCCCTAATCATGGCTGCCGTTTATATGCTCATTTGGATTCTAGCATTCTGGGTGCAATTACGGGGACGTTTATTGACCTCCTTGATGATCGCATTTGGCGGCTTACTGCTCCTATCTCCGATCGTGCACTTTTGGTATCTTTCATGGGTTTTACCACTGGTAGCAATCCGTCCAAGGCTCTCTTGGCTCACACTTTCAGTCAGTTGTAGTGTTTATTTTATGGTTTGGGATGAATTAGAGAAAAACGGTTATTGGGGTTTACCACTGTGGGCAAGATGGGCGTTCTGGTTACCCTTCATACTTATCTTTTTAGCCGAGCAACGTGGATTTTTGACCTCACTCAAAAGGAGAAAAATAAATCCCTTGAACGAGCAGGTTACCGGCTGGAGCGTAGTCATCCCAGTATATCATCCAGATCCAAAGGAATTAGCAGCTGTGCTAAAATGCTTAGAGAATCAATCACTACCGCCAGAGGAAGTGATCTTGGTCAATGCAGGTGGAGAACTTCCCATGATTGCTTCTCACAATGTGAAGGTTCTCAACAGCGAGAAAGGCCGTGGCCTCCAAATCAAAACCGGTGCCTTGCATGCAAGTAGTGAGTGGCTGATTGTGCTGCATTCAGACGTGGTGCTAGAACGCGATGCCTTGGAGCGTGCGAGCCTGGCAATTTCACGAGGCACAAATATCGTAGGCGGAGTCTTCGGTCAGCGCTTTGCGGACAGCTCACCAGGCTTGTTACTGATCGAGTCTATGAACGAATTCCGCGCTACTCTGATGGGAGTTTCCTTCGGAGATCAGACCCAGTTCTTCCATAGAAAGACAGCTATCGAAAATGAAGTTTTCACCGAGCAAAAATTAATGGAAGATGTCGAAATGTCTGACCGCATGAGCCGCCTCGGAGAAATGATCTATCTAGCCGACGAAGGAGTCGTCTCTGCCAAAAAATGGAGAGGCGGTGCGTTCTGGGTAAGGTTCTTTACCGTGATAGAATTCATGCTGCGCTACCGCCTGCTCTACTTCTCTAAAGACAAACGAATGGCTCTATGCGACGAATTTTACGCACGTTATTATAAGGGCAACTAATTCACTCAAATAATATCACTCAGGCTCCAAATCTTTAGGCACCTCATTAGGCCTAGCTGCAAGCTCATGCTCGATAGATATACATGAAGGGCACTCGCCATTTTCATCTTCTAGCTCAGGACTCGCGCTTGAGATACTTTTGTGAAGCTTTTCATGAGCGCATTCTAGGCTCTCGCCACAGTCCTCTTTATCTTCTTTCTTATCAGGTTTATTATTCATTATCTTTTGGTTTACTAGGTTTATGGATAATCCCTAACGTGGCGGTCGAAATTATAGTTTTTCGCGTTATACATACCATCGCACAACAATCCTCATTTCACAATATTGTAAACAATTGCCACTTGAGCGGCACCCACATCGATAGCCGTGCTTCTAAAGCGAGATTTGAAACCTTATCAGGCATCTGCGCATTGTATTCAAGTGGTCAGAATTAATTAGTGCAAAAATATCTCTAATTGAGGCACACAGACTTTACCTTCCTTCAAAGAAACACTCACCCTATGGCCAATGAAAACTTAATCCTTTCTAGTGAGCTCCACGAAGACGTCTTCAAGGGTTCCCTTTCTGCGGTGAAGCGTGCGGATCGGCCAAGCATATTGTGAGGCTAGCTGGCTGATGCGCTCACGAGTGTCTGTTCCTGACTCACAGAGAATTGTAAAATGGTTCCATACCTTGTCGCCAACTTTTTCTTCCTGTTCAAGAGTCACCTTTTTGACATAGTTGAGCCTCTCTAGAGCACCCGCAATTGTCGCTGAATCGCCTAAGATTTCTAGTGAGATTCTACCTGCAGCACGCATCCCGCTAATGAGATTCTGTGGTGAATCCGACGCACGTATTTGGCCACCATCAATGATAACAATGTGGTCAGCAATCATCTCTACCTCACTTAGAATGTGACTAGATACGAGAATAGTATGATTCTCCCCAAGCTTCTTAATCAGCTTACGAATCGAGCGAATCTGATTGGGGTCAAGGCCGTTAGTCGGCTCATCCAAAACCAAAAGTTGCGGGTTATTGAGCAGAGCATCTGCTAAACCCACGCGCTGGCGGTAACCTTTAGAAAGAGTCTTGATCATGCGCTTGCGCATGTGTGTGAGTCCGCAGGTCTCGATAGTTTCGGTGATGTTGTTTCTGGCGTCTCTCCCGCTGAGGCCTTTAAGATTCGCACGGAATTTTAGATACTCCCGCACACGCATGTCATCATAAAGTGGAACATTCTCCGGCATGTAGCCAATCTGTTGGCGAGCTTTAACTGAATCTTTAAAAATATCATACCCCGCAATGGAAGCGGTCCCAGATGTAGGAGGAAGATAGCCGGTGAGCATCCTCAAAGTGGTGGTTTTACCCGCGCCGTTTGGCCCTAGAAATCCCACTACTTGGCCTGCGCCTACTTGAAAGGAAAGGTCCTTTACGGCGGTGAATCTGCCGTAGGTTTTGGTAAGATTTTGGATATCTATCATAGATGAAATTTGGCTAATTGCGGAAATGTTAATTTAGTTTAGTGGAAATAGTAAAAATATGATCATTTAAAGTGCTTGTGTCATTGACTCTTTCCCGTCTGCCACTTAAGTAGATACATCTTACTTACGAACCAAGCAATAAATGCGTAAAGCGTAAAAAGAATCTGAAGAATCTGATCCATTCCGTCAAAAATTTAATCTATCCATTACCATACCCATGAAATCAACTGTTTCTGCCCGCTTAAATGCTGATCTTCTCGATGAGAATTACCAAAAATGGAGCGATGATCCTCGCTCAGTAGACGAGACCTGGGCTGCATTTTTTGATGGATTCGAACTAGGTAACGCTCAGACGAAGAAGGAAAAAGAAGAATCTGCCGCAAGCAATCAGTCCGCGACAGTAGCCACTCCAGCATACAGCACATCTAGCGGTTCATTTACCGCAGCAGAAAATGAGGAAAATCTTAGTTTTCGAGGTAAGTGCGTGAGCCTAGTCTATAACTACAGAACACTCGGTCACACTCAAGCTTACATCAATCCATTGGTAGAAGCAGCAGAAAGAAACCCTCGCTTGGCCTTGGATCAGTTTGGCCTATCTGAGACAGATCTCACTCGTGAAGCATCCACCCAGTTCTTCCAAGGCGGCAAGAAAATGACGCTTAAGGAAATGATCGATGCCCTCGAGCTTTGTTATTCAAACAAGACTGGCTTCGAGTTCATGCACATTCATAATACTGAAGTGCGTAACTGGATCCGCGCTAAGATCGAAAATAGATTTGATAATTACCTTCAGTCAAAAGAAACCAAATCCAAAAACCTTAGATATGTACTTGAAGCCGAGCTTTTTGAGTCATTCCTCGGCAAGCGATTCCTCGGTGAGAAGAGATTCTCCCTAGAGGGAGGCGAAGGCACCATGGTGCTCCTGAATACCATCTTAGAAAAATGTCCATCTAGCGATGTGAAGGAAATAGAGCTCGGTATGGCTCACCGTGGCAGACTTAACGTGTTAAGGAATTTCCTCCAGAAGACACTCACTACCATTTTATATGAATTCACTCCTGACTACGTCCCAGACATTGTGGCCGGTGATGGTGATGTGAAGTATCACCTCGGTTACGAGAAAGTCCGCCAACTTCCAGATGGCGATGTTAGACTCAGCCTAGCTGCTAACCCATCCCACCTCGAAGCGGTGAATGCGGTCACAGAAGGGAAGGCGCGTGCGAGACAAAGAATTATCGGTGATGACGGAGAAAAAACGAACCGCAAACAGGTGCTCCCTATCCTCATCCACGGTGACGCCGCCTTCGCAGGCCAAGGCTCCATTGCGGAGGTTCTCAACCTTTCCCAGCTCCCAGGTTATCAGACTGGTGGAACGATCCATATCGTAATCAACAACCAGATCGGTTTCACAACTATGCCTGAAGATGCGCGTTCATCCGCGTATGCTACAGATGTAGCAAAAATGATCGAAGCTCCTATTCTCCACGTCAATGGTGAATCCACGGAAGATCTAGTCTGGTCAGCAATGTTCGCTCTCGAATACAGACAGAAATTTGGTAAAGACGTAGTGATCGATATGTATTGCTACCGTCGTCAGGGTCATAATGAAACGGATCAGGCCGCATTCACTGCTCCACACATTTATAAGAATATCAATTCAAGAGACACTTTCGGAAAAGCTCATAAAGCACAGCTCGTAGCCGAAGGCAGCTTAACACAAGCGGAAGTAGATAAAATCCACTCAGATATCTGGGACGAACTCGAAGAGGGCTACCAGAAAATGCTACACATGCAGGAGCAAGGAGATCGCTCAGTCTTCAGTGGTTCTACCGCAGAGGCTCAGGCCCCTTACTCACACGCACCAGTTAATACCGGTCTCAAAGAAGAGGTGTTCGACCACATCGGCAAAACTCTCGTCACTGTCCCAGAAGGCTTCAACATGCACCCAACTTTAGCAAAGAGATTCATTCCGCGCCGTGAAAAAGCACTGAAAGAAGGTCAAGGCTTCGATTGGGGATTCGCTGAGTCATTAGCTTGGGGTGGACTCCTATTAGAAGGTCACCCAGTGAGACTTTCTGGCCAGGATGTGAGACGTGGAACATTCTCTCACAGACACGCGGTATTTTATGATGGCGAGACTCGTGACCGCCATATCCCACTCCAAAATCTAGCCCCTACTCAAGCCAAATTCTGTGTCTACAACAGCCTCCTCTCCGAGTTCGCTGTACTAGGATTCGATTACGGATACTCACTCGGCTGCCCAGAAATGCTCTGCATGTGGGAAGCTCAGTTTGGTGACTTCTCAAACGGAGCACAGGTAATCATCGATCAGTTCATCTCATCAGCTGAGTCTAAGTGGCAGACACCATCCAGCTTAGTCATGCTTCTTCCTCACGGATACGAAGGCATGGGTCCTGAGCACTCTAGCGCCAGACTTGAGAGATTCCTCCAGCTCTGCGCCGAAAACAACATGCAGGTTGGTAATTTCACCACACCAGCACAGATTTTCCACGCACTAAGACGCCAGAAGAAACGCGCATTCCGCAAGCCGTTCATCATCATGACCCCTAAGAGTCTACTCTCTAGAGCAGAGGCAGTCTCTCCTAAAGAAGACTTCCTCGATGGAACTTGCTTCCAGGAAATCCTACCAGACATCAAAGAATTTGATGCTCCAGGCAAGGTTGAGCGCATCGTATTCTGTTCAGGTAAGGTCTTCTATGATCTCAACCAACACAGAAACGAAAAGGAAATCACCAACACTGCTATCCTCAGAGTCGAGCAGCTATATCCATTCAATGATGCAATGGTAAAGGCACTAGTGAGCCAATTCCCAAATGTTACCAAATTCGTATGGTGTCAGGAAGAACCGCAGAACATGGGCGCTTGGACATTTATCGCCCCACGACTAATGAACGCTCTAAGCAGCCACATCCGCTACGCAGGTAGACGCGCCGCATCCAGTCCTGCGACTGGTGCTAAAGCTTCTCATAAGCGAGGGCAGATGCAACTTGTCGAAGAAGCATTTAATGTGTAAGTAAACATAATCCATTTCACAGAGAACTATTTTTATAACCTAACAAATTCATGGCATTTGAAGTAATCATACCAAACGCAGGAGAGTCAGTGACCTCTGCAAACGTCGCCCAGTGGCATAAAGCTGATGGAGAAGCCGTCTCAAAAGGCGATGTCCTAGTAACTCTAGAAACAGACAAAGTATCCACCGAGCTAGAAGCAGAACACGATGGAACCCTGCAAATCCTTACCCCTGAAGGTGAAGAAGTAGCGATCGGTACCGTAGTTGCTAAGATCACCGAAGGTGCCGCGGCAGCTTCAAGCGCTCCAGCAACTCCTGCTCCTGAAACAGCAGCACCGGCAACGACTCCTGCACCCGCTAAAGCCGAGGCCGCTCCGGCATCTACTCCTGCACCAACTAATAGTGGCTCAGTAATCGATGTCATCGTACCTGCCGCTGGTGAGTCTGTAACTTCAGCAAACGTCGCCGCATGGCATGTAGCTAATGGCGACACAGTGAACAAAGGTGCCGCTCTAGTGACTCTGGAAACAGATAAAGTCTCCAGTGAACTAGAAGCTGAGGAATCTGGAACGATTGAAATCATCACACCAGAAGGAGAAGAAGTAAGCATCGGCTCACTTATCGCCAAGATCACCGTCGGCGCCGGAACAGCCCCTGCCGAAGCAACTCCTGCACCAGCTGCAACTGCAACACCCACCCCAGCACCAGTAGTAGCCAAGACAGAAGCTCCTAAACCTACTCCAGCAGCTCCTAAAACAGCTGCTCCAGTAAGTGCTGACACTGAAGGTCGCACAACACGCAAGAAGATGTCTATGCTTCGCCGCAAGATCGCTTCCCACCTCGTGAATGCACAGCAAACAGCTGCCATTCTTACCACCTTCAACGAGGTAGACATGTCTGCTGTCATGAAGCTGCGTAAAGAAGTCCAAGAAGATTTCATTAAGAAGCACGGTTGCAAACTCGGCTTCATGTCACTCTTCGTCAAGGCAGTCACTCAAGCACTCAAAGATGTGCCATCCATCAACGGACGTATCGACGGAACAGATGTTATCCAAAACCACTTCTTCGATATCGGCGTAGCAGTCGGCACTGAAAAAGGTCTCGTTGTCCCAGTCCTCCGCGATACCGACAAAAAAGGATTCGCTGAAATCGAGCAAGACATCCTCGCCTACGCTGAAAAAGCACGCGAAGGAAAAATCGAAATGTCCGACCTACAAGGCGGTGTCTTCACTATCTCAAATGGTGGCGTCTACGGCTCACTACTCAGCACACCTATCATCAACCCACCACAAAGTGGAATCCTCGGAATGCACACCATCCAGCAGCGCCCTGTCGCTATCGATGGCAAAGTTGAAATCCGCCCGATGATGTATCTAGCACTCAGCTATGATCACCGCCTAGTTGACGGAAAAGAAGCCGTCACATTCCTCATCCGCATCAAAGACTGCTTGGAAAACCCAACGCGCATGATGCTAGAAATGTAACATCATCAATAACTCATACAAAAACCACTCATAGATACCTATGAGTGGTTTTTTTGTCTAAATTACCTCATCCTCAAACAACACGAACAAAAAAAAGCGCCTACTATTGCATAGCAACAGTAGGCACAAAAACTTATTAAGTATTTCTAATTACTTACGGCGACGAAGAATCAGAGCAAGACCACCAAGGCCTAATAGAGCTGTGGATGATGGTTCAGGCACGGGAACAACATCAGCAAGAGTGCTACCAATGCGAATCTCATCAAAAACAGAGGTCTGAGCATCACCAATCGAGATAGTGTCGAATGTGGACTGATCAAAATCACCAGTAAGTGTAGCGAATGCCGTGCCTGGTATACCAGTTGGATCATCAAGAGCATAAAGTGATAAGACGTCGTCATTACCGCTGGCTGCCCAATCAATACTACCTACGATTAAGGAGGTTTCTGAACTTATAGTGAATGAGCCTCCCTGCGTAAGAGTGCCGCCGTTATAACTCACTCCCTGAATCTGAAGTTTGTTGTAGTCTCCAGAATTGTCACTAGTGTCACCAAAACCAACCCCAAAGGCAGTTCCACCTGTGAGCGTTGGTGCACTAGCTCCGCTACCACCAGAAAACCCCGTATCACCAAAGATGAGCGTGCCATATGAATTCGTAGCAAAACCTTGAATGCTCTCATCAGCATCAACTTCGGCAGATGTCCCAGCCATTAGAACACTGAACCAGATAGTAGAATTATCAGCAGTGAGTGAAGACTGTGCTGAAGCATCGATTGTGCGGCTAATTGCTGCATTACCAATACGCGTCGCTCTTTGAGCCGCTCCACCTGAAGTGCTCAGAGAGCCAAAAGTTAAGCCCGGAGAAACTGCACTAGCAGTATTTGTCCCAGTGCCAGTCCATGCTCCATCCCAGCCATCCGCTGCAGTGCCAGAGCCTACTATAGTAGTTCCAGCTGTGTAGTCAAAGCCTTCATAAACTGTCAAAGCTGCATGAGAATAATAGCTGCCTAGAAGCAAGGCCGCACCTGTATACGAGAGTGTTTTGATTGTTGTATAATTTTTCATAGCGTTTGTTGTGTATATCCCGAGATTATTACACTCGATATATTTACTGAATAAATACTGAACTCACGAATAGCAGGCAATTTTTTTTAAAATACGAATAGGGGCAATGATTAACCTAATTAGGTGATGTTCAACTGTCTCTATCTAGAGTCTACTCAAAGGATATTCTATGCAGAACACAATAAATTCAAAATAACCTACGACTAAGATACTACATGTGAATAATTTAGGAGAGGGTGACGAATCCCATTAGCAGCCTCCGTCACGGCCCCAGCTATAATCCAAGAACTCTAATACGCTAAGACGTGCGAGACACGCTCAGCTTCTTACGTAAAGTCGCACGGTTCATAGAAAGACTCCGCGCCAGCGCCGCCTGATTCCCTTCGTAACGCTCCAGCAATATCTCCAGTAAACTCCCCTCCAACTTCGTAGAAATATCACGGTAATTCACATCTTCATTAACCAACTCTTTCTCCACCCACAACTCCAGACTACGCTCAAACCCACTACGCTTCGGAATACTAGACAACTGATGAACCTCAGGAAAGTCAGCCAAATCCAACTGACTCTTCCCCGTGTTTCTTGCTGATATCAAAGCATATTTAAGCGCCCTCCTCAACTCACCTAAGTTCCCAGGCCACTCCTGCTCTACCAGCTGAGTATATGCCTCATCGCTCAATCCTACCGTCTGACTCGGACTCAACTCAGCCAAAAACAACGCACACAACGAACCAAAATCACTTCTCCGTTCACTCAGCGCAGGCAAAATGACCTCCACCCCTTGTAAATTATAATAAAGATCCAAATGAAAATAATGATCTTGCACAGCCGGTAACAACCCTTCCTCCCCACACAACGCTATCCACTTCACCCCCGAATACCTAGCCATCGCACTATTCAAGCCCACCTGATGAACCAATGCCAACGTATGAACCTCATCCAAGACAACACACCCATCACCAACAGCTCCCACAACAGCTTCCCAATCACCATTAAAATCACCACACTGAAGAAATATCGTCCTCCCCTCACTCTCCCAATTCTGAGAAATCAAATGCGCCACATGGCTCCTCCCACTCCCCACTCCACCACGCACCAAAACCGGCCCACTCGATGCACAAGCTTTCGCTATATCCTGAAAAACCACCCGCATAGCAGATGATGTCCCAATAAAACTCATACTAAACTCATGCGCCACTGACTCCGAAAATACATAATCACCCCCCGCTGGTAAAGAGCCTCTCTCGCTCATCACCTTCTCAAAAAATTCCTCTAACTCACTAAAATCCACAGGCTTCACAAAAAACTCTCTAACCCCCAACTTCTTCGCCTCTATCGCATGCTCTATCTCACCATGAGCAGTCAACAACGCCGTCACAGGCATCTCACCATCCTCAAAATACCGCGCAAGCTCAAGCCCCCTTCCATCCGGCAAACCTAAATCCAAAATAATACCATCCGGCACCCGCTCATCAATCGCAATCCTCGCTCTTGCCAAGCTAGGAACCGCACGCACCATGAAACCACTGCGCTCCGCCCTTGCAGACAAAGCCAAGGCCAACGCCTGATTATCTTCAACAATAAGTAAACTCAACTCCTTCATAATTAACTGAAATTAAATCACCGGCAACACAATACACATCACCGCTCCCTGTTTCAAATTCTCCACACTCATAGCACCACCATGCGCCTCCACCACCCCCTTAGCCATAGCCAACCCTAAGCCCATACCACCCTCCTTTTCAGAATAAAAAGGCTCCCCAAAATTCCTCAGCGCATCCTCACTAAACCCACGCCCATTATCTCGAACACTCAAACAAACCTCACCATTCCCAACATCCAGCCCCACCACTAATAAACTACCCTCACCAGCAGCCTGCATCGCCGTCACCGAATTCTGGATCAAATTCCGCACAGTATGCATCAACCTCTCACGATCACACAAAATCAAACACGACTCCGGAATACTCACCTCCAACCCCACCCCATGGTAATTAAAATACGTCATCTGCTGACCAAGTAATTTCCTAAGCGCAACCGCCAAATCCTGCTCAACCAACCTCGGAGGCGTCGGCTGCGCAGTATACAACCACTGATTCACCAACCCCACAATATCCTCAGCCTCAGACTTAATCATCCTCGCCTCATCAGGAACCACATCACCCAAAAGCTCCGAATGCATAATGATCGAACTAGCAGGATTCTTAATATCATGAGCCAAACCAGTAGCAATCTGCCCCAGCATCGCCAACCGCTCAGACCTCTCACGCAACGCAATCTCAGATGCAATCCGCTCACGAGCACCCACCAACGTACGCGCAAGCACCCCTATCTCATCCCTACGCACAGTCAGCTCACTCGGCATAAGCTCACCACTCCCCTCCGTATAATTCTCCGGAAAATGTGCCGTAGCAATAGCCAGATTCTGGATCGGCCTCGCTATCTTCCGCGCCACCCAATAAGCCGCCAGCGCCCCTATCGGAATAATCGGCAACAACAAACTCCATGACCTCCTATCCAACATCCAGCTCCTCCCCTGACTCGCCACCAAATAACAAGTCCCAGACCGCCTCGGCACACTATGAGCCACCACCAGCCAATCAGAATCCTCCTCATAGAAATCACCAGAACTCACCACACGCCGCGCCAACTCACGTTCCCCCTCACTCCACTCCTCAGCCCCTATCAAATTCTCACCCCTCACAAAAGCCACCGAACGTCCCATAGCCGTAGAAAAATACTCACTCATCTTCTCAGACACCGGAAGATTAAGCTGATCCATCATCTGCGCATTACTCGCCAACGTCCTACGTAAATGCTCAAGCTCCTCTCTAGCTCGGATCCTTCCAGTCCACACCGCACCAAGAATCCCCACCAATATCACCAACGCCAAAAGCGGAAATAACAAGCTCTTAAACAAACTCCCATTACCTAGCCTCCCTTCAGCTAAAACAGGATCTCTAACCAAATCGTTTTCCACAACTTCATAAATGGATAAAAATTGTCCACCTGTAAAGACCATTGATCAAATTTCGTTCAGCCCCCTTGCCACCACCACCCAGAACCGCTTTGCTCACACCATGAACCACAATCCACGTTCCATTTCATCGTCGCTGCTCTACGCAGGCATCACATTCTCCTGCTCCATCACAGGTGCCAGCATCAGCTCAGCGCAAGAAACCACAGAGGTCCCAAATCTCGCTGACCTACCACTCAACAACCTAGAAACCAGCGTCGTCACAGGCAGCCGCACACTTCAAACACTCACAGAGTCTCCATACTCAGCATCTGTCATAGATAGCGCAGAAATCGACTCTAGACAAATCCGCACAGTCCCAGACGCATTCGACTCAGTCCCCGGCGTACTCATCCAGAAAACTTCAGCCGCCCAAGGCTCACCATACATCCGAGGATTCACAGGCCGTAATAACCTCCTCCTCGTTGATGGAGTCCGTATCAACAACTCCACCTGGCGCTCCGGCCCAGTCCAATACTGGAACACTATTGACCTCCAGTCCCTAAGCTCCATCGAGCTCATCAAAGGCCAAGGATCTGTCCTCTACGGATCAGACGCTGTCGGCGGCACTACCAACCTCCTTACAAAAGCATCAGGCTTCCAAAATGAAACCGGTGACTTCATGCACAGTGAAGCAAAATACCGCTTCGAATCAAACTCAGAAAGCCACTCAGGAAGAATCGAAACACAATTCGGTAAAGGCGGAAAATGGGGAGTCAGCCTAGGACTCAGCGCCAAAGAAGCAGGAGACATCTACGACTCAGAAGTCGGCAGAATGGACAACACCGGCTACACAGAACAAGCATTCGACATCAAACTCGAATACGCACTATCAGATGCAGCCACACTCACACTCGCACACCAATACTTCAACCAAGACGACGGCAACCGCTGGCACAGAACCACCTCCAACCCAGGATGGTATCACGACGGAGCACAAATCGTCCCCGACCAAACCGGAATCGCCGCAGACTCAGAAATCTACGACCAAGAGCGCTCACTCACCTACGCAAAACTAGAAGGAACACTCCAAGGCTCATTCATCGATAGCTACGCCGCCACACTATCCTACCAGAAAACTCAAGACTCCACCAGACGTGACCGCACCAACATCGGCGGCAACCTAGACACCAGCGTTATCGACCTAGACACCTACGGATTTGACCTCCAGCTACAATCCAAAATCGGACCAGGTGAGCTAGTTTACGGCCTAGACTACTACCGTGATGAAGCCAGCTCCTCAGCATCTCGTAACGGCGTATTCCGCCCTAGCAGCCGCCCAGTCGCAGATGACAGCAGCTACGACCTCCTCGGAGTCTTCGGCCAGTATCAATGGCAAGCCAACGAACAACTCGCCATCACCGCTGGTGCCCGCTACTCATACGCCAAAGCACAATGGGAAGGCTACAGACCAGACGGTGCCACAGAAGATCAATCAGGCGAAAACGACTGGAATGACCTCTCACTCAGCCTCCGCGCTAACTACGAGCTAGACAACGGCTGGTCAGTCTACGGCGGCGTATCAGAAGCATTCCGTGCCCCTAACCTAAATGACCTCACAGGAAATACCTACGCCCTAGACGGCATCGACAGCTCAGGCTCAGTCGACGTAGATCCAGAAGAATACATCAACTACGAGATCGGCCTCCGCCACACCACTGAAGACTTCACCGCAGGACTCGCAGCATACTACCATGACTTCAGAGACCAAATCACTAGCGTAAGCAATTCCACCGGCGGCAACACAGCCACCAACGGCGGTGACGGATACATCTTCGGTATAGAAATGGATGCATCATACCGTCTTTCAGAACAATGGGAACTACGCGCCTACGCAGCATTCCAAGACGGAAAACAAAAAACTCCAGACACCCTAGGCGGAGCATTAGTTGAAGACACCGTGCGCAGAATGCACCCCATCATGGGCGGAGTTTCAGCGCGCTGGACACACCCAAACCAGAAACTCTGGATCGAAACCAGAATCAAAGCCGCAGCTAAAGCAAACAACCTCAGCGAAGACGCAGCCTCAGACTCTACGCGCATCCCACTAGGTGGCACACCATCATACGTAGTCGCATCAGTCTACTCAGGCTACCATGTGAACGATAACCTAGAGCTAAGCCTAGGTTTCGAGAACATCACAGACGAGTCATACCGCTACCACGGAGCCGGCCAAAACGAACCTGGATTCAATACCGTATTAGGATTCACTGCTAAATTCTAACAAATTATATAACATCCTAGATTCATCAGAGAAACCATTCATGATCCGTCATGAATGGTTTTTTAGTCGTGAATTTAATAAAACTATCGTCCCTTCTTCTTCAGCTTAGACTTCTTATTCTGAAGCGGCTTAGAACGCGGTCCACTCTTACGTTGCTTATTCCGTGTAGACACCTTCAAGGCATGTTTATCATAGCTAAACCCATCAGAAGTAGCGCGTGGAATACTTACCTCTATCAACTCCTCTAGTGCCATCAGAAGCTTATTCCCCTTCGGGTTTGCAAAACTGTACACACGTTCAGTATCTGGTGATAACACCTGTCTCTCGTAATCTTTTACCAACTCAGGGAAATCCACATTGATGATCGTTTTAACTCCAGAAATGTCTAGATTACGAGCACATGCCTCGGTGACTACCAGATAATCTAACTTACCTGCCACGTGCTCACCCAGCACCACCAAGCGCGCCTCAGGCTTCTTCTTTCCGTGAATAGAATCCACATGCAATCCGGCCTGACTCAACGCAGTAGTCAAGGCGTGAACCTCATCTGTCATAGTAAGATAAATCATAGCCGAACCCAATTCTGGATCATTCATGATCAGGTGCTTTACTAGCTCCAGCTTTTGATGATTATAAACTTCGTAAATCAATTGTTCTGTTTTCTTATCTGACATAATATTATTTTTTTGCTCAATTAAGCAATTCCGTTAGAGATTTTTCTATACGCTCTAACAATTCCGGATCTTCCACTTTCTCACCCGTTAGATGACACACGTAAAATGTATCCATCGCCGCACCTTTTTCCGTACAGATTCTAGCATGATGAGTTGCTAACCCTAACTTTCCTATTTCTAAAAACAAGTCATGCAAGAGGGCAATCCTGTCCTGCGCTTGGATCTCAATAGCTGTGAAAGTAGAACTCAAATGATTATTCGTAAACGCTCTGACAGGAAAAGGAATACCACCTTCGGCAGTGTCTTTTCGAAGGTAATTCTTCTTCTTTTTGAGATACTTGTCAGGATCATAACCCTCGTGACGTATCAGCTCTTTCAACTTCGCCACTACACGTTTTTTCACATTCGCATCTGTTATCGGCTGGTGATCAGTAGTGCAGACCTGGAAAATGTCGCACACCACATTGTCTGTCCTCGTGTAAACATCTGCCGCAATAATATTCAGCTCCTCAGAAGCCAAAGCACAGCAAACCTTCTCACACAGCAATGTCGTATTCCAACAAGTCACCACCAGCTCAGTATAAGCTCGGTCAGGACGTGCTATCCAGCGGAGATCTGCAGATTTATCATCATCGGCGATTTTGTCCGCTGCTATAAATTTAGCCACAGCCTTCACATGAGTCCCTATATTCACTGACTCGCGGAAACGGAAATAGCGCATCGGCATCGTCTCAAAATGCTGTACTAACTGGTCATGATATTTAGGATCTAGCCTCTTCTTAGCGGCTACGAAAAGCCTCGCCTTTTCCTCGTCTAACAATGCTCTATACTTCTCTTTGCCCTCGCACAAATACTGCGTAGTAGAGCGATAAAGTTGCAGCATCAATGACTCTTTCCAAGGCGACCAACCCTTTTCATTCGTTCCATTTGAGTCCGCATAGGTAAATAAAAACAAGGTGCTAAGCCGTTGCGGCGTACCCATAATATTAGCAAACTCTTCGATCACTAATGGGTCATCCAGATTTCTGTTAGTAGCATACCGCCAGAAGGTGAGATGGTGGTCCACAAGAAAAGTAATGAGTGACCTCCTGGCCCCACTGATCCGCATCCGAGTGCAGACTCTGGAGGTCAAGATCGCGGAGCCATCAATATGCTCACGCACATTTTCCGCCCTGCCAGTATCATGCATAATCAGGGCCAGATAGAGTGCGTATGAGTCTCCCGTTTTCATGAGGATGTTTCTGTAGATCTCTAGCTCACGGGAATCATTATCTACCAGTTTATCCAGCTCATCAATACAACGAAGTGTGTGCTCATCTGCCGTGTAACGATGGAAGAACTCGTGCTGCACAAGGCAATCTAAAGCTCCAAATTCTGGTAGATATGCTCCCAGCAACCCAACTCTATGCATCATTCTCAAACAAGTAGCGACATCACCCTTCCTCTCCAACATCGCACGAAATGTCTCTCTGTTAGAGCGAGACTGCCGGAATTTCAGGTCGATCTTATCCGCATTATCCTTGAGCAATTTACGCATCTGCGGGCTAAGGTTTAAGCCCTTAATCTGGCAGTGCTGAAAGACACGCATTAACCGATGAGAGTTCTCTTCAAAAATCTGGCTATTCTGCGCATAGATCAGTCCATTTCTTGCGATAAATCCGTCAAAAACCTCACGCTTTTTCTTAGGTGAAAAAAGCCTCTTCCATCTAGACTCATCCTCCTGAGCTACTTCCAGCTGGAAGCTCTCCATCAATGATGAAGTGTGTCGATAAATGTTTCTCGTATGCGTATAATAGTCCTTCATGAACGCCTCACAACGGCGTAAAATACTCTTCTGCGGATACTTGAAATTCGTAGCTACCACACCCTGAAGCCTCAAAGTAAGAATGTCTGTGTTTGACTGATTATAGTAATGAAGTTCGTTTCTTACCCGATGGATAAAATCATAGGCTGCTATCAGTTCGTCATAAGCTCGCTTAGATAGAATTTTTTCATTCACCAAAGCTTGTAAGTCAGAAGTACCACGCTTAGCGCGCGCCACCCAGAGGATATTGTGGTAATCTCGTAGCCCTCCACAACTCTCTTTCACATGCGGCTCTTGGAGAAACACAGTATGTGAATATTTCTTATGCCTAGAGCTGAGATCTTCAATCCGAAGATCCAGAAATGCCTGTTGATCACGAAGCAGACAGTCTCTCTCGAAACGATCAGTAAACTTATGAAATAGTGCTTCATCACCCGACAGAAGACGCACGTCCATCATCGCAGTTTTAGATTGCTGTTCACTTTTCGCCTCCTTGATGCACTCTATCAATGAACGAGTTGCATGTCCTACTTTAAATCCTGTGTCCCAAAGCAAATAAAGGATGTTTTGTATCAGTACCGATGTGGCACTGTCTTTAGGATAAGAATTAGCGGGCTTAGGAACCAGAAATAAGATGTCCAAATCTGAACCAGGGTTCAACTCCCCACGTCCATATCCCCCCACCGCGATAAGTGATATAGTCGGGACATTATCTCCCTCGAGTTTTGCAACTTCATTATTGAATGCTGTCTGTAAAAAGGTGTCTATCAATGATGCCCTATACCCAGCAATGGTCAATCCAGACACTCCAGAATCATGGAGTGCCATAATGATGTCATCCTCAGTCTGAAGAAATGCCTTTATCGCATCAGCTCGCTCAAGTTGCGCCTCAGGCGTGTTGACCTCAGCCTCTAAAATAGGGCCGAGATCTGAATCTATACGATGAGTGAGTGATGCTAAATAGTCAGACATTTTCTTTGTTTTTTTAGAGGATAGATCCAGGTGTGTAGTTTGCAGCCTCTGGATTCTCATCACAAAGTTGCTTCACTTTAGCTGCAAATGCACTCACTTGGATCCTTGCCGTTCCTGCATTTTCTTTTCCTTCATCCATCAATGCTGTGAGCTGTTCTTCAGTGAGCGGGATACGATCATCTGCTGCCAGACGAACCAGTAGATCATTCTCACGTGTCGCTCCAGTGCGGAGGTCATTCACAGTCGCTACCGCATTTTCCTTGATAGCCTTGTGCGCGGCTTCTCTACCCACACCAGCCTTCACAGCTTCCATCATAATAGTCGTAGTCATGAGGAATGGTAAGTAATGATTATTCTCAGCCTCGATCACCGCTGGATAAGCATCCATTTGATTCAAGATCGTGAGGAACGTCTCAAACATCCCGTCACAAGCATAAAACGCATCTGGAAGCATCACACGGCGCACTACAGAACATGAAACATCACCCTCATTCCACTGATCACCAGCCAGCCCCATCGCCATATTCAAGTATCCCTTAAGAATCGTTTGGAAACCATTCACACGCTCACAAGAACGTGAATTCATCTTATGTGGCATCGCACTTGAGCCAGTCTGACCTTTCGCAAAGCCCTCTGAAGCAGTCTCATTTCCAGCCATCAGTCGCAACGTGCGGCTCATTGATGACGGACCAGCCGCAAGATCAGTAAGAACTGAAACAGTGCGGAAATCTAATGACCGTGGATAAACCTGTCCAACATTAGTATACACTTCCGGGATACCAAGATTGCTACAGATTTTTTCCTCAAGTGCGGAAACCTTATCGAGATCACCATCAAAAAGTGAAATCTGATCCATCTGTGTGCCCACTGCCCCCTTCAGTCCGCGCACAGTATAAGTGGCGATGTGATGGTTCAGCGAGCTGAGTGATCCGAGAAGTTCCTCCCCAAACATCGCAAGACGTTTGCCAAATGTAGTTGGCTGAGCCGCCACATTGTGCGTGCGGCCAGTGATTACTAAATCCTTCCACTGCTCCGCTCTACTGCTTATCTTAGCAAGCGTCGCAATGGTTTTATCCCTGATGATCAATAATGAGCGATACACCTGAAGCTGCTCAACGTTTTCTGTAAGGTCTCTTGAAGTCATCCCTTTATGAATGTGCTGGTGACCAGCAAGATCACAGAATTCTTCGATCCTCGCCTTCACATCATGTCTCGTGATGCGCTCGCGTTCCATAATCGCAGGCAGATTCACCTGATCTTTCACAGATTCATAAGCCTCGATAGCTTCCTGCGGAATGTCTAGCCCTAGATCCCTCTGCGCCTTCATTACAGAGATCCAGAATTCACGTTCTAAGACGATGCGGCCTGCAGCAGACCAAATATTGGTGATAGAAGCAGAGGCATAGCGTTCTGCGAGGACATTAGGTATAGCGTTCATGCCGCGGAGTGTGTAGCGGGTTTGCGGTTTTTACAAGGCCTTTTCAGTGCATCGAATGCTTCGTTGTCTCAGAAATGTATCATTACTTTTCCTTGTCTTTTAGGCAATTCACAAGTATCCATATTGCCACATGGATCCTCTACTTACACCTTTGAAATTGAGCGCGGCCATCCATATTGGCGCTAGTTCTATTTCCTTCCTCATTTCAAATAAAGCTGGTGAGCAGATCGAGTATTTGGAGAAGTCTACCTCGCTCGCGCATGACATCTTCAGTAGACGTGAGATCACCAAGTCTACTATCAAAAATTGTGTCTCCATTCTATCAGGATACAATGCCATCCTACAAGAGCTAGGCATCAACCCTCAAGACACCTGTGTCCGCATAGTAGCCACAAACATCCTCTCCTTAGCAGCCAACAAAGATATCTTTATCAACCGCTTGCAGATCAGCTGTGGCATCACCGTTGAAGTCCTAGATGACGGCGAAATGACCCGACTCATCTACATGAAAACGCGCCGCCGTCTGCTAGATAAGCCAGAGATGGAGCAGTACAACACCCTCGTGGTTCATGCCGGTCCAGGGAACACTCGCACATTATTCTTTAAAGAAGGAAAAATCGAATCCTATAAAAGTTACCGCATCGGCATCTACCGCGCGACTGAGGAAGTCCGCAATAATGCCATCGATGACACCCATACCAACCAGCTTCTCCATGACCACATCAATAGTCAGTTAGACTCCCTCATCGAGGACTTTCATGGAATAGAATTTCAAGAAGTCATCTTCATCGGCTATGAGATCCAGCTCCTCCAACCTCAGCTCGTAAGCGGTAGAAAATCTCAATGCACGCTTAAAAAACTGCAAAAGATTAATGATTCTGTCATCAACATGGATGACGATGACATCGTCTCCCACTACAACATCGACTACCACACAGCCGAGGTCCTCCCATCTGCCATCGCCATCAATACCTGCATTGCACAAGTACTAGGATTGGACAAAATCACCATTCCCGGAAGCCACTACGAGAACGAGTTACTCCAAGACATCCACCTCTCTCATGAGTCCTCCGCATCATTCACAGAAGAGGTCACCGCATCTGCGTGGGAGCTCGCTAAGAAATGCCGCATCAACAGAAGGCACGCTAGACAAGTCACAGCTACCGCGCTCTACCTCTATGAAGAGCTAGATGACCTCCACAAGCTAGACCCCCAAGCCAAGCTCCTACTACACTGCGCATCACTGCTGCACGAATGTGGCGGATTCATCGCTGATGAATCCCACCACAAACATTCACAATACATCATCCAAAATAGTGACATCTTCGGGCTATCATACTCTGACATCCAGATCGTAGCACTCATTGCCCGCTATCACAGAAACTCTCCACCGAAACCCTCCCACTCCATCTATCGTGATCTCGACACTCACCAACAGATGCGAGTCTCCAAGCTAGCCAGTCTACTTAGAATAGCAGACGCACTTGACCGCACCCACTCATCTCGCGCAGATAACCTCCACGTCAACTTCACCCCTGAGATACTTAACATCTATCTAACAGACGTTAATGACGCCACCGTTGAGCGCATCGCCATGAAATCAAAAGGCGACTTATTCCAAAACATTTTCGGCCTAGAAATCCACATACACGAAGAAAAATAAAATCATGTCCACTCATTACATCAACCGTGAACTCTCATGGATCGAATTCAACCAACGCGTCCTAAGCGAAGCTCAGCGTGATGACCTACCACTGCTTGAAAGAGTAAAATTCCTCGCGATCACAGCATCAAACCTTGATGAGTTTTTCCAAGTACGTGTTGGCGGACTTAGCGCTCAACTCATGGCTGGTTCTCATGCCACAGACATCACTGGCCTCACTGTCGTAGAGCAGCTCAGCGCCATCCGCACTCGCATCTACACCATGTATCAAGATTTCAGCGAGCTGTTAGAAACAAAACTTACCCCTGAGTTAGCTGAAAATGAGATTTATTTCACACCTCTCTTAGAACTCAGCCACGCCCACAGAAATACTCTAACAGAAAAATTCAATAACACCATTTTCCCCACCCTCACACCTCTAGGATTTGATGCTGAAGAAGATGAATATGAATCCATACCATCACTACCAGCAGACCAAATCACTCTCATCCTCAAGCTCCAAGATGCAGAGCAGAATACCCGCACAGTATTCCTCCCTGTCCCTAGCCTAGTGGACAGATTTCATTACATCACAGATGACAACGCCCTCCACATCATCACTGCAGAAGAAGTCATCAGCCACAATGCTCACACACTTTTCCCTGAAGAAACTATCATCGATAGCTCACACTTCCGCATCACCAGAAATGGAGACATCATCCTACACGATGAAGACGCCATGGACATCGCCGGTGAAATGGAAGATATCCTCAATCAGAGGAAATTCAGCAAAGCCGTCCGTCTAGAAATCCCAGCAGACATCTCAGAAGACCTACTTCGAGCAGTCTGCACCGTCACCAACACTGACGAGAAAACAGAAGAAGACCACGTCTACCGCATCTCTGGACCTCTTAACCTAGCAGACTTCATGTCCATCGCATTCCTCCCCGGCCAAGACAACCTACGTGATCCTGAATGGAAACCCCAACCATCAGCAGCCTTTCCACCTGAGCAGTCCATGTTTGAGACCATTGCTGCCAACGATGTTCTTCTCTACCATCCTTACGAAAGTTTTGAGCCAGTCATACGCCTCATTGAGGAAGCATCCACTGACCCATACACCCTCGCCATCAAACAAGTTCTCTACCGCACCGCCAGTAACTCCCGCATCATTGATGCACTTATCCGCGCTGCACAGAATGGCAAGCAAGTCACCGTCCTCGTAGAACTCAAAGCCCGCTTCGATGAAGCCCGTAACCTCCAACGCGCGGACGAACTCCAGCGAGCAGGTGTCCAGATCGTCTACGGCGTAAAGAACCTCAAGACACACGCCAAGATCCTCCTCATTGTGAGAAATGAAAATGGCAACATCAAACGTTACCTACACCTCGGCACCGGCAACTACAACGAATCCACAGCCAAGCTCTACACTGATGCTTCATACCTAACAGCACGTAACAGCTACGGTGCAGACGCATCCGTTTTCTTCAATGCCATCACCGGTAGATCCAAGCTCACCACTCTCAAAAAACTGATCCCTGCACCAACAGAAATGAAGCGTGCATTAATCAGCAAAATTAACCGCGAAGCAAAGCGCGCCAAACAAGGCGAGCCAGCCCAGATCATAGCCAAGGTCAACTCACTACAAGACCAAGAAATCATCGATGCCCTCTACGCAGCCTCAGCAGCTGGCGTAAAAATCCAGCTCAACATCCGCGGAATCTGCTGCCTCAAGACTCAGGACAAAAGTCTCTCCAAAAACATCGAAGTCGTCTCCGTGATCGACCGCTATCTTGAGCACGCTCGCATCTTCTACTTCCACAAAGGTGGCACCCCAGAGCTCTACATCGCATCCGCAGATTGGATGACCCGCAACCTAGAAAAGCGTGTGGAACTCATGATCCCCATCGCAGACTCCAAAGCAAAAAAACGTCTAACAGAAATTCTCAAGACCGCATTCGAAGACAACCAGAATGCCCACATCATCCAGAACGACGGCACCTCAGTAAGAAAGCCGTCACCTAGGACAAAAACTAAACAAATACGCCTCCAGGCCTCACTCCAAGAAGCCGCCGAGAAAGCCACCAAAGCAAATGCTTACCTCCAGTCCACCACCTTTGAACCCCACACCCCATCATAGTATTCTGCTGTGATGAGGCCTAGAGACTAAGCTTAGAATGATTACTTAATCTGCTTCTCAAGCAGATTCTCTACATTCACATCGAATGCCTTATCATTCACACCCTTACCTTTTTTCGCTAGCTCCTGAGTTAAAAATTTCTCACGCTCAGCGAGAAGTACGTCCATTTCAGTTTTAATCTGGGCGCGCAACTTCATCTTCTCATCCAGCACCTTCACAAGCTTCTCTTTATCCATCTTCTTAAACTCATCCGGTAAATGCTCCTTCTTCAGGTTTTCCAACGTTACCTTCTTGTCTCCCCATTCTGAAACTAAGTCATTATCTCCCAAGAATGCTTTCACGCTACCACCATGAACCGATAAGCAACCAGCGCGAGTTGAATTCATCGCAGCATACTCTCCAGATATTTTGTTAGAGTTATCCACTTTCCACTGAGCCTGAAGCTGTCGCTCTGCCGTACCATAAGGAATCACTGATAAATTCAGCTTCACGGTAAGCTCGGAAATCTTTTTATCCTGAGGACAACTAATCGCAACCACGCCACCATCCTGTGGCAAAGCAATGTAATCTCCACCACCTAGTTCCGCGATCTCTTTCCAAGGCGCAATGGTATCATTCATCACTCCACACTGAATTGCGTTGATGATGATCCCATCCATTTTCGCCAATGCACAACTCACTTTATACTCCACATCCTGCTCGTAATCCATGTGCGGCGGCGCATCTCCCACTAGGAAAACGATACGAGTCACATCCTTACCCTTAGTCCACTTAATCTTGGTCACCGCCTCATTCAGCGCCTGATTCACAGACTCTGGAGAATCCCCTCCTCCATTGGCTTCAAACTTCATCAGCTTATCATGCACCACATCGAGATCCTCATTCAGATCCGTTACTTGCGTCACATAGCTATCACCACGGTCACGATACGCCACCAATGAAAATCTTATTTTGGGCGAGTCCTGACGTTGTGCTATCTCACTAGCAATACTCCAGATCTTCTGCTTCGCCCCCTCTATCAAGCCGCTCATTGAGCCCGTTGTATCTAGCACAAAACACACCTCCACCGTCTTCTGCCGTTTCACTATGTTAACAGCCTGCCCAGGCGCTTCACCTCTTTCCACACTCACCGGCTTCGCCATCAGCGGAGAAATTCCTAACCCCATACCCGTGACACAGCTCCCTACAACTATCTTTTTTAACTTATTCATAACTCCAAAACTATAGCACAGAGTAATGAAAACAATGTAAATGGCATGTAAACTAAGTTCTGAAATACCGCCGAACCTCAAATTCCTCAAAACTCTCCAACACCTCATACTCGCTGAAGTGCTCACTAAATTCTGGAAACTTTGTATCACCCTCATACTGCTTAAATACATGTGACACAATCAACTCATCCAAATGCGGCAAAAACAACTCATAAATCTGCGCCCCCCCAATCACAAAAACATGCTCATCCTGTAGTTCGATTTCCCGCAGATCCTCCTGCGAAAGTATCACCGTTGCCCCATCTTCAGACCAAGCACCATCACGCGTGATCACGATATTCTGTCGCCCCGGAAGTGGTTTATATTTCCCCAATGAGTCCCATGTCTTACGCCCCATCACCACCGGATGCCCTGCAGTAGTCCGCTTAAACATCTTCAGATCCTCAGGCAGCCTCCAAGGCAGATCATTATCTTTTCCGATCACTCGCTCAGGAGTCATCGCCACGATGGCAGTTAGCTTCTTTAACTCAGGCATACCCAAGTCCTACCCCCTATCCCCTCCTCGGTCAAGCGACCCTTCGGACACCCCTAAAACCTACTTCCGGAAAAACCTTACCCCTAGCCTTCTAAAGAATTTAATCCAAACAGAAAAAAGGCCTCAGGAATAAACCCGAGGCCTTGGTGATTTAAAGTTAATTAGTGAAAAAGAACCTACATATCACCTTGGTCCCCACCAGTGGTGAAGTCTTTAGCTGGCGCTGGTTTTGCCTCTTTCTTAGGTGCCGGCTTAGCCTCTTTCTTAGGAGCCGGCTTAGCTTTCTTAGCTTCAGCTTTTTTATCAGCCTTCTTCTTCGCTTTTGGTGCTACAGGCCCTTCAGTTGCTGCCTTTGATTTAGGTGGCTTAGCTCCTTTCGGTGTAGCCTTAGATTTGTCCTTAGCGCATTTGCATTCGCTTTCACATTTACAGCTAGTCTTCTCTTTGGCGCATTTGCATTTACCTGCTTCACAAGCACATCCCTTTTTAGCTTCGCTTTTTTGGCATGATGAGCAACCTTTATCACAACTTGATGATCCTTTACAGCTTGAGCAGCCTTTTTTCTTAAAGCCACGCTTACCACACATCATTTCTTTGATAGGGAGTGGTGCTTTTAGAACATAGTTGATTCCCTTTTTGCTCTTATGTGCTTCTGCGAAATAACCGTTTTTAGACTCAGTGAGGTAGTCCATAATTTTCTGAATCATGTCATCTGAAAGTCGTTTCTTGTTCATCTTTTTGACCTTAGCCTCCTTCACCTGCTTGATCTCGAGACATGCTTGATTAGAAATATAAGCGAGTGCTTTTCCTTTTTTCACACCATCAGAGATAGTCTTGAAGTCTTCGTCAGAAGCTAGTTTAGCACCATCACCACGGCACTCTGCTAGAAACTCAGGACTCGTTGCTGCCCAAAGTAGATCATTTCTGGTATCCATAAGTAACACAACATTCATGCCTTTTTTCTGCTTGCGTGGAGTCAGGAGTAATGTTCCGTCTTCTTGCTTTTCTACCTTCATTACGAATCCTGCCATCTTACCGACTTGATTCCAGATCTGGTTAGCACCTTTCATTCTCATGATGCCATGCATTTTGGGGAATGTGTATTCCGGATAGACAGGACAGACTTCTCGCTTCTCGTCATCAAGCTTCACCGCTAGGCTCATCTTCGCTTTAAATGAATTCATCATGTCTTCCATTGTCTCACCAGATGGCAACTTGCGACTGAGGAATTTGGTTGTCTTCTCACACTTAGGCACGCTCTTCATGCTAGATAATAGCTGGCTAGTATCGACACTCCACTCAGCCACTAGATCAGAACCAGATGGTGCAAAATTAATCACATCATAGGTACTGTTATTTTTACCCATTAACGAGAAGATCCCTTTTTTACTTCCGTTATTCTGGAGGTACATTTTGTTCACCCAGTGATCATCCATGTGCTTAGCACTGCGGCCGTAAGCTAGGATTTGATCAACGCCCATATCCTTGAGTATCGCCTTGACATTGAGGTCTTTAGGGATGCGCTTGTGGCCATTTTCTTGCGCCGTTTTCACAAAATCGTTACCGATCGCTGTGAGTGCGCTGATGTCTCCAGCAATACTGTTAGCAACGAAGAATTCACCATCCATGTCGAGGTTTTTAGTAACGTCTTGGAGGTCCGCCTTCTTGCCGGCTTGGGCACTTGCTATCCACGGGGAGGCAACGAGCACGGTTGAGAGTAATAGTGACTTTAGTTTCATAGTTAGTTGGAATTTAGATTCTGGTTATAATTAGAAGTTAACCTACACTAGGTTACAAGAAAATCCCATTTTTTTACAACATCCCAACTAATTAAGAAACAAAGGACTTCGCGGATAAAGTCGCGAGTAAGTTCCAGAGCAAGCCATTCCTCGGCTTTAAAGTTCCGAAACAGTTCCTTTTAATAACTCAGTCGGAAGTTCTTCAGGAATCTGTTGCTCCTTCTCCGAAGTTGGCTCTGGCTTCACCTCAGGCTCCACACTAGTTCGGAAGAGTCCTACAGTTCTTCCATCGTTAGTGTTAGGATTAGCGTCATAAAGGACGTAGAAAAGAAGGCGGTTGCTTTTGTTCAGCCTTAGAGCGGTGTTGTAGATAATTTTATCTTCTTGTCCATAAGCCGCTGCCATGCGGTGTAGCTCTAAACCCTCGATGCTCTCATAGGCTTGAAATCCACCAGATGTGATCATCTTTTTGTCATCATGAAAAATGCTCTTTATCGGGCGGCGACTGAGATTAAGAATAGCCAGTTTCTTGTTCTTGAGTGAATCAGCGAAGAGATTGATTTTGTGCTGCGTAGGTTCGGAGACCCAGCGCTTGAAACCTGTTCCGGTCGGCCTTAGAAGTATCACCGTCATAGATCCTGGCTGAAGTGGGCCGATACTAATATACTTACTATACTCGCTTTGCTCCCTGCGCTGAAGGCTCAGTGTTTTATTAGGCGGAACCTCTATGAAATGAGATGGGTTATTGAAAGTGACGTTGATGGAGCTTTGCTTTGGCTCTTTATCGTCAGTCTTTGTCGATGAGTTTTTCTTCTTCTTTGTTACGTCAAAATGTAACCTTCTTGGAGGAATTTCACCAGGATGGGGCGGAAGCATAGCGCCAGCTGACTTAGATCCCTTCCCTCCATCACCGCCATATCTTCGTGGTGGCTTGGGACCAATCGCGATGATGGCTAGCTTAGCTGGCAGAATCTCTTTTTTCTTCGCTTTTTCCTGTGCTCCAGAGATGAGCGAGCAGGAAAGCGAGATGAAGAGAATTTTATGGAGGTAAGTTTTCATTACTTTAAGTTAGGTAGTTTAGACAGAATGCTAAGAAGGGACAGAATTATTTTCTGAGGTTAAATTTGGTTCGATGATTCCACTTATATTTCTCCTTTGTTCAACCAACGGAATGACTTAATGCGGTATTTCCTGCCTAGTGTTTGGTTGATTTCAGTTAGGTTTCCTTCCGTGATTTTTCCGGTGAGAGGGTCTATTTCAATGACGGAGTCGGTAGGTAGGTTGGCTTGATTGTTAGTGGCTGTGTCGTCGATGTACTGGTGCTGGATATAATGCGGACTGCGCTCTACGATGGCCTCAATGTAGGCACGGGCGACAACTTTTCCATTGCGTTTAGATTCCCCGTAGGCACGGATAGTGAAGGTGTCGCCTCTGGTAGTAAGTGCGGGCGCAAGTGGCTCTAGCAAGTCTGACTGCATCAGGAAGCTAGGTAGCCCCCAAGTCTTGGTTGCCGCTTGGCTAGTGGTCGTGCTACCACCTGATGAGTAGAGATATTCATCTTTAAAGGTGCTCTCGTTGTTGTCTCTGGAATCGCTATCAGATCCGCGATTAATCACGCTAGTATCGTATTGATTGAGATCGTAAAAAGATTTATTCAGCTCTGCTTTGAAAATGGCGGCATCTAGTGCTCCCATCTGCGATGTCTCATCATCTCGATCGGTGAGCCTTCTGTTTACGAAATCTGCGACTGAGATGAATGGCCCGCGGAGTTTTACTTCATCCACTATCGCTGTGGCGAGCCGTTCCATTTCATCTTCTGTAAGAGAACGTAAACCTTTCCAAGCATCAGTATTTTCTGGGTCTAGTTGATCTGAGTCAGCTGCTCCAGAAGGCTTTCTATACCTAGCGAATCCAGCAAGCCCGTTGTTGAGTGAAGTTCCATCATTAAGTTCGCGGTTGATGCCTAACGTTCCTGAAAGAAATGCAGTCCAAGCCGGAACTGAGGTCGAGTTGAGGTTAAAGGCATTGTCCTTTCTATAATAATATCCATTGAGCCAGAACCCTGTGTCAGCAGAGTCTGCATCTTGTGTGAGGTCTTCTGTTAGACTGGTTAGGGAGATCTCGCTAGCTGGGTTGATCTGGTTGCGTTGGTTTAGTGGAGTGAGTGACGAGAATTTATCTGTGTTAGCATCAAGTGGGAGAGCAGAAATGAAGTAATCATCCCAGATATTCTGATTCACTTCATACGCTACATCGTAGGGAAGAATATCATTGTTAGAGCTAAGCGAAGTGGAATCGATACTTCTCGTAACTGCAGCACTACCTATCTGGAGTAAGTCCTGCGAGTCGTTCTTCTCGTTCGATGCTCCATAACTAAATCCTGCTTTATAACCTCCAATGTGCTGATCCCAGTGATTTAAACCACCGGATCCGGCTGAACTCACCACTTCCGGATGAGTTGTGGTATCAGCTGGTGCATGCGGGTCTCTTAGTGAGTGGCCGATGATATAACTAGGGTGCCATGAATAGGGACTGAGCATCGCGTGGCGCATGGCTGCCAGCGAATGAATTCCATGCTCACGGTGCGGAAGATCAAAGAGAACCACATTTGGTGAGGAAGAGAAATTCACAGCCAACCCGAGCGGGTTTTTTACAAAGGCCGTACCATTATAGTTTAACTGTGGACTATCGTTCGCATCCTGAGGAGTCTTAGGGATGAACTGAAGAATCCATGGACCTGTGCTAAACAAATACCATTTTTCGGCACATTGTGCGATAGGAGATCTGGAGGTAAGCTGGGCTCTGACATTCCAGTTAGCTATGGTAGCAGGATGATAGGCCATATGATCCTTATCCCAACGAGTCGTTGACGACGTCCCGTAGCGAAGTGGTGCTCTATTTCCTTCTGTAGTTGATTCATCTAGCCAGACTAATTTCGCACCTACTTGATGAGTTCCCGGCGCATCTTTATAGGGCGCATCCTGGAAACTCTGCATCGATCCAAACGAGCCGATCGTATTAGCACTCCCCCACGGTGACCCCGTGTAGGAGAAATAGTAGGATGGAGCAACTCCTCCTGTTCCATTATTTATAAGCTGGAGAGTAGGGTGAGATCTAGATGTCAACAGGTCGCTCAGTGATGGAATCGTTCCATTTGATGCTTTGAGGATGAAGGGGAAATTTTCTACCAACTCACCAGTCTCCGGACGATAGTCATGAATCATCTCTAGGTTCAGTTTGCTCTGAGTAGAACTTGATAGCGTCTTCCAAGATGATGAAGTTTGTATCTCGATCTGTGTGGATGCTATGTCAAAATAGAAATGATCCTCACCTTGAACAGCATCCGAGCTAAGAGTGTTTTTAGCTATATTATCTGGCTCATAGGCAGATAGACTTACTCCTCCCGCCGCCACATCAGGTGATGAGATACTAGGTGAAAATACATGGCACTCGCCAGGTGCTAGAGTCGCGCCCTTAAGAGTGAATGCTAAGTAGCGTCTTTCAGGGAATAGATCTGTCGCTTGGAGCCTAGATTTGTAAAGATCTCCTATTGGACTGGCTTGCTTCTTAACCCATTGGTGAATATAATCACTGCTATTCGGCGTATCATTTTGCACTCGTTGCACCTCGCCATCTTCGAAGTAAAAATGAAATCCACCAGAAGCTTTATAAAATGGATTTGGCATCATAACCACCATTTCGTCGATTTCCATTTCCGTATTGTATGGATTCCAAAGACAGACTCTAGGGATGATGTGGGTACGGATACTACTACCGTTGATAGAGAAATAATAGTGCCATCGTGAATCCGTCATCAATGGGTGGGTCTTTGGCATCTCAGCGGCCCAATCTACAGACTCAAAGGTAACCCCATCACTCTGATTGTGTGCCCAGTTTGTACTCGATCTCACTCTGCTTGCACTGTTTGAGAGAGTAGTGTCGATGGTGTTTCCAGCGCTGTATCTCTGAAGTCCCCAATAACGAAGTGCAGAAAATGTAGGAGCTAGGACATCGTGGTATTTACTGGCTATAATAGGATAATCTGAGCTGAATGCGGTATCAGAAACCCTGCTGCTAGGAGCCACGAACTCAACCGTTTTATCCCCTTTCTTGGCAAACAACAACGGCGTAAGATCTCGCTGAAATCCACCCTTAGCAGTGTTGATAAACATGCCCGGCGAATGATAAGTAAGATCATGAGTGAAACGCCCCAATGACTCCTTCGCGCTGAGTGGGGCATCTTGGGAAAGGTGAGATGAATCTAGAGAAATGATCTTATCCTTCTTAGATATTGCCTTCTCTTGGAAGTCTTCAAATGGGTATGCACTATCTAGCTGAATGAACTTCGGATTCTCGATCGGACTTGAGGTAATTTCATTTTCAGCATCGCTGATCTGTCGTGGTTTGACACTCGCTTTCTGGTTATTATCAGACGTCCACCAAGCTATCGCAGACTCGTCGCTGATATCAATTTTCTTCACCAACACACGGTCTGCGATGTAATCAGGCTCAACGATCGACTCCCCAAGTGTACCTTTCCCAAGGATTTCTATCACGCTTTCATCAGTTGGATCCAAGACGATGGATGGGTCAAATTTTTCCGCAGGCGAACTCACTAGCCAATCAATGAGAAGCTCATTTTTCCATTTTCCATCAGTGAGCAATGAGACGGTCTCTCTGAGGTCGGAGTAAGCTCCCTCATGCGCATAGATGGCGTTACCGCTGTCTGTTTTTTGACCTATCAGTGGCCATGCTGGATCAATGCTATTTTGCTTGAAAGTAGTGCTCCATGCTCCGACCCAGTTTTTGTTCGAAATCGTTTGGTCATTAGAAAGAAGATCAGCACGAGCTGTGACTACTTGGTCTGCTCCAGTCGCATACTGGAGTTGGGCCAGTGCCATTTCTAAAGCTAGCCGCGCATTTGCTCGTGCCTCTTCTTGGGCAATAGATTCATTGGCTTGTCTAGTTTCAATTGTTGATAGCTTCAAAATGGCCACGCTAAACATCAGCAGGAGACTCATGATGGCTATACACGAGATGAGAGCAAAGCCTCTATCAGAACCACGAGCACCACTGGTTGCCTTATGGATCTTTCTTCGTGTTTGTCGATTTTGGTAAGCTTTCATTTTATAATCGGGATAGGTTGCCTATGCTAGCCATTCACATGTATGTATAATGTATATATTATCCATGCATAAAAACTAGCTCCTAATAATCTGATTCTCAAACATAATCATGTGACAATTACGTAATCGTAGCAAACTTATTTTAAGTTATTAACATTGATTTACAACAGATTACGATGAAAACAATTCATCATAATTCTCTACTATTGACTCACCGTAGAGGGAATGGTCTATTATAGTGTTATATGGCTCAATACATTTTATCACTGGACCAAGGGACCTCAAGTTCGCGAACTGTGGTCTTTGATAAGAATGGTGAGGTGGTAGCGGTGAATAAAAAAGAATTCACTCAGATCTATCCCGAGCCTGGATTAGTTGAGCATGATGCTGAAGCAATCTGGCAAACCCAGCTAGGCACTATGCTAGACGTAATGACTCAAGCGGGTATCACCGCAAAAGACGTCGCAGGTATCGGCATTACTAACCAACGCGAAACCGTAGTGGTTTGGGATCGAGCCACAGGAAAGCCGATTCATAACGCCATCGTCTGGCAAGACCGCCGCACCGCTAAAGTTTGCCAACAACTCAAGGACGCTGGTGTAGAAAAAGTAATCCGCTCACTCACGGGACTCAATGCCGACCCCTATTTCTCAGCCACAAAAATACGCTGGATACTAGACAATGTAGAAGGAGCTAGAGATAAGGCAAAAGCAGGCAAACTCTGCTTGGGCACTATTGATAGCTGGCTCATCTGGAATCTCACCAGAGGAAAATCTCATGTCACTGACGCAAGCAACGCCAGCAGAACACTACTCTATAATATCCACACCGGAAAGTGGGATGACGACCTGTTAGAAATGTTTTGCGTCCCAAGATCAATGCTTCCAGAAATAGTCGACAGCTCTGGAGAGATCGGGAAATGGTCAGGAGTTCCCATTTCAGGCATCGCAGGAGACCAACAAGCCGCACTATTCGGCCAAGGATGCTTCAAACCAGGACAGATTAAAAACACCTATGGAACCGGTTGCTTCATGCTCATGAATACCGACGAGCGCATCGTTCAATCCAATCAAGGACTACTGAGCACAGTGGCGTGGCAACTAAATGGCAAACGCAAATTCGCCCTCGAAGGCTCTGTCTTCATGGCCGGTGCCATATTCGGTTGGCTACGTGATGGCTTAAAAATCGTCAAAGATGTCTACGAATTTGATACTCTCGCCAAATCAGTCGATGACAACGGCGGAGTCGTCTTCGTGCCAGCCTTCACAGGCATTGGAGCTCCCCATTGGGATCCATTCGCACGGGCAAGTATCCAAGGAATGACCCGTGGAACCACTCGGGCACATATTTGCCGAGCGGCTCTTGAGGCTGTGAGCTTCCAGTCCACAGAACTATTAGAATGCATTGCTAAAGACAGCTCCATTCAGGTATCAGAACTCAGAGTAGACGGAGGCGCTTGTATCAGCAAGTTACTCATGCGTATACAAGCAGACCAGATGCAGTGCAAAATAGTCCGCCCTAAAAACATTGAAACCACCGCTTTTGGAGCCGCCGCCCTTGCCGCCCTTGGAGTAGGTTTCTGGGAATCTAAAGAGCAAATCACCGCACTCTGGCAAGAAGACGTCAGCTTCTCCCCTAGTCCATGGAATAAAGACTTAGCCTCCCAACGAAAACGCTGGGATAAAGCCGTCGAGCGATCTAAACATTGGGCCAAGGATGACTGAAGATAAACCCACCAAACAACAGCTCCGGACGCAAATCAAACGTCTACTAGCTGCAATGCCCACCATCGAGAAAGTCCTAGAATCTCAGCAAATGGTTGAGAAGATCACCCACTTCCTCAAATCATCGCCAAGCATCAAGACGGTAGCTAGTTATGCCGCCATGCCATATGAAATGAACCTCGACGCCCTCCACTCAACAGCACCAGAGGTAAGTTTTTGCTACCCAAAATGTGCTGCTGGAGGCCAAATGGAATTCTATACAGTCGATGATCTACTAGAAATGAAAATGTCTGAGTACGGCATTCGCGAACCTAATGAATCAATCCATAAAGTTGTGGCTCCACAAACAATCGACCTCTTCCTCTGCCCAGCCTATGCCTACTCTATCAACGGCGAACGATTAGGAAAAGGCGGCGGATTTTACGACCGCTACCTCCTTAGAAAACGCCCAGATGCGATCACACTCGGAGTCGTATTTTCCTGCCAGGTCGTTACCACAGGCAATATCCCCATCGAATCACACGACCTATTAATCGACCGGCTGCTCTAACAGCACCTTACGGCCATTCATTTTCTTAGTATACAAAGCTAATCCGGCAAACCCTCCAATCAAAACTTGCAACCCGAAGCTTACATAGAACGCCTCTCTCACCGGCAACGTCATCGCCTCTGACATCCCATAGCCATACGCAGCTATCGGAGAAACCGATGACACCCAGACCAATGTTGAGTAATGGTTAGACTGCACCGCCACGACCATAGCCACCATAATCGGCAGCACCCAGATGCATAAGATCAACAAGAATAACCCCTTGTTCTCCCACGCCTCAAACACCAAATAAAATACCAATACCACGACACTCGCAAACAGGCAGACTACAGGGATAAACGGAATCAATTCTCGGATCTTAGTCGGCATCGTTGGCGCATTATACAAAGTCGTGCTAAAGCAAAACAGCGTCACTACAAGCAACACCATCACACATAGTGTAGACAGTAACCCCGGCGCCTCATCCCAATGAAAAGGTATCCACTTCTTGTTTAAATTTTTAGCTCGCCTTAGCCCAAGTAGGTATTTCTCGTTCTTAGGGGTCATCACATAAACAACAAGACACGCAAACATCACACACACAGACCCAAACACAGTCTGTGCTACCGGCGCATCTGCTGCTGGTTGCCCACCACGAGTCTTCTCTCGGTATCTCTCTAGACGAGTTTCGAATGCTTTCCGAACCGACTCTCTATCCCTGAATTGTTCAATCCTATCGAGCAACGATTTCTCACGTATTTCAACAAAGCTCTTAGTGATACTCATGTCACCCTCCTTAGCGATTGGCAACGTGTTCCCGATAAGAAATAGCATGAAAAAGCCAAAAAATATCAGCGCAAATGGCTTACTCATGAGATGGCTCGTTACATCCTTCCATCGCCTATTGAGCATGAAAAGAAACGAAACCGTCAACGACGTCATCAAAATCATCGAGAAACTCCATGCCTTCAACTGATGATCAAAAAATGGCACGGTCGATGCCCCACCATCCAAATCTAATAATCTTCGCATATTCACACCCTTCGGAATATACTCCAAGATGTTTTCCTTCAAAATCGGCCTAACAGTTAGGTATTCAAAGAATACCAATCCAAACTGAGAAAGTAGCGGAAACACAAAATACAATACCACCACCAACAACTGAATCACACGCCCCGCAACACGCTTTTTCTTCATGCTATGCACCACCACCAATGCCATCAAATGATAAAGAATGATCGATAGAAAGAATACCGAGTAAACCCGCCATACCGAGTCCATAGGCACTTCTCCTTTGACCACAATGATCCCTATGAAAAACGAAGTCACTAGAAACAAAAACCACTCCCGTATCGGCAGACCAAATAAATAGCCTAGGATTTTAGCCATAGGAGACATTGGCGTCAGCCGCTGGTATTCCACCATACCATCCTCATATTCCTGTGTGATCCCGCTTGCCACCGAGCCAGTTCCTATAAACATCATAATGATCACTTGGATCATAAACACTGGCAAAAAAGCCGCACGATAAGCATTCACACTATTCTCATAGGAAAACCTCACCGCTCCATTATAACTGATGACAAAGGTGAACACCGTAATCACCAAGGTCAAAATCAACGCCGCTGACAACCCGCTCCAACGCAATCTAGATCTAACATACCGAAGTAAGATCGGGTTCTTATACAGCTGCCAAAACATCACTGGCTTCAAATTAGCATTCGCTTCCTGAGCTTCTATTCCTGATCTCATACTATCTATTGATCTCCATTAATCTCTGTTCAATCCCAGACCCAATTGGAGCAAAGGAACGTATCTGTATCCCCTCACCCACTAACCGCGTTAGCAATGCCGCCTGTTCATCCATTCCTCCCTGCACAGTAACAACAACGCCACCTTTCATAATCACAGCCTCTAAATTTTTATCCGCAAGCTTCTCATCTAACAACTTTTTCAACTCCGCTATCTTCTCCACCTGCTCACCAGCTACCAAGATCAACATCTGCGACTCTCCACCCTCTCCTCTATCCACCACCTGCTGCAGCTCACCATTATCGATCAACTCCCCGTGATGTAAGATCCCCACCGAGCTACACATGTCACTCAGCTCATTTAAAATATGCGAACTCACCACCACCGTAGTCCCCTGAGAAGCCATCTTCTTCAAGATCACCCTCAACTTAGCCCTCGACTGCGGATCCATCCCACTCGCCGGCTCATCTAGTATGATCACCTTCGGGTTATGGATGATAGCCTTCGCTAAATTCACACGTTGCTTCATACCTCGTGATAAATTCTTACAAAAATCATTCCGCTTATCCCACAGATCCACCATCTTTAGACAATCCGTCCACCGCTCCTTCCCCTCATGCCCAGAGTATCCATAGCTCCGCGCAAACAAATCTAAAAACTCCCACACCTTGAGATCACTAGGAACCGGAGCCAGATCCGGCATGTAAGCCATCATCTTCCTCGCCTTATCCGGATTCTCCAAGATGTCCACACCACCTACTTTCACATTCCCATAAGTCGGCTTGATCAACGTCGCCCAGACACTAAATGTACTCGTCTTCCCAGCCCCGTTCGCCCCCACCAGCCCATAAACCTCACCATACGGAATCTTCAAAGTCAGCCCCTTCACCGCCACCGTATTGCCATAATCCACCCGCATATTCTCCGCCTCTATCGCCCACTCACCAGCTTCTATTTCTTCATTACCCATCTGCACATCTACTCTTGCAGACTATAGCCGATAGGCAAATGATAACTTTTCGCCAGACCAAATCATTTTAGCATCGTTCACTCCCTCATATTCCGCTATCTACTGATGGATATGAAGCTATTATTAATTGGATTCCTACTCTGTGGCATCACCCACGCCGCTCAAGAGAAATTCGCAGCCATGACCTACGAGTCTGCCGACAAACAATCTCTCAACTACCGAATCCACATTCCCAAAGATCTAAACCCAAAAAAACTCTACCCACTCGTACTCTTCTTCCATGGCGCTGGCGAAAGAGGAAATGACAACCAAAAACAACTCAAGCACGGTGCTCAAGAACTCCTAAACTACTCAGAAAAATCCAACCAAAACGCCTTCATCATCGCCCCCCAATGCCCCAAAAACCATCAATGGGTCAACGCCCCCTGGGGAGCCCTCTCCCACACCATGCCACCTGAACCATCCACCAACATGCAGCTCGCCACCCAGCTGCTCCAAGAAAAAATCAAAACCTTACCCGTAGACCCACAGCGCATCTACATCACCGGCATCTCCATGGGCGGCTTCGGCACCTGGGACCTCATCCAGCGGCACCCAGACCTCTTCGCCGCCGCCATCCCCATCTGCGGAGGAGGCGACACCGCCCAAGCCGCCAAACTCACTAAGCTCCCCATCTGGGCATTCCACGGCGACAAAGACACCGCCGTCAAAACCTCACGCTCCAGAGACATGATCGCCGCCATCAAAAAAGCCGGCGGCACCCCAAACTACACCGAATACCCCGGCGTAGCCCACAACTCCTGGACCAGAACCTACAACAACCCAGAAGTCCTGAAATGGCTATTTTCTCAGAAAAAACCCGACTAAGAAAACACCCACCCCTTAAATTCACATTACGCATTGAATCTGTTCAACATCCAAGTTTAGAGTCAGGCATAAATTTTTACTTATCACGCCAAATTAGTTACCTTTTTACGTCTATGAGTCATCTAAAACTGCTTTAAAATTACATGTATCCCTTAGGGACTAACCCATATTTTTCTACCCAATGGACGTACTCACTCAAAACACAAACTCATATCATACTCACTATAAATAAGTTAACCACAAAAAAAGCCACATACTATCAAATTAATTAAGTAATGACACTACGATCGCATTACACACTTAAGTCATAAATTACTGTCATTCTTATGCTTAGCCAAACGTCTATTCAAACACGATTACTAGAAAATAGATTGAATGCTAGCTACCTCCCTATAGACTCATTTGCACTCTAACATAGGCTCATTGAATAGAGCCTTTGATAAAAACAATAGAAAGCAAAAATAATTATGAAAAAATCAAAACTCAACATATTAACCATAGGTGCCCTCAGTGGTGTCCTCGTGGCATCTAACGCACAAGCTGCGCTTTGGGACGGAGGTGGCGCAGACACAGAATATTCGACCGCTTTAAACTGGGATGATGATCTAGCACCAGCTGCTGGTACAACAGCAACTATCAACGGTCTTTTCACCGTCGACCGTACAGTAGACAGTAACTCTAATCGAATCAACGTTGAAGGTGGGGCAACACTTAACATTACTGCTGGTAATCACTCTGATAGTGCTTCTGGAAACACCACACGTAATTATATAGGTAACGGAAGCACTGGCACAGTCAATGTATCTGGAGCTTCCACCGTATATAACGTAGGTCACATCGTCGTAGTGGGTAACGGTGCTGCAGGTAACGGCACAATTACTCAAACTGATGGTAGCTTTGCTGCATCTCGTGGAGGTAATTCCTTCATGGGCATCGCAGGTGGCTCCTCAATGGAAGTCGGAGTTGGTGGAGCCACTGGACTTTACGAAATATCAGGTGGATCATTTACCTCTCGTATTGGAGTTGGTGTAGGCGGCGGTGGTACGTTTAGCGTAGTCGGCAGTAATGCCTCCACCATTGGAATCGGCTCTAATGGATCTCTTGATGGATCTTGGAATCAGGCCTCTGGAGGAACACTAAAACTAGGACTCGATGCAGGAGGTTCAACACTCATCTTAGTTGATGTAACCACTGGCACAGGCGTAGGAGCCGGAAACGTAACCTTCGAATCAGGCTCTATTCTGGACCTCTATGATGCAGGTGGTGCTGTAACCAACGTCTGGCAAACTGTCATGTCTTGGGAAGGTGCTCTCACTGACAATGGCCTTGCTCTTAGCTCAGCTGCTACTTCTGCAGGTTGGGAAAAACAAGTGGTCGGTTCCGATCTACAAGTTCGCTTAGTTCCAGAGCCTTCATCCACTGCCCTTCTCGGCCTTGGAGGACTTGCCTTCATGCTACGCCGTAGGAAATAATTATTCCTAACGCCTTACGTAAACTCTTTTAAAATCAAAGCCGCTCTATCTGCATAGAGCGGCTTTTTTCTTAGTAAGTTGTTAAATAGTGATTGGTTTTCACTTCTTCTTTTTCTTTTTCGCAGCTGCATCAGGCTTCTTCAATCCGTCATCAGGCTGGTTTGAAAAGCGATACGGATCATTATGCCCACGCATCTCTTCTAACAAAACAGCCTGCATCTCCTTCAACTTCTCAGCATACGCGGGATCACCCGCTAAGTTCTTCTGGTTCTCGTTAGGGGTATGTTTTGTTAGCTCTATCACCTCAGCCGAATGATGCTGTTCGATCAATTCATTAGGGTTTTCCCTCAGATTAAACAACTGAGTAGACTTCGCACCAGACTTCGTTGACTCATACTGAATCAGCTTCCATCCATCCTTCTTCACACACCGCATCCCAGGCAAGTCACCACCACAATAAACCCCATACAGCACATCCCGCACACTCTCCTTCTCACCCATCAAAATCGGCTTCATACTAATCCCCTGATTCGTCTCAGGCGGCTTCACGCCAGTCAGATCACAAAGCGTAGCCAGCACATCCAACAGATAAACATTACCCCTAGCACGCGTCCCCGGCTTGATCCCAGGCCCCTTCACAATAAACGGAACCCTAAATGTATGCTCATAAAGATTCTGCTTCCCCTGCAACCCATGACGACCAATCGCCATCCCATGATCCGCAGTATAAATAATATACGTATTATCCAGCTCACCCATCGCCTCAAGCTGAGCTAAAACCTTACCAACCTGAATATCAATATTCTCACTACAGGCAAACTCACGCCCCAACTCATTCCGAATCGTACTCTCATCGCGGTTCTTCCAGACACCGCTCACTCTCACCTCATCCCTCACATTCATATGCGTATTATCAAATGGATGTTTCGGCAAGTAATTCACCGGCAATGGCGGTTGCTTAGCATTCAACTTCGGCAATTTCGTCTCATCCTTATGATTCACCGCCCCATACTTCGCCAGCAACTCAGGCTTCCCATCTCGTGTATCATGCGGATGAGAGAACCCGAAGTAGATCAAAAATGGATCACTATCCTTACTAGCCTCCCGTTCCTTCAGATACTCCAGCACCCTCTCACCATGCCAACCACTCCCAGACTCATCAGTCCCCCCGCGCTTAGTAGCATCATGCACCACCGTGAATTTCTTATTCGCCGCACCATAGCTATTCCCCTTCTTACAAGTCCGCATCGTATCATACCCCGCCGCATTAAACACCGGTGCCATCGTATGATCCGCCAGATCAGTCGGCACATACTTAGGATCTGCAGTCAGTGGATTACGGCTCTTTTTCCCAGGAAGATGCCACACCGTCCGCCCAGACATAATCATATGCCGCGACGGCGTACACACCGCCCCAACCCATGCACCCATCTGATGAGCACCATCAAACACCATCCCCTCAGCCGCCAACTTATCCAACACCGGCGTCTCCAACTTCGACCCCGCATCATAAACCTTCAGATCAAACGGCGACTGATCATCCGCAAGAATAAACAAAATGTTAGGACGCTTCTCCTCACCATCCGCCATCAACCCAGAAGCCGACAACACCCCACAAACCAACACACTACTAAATAGTTTTTTCATCATCCTCAAAACTTATCAAAATTAAAACCCCAATACAATAATTTGATCATGTTCATGACTCATTTTAATAAACCAAAAAAAACACCCTCGCAAAAAAGCAAAGGTGGTTGAAATGTTTAAGTTCAAATAAGGAATACCCCTTACTTACGTCGACGTAAGATCAAAGCAAGCCCCCCAAGACCTAAAAGTGCTGTTGATGACGGCTCTGGAACGGCTGTTCCTAAAACAGAGAAGCGTAGTCCTCTACTCCCATCTGTGGACGAATCAGGGGTCTGTGTTGAAGCAGTATTAAACAAAATTCTGTTCAAATCACCTGTTACGTTATTACCTTCACGTTGATTAAACAGTCCATTGGTCTGTATCATCACTGCATACTCGGTACCTGCATCTACTTGTATCGCATTAGTGAATTCAAATGTGAGGTATTGATTAGCTGCCGTTACCAACCCATCTGCCGCAAAAGTTTCCTCACCGACAAGACTGCCGCCTATTGCTGAAGTAAATTGAGCATTAGTCACACTAGATCCACCCACTGCAGTAAATGTTTGGTCGTAAGCAGTCTCACCACTAGCTGCTTGTATGATGGAGACAGTAAACTCGAACCCTGTAGCCAAAGCACCGTTACCTCCCGCATCTATAACAATGGCTGAAATGTCAAATTGCCCAGTACCTGCTACTGAAAATCCGCTACCACGTGATCCCTGAGATGCTGTAGAGTTGATGATCGTATTAACTCGTAGAGTCCCGTAGATCTCATCGACCAAGACATCAGCAGATGGCTCAGTCGTCCCTAAAACGATTCCAGCCTGTGCACTAGAGCAGCTTACCGCTAGAGCCAGGATTCCTTTTTTTATTAGTCCTTTAGTTTTCATAAGTTTTTATAATTGATTTTATTGTGTGTATGAAAAGTCCGCAGTCATTTAGAATTAGAAAATTCGTCCTACATGAAAGCGCACCTTGTATTTGGTATTGTGCACAATAAATATTCTCATACCAGAGAATAACAGATAAAATAATAAACTAATGGGTCAATTTTTACCCCTTATATACTCATTATTTCATTTCCACAGCCAGAATCTTGCTACAGGGTCAATTTCTAACCCTAGGAGATTCTCGTAAAATTTTGACCGAGTATCAATTTCCTTAGTTAATACGTCGTAATAAACGTTACGAAAGCTGATCTTTTTATCCAGAGACTTTATAATGGCAGATGATCTGCTATAGCTTCGAGCAACACTCTTAATTTACCTCCCTTGTTCAAACATTTCACCAAACAACACCACACATGCTAACCAACCAACACCTCACACGCTGGGCAGATGTCCTCGTCCGACACGCCACCAACATCCAGCCCGGAACCGTCGTCCGCATCACCGCTCAACCAGAAGCCACTCCACTACTCGAAGCAGTCTACCGCAAAGTCCTCGAAGCCGGTGGCCTACCCATCGTCAAATGCGCGCCAGAATCACTCACCGAAACCTACTACGAACTCGCAAACGGTGACCAACTCGACTGGGAAAACCCCATCGCCAAACTAGAGACCGAGCTCGTAGACGCCACCATCAACCTCGGAGCCAACACCAACCTCCGCACCATGGATAAGTTCGACCCCGCTATCCCCCAGCGCGCCGCCCGTGCCAACAAAGCCAACCGCGAACTCTTCTTCCAGCGCGCCGCCGTCGCAGATGATCCCACCATCAACACCGACCTCAAGCCCCTCCTCTGGACCACCACTCTATACCCTACCAATGCCTACGCCCAAGACGCCGGCATGAGCCTCAAGGACTACTCCCAATTCGTCATCAAAGCCTGCCAGCTCGACCACGAAGACCCAGTCGCATTCTGGCAAGAACTCGACCGCTGGCAGACCCAACTCGCAGAAAGCCTCATGACCGGCAGCGAACTCCACTTCCACACCCCAGCCGGCACAGACCTCACCGTAAATATCGAGAACATGCGCTGGCTCTCCAGCCCAGGCCGCAAAAATTTCCCAGACGGAGAAGTCTACTCAGGCCCCAACCTCAACGCCCCTAACGGCGGTGCCAACGGAGTCGTCGTCTTCGACAAACGCTGCGTCTACCAAGGCCACGCCGTCCAGAATGCCCGCATCGTCATGGAAAACGGAGTCGCCACAGAAGTCACCGCTGACCAAGGCGAAGACTTCCTCATCTCCATGCTCAAGCAAGACGAAGGAGCCAGCCGCATCGGCGAAGTCGCCTTCGGAACCAACCGCGCCATCGACCGCGCCACCGGCCAGATCCTCTATGATGAAAAAATGGGAGGCTCATTCCACCTCGCCTTCGGCGCAGGCTACCCAGAAACCGGTAACACCAACAAAAGCGCCCTCCACTGGGACCTCATCGCCTCACTCGGCGAAGGCTCACGCGTCACCCTAGACGGCAAGCCATTCTGCATCGACGGCACATTCGTCAACATGCCCCCAGAAGTCACCTGGATCTAATAAATCACACCACCCCTCCCGTATCCAAAACACATCTTAAAAGTAATAACGTCATGAAACTGCATTCATCCACCAACATCACCAACAAAATTATCGCCCTAGCACTCGCCAGCGCCAGCCTCACCCTACCGCTCTACAGTGCCCCAAAATCCACTCTCGACCCCGTCCCAGACTTTACCAAGGGAGACAAAATAGGCGATAAACACGACTGGAACCTCGGACCCACAGGTCTGCGCGGATGGATGTGGGGATGGAAGCTAGAAACCACCAAAGCCGACCAAATCTTCATCACCAAAGTAGACAAAAACTCACCCGCAGACGGCACGTTCCAAAAAGGTGACATCATTCTCGGCATCAATGATGTAAAATTTGATCAAGACCCGCGCCATATACTAGGAACCGCCATCGCTACCGCAGAATCCACCGATGGCAAACTCTCACTCGTCAGATGGAGAGACGGCAAAACAGAAAACGTCACCCTCCAGCTCAAACCCCTCGGCGCACGCAGCGCCACCTCACCCTACGATTGCCCAAAATCAGCCTCCATCCTAGAAGCCGGCTGCGAGTTCATCGCCGCCAAACTTGAAAATAATCTAGCCTCCCTCAACGACCCCTCATGGCTCAGCAAAGGCGGCAGAACCAGATACAGCAGCACCCAGATCATCGAGCTCAATGACCTCCTCGCCCTACTCGCATCAGGAAATTCTAAATACCTCGAACTCATCCAGAAATACGCCCACGCCTACGCACCAGCAGACCTCAAACTAGAGCTCTCCGCCCAGACAGGCATGGTCTCTTGGGGCTGGGGATACACCAACCTCTTCCTCTCAGAATACTACCTCGCCACAGGCGACAAAGCCATCCTCCCAGCCATCAAAGAATACTCCACCAGCATCGCCAAAGGCCAAAGCTTCATCGGCTCATGGGGACACTCCATGGCATGGCCAGAGCTAAATAAAGGAAAATTCCACGGCTCACTCATGGGATACGGAGCACTAAATTCCGCCGGCCTCGTCTGCCACATGTCACTCGTCCTAGCCGAGAAATGCAACGTCACCAACGACGAAATCTCCACCGCCATCAAAAAAGCCAACAAATTCATCGGCTTCTACTCCGGCAAAGGCTCCATCCCCTACGGCGACCACTTCCCTAACTCAGACCGCCATGACGACAACGGCAAAAACTCCATGGCCGCCATCATCTTCGACCTCCAAGACATGAACGCCGAGAGCAAGTTCTTCTCCGCCATGACCGTCGCCTCATACGGCGAAAGAGAGCGCGGCCACACCGGCAACTACTTCAGCTACCAATGGGGCCCACTCGGCAGCCAGCGCGCAGGAAATGCAGCCACCACCGCATTCCTCAACCAGCAAGACTGGTTCTACGACCTCAACCGCACCTGGAAAGGAGAATTCCCCTACCAAGGCGGAGCCAACTCCGGCAAAGGCGAAAACTCCTACTCAGGATGGGACTCCACCTCCACCTTCATGCTCACCTACGCCCTCCCTAAGAAACAACTCTACATCACCGGAAAAGGCACCCATGACAAAAACCTAATCACCGGCCAAGACCTCAAAAACAACATCCAACTAGGCTCCGGATTTTCCGCCTGGGACGAAGGCATCCCACCATACACCAAGAAAACCAACGCCGAGCTACTCCAAGACATCCAGAGCTGGTCACCCGCCGTCCGCACCCGAGTTTCAGAAGCCCTCGCGCTCAAAGAAGACTCAGCCACAGTCGTCCCACAACTCATCGAGATGCTCAGCAGTGATTCCATCAACGCCCGCTACGGCGCCTGCCAAGCACTAGGCGCACTCAAAGAAAAATCAAAAGCCGCCGTCACACCACTCATCGCCCTACTAGAAGAAGATGACGCATGGCTCCGCATCCAGGCAGCAAACGCCCTCACCAACATCGGTAAAGACGCCTCAGCCGCCATCCCCGCCCTGCTAAAACTAGCCACCACACTAGACCCAGCAGACCCACTCCAGATCACCCAGCGCTTCCTAGCCTTCGGCCTCTTCGATGCCAAAGGAACCTACGGCAAGCCCGGACTGCTCTCAAAATCAGTAGAAAACATCGACCGCGAGACCCTCTACAAAGTCATGAAGCAGCTCCTCGCCAACCCAGATGGACGCACCCGTGGCACCGTAGAATCCCTCTACAACTCCCTCACCTTCGAGGAACTCAAGCCCATCCTACCAGCCATCCTCGAAGCCATCAGAGAACCCAGCCCATCCGGCGTCATGTTCGCCAGCTCCATCCGCCTCGGCGGACTCAAAATGCTCGCAAAATACCGCGTAGAAGAAGGCATGGCACTCTGCTTCGACACCATGGAAATCCTCAAATGGGGCAAGCGCAGACGCGTCAGCCAATGCCTCCAAATCCTAGGAACCTACGGCAGCGCCGCCAAACCAGTCATCCCAAGACTCCACAAACTCATCAAAGACCTCGAAAACCACAGCGAAGCCAAAGGACTAGCCCCACTCGTAGACGAAGTCAGAGCCCTCATCACCAAAATCGAAAACTCCAACGAACCAGTAAAACTCCGCAACCTAAATTCCTAATTGATGAAACTCATCGTCCTACTCCAGCTCAGCATCATCACTCTCATCATCCTCATCACCGTCTCAGTGGCGAAAAATGACACTGACCCTGCCGCCACACCACCAAGGCCCAAGCTACAGGTAATCAATGCCAGCACCGAAAAAGCTGACCTCTACTGGATCTCACAGGACAGAGAGAAAACCCCCAAAGGAGTCATCGCAGCCGGCGATGACTTCGTCTTCGACACCACCATCGGACACAAATTCGAAATCGTAGGCCAAGACACCAACACCACCCTCACCCTAGAAAGCACCTCCCCAGTCCAAGCCTACCGCTACGCACCACAAGAGAAAAACAACACCCCAGCATTCTACACCCAGAGAGTAGAAGCTGGCGGATTCCCCATCGTCGCATCAGCCACCGTCAACCCATACGCCCTCAAAGAAGCCGCCTACCTCGTTGACCAAATGCTATCCAAACGTGACGACGTCCGCCAAGCCATGATCAACAGCGGCGCCCGCCTCTGCATCATCGCACACAACGAATACACCACAGACCTCCCAGAATTCACCCACTTCGCACGCTTCCCATCACAATACAAAGATGTCAGCGCCAAAGACTTCTGGGACGCCCGCGCCAGAGGAACCGGCGGCAGCACCGCAGACCCATACTGCACCTGCGGAGAAGAAAACCTCCTCGGCTACGAAGGAGATCCCTACACATCAGAAAACATCCTCATCCACGAATTCGCCCACAACATCCACCTCCGTGGCATGACCAACGTCGACCCCACCTTCGACACCCGCCTCAAAGCTGCCTACGAAAAAGCCATCGCAGCCGGACTCTGGAAAGACAAATACGCCGCCACCAACCACTTCGAATACTTCGCAGAAGGCGTCCAGTCATGGTTCGGAAACAACCGCGAACCAGACCACGACCACAACCACGTCAACACCCGCGCAGAACTCATCGCCTACGACCCCGTCCTAGCAAACTTCTGCCAAGAAGTCTTCCGCGACACAGAACTCACCTACACCAAACCCACCACCCGCCTCACCGGCCACATGGCAGGCTACGACCCCACCACAGCCCCCACCTTCAATTGGCCCGCCAGACTCACCAAAGCCAAAGAAGCCATCCGCCAAGCCAACATAGAAGCAGACAAGCCAAAATAAAAACCTCCTACACAGCCCCAAAAAATATTACCTGGCGGTTTCAATGTGGAAGCGTACTTTTCGCTTAGTTCTTATAATATAACCAGCTACCAATTCTCAATCACTATCTTACCCAGTGCATGACCACCCTCCAGCGTAGCATGAGCCTTACGCACATTTTCAGCATTGATCGGACTAAGCACCGTATTCACAGTCGTCCGAACCTCCCCTGCATCAATCAAACTTCCTACATGATTCAGTAAATTCTGCTGCTCGATCATATCATCCGTCTCATACAAAGAACGCGTAAACATGAACTCCCAAGCAAAAGTCGCACTCTTAGGCTTCAGCATATCTAACTCGATCACACTCCCCTTCTTCGGATTCACAATACACGCAATGTGCCCACCAGGCTTAATACTCTTAACAATCGCTGGCCAATGCTGCTCCAGTCGATTCAGCACTAAAATATAATCCACCGTCTTAATCCCCTGTGCCAGCAACTCCTCATCCAGAGGATTACGATGATTCACCACCACCTTAGCTCCTAACTCCTTCACCCAAGCCCGTGATTCATCCCTAGAAGCAGAAGCTATCACCTCTAGCTTCCCGACCTTCGTAGCCAACTGCGTAGCGATAGACCCCACTCCACCAGCCCCCCCGATAATCAAAATCTTCTTCCCCTTATCCTCACCAGTTTTAGAAATTCCTAACCGGTCAAACAACGCCTCGTAAGCAGTGATCGTAGTCAATGGCAGAGCTGCTGCTTCAGTGAAACTTAGAGAATCAGGCTTCTTACCCACTATCCGCTCATCGATTAAATGATACTCACTATTCGTACCAATACGCGTGATATCCCCAGCATAATAAACCTTATCACCCACCTCATAATGCTTCACCCCAGAGCCTACATCCACCACCACGCCAGACGCATCCCAGCCACCAACATAAGGTAAATTCTTCACCACTATCTCGCCCAAACTTCCCTTAGTATCAGCTAGAAATTTCTGAAAATGAGCCGTCTTCTTATGCTCTTCCAACACCGTATCATTTGCCCAAGTCTCCTTCATAATAAAAATCTCTGGATTCTCCGCATCTAACAACATCTCATAATGCACACAACCTTCCTCAGCCCTGCTAGGACCCACCAATTCCTCAATAGCCCTCCTCACCACCTCACCCTTACCTTTCTGAGCGTGGATTTTCACAATCATCCGGTTCGGGATCAACCCCACATGCTTAGACCGCGTTTTATAATCTATCGGATTCACCGCAATCGCTTTCACCTCCACCAGTAAATCTCGCCCCACAGCCTTAGGTATCTCCAAAGTCACATCCAGCAGCGCCTTCTCATCCGTAATCGGCAAATGATCATAAAACCCCACCGCCTTCATCTCCTTAGGAAGACCAGACTCCTCCCCATGCGCCATCCCACTAACCATCAACGCTAAACCTAAAGCCGTATTCCTAGTCATAGCCGCCCATCTTTTTGATCCTCTAATATTCATACACCCACACTACCCCCAAACCTCAGAAAACATAGTAATTAAACCAGTAAATTCCCCGTAAAAAATAGCACTTTCCGTGGGAATATCATATCCATAAATCACCACACAAGTAGTAGGAAAACAAACGACAATACTACAAATCAAAATAACAAAATACTAAGTCAGCTTGCATTTTTAAGTGATTTTTTAGCAGAGCAAAGGTAAGTATAGGTAGTCAGACAAATAAAAGAATGAATAAAACAATGCCCTATTTACGAGATGCCACAATTGAAGATTCGGACGACATCGTGCGCCTGAATCAAGAAGCTGTCGCTGTTACGAGCCCCATGAATGCCGACCGCTATCGAGAACTCCTTGCCATGAGTGATTACGCAACCGTCATCGAATTAGAGGGCAAGGTTGTCGCATTCCTACTAGGGATCGGCGCCGGACGCGCATACGACAACGGCAACTACCGCTGGTTTTCGGAACACTTAACAGAATTTCTTTATATCGACAGAGTCGTGGTCGACGGGGAGTGCCGAGGGATTGGACTCGGTCAGAGGCTCTATGCTCACCTTTTCGATTGGACCTTAAATCGCAAACTACTGCATCTCGCAGCAGAGTTCGACATCGAACCGCCGAACCTAGCTTCTCTTGCATTTCACGACCGTCACGGCTTCGTCGAGCTAGGAACTCGAGTTCTCGATAGCGGCAAGTTGGTTTCTATGCGGGTCAAAGCTCTCGAGCTGAAAGAGGCCGCTGTGTAAACTCATCAAACCTAGTCAGCCAGAATAACGATCAAGATAGTATCACTCCCCCAATTCCCCCACCGCAAGCTCACCCCATTTCGCAATCGCCTTCAACAGCGGCGATAAAGACTTACCAAATTCCGTCAACCCATAGTCCACCCTCAAAGGCGGATTATCCGTATAGACCGTGCGCTCTACTATCCCATCAGCCTCTAGCTGCTTGAGCTGAAGACTCAATGTCCGCTCCGTCACACTCGGCATCAGCTTGCGTAGTTCACTATACCGTAACGGCTTTTTCGCCACCATCAGGTAATACAAAATCACCGTCTTCCATTTCCCTCCTATCAGAGCCATCGTCACACTGCAGCAACATGGATAGCTCTTTCCGTTAATTTTATGGATTTTTTTTGCTGACATCGTGATTCTCTCCTTCCCTAGATTTCTAAGCCTTTAAAGCTTCACCCTTACTATCCTATTCGATAGTCGATTGCAACCAAAACTATCTTTTTTATTGAAACTATACTTTTTATAGTATAATTATTCCCACCTAATCATAATAACCAACACAACAATATGAACATCACAGAAACCGTAAACTGGAGATACTCCACCAAAAGCTTTGACCCTGAAAAGAAAATCAACGCCGCTGACGAAGCAGAACTTCAATCTCTCCTCCGCATGAGCCCATCTAGCACCAACATCCAACCATGGCACTTCATCATCGCCAGCACTGAAGAAGGGAAGAAAAGAATAGCCAAAGGCACACAAGGACTATTCATCTTCAACGAGAGCAAGGTGCTCAATGCCTCACACGTCGTAGTCTTCTGCACCAGACTCACCGCAGATGAGGACTACCTTCAGCACCTATTAGCAGTCGAAGACAAAGACGGCAGATACGCAAAAGAAGAAAACAAACAACAAATGCATGGCGGCAGATCACTATTCTCTAACCTCCACAAAGAAGACTACAAAGACCACCAGCACTGGATGGACAAACAAGTCTATCTAAACATCGGCAGCTTCCTACTTGGCGCCGCCGCCCTTGGCATCGACGCCCTACCGATGGAAGGCATCGACGTCAAAGCCATCGATGAAGAATTCGGCCTCCGCCAACAAGGCTTCACCTCACTAGTTGTAGTCGCCCTCGGCTACAGAACCGAAGATGACTTCAACTCCAAACTACCAAAATCCCGTCTCCCAGAAGATGAGATCTTTACCCTAGTCTAGACCTCCCTAACCTAAAAAACCCACCAACATGAAAACCAGCACGCGCATAGGAACAAGCCTTACCTAGTCCTGCTGATATGGAAGGCCTGCCTAATGTAACTTATATCCGACATCCCAAACGAAAATGATCGAGGGCGGATACTAAACATCTAAAAAATAACCCCTTCGCGGCTCCAATAAACATTGAAGCCGCTTTTTTTTGATCCACACTACTAGAACAGAGAAATTCACACTCACACCACCTACACCACCATGAAGTTCCGTTCCTATCACCGCACCTGTGCCCTCATATTAAGCGCCATCATCGCACTCTCATCCAGCGCTTCAGCACAGAAAAAATCCTCCATCGATCAAGTCAACTGGAGCCAATTCCTCTCCAACCAAGACATGGTCTGGAACAAACTTCCCAAACAATGGAAAGAATCCCCCTTCCTCGGCAACGGCGAGCAAGGAACCATGATCTACCAAACAGATCCAAACACCCTCCGCTGGACCGTAGGCTGCTCAGCCGCACACGATCACCGCCCACTCGAAGACGATGACTTCAGCGAAAAAAACGTCACCGTCCTCAACCGAGGCAGACACTTCATCGGCCACCTTGAACTCAAGTCACCACAAAAACTTACCTCTGGCAAAGCCCACCTAGACCTCTGGAACGCAGAAGCCACCGGCACCCTAAACGCCTCAAGCGGCAAAGCAGAATGGACCTCCATCGTCCACGCCAATGAACCCATCATCTACGCAGAAGTAGCAGCCAGCGGTAGCCTCAAGGACGTGGAATTCACCTACATCCCCGCCCTAGCCCAGAACCCACGCGCCATCCGCGGCAAGAACCCTCGCTCCCCAGCCAACCCACCAGCCGTCATCACAAAATCACCCGATGGAGTCCAACTAGCCGTCCAAAACCTCCACTCAGGTGGACAAACCGCCGTCGCCTGGAAACAAACAAAAACCGCAGGCAAACTCAAAATTTGGCTCTGCGTAAAACACAGCTTCCCCGGAAAAGAAGCCTCCGCCCAAGCCCAACAAGCCGTCCGCACCGCCTCCAAAGCAGACCAAAAGAAATGGCAAGCCGCCCACCGCTCATGGTGGCACAACTACTACCCACAAAGCTTCATCTCCACCGGCGACGCCTACTGGGACGCCTTCTACTGGGCACAACAATACAAACTCGCCTGCGCCACCCGAGACAAAGGATGGATCATCGACAACCAAGGCCCATGGCTCCAACCCACCGCCTGGAACGCACTCTGGTGGAACCTCAACGTCCAGATCGCCCACAGCGGATTCCCCACCGCCAACCGCCGCGCCATGGGCTCCGCCCTCAGCAACAAATTTGACCTCCTCCGTGACAACCTCGCCCTCAACGTAGCCAAAGAATTCCAACACGACTCCTACGCCATCGGCCGCAACACCTCCGGCTGGGACCTCCTCGGATACGCCGGCCAGCCCGGCACCGGCAGGCCACCCATGGACAAAAACATCGCCACAGAATGCGGAAACTTCCTCTGGGCACTCCACAACATCGACCTAGAATACCGCTACTGGCAAGACACCGAGCTCCGTGACAAAGTCCTCTACCCCCTCCTCATCAAAGGAGTAAACTACTACCGCCACTTCCTCAAAGAAGAAAAAGACGGCCTCCTCCACCTCCCCAAAACCTACAGCCCAGAATACCGCTCCGCAGAAGACTGCTCATACGACATCGACGTCCTCCGCTGGGCAAACAACCGCCTACTAGAACTCGCCGCAGAAAAAAACCTCACCAAGTCCCAAGAACCCCTCATCACCAAATGGCTTGAAATCAAACAAAAACTCGTCCCCACCCACTCAGACGAAACCGGCTTCATGGTCGGCAAAAACGTACCCCTAACAGGAATGCACCGTCACTGGTCCCACCTCCTCTCCATCTACCCACTCCGCACCATCACCCCAGAAAATGAAGCCGACCGCGCCCTCATCCTCCGCAGCCTAGACCACTGGCACGGATTCAAAAAAGGCGGCCTCGGCTACTCCGTCACCGGCGGCTCCTGCATGGCATCACTCCTAGGAGATGGCGACCGCGCCTACACCTTCCTCAACCGCCTAAAATCCTTCCTCACCCCCAACACCTTCTACGTAGAACTCGGCACACTCCCCGTCATAGAAACCCCACTCCACGGCGCCACCGCCATCCAAGAAATGCTCCTCCAGAGCTGGAACGGCAGACTCCGCATCTTCCCCGCCGTCCCTAAAGCCTGGCCAAACGCCACATTCCACCAGCTCCGCGGCGAAGGCGCCTACCTCGTCAGCGCCAGCCGCAAAAATAGCAAAACCCAATGGGCACTCATCCAACCACAAGCTAAAGCCGGAGGCAGCGTAGAAATAGACGCCCAGATCCCAAATGCCCAATGGACCGCCACCCCCGGCATCACCGTAGACTCACTAGGCAAAGGCATCTACAAAATCACCACCGCACCCACAGCAAAAGACCCCAAAGTCATGTTCTGGCCAAAAGGCACCAACCGCCCCAAACTAGAAATCACCCCACCCCCCATTCAAACCCCCTCCAAACCCTTCGGCAAACCCTAAGAGTTCCTAGGCTAGTTTTTTTGACTTATCTCATATTGAAGAGCCCCATTTTACTACATCTATAACTTTGCTGAACCATCATCCACCGCCCTTCTCGGCCTCGGAGGCATCGCACTCATCCTACGTCGCCGCAAATAATTAAACTACTAGATCACGCTTTTTTAAATTTACCCATCTCAGATTCACACTGAGATGGCATTTTTACTATGCCGTAGGTAACTAAATCGAAAGTTCGATACTATCTACAAGCGAATACACTAGATCACCACAAGCTCCACCTCAAAGCCCCCAAAGTCATCTTCTTCCCAAAACCAGAAATCACTACCAAACCGAAGCCCCTCTCCCTGATTAGATCATTTATTCACCCCTCACTTAATAAATGGACCATTTTACCGCTCCAGAAGGCATTTCATAACACCTTGTAATGTAATCAATTAACTTGGCACATTACGTGCTCTTCAAGTTCTGAAACACACAAACTAGAAATTATGAAAAACAAATTATTACACACAGGGCTAGCTACTATGCTGGCATCATCTCTTCACGGAGCAATTGTCTATCAAGACAATTTTGATGACGATACGCTCGCTACGAACACCGGCATTGGCGGTGGTCTCCAACAGTTCACTACCGGTGGAAGCATGGTAGACAATGGTAATCTAACCGCTCCTTCTACTGGACACAACGGTCGAGGAAATTACATGTCCTTAAATAGCTTTGACTTAACTGGTGGCTTCACGCTCACAGTAAGCTATGATCTGCTCGTTGGGGCTTCTGTTCCTGGCGATGCTAACCGCTCAACATTCGGCCTCGTTGATGCATCAGCAACAGAAGCACGAACTAATCATTTCGTCTCCGGAACTGAGTCAATTTCGTTCGTAGCATTCCACCCTACTAGTTCGTTAGGACTAGCTTTCGGAGGAGCTAGTGTTGATAGTTCACTCACCATTGATGAAACAACAGCAGGTTTTGAGGATGTTGTGATCACAGTAGCTGCAAATGGTATAGATTATAGTTACTCCGTAGGCGGCACATCTCAAAGCGGGATGCTAGCCACTGCATTCGACTTTAGTAAACAGTATCGATTTGAAGGCGACTTCCAAGATGCAGAATACTATGATGTTTTCGAAAGCGTCACACTAGAAGTGGTTCCAGAACCTAGTTCAACTGCCCTTCTCGGCCTTGGTGGTCTTGCACTCATCCTACGTCGACGTAAGTAATTAGATAACTTACTTATTTTCATACAAAACCCCACTGAAGCTCCACGCTTCAGTGGGGTTTTTGTGTCTAGTCCAAAACCATCATCCAAACAAACTATGATAGAAGGGTCATAGTTTCACCTCTCATACACAACCAATATCTAACAACTTGGTCTCATTCATGCACCATCTTCATTTCTGTTGCCTATACTTCTACTTGGGCAATCTGTTTTCACCCCTCAGTAGGAACAAATAATAATCATGAAAATAAATACAACAAAAACAACATCAGCGCTAACAGCACTGACTCTACTCGCCGTGACTAGTGCTTCTCAAGCAGTAGTCGTTTACCAAGATGTTTTCGAAGGTAATATAGGAAATGGCAACGGCGTCGGTGGTGATTTCACTAGTGGAACAAATTCCGCAGTAGCTGCGGCTGGTAAGTTCATTGACGAAGGCGTTCTCACTTCAGACACAGCCGCTGGTAACCAAGTTGCATGGATGCACAGTATTAATCAGTTTGATCTATCCACTGGATTCACATTAACTGTCGACTTTCAGACTGCTGCAACTGGTCAGACTTCGTTTACCTCTACCTTTGGAATCATTGATGAAATTGCAGATACTGGCGAATTTTCAACAGGTAATCTAACCTCATTCTTAACACAAGATAATGCAACCTATACCTCACTTAATGCACTTGGGCTCTCCGCTACAGATCGAAATGGAAATCAAGGCATCAATTCAGATTTCGGAACGTTCTCAACTATAGAAGACCTAAATAGCGCAATTGTCTTAGGAACTAGACAAACATTTATCTTAACAGTGAATGCGGACGGCAGCGCAAATTTTAGCCTTGATACAACCACTGGCTCAGCTGCCGCCGGCACATTCTCAGGCCTATTCAGCTCCTCTAGCGACGGAGAATTCTATTTTGCCGCAAACTCCCAAGGAAACACAGGTTTAAAGATGTTTGGAGTAACAATTGATACGCTCGATGCAATCCCAGAACCATCATCCACAGCCCTACTCGGACTTAGTGGTCTAGCGCTCTTGATACGTCGCCGTAACTAATTGGAAATAAAACCACACCAGTTTCTAACCATTTCATACCCTCACCCACTGATACCCCGCGTGTCAGTGGGTTTTTTATCGCCAGTATACTAGCCTCATTCCAAGTCTCGAATCAAATAGGTCAACAATTACCCTATACACATATTTAATATCTAACAATTTGGTATGTAACTTGCTTAAAATAAGTGATGATTTACTCATTTTTATATCTGAGTAAATTCCTCAATAAGAAAATATGATACACAAAACGAATAAAAAATATGAACATAAATACTAAACTAACAACATCGGCGCTGACTGCGCTGACTCTACTCGCTGCCGGCAGCGCATCACAAGCCGCCGTCGTCTATCGAGACACCTTTGATGGTGACGGCGTTACCAACACTAAGATCGGCGGTACATTTGAAACCGGAGATAACAATATAGGAGCCCCTGCTGGCTCGTTAGCTGTAGAGTTCATGGACGCCGGAAGTGACCTCGTTCCACAAACAAACAGCGGTAACCGTGTTGCATGGATGCATAGTACAAACCAATTTGACCTCAGTAATGGCTTTGTTATGTTAGTGGATTTTACCACTGCAGCTTCAGGAAACCCCTCTTTCACCTCATCCTTCGGAATTGTTGATGAAATCACATCAGTTAACACTCCTAATGCAGGAGATCCTGGTAACCTATCTGCCTTCATGCAGACCGACCAAGCATTAAATGCTGTAGGTTTTTCCGCCACTACGAGAAATGGCTTCCAAGGCTTAAATTCTGACTTCGGCACCCTCACCTCATTATCGGATGATCTTGACAGTGCCGTTACTTTGGGCAGCAGACAACTATTCACACTCACAGTCAACGCAGACGGTAGTGGTACTGCTACGTTAAATTCAACATCAGCTAACCTCACAGCGGGTCAATTATCTTCACTATTCACTGACTCTGCTGATGGTGAATTCTACTTCGCAGCCTATTCTCAAGGCAATTCAGGACTCACCATCCATGAAGTAAGCATTAACGCCTTAGATGCCATCCCAGAACCATCATCCACAGCCCTTCTCGGCCTCGGTGGTCTCGCTCTCATCCTACGTCGCCGCAAGTAATTAGAATTAGAAACTGAACCGTTTCTAATTATTCTAGTTATTTTCATACAAATGCCCACTGATACCTATGTATCAGTGGGTTTTTCATTCTCTTAGTATTGGTCTCCACAGCCTATATGAAGATCACTCCGCAGCTCTAGCATGATCCACAATCACGATGCTGCGGAACACTGGCTGACCCAAATTATTTGTTTCAGCATACAATAAGTAAATCGCTCTCTTACTATCTCGATGCATTGTGATAGTGCCAAATACCTTCTTAGTTTGACCACCTATAGAAGTGTATAAGACAATAGGCGTTGCACCTTTCTCCTTCAAATTGAACTTGGCAATAGCTTCACTATTGGGTTTGCAGATCACTTTGTTTTTCTTGGAACCTACATATCCTCCAATAGTTAAGCTGCTAAAATTAGCAATCTGATAGCTACCGTATTTGAACTTCTTAGGTGAAAACTCGATGACTTTTCCATGTGGTTTTTTAGCTCCTCGATCCCAGGCAAGAACCAAGAGCGGCTCCTCGATAGACGTTGCCACAGGGACACTCATCGCCACAAGATAGACTTCCTCCCCCTCAGCTGATACCCCCTTGGTATAGAGTTCTATCACGCTGTCAGCGTACTTATACGGCTGCGTGTACGAATACTTTGCTGGCTTTAAAGGGAGATATCCATCCTTACCTTTAGTGAATAAATCTGGCCCACCCCATGCGTTGAAAAGTGTCGCCTTATACCTCTTACCAGCTTTCTTTTCTTCTGCTGCCTCTTGAGCCCCCGCAGTCATCGTGCCAGTGATTAAAAAACAGTAGATCAGTAGTTTACTTAAATAATTCATAGTCTAGTTTGGTAAAATCGTTTCTTAGATTTCGTTGTTAGATAACCAGCGAAATGATTTCACTGCGAACTTCCTGCCGAATTTCTTACATGTATCAGGCAATGATGGATTCTCGTCCCAATGCTTCAAAATCGGGTAATTAGTAGGGTTCGATGCTGGATAATCCGAGTGCTGAACAGTCGCCTCTTCATCCGTATGCACAAGCCATTCCGGCGTGCGCTGAACGATCACTTCACACCATGCCTTTGCCTTAATATTCCCATTATTATCTTTGCTATCACCATAAGCTCTGATGACGAATGTGTCTGAGCGAGTCGCCATGATAGGAGCCAATGAAGTCAGAACATCACCTTGGTCAAAATACCTCGCAATCCCTGTATTAGCATCAACGGATGATTGTTTTAAACCAGGATCATTCACCGTACCGTTCGCTACTGAAGAATTGATACTAGTCGAATCAATAGCAGCCTGGATAGCACCAGATTCACCTGTCTCATCATCCACAAGGCGGCGGTTTACAAAATCAGCAAGCCCCATAAATGGACCACGTAACTTGACTTGCTCCACCATCGCCACTGCCAGCTCATCCAGCTCTGTATCACTGAGAGCGCGGAAACCAGTCAGATCATCATTCTCATCACCTGCCGGCGTTGAGAACCTACTGATGGGGCTCAGATCGTTATCTAGCTTCTCTTGAGTAATCGTAGAACCTGTTAGATAGCTAATTTCATGACCACTTAAACTAGCGAGTACCGCCTTCCAAGCCTCCACACTAGTCGAGTTTACATTGAACGCTCCCTTGATCCCTAAATAGTTACCTAGTTTTGCATATGCATCTTCCCCAGTTAACTCAGCAAGATCACTATCATTGACCTGTTGCATCAGCTCTATTCTAGTATTAGCAAAAACCTTATCCGCATCTCCATCAATAATCGCCTGAATAGCCTCCTCCTGAGTAGAATATGGTTGGCCAGACTCATCACCCCAGTTAATCCCAGAGTAGTAATAGCGGTTCCATAGAGCTTCATTAGATGCCCATGAGGTATCGATCTGATCTTTCGGATCCGTATTTGCCCGCTGTCTAGATAATTTTGCGTAGATCTTGGTGAGGTCTGACTGGCCAACTTGCGCACGAGAGTGTGCAATCGATCTCATCGGATGGAAGTGAAGCTTTGATGTGTCTGCGTGTTGAAGCGTAGCTAATGAGACACTCGGCGTGCGTGGTAGATCAAATAATACAATTCTAGACGAGCCACTCCCAGCTTCAGTAGATGCACCCCAGTAGGCAGATCCATTCACGTCATCCGTTAACTGTAGTTCAGAATAGTCACCAATCGGCCGTATCTCAAAATCCCAGTTAGGTCCCAAAACATCACCAGAATCATATTCCCTAGGCCCCATTCCTAATGATCGATAGTTGAAATCATTCATCACAGCCACCGCAACATCACTTTCAAATGTCTTCATTCGCATATCCATAACGAATAAGGCAAGATAGCCATTATCAGGCGTGGTCACCTGGTTTTCATTGAATACTCTTTGTTCAGGATTACCTTCTTTATCAACACCGTTATAAACTTTGTTATAAGGTAGCATCTTCATCTGCTTGATCAATGATAGTGGTTCAGTATCGTTATACCTGTTTGTATTTGCATTGTTATTGTTAGAAAATGTTCCTATATCATCCAATGCATACGCTCCACCAGTCGCACTCTCAGGATGATACAATCGGCTAAATATGCTCCCTAATGTGGATACGTTTTCTTTTGTGCCTATGGTCATCGTCATCATAGAGTCTTCTTTTACTTCAATTTGATTCGATGTATTAGCATCGTCTAGTTCTGAGACTAGGCCGTTTTCCTGATTATATTTAAATTCAGTGAGACGTATATTGTTTTGGCCCTCATCTGCCTTATCAGTATTTGGCAGCATACTCATCATCCGTATTTCACCAGGCTCCAAGCGGTACAATCCGCTAGTAGGCGGAGCTAGCCGGTAGGATGTCATAAACTTCAAATTTTGACCGCCAATACCTTGAAAACGCATCGTCGTAGATTTGTTTTGATCAGCCTCATTAACGTAATCCACGTTGAAATAGGTGTATGCACCAATTCCACGCATATCCACACTGAGTGAATAAAATTCCAACGGGTGATTATACGGGTTATGAAACGTAAAATAAGGAGTCGCCGTCATATGAAATTCATCTTGATCTTTGGCTATTCCAAACACGATTACAGAACGAATCAGCTCCGGACTTATTTTCTGAACCGTAGGTTGCATCCTATTCCCGTCCCTAGCAACATGCCCACCACTCTGACCATGTGCAGAGACCATTGGGTATTGTGCCGAGCCATTCACACCTGAATAGTTAGGTGCTTCAATCACTGAACCTATAGATGAGCCTACTGTTCCGCTCCCTACTTCTCCCGTATAGCTCATTGGCACCACACCATGGGCGATAAGTGCGTCACTACTAGGAGTGGGAAGTCCTCGAAAATTAAGTGCGTTTCTCTCTTTCTTATATAGCCGATAATGATTTCGCAACAAATCCCATGTAGGCCCCCGATAGCGGTTTGTAGAATCTACAGGTACTTCATAAAGATAGCCTAGCTCAGGGTCAGTACCATTATGATAATAAAGTGGATTTGTTTTTACCGATGATGGAGAAAATGTGCTGTACTCTTCCGTCTCATTCGTTTCTCCTGAATTATTGAACTCAGTGATCTCGCTAAAATCTTCGGCATCGATTTCAAATGCTGTCGAAAGGTCACGTCGTATCCCCCCCAAGTAATTATCTACCAATAAACCAGTGTGAGTAGCTGTAAGGTGGTGAAAGTTGTCTTTGATGCTTACTGAATCTAGTGAACTAAGGTCAAAGGAGCCTAGACTCATGAAATTGGTTAGATTGTCAGCTTCTGCCCCATCAGGTAAATAAGTCGTGTAGTTTTCTAGACCACTTACTTTATGAATACCCGTTCCCGGTGCAGAGGCTAATGTTCCTGTTGTAGCCCATGTATTGCTCGGCGCATCGGGAGATGTCCCTATGTCGATTCGTGCCTTCACTCCCTCATCACTTACCCAGTAAGCATACCCGCCGCTTGTATCACCGGAGTCATCTAAGACGTCCACACGAGGCGCATAAACATAATCATCATCAAGCTCTACAGATTCCTCCCCCACCATTTCAATCCAGTTTTCATCACTAGGATCTATTGCTGAGCTTAGTGGTGACACGGCAGCTGACCTACTACTTGCCTCCGTATACTCGTTTCCAGAAACTAGCGCACCCATGTAGGCATCATCACGTGTACCCTCAGGGTCTTCTGGGTCCCACGTAGAAGTGTCCCAGACTGTCGTCCAGTTTCTCTTCTGCGCGTCTACTGAATCATCAACAATAGCTGCCGTAGCTGTCACGCGCTGATCTGCCCCAAGTTTCAGTTGAAGCTCACCTAAGGCAAGCATCGCTGCCATTCGAGCATTAGCCCTAGCGCGTTCTTGATGCGCCATAGTACCTTGCTGACGCACTTCCACAGAAGAAAGCGACAGCATAGCTAAAGCAATCAACATGAGCAACGAAGCAATTGAAATAGTAGCTATTAACGCAAAACCTCTATGTTTAGTACGTGACTTATTTGGAATATATCTTTTCATGTTGTTCCTAGATTTGTGTGTCATTTTTCCAATACCAATAACGTATTAGAGCAACTAATTTTCTGAATATACACAATACATACATGTCAGTATATAAACTGTCCAACTGGAAACAATCGAGCATATAGGTCATAGTTTATCCCTATTTGAGACCTCGATATTGACTACTCAACCTATTAAAAATATTCTCAACTCTCTTAACTACAAGGGATAATTTATTCTAAGCCAACTCAAGCCACTAAACCCACATACTATCATGCCATCCATGAACAATTACCTGAAATGCAAAAAACCGCCATATAGCTAGATAATGACGGTCTTTAAAGAATGGTCGGGGAGACAGGATTCGAACCTGCGACATCGGCGTCCCAAACGCCGCGCTCTACCAAGCTGAGCTACTCCCCGATCAATTAAGTTCTTGGTTAGAATGTCGAAACATTCTCTTGGTGCGGGCGGAGACTCTTCCAAAGTGACCAAAAAATCAAGCTATCTTTTAATAAAAATGCATTTTTATTTCTTTAGAAGGTTTTCAGCCCCGATTTTAACCCAAATCAATGATTCGCTGAGCTTGTTTTACCCATTGCTCACGGAATATACTACCTTGGAAGTTCAGCCTCTGTTGGAAGTTCCCAATCTGAGATTCTGACCAAAGTGCGATCTGCTTGAAGCGATAGACTCCCATCTGGTTAAGTTGCCAGCTAAGATCCTGTGATATTCCGAAGATTTCCTCAAGGTTATCGGTCATGTTAGGCATCATGGTGTAAATAATACCTAAATCTAAATCCTGTATAACGTTCCCTTCACCGAATTCAGCCAAGAGGTTCTGGCGATTCAAGTCATTGATCTGGTCATGCATTGCATTAAGCTCGGCATCCTTCATGTTAATAGTGTTTTGAAGCTCTGAGAGTGTGGTCTCTAGCATCTCTACCTTGCTGCTATTCTGGGCCGCATCCGCAGAGATCATACTGATGTGCTGTTCCTTACTCTGTAGATCGCGCAGGAGTTCATCCAGCTTGGAGGTGTCTCTTACTTGATCTTGAAGCTTATAAATCTCGGCATCCCTGAGCGCTATGTGTTTCTCAAGGTCAGTAAGCCTCATGTTAGCCGTAGCAGCACTACTGTCTAAAAAGGCAATATGACTCTCTCTTTCTTCAAGACGCTTCTGAAGGAGGCTCATCTCAGTAGTGTCGCTAGCTCTGAGCTCTGCTTGCCTCAGCTGATGCGCTTTTTCCTGTAAGTTCAACTCTAGCTCACTGATTTTTCCATCCTTATCCACGGTCTGGTGAAGAAGCTCAGATATCTTAGAGGACTTTTCATCTATTTCCTTTTGCATCTGCTCATGCTCAGTTGTGTCACTTAGCGTTTGCTGTGCTTCGTTAAGCTCTCTTTGTGCGGCTTGAAGAGCTCTTTCTAGATCGTCTAACATGTTTTGTTTATCTTTCATTTCTTGAGTCAGGCTTGATAGTAGTGTTTCTTTACCGGTGAGCATCGCCTTGAGCGAATCAATCTCATCGGTGTCAGTGAGTGAGGTGTTGAGGACAGTAATCTGCTTTTGGTTTTCATCTAACATATGCTCTAGCTCGCCAATCTTATCTTGTTTGGCGATCATTTCTGCATGGGTAAATTCTAATTCGGATACTTTTTGTTCTAATTCCGAGCGGACTTGATCGACTGCCGATGTGTCGTTCAATGTTGCTTTCAACTCCGAGAGCTCACCTAGGCTGCGTCCCAGATCATACTCCAATGTATCGATAGCTCCCCTCTTATGAGTTAGTTCTTCTTCGAGACTATGTAGCTTCCCGTGAGTTTCATCTAGCTGCCGTTTTAGATCTTCCGCCACATGATTACTCTGTTCAAGACCATTGATCTTAACATAGCTCTCTGAGAGTTGACGCTCAAGATCTTGCTTATGCTGCTCGATCTGTGATTTCTGCTCATTCACAGAGTTAATTTCTTCCTGCTTATGGCTGAGCTGGCTATTGAGTTCGTCAATCCTGCTGGTGTCTGAAACTTGGCTTTTGAGGGCATCCAACTCTGCATTACGTTGCTGGAGGCTTGACTCTAGTTCTCTTAATTTGTTGGCTCGGTCTTCACTTTCTCTGATTAGACTCTCTGTATGACTCTGTTTCTCTAAAAGACTCGTTTTAAGCTCGGATAACTTAGTATCTGTTTCCCCTTGAGCATGTTCAAGTTCGTCGATCCGCTTTTGTTTCCCGTTATTATGATTGATCAGATGCTGGAGTTCATCTTTGTATTTCTCGAGTTCACCCTGAAGCTCATTCTTCTGCTTTTCAACGCTCTCTTTATCACTGCTTATACTTGCAAATAAACTTGTCTTCTCAGCTAGCTTAGTTTCTAACTGACTTCGAACGCTAGCTAGTTCTTGATCTTTAGACCCCATGAGTGACTGGATGTTATTCAGCTTGTCATTGAGTTCTAGAACATTGCTCTCTTTGTGGTTCAGCTTACTCTTAGTGTCTTGAAGCTCAGTTCGGAATGAATTGAGCTCAGCGTCTCGCTCACCTAAGTAATGCTCAAGCTCGTCAATGCGTTTCTGCTTACCGTTGTTATGCTCGCTGAGATGCTCGATCTCTCTTTGGAACACGCCTACTTTTTTCTGGAGCTCTTGACTCTGCTGTTTCTCGTCACTGTATTGCTTGCTGAGAGATTCTAAAGCATTGCTTTTCTCAGAATCTACTGAAGTTAGCTTGCTATCCAATTCAGTAAGTTTGTCTTGCTTAGCTTTTAGCTCTGACTGTGATGCCGCGAGTTGAGATTCTAGTTCATCAAGCTGTTTTTGCTTTGCGATGTTGAAGCCACCGAGTTCAGATATCTTCGCCTCGAACTTAGTCACTTTTTCTTGGAGCGCTTGCTGTTGGCTTTCGAGCTCACCTTTTTGCTGACTGAGTGAATTTACTGTCGCCTCTTTCTCCTGCTTGATAGAGCTCAGTTCAACGCCAATTTTATCTAGCTCGTTCTCTTTATACTTAAGCTTATCCTGGACGGCACTCAGGATGCCCTCTAGTTCAGTGATACGAGCTTGCTTACCTTCTTTCAGTGAACTTGACTGCTGGAGCTCCTCATCAAGTTTTGTGAGACGCTGTTGCAGCGCATTGTGCTTGTTCTCTAGATCAGATTTCTGATTGCCTAATGAAGTGAGGGCTGCGTTTTTCTCGTCTGTCAGAGACTTGATTTGATGATGCACATGAGAGAGCTCACCTTCTTTATGTGTGAGAGTTTCTTTCACTCCGTGAAGCATTCCCTCTAACTCGTCTATGCGGTTCTGCTTACCTTGATTGTGCTCTTTCAGATGACTGATCTCACCTTCGAAATCGGTAACACGTTTCTGTAATGCGTTATGACTATTTTCCAAATCCCCTTTCTCTTTACCGAGTGTACCAAGTGCTACGTCCTTCTCTTCAGTGATAGACTTGATCTGAACACCTAGTTCATCGATCCGAGTTTGATGGCCCTGGTTATGCTCTTTTAAATCCGTGATTTCACCTTCAAGACCAGTCACGCGTTGCTGTAATGCATTACGATCATTCTCCAAGTTTCCTTTCTCTTGGCCGAGTGTGGCAATGACACCATCTTTCTCACTAATGACTGAATTAAGTTGATCATGAAGCTTTGCTATTTCACCTTCTTTATGACCCAAGTTCTCATTCACTCCATGGAGCATACCTTCTAGTTCATCTATACGATTTTGCTTACCCTGATTATGCTCCTTAAGGTTCTGTATTTCTCCACCGAGATGAGCGATGTGATTTTCTAAGCCTTTACGCTGGTTATCAATTTCAGCTTTATCCTTACGGAGTTTATCGTAAGCGCTATCTTTCTCGTGAGTAACCGTATTAAACTGGTCGTTAAGCTTAACTAGCTTCTGCTCTTTATGAATCAGTTTTTCCTGAACTCCATGAAGTGAACGTTCGAGTTCATCAATACGGTCTTGCTTACCTTGATTATGTTCCGAAAGATGGCTAATCTCAGCTGCTTGATTTTTAGCCTGTTCCTTTAATTCCTGCTGCTTGTTATTCAGCGTTCGATTATCATCACCAAGTGATCCAATAACTTGGTTCTTCTCTCTAAGCATGCTTTCCATTTGTTGCTTAATTTTAGAAACGTCATTAGTCTTAGCTATGAGATTTGCCTGAGCGCTATTGAGCAGTGACGAATGATTATCGTTATTCGCTTTGAGCGTTTCTACTTGCTTTTCGAGCTGCTGAATAACATTGGCATCATCTTCCTTACTTTCTAGACTGAGGATATGATTTTTATGTTGATCACATTCACGTTCTCTGTCCTCTAAAGCGGACTTGAGAGTGGTTGCATGAGATTGTTCCTCACCTAGCTTTTGCTGGAGCTTAGCTAGTGCGTTATCTTTTTCGGACACCTGACCTTGGAATAATGCCAGTTTTTTACCTAGCTCTTCTAATTCACTTTTATCTTCTACTTTAGCAAAGAGTGTTTGCACCTGATGCTTCTCTTGATTAAGTGCCCCACGTACTTCATTGAGTTCCTGATTACTTGACTCGAGCTTCTCTTCAAGCGCCTGTATCGCTTGATTCTTCTGAGAGTTTTCTTGATGCACCACTGCTAATTGTTCGTCTCTCTCTTTGATTTCATTGCTTAGAGTTTCTAGCTGCGAGTTTAGCTGGTCTACCTGTGAAGTATCTTCTAGCTGACTCTTAAGCTGCGCTATGTTCTCGTCTTTAGCTGAGATAGTTGACTCTAGCTGTTTGATCTGGTTCTGGATTCCATTCAAAACCTCAGCTTTACTAGAGAGTTCCTCCCTTAAGTTTTCAAGCTCATCCTGCTTGAGTGATCCTTCTTTATTGAGATCCTCAATGCGCTTCGCCTGGTCATTGAATGAAGCTTCAACTGACTCGTGTTTCTGCTGCAACTGAGTGAGCTGCTCATCTCTCTCAGCAAGCACTTTCTCATACTCATCCACTTTAGCTGTGAGAGCATCTATTCGAGAAGTGTCCTCAGCTTGCGCCACAAGTGCTGCTAGTTTCTGGTTCTTGCTATTAAGCTCTACTTTTAATTGATCTAAGTCGTGCTTGGTTTGGTCAAGTTTACCGGCAATTTTTTTGCACTCTTGGTCTTTCTCTAAGAGTTGTGTCTCACTCATAAAGACTCTCCCTTTTAGGTCAGCCGCTGTATCCGCTTCTTGAGCTTTAGATTGCAATATTGTGATTTGCTTATCGTTATCCGCAAGCTTTGATTGCAGCTTATCTATTTCTTCATTTCGTGTCTTAAGATTAGCTGTGAGTACTTCGTATTGTTTTTCTTTTTCTGCAAAATTAGCTGATAGAGTTTTAAATTTCTGCTCTATTTCTTCATCACTATTTTGTCTCAAATGTTTCAATTCATTGAGATCATTATTCTTACGATGTATGACCTGTTCGAGTTTTGAAATCTTTTCTTCCTTCTTCTCTAACTGCTTAGTCAATGTAGCAACATTAGATAGCTCTGCATCAATGAGGCTCTGAAGCTCTTCTTGGTTTTTCTTAGCCTCTACCTCTGTTCTTTTTATCTCAGACTCCTCTACATTTGTGCTTTTTAACTCGGTGAGTTCATTATCGCTCGTGCGCTTGAGCTTTTTGAAGTCATTTTCTAGCGCTAAAAGCTTCTTGTTGGATTCTTGGAGTTCAACGAGGTCGTTGGAGCGGTCTGTTTCTTGCTTAGAAATGATCTTTTTTGCCTTATCAGCCTCTTCTTGCCACCTGCCTCTAACTGTTTGCCAATAAGTTTCTTTCTTATCAAATGCTTCCCTATAACGATCTGCTATTCTTCTGTGAATAGTACTTTCATGACTAAGCTCCTTCGCCAATCGCTGGTTACTGATCAGTGATTTTACAACAGATTTATTACGTCTTCCTGAGGACAAGCGCTCAAGCCACTGTCCTAACATGTAGAATAGAACAGCCACGATTCCAGCGGTGCCGATAAAAAAAGCAATGTATAAAGTCTCGTTCAATGCATTCATGATAGTGGTGATAAATGGGGGTATTATATTTAAGGGGGATTTGTTAATTTTTGAGGGTATGAACTTCTTTACTATTAAACAAAGAAATTATGATGCTACTTCCTTCTTTTGCGCTTCTTGCTCTTTTGCTTCTTTATACTTTTCTTTCTTAGCAAGTAACTGATAGTCGGCATTAAATTTCTTTGAAGTATTCAAATCTGATATAATATGCTTCTTAATATTATGAATTTCTTCCTCAATCATGTAGGTAGAAGGGCGCATTAATCTGCTAATAATCCAGCCCAGTATGAAAAAGATAAAACCTACCAGGATCACTCCAGCGATGAGGTTCTGCTGAAAATATTTGCTTACGTCGTTGTATGTAAAAAATGCGATCATAATTATTTCTTTCTAACTTTTATTTCTACTCTACGGCTTTCTGCCTTTGTCTTACCATCAGACTCCGCTCCGAAAAATGCTACCTGGATCCTGTCTTCATCCACACCATTACCTACAAGAATAACCATCACTGCCCGTGCTCTTTTGAGACTAAGTATCTTATTCTGCGCCGCAGACCCGCTTGTGTCCGCATATCCACCTACTACTATTTGAGATTCCTTATCAGCATTTTCTCTTATCTTTTTTGTTACTTCCTCTAATTGAGTATTGTAACGTGGATCAACCTGAGATTTTCCACTTTCAAAATAAATTTTATAATCATCTAACTGCTCTGCAAGAGTTTCTGGTCTGACCGGATCAGGCTCTACTAGGTTTATTTGCTTTCTTGGAGGATCTTCGTAGGTCAGTTTATTCACGATATCACTATATGCATTCATCACCTCATTGACATAGTCTTTGTCATGAGAAACTCCACTCAGTGAGAAGAGTTTATTGTTACGATAAATGATCTCGCCATCTGCCACCTTATTCATGTGCTTAGCGATGAGTGTTTCTGCATACTCGTCATGCCATATTATGTCTAAGCAACGATCATGAGCAATTAGTTGGTTGTCTGTGCTGAAATTATTCGCCACATCCCTACCTGCATTTGATCCCAACATCGATTGCTCCATCTTATCTTTCACACATCCAGTCAGAATTATTTTCTCTTTCATTGCATCCTTTTTGATGGATACATATGGGTAAAATACCAATTGATTTTGCACTTCGAAATCGTCACTCTCAAGGTTCTTAATACTTGATGAAAGAACATTATACAGCTCGAGCGTTCCCGTAGTTCCGACAAATTTCAAAAATCCTTTTTTCTGACCTTCCTCTGTTTTGAGTGCATCCTGAAAATCAATTCGCAGATCGCCTTGAGAGTTTATAATTAGTAATCGGATTTCTCTCAATGACCTCTTAAGATATTGTGAATTGGCTACTTTCTTAGTATCGATTTTTATTTCAGACCGTATATTAGGGTCTTTTTTAGCTTCCTTAAAAAACTTTCTTAACTCAGCTCCTGCATGTTTATTGGTTTGTTTACCTTTGAAAAGAAGTTCATTTTCTTTCTCGTTCCATAGAACTGAGAAGCTCGCAGGTTCTTTCTCTATTGTTAGATCTAGAGTTTCACTAGGCGGCGGTGGTCCATCTTTAGGAATCTCGGCAAGTTCCTCACCTGGACCGTCTATCTGATCAGCAGCATTCTTCAAATCTGTATTTACCAAAATGACCTCACAGTCTTGTGCATAAACCCCTAACAATGGGTCAATCATACCAATAATTTCTTTCTTAACCAGATCAGCTTCTTCCATAGCAACTGGTCGCTGAGACCGAACCTTCACCTCTTTTACGTGGAAATGATCTGTGCTTATTTGCTCAACAACAGTATAGTTCTCGCTTTTATCTATCTCAGCCCTGGTCTTAGCAGCTATGTGATCCTCAATATAATCCTTGAACATAGAAGTTACACAGGTAACCCCAAATGCTACTATAGCGGCAAATGCGAAAAGGATAAAGAGAGGTTTCATGGCTTAATTTATAAAAAACTTTTGAACGTATTACTTAGGGGAATGTCTTGGTTCTATGATAATTTTTGTAATTCTGGGGGTTAGTTTGGCAAAATTGAAGGTTAATGCAATAGTTATTTCAATAAAAATGATACGACATCCGCCTAAAATGAAGCATAATTACACTATATTTTAAAAAATTCAGGTGACCCTTAATTGGATAGTGGCAACCGAAAACAACTGAGCCTATCCGGGTTAAATAGTCGGAGGCTTGCTCAAAATCTCATCAAAACGGGCTTTAGCCTCCTTATATTTGAGCTTAAAATCATTCAACGCAGCTGCCAAAGTTCTCTGAACTGCAATCGATTCTCGCTTTTCTTTAGTCCGACTAATAGTTTCAAGGTAATCAACCATATCTGTCAGATATCCCGCAAGTTCTCGATCATCTGCATCAATGAATTGCTCAAGTTCTTCCACTAAAGTATTCATTTTCTTGGCTTTAGCCATGATAGAATTACTATCTATATGAGGCTCTTTATTGTCAAAAAGATAAGATATCTCAGTCATAATCTTAGAAAACTCAACCGCTACAAAATAGGTGTCTAGCTTTTTGGACCTCCCAACATCCCCCCTGAGCAAAATCATTTTTGCTGAAAGATGATTGGGATTCTTGCTCAAAATCGACTCCAACTTAGCACGCACTTTCTTATTTACTGCAAATGGCCCAACTGATTTGCTACCAATCATATCTTGAATTTTAGAAAATTCTTCAGATGCCTCACTAATATTCGTATTCTTACTTAAGCCTAAATTATCCACAGCCCCATCTACCTTAGAAACGAGGATCACTTCATAGTTAACAAAGAAATCTTCCTCTTCTAGGGCCACTAGCTGCTTTAGATCTGGCTCCGCACTGTATGGAACAAGAAGCCGCTGCTTCGCAGATTTGTTTTTGCGAAATATCTTAAGAAGATGCCAGAAATCTGACTGACGAGTAATGTTTTCTCCATCTAGTTTACCTAGCACCGCCATCCCTTTGCTGACTTCTATACTCTGTTCAGATGCCATCAGTTGCAGGCATAACGGCAGCAAAATGGTTTGTTGGTTTTTAGTACTGAGATACCCCTTAGTCGTGACCTCCACTTTGAGCGATTCAAACTCACCAAATTGAGCTTTTATCATAGGCTTTAATCGATTCCTAAATGTTCCTAATTTATCACCATCGATCCATGGCTTCATCTCAAGACTTAGATCAGATTCAAGTTTTACTCTAGGAGAAATCAGAGTTTCCAACGCCACCATTTCAGTCCTGTACTTATCATAGCCATCTACCTTATCTACTAATATCAAGGGTGTTGATATTGAACTAATGTGCTTATTCCATTTGGTGAATTCTGTCTTCTTTACTTCTGGAGCTAATTCCAGATTATTGCCCGCCTCTTCATTACCTCCTACACTATCCACTATGTCTGGCGTGTTTGCCATTGCTTCTCCAGTGTTAGTCACTTCTGGTTGCTCCACAGTCGGCTCTGGCTCTTGACGCACATCTGGTCTATTTATATCATTGCTGTTTCTAACATAAGCAGGAACAATCCCAGACCATCGATGTTGATTTTCTTTATGCGTAGCTGTTAGTGGGTTGTTCTGATCAAGCCCTATAAGGATATCCTTCAAATAGACCTCCAACACCCTAGCCTCACTGAGACGATCAGTTTTAGACAGGTGATTGATCGAGTATCTCAATTTGTCCAAAGCTTGAACTTTCGCTTTAACATCAGAAACAGGCAACTTCTTGCCATCTATCAAGCTCTTATTCAGCTCATAGGCCGACTTGTTATCACGGTCTATCCTCATCGCCAGCATCAAGATCTGTGCCGTAAGCCTATGCTCACGAGCAGTGCCATCATGCTCACGTTTCGCTAAAACAATAAGATTAGCCGATAATTTCTCACGCATTCCCTTATCCAGAGGTAACTTGTCCACATGGAACATGATTTTGTTAGCTTTCGGAGCAACATAGTTCTCCTCAGCGTAAACCATGCCATTACAAGCTATAGAAAATGTGGCGGCTAATAAAGTATACTTCATAATCTTATTTTAGTTTACGTGGGTTTTTACGTATTCTTTACCAATACCCTACACGGAAGTCTGCACCACAGCAAGATCCATGCTTTAAATTTTTATCCGACCAAGTATCATCCCGCTATGAATTCAGAATTGCCCAGTTTCACAACACAAGAAGAAGTGATGTTTTTCGACACAGATATTGGGGGTGTCGTACATAACCTCGCATACCTACGCATGATTGAAACCTGCCGCACCAAGCTTGCGACAGAGAAATTAGGTCTTAATCTCAAGCACATGGCAGACTCCGGCCTCTTCCCAGTAGTGCTTCGCACTGAGGTTGACTACCGATCGCCTGCCACTCTCGGGCACAAACTCACCATCAAAGGCAGGCTAGATTCTGTAGAAAAAGTAAAATTTTGGTGTGCTTTCGAGATCTACGCTGAAGGAGTAGAAAAATGCCTTATTACCTGCCGCCAATCACTCGCTATGGTGCAAATGGGAAAAGGCGACAAGCCAAGTAGACCCCAGCGATTACCAAAAGAATGGCGAGATCGCTGGTGTCAGCCTGGAAAGTAGACCATTTACCGTAGGCAGACCTTAAAGATTACTATAGACCTGCTTTGCAATTTTTATTGCTGAATCTCGGCAGACATCATTCTCATCATTTATATCGCAAAGAATTGTCACTATTTTATCGCCATCTAAGATGATAAGATTCTTCCCAGATTTCTCCCACTTAGCTGCATCACCCAGACCACTCACAGCTTCATACTCTAGCTTCAATGCAGCCCCCGCTATGCCATTCATTAGCGAGCCAGACACCTTTTTCTCCGTCTCGCTCGGAGTGAGCCCAGCCTCTTTTTCTTTACGTGCTTTGATATCAGCCATCATATTTTTAGCTTTCTCCATCTGCTCTGGTGTAATTTCTTTATACTGATGATTGAAAGCAGATAAGTGATCAGTCATGCCATAGAGTTCTAACTCCTTCGGAATAACAAGCCTCACCATGTTATTCTTCTTCATGACCATTGAATTACCACCTACTTTAAGCTCCTCAGTTCTATCAGACGGCCAACTGTAGCTGACATTACCATAAGATTTATGATCAAGTGCTTTCGTCTTGATCTCATCTTTTACATCTAAAATAGACTTCACCTCATCAGCTGATAATACAGACTGAAGATCTGGACCTAAATCATCGAACTTGGATTCTACGGACAGCGTAGATGAACTGCTTCCCCCTGAGCCTTCAGAATCTTTTTTGCTATCATCGCCACAGGATGAAAGAGAAAATGCCGTAGCAGACATGACTATTAAATTTGTGATTAATTTTTTCATTTTTATGGTGTTTGTTTCTGTGCATACCAACAGCACATAATTAATAATTGGTTATTATATCCTTATCATAAAATATGAACTTCATCACCTATTATTTTAAATCGCTCCTTCGAATTAAATATTGCACCCTAATTTTTTAAAATTTGATTGCTTTCATAGGTAAAACATGCAGTATTCCGTGTCATATGGCTAATGCAACTAATGTTCTCGCAAGTGGGATTGAGATCGTAGGAACTATCAAGTTCTCTAACGACATGATCATTGATGGTAAAATCGAAGGTGAAATCAGATCAGATGGAGGACACGTCACCATCGGCGAAAATGCTACTATCAAGGGAGATATCATCGCTGGTGAAGTGAAGCTCTTCGGTAACGTGGAAGGAACTATCACATCTGACCGTTGTGAGCTAAAACCACACAGTAAACTAGAAGGAGACATCAAAACTAAGATGCTCAGCATGGACGAAGGAGCATCACTCTCAGGCCGCACTGAAATCGGAGGCTAACCCACACCCAATTTTAATCAATTTCCTAACGCAATCAGCATTCAGCTGATTGCGTTTTTTATTGCTCAACCACCTCTTCAACAGGCAACTCATCTACTCTCTCCCAGTCTGTCATAAGTGTACCAAATCTCTCAAATACCCGATCCTTGACATCAGGGAACACCTCTTTCAGCTTCGCTAAATACGCTTCATCTGATCCCAATCTAATCCTACCTTCTGGCCCATAGAACTGAGTGAGACTAATCTTATTTGATGTCCTCCAGTTCCAATAATCCAGCCATGAGAAATACGCCTTGTAGCCATCTCTAGTAAAAACAAGTGCATCCTTCGTCTTACCACCCATACCAGTATAAGCGATGATAGTTTGATCATTACTCTCCAACAATGAGTTCCCAGGAAAGTCCAAATCAAGTAAATGTTTACTCTCTCCATCTGTTAAATAGTCTAAGAGACTAGGCAAGATGTCCAGCTGGCTCGCAGTCCCTTGCGCTACTCCTCTTCCATAAGATTTAGGCCACTTGATTAGTAACGGCACCCTTATCTGCTCTTCCTCGAGTGAAGAAACATGCAACCACCCACCATGATCCTGCAGCTCCTCACCATGATCACCCAGCACAATCACGATAGAATCATCGTACTTCCCCTCCTCCTTCAGAAACGACAGGAAATCCCCTACAATGTGATCACACCAAGCCAACGAATTGTGATACTTATTCGTTACCAGCTTTATTTGTGCTGCATCTGGGTTAGCTGGTAAATAATAGGGAAACGTATAATACGGATTGAATGGTGGCTCAAAGTCCTCATGCCAAGAATAATAAAAATGAGATGAATCCAGTCCCACAATATCAAAATGACCGCCTGCATCTCGCGTCTGAACACGTGCCTTTAAATCTTCAAATAACATGCGCTCTCGTTCCGGAATCGGCTGCTCATAGATAAGATCATCTTCCCTATTATCACGGATTGTAGCGAAAATATCACCCTGCTTACCAAAGAACTGTAAACCCATATTTCGGTATTCCAACTCCGTCGCAATATACGCTCCAAGCTCGTAGCCTGATTCCTTAAATTCTCTAAACGCATTCAGCCCTGGCCATTGATTTGCTTCTTTTAGCTCTCTATCAGATTTCCAATACACCGGCAACCGCCCCGTGAATGTGCCAAACCAAGACACATGTGTCCCATTCGAGCTCGCCCAAGACTTCTCTAGCTCCTGCGCATCCTCAGATTGAAACTGATACAACTCCGGAGTGACCTCGGCCGTCAACGCATCCGCCCTAAATGACTCAATAAAAATAAGGTAAATATCAGGCTTATGCTTGAAGTTCATTTCCCGACTTGTCGCCTTCTGCACCGCAGAATGATCTTTAAACTCAACCTCAAAGTCAGCTAGAATAGCAGATGTCTTGACGATCGAAACCTGGAAATCAAACTCAGAAGCCTCTACCACTTGATCTCGAGTATTTTTCCACACTCCTCCAATTGACTGCTCCAACGTCGCACCCATAATACTAAATAATGCCACAAATACCGCCGTTCTAGGAGACAACATACAATTGAACCTTTTAGACAAAATATTACACAGCCAAACTAACATAAACAACACCAACAACCCACCTCCCAAGAGCAATGCCAACTGCAAGATAGGAGTTTGTATCCCTCCCCCTTTAAGTGCATTTTCTATATCGAGAAACCCCTCTATTCCTGTCGAATTGATCAAGCTGATGATACTCGTATTCCAGACAGTGTGGGTATAATAATCAGAAATAATGAGCAATGGAATGATCGATGAGATAATCCAGATTATCGAGCGACTCCACTTGGGCGCCACATAGAGCGAGCTCTGAATTACGATGTACAACAAAGAAATGAGAGCCACTTGATTAAAGAACCGATTAAAAAACAAACTAAATTTCGGCCAGAAATCAACATTACTCATATTATAAATAAGCATCATGTTATGCGTAATCAAAATCAAAAACACCGCGATATAAAACACCGCATTCCACCGTGCTCTACTTACCAACCAAGCGTATAATCGGTGCAGAATAGAAGAGAATTCATCCCTAGTCTCCAGATTTCCCAAGTTCACACAGAAGAACACAACGTTCACCGAGATACCTAAAATAAAATAACTATAGCCAGTCACAATTTGAAGATACCCCAGAATAATTAAGGTCAGTTCTGCGCCAAGGATACCTAATGCCCAGCTCGTTTTCTGCGCAAAACTCTGCTCAGTCTTATGCACAAGTTTCACATTCACACTCCAAATCAATGAGCCCACTGTTGCCAATGCCAACAACATCATGATTCTCATACTGAAGTGGTCATCTACCGGGTAAAGCTCCTTATCACTCGACCCGAAAAGATGAGCCGTGAGCAAAGGAATAATCCCATAGATAATTCCCAAGACCCAGATGATACTATGGACAATGTAATAAAGCATGTGCCCCGTAGCTAAACACTTTCTTACTAAATAGAAAGAACGTAATTTCTACTCAATAACAAAAATCACCTACTCACTTCACCTTCTGAAATATAATCGTCGTATAGGTTTTACTAGGATCATCCGCCACTTCTCCAAGCTTACTGTTCTCCCACACCTTCACCCTAGTCCACTCCTCAGCTGAAAAGTTCTCTAAAGAATGCATCTCACGCAACTCAGATAACCTCTGGTCCCAAATGAAATAAGTTCCCAAGGGTAAGCTTTTAACCGCTGACCAGTCTCTCTCGAGAGTTGCTTTATCGTGCAGATTTCCAAAATGAATATCGATATGTGGATGGTTCCCAGTGATCAGTTCATCATCATGAATCTCACTCACAAACTCACAAGCCTCTCGAAGATTTATCCCACGTTGCTCAGGTGCGATAGCTGGATTGAAAAATGACACTTCGTAACTAGCTGTCCCATGCTCAATACCCTCCCAGTCCTGGTTCATACCCTGTTGCTGTATCATATTAAGCCCCTGGTAAATAACCAAGGTCATTACCGCAATAATAACATATTTACCATATCGGACGCATTTCTCACTAATCACATCCACGCCCTTCACTCCAAGTAGTGCAAACAACGGCGCCATTGGCATCAAGAAATGATAGTAACCGCCAGATGCAAATTTCCCAGCCCAGAACAGATAGGAATGCACCACAAAATAACTGACATAAGTAAACAGAATCAACGACCATTTGGACCAATCCTTCTTAATGAAATAAGCGCCGAACAACGACAACGATAAAGAAAAAATCCCCAATGCCGGAACCAGCAACGCCGCATAATGGTAAATAGCGCCACTCCCGTAATAATCAGTTGGGTTAGAATTAAAGTAGACCATGAAAGGAATATTCTCCGCATCGCCAAAATAGAGAAAATCAGCAAGGTTGAAAATCATGATCGGCAAAACGGTGAAAAATGCCAGAATTGCATCTCTTACTATCGCTTTCAACAGATTTCCTTGGAATCTCTTCTTCACAATCAAATCAAGAATCCCCCCACTCTGACATGATACCCATACACCCCACAAAGCCGTCAGCAAAATCCCCTCATGACGGATCAATGACAAATAACTAAAGCACATCGCCGCCAGAAAATACCTATCCTTCTGCGCCAAGTAGATCCCCATGATCCAAATAATCATGAATGGCGTCTGCGTCAGAATCGAGTAAGATAAATCAGGGAACCAAGACTGGAAAAACATCAACACAGGAATGGCCCAGATCGATTTCAAGCCCAAATGCTTCGCAGACCTCGCAGTTATAATCACCGCCACCGTAGCAAGCAAAAGCGTGAACAACCGAGTCGCTGTTAGACCAAACGGAGCAACCAAAGCATGAATCAAATTCCGCCCAGCACGTGTCCAGTTATCAAAGAAAATATCCGGATTAGCCCAAGCACTACGAGATTTGATGTAATGCGTAGCCTCGTCATCCAGAATATAACCAGTGCTAGCAAAAAGCCTATAACCCGCCCATAACAACCCCAAAAATAGGGTTCCCCAAAAAATTCTTTTCTGGGTTATCCCATTCATCGTTTCCATCAGCTATTCTATTTTCTACGTTTAGCGGTCAGCCATCGACAACTTATTCTTCTCATCGATCACCATCACATTATGGTTTCTTCTCCAGAACCCATACTTAAAAATACACCATATCGCACGCACTCCATCCTTCCATCCAATGTGTTTCCCCTCATCCACAGAACGAGGGAAATAGGAAATAGCCACCTCAAACACACGTAAATGACGACGAGCAATCTTCGCTGTGATTTCCGGCTCAAAGCCAAATCGGTTCTCCTCAATTTTAATGTTCTGAATCACCTCCCGCTTGAAAGCCTTATAACAAGTTTCCATATCCGTCACATGCAGATTAGTCACCATGTTAGACAACGTTGTTAGAAAGCGATTCCCCATCGTATGCCAAAAATGCAGCACCCTACGAGGATTGTTCTTCAAGTAACGTGACCCATAACAAACATCACACTCATCATTGATCAACGGTCTAACAACTAACTCAAATTCCTCCGGATCATACTCCAAATCCGCATCCTGCACGATCACGAATGGTAACGTAGCCTTCTGAAATCCAGTCCTCAATGCTGCACCTTTGCCTTGGTTATGATCATGGCTAAAAAAGCTCAACCTAGGCTCCACTTCCGCCATTCTTTCCACGATCTTTGCCGTGTCATCCTTTGAGCAGTCATTCACCACAACCACTTCACCCACAAGCGGGATAGCCAGTACAGTGCGGATCACATGCTCCACAGTTTTCTCCTCATTATAGGCCGGTATGACCACAGTAAGCGGTCGTTCTAAAGATTCAGACATGGATTTTTATAAACGTTTAATTGATCAATTTGAAGCGGTAATTTTATCAGCAGGAGGAACAGAACTATCAGTGAAAACTATATACTTACGAGCTATGAAATTTACCAGCGCAGAAGAAACCGCAAATGACAGCGCCGCAATATCTTTATTCAGCCCCGAATCGATAAACCAATCCTTCGCAAAATTCCCCGCGTAAAAGCTAGCCGCAGACACCGCTAGAAAAATCAAAAACTCCACCGTCCAGTGCCTACCACTCGGAGTGAATACAAACAACCGATTCGTCACATAAGCCACCACATTTGCCAAAACAAACGCCACTAACATCACCCTAGCCAAATGACTCTTCAATACCTCCTTTGAAAGCTCATCGGCAATATATTCTCCATAAAACGTGCGAACTACAAAATAGACACTTAGTAAAACAGCCGTAGAAATTAACCCGCAAACCACATACTTAAAAAACTGAGCCCAAAGCGGAGGATTCTCCCGCACTTTTAGATCCGCTATCATCTCAGATGGGCGTAGTGGGATTTCACCAAACACAGGCACAGTGATGGACGACTGATATCGCCGCTTCGACTCACTCAGAGCTTTCGCCGCCTCTATAGCCGAGCTCTCACTCGTATTTTCATAAGGATCTACCATAACTCTGTCACCATTCAGACGGTTCGAAATCCCTATTGCCTAAGTACTAATATGTCAACCTTATACCCTTATTTAAAAGCATCAGCCAACCCCTGAAGATCTGCTGGTTGCGCACTCTCAGCAGCCAAAATCGCAGCCTTCTGCAACTCCACAATCTCAGTTATCCCAGCCTCAGAAAGGTCTAACATTGCATTCATCTCCTCACGGCTAAACGTCGACTCTTCACCCGCTCCCTGGATTTCCACAAACTCCAGATCCTCAGTCAGCACCACATTAAAGTCCACCGCTGCATCCTTATCCTCAGGATAATTCAGATCCAACACCGGAGTCTTCTCATACACCCCAGCACTCACCGCAGCGATCAACTTCCTCATCGGAGACTTCTTTATCTTACCTTCAGCCACCAACTTATTCAGCGCTATCGCCACAGCCACAGCACCGCCAGTAATAGATGCAGTCCGCGTCCCACCATCAGCCTGAAGAACATCACAATCTATCCACAAAGTCCTGTGACCCAGCATCTTAAGATCCACCACAGCACGCAGTGATCTACCAATAAGCCGCTGAATCTCAGATGACCTACCATCCAGTTTCCCTTGAGAAATATCCCTTCTTTTACGGTCCAATGTTGAATACGGAAGCATCGAATACTCCGCAGTCAACCAGCCACCCTTGATCTTCTGATACTTCATCCAGCCCGGAATATTATCCTCCACCGTACAAGCACAGATCACCCGCGTATCGCCAAACGACACCAACACAGACCCATTAGCATGAGGCGCCACATGCGGCGTAAACGTAATAGGGCGTAGCTCATTTATCTCTCTCTTATCTGGTCTGGTCATAGTAAATTTTATCTGCCCACAGTCCTAAGCAAAATCAGCACCCACAACCAGCATAAACCAAAAAACCTTACCTCCGCACCAACACCACCCCCGCCTCAATATGATGTGTATAAGGAAACTGATCAAACATCGCCAACCTCACAATATCATGCGTCTCACAAAGAGTCCTCAAATTCTCACAAAGCGTCTCCGGATTACACGAAATATAAACAATCCGCTCGTACTCCTGCACCATCGCCACACTCTCCCCATCCATCCCAGACCTCGGCGGATCCACAAACACCGTCCGGAAATCATAATCCCCCAATACAATATCCTGCTGCTGTAACCGGAAAAACTCCCGCTCACCACGCATCGCCAACGTGAAATCCTCCGCAGACAACCTCGCTATCTTCACACCCTCAGCACCCTTCCTTCCCGCCTCCACATTAGCCACTATATTCCACTGCGCAGCATCCACCGAAGGCTTCGCTAACTCAGTCGCCATCACCTTCCTAAAATTCTGCGCCAACGCCAAAGAAAAATTCCCATTCCCACAATACAACTCCAGCAAATCCCCCTCACACCCACGCGTAGCATCCACCGCCCACTCCAGCATCTTCTCAGCTACCCTGCCATTCGGCTGCGTAAAGCTATTCTCCACCTGCTGGTACACATACTCATCACCATGCACTATCAGCCTCTCCACCACATACTCACGCCCCACCACAAACTTCTGCTTCCTCGCTCGCCCTATAAAATCCACATCAAACCCACACTCCAGCAATTCAGTCTTCAGCCCCCTAACAGCCTCCTCCCACTCCTCATCCAGCTGCCTATGATACAGCAAACTCACCAACATCTCCCCACTCAAAGTCGACAAAAAATCCACCTGGAAAATCTTCTTCCGTAACACCCCACCATTCTTCAACTTCTCTATCAACACCGGCATTAACGCATTGATCCCCGCACTAGCAGCCGGAAATCCATCCACCCGCACCCGCTCACGCGTCGCCTGATCAAACATAATATAATACAAATCATCCCCCTCATGCCACACCCGGAACTCCGCCCGCATCCTATAATTTACCGGCTCACTCTCAAACACCTCCAGCTCAGGTACATCACCAAACTCCACAAACATCTCACCCATCCGCGTCACCTTCTCCGCCAGCTGCTCATCATACTCCTTACTCATATCCTATAAATTTTACTTATGTATCCGTTTAAATAATCGATGTAACGCCGGTAAGAAATCCTCATCCGTAGCCGTCTCCATACTCGCTATCTTATACCTATTAAAAGTCTTCTGCAAGCCCTCCAGCCTCCGCCTATTCAGCTTAGAATACCCCATCCTCACATTCGCATTATTCGTATTCACCATCGTCTGCCAACCCGTCTCCGGATCTGTTAGATTCACCTTCCCCACCATCGGCAACTCCTCCTCCACAGGATCATACACCCGCATCGCTATCGTCTCATGCTGCTTCCCCAGCGCCCCCAACTTCTTCTCAAAATCATGATCCATGAAATCAGACAACAAAAACACCAAAGACTTCCGCCTCAACGTCCTATTTATAAAATCACAAGCACCAGCAATACTCGTCCCTTTCCCCTCAGGCTCAAACCCCAAAATCTCCCTAATAATCCGCAACACATGCTTACTCCCCTTAGCCGGTGGCAAATACAACTCCGTCCTATCCGTAAACAACAGCAACCCCACCTTATCCCCATTATACTTAGCACAAAATGCCAACACCGCCGCTAACCTAGCAGCCTTCTGCTTCTTACTCAGCCTCCCACTCGCATACCTCCCAGACCCACTCACATCCACCGCCAGCAGCACACTCAGCTCACGCTCCTCCCTAAACGTTCGTATATGCGGCGCATTCATCCGCGCCGTCACCTTCCAATCTATAAATCGCGTCTCATCACCATGCTGATACTCCCTATAATCCTCAAAATCCAAACCCTGACCCTTAAAAGAAGTATGATACTCCCCAGAAAAAGACTCACGAGAAAGACGCTTAGCCTTGATCTCAAGATCCCGCACCTCCCCCATCAGCACCTCTCTATCAATCTCACTCATCGTTCACATCATGAAGTCACTATCCCCTTATCCCTTATCCACTATTGCATCCAGCTTCTCCGCCAGACCCTTAAATGCAGCACTAGTCACACTCTCACTCTCCTTCAGCAAAGCCACCGGCATACCCGCATCCGCACACTCACGCGTACGCACATCGATAGGAACCTGAGCCAGCAACGGCACCTTCAGCCTCTCAGCCTCACGAGCCCCACCACCATCACCAAAGATATGATACTTCTCACCATGAGCACACTCAAACCAACTCATATTCTCCACCACACCCAGAATCTCCACATTCACCTTCGCAAACATCGTAGCCGCCTTCCGCGCATCTATAAGCGCCACCTCCTGAGGAGTCGTCACTATCACCGCACCATCCAGAGCCACCGTCTGCACAATAGTCAGCTGAATATCACCAGTCCCTGGAGGTAAATCCAAAATCAAATAATCCAGCTGCCCCCACTCCACCTGACGCAAAAACTGCTGCGTATAACGCGTCGCCAAAGGCCCACGAACAATCACCGGACTACTATCATTCACCAGAAAACTCATCGACATCAACTTCACCCCATGCGCCTTGATCGGGATAATCTCATCCTTCTCATTCGCCAACGGCTGCTGATCCGTCCCAAACATCTGCCCAGTAGAAGGACCATATAAATCACAATCACAAAGCCCCACCTTATACCCAGCCTTAGCCAGCGCCACCGCCAGATTACTAGACACCGTAGACTTACCCACACCACCCTTACCGGAACCCACCGCTATCACCCGCTTCACACCAGCAATAGCACTCTTACCACCACCACCAGCATCACTCCCACCCTGCACACCAGCATCCGGATTCTTCACATCTATATTCACCCGCGTCTCGCCAATCCCAGCCACCTTACTCAAAGCATCCTGCGAATCCTTGAAAATCTGCTCAGGCACCTTAGCATCCTTCGTCTGCATAGAAATAGTCACCTCCACATCAGCACCATCCAGCTTGATCTCCTTCACCAACCCAAACGCCACAATATCTCTCGAAAATCCAGGATACTTCACCCCCTTCAACGCCTCTTTAACAATCTCTTCAGTTATCATTTCTTTTAAATTTTTACCCTTCAGTCTATAAACCCAACCCTTTCACAGCCACCAGCAAATGCAACCAATTAGTATACATCTCCAAAGAATCAGTCACCGAAGAATCTACCCCATTGACCAATGACGTGCCACCAGTACTAACACAACCTAATCATATCCTTAACAAATTGCTTCCACAAAAAAAACAACCCCTTAAAAGAATACCTAAAACACCCATCCCCAGTCAGCCTGATCAGCCCACTCTCCAAATTAAAATCAATCTGCCTCCGCATATCCTGCTCCACATCCTCCTCCACTCCATCCGGACATGGAATGCACAAGTCATCATGACAAGCACCATGCAGCCCAATAAAATAATGATGACTCGCTAACATCGCAGTCACCGTCTCCACCCCACAACCTATCTGATTATGCCACACATTAGGTGACTCCTTCAAAGTCGGCGCAAACGGATAATTGCTCGTCCGCCACATAAACCCATTCAGATCCCGAGAGCTAATCGTCACAAACGAAAACGTAATCTTCTCCTGCTGGCAAAAACACACCGCCGCCACACACCGCTCCTCAGGATGCCAAAAAAATTGATAACTCTGAGACGCCCCAGCCCAATCCCATCCACAATTCTTCGCATGCTCAAACCCCGCCTCCTCAAGCTCCTCAATCATCGCATCCGCATTCGGGAAATGATCCTCATTCGGCGGAAACCTATGCTGTAACTTATTATTCAACGGCAACCGCAAAGCCCTAACCCGCGTCAACAACTCCAACCAAGGCAACAAAAACCACACACCCATACCAGCCAAACCAGCCAGCACACTCCCTGTCATAAAATATACCGCCACCCCACTAGCCACCAGATACACAAGCATCCCCAGCTTCCGCAACACCCGCATCCGGCACGACCTCAAGGCCACCCCGATGATCACTACGCCGATAACTGTTAGAAGAGGATTCATAATTAAACTTAACCCACTATCCACCCAAACCCCAACAATGCAACCAAACAATACCACCAAAAACTTACCCCTAACAATTCCCACACGCCAGTCACCAAGCTCTACCTCCTCGGCAAAAATCTATAACCCACGATCAACCCAACCACTCCCAATACAACACTCCCCTCAACATAGTAAGGTGACCACATCTCACTAAAACCAGTCCCTGCAATACTAGAAACAACCATCAGCAAAATAAACGGAAACAAACAACCCGCTGCTCCACAGCCCAATGACTCAATAATTCCTCTGCTCACCTCAGTTCGCTTTTGGTCTAACTCATCCCGAGTCTTTGGAGTTTCATAAGGATCAATTATCATTTATCATTCTCAAGTTCACTTTCTTGACATCTAACATACTAAAAGCAGAGCATTGACCTTAAATCATTCCAAGCCTAATCGCGCCATAACAGCTATCTCCATGAAAAAAATCACGCTCAATGTAATACGAATCACACTTCCCATCACCTGCGTCATCATCATCTATCTATCAGGTCACAGTCTTCTAAAATCCATTTACCTAACATTCGTCACCGCCCTTTTCACCTGCTTAGTCGGAGCTACCCTTTTCGGTATAGGACAGCTCATTGTTCGCCCAGTCCTCTCACTATACCACTTAAGTCTCACCTCCAAAGACGAAGAACTCCTAGATTTAAATAACCCTACAAACAGAGTCTCACTATATCTAAGTATCAGCTTCGTACTCCTAATTAGCCTCCTCATAGCCAGAAAATGCTAATAGCTGATAGGAGAAGGTTCTACTGAGCTTTAAACTAGTAGAGAATGTTAAATGTTTTTCGTATGGTACTCTCCAGGTTATTCTAGCTATTTGAAGTTCACCCGTCAGATCTTGCTCCGTTCAATCACTTCCTAGGCTGAAATGCAAAACCTACAATAAATCCAACGCCTCCCAGAATACAACAAATGAACAGGTATCCAAATGGGCTCCCACCACCAGGAGCACTAAAGATACCGCCCAACACCATCATTACTAAAGGTAGCAAACATCCCCCAACCCCACAACCAATCATAGGTTCCCTACAACCTCGTTTACTACTCAAGCTCTCACTCTCTAACTCCTCACACCGAGTTTTAGGGGTTTCATAAGGGTCATCTATCATCAAACAAATCTAATCACTAACAGCCATCAAACCCAATCCACTTTACCACCAATAACTGACACCCTACCTCTCCATCTTCTCCACCCAGATCGAAACAATAGCCAGATCTGCCGGTGTAATCCCAGAGATCCTCCCCGCCTGACCTATAGTCAGCGGTCGAATCTTCTCAAGCAACTGCTTGGCTTCGTTTTTAAGTCCAGTAACTTCTTTATATTCAATAGATTGTGGTATTTTCTTGTTATCCATCTTAGACACCCTATCCACCTGCCTCTGTTGTCGCTCAAGATGCCCAGAATACTTGAAATCTGTCTCTATGATAGGCCATAGCTCATCATCGAACTTCGCCTTAAACTCTTCTGGCAGCATCTCCCAAGTATTCTCTTGTCTTCGGAACCAAGCATCCAGACGCATACGCTCATGCGTCGTAGTACGGACAAACTCTGCCGCTTCAGCCAAGGTTGCTATCTTCTCCTCAGTACGCAATTTTCTCTCCTCAGTCACTATCCCGCGCTCAGCCGCCTTCGGCGTAAGCCTCAGATCAGCATTATCCTGACGTAACAGTAAGCGATACTCAGCCCTACTCGTAAACATCCGATAAGGCTCAGTGCAACCCTTCGTCACCAAGTCGTCGATCATGACCCCAATATATGCCTCATCCCTACCCAAAATAAATGGCTCTTCCCCACGCACTTTCAGCACCGCATTCACCCCAGCCATCAAGCCCTGTGCCGCAGCCTCCTCATAACCCGAAGTCCCATTAATCTGCCCTGCGAAAAATAAATTCTCCACCAGCTTCGTTTCCAAAGTTGGCAACAACTGCGTAGGTGGACAATAATCATACTCCACTGCATAACCTGGACGAATAATCTCAGCATTCTCTAACCCCTCAATAGACCTTATAAAATCCAACTGCACATCATACGGCAACGAAGTAGAAACACCATTTACATAGTACTCCAGTGTGTGCCTACCCTCAGGCTCAAGGAATACCTGATGCCTATCCTTCTCCGCAAACTTCACCACCTTGTCTTCAATACTCGGACAGTAGCGCGGGCCCACACCCTCAATCTTCCCAGAATACATCGGCGACTGATGCAGGTTCTCCCGGATCACGTCATGTGTCTGAGGGTTCGTATACGTGATCCAGCACGGCACTTGTTCCACGTGGAACTTTTCATCTCCCCATGGATTCAATGTGAAAATATCATTCGGCTCACGCACCAAGGTATAAGCCATGTAGGAAAACTTAGGTATAGGACTATCACCAGCCTGCTTCTCACACTTAGAGAAATCAATCGATCTCCCATTGATCCGACAAGGCGTCCCCGTCTTAAATCTCTCCACCTCAAATCCCAAATCCTTCAAACTATCACTCACCGTAGAAATCGCATCACCCATTCTCCCCCCATGCTCATTTTTCAAGCCCACATGCATCAACCCACGCATAAATGTCCCTGCACTCAAAATCACAGAACTCGCACATATCTCCATCTGCAAACTCGTCCTTATCCCTAGCACTACTCCACCCTCCACCATAATCTCCGCCACATTGCCTTGATGCAAATCCAAGTTCGGTGCGCTTTCCACCAAATGTTTCATCCTAAATTGATACGCCTTCTTATCACACTGCGCACGCGGAGCTCTCACAGATGGACCCCTAGTCTGGTTCAGCATCCTCCATTGAATCGCCGTAGCATCCGTATTTAACCCCATCGCCCCACCTAATGCATCAATCTCACGCACCATATGACCCTTCGCCAAACCACCAATAGCCGGGTTACATGACATCGCCCCTATAGTATCCAAGTTCTGGGTAAGCATCGCCACAGAGCTGCCCATACGAGCTGCCGCTAATGCTGCCTCTACACCTGCATGACCAGCCCCAATGACCAGAACATCATACTTCTTTGGATACTTAAACATGACAAATTCATAGTCCCAGTAGACCATTTGGTCAACTAATGTCTTGATCATTAGATCGTTTAGTTATACCAGTTATTGATGTTCCACGTGGAACTTTCTATCCACAGCACCTAAAAAAATCAGAGCCTATAGCAAGTGTTCCACGTGGAACACCTCTATGCAGATTTAGATTAAAATGTCTTTGCTCAATGCTAATAATGTCTTTATATTCTGCTCTATGAAACGCCCTTGGATAGCCGCCATACTAGTAGCCACGATCTTTATCGTGTTCCGCATCATCACTGCCAGCCAGCCTGATCTTGCTAACTTCTCCCCCGTAGCCGCTTTACTCTTCTGTGGTGCCGCATTCTGGAAATCCAATAAATGGATGCTCCCTACTGCTCTAGCCGTCTGGCTCATATCCAGCCCTATTGTCAATCTCATCCAAGGATACCCATTCCACTCCGCCACCCTAGTCACTCTTTTAGCATTCGCAGTGGTAGTTGGTATCGGACTCAAGTTTGCTGGTAAGTCCGTAGGCAAGCTCATCTTCGGTACTATTCTCGGAGCCACAGCCTTCTACCTAGTCACCAACACCGCAGCATTCATCGTAGATCCTGTCTACGCTAAGACGCTAGATGGATATATCCAATGCATGTGGACAGGTTCTCCAGCTCCCACTCACGGCACGCCTACTTACACATTCTTCAGAAATAGTCTCGTAGCAAACTCTCTCGGCACCGCACTATTTCTCGTAGCCATGTCTATACCTACCATTCAAAAGGCAACCCAGTTCAAGCTCATCACGCAAACTGCTTAATCCTCCCAACATACTAATTTACCTCTAACCGACTCTGATAACACTTTATCACCTATGAATATGATTCCAACATCTCCAGATTACTCCGGATACGCCATCAACCAAAAGCTTACCCCTGAAGACAAGATCGACATCTACCGCACACTCACCAGAATGCGCCGATTCGAACAAGGCACCCAGAAGCCATATTCTCAGGGTAAAATGGGTGGTTTCCTCCACCTCTACATCGGACAAGAATCCGTAGCCACTGGCACCATCTCACTCTGTGGAGAAAATGACCACGTCATCACCGCCTACCGTTGCCACGCCCACGCCTTAGCATGTGGTATGGAAATGAATGAATGCATGGCTGAACTCTTCGGTAAATACTCAGGCTGTTCTAAAGGCAAAGGCGGCTCCATGCACTTCTTCGACCCAGAGAAAAACTTCTGGGGCGGTCACGGAATCGTAGGCGGACAGACTCCCCTCGGACTCGGTCTAGCCTATGGACTCAAATACAAAGGCCTCAAAGGATGCTGCCTCTGCTACCTCGGTGACGGAGCCATCAACCAAGGAGCCTTCCACGAGTCACTCAACATTGCAGAACTTCACGACATCCCAGTCATCTACATCATCGAGAACAACGGCTACTCCATGGGAACCAGCCAGAAACGCTCCAGCGCATACAAAGACTGCCTCGCACAGCGTGCAGAAGCATACGACATGGCTTGGGATATCGTAAACGGTGAAGACATCTATGAAGTCCGCGCTAAAACACAGATCGCCATCGATCGTGCCCACAACGAGTCTAAACCTACCATCCTAGAGATCGCCACCTACAGATACTTCGGCCACTCAGTAGCCGATGCTAACCACAAGAAATACCGCACCCCTGAGGAGATCACCGAGTATAAAAAGAATCATGACCCAGTCAACCTCTGGAAAAATCGCATGATCGAAGAGGGCATCCTCACAGAAGAATCTGCCAAGGAAATAGACACCGATGCCAAAAAAGAAGCTGCCGCAGCAGTCGCATTTGCTGAAGCAGCGGAAGACCCACCAGTCTCATCCATCTTCGATGACGTCTACTGGGAAGTAGACAATAACACCGAAGCCGGCAACACAGGTCGCCACTTTTTCAACGATTAACCTTTTAAGAACATGAGAGAAATAGAATACAGACACGCCCTCCGCGAAGCCTTTGATGAAGAGCTAGAACGCGACGAAAATGTAGTCATCATGGGTGAAGAAGTTGCCCAATACAATGGTGCCTACAAAGTCACCCAAGGACTCTGGGAAAAATGGGGAGACAAACGCATCGTCGACACACCCATCTCAGAAGCTGGATTTATCGGTATGGGAATCGGTGCATCCATGCTCGGCGTCCGCCCAGTCATGGAGCTCATGTTCTGGTCATTCCACTCCGTGGCATTTGATCAGCTAGTGAACAACGCAGCCAATGTCCGCTACATGTCAGGTGGTAAGTGCAACTGCCCTATCGTCGTCCGTGGCCCAGCCAATGGCGGCACCAATGTAGGAGCCACCCACTCACACACACCAGAAGGACTATTCGCAGCATTTCCTGGACTCAAAGTCGTCTCACCAGCCACACCAGCTGACGCCAAAGGGCTCATGAAATCTGCCATCCGTGACAACGACCCAGTCTACGTCATGGAAAACACCCTTCTCTACGGTATGAAAGGCCCAGTCCCAGAGCCATCAGAAGGTGACTTCACCATCCCACTCGGTGTCGCAGACATTAAGCGAGAAGGCACAGACGTCACACTCGTCTCACACGGACGCTCCACACTCCAAGCACTCGCAGCAGCAGAAATCCTTCAGGAAAAACACGGAATCAGCGCAGAAGTCGTTGACCTCCGCTCTATCCGCCCACTCGATCAAGACGCCATTATTAACTCGGTTAAGAAAACCAACCGCGCAGTCATGGTTGATGAAAGCAAACCATTCTGTGGAGTCTCCGCTCAGATCATCACCCTCATCCAGGAACACGCGTTTGACTACCTGGATGCACCGATCAAGCGAGTCACCAGCCTAGATGCCCCAGCCATCTACGCCCCAGCTATCGAGGACGAACAGCTCCCTACACCGGCCAAGATCGTAGAGAAAGTGCTCAGCATCACACCAGCTAAAGCATAGGCTAAATAGATGAGCGTCTTCAAAAAATACGTATCACATCAAGGTAGATCGGCACACTGTCCAGAGTGCCGTGAAACCATCTCCCAAGAGGCAAACATCTGCCCCCACTGCAGATCAAACCTCAAAGAAAATGAAGCCTGGCAAAAAGCCAAAGCCCAATCTGGAGCCTCGAACTCAGGCCCAGGTTGCGCCACCGTGATCGCCTTTTCCTTCATAGGATTAGGCGCCATCTCCAAACTTGTAAGTCACTGGATCATCGCATAGCAGCTAGAGCTTTACATAAGAATATAATTACCACTCTCCACGTAATAGCGCTTTCTGAAGTACACCTAGAACTTTCTCTGTATTCTCTAGCTCCATTTGGAGCATAAAAGCATGCAACGTGGAGAGAATGCTATTCCCCTCCTGTGGCACAAATGCCCACCCCTTAAGACTGGTTTCAGTCACCAAGAAATTATCCATCACTACGATCGCGTGTGAGTAAAGCCTACCTTGAAACCCATGACGTCTCCCCTCTTCAAACAGAATATTAGAATCAAACTTCCGCGTCTTAGCCACATAAGGATTAGCATCAATGAGATCACCGATACTTTCCTTTAGAGGCTCCTTAAGATCAATATTGAATCTAACAGAATGAGTCAACTGACTCGGCGTAGTGATATCTGATGAAGTCAACGAACAATCAATACCTACAGTCTCATACATATCCACCACATCGATCGCATGGTGCGTGCCAGTTAATGGGCTCAGATGCCTCGCCACTACGTTTCCAGACACCAAGCGTGCATGATTCGCTAAATCCTCAGATCTCCTCACTACAACGACGTCAGCTTGCTTTAAATTCTCCAAATACTTACCTGTAAACGTGCTCAAAATTGCCGCCGTCCCATGCGTATTGCAAGACACCACATTCACAAACTTCTCCCCCACTACCTGGGCATCATTTACCCCGCTCATAAACGGAATACCAAAACCCTTTTCACTACCCTGAGCACAGCTTCCCTTAAGCCGAGACAGTTCCTGATATCTCTCAAGATTAGCTAACCCCACCCCGTTAGCAGCAGCTTCAAAAATGTAATCCACTACACCTAACACATCGTCTAAACAAGCAATGTTTCCACAGGCTTCTGAAGAACAAAGAATAACGTCTAGTGATTCCAAATGAACCCTCTCAGCTTCATTCCATGGTTGTATCGAACGCTTGTAGAGGTAAATATTTTCAATGCCTAACAGCTCAGTATACTCCACTAACAAATGCACCAACGTTGTGCCTATGTTTCCCATTCCGTTGACGAGTATATTCATGATTGAGCTATTTATGGATAAGTTTTTTGACCGTGGCTTTACCTAAAAATGGAACGCCGAACGACAAACATAGAAGTTTTATGTCTAAACATAAAGACGCATTTTCCACATAATATCTATCATGAAGCCAAGTAAATTTCTTATGACATTTAGATCCAAGCTGAGCTAATCCCGTGATCCCAGGTCGCACATCCCAACGTCTAGCATAATACTCACCAGTCCAGCCAAGCCTTACTATATCAGACTCTAACAATGGCCGTGGCCCCACAAAGCTCATATCTCCTAGCAAAACATTCACTAACTGTGGCAACTCATCAATCCCCGTTTTCCTCAAAATCCTTCCAATGCTCGTGATCTCACCATCAAGCATCGTTCGGAATTTATAGATCTGAAAACTTCGCTTATTTCTTCCCAGTCTTGCTTGAATAAATAACGGTGATTCCCTCTCTAACAGAAGAATAATGCAAGTAACAATAAACAATACAGGAACCAATAGAACCAAACCAGTAGCAGAGAAAACTAGATCGATGATTCTCTTCATAGGCTCATCATCTAATCAAAATCATAGCTAGCTGCAAACTCCTCAAACTGATCGAAGAAACGAACAATATCACCTTCTGTAAGAAGTGAGTTCACAGTTACAAATCTAACAAAAGTATCTTCTTTGAACAATCCATAACCAACCATAAGTTTACCCTTTTTCGAAAGCGCATTACAGATCTTATCAGCTGGTATAGCCTTATAGTTGAAACAAATTGCCGTTGATTCTTCAAAGCTATAAAGTGTGTAATCTGGATGCTTCCGCACATACTCACGTGCCACGTCTGCTAAGTGAAAAAGCTGATCAATAATTTTCTCCAGCCCATTTGTACCTATGGATTTCCAAAGCGTCCAGAACTTGAAAGCATCGTTTCTCCTCCCGCACTGGAGTGAAGTTTTACCAAGATTATAATCATCACTATCACCCTGATACAAATAGCTAGCATCCTGAGAAAAGGAATCTAACAGCTGCTGTTTATGCCTAGTGACAATCATTGAGCAAGACAAAGGAGTGCCTAACATTTTGTGAGGATTAATCGTGAACGAGTCACTTTTTTCTAACCCTTTAACCAAGTGTTTATACTTCTCACTAAAGATCACACTGCCACCGTAGGCACCATCCACATGGAACCAAACATGTTGTCTTTTGGCTATATCACCTAGTGTATCAAGATCATCAAAAGCACCTAAAACTGTCGTTCCAGCAGTAGCATTAATCAAGCATGGATGAAGACCATTATCCCTATCCTGAATGATCATATTTTCTAACAGACTAGTCTCAATCTGTCCGCGATCATTCACTGGAAGATAACGTATATTCTCTCTGCCAATACCAGAAAACATCGCATTTTTAGCAACGGAATAATGTGCCTCTTGTGAAGTGTAAATAACAAGCTGCTTACGCATACCCATTTCCTTAATCTCAGAATCACAAGCATCACGCGCCATCAACATTGACATGAAATTACTCATCGAGCCACCTGGTGCAAACGTGCCACCGCTACCAAAATCCGGATACCCTATCCGCCTACATAGTTGCTGGGTCAGCTCCGTTTCTATACCCACATTCGGACCACCTACCTTGTAAGTATACATGCTGATATTCAGCATCACCGAAAGTAGTTCCCCCAAAGTCGCTGCTGGCATCCTACCTCCAAAGAGTTGATTAAAAAATGACCGACTTGCAGTCCGCGGAGTGTTCAGCACCACATTACCCAGCACAGCTCGGAAATCTTCTTCAGACATCGGATCATCCCCCACCGATATATCAAACTTCTGCACCATCTTCTCTGGCGCACCTAGCTTCACCACAGGATCAACTTCTTCCAGCTTCAATAGCTCATCAACGATATCGTTGAATATCTTCAGTTCCTCTTTCATACCGCAATAGACAGACTCTAACATCTCGCTTAGATGTAAAGAGGCAAATTAACGAAGACCCACAGCTCTACGCACGCGGTCAAGCACCTTTGTAGACTCCTCACGCGCCTTCATAGCACCTTTAGCTAGCACATCATGGACATAATCCAGATTCCCTTCCAGCTCCTCACGTTTCGCTCTCACTGGCTCAAATTTCTCCCAGTAAGCATCGAATAGCTGCTGCTTGAAATGCCCATAACCCTTGCCTTCTTCACCAGTGAATCCGTGCTCATCGATCATCGTCTGCAACGCCGCCTCATCAGCAAATAACTTATAAAGCGCAATCACCGTAGAACCATCAGTAGGCTTCGCTTCCGCCACCTCATGAGAAGTCGTCACTATCTTCATAATCGTCTTCCGTATCGCCTTCTTGCCACCAGTAAGAGGAATAGTATTCCCGTAACTCTTACTCATCTTCTGACCATCAATACCAGGAACCACTCCTGTGCCTTCCTTGATCTGCGCGTCAGGCACTACAATAGTCCCCTCACCAAACTTATCATTCATCTTCCCTGCCAGATCACGAGTCACCTCAAGATGCTGCTGCTGATCCTTACCTACCGGAACCAAGTTAGCATCATAAAGCAAAATATCTGCTGCCATCAATACCGGATAAGCAAACAATGCATGATTCGCATCCAGTCCCTTCTCCACCTTATCTTTATATGAATGGCAACGCTGAAGCATCCCCATCGGACAAACCGTTGAAAGAATCCAAGCCAGTTCATTCACCTCCGGAATACCACTCTGCCGGAAAATGGTCGCTTTCTCAGGATCCATTCCACAAGCCAAAAAATCGATTGCCAAATTCTGGACATTCGCACGCAGAGAAGCTGCATCCGTCATCGAAGTCATCGCATGATAGTCTGGTATAAAATAAAATGCCTCCCCCTGATCCTGAAGTTGAACAGCAGGTTCCATAGCTCCAAAATAGTTCCCTATATGAAGCTTACCACTAGGCTGAAGTCCCGTAAGTATGCGCATGGATGTGATCTAGCCTAAGATGATAGGGAATGCAACTACAACCCTTAATCCAAGAACTTCCCAGGGTTCAGAATGCCCTTGGGATCGAGAGATTTCTTAATAGCTTGATGCGCTAAGAAAACCTCCTCTCCAAGAGCTTGCTTGATCCAGCGTTTCTTAGCTAGTCCCACACCATGCTCGCCAGTAATAGCACCGCCTTGACCTAGCACCCAAGTGAAAAGCTTATCAAGAGCCGCGTCTGCAGTCTCTTTGATCTCTGGATCAGAATAGTTCGCCACCATCAGATTCGTATGAATATTACCATCACCAGCATGACCAAAACACGCAATAGGAATGCCCGTCTCAGCCTGTAGCTCACTCGCAAAATTCACCAAATCAATCAGCTTAGAACGCGGAACCACAATGTCCTCATTCAGCTTAGTCAGCCCAGTATGTCTCAGCGAATATGAGAAATCCCTACGTAGCTGCCAGATTCTCTCACACTCAGATTCATCCGCTGCTAAGTCAACTCGAAGTGCTCCAAGCCCTCTGAGAAATTCTTCCAATGAAGCAATCTCACTAGCCACAGATCCCACCCGCCCATCGATCTCCACCATCAAGTAAGCATCCCCTGGAGGTAAGTTTTCTTCACCAAGATAATCACGCGCCGCAGCTAAGGTAAATGAATCAGTAATCTCCAAAGCACTAGGCAAGACTCCACTATCTAAAATCGCCTGAACCGCACCAGCAGCTTGAGCAAAATCCGTAAATGACGCACCGAGCATCGCACGTGTCTCTGGATGTGGAATAATACGCAAAGTCGCCTCCGTGATAATCCCCAGCATCCCCTCAGATCCACACATCAGCGTCGATAAATCAAACCCAGTTTTATTCTTATGGCACCTCCCCCCAAGCTTCAAAACCTTACCCGTAGCAGTCACCACCGTAAGCCCCAGAACATACTGCTTAGTCACTCCATACTTGAGACAACGCGGCCCACCAGCATTCGTAGCAATATTTCCACCCAAAGAACATTCCTTCAATGACGCCGGATCTGGCGGATAATACCAGCCCACTGCGCGCGCCGCATCTTGAAGATCACCAGTGATCACACCAGGTTGGACCACCGCACAGCCATCAGCTGGATTTAACTCTAAGATCTCAGTCATCTGGGCCACAGAGAGAGCGATGCCACCATTCACCGGCACACACCCACCCACATAGCCCACACCAGCCCCTCGCGTGTAAACTGGGATCTCATGCTCATGAGCATATTGCATCACCGCTACCACGTCCTCAGTGCACTGAGCGAGAACCACCACATCTGGCATTCCACTAGCATACCATCGGTCGATAGAATGCTCAGTCATGACTTCGGAAGCAATAGTGACTATTTCAGGGGAAATGAGTTGGCAGAGGTCCTCGTAGAGTGAATTCATGCGATATATTTAGAAAATTCTAACATAAATTGCAACATTGACATGGATTTTTCAGAAAAAACAGTTAAGATGAATATATGGAAACCTTCACAAACATCATCTCAGAGCGATTCACATGGGGACTCGCTGTGGGACTCATCCTCCTATTTCTATCTTGGAATTCTGCCAGAAAAGACAAGAAGCACCTTAAAAACGAAATCACTCGCGTCACTAAAGAAAACACAGATTTACAAACTCACCTCGGCACACAACTCAAAATCAATGCCAAAGGAAATGAAACACTACAGGCCCAACTAGACGAAATGCGCCTGCAGAATGAAACCCTCAGAGTCAATATCCAGACCCTCCAGCAAAAGCCAGGTAAAGTAGAGCAACGCAAACTAGAAATCATGGAGACTGCAGTCAGTACCATGCGCGAGCAAGCACCAGGATTCGCAGCCGCATGGGAGAAATCACTTCGCCAAGCTGAAGACGAACTCCAAGCAGCTGAAGGCGGCCTAAAGAAACTGATCCACAAAATTGTTCCAGGTTTCCGCGCCACACCATCTCTCTCAAACAGAGAACTAGATGAAGACAACAAAACAATCCAGATTGAATCAGCCAAGGAAGGATAATCACCTGCCCAAATCGCTAAAGCCAAAAAGATAGGATTTGATCGCAAAGCAAACTGCGATGGCTAAATCACTATCTACCTTCTCTCTTCCAACGCATCCCACAAAAGCGCACCTCTAAGCAAATGGCACAAATTCTATTTGGACTGTGCATCATGGCTCTCACCATTTGGAACTACCGTAAAGGCAAGGCTAACATACTCTTCTGGGTCGAGTTTGACTGGGATTCTAGCAGAGAAGAAAGCCCCTACACCTTTTGGCTAGCCATTAGCCTTCAAGTAATAGGTGCAATAGGCTTCATCGCTTGGGGAATAATAGACACACTCTATTTTAGTTAATTCACTATTCCTCAGTACTGCTCTCCACAGCATTTGGAGCTTTTTCTGCTCTTTCTCTAGGACGGATAATCGTGGTGTATTTTCCAAAGCTCGCAGTTGAAGCAGATGCCCTCAGCAAATGTTCCAAAACATCACCCGCTGGAACATTCTTAAGCTTGATGCTAATTTTAGAATCCTCGAGAACATTGTTCTTATCTTGAATCACGAAGTTAGGGATCACCTTGCCCTTGGACTCAGTTTCCACGATTTTAGCGAGGACATTGACCGCATCTTTCACATTCGCTTCATTGAGATCTATCAGTGGCACCATAACGCTGCTGAAGATGCGCTTACGGCGTGCTAACACGGTCTGGTTGCCACTAGTCTGCATTCTACGTGCAAGAGCGATAGAGTGCGCGTGACGGCCATTTAAAGCGAGTGCTGACCGGAGGGATTCCCTAGCTGCATCCACATCTCCATCCTGATAAGCTTTCTCTGCCATGTTGTAAAAGAGTTCCACTTGTTTTGCCCGTTCATTGCGTTCCTCGATAGTATCCTGAGCACTGAGTGTGCTGCTAGTGAGTAGAAGACATGAGGACCATTTCATGAGTGTGATTATTGGTTTCATAGGTTTATTGGTTTTCATAATGATTGTAATTGAGTTGAGTGTCTCAAGTTTACTATTCCATGGAAAAAATCTTTAGCAAGAAACGACTCTGCTTGCTCTAACATAAGGTTACTTACTCACATGGTTACTAAAAATCTTTTTAAAAATAGAAAACATATCTTCTTCTTAAGCGTGTGAACAAGTCGCAAATATCGGCGTTCCTCAGTATCAGACTAGGTGTTCCACCATGTGTATAGCGTGGGGAAAAAGTCTTGGTGGCTCGGTGTAAAGTCACTTTCGAGCAAGAAGGATATTCACTATTATTCCCAATCCACAGCTTGTTCACAACGTCAGATGCACTTGTGCGCAGTTGTTCACAGAGGGTTTTGAGATAGTTTAAGCTACTTTTGAATCCCATCTTCATAGATTTTGATCCACGTTTTGAGATCTATTTTTTGAGCTAATTCGGCGATGAGATCGTAGGGAATGTTCTTAGAGTTTTTAAATCTAATACAGGATTTCCCCATATCGAGTTTGGTTTTCACATGCCTCGGATACTCACTTACAAACCAATCATGCAACTCGTCACAGGAATAGATACCAGAGTGGTAGAGAGCGATGTGGTTTTTCTGTGAAGCTATATTGATAAATGGTAACGGTGTATCCGGCGTGCAATGATAGCCAGCTGGGTAAGTGGATAACGGCACCACAAAGCCTATCATGCCGTAACTCATGGTTTCCTGAAACCCTAGAGGTAAGTTTTCGCGGATGATCTTGCGGAGCATTTTCATCGGCTCACGGCGTCCGTCAGGAAGCTTCGAAATGTACTCGTCTGGAGATCTAGCATCTGAAGTCATCCTAGAAAATTAGCAGAAAAAAACCCTGTTAGAAAATCTAACAGGGCTTGGTTTGAAAATTAGTTTTTAACTAGCTGAGTAGTTCTTAAAACTCGTAGTTGATGTAGAAGTTGAACTGTCCACCTTTGTCAGCTTCGTCATCCTTAGCACTAAGTGGGATGGCGTAGTCGATAGCGAGTGGGCCAAATGGTAGATTGAGTCTGAGTCCAAGACCGATGTCAGTGTGGATGTCGCTCGTGCTGAAATCGAAGCTCTCTTCGTTCACGAATCCTGCGTCAAAGAAGGTTGCAAATCTGACTTTCTCTACGATCGGGAAGGTCATCTCTGCTGACATGTAAGCTGATGTATTACCACCGATGACTTCACCTGTAGCAGCATCACGTGGTCCCACATCGCGGAATTCATAACCTCTGAGGTTACGAGCACCACCTAGGAACTGACGCTCGAAGATTGGCACATCGTCGCTACCGTCAGCCACGTTGACCGCACCTTCGATAGTAAGGATAGAGTCCCACCAGAGGTTCCAGTGTTTTGCACCTTGAGCGGTGAGGCCGTAAGTATTTACATCACCACCGAGACCTGAGTAGTAGATGCCGAGATCAAGTTTGTGACCACTGCGAGGTGTGCTGAGTGCATCACGGCTATCATAAACGTAGTTTAGTCCAAGTGTGCTACGGACAAAGTCACCATCTTCTGCAATGAAGAGTGAGTCTGCTGGTGTGTCGCTGTCCACATCGATTTCTACTTTCTCTAGGCGGTATTCACCTCTGATGTATGAGCGCTTGCCGAGTGGCTTACGGATATAAATGGCTGCACCTGCATTGAGCTGATCGTAGAAGTCACTGTAGTATTGTGAACCTTTATAGTAGAGTTCTCCACCCAGTGAGAGACGCTTACCGAGGAACCATGGCTCCACGAGTGAGATCTTGAAGTTCTGGGTTTCAGAACCCATTCTAAGCTCCATCCCGAATCGCTGTCCACCACCAGTAAATGCCATTGGGTTTTTGATGTCGAAGTTAGTCTGCTCTAAGTTAGCGTAACCAACAATGTTATCGATAGAACTGAAACCGATACCGAACTGAAGTTGACCCGTTTTCTTCTCAGCCACATTCACATTGATGTCTCTGTATCCAGCCTGTGGGTTCCCAGAAGGTGCCACGATGACTTGGCTGAAGTAGTCGAGGTTTTTCAAACGCTGTCTTGTAGTCTCGATGTCTACTGTGTTGAAGTTGTCGCCTGGTTTGAGTGGGATCTCACGGCGGATGACACGGTCACGAGTGATGTTATTTCCTTCGATAGTAACCTTACCCACACGGAAGAAGCTTCCCTCCACGACGCGGTAAATGACATTCACGTTAGTGCCACCAGCTGGCTTTATTTCTGGTCTGACACTTGCATCAGCATAGCCTTTAGATCCGTAGTATGCACGGATGGTCTTAACGTCTTCTCTGATCTTCTCAGCTGAGTATTCTTTACCAGCAGTGAGTGTAAGTGCAGGTGCGAGGTCGGCAGGTTTGAAGATTTTCATTGGCCCAAAGGCAACTTGATTCACCTTGTATTTAGAACCTTCATTGATGTTGAGAACAAGATCCACGCGGCCATCTTTCACTGGAACACGAGAGAAGCCCGGTGAGGAAACCTTGAGGAATCCTTTGTTGCGGTAATGCTCTAGCACGAGCTCGCGGTCATCTTCGAGTTTGTCTAGATCAATGTTACCAGACTTAGTGATGAAGGAGAAAATTCCCTTCTGCTTCGTCTTCATGAGGTTTCTCAATGTGTGACTAGCGATGCTGTTATTTCCTGCAAATTTTATCTTACGGACGATGCTTTTCTGTCCCTCAGCGATCGTGTAGATAAGATCTGAGTAGCCAGGACGGTTGGTTGGCTGAATGACATAGCCTACGACAACGTCTGGAAATCCGAAGGCATTGTATTTTTTGAGAATCTTATTTTTCCCTTCGAGAATGAGTCCATCAGTGAGTGGCACACCTGGTTTGAAGTCGAGATCCTTAAGGAGTTCTTTGCTTCTGAAAATGGTATTGTTGCGGAAGCCTACTCCTACGATGTTAGACTTGGTTTCAACTTCTACGATGAGTCTCACGGAGCCTCCACGAGGATCAGCTAAGATATCCACGTCCTCTACTAAGCCTTTCGCTACGAGGTTTCTGATGTCCTCATCAATTTTTTCTGTGGTGTATTTTTGCCCAGCTTTTGATGACATATTATCTAGGATTCTCTGCCTAGTGACTGTCTCTGGTCCGCGGTATTTAACGGTAACAGAGCTGATGTTTTTCCCTTCTAAGTCATCTTGTGCTGATGCATTTTGCGAGCCTGTGAAAAGCACGAGAAATGTAAGGGCTAGAGATGAGACGATGGATAATGATTTTCTCATAATAATTTGTGGATGGTGGATAATTTAGGCATTAAGTTGCCATATCGATAACAGCGGTTAGAGCCACCTAGGTCAAGGGATAAGTCAGCATAAGGCGGTATTTCTCAGAGGTTTAATATAGAGTTTCCACATGCCGTATTAGTGTGTAGATTGCAGGTATGTTAGAGCGTTCTGCTAAAAAGCTACTAGGGATAGGATCTCTACTATGCATGTTATTCATCCTCGTAGGTTGCAAAATAGATGGCGAAGAGGAGATAGAAATCCATGACAATGGAGCCTTAACCATGCGGGTTAATTACCAGATACCCGAGCTTGGCCTCAGCTTAGAAGACGGCAGACTGCTGGTAGAATATATCCAAGCTTTCGCCTTCAGACATGAGAGTATTTCTGTGAATGAACTCAGCTGCGAGCCCTCCGGAAATTCCACCGTTAGACTCATTGCTGAAATCCACAGCTCAGATGCCCTCAAGCTCCAAGAAATAATGGAAGCAGAAACCATCATGTTTGAGCGTGACGACAGTTTAGATCTAGAGCTGTTCGCTAAGCTCAAAGCCATCATTGGTGAAATTTCGATCGGTGTGGAAGGCACGAATATAATATTCAACCGCGCTATTGTGCTAGGTGAGCTACTAGAAAATGGACTACCTACCCTGAATCCACTCCTCCTCGGAAACTATCAATTCAGATACAGCCTCACCTCACCAAGAGCAGCAGCCCATCACAATGCCACCACCACCTCAAACAACGGTAAAACCCTCACCTGGGTCATGCCACTGAAGCACCACGTCAGCACCCCGTTCATCATGCAAGCCACTCTCCCCATCCCTATTCCTTGGTGGGTTTGGTTACTAGTAGGTTTGGCGATCTTACTATTGCTATGGATGCTACGCAAAATTTTCCGATACGTGAGACTGAAATTTGATACCTGAATCAGCTCGCATCAAGGTTTCCCAGACCCAAGCTCTCTCTAGTTTCTATCGACTTATAGAAATATTCCTTTTACATTGCGCGTATCTGAATAAGGTTTGTAAAGAAATTAGCCATGCAAAGACCACCGCAACACCCAACTGAAGAACAAAAAAATGCGGAAAAACGTTCAGCCACGTTTTTCCCATCCGTTCATAGTAAAAGTGCCGCCCTCCTAGCGATGCCTATTCTGTGTGCTGGTGTGCTGACCATGGCTCAGACTATCACCCCTTCCCAAGATCTGACCCCAGTAGCTACCACGGTGAATGTGGAGACGGACAGCGAAGCTACGATCGAGACCAAAATTGACGCAGCCGCTAACGCTGAGATCAGCGATGGCGATATGCTAGACGCAAACCAGGCTAGCAATCGCACCCGTAAGGACGCGCGCACCATGACCCTATCCATCCCTGCACCACGTGGGCAGATCACAGATAGGTTTGGCTATCCTTTTGCTCAGAATAACGTGGTCTGGTACCCTGCCATCCAGATGAAGCAGTTCGAGGATGAATCAGATGCGTATATCCTGAAATGGACCCGCGAGAGACTGGCTAAAGCAGATGAAGTTTTTGGGATTGAAATCACTGCCTCCGACGAGGAAATTCTTGAGCACTACAAGCACAGACGCTGGTTGCCCATGCCATTTAAGCATGTGGTGAATAACTCGTCTCGCGAGAAAATAGAAGCTCAGCTAATGGATGGACTCATTCTACACCCCATCTACCAGCGCCTCTACCCACAGAAATCTAGCGCCGCACACATCATCGGATACGTCGGCTCCAAGAGCAGAAACCTCGAAGTAGGGCCCATCAACTACGGTGATCCCCTCTTCTGGGAAATGAAAGGTCGAGGCGGACTTGAGAAATTATTTAACGAAGAACTGACTGGCAAAAACGGTAAACGTAAACTCCAGTATAATAGTCAGGGAAAAGAAGTTCGCCGCGAGGACATCCCACCAGAACCAGGTGGAACAGTGGTCACTACCATCGATATGGAATGGCAGCAGCGAGCAGAAAGAGTGCTAGCTACTCATTGTAAACGCGGCGCATTCGTGGTCATTGACATCGAGACCGGCGAAGTACTCGTCCTTGCATCCCGTCCATCATATGATCTTAATTTAAGGGTCCCTTACCTCAAGCAAGAGGATCTAGACATGCTCCTCAATGACCCAGGAAAACCACTTTACGCCAGAGCATTTCAAGGAGAATACCCACCAGCATCTGCGTTCAAAGTGGTCACAGGTATGGCGGCACTAGAAAATGGTGCAGTCACTCAACACAGCACTCTGGAATGTCCCGCATATATCCAGCTCGGTAACATCAAAATGTATGATTGGTCCAGACGCCACCGAGGAAGGATGAACATCGTCCAAGCCACAACACTTTCTAACAACCCGTTCTTCATCCAGGCAGCACTAGCTACTGAAAGAAGAAAATCCGGAGAATTCATGAACCTAGCTAGCAGACTCGGCTACGGAACAAGAACTGGTCTACCACTAGAAGGTGAAAGCCCAGGAAGTATCCTCACTGAAGAATACGCCCAACGCAGATTCGGCAGAGGAGTCAAGCAAGGTGACATCGCCAATGCCTCGATCGGCCAAGGTGCCATCCTCGCCACACCACTCCAAGTAGCTCAAAGTATGGCAGGAGTCGCTAACGGCGGAGTCCTACCAAAACTTCACCTCATCAAGCAGCTCCAAAATGCCAAGGGTGTCATCACCATGGCAAGCAAGCCTACTGATAGAAATAAAATCAAGATCAGTGCCAAGACAGTCGGCATTATTCAAGAAGGAATGTATAAAGTGGTCAACGCTGCCAATGGCACAGGTAAACGCGCCGCACTTTCCTACTCTGTACTTTGTGGTAAGACCGGGACCGCCCAGTGGGGACCAGCCAGTAAAGAACAAAGACTCGCCTGGTTCGCCGGATTTTTCCCACTCGACCAGCCAAAGTACGCCTTCGCAGTTCTCTACGAGGGAGCACCTCATGAAAAAGTCAGTGGTGGTAAAATGGCGGGACCAATGGTTCCTGCATTCTTCAATCCACTCGAAGACGAGGCCGTCGTCAGACACCAACTTTCCCAGAAAGCACTCATCATTCCTGATGACGAGGTCACTGCTTTAGATGCTGCTCCCAAAGTACCTGGCAAAGCGGTTCTCGTGGATGAAATAGAAGAGCCAGATGGCGAGATCCCTAAGGAACTCCCACTCGAAGCTCCAAGAGCACTCATCGTAGAAGACGACCCAGTAGAGATGCCAGCAGTAGAACCAATCGATCCAGAAGCACCGCTTGACCCAAGCAACCCTATGGAACCTGCTGAACCTGCTATCCCTAGTGAGCCGGCCCCAGCCAGAGCCATCCCAGTAGAAGATGATGATCCCAACTTACCACAAGAACCTGAGCAACCTATTGAACCAGATAATCCTCAGGACCCAGACGCTCCACCACTTCGTGACCTCCCGATAGAACTCGATCCTCTAGAGACTCCCCCTGCGGATCCAGCAGATGAGCCTAAGCCACCGAAAGCCATTCCAGTGGAATAGCCCCAAACACACCAGTTTACCCCCTTAAAGTAGCAAAAGATTAAAAGAGCATGTTCGTTCTCAAGAAATTATTCAAACTCCGTGAAAACGGCGGTTCATCAGCCAACACCGAAAAACCCTTCTTGGAACACCTCGAGGATCTGCGCGATGTCATCATCAAGGTAGTCATCACGCTACTCATTGCCACCATCGCCTGCTACATTTTCCGTAGCACACTAATGGATGTTCTCCGCCGTCCTATCGAGCAAGTTTGGATCCAGCAGCAGGAGCAGAAACTCCCCCCTGCCATTTCACCAGACCTTTGGGAACAAGCTAAGAAAGCAGCCGATGCCACCAGCGGCCTCTCCCCAGAACAGAAGGTCATCTTCTTCGACCAGTTTGAGAATAAGCAACTCCACCACTACGCACAGACCGCCAGTTACTACCGTGCCTCTCTTCTCATCGCAGATCTAGAAAAACGGCAAAGCTTCGTAGAAAACTTACCCCAAGTAGACGAGAAAACAAAAACGCTCCTCACCACCCTACTCAGTGAAGAAATGATGCCTAGTGCCGCCACCAATGCCAAAGGTGACGTCGTGTTCATGCGCTCGCTCAAGCCCACCGAGACCTTCATGCTTGCCATCAAGCTCTCCGTCTTCGCAGGTATCATCATTTCATTCCCATTCCTACTCTACTTCATTCTCCAGTTCGTCCTCCCGGGTCTCAAAGAAAATGAACGTAAAGCCCTCTGGCCAGCTCTTCTCATTGGCTTCGGGCTGTTCCTGCTCGGCGTCTTCTTCTGCTACTTCACCGTGCTACCTAAGGCACTAGATTTCTTCTACACCTACTCAGGCGGCATGGGCGTAGAAAACGAATGGCGTATCGGAGACTACATCACCTTCACCACCCAGTTCACCCTCATCTTCGGACTCTCATTTGAGCTCCCAGTCGTGGTCATGACCCTCGTGAAACTAGGCCTCCTCAGCTACCAGACTATGAGTAATACCCGCTCATACGCCATCCTCACCATCTTCGTCGTAGGCGCCATCATCACCCCTACCGGAGATGCCCTCACCCTCTCACTCCTCGCTGTTCCTATGTGTGTTCTCTACGAGATCTGCATCTGGTTAGCCTACTTCAACCAGAAGAAAGAACTTGAAGCAGAAGCCGAGGAAGAAGCTGAGATCCAAGAATACGTAGATCGCCAAAAAGAAGCATCCACACCACCAGTCCCAGTTCCCGTCCCAGGTAGAATTTCTACCCAGGATGATGGCTACGACCATGACTATGCTGATGAGCATTTCGATGATGATCATTACGGCGAAGACCACTTCGATGAGCATGATTACGACGAACACGATGAACACGACGACGAATACTTCCACCAAGACCCAAGCGATGACGCTGACGAAGGCGAAGAAATGGACGATGGAGAGATAGAAGATTTTTCTAAGACCACTAAGTCTGATGAAGAACCCCCCACTCCCCCCACCCCACTCGACCCTGCCATGGAAAACGCTCTTGAAGAGACAGATACCTCACACCATGACGACGACGAGCAAAGTCAGGAAGAGCAGCCAGCGGACGACAATAAGGAGGCCGGAGAAGATAAAGAAAAGAAGGATAAGGAAGACAACAACCAATAACCAGCAACCAATAACCAACACAATGTATTCCATGACCGGATTCGGCAGAGGCGAGCACGCCACCCCTGCCCTCATCGCCAGAGTAGAACTCACCTCAGTCAACCGCAAACAAGCGGAAGTCCTCGTTCAGATGCCACGCATCTACTCAGAACTAGAGCCAGAGATCCGCAAGCTCGCATTAGAGAAAATCTCCCGTGGAAGGCTCACCATCAACATCCAGCTAGAACCCGCCACAGACGCATCCTCCGAGCTACAGCTAGACACCAAGAAAGTCCTCGCCCTCCAAGCAGAGATCCAGCGCCTCAATGCCCTCCCAGACTCCGGCCTAGACCTAAAACTTACCCCTGCGGACATCCTCCGCTTCCCAGACATCCTCACCACCGAGGACCACACCGCAGACATCGACACCGCCAAGGCCGCCATCATCCCCGCACTCACCGCCGGCCTAGAGTCCCTCATGGCCATGCGCGCCAGCGAAGGCAGCCACCTCAAGCAAGACACCCTAGACCGCCTCAGCACCCTAGAGTCAGAGGCAAATGCCATCGAGTCCCACGCCCCCAGCGTCCTAAAGAGATACCGTGAAAACCTCCACAAACGACTCACCGAAAGCGGCCTAGAAATAGACCTCACAGACGAGCGTCTACTCAAGGAAATTGGTCTCTTCGCCGAGAAATGCGACATCTCAGAAGAGCTCACCCGCCTCACCTCCCACTTCCAGAGATTCCGCGAGTACCTAGACTCCCACGAGCCCGCCGGCCGCTCCCTAGACTTCCTCTGCCAAGAACTCAACCGCGAGTTCAACACCATCGGCTCCAAAGCCAACGACGCCACCCTAGCTCAACACGTAGTAAACGCCAAAACCGAGCTAGAAAAAATCCGCGAGCAGATCCAAAATGTCGAGTAGGAACTAACGAAGTAAAACTTACCTCTAGACTCTCAAACATGATCGACTTAAATCATTAAGTTGCATAGATAAAGTGATATGCTAAAATAAAAATAGCCCAAATTTCAGCTACCAAACATACCCCAATTATCCACAATTCTAAATAAAATAAACCCTGCGGTATATTCTCTATCAAAAATTTACCAACCCACTAATCATTAACTCTATACGATGAAAAAACCCACTCAAAAATCAACCCAACCTCAGCCTCAGCATATCAGCTAGCCGTGAACTAATAACACTGTTATCTCAAAAAATGAAGACACCGCAGGGTAAACAAAAGTGGCGAGTTGCAGACGTGGCGCGCTATCTCATTGCGAACCGTGATTATCACCACTGGGAGATTGAAGAAAGTGGAGAGGTTCTATGGATGTGCCCAGATGGAATGCATCATCTAATGATGGATGATCGTGAAGAGAGGTATTTTGCCGTGAAGCGGTTCGTTACCAAGCGCGGTTCTGTCACTCGTGCTGAACTCATCTCAGAATTTGGCGATGTAGACTGATGCAGTATTTCCGATACACATTTGCAGAGCACGGTCGCCGAGACGGATACGATGGCTCAGTTACCGCCTTCTACGAGATTACTTCGGACATGAGTTTCGTTCGCTCTTTGGAGATTTTCGAGGATGGTCTCGCATATTCTTTCGACCAAGACCATGCAGCTGACACGTTCGGGATACTTCCAGACGCGGATATGGACGTGGATGCAGCGAATGAATTTGGTGACCTTGCAGAGATCTCGAAGGAAGATTTCGAGAAGAAGTGGAAGGACACCACAGCAATCAACCGCAAACCCAAGAGATAATCGGGTAGGCGGAGGATTTTAACCCCCGCCCCCCACACCACCTGCCATACGGTTCCGTAGCTCGGCGGTTTCAATGTGCCAGACTTATCTCCTTTAGGTTGTACTATTACTTTCTCAGGATAGCGGACAGCCGTGCAGCTGCGAGAACTCCGTTTCTCTAACAGAATCCGATTAACCATTCCTTGGTCGGTCGACCGGGGGAATGTGTTAGGGTGTTCTGTTTGGTTCTCCGTCATTGATTCAGTCCTTCACTGGTTGTGTTTCCACGGGTTTCTCGTTTTGCTGATTTAACAGCGTAGAGCTTAAAACAGCTCCCCGATTTGTTTTATCCCAGCTACTATGACCTCTGCTGACTTCTGCCTCGTCACTCATGATGTTACCACCCTGAGCGCTCCCTATTTGCATAGGGCGCAATGCGAGACAGATCTCCGAAGGTAAGCACTGAAACCTCCATTGCCCAACTGCCTCATTTATCTGAAGAGTTGAATGATAGGACTTCGATGTGTTGTGCCATCTCGTCCCACTCCACAGACCTCGTATGAGGTTTCTGTTCGTCAGCTGGCAATTTTCCCATAGCCTTCCTTCCCACAATCCCTCACGGTCATGCAGTTGGCCTCTGGTAGTTCTTTGCATCGCTAGCAGTTTCTTTTGTTCTTCGATGTTCATTCTATTATAACAAGGGACTTGAACCCTCTTAAGTTTCAGTGCATGCTACGCACACACAAGACGGCGCTGACCAACCCGCTACCGCTCCGGAGTCGAAGTCGGAGGGTAGTCAGAACTCCAAACTTGAATCGGAGGTGCGCCCCCAGTAGCGGGTGGCAGGCCTCAAACGTTATGCAAAAATGAATGAAGATCGAGTCAACTGTATAAACACGAACTGCCATCGCATGATTTTGCCAATGACAGCCTCGGTACATGACGGCTTATGTGCACCTTGTGCTAGAGATAAAGCCCATCGCGAACTTGAAGATCAGAAGAAGTTACTTTATCAAACTTACTGCAAGAATCCTCCGAAAATTAAGTCAGATATTGATGACATACTCAGTAAGCATGATACCGAAGGGAATTGGTTTGAGATGATGCTCCTTAGTCTTCTTCCGCCTTTGATTAACTATAGTTTTGTGACAAAGAAGGGATTTGATAAAGCTGTTCAAACTATAATAGCAAGTAACACTGATGATCAGGAGGAGATAGCTGGAGATTTTCTATATTTATGTGAGCCATTATTATTCAAACATGACGATTTGTTTAAGGGGCTTAAGAAGATACCTAGACCATACAGAGAACTAATAGCTTCCTATCAATATTGGGGAGTAATCTCAAGTGATGGACTCTCCTCGTATGTAAGTCAATTTACAACTAAGTTTGATAAGGAAGTTTCAAGAGGGCTATTGGAGCTTGGTTTGAACAAGACAGAATCTACTGTTCATAGAGCAAGGGAGAGTTGGTCAGAAGAGGAATACAGCTTTGGTGAACTAGATCCAGATGATCTTGAGTCTGAGATATTTGATGAGGCTGGTGGATTCGAAAGTCTTTTGGCATCATATCTTCAAAAATCCGTATCAGCATAATCGGGTAGGCGGAGGATTTTAACCCCCGCCCCCCACACCACCTGCCATACGGTTCCGTAGCTCGGCGGTTTCAATGTGCCAGACTTATCTCCTTTAGGTTGTACTATTACTTTCTCAGGATAGCGGACAGCCGTGCAGCTGCGAGAACTCCGTTTCTCTAACAGAATCCGATTAACCATTCCTTGGTCGGTCGACCGGGGGAATGTGTTAGGGTGTTCTGTTTGGTTCTCCGTCATTGATTCAGTCCTTCACTGGTTGTGTTTCCACGGGTTTCTCGTTTTGCTGATTTAACAGCGTAGAGCTTAAAACAGCTCCCCGATTTGTTTTATCCCAGCTACTATGACCTCTGCTGACTTCTGCCTCGTCACTCATGATGTTACCACCCTGAGCGCTCCCTATTTGCATAGGGCGCAATGCGAGACAGATCTCCGAAGGTAAGCACTGAAACCTCCATTGCCCAACTGCCTCATTTATCTGAAGAGTTGAATGATAGGACTTCGATGTGTTGTGCCATCTCGTCCCACTCCACAGACCTCGTATGAGGTTTCTGTTCGTCAGCTGGCAATTTTCCCATAGCCTTCCTTCCCACAATCCCTCACGGTCATGCAGTTGGCCTCTGGTAGTTCTTTGCATCGCTAGCAGTTTCTTTTGTTCTTCGATGTTCATTCTATTATAACAAGGGACTTGAACCCTCTTAAGTTTCAGTGCATGCTACGCACACACAAGATAGAATGAGAAGGTAGTCGAGGTCGCTCCAGCGATCTGGTATTCTACCATCTTATGAAAACGTCAAATTAT
>JBPOGF010000029.1:0-37667 GCA_051251915.1 Akkermansiaceae bacterium | reverse complement strand
TGATAAAAGTAGAAGCTTACGGAGAAGCTTGGAAAGCATTCCAAAAATCATCCTGACTTATGTATAAAAGTCAGGGCAACGCCCTAGGACCCAAAATCACAAGAAAACCCAAGCCCTGAAAGGGCGACATAACGAACGCGCCACCTCACCATTCACCATTCACAATTCACAATTCCCCACTCTACCCTCCCAAATAAGACATCTCCGCCTTTGGCAAATCTTCTGTCAGACTACTCCGTAACTCGGAGTAGTTATCATTTCTGTTAGACCAGATCTTACCTAACAGTCCATCTAGCTCCTCATCACTAGTCTCCCCCCGGAGGTAATGTTTTATATCCATCCCCTCGGCCGCAAACAAACAGGTGAAAATCTTCCCATCTGCCGACAACCGCGCCCTATTACAAGCATTACAAAACGGCTGAGTCACCGAGCTAATAAAACCAACCTCAAAACCGTCCTCCCCCTCCACTACATACCGCTGAGCAGTTTCTCCAGCAACTCGACTAGAAATCACCAGCGGAATATCCTTCTTAAGAGACTCTAACAACTCATGCGATGGCACCACCTCATCCAGTTTCCACCCATTCACATTCCCCGTATCCATATACTCAATAAATCGCACCGGAATCCCCCTCTCTCTACCAAAATTCGCCAAAGCCAACACCTCCCCATCATTCACCCCCCGCTTAATCACCGCATTCACCTTCACCCCCAACCCCACAGCAATAGCTGCATCTATCCCCGCCACCACCTTCTCAGGACTCGCACCAACTCCATTCATCTCACCAAAAATCCCAGCATCCAGCGCATCCAGCGACACCGTCACCCTATGCAACCCTGCCTCCCTCAACCCCGCAGCATGCTTCTCTAACAACGCCGCATTCGTAGTCATCGCCAGATCCTCCACACCATCAATTTTTGCCAACCTAGAAACTAGTTCAGTAAGATCACGCCTCAACAAAGGCTCACCACCGGTAAGTCGTATCTTACTCACCCCTAGCTCTACAAAACGTTGAGTCAACCTCTCAATCTCCCCAAACCTCAAAATTTCCTCCCGAGGAAGAAAACTATAATTCGCTCCAAACACCTCAATAGGCATACAATATCGGCAACGAAAATTACACCGATCCGTCACCGATATCCGCAAGTCTCGCAGCGGTCTACTACGCTGATCTTTCAGTCCTGAACTCATTTAAGAAACAGAAGTCACTGCCCAGTCCAGCGTTTCACCAGCGTGCATCGGCACCACATGCTGTCCATATCCAGTATAAGCTCCTGGAACCTTATAAGCTTGTTTACTCACCACCACCTTCTTCTCCAGCGGAGTGATCCCATAAAGTCGCTGCGCATTATCAGAAACAAACGCCTGCAAATTCTCCAACTTCCCATGCGCATCAAACAACTGTGCCAACCGCGCAATAGCCAACGGCGAAGTAAACACCCCAGCCGCACAACCACAACACTCCTTCTTACTCAAAGGATGCGGCGCACTATCACTACCAAACATCAAACTCGGATGCGCATCCAGCGCAGCCTGAAGCAACGCCTCTCTATCCTCAGGACGCTTCGCAATCGGCTTACAAAATAAATGCGGATTCAACATCCCACCCGCCACATCATCCAGCGTAATGATCAAATGCTGCAAAGTCACCGTCGCTCTCAGATTCTCATACCGCCCCATCAGCTCCACCGCATCCGCAGTAGTAATGTGCTCCATCGTGATCTGCAACTTAGGAAACTTCCTCGCTAAATATTCATAACTAGCCAAAAATTCCTTCTCCCTATCCATCACAAACCCATGAGTCTCCCCATGTACCATCAGCGGAATACCCATCTCCTCCATCATCTTAAACGTCGGTTCCACCGCATCCAGCGCCTTCACCCCTGCCTCACTATTCGTAGTCGCCCCAGCAGGATAAAGCTTTATCCCCAGCATATGCTCCCTTGCTGCCTCCAACTCCGCCTCAGTATACTGCTTAAAAAACAACATCATATAAGGCTCAAATACATCACCTCCCTGAGCCGCCGTTATCCTCTCTCTATATGCCAACAACCTCTCCAGATTATCCACAGGAGGAACCAAGTTCGGCATGATCACCGCCCCTGCAAACGTCTCACTCGTCAGCGGAGTCACAAGCTTAAGCATCTCCTCATCACGTAAATGAAGGTGCATATCCAGCGGAGAATTCAGTGTAATTTCGTTCATCAAATTTTTTAGTTTAGTTTCTCCCCTCATCCGCATCAATCAGATCAAAAAAGCTCATTATATCAGCCCTGTCACCAAACCCATACTCAGACTTACGCTTCAAAAAGAGCTCGCCAATATCATCCCTACACCCCCGATTCCGCATATAGCAAATCCACCATTCACGCTCCACCGCGCTACGAGCAACACCAGCAGACTGCGCCCAAGCCAAAGCAGCCACATCATCCAGCCCACTCTGAACCTTCGCCACCAGATCCGCATAATCCACCCCTAAATACTCACAGGCCCATTTATCAAATCCACCACCAAGATTAGACTGATAATCAGCAGATAGCTTACCAGCCGCATCTAGCCGTATTTTATCACACATTCTTACAAAGTAAGGAATACCACCCACCTCTTCAAACGGGCTTTTAGGCAAAATTGGAGAATCATTCGTTTCAGACATGCCCCCATCATCTTCAAACCTCCCACTAAGGTCAAGAAAGTGCACACATTTTTCTCAAAAAACACCCCGTCCATATTCACTCACAACCAAATAAAATCATAACACACTAAACAACAATCCATTAAGAAAAAATTATAATAATTAACAAACAATGTGACCTTTCCACCAGAAACCTCATCTAAAGCAGTAACAATAACACTTTTATTAAGCCCCCTCCCAAAACAAACAACCCTCCAACTTCCCTACCTCCTCACCTCCAACTTCCCACCCTCCCAAACTATTCTCCCCGAGTAAAACATACAATACCTACCCTTCCATCCCCTCCCCCTCCCGAAAGCCATCTGGTTCACTTTAAAGTGTCAGATGGCTTTTTTTTACCCCATCCCTCACGCCTAAGACAACAAAACATGAAGCCCCTTCATCTTCATCCACTTAAAAGCCTCCAGAGCCCCCCCCTCATCTCGCTTCATAATTGACATCGAAACTCCCCACCTAAATCCCAGCAACTAAACCGACGGAATGTTCAACTCCGGCATCTTCACCCACTTCGGTGCCTTCGGAGAAACATCCGCATACCGCGCCACGATCGACATCGCCACACACCCCGTAAATCCCATCCACCCACCAGTCATCAACGTACTCATCCCCACCACCAATGGCGTAAACACCAACAAACAAATCATCATCCAACTCGGCTTCACCTCATACTGATGCACCACCAGCCTAATCCGCGACCGTGCAATCACCAACCCCAACAACACATAGCACAAAGTCAACCCAACCACATTCAAGTGATAAAAAATCCCACAAGACCCCGCCTTTAACGCCGAAGGCATCAACACCATCACCCCAGACGCCACCACCGAAACCATAAACAACAAAAACACCCCCATCCGCGCAAACGGATTCTTAAACGAAGAAGCCCCAATAGCCCCAGCAGAAATAATCCCAGCACCCAACACCACCGTCAACACCAACGCAAAATTCCGCCACACCTCCATTCCCCCCACAAAATACCGCACAATCAAATACGGAATCAGCGAAGAAAACGTCAACAACGTGATACTCCAAATCGACAAAAATTTCCCCAGTACCACCTGCCATCGCGTCAGCTCAGTCATCTGCAACAACTCATAATTCCCCTCATCCATCTCCTGCCCCATCAACATTATCCCCCCCATCGGCATCAGCAAAATACAAATCCCCCCAGCCACCCACCAAAACGGACTATTCTCAAAAAACAACCCCATCTGCATCACCCCAGTATACCTATTCGTCCCCAGCTCCACCTCAGTATAAAACTCCACATAAAGTGCCGCGATCGCCAAAAGATGGATCACCATAAACGGAATCAAAAAAATCCCACGCCTCAACCCCTGCCTAAGCTCCTTCACCACCATCGGCGAAAGCTTTGCTATCAACGGTAGTAACCGTTTAGGGAATATGAGTTCTTTAAACGCAGTCAGCACAACCATCTACTATCAAAAATAAATCCACCACTCCAGAGAATAGCGTAGATTTCACCATCCCCTGTTAGATAGTCTCATTTAACATGTAACCAGTCCATAACCTCACCGTAAAAAGAAGCATCGCCACTGCTCTCATCAGCACTTAGCGTTCCACTATCATTTCTTCAGCGTCCAATCACACCTATCCTATTCATCTTCATGAAACATATCATCATACTTTTTAGCGCCCTCACCCTATCCATTTCTCTCGCCGATACCACCCAACTAGGCGCCGGTAGCTACCGCACAGACCTCCCAGACAATAATGACGGCACCCCCCGCAGATCTATCCAGGCAGTACCACTCACCTCATCTAACATCAAAACCCCCATCCCCACCAACGACTGGTGGTCATCACTCGTCTGGCCCCTCCACTCACCCCACTCACAAGCCATGTTCCCCCACCCCCTCGCCGTCCAAGCCCACGGCGACGGCCTCGCCATCGGCTACACCACCAAGCCAACCACCAGCGACCACCTCAAAGACGGCAAAGTCTTCCAAAAAGGCACCAGCTACAAATACCCCTTCCGTGAAAGCATCCGCGTAGGAATAGACACCATAGAAACAGAAGCCACCCTACTAGACGCATTCTCAGACTGGTCCGTCACCGCCCTCTGGAAAAAAGACACCAACAACCTTCGCGCCACCTTCGCCCACGGCAGCCCATTCGTCTACTTCGAGAAATCCAGCAAACACCCCATCAAAATAAAATTCACCACCGCCAAAATAGACGCCTCCCGTGAACCCGTCGCCCCACACACCATCGAGTGGAAAAACATCACCGCCAAACACAACAACAACCCCGCCCACATCAACCTCTCCCTCAACGCAGGAAAAATCGCCGGCATCGGCACCAAAGCTCGCCTCACCTACGACTTCAACGGCGATGGCAAAACCGACCGCACAGAAACCTTCAACCTCTTCGCCACAGACCCATCAGAATCCACCTGGGAAAACTACACCTCAGAAAAACAACCACTAGACCCTCAGCTCACCCACGGAGAAATGGCCGACTTCAAAAACGGCACCATCCGCCTAGAAATCTGGAAATGCTTCGGCAAAGGCCCAGTCGAGATCAAATCCAGCGACAGCCTAGTCACCCTCCCCACATCGCCAAAAGGAACCCAAGAAAAACTCGGCACCAAAAACGCAATAGTAGGCAACGTCAACCCAGACGCCCCCATCGCCAAAACCTTCTACACCAGCCCCAACGTCCTCGGAGTCACCCTAAATGGCAGCCACTTCGGTATCTTCACCCCCACCGGAACCAAGCTCACCATGGGAAAAGACACCATCATCACAGACATCCCCTTCCTCTCAGTCGCCGCCCTCCCAGATAACAAACCAGCCACTATCAAAGCCTTCGAAAGATTCGCCTACGCCTTCATCCGCGATACCAAAATTGACTACAAATACGACCAACAAAAATCCCAAGTCACCACCACCTATTCGGTAACAACCCAGCCCATGCAAGGCTCTAACAAATCCACCATCTTCGCCCTCTACCGCCACCAGCACCTCTACGCTGACCAAAAAGACAAATTTGCAAAGTTCACCTACGCCAGCCCACGCGGAGAAATGAAAGTCCTCACCGGTGAATCATTTTCCACCACCACCCCCTACCTAGGAATCCTCCCAGCACTCCCTAACCCAAGTAACAAAGCAGACCTAGCACTCGTCCTAAAAAACCTAATCAAAGACTCCGAGGACTACACCTTCACAAGAGACGACACCTACTGGAACGGCAAAGAATTTGGCAAAGTCACCGAACTCATCCAAATCGCAGAACAACTCAAACAAAACGAAATCCGCGACCGCCTACTCAACCTCCTCAAAACCCGCCTCGCAGACTGGTTTGACGGCAAAGACAAATTCTTCTTCTACTACGACCAACGCTGGAACACCCTCGTCGGCTACCCAGACAGCTACGGCTCAGCTGAGCAGCTAAACGACCACCACTTCCACTACAGCTACTTCATCAAAGCCGCAGCCACCATCGCCCAGTATGATCCAGAATGGGTCAAACCTGAGCGTTATGGCAAAATGATAGACCTCCTCATCCGAGACTGCGCCAGCCCACACCGCGATGACAAACTCTTCCCCCACCTCCGCAGCTTCGACCCCTACGCCGGCCACTCCTGGGCAGCAGGCCACGCCGGATTCGCCTCCGGAAACAACCAAGAATCCTCCTCAGAATCCATGAACTTCGCCACCTCACTCATCCTCTACGGCCAAGCCACCAAAAATGACAAAATCCGCGACCTCGGCATCTACTGGCACTCCACAGAAGCAGAAGCCATCAAGCAATACTGGTTTGACGTAGACCAACAAGTCTTCCCCACCGGCTACGCCCAAAGCTGCGTAGGCATGGTCTGGGGAGACGGCGCATCCTACGGCACCTGGTGGACCGCAAACCCAGAAGAAATCCACGGCATCAACTTCCTCCCCATCAACGGCGGCTCCCTCTACCTAGGACGAGACAAAAACTACATCCTTCGTAACCTCAAAAACCTAGACACCGCCAACCACAGCTTCCACACAAAAGGCTTCGAAGGAGACCCCAACAACTACGACAAATGGCAAGATATCCTCGCAGAATACCTCGCCCTAGCAGACCCCAACACCGCAAAAAAACTAGCCCTAAAAATCACCAACAGCGAACACGGAGAAACAAAAACCCACACCCTCCAATGGATCTCCTCACTCCAACAACTAGGCACCCCCGACCCCAAAACCAGATCCAACCACCCCACCGCCATCGCCTTCACCAACGGCTACGTAACCTACATCCCAACCACCGACAAACCAACCACCATCGTATTCACCGACGGCAAAACCACAAAAACCATCCAAGCCAACCCCGGCCTCACCTTCACCCCAAAGAAATAGTCTCCGATACACCTGCCCCCTCAAGAAAAAATAACAATCACCCTACTTTAATTTCCGACTAAACTCCCCCCTAGCCAGAGCCCTGTTCATACCACAGCATAATTCTTACCTTAACTTATTTGGGTCATAATCTGGTTTCGTTCGCGCCGTGAATAAATCTCTCATACTCCTATAAGTCCCCAGGAAATCTTCAGGAACTTCGCTAGCCTCAACTCGCTCGTGGAAAATATCATTCTGAAAATTACTCCATTGCATCCAGTCGCTATAGATTCGGAAATACTCCTTCAACCAATGATTCTCACCACTCCTTTTAACATGAGTCGTCACTATTTCATAATCCCCTAATTCGTAATACCACAAGCCAAAACCACTCATCCTACTTCGCCATCTAGCACTATGACGGAAATTAACAATGATCAGACCCAGCTCAGCATCAACAAACAAATAAGCATCAGCACCTACATGCCTACCTAAAATCCTCCATATTGAGCTACTAAACTTCATCTTTTAACCTATAGTATCCTAAAAATCACCAACCCACACTCCTATATCGACCACCACTCAATGTAATTTTAGCCACTCTCCTATCCTCATCTAATTCCATCGGCACACTCCAACTCTTATTATCATCCCCATCAAGCGTGATTTGCCTCTCATGCCCATCAGGATATCTAACCACCACACTAGTGTCGTAGAAATCTACATAATTCCATCGTTGCTCCACCTTAATAACCACTCCAGATGAAGTCTCAGCTCTAGCCACTGAAGTTGTATAGCCCAGAAAATCAGGAACCCACACCCCCATCGCCAGCGGCAAAGCCAAAGCGATGACACTAAAAACACTAAAGCCCACCCACCCGTCAGCCTGAAATCGCTTGCGCAGAACCACAAACCGCAAAATCAATGCTATAGCTACAACAAATAACCACGGAGATAGAAAGACCAGCTCAATCATGGCAACAACGATCTCTAGTATTTTCACTCTCAGCACTCACCCCTCTAGATTAATCCATTAAGAAGATTTTAAAACTCAAATTTGCGATAAATCACCATTTACCGGATACAGTCTCAGCCTCCCCCCTAGTGTAAATAGATCCCAATATCAATCCCCCCATCCCCCAAACCCAAGTTCCGTTCCATCAACCCAGTTCCGTGACTTCCGTGCCATTCCGTGGTTCAAAAAAAAATCCATCAACCCTAGACCCCCAACTCTAGCAAAACCTAATTATCATTGATTTTTGCTCAGTTCCGTCACACCTTACCCCACACACCCGCTATGAGCTCTATTATTTTTAGTCCAGTCGAGGAAATTATTGCCGACATCGCCGCAGGAAGAATCGTCATCGTCGCTGATGACCCCAGCCGTGAAAACGAAGCTGACCTACTCTGCGCAGCCAGCAAAGCCACCCCAGAAATCATCGCCTTCATGGCCAACTATGGACGTGGACTCATCTGCGCACCCATCACCTCCGAGCAAGCAGAAAATCTCGACCTCCCACAAATGAGCAGGAGAAACACCGAGGCACTCAAAACAGCCTTCACCATCTCAGTAGACGCCGCCAAAGGCATCACCACCGGCATCTCAGCCGCTGACCGAGCCCTCACAGTAAACCTCCTCGCAGACCCAGACACCAAACCAGAAGCCCTCGTCAAACCAGGCCACATCTTCCCCCTCCAGTCCGCCGAAGGCGGAGTCCTACGCAGAGCCGGCCACACAGAAGCAGCCACAGACCTAGCCATGCTCGCAGGCCTAGAACCAGCAGGCGTCATCTGCGAAATCATGCACGAAAACGGCACCATGGCCACCGTCGGCGACCTCGGCGAATACCAACAAACCCACGGCCTAAAAGCCTGCACCATCGCCCAGATCATCACCCACCGCCGCAACACAGAAAAACTCGTCCACTGCTCAGAAATCATCAACCTCCCCACAGACTTCGGAAACTTCGACTGCCACCTCTACGAAATCGACATCGATGACTCCCACCACCTAGCCCTAGTCAAAGGAGACATCTCACAAGACAAACCAGTCACCGTCCGCGTCCACTCAGAATGCCTCACCGGAGACGTCTTCATGTCCCGCAGATGTGACTGCGGCGGCCAGCTCCACCAAGCACTAGAAACCATCTCCAAAGAAGGCGGCGTCCTCCTATACCTCCGCCAAGAAGGCCGCGGCATCGGACTCCCAGCCAAAATCAAAGCCTACAAACTCCAACAACAAGGCCTAGACACCGTCGAAGCCAACGAAAAACTAGGCTACGGAGCAGACCTCCGCGACTACGGCGTAGGAGCACAGATCCTCCACGACCTAGGAGTCAGAAAAATGCGCCTCCTTACCAACAATCCCAAGAAAATGGTCGGCCTAGACGGCTACGGACTAGAAATCGTCGAGCAGCTCCCCATCAGCCTCCCCGCAAACCCAGACAACGAAAAATACCTCCAAACCAAAAAAGACAAAATGGGACACTCACTCTAACCACAAAAAAGAAATACAATAAAATCGCACAGAGATATTGACACTACCTCAATCAGAGGTTAACAACTGCCCCACACTCAACGGCGGAGTAGCCAAGTGGCCTAAGGCATCAGTTTGCAAAACTGACATTCGTGGGTTCGAATCCCACCTCCGCCTCCAATTTAAAAATAATTATAGCCTAGCAGTAATGCTAGGCTTTTTTATGTAGAGTAGCCAAGGATTCGAACACCGTTTGAGTGCCCCAGTTAATGAGCGCAGCGAAATAACTCTCCCCTAACGTGAAATCCGGAGGAGGATTTCACCACCCCCGCACAGGCTGTTGCGGAGCAAAAGCCAATCCCACCTCCGCCTCCAATTTATCTCAAAAAAAGCCTAACAACATTGTTAGGCTTTTTTGCGTAGAACAACCTTGGATTCGAACACCGTTTGAGTGCCCCAGTTGATAAGCGCAACGAATCAACTCTCCCCAAAAAAAAACCAAAAATCAAACAGCATCCCCACTTGAAAAAAACACCACCCTCCCCTAACCTCCCCCCATGAACACCACTGGACGCACACTAGCAATTGGAGACATACACGGATGCCTAGCACCACTCAAACTACTCTGGGAAACCATCCAACCCCAACCAAACGACCACATTATCTTCCTCGGTGACTACGTTGACCGCGGCCCAGACACCAAAGGAGTCATCGACTTCCTCATCAGCCTCAAACCCCAGTTCAACATCACATTCCTCTCCGGAAACCATGAAGAAAAATTCTGGCTAGCCACTCACGGAAGCACAGAACTAGATGCCTGGCTCGCATACTGGGGAGGTAAAGAAACCCTAGAATCATACGGTCCAAACGGCATACAAGACGTCCCTCAAAGCCACTGGGAATTCCTCCGCACCTGCCAATCCATCGCAGAAACAGAAAACCACATCTTCGTCCACGCCAACCTAGAACACGACATCCCAGTCGAACACCAACTCCCCTTCACCACCATACACAAAAAATTCGGCACCCCCCTCCCTCACCAATCCGGCAAAACCATGATCTGCGGCCACACCGCCCAGAAATCATTTCTCCCACTCAATCTAGGCCACGCCGTCTGCATCGACACAGACCCTGGCAGAGGAGGCTGGCTCACTTGCCTAGACGTCAACACCGATAAATACTGGCAAACCAACATCGCCGGCGAAACCCGCCAAGCCAAATTAGAACTGGAAAATACCCAATCATAGCTTACCTTTTTCTAACAAATCGTAACAAAACCCACTTTTTTGAACAAAATACCGAACGATAACCGCTTAATGAGTGAAGATCCACCACCTATGGCAAGCAACACAGCTTCAGCGACTTCTTCTGATCAAAATCAGAGAGAAGTGAACAATACCTCTGCAGCGGTTAAACCTGTTGAGGGACTAAGCTGGGCTGAATGGCTCCGGGAGCACGGCTCCAAGCTACTACTGTTCGCTCGCCAGCAGACCAGATCCATCGCAGATGCGGAAGATGTACTCCAAGACGCCCTCATAAAATTAGCCAAAAAAGAAGCCGAAGGCACCTTTGACGGCGGACAGGCATCATGGCTACCCTACCTCTACACAAGCATAAGACGATGCGCCATCGACCTCGGTAGAAAAGAAGACAGACGTGGCAAACGAGAAGAAAAATCAGAAAAAGACAAAATGATTCAGCACGGAGGAGTTGCGGATCCCTGGTTCGAGAGTAACAGTGCGGACGATGAATCCCGCACCTACCTCGAAGCTGGACTCAAACAACTACCAGAAAAATTTGCATCAGTAATCACCCTCAAGATCTGGGGCGAACTCACCTTCGCAGACATCGGAAAAAAACTTAATATTTCACAAAATACAGCAGCCTCTCGATACCGCTATGGTTTAGAAGCCCTGAAAAAACACCTGACCTCTGCCAAGCAGACAGGAGACATTTAGCAACAAGCCCCTTTAATCACACATTCAACAACACAACCAAACTTCCTCATGAACGACTCAATCGACAACGACCTCAGAGAAATTGAAGCTCAACTAGCCAATCTCAGTCCCACTCAAATGCCAGATGACATGCTCATCCGCATGGAACAAGCCATGATGGCATGGGAAACCCACCTCCCGGTTGAGGAAAAAATCGTCCCCTTCAATCAGCTAGAAAATAGCGCCCCAGCAACAGCCACTCCAGCACGCAAAAATAATCACCTCCAAGTCTGGGGAGCAGCAGCCGCTATTGCACTACTCACCAGCGTCACCGCCGTCTTCATGGGTGGAAACTCGCCAGAAACCCCAGTAGTCGCGCAGAATCAACATACTTCAGCCGTTGCCGTAGAAGACAGAGTCGCTACCAACTCAGCTCCAGAACTAAGCAGAAATATCACCCACGCCAGTAACGAAGGTATCACCTACGCTGGCAAAAATGAAGAACCCTTCAAGGTTCTCCGTATCGAATACACTGAAAAAGTCACTACCCATGACAAAGATGGAAAACCTGTAGTCACAGAGAAACCATGCGTAGAGCACGTCCTCATCCCTATCCCGGTCCATTAATATAACCCACACTAATTGAAGGCAATTAGACAAAAACTGGAGATCACAACGCTTCCTACATGCAACTAACAGTAAACATTAACTAATTAAGTAAATAACGATGCAAAACTATCAATCTATTAAATCAGTTATCAAATATTCCACACTCTCAGCACTAGCTCTATCTAGTCCACTATTTGCAATTGAGCGACCCACTCCAGCAGCACAGCCGGAAGAAAAAGTAGCTCCTGCACAGGAACTACAACCAGAAAACGTAGCCCAGGAAGCCATCCCTATGCCTGAAGTAAACCCCGCAGCAGAAGCAAATAAAATTGCCTACTTCGGAGTCTTCGGCGAGCCCATTTCAGACACCCTGTCAGCACATTTAAATCTTGCTGAAGGCATCGGCCTAGAGCTAGAACTCGTAGCACCCGGTAGCCCAGCAGCCAAGGCAGAACTGAAGAAACACGACATCATCCTAAGCCTAGATGCAAAAGACATCTCATCCATCAATGACCTCCGCGCAGCAATAGCCACCAAGAAACCAGGTGATGTCGTCGCTCTAAAATACATAACCAAAGGAAAAGCCGCCACCAAAGACATCGTCCTCACTGGCAGACCAGTCCTAGAAGCCAATGGAGCACGCCCTCAGAGACGCTGGGAGCAAAGACAGCAAGAACTCGGCAACCTAGGCCTACCAAAAGAATTTCTAGATAAATTCCCAGAACAAGACCGCGAAAAGCTCATGAAACTTTTCAAAGGTAAACTCCAAGGACTAGACCTACAGGAATTACAACAAGGCCTCGGCAAGCTAGAAGGATTCGACCTCAACCTACTCCCAAAAGGCCTCAACCCAGAACTCAATAAAGGACTCAGGTTTAAAGGTAAGTTTCAGAGCCGCGTAAAAATGGTAGACGAACACGGCAGCATCACACTTGAATCAACCAACGATGGTAAAGTCATCGAACTACTCGATAAAGCAGGCAAACTTCAATACAGCGGCCCCTACAACACCGAGCTTGATAAACAAAATATCCCAGAAGAACTTCGAGGTAGAGTCGAGAACCTCGACATCGACAACGGCCTAGGCTTTCTCGGAAAAAATGGCAGGAACAATTTGAGGCAGGAGCGCATGAAGCAAAAACTCAATGACCTCAGAAAATTAAACGGCATGAACGGCCTAGAAGAAAATCTCAGACAGGCTCTCCCTAAGGAACTCCAGCAAAAGCTGAATCTCAAGTTACAACTACCTGACATCAACGATCTAAATGAGGCCAAAGGAGCAAAAAGATTAGAATTCAAGTTCGGCACCAACAGTTTCTCGACCACCAAAACTGACCCGCAAACCGGAAACCGCTACACCTTCAAAACTGAGAACGATAAGAGCCAAGTCGAAGTCACAGACCCTTCAGGAAAACCCCTCTACGACGGACCTTACACTTCCGATATGGACAAAGCCAGCGTCCCAGATGAATTCCGCGACTTCATCGAAAAGCTAGACTTAGGCCGCCCCAAAAACCCATTTAAAAATGGCAACAAACTCGAACTAAAAATAGACGAGTAGCAATATACCACCATTAAGAAACACACCCACTGCCGGAGCGGAAACATTCCCTCGCGGCAGTTTTTTTTTGCCCACATCACCTCCTCCACCAATCCAGCCCCAAGATGTAATTCTTAATAAACACACAACTAGCCCCTAAAATCAGGAGGATCAATAATACGTAGCAAATATCCATAATGAATGCATTTGCTGGTAATGTATTCAGCTGAATTACAGCTACGATAGCCCCCATAACCCCACCCAAGATTAGCTCCAATGAAACTAGAACCAGTAAATTATCTGTAAATTCATACAACATAGATTTAGCAGATTTACTACCTCTCATAGAATGAGCCGCCTTAATCATCTCCGCCATCTTCATCATTCCTGTTGAAACACTATAGAAAACGATCAACACAGTCATGAAAATTCCATACACATAGAGCCGATTAATCACCCCAGAAGATCCTCTCACTGATCCCGTACCCTCAATCGCCATGATGAAAGGAACAAAACCCAACAGTAGCGCTACAATCACAGTCACCAGAATAAATGGCGCACAAAAGATCTGCAACAAAGTCGCAGCAATAATAGCCCCCCTATCCACCTTCTCACTATCGTCCATTCCCTTAATAATATAACAACCTCCCCCCACATAAACCACAAAAAAGCCCACATCCATCGATGCAGGCTCTTATAAATGATTAATGAAGTCTCTGGCCGATTACTTTGTATTGATATTCACTATCTCCTCAGCCATCTCCACACTCGCTTCATCAAGATCAGCCACGGTCACTGAAATAACTTTACCTCGTGATGTTTCAAGCTGATAGATGCCATTCTCAAACTTGATGAGCTTAGCCTTAATCTCACTCCCCTTTGAGCTCTTCCAAGTTCTTAGACGCGGGCTAAGGATAACAACTGCATCGCTATCACTCACCTCAGAGCTAGTATCTGCCTCTTCTGTTTCAGCAGTAGCAATGGCTCCTGTTTCACTGAGTTCGCCAGTCTTCTTAGCTTCTCTGATCTTCTTTTTTGTATCCTTGAAGATCTTGCTATAATCTTGGCCCTTCATAGTTGCGTGATTGAATGACCCATAAGTCTTCTCACCATTTGGGCTCATAAACACGAGTAGTGGATAAGAACCTCCTGCAGAACTTAAAGCATCGTTTGCATAACTGGGTATGTCCTTTCTTAACTTGGAATCCACGAAAACGACTCTCGTGTATGTCTTCATTCCCTTAAGTTCATCAATTGCTGTCGAACTGACAGTCCCTGAACAAATCGGTCAACTGGGTTTAATATTCTCAGGGAACAAGATGTAAGCGACTGACACGCCTTCTTCAGCAGCTTCCACTCTCGCATTTTCTACTTCAGTTGCCCTAAATACACCTTTCGGGATCTTAATAGCAACTGCGCTAGAAACTGCAAATGCTGTAACTATCGTGGTTAATAATAATTTCTTCATAATTTTTATAGTGATTTATTTGTAAGAGTTAGCCTATACCTTAGACAGCACCCTACTAATTCAAAACATATCAGGATAAACAGCCAGATCAACACATTAAAATCCACGCATTCTAGTTACGTTTATTCAGATGCAAGAAGCTCCTAACCTCGCCGTTAACCTTCCTCATAGAGAAATCCAGACTATCCACTTCCTCAGAAGCCTTGATGACATCGTTGATAATCATTCTGCTTTCCTCAAATTCCTCACGGTTAAAGCTCGGTGATAACTCATCTCCATGCTCATCGACTAATTTCATCCAGTCCTGAGCTGCTGACCTCACAGGAGTAAATCTAAGCTTCATGTCCATCCCCCCACGCTTCCCATCCGCATCATAGTCAGCCACAAATGACTCAACAAATGCCGGCGAAGTATTGAAGAACATCATCTGCTCATTGAGACCTATCGCTAAATTAGACTCATGTGATGTAATCCCTAACTGGTAACTCCAGAAATCAATCCCTTCCTTCTTCGATAGCTCAGGAATTCTATAGTTAATCTTCTCGTTAGTGAGGCGCTCTAGCTTCGCTACAATCAATTGGTTAGTCGCGTTGATCAGTTCCCAACCATGAGTCAACTTACTCCGATCCAGCACATCGTAACCTATCGCAACTCTAGGAATCTTTCCATTTTCAAGCACCACCGTAGGCACATCTGGAACGCGTGGCATCTTGCCCTGCATATCCACTACCATAGCACCTTCATTGCCTAGACCTTCCTTCATACCCTCACGGGCAGCATTCCATATCGTTAACAACTCATCACTGAACTGACCGTCTAACATTTTAAACATCTCCGCAAATTCCAGAAACTCAGCATCCTTGATATCGTGCTCCACAGTTAGCTTCGTAATCTGATAAGCCAGGTTCACCAAATTCTCCAAATTCTGAATCGCTAGCTCTGTATTCTCCTCATTTACTACCCAACTAGATGAGAGTAATGCATCCTCTCGCATCGCAATATTTGCCAGTTTTCTTTGAGAATCTAGATCATACATCGCAGATTCACTTCCGTGAAAAGAATCCATTTTAAATCCATCTTCGAGATAAGCCACACTACCAAATCTACTTGAAGAAGTGAGTGATGCTAAATTCCTCTCAGTCAGTGCCATTTTCTCAAGCAGCAATTGGATATGCGTAGTATCTCCAAATGATTCAGTTTCCTTCAAAAACTGATTTACCCCTGCAGCCAGATCTTCCATCACAGTGCTTACTTTCTCAAGCTCTTCGAAAATCTCCTTACTCACATAACTAATGCTTACCACTTCCTTACTCTTATATTCCTTAAGAAATGACATTTCTCCATTCGCTAAAAGTGAGTCACTCGGATCCTCCAAAAACTTCACCCCTTCAGACGTATCGCCTAGATAGATCACCACATAGTCACCATAGTTACCCGCCAGTATCGTCAGTTTGAAATCTTTGAACTTCTCCGTGAACTGCTCCATCACCTCCTCAGTAAACCCTAACATCTCTAACTCCTTACTTGGCGCATCTTTCAGAGACTCAAACAACTTACCATAATCAAGCTTCACCCCCTTGAACCCCCCATAAACATCAGTCGAATCCAACTCAAAGGTTAACTTAATATCCGTCGGCTGATCATTCAACTCCATCGCCTTAGCAAAAGTATCTTGAATCAACTGTGTATAACGAGCTCGGTCAGCCGCGTTACTCACCTTAAATCCAGCATACATCCTCGGCATCTCATAACTATCTATCTTGAGAAATTCCTCAAACACAGGCTTCATCATCTCCTGAATCACCTGCTGCATTTTCTCAGGATCCTGCATCAGATCTCCGCCTTCCACAGCATCCACCAAAAACTTCCCTATCATATAGTAATACAACTTGTAGTAAATCCCATACATATCACCCATCACCTTAAGCGATTGAGCTGAACCATCACCCATTGAGAAAAACACCTCTTCACCAGCAACCTTCAGGAACTCTTGAAATTCTGCGGACTTCATCACCTCATCGACATCATCACCTTCCTTCTTAGAAAGCTCCGCTATCATCTCACCAATCTCAGAACCACGCATCGAACTAATCAGCCCACTCACATCCTGCGCATTAAAAAACATCTCCGTATCCTTAGGCAAGTGCTTGGCAAACCCTGCCACATCACGCACTTCCTCCTCTTTCACTGGAACCGCTTTTTGCTCCTTCTGCACTTCCTTGATCAGCTCTACATGCTTATCCATCTCAGGATTAGCAGACTCTACCTCCGTTGACTTTTCTGCTAGCACTTCAGCAGGAGTCTCTGAACTAGCTTCCGTTTCATCAGTAGTTTTCTTCTCACCACACGAACTCACGAACATACTAAACGCAACACACGGAAGACAAAATGATACAAGAGATTTAGGTTTCATCATACCTCGTATTTAGCGAGACGTATTAGTTTGCGCAATCTCAATTTTTGCTTAATTTGAACCCACATGCCCGAGCTACCAGAAGTCGAAACCACCTGCCAAGGAATCTCCCCACACCTCAGCGGGAAAAAAATCAACTCTATTGACATCAGAAACGGCAGTCTACGCTGGCCAGTCAGTGATGAAATTTACCATATCAAAAACTTACCTCTAGCAAGCGAACACTGCGTCTCCCGCAGAGCCAAATACATCCTCATCGCCCTCCCCCAGAACCAACACCTCATCATCCACCTAGGAATGTCAGGTAGCCTCCGCATCACCTCACCAGATGACCCACTTAAGAAACATGACCACGTCATCTTCCACCTCAGCTCCGGCCTACAAATGCGCTACCACGACCCACGCAGATTCGGCTGTGTTCTCTGGACAGATCAGGAAATATCCGCACACCCACTCTTCGCCAAACTCGGCCCCGAGCCACTCACAGATGACTTCAGCGCAAACTACCTCGTAGAAAAATCCAAGCTTAAAAAGAAGGCCATCAAACAACACATCATGGACAACCACATCGTCGTCGGCGTCGGTAATATCTACGCCTGCGAGGCCCTCTTCATGGCTGGCATCCATCCCCAACGTGAAGCAGGCAGAATCAGCAAACCTAGACTAAGCAAACTCAGAGACGTCATCCGCCAAGTCCTTCAGAAATCTATCGACCAAGGCGGCACCACCCTCAAAGACTTCATCCAGTCAGACGGCCAACCTGGCTATTTCAAACAACAACTCAACGTCTATGACCGCGTAGGCCAGCCCTGCCACACCTGCCAATCCAATATCAAACGCATCGTCCAAGGCCAGCGCTCCACATTCTACTGCCCAAAATGCCAGAAATAATCCATAAATAACCTATTTTCAAAGAAAAAACCCTATTCGCGACTTGACTCGACTCCCATACAAGGCTAATTCCTCGCCTTCAATCCTTAAGGGACACGGTTCTACCTCTGTAGACCCTGATTCAAACAAACTAACATCTAACCTAAATTAACATGGCTACTACAAAAGTAATTCTCCGCACTAAAATCGACAACCTCGGCTACGAAGCTGACATCGTTAAAGTAAAAGCAGGTTTCGCTCGCAACTACCTCGTCCCACAAGGCAAGGCATTCGAAGCTACTGAAGAAAACCTCGCTAACCTCGAAGAACTTAAAGCTAAGCGCGCTGAGCGTCTCGCTGAAGAACTCGCAGCTGCTGAGAAGACAGCATCTAAAATCAAGAAATTCTCACCAAGCTTTGACCTCGAAATCGGTCAAGGTGGTAAAGCATTCGGTTCAGTTACTTCTATCGACATTCACAAGAAACTCGAAGAAGGCGGCATCGAAATCGATCGTAAAGCGATCCAACTCGACCAACCAATCAAAACTTCTGGCAAAACTGACGTTGAAATCAAGCTTGCTCAAGATGTTAACGCAACACTCACAATCAACGTGGTTGCAAAAGAGTCATAAGCTGACTTTACACATCAAATTAGTTTCAAGACAAGAAACGCCTCTGTTCATTCAGTGGCGTTTTTTTTGTGCAGATTTCTCAGTGATCCCTTTTCTCCATTGACTCAGCTCATTCCTACACCAAACTATCATCTTATGAGCAACATATCTAAATCAGTCAGCATCCACCCATACTTCAAAATCAACGAAGGTCGCCTTGAAGACTTCAAAGCAAACATCAAAGACTTCATCGAACGCACACAAACAGAAGACAAATGCTTCTACTACGACTTCAGCTACTGCGCAGAAGAAAACTCCGCATTCTGCCGTGAGTCATACGAAGGAGCAGAAGGCGTCCTCACCCACCTAGAAAATGTAGGCGGCCAGATCGAGAAAGCCCTCACTATGTCAGACATGTACTGCCTAGAAATCCACGGACCATCAGAAGAAATCGCTAAACTCAGAGAGCCACTCGCTCACCTACCAGTCAAGTTCTACGAACAGATCGGTGGAGCTAAGTTTTAGTAACTAACCCCTCAACCTGCGCTACTCCACTACTTCCGGCAACGAGTAAGAGTGGATAGCGCAAAACCAGTCCCATAACCCTTGTGGTAATCGTAGAGCGGAAAATCCCACCAACTACCATCACTCTCCTGCTTATCAATGACTATCATTCCCACCTTGTCCTGCCACTCCACCTGAGCAGCCGTAGGTAAAATTTCAATGCAACGGGCGGCATAATAATGCCCAAAGAAATAAAAGTATCCAGACACAGCATAATGCGTCTCATGCGGCTTAGGACGCTTCCTCCCTATATCCAACCAGCCATTACGCTTCACTAACTTATCGAGCCAGCTAACAATAACCTCGTCAGTCACCGTAGCATCGCCAGAAAGCCTCAACGCAGCATGCCCAGACTGAGATCTCCCCAGAGATCCACCCGCTCGGTTAATCCCCAGCTGAGGATGCATTCTATGCTCTTGAGAATAAGCGTAAGTAAAGTCAGGATTACGCTGATAACGGAGTGATTTTACCCCCAGCTTAAGTCGCTTTTCAGGCAGCGAAATACCCAATGCCTTCTGACAATCATAAACTCCTATCAAAACAGCCGCAGTTGTAAAACTCATCGATCCTCCAGATGGCCTCCCCGTAGCAATCTTACTGTAATAACCCCACCCACCATCAACATCCTGATACATCACCAGTGCATTAAGCTGACTCTGAGCCGCCTTCTTATAAATTTCCTTCTGCCCCTCACTCACCCCGTCCCTACTAGCAAGAGCCGACAGAGCCGACAAAGCATAGCTATGCCCCCACACGTTATAAGTCGTAGTCACATCCGCACGCTTTACACGTGGTAACGTTTTTAGAAGCCATTCCTCAGCCTTAGTAATAGCCTCCAACACCTCAGGTCGTTGATCACCAGAATCAAGAAGCCCCGTCATAGCAAGACAGCTCGTCCCCATCCTAAACGCATGATGCGCACCAGGAAGCGGCGCATAAATATTAAGCCCCTTCGTCTTCGTCGGAGCTCCCCATGAGCCATCTTTATTCTGAGATTTCACCAGAAAATCGACTCCCTGCTTTATCGAATCCTCCAGCACAGCAGCTTCCAACTTAGCGTCATCTGCCAATGGAACCATCGGCACACGCTTCACCTCCTGAGCAGATAAGCTCAGGGTCGAAATACTCAGGGATAAAAAACTTACCCCTAGCTTAGAGATGCAATGCTTCATTCGAGACTATGGTGTAAGGATTACCTGCCCATTCTCAAGTCCATTAAGAACCTCAAGCTTGTCGCCAGCCTGTCTGCCTAGTTCAATATTTGTCACCTTAGGATCACCTTCTGCCATCTTCACCCTCACAGAATATGTCCCGTCAGGATTCGTTTTAACAGCATTCACAGGAATGCTAAGCACATCATCCGCAGATGATGTCACAATGGTAACATTTGCCTTTGAACCCACAAGAACCTCATCAGAAAATCCTCCCTCAGTGCTGAAAGAAACTAGCCATTCATGAGAAAGCGTCGGGCTTTCACTCACAAGCTCAGGCTTAACAGCAACACTCTTCCAAGGATTACTCACCATCCTCAGATGTCCCACGTGATCAGATTGAAATTGTGCCATTTGCTTTTCAGAGAAAAATGCATTGAACTTTAGTTCGGCATCATCAGGCACTACCGTCATAATAGTCATCCTAGCCGGAACATCTCCCCCCTTGCGCACCACCTTCGCAGCTGGCTCGCTAATCCATTTCCCATCCTTAAATTCACCAAAATAAACCACCCCATCTGCAGGTGACTTAAACTCCATAAGCGCACGATCAGCTTTCAGCTCAGCAAGATTTTCCTCAGCCTTCTTATCATCGTGTCTAAGCTTAGCCAAATCTAGCTCTTTTATCTTCAGTGCTAGAGGTAAGTTTTTCTTAGCTAGCTCCCACTTCCGCTTCTTACTATCCGCTTTAGTTTGCCAGTCAGCATCATTTCTAGGAGTCGATACCTTCTTGTCAAAATCCGCACCTAATTCTACCTTTTTAAGCTTCCGCTGAGAATTAATCACCGCATTTTTAACGCGCTGAATAATGATCTCTTCGGTCTCCTCGGTAAGCCCATCTTCGTCATACATCTTCAACAGCTGATCAAGCTCTTCTTGGGAATAGGATAAATAATCTTTCGCTACCGTAACATCATATTCCACATCAGAAGCATGTTGAGGCTTCGTCACCTTTTTATAATAATCGTAATCCTGCTTAAATCTCTCATACTCTAGATCCGCTTTCTCTAATGATTCCTTTGTAGATGCCTTCAGCTCCGTTAACTCAAGCTCCGCTTTCTCTAGCTCCAGCTGCTGCTTCACTCGCGCGCGGCTAGTCTCTTCTACCCTCTTATCCAGATCCTCGGTATCTATCCAGAGTAACTGCTCCCCCTTCTTCACAGCAGAACCATGAGCAAGAAATTTCTCAATCTTCACTGACTTCCAGACCGCTGGTTTAATTGAAACAGGATAACCAGCGCCTGAATCCGGCATCGCTACCGCGTCAAACTTGATTACTTGCTCAAATTCTCCCGCACCCACGGTATGCTCACCCGCGTGCAAAGTTATTGTGGTAAGGGCTAGTGCACTAGCCATGGTAGGTATCAAATGATTATTTTTAAAGTAGTTCATAGTGCTTGTTCGATGTTAGAGCGTTTGTAATGGAAAAATTTATCTACGTTTTTTTCTAATCTCTGGTGAATTCTGAGAAACATAGCTCCCCTTCTTCGCTAACCAGATAGTATGTAGCCTATTCTTACGGCCCTTATGAGCCGCAGGCACCTCTACTACGGACACCTCTAGTCCGGCCTTTCGTAATAATTTCGTATACTTCGGATCAGAATACGCAGACCACACAGCCAAGATCCCTCCCTCCTTCAGCGCACTCATCGCAAGCTCTATCCCCTCAAGAGTATACAAGCTATCATTATCCTCACCATGGAACGCACTAGGCCCATTATCCACATCCAGCATAATCGCAGAAAACTCCTCATTTGCATCAGCCATGATCTTCTGTACCGGCTTTATCTTCACCACCACCCTCGGATCATCCAGCAACCCCGGATGCATTCCCTTCATATAAGTCTGGTTCCATTCATAGATAGCCTCAGTCAGCTCAGCCACCACAAACGTAGCGCCCTTCTGCGGCAATGACTCAACCGCCGCAGCAAGCGTAAAACACATACCCAACCCACCAATCAAAACCGTAGGCTGCTTCGCCGGGCGAAATGGCTGACACGCCATACGCGCTAACTCTTCCTCAGAACCATGCGCCAGACTCGTCATGAGCCGCTGGCCATTGGAACTAATAAAGTAACTGTCATCATGCTGGAATAGCTCCAGCGATTCACCTTCCGGAGTGGTGGTCTCTGCTAATTTCTGATAAGGCTTCATAAATCGATAAAGCGAATTACTATCAGGGTTTTCTAATTAGTGGAAGCATTATACTTAAGCTCTACTCCATCGCTTTATCCACTCATGAATAACCCCTAACAGCTCCTCCTCAGCCTCCCACGGAACTCTATGCCCAGCATCAGTTATCACCCGCACTTCAGACCTCTCCATCAGCTGACTCACTCCCCCCCATTGTGAAAGAAATTTCTCATCATTCCCACCCACCACAAACAAAACTGGTATCTTAACATCTAACAGCTTCTGAAACATCACCTCCTGCTCCGCCAAGCTCCAGCATTTAAAAGAACGAGCCACAGCCTCCTTCCTATTATCTAACACCGCTCGATCCGGCATCACATCATTCCCCAGCACCCCCTGACTATTCCACTGAGCCAGAAATTCAGACCAAGGCAGCGCCGCCACCTTATCAGCCCACTCATCATCCACTAACCTGCGCGCCGCCCGAGCATCATCAGGTAACCCACCATGAGCAGACACGATCACCGCCATCTTCCACTTTTCCGGATCATCAGTCAGCGCATGTAAAGCCAACCGCCCCCCCATTGAGTAACCTAGCAACACCTGCCCATCACCCTCATCTACATTCAGTTGCATACCAAATCCATCCATCCCGAGCTCACCTTCCTCAAGATATCTCCACAGATCCACCGACTCACACTCATGACCAACAGCCGCTAACTTACCAGCTAAACTGTCCCAATCACTCGCCATTCCAACCTGTCCATGTAGTGCAACTATTCGCATATATTCATTATTGATACACCCTCTATATCGTTGATGACAAGCGCCATTTACCCCCTACCTCTAGTCTCTAACAAATGTCGTGGAGAAGTAGCTTTACAAGCTATCTAAAACATCTAAAGTAAATACTTAAGCTAAATTTTAATCATCAGCTTTCTCGATCTCATGAAACTTAGAAATAAAATAATTTCCACCATCACTCCACTCTCGATCCTTGTTTTGGCAAATTCCTCAGCCTTTGCTGACACCTATTTGATGAAAGATGGCACCACTATCAATGGCAGTATTCTTCGTGAAACCGCAGATAGCTACGTTCTCAGAGCAGAAGTCACCAACAATGTCTACGCAGAGAAAACCGTTCTAAAATCCAACGTTGCAGAGATCACTAAAACAGATCCATCCATTGCCGCCTATGAGAAACTCACATCTATCCTACCTACCTCAGACCTCATGGATCTTGATGAATACGAGACTATCATCAGCTCCAAAGTTGCACCATTTATCAAGGACTACCCATCATCTCCACATCTAGAAGACGCTGAGAAACTATTAAAAACTCTCAAGAATGAATACCACACTATCAAATCTGGTGGCATCAAACTTAACGGAAAACTTCTCACTGCTGAAGACATAGAAGCAGACAAATATAATGTCCAAGCCAGCATCGGGTATAACAAATTTGTAGCCTACGCAAAGAGGAAGCAATACCGCGCAGCACTCAGCACACTTGAGAACATGGAAGATGGATACTCAGACACCAAGCAATACAGAAAAGCCCAAAAACTAGCACTTTCCATTTTACCACTCTATGAAGAAAAGCTCCAAAAACTTCATGACAATGTAGACGAACTCATCGCCAAAAGAGAACGTGCATTAGAAGGAATGACTCCAGGAGATAAAAGCAGAACAGCTAAGATCTTCGAACGCGAAGAACAACAATATCAAAACCTTCTCGACCAAACCACAGCCAGTAAGAAAAAAGTCAAATGGCTGCCCATCAACTCATACTTCATAGACCCCATCGAAAATAACCTTAAAATGGTTCCGTCAGAAGTGAAAAGAATCTCTTCAGCCATTGAAAAGCCAACCATCGATGTCGGCTCGTTCTACAAAGACACATACTCAGCACTGGAAGCCGGTGACTATCCAAAAGCCAAGGAAAATTTCGACCTATTCAAGCGCGCTAAACCACCAGAAGCTTACATCGATGAATTTGAACCAAAACTCGATGCAGCTAAAGCCGTAATGGAACAAATGGAAGATCAGAGAAAAGCGGACGAAAAGCTAGCCAAAGAAAAAGCAAAAGAGGCTGAGAAAGCAGCACGCGAACAAGCCAAAGAGGATGCTAAAAACGGCAATAAAAAAGGTAAAAAACTCCCCAAAAAAGCCATCGACAACATCAAGAAAAAGCAAGATCTGGAAAAAAGACTAAGCCAATAGTCATCTCTAACAACAGCCATCAAAAAGGAATGGCATGAAAGATATTGCATCTTGCCCCTCCCAAGTTCATGATCCCCCCAGCACAAACAACATCATGAGAACAGCTTCACAAAAACGCGACACTGCCGAGACCAAGATCCAGCTATCACTAAATATTGACGGCTCAGGAACCTCTAAGATCGATACAGGCATCCCCTTCTTCGATCACATGCTGACCTTATTTTCTCGCCACAGCCTCATTGACCTTGATGTCACAGTCGACGGAGACGTAGAAGTAGACTTTCACCACACCGTAGAAGACACAGGCATCGTCATCGGCGAGTGCCTCAAGTCCGCACTCGGTGACAAATCCGGTATCAGCAGATATGGCACCGCCTATCTCCCCATGGATGAAACACTCAGCCGTGTCGTCATTGACCTCTCTAACAGACCACACCTAGAATTCCGTTTCCCTGAAAATACTCCAGACGCTCAGAACTTCCCGTTCTCACTAGTCGAAGAATTCTTCAGAGCCGTAACCTCTAACTTACGTGCCAATATTCACGCTGAAGTCCTCTACGGCAGAGACGGCCACCACATCGCAGAATCACTCTTCAAGGGACTCGCCAGAGCACTCAAGCAAGCCTGTGAAGTAGACCCTCGCGTCACCGGCATCCCTAGCACCAAGGAAGTACTCTAATCCCTATTAAATATGAAAGTAGGAATCATCGACTACGGCGCGGGAAATCTCCACAGCGTTCACAATGCATTTATCGCCATCGGAGCAGATGCCAGCATCATCACTTCACCCAGCGAACTAAATGACATCACCCACCTCGTCCTACCCGGCCAAGGTGAATTCGGCGACTGCTCACGCAAACTGAAAAATGCTGGCATGTTTGACATCATCCTTCAGTGGATCAGCGATGACAAACCATTCCTAGGTATTTGCGTAGGCTACCAGCTACTATTCGAAGGCAGCGATGAATCACCAGACGCCGCAGGACTAGGAGTATTCAAAGGACAAGTCGTAAAATTTAAACCAGAACCAGGACTTAAAATCCCTCACATGGGCTGGAACATCGTCAACCCTACCCAGCCAGATCACCCGATGTGGGAACACCTCATCCAAAAAGAAGCAGCACCCTACTTCTACTACGTGCACTCCTACTTCCCCTCACTAGCGCACCCCGAAGAAGGAGCCTGCACCACCACCTACGGCACCCAGACATTTCACGGAGCCATCGCCAAAGGCAAACTCTTCGCCACCCAGTTCCACCCAGAAAAATCCCAACACGCTGGCCTTCAGCTCTTGAAAAACTTCTGCGCCCTATAATAAACAAGGATCTTTATCCTTTATCCTCCCAACTTTCCCCTTAGCGAAGCGACCTCAAATATTCATAACTGTATATCCCAGTCCCGTGCCCATCTCCCCAGCCAAAGCTCACCGCATATCCTCCTATAATATCCATTTTCACTAAATCAAAACTAGTGGCCGTATAATTGACCGGCGGCTTTACCACAAGCCCTGTAACATCCGGCTCCCCCTGACAATTAGCACACGGACATGCTCTCCTCAGAGCCTCTAGCCCCAGATAACTCTCCTCCCCATCATGCCAAGCTATCGCCACCTCGCCATTGATCGAGGCAATATTATCTATCACTAATTTAACCATACCCCATTTTACTTCATTTTAATCCCCAGAGCAATCGTAGTCATAAAAATAAAAAAAAATCACACAAGCATTGAATAAATGATTCCAACACACGTCTCAAAGGCAACAATTAAAACTTGCGCGTCATCATTCAATTTTACGAAACTTTGACTTGCAAAAACGAATCACAGTCATAAACTAATATATATTTAACTAAGCTAAATAAAATTAAATACACAACAACAAAACAAAATAATACCATGAAGAAAACACTACTATCAATCGTCGCAGCTGCTTCAGCACTCACTTTTTCTAACTGTGCTAACCCATATGCTCCAGGATCATCAAATGCTCAACGTGACACCGCTACAGGTGCTCTAGGTGGTGCAGTTCTAGGTGGCATTATCGGTCACCAGTCTGGACGCGGTCTTGAAGGTGCAGCTATCGGAGCAGCAGCAGGTGGCATCGGCGGAAACGCAGTTGGCAGAAACAAAGACGCAGCTGGTTCATACTACCGCTAGTCCGCCACTCGGCTAGTCACTGCTAAGTAATTTAGCTACTACAACTTTTTCGGTTGTAAAATTTCAGAGACTCTGTGAACTCACAGAGTCTCTTTTTTTTATCTTATTACTCTATGAATCTTATCTTCGACCTCGATGGCACGCTCATCAACTCTCTTCCTGGCATTGCACAGTCATTAAACTCTGCCCTCGAACAAAACCATCTCCCCACACACAGTTTAGAAGCCATTCGAGAATTCATCGGCAATGGCTCACGCACCCTCTGCGAGCGCGCTGCTACCTCAGCAGATCAAGCCACCGTAGACAAAATCGAAGCTTCATTTAAAGTCCACTACCAAGAACTCTGGAAAAGCGGCACAGAAATCTACCCCGGAATTCAAGAACTGTTAGACGACCTCAGTAAAACCCACCAACTCAGCGTCCTCTCTAACAAACCACACGGTTTCACCACAGAAATAGTAACCCAGTTATTCCCTGAAAACACCTTTCACACCGTCCTAGGCCAACGAGAAGGCATCGAGAAAAAGCCAGACCCTAAAGGCATCTACGAAGTCCTAGAGCTATCCAGCCAAACTGACCAAAAATCCTTCCTCATCGGAGACTCCGTCGTCGACCTCCAAACAGCTAGAAACGCCAGCATAGGCTCCATCGCCGTCACTTGGGGGTTCGAGGACCTCGAAGAACTACAAACCGAGTCTCCAAACCACGTAGTCCACTCAGTATCCGAACTCAAGACCTTAATCCATTCCCTCTAACAAAGATCATGTACAAAGACGCCCCAAGCGAAACCTCCAAAATGCCTGGTGGCATTCCATACATCATCGGCAATGAAGCAGCCGAGCGCTTTTCATTCTATGGAATGAAAGCCGCACTCGTGGTCTTTATGACCCAGTATCTTCACCTCATGGGAGACACCGTCTCAGACTCCATGACAGGCGCCCAAGCCTCCGAGTACATGCACAACTTTGTATTCGCCGTCTATCTCACCCCCATCGCAGGCGCCATCATCAGTGACCGATTCTGGGGAAAATACAAAACCATCATCCTCCTCTCCATCGTTTACTGCCTAGGCCACGCAGCCCTCGCATTCATGGGTGTCACCGGCCCAGCAGCCTTATGGTTACTCGCCGGCCTAGGACTCATCTCAGTAGGAGCAGGAGGCATCAAGCCCTGCGTATCCGCCCATGTCGGCGATCAGTTCGGCCAGAAGAACAAGCACATGCTGACCAAGGTGTTCAACTGGTTCTACTTCTCTATCAATCTAGGAGCCGCTGTCTCTAACATGCTCATCCCTTGGCTACTCGAATGGTATGGCCCACATTTGGCATTTGGTACCCCCGGCGTCTTAATGGCACTAGCCACCTTTTTTTTCTGGTTAGGCAGAAGAGAATTCATCCACGTACCACCAGCAGGCAAATCATTCACCCAAGAAGTCTTCTCCAGCGAAGGCTTTAAAGTACTACTAAAATTAGTCGGTGTATTCTCCTTCGTTGCCATCTTCTGGTCACTCTTCGACCAAACCGCATCCACCTGGGTCCTCCAAGCTCAGGACATGAATTTGAACCTACTCGGATATAAATTACTCCCATCACAAATCCAATCCGCCAACCCCTTCTTCATCCTCCTCCTCATACCTCTCTTCACCTACGGAATCTATCCCGCTGTCGAAAAGATTATCCACCTCACCCAACTTCGTAAAATAGGCGCTGGCCTCTTCCTCACAGCAGTCGCATTCTCCATCAGCGCCCTCATTCAAGAATGGATCGATGCCGGACAGCAACCTAACGTCATCTGGCAAATCTTAGCCTACCTCCTACTCACATCCGCAGAAATCATGGTTTCCATCGTCTGCCTAGAATTCGCCTACACCAGATCACCCAAGAGCATGAAATCCATGGTAATGGCACTTTTCTTCCTCTCAGTAGCCGCAGGAAATCTCATCACCTCCACCGTCATCTCATACATCCAAGTAGAAAACCCACTGAAAGGCGAGGTCTCAGACGCTCTCAAGGATCTCAAATCACCAACAGCCATCACCTCGTCCCACCACCCCACATGGAAGATGATCACCTACCAAGGGTTCGATGAAAAATTAAACACACCAGATGACATCGCCATTCACTACAACAATAAAGCGGTCATCAAAAAGCGCGACATCCCAGCCGAGACATCACTACTCTCCGCATCAGAAATCATCCAATCCTATGCACTAGAAAATGGCAGGAAATTCCCTCTAACAGAAAAAGGTCAGCAACTCATCGACCAGCTAAGTGACCAATGGGGAGAAAAACTTACCTACAGAGTCATCAACAGCACCACCTGCCGCATCACCTCACCCGGCCCAGATAAAACCCTACTCACCGCTTGGGATAACTCACTCAACATCGAGCTTAAAGACAACAATCCACAGGAAAAATCAGAGAAACAAACATGGCTAGAGAAGCGCAAAGCACTACTCAAAGCAACCGATGAAAGTGATCACATCCACTACGCCAACGAGAACTTCAAACACAGCTTCACAGCTGGCGGCCTATACAAACTAGAAGGAGCTAACTTCTTCTGGTTCTTCACCGGCCTCATGCTCTTCACCGCTGTGATCTTCGTCCCTTACGCCATGTTCTTTAAACATAAAGTAGACCAATAATGTTAGAAGATGATTTCAACGACGTGCTAGGCAAAGCAATCCACGGACTTAGCTTTGATGTAGCATCACTAAACCTCGATCCCGTCAGGCTAAGAAATTGCCTCAACGGAAAATTCGATGCGGACATCATCCGCTCCTTAGCCCCTCCCCTCAACCTAAACACCAAGCGCCTCCTCAACCTCCCCCACTACAACCCAGAGGTAAGTATTCCCGCAGAAGTAAAAACCTTCACCTCCCCATTCGGCCATCTAGGAGTAAACGCATTCACCATAGAAACCGAAAAACACATCCTCATCTTTGACACCGGAACAGATGCGCAACAATGCATCAACTACCTCTCCAAACACCCACAAAAAGAGAAACACCTCTTCATCACCCACGGCCACTATGACCACACAGACTGTGAACCAGACCTAGCCCCCTACCTAACAACCAGCCAAATGTTAGAACCAAAAAAATCTCTAACATTCGGAAAACTTACCCTCACCACACTCGATGTAGCAGGCCATCTCCCCAAAGCCACCGCCTACCTCATCAAGGGACTAGACACCCCACTCTGCATCATCGGCGATGCCATCTTCGCGGGCTCCATCGGCAAAGTCCCACCGAACCTCTACCAGCAAGCACTCTCTAACATCCGAGAAAACATCCTCACACTCCCACCAGAAACCCTCATCCTAAACGGACACGGCCCTGCCACCAGCATAGGACTAGAAATCGAGAACAACCCCTTCCTCTAGCCCCGCTCCATATATTTAGTTCTCAGGAACTCTAAAAATATGAGTCGGATCTTTATCATTAGGATCCCTCACCTTAGTATTCGCCGGAATTCCCTCAACATCCACTTGTTTACCAGTAAATGGATTAATCACCTTTTTACCCACATGCCCAGGTGCCCACTTAGCCGTCGGCGGCCCTACATTTACCGGATCAGGTTCAGCCGGCTGAGGTTTATTCTCTTCCTCATAGCGCTCTTCCGCCATCGTATCCCAGTCACGCTCAGTCTCCATCCCTGCGCGTCTAATCGCAGGCGTAAGTGCATCAAAAACATCTTTTGAGGACTCCTCACTAGAACCATTCCATTGTATATCAGAACATTTATAACAGATTTCCATACTACTCTTTAACTGTCCCTGCTCGTAAAACTCGATCGTATGATGCGGCTCAAACAAGCAGTATGTATTCTCATTATCAACTTCCCCCTTAAGCTTTCTAACACTCTCTAAAAACATAATCTTCTCGCCAGGACTAAGTTCTTTCTGCGCATAAACATACTCAGGTGGAGAATAAATCCCCGCAGCCGTCCCAAAAAAATCAACCTTATGAGAATGCTCCTTGATCACCACCCTATCCGCTACCTCTATCGCCTTAGCTAAGGCCGCATTGTATTTCTGTGGATTAGAATTACTTGGTTTAGTTATCAAATCCGGCTGGCCAGGTATGGGAACCGTGATCGGTTCAGATGCACATGAGCTGATAAAAAAAGTGGTAGATCCCACTGCGAGCGCTAGGCAACTTTGCCAGAATTTGTCATTCATCATAACCTTACTATTCTATAATTGTGAGTCCCCGTCAACCATCAAATGCTACTAATCCAGCACATCCCTAAACGCCTGTTCCAGCGCCGACACCATGATATCTATCTCATCCCGAGTAATCGATAGCGGCGGCATCAACACAATCGTATTCAAAATCGGCCTTGTCAGTAATTGATATTTTTTAGCCGCTTCACAAACCTTCAACCCTATCCCCCCAACATCCGAAGAAATCTCCACCCCCGCCACCAACCCACACCGCCTAACCTCCTTAACATACGGACTCTCATTCGCTAAATGACTAAGCTTGTATGCCAAATACGCCGCCTTCTCAGCCACCCCTGTTAGCGTGCTCTCATCATCAAAAACATCTAAGCTAGCCAAAGCCGCCGCACACCCCAACGGATTCGCAGTATAACTATGCCCATAATAAAATGCCCGCTCTGCCCCCCCCAGAAACCCATCATAAATCGTCTCCGATACCAGCGTCGCCGCCATAGGTAAATACCCCCCAGTCAGCCCCTTCGCCAAACACAAGAAATCCGGAATCACCCCCTCACTCTGACACGCAAACATCGTTCCCGTTCTACCAAACCCCGTCATCACCTCATCTAAAATAAGATGAATAGACTTCTCCTGAGTAAATGCTCTCAACTCCTCTAACATCCCCTGCTCCCATACATGAATCTGGTTCACCCCCTGCACCAGCGGCTCTATAACAACCCCCGCAATCTTATCTAAAGTCGCAAATCCCCTCAACTCATCCAAGTCTCTAACAAAATGAACCGTAAGCCCAAATTTCCTAAACCTAGCAAAGAACGCCTCCACACCTCCCAGCGATGCAGCACCCATAGTATCCCCATGATAACCACCCAAAAAAGCAATAAACTCAGTCCTCTCCGACTCCCCATTTTGAATCCTATACTGCAATGCCATCTTCATCGCACACTCAATCGCCGTTGATCCATCATCCGAGAAAAACACCCTCTTCAAATCACTATCCGGAAAAAAAGACACCAACCGATGCGCCAACTCAGACGCCAACGGATGACCAAACCCCAAATAAGAACTATGCGAAATTTTCTCCAACTGATCCTTAATCGCCTGATTAATCACCGGATGGCTATGCCCATGAATATTCGTCCAGATCGAACTATTTCCATCAATGTACTCATTCCCCTTAGTATCTCGCAGCCATACCCCATCACCACTCTCTATCATAATCGGTTCATGATCTGGCGACGTCCAGTCCTCCTGTGGCGTAAAAGGATGCCAACAGTGCTGCTTATCTATCTCTACGTGATCCATGCAGATAAAACTAAACCCTATGGCTTGCGCTACAAGCAATTTGATACTAAACAAAATTCTCATGCATTTTCTCCTAAAATTTCCCAAACTCATCACCTGCATCACGCTCAGCCTACTGCTCACCCAGTGCGCTAAGCTCAAACCTAGTGCCTACAATAACCTCGGACCATCAGCCCCCAGCGTCAGATCCGCAGATTTCAAACAAAAACTCGCCACCGCAGCCAAAGCAAAATGGCACGATGGCAGCCACGTCACCACCCTACCCAACGGAGATGCATTTTTCCCCCAGATGCGAGACGCCGTTAACTCAGCCAAGAAATCAATCACCTTCGAGACCTTCGCCATGGTCAGCGGTACCGAGACCTACTACTTCTGCCACGCCCTCGCCGCAAAAGCTCAGCAAGGCGTCAAAGTCCACGTCATTCTAGATGGTATCGGCTCTCGCAAACTAGGAAAAGTCTGCACAGACATCCTAGTAAACTCCGGCTGCCAACTACAATGGTACCGTAAGTTCAATCCTTTAAGACTCTACCATATCAACAACCGCGATCACCGCAAATTCCTCATCGTAGACGGAAAAGTAGGCTTCACCGGCGGAGCTGGCTACGCCAATGCCTGGATGGGAAATGCCTCCAACCCCAGCGAATGGCGAGACACCATGTACAAAGTCACCGGCACCGCAGTCGCCGACATGCAAACCATCTTCTCAGACAACTGGCAAGAACTCACCGGCAAGCAAATCTCCGGCCCAGACTACTTCCCCCCCCTCACCAATACCGGCAACATGAGCGTCCAAACCACCATGGGCGCCCCCAGAGAACGCATAGACACCCTCGGGGCATCCTACCTCCTAGCCATTGACGCCGCCAAGAAATCCATCCTCATCGAGCACGCCTACTTCGCCCCTAACAACCGACTCCTTACCGCCATCAAACGAGCACTTGCACGCGGCGTAGAAGTCAAAATCATCGTCCCTGGCGCATCCATCGACTCCAAGATCCTCCGTGAAGCATCCAAGATCTACTGGCCAAGACTCATGAAAGCTGGAGCAGAAATTTACGAATACCAAACCACCATGCTCCACGGCAAACTCATCGTCATTGACGATCACCTAACCATCTGTGGCTCAGGAAATTTTGACGACCGCACCTACTTCATCAATGATGAAGCGAATCTTCACGTCTTAAGCAGCCCACTAGCCGCCCAACAAAAAGCAATGTTCTACAACGACCTCAAAAATTGCAAGCGAATGACTCTTAAAGACGCCAAGATGAAATTCACCCCAAAAGACATTTACAACCGTATCGGCGCACGCTTAATCATGCCCCAATTATAGATAATACTTAGGGGATATTAACCTTCTTAAAACAAGTTGGAAATTTGCCAAAATTGATGTATCATAGCTGACTAAATGAGTAAGCAAAAATCTACCCCCCAGCGCATCAACCTCAAGACCCTTTTATGGGATGCCGGTTGCGTGCTTGCTATCGTCTGTGCCATCGTCTTCGGCCTCCTATGGAAAAGCTCTGTTAAAGAAACTACCGCAGCTAATACCAATAAGGAGAAACTAGAAAAAGAGCTAGAATTAGAGCGTAAGACCACCCAAGAGCAGCTCAGTAAAACTGCCGAAGAATTCAGCCAGACCTATCAAGAAGCCACCACTGAGCTCAGTAGTGATATACAAAACAAAGACAACAAGATCGACCACCTCAAAAAAGACCTTGTAGACCTCAATCAACAAAAAATAAGAGCTCAGCAACGTTGGCGCGCCCCACTCATTGCCTCACTTGAGATAGCCCAAGACATCTACGCGATGAAATGGGAAAGCAATAGCCGTGTCCTCAGCGACATGGAAAACCACTCCGCTAGAACCGTCACAGTATGTGAAAAATGGGAAGAACTCTGCAAGCAACTCAGCCCCTACCCAGAACTCGCACCACAAGTTTCTAAACTACGCATTCGCCTCGCTCAGGCATACAGCGGACTCGGACTAGTCAACAGAGTAGACCTCAGTAAAGTAAACTGGAAAGCAGCCCAACTAGAAGACCAAAAACCCGAAATCGAAGCCCGTATCTGGTTTAGCATCTCATCCCAGTTTGCTAGAATCGGCAAGCTAGCCCAAGCCCAAGAATACCTAGACAAAGCAAAAGCAGTGATCCCTCAGATGACCGCATCACCAGATAAGGCCACTTATTTCTCAGCGATGATGAACCTCCTAGAAGCAGACATCACAGCCTCCTCGGACCCTGGAAAATCACTCAAGTTCTACATCCAAGCATCTGATGACCTCGCTAAAGTAGTCACCGCTGTCCCTACCAACACCAAGCTCAGAACCGCATTCACCCAAGCATGTCTAGATGGCGCCATGCTGAGCGAAGGCGGCACCAGCGTAGGCCAAGCAGAAAAACTCAGAAAACGCGCATTTGCCAACATCAGCACCCTTCTTACAGACAACCCTAAAATAGAGAAACCACACCTCCTCTTCGCGGAAGTAAAAATTCTCGAAGCAGAAGACAAACTACGTGAAGGAGAACAATACAAAGCCTCCGAACTACTCAAACTTGCCAGAACCCATATCGAGCAAGGCGGCGGAAGCGTCCTACTCACAGCAGAAGCTGACGGATCACAAGCATTCATCCACTGGGACCACGGCGAGCGCACTAAAGCCATGGGAATGATCGATTCAGCCATCGCTAAAGTCCTCAAATTTAAAGAAGCCGAACCAACAAACCACGAGGCAGACTACCGCCTAGCATCTCTCTACTGGGTCAAATCTTCCATGCAGATCGCCCCAGGTGACTCCATCTCAGATGGCCAAAAAGCAGTCCAATATCTCGTTAAACTTGTCCAACAAGGAGCCGGCAAACGCGAGGCATCAGCCAGACGCATGATCGCCATCATCTACGGAGACATCGGCCACCAAGCATACACATCAGGACAGAAAAGCATCGCTAAACAATACTTCGAGCAAGCAAAAAAACAATGGGACTACCTCACTAAAAACTGGGGTCAGTGCGATGAATACAAAGAAGGCGAGCGCTGGTGCCAATGGAGAATTAATAGCCTCTAAAAATCCAACACTCATGCGCTTGACTATCACCCATTCCTCAGAGAATCTGTAGCCATGTCATCCAATGTGCAGCCCTTCATCGAGTACCTCCAGCAACTACAGCGAAAAGGAGAAACCCACGTCCATCTCGATGAACCAGCTCGCAAAGTACTACGAGAGTTTTACCTACTAGCCAAGGGCTACAAAAAACTTACCCCCAGCTCAGACCAGAGTTCAGAAGCTGAGACGGAGACGGAGTCAGAGACAAAACCTACCTCTGACCAACCTCCACAGCAAAATGTTCTCGCTACAGGAGATACCCCAGAACAACAGATCGCCTCACTAACCTCTCAAGCACTAAACTGGCCCGCCGCCAAAAGCCTCGGAACCCTTCACCACAAATTGGTCTTCTCTGGAGGTAATCCATCAGCTGACATCATGTTCATCAGCGATGCACCAGGCTACTTCGAAGAGACCAAAGGTCACCCATTCGCCGGCCCTGCAGGCGAAAAACTAGACGGCATCCTAAAAGCCATGGGCCTCAGCCGAGACCAAGTGTATATCACGCACCTCGTGAAATACCGCCCCTCCATGCCAAATCAAACCACCGCTAACCGCAAACCGAGCGATGAAGAAATTGAAACATTCACACCCTTCATCCATGCCGAACTAGCGGTAGTAAAACCCAAAGTCATCGTCGCTCTAGGTACAGTGGTCGCGCAACATCTTCTAGATAGCTCCGCCACCAATGATCAACTTCGTGAGAAATTCCACACCATCTCCCGCACCCCTGCTCCTGTCAGAGTCACCTACCACCCCAGTTACCTGCTCCAAAACGAAGCTCACTCAGACAAACGAAAACTCTGGGAAGATATGCTAGCCCTCATGGAAAAGCTCGAATTACCCATCAGCGATAAACAACGAAGCTTCTTTCTCCCCAAGTCATGAAAGAGGAGAAACCCAATCCAAAGAAACATTTCCTCACTCGTAGAAAATTCATCTACGGAGCAATGGGACTAGCGGTAACCGATGCCTTTTTCATCGAACCAAACATCTCCCACATCTCACACAACAACCTTAAAGTCCCCTACCTCCCTGCTGCACTAGATCAACTCAAGATCGTCCAACTCACCGACCTCCACTACAAACCAGATAAAGACGAGGACCTGCTCTCTACCGTCGTGGAAAAAGTAAATAAGATCAATCCAGACCTCATCATCCTAACTGGCGACTATGTGAACCACGACATTTCAGGCATTGACCCAATGTTAGAATATCTAGCTAAACTCAATCCAAAACACGGCATCCTTGCCTGTATGGGAAATCACGACGGCTGGATTGCTGATGGCCCCTATTTCAAAAGAAATTTTGAGAAAAACGGAATCCAATTTCTCATCAACAAAAACACCGCACTCACCATCAACGGTGAAAAACTCCATATCGCCGCCACAGATTACATCTGGAAAGGAAATCCAGACCCAGTGGCTACACTAAAAGGCATCCCCAAAGACGCCCCCCTCATCACCATGGTCCACGAGCCAGACTATTTTGACACCATGCTCCAGCACCGTGACCATCACCTCCAACTCTCCGGTCACACCCACGGCGGACAATGCAGAGTACCCTTCATCGGCTATGCTCCCAAAAAAGTAAAATACGGCAAGAAATACATCTACGGAGAATACACCAAAGAAAACAGCTCCGTATTCGTCTCAAAAGGACTAGGAACCACCGGTATCCGTGTCAGGTTCTCCTGCCTCCCCGAGATCGCCCTCCACACCATTCAGGCATAGCAATTTTTATGAATCGAGTATGGAGCGGGGTCACCCCCTAACTCCCTCTCACACCACCTGCCATACGGTTCCGTAGCAAGGCGGTTCACAATAGTGCT
>JBPOGF010000028.1:0-39128 GCA_051251915.1 Akkermansiaceae bacterium | reverse complement strand
AACCCAACCAAGACACATATTTACAGAAATCCATCACCGAAATAACTACAGAAAATCTGCTTAAGTGAGTGCCATTCTGGACTGTCACCGTAGACCCAGCTTCAAATGGTGATGTGTCGATCACGCTGCCGGCTTCATCCGTCACTGATACTGATGGAGATAGTAAAATGAACACAGTTTCCAATACTCTGGTAACTACTTATATAGAACCTGGAAGCGACCAAGTATTGCCAACATTGAGCACTGCCAACTCCGTGGTATTTGGTCCTTACACAGTAACAATCAACTTTACGGAACCTGTCACCGGTCTCGAACTCAATGATTTTCTCAGCCCTAATGCGACTCTTTCTATTTTAGATGGCACTGGATCAAACTACACTATTCTGGTAACCCCTACTGCGATAGGTGACGTCACTATTGACTTACCTAAGAACTCGGTGATTGATCTTGATGGCGATGGCCTAATGAACGCTGCATCGAATCAGCTTCTCACAAACTATGCCGCCCCACTTACTGTCGCCATCTATGGTGGAAATACGACGAGCACTCCGGAATTCGATATCCACCTAACATTTAGCGAAGCAGTCAGCGGATTAGAGGTGGGTGATTTTCAAGTTACTAACGGAACAGTTCTATCGGTTACAGCACAAGCTCGTCGTGAGTTTGCCAACCGTTATTTCACCGTATCTGTCCGTGCCGATTCCCCTGGTGATGTGCAAATCCATATCCCTGCAAATGCTGTAAATTCCATCGCTATACCGACACTCATTAATCAGATCTCTAATATCTTTACCACCCAATGTGACGCCAACTTCGGTGACCGATGGATCGTCAAAGATGCCGCAGAATGGGCTGCCACGACACTAAGTAGTAGTAATATGACTATCGCTGGTGGCTACGTTGAGCCTACCGCCGACACCGCCACTTTCTCTAGCATCATCAAAACCTTCCCGGTAAAAACAAAGGCTACTTCGGTCAATTTCCAGCAATCTGCAGCTTGGGAAAACTGGACTGCATCAACTGGAAACCTCGGACCCTCAGGTGCTGGGGATGCTCCAGTATTCGTCCCTGCAGGAGATAAAGATTACTATTTCCTAGGGAAAGGATCTACCAATGGATATCACGCTTGGCACAGTACCGACATGGTGACCTGGACTCACAAAGGACCCGTCACCGCGCCAGTCACAGGTCGCTGGGTTACTTCTGCGGAATACAAGGATGGCTCCTTCTATATTTATTCTGACTACGATAACGATCACACTCCACACCTCTTCATCGACGATGATCTAGGCGATGGAGTCGTGGGCACCTACATGGGAGCAGCCTTCCCCAGAGCAGCTGGTGAACATGGTTCAGACTGCAGCCTCTTTCGTGACGACAAAGACGGACTCTTCCATCTGATCTACGAGGATTGGAGCCCCATCAAGGCTAGCACTCATGCTTGGGACTCACCGCTAGCAGGACACACCACCAGTGTGGACGGCATAACAGGCTTCGTGGAGGGCGAACACCAGCCACCTATTGATGTTCGCACCACACCCACAGGCGTAATAGGCACCTACAACCACCCGAACTTTCCTAATGCGGAATACGAGATTCATAGCCCAGAACAGGATGCCTTCGGTGACTGGACGACCGTAAAGATCGGCTCGCGTCTCTTCATGTTCTGCGATTATGATCCAGCAGGCCAAAGCATCAGAATGGGCCGATGGGCGAGTGATTCGATCTATGGCGAATTCGAATTCACTGGAGAAATGCATGCTGGACACCCGGATCCCTCGGTTGGTTTTGCTGAAGGCAAGTTCCATCTATTCACCCAGCAGAATACCGACTACACAAGCCCTGGACCATGGGTGGACGGGGTTCAAGCCAGAGCAGGTGTCGATACTGATGGCAATGGCACTATTGACCAATGGACAAACTGGCAAGCGATCAACGAACAATACGATTACACCCCTGGGTTCGTCCGCGTTGTTTCTCTAACACCAGCTGGTCTCGATCTCTCAAGCCTACCGAGTGGTTTTGGTTTTCAGTTTGAGTTCAGCGTAGATAACACGGTAGTCTCTGGAGTCTCTCCCATCATGGATCAGGTAGAAATGACTTTCGAGCCTAGTAACTTCCAAGCATGGGCTAACGGAGCTAATACTGGAGCCAACACTGAAGAGGATCATAATAATAACGGCATCTCAAACGTTATTGAGTTCGCCACCGGAATTACCAATCTTGGCGATCTTCAACCAGATGAAAATGGAATTCTCACAATCACCCTTTCCAAAGAATCTATTGACGACGGTTATTCACTAAAATTAGATTTCAATGATGATCTGGATGGATGGATAGAAGCTACCACTCTCACTGACGATGTGAAACTTCTCTCCGCCACAGCTCAGATAAATGGAGACATTAAGTATGAGTATGAGATCGACCAAGGAAACCCCAAGCTATTTTGGAGAGTTGAAATTGAGTAACTTTAGATATCTGAGTTCACCAGACTTGTTCTAGTGTTTTGTTTGCTCAATTGGAACTCTATTTCTCTCTATGGTATCAACTTGATGTAATAGACTCTCCCTTATATAAGTAGAAAATGAAATTTAATCTACTACTCGCATCCTGTGGAACGGTGGTCTCGCTACTATCTAGCTGTGGATCGAATACTCCTATCAAGCCTTATACTCTGATTATGGTGAAGGATATTGATATTCCGAGCTCGGAGGCGCGTATTGCGCAGTTTGCGACGCACACGTTTTTGGATTATCGGGAGAGTGTGGATTCGCCGTGGTATAGGGTGGAGGTATTTAACCCTAAGAGTGGGGTTGTTAATAAGAAGATATCGAACACTGCGGTTCATGCTAAGAAGCGTTGGGATGAGCGGGTGCGTATACTTTCTCAGTCAGACGGTAAATCTAATCCACATTTTGCTCGTGATATCCGTGCATTTGCTGCGAGTTATGATGATTCAGTGTATCGGTCCTATCCTGGTCCTAATAGTAATACGTTCATGGAAAAAATGATCCGTGAGGTGGATGGAGTTTCGGCGATACTTGATCACAACGCAATAGGTAAAGAGCTAGGGTTCTATGCTGGGAAAACTGCTGGTGGCACTGGAGTAAAGCTTCAGACCTCTGTGTTAGGCATAGCATTAGGGTTAAAAGAAGGTGTGGAGGTGAGCGCGCTGGGGTTGAGTGCAGGAGTGAGTGTTTATCCGTTATCTGTTAGAATTCCGTTCCTGCCGAAGATTCCTACGTGGGAGTAAATTTATCCTGTGCTAGCTGGCCATCATTGCTTAGGTTAGGTGCATGAAACATAAATTCAAATTGGTCGGACTCATCAGTATTTTGGTTGTTGGCTTTTATGGTATGAATAGCTGTGTGGGGCTGCCCGATGGGATAAAACCTGTAGAGGGGTTTCAAAAGGATAAGTATTTAGGTACTTGGTATGAGATTGCACGTTTGGATCATTCATTTGAGCGAGGATTGAGTCAGGTTAGTGCTGAATACACGGTCAAAGAAGATGGTGGATTGAAGGTCGTTAATAGAGGTTACGATGCAGAGAAGGGTGAGTGGAGTGAGGCTGTGGGGAAGGCTTATTTTGTTAAAAGCCCAGATGTGGGGCATTTGAAGGTCTCATTTTTTGGTCCATTTTATGGTTCTTATGCGGTGTTTGAGCTGGATGAAAAAGATTACAATTACGCCTATATTACTAGTTACAATAAAGATTATCTCTGGTTCTTGTCTCGGACGCCAACGGTGAGTGAGGCAGAGAAAAAACAATTTATAGATAGTGCGCAGAAGCTAGGGTTTGATGTGGAGAGCTTGATCTTTGTGGATCACGAGAAAAAGTAATCTAGAGTCTATGGATCATCAATCGCTCATTAGGTGGCTTAGGGAATGCTACAGGGAAGATCACACGCGTGCTGGGGTGCGTGATTTTGTGGCGAGGTCGATGGAGAATCGGTTGATGGTGAAAGGTGAGGATAAGTTAGGCTGTGGGTTTCTGGATGAAGATATTTTAGCTCCGGCCTACGCTGAGAAATTGATGCTGAATCTTTCTCTGCATGATCGAGAGAAAGAGTTTTTGTATGGGTGTTTGTTTTTCCTAGGGAAGGTAGGAGGGAAGGTCTACAGGGCTCCGCTCATTCTTTATCCGGCAACAGTCAAGAGGTATGGTGAGACTATTTCTGTTAGTCTGGAGTATAGTTTGTATCGGATCAATTACTCGCTGTTAGATGTGTTGGATAATAAGCAACAGATCGAGCAGGGCATTATGGAAGCGTTGCGAGGTAGTGAGGGAGTTCTTACTAGTGTGGCTGTGTCTGGCATCGCTGAAGTTTTCCGGGGTAATATGTCAGAGGTGAATGTCAACAAACTGATTGAATGGCCACATGTGTCTCCAGTGTCAGCGGTGAATAGTAAATTGGGGACTGGGTTGAGGATTATTTCAGCTGCGGGATGGGGAGTGGTGAAGCGCTCTAGAGGGTCAAGTGGAGTGGTGGATGAGCTTGAGAAGTTGGGTGAATTTAAGAAGGAGAATTGGTCATCGGCTTTGGAAGCGTTGTTTTTTGATGGAGTTAGAGTGAAAGCTAAGCCGAGTGTGGTTAAAGAGCAGTTGATGAAGCCGACGTTGGCTCCGGTGTTGCTGAGTGAGAATCAAGATCATTTGTTGAAGTCAGCTCGCTTTAATGCTTTAACCGTTTGTCATGGACCTCCTGGGACTGGGAAGTCATTTACTCTTGCAGCGATAGCTATTGATCACATTGCACGTGGTGAGACGGTGTTGATTGTTTCTAAGAAGGATCATGCGGTGGATGTGCTGTATGAGAAGACAAAGGAGCTGTTAGAGTCTAGAGTTGCTATTGTGCGGGCTGGGCGTAGTGATTACCTGAAGAATTTGAAAGCTAGAGTGTCTAAGATTTTATCAACGAGGCATCCGTCACCACTTGAGGCGAACCATCGGTTGGGGGGGGTGACTCAGAAGTTGATGGATCTACTAGAAGATATAGCGAGAGATGAATCACAGCTTACTGAAGAGTATGCGAAATCAATTGCTAGGGGTGAGGTTTCTGCGAAGCCTAATCCGCGTTGGTATGAGCGGCTTTTGAAGCTTTGGTATGAGGGTAAAGTTAAGGGGAGACCTGTGCTGATTCAATTGTGCAATCATTTAGGTCAGTTGCATCAGCAGAGAGAGGTCACGATTCGTAAGTTGATCCGGACTCAGCAAGATTATTTGCTGAATAGTGTGATGGCTGACGCTCGGACTAGGGGTGATTTGAAGAAGTTGCTGACGGCTTTGAAGAAAACTAAATCGTCCGAGCAGTTGGCTGCGTTTTCTTCTGCGGATTTTGATTCGGTTTTAAATGTGTTTCCTATTTGGATCACGAGTTTGAGCGATCTGCATCGGGTTTTGCCTCCTAAGCAGGAGATGTTTGATGTGGTGATCATTGATGAGGCTAGTCAGTGCGATATAGCTAGTGCTTTACCAGCTATTCAGCGGGCTAAACGGGTGGTGATAGCGGGAGATGAGAAGCAGTTGCGGCATGTGTCATTCATCGCGAGGAATAGCATGGATAAGTTTGCACGTGATTTACAACTCAGCGAAGAGGATAGAGCGAAATATGATTATCGAGATGTTAGTTTGATGGATTTGGCGATTGAGAATACGCATGATGGGAGTCAGGTAGCGTTGTTGAACGAGCATTTTCGAAGTTTGAAACCAATTATTGAGTTTAGTAATACGGAGTTTTATCAAGGTGATCTAAGGTTAATGCGCGATCGGCCATGGGAGAGAGTATCTGAGCGGGCTTTAGTTTTCAATTACTGTGAAGGAGACAGGGGTGAGGATGGGGTTAATGAGGGGGAGATAAGTGCTGTAATTGTTGAATTGTTACGTTTGTTAGACGAGGGTGAAAAGAGTGATGAGCCTCTGAAGAGCATTGGCATACTCTCTCCTTTTCGTTCTCAGGTTGATGCGCTAACTGATGCGGTGAATGAATTAGCGGTGGAGGCTGAGTATGTGTATCGACTTAGTAGACATCAGCTGAAAGTCGGGACTGCGCATAGTTTTCAGGGTGAGGAGCGTGATGTGATGCTTATTAGTGTGGGGCTCGGTAAATCTGATAATGCGGGGACTCGACGTTTTATTGAGCAAGAGGATGTGTTCAATGTTAGCATTACGCGGGCTAAGCATCAGCAGGTTATTTTCCATTCAGTCAAACCTCAGGATTTACCTATTCATTCGTTGTTAGGGAAATATTTATCTTTCTCTGGGAAAGGTGACTCTAACTCTGGGCAATATGAGGGAGAGGGTAGAACAGATGAAGTTAATTCATTTGCTATAGAGTTTACTAAAGCTTGTGGGGAGAAGGGGATCACTAGCAAGATGAATGAAACGGTGGCAGCTATTCCAGTGGATGTGTTGTTGGAGAAGAATGGGCGGTATTTAGGGGTGGATTTGGTGGGATACCCTGGATTTACTCAAAATGCGGTGGGGATTAATCGTCATCAGATACTAGAGCGTGCGGGGATGAAGCTGGTTCCTGTGGGGTATGTAGAATGGCAGGTTCAGCCTGAGAATGTGCTGAATGCGGTAGAGAAATTACTTAACCAATGTTGATATTTTAACATTTAATGATGAAAAAGTCGCTACGAGCTTGACATCTGGATAGATTTAGGTAGTTTTTCGCACCCCAGCAAGAAATCAATACGATGAAGCAGGGATTAGTAATATTATAACGGAGTAGGTCAATGAGAGGGTTCCGAAATCTTCTAAGCTGCTCCATAAGCATAAAGTAAATAACAACAATCATTTTCAAATACCATTATGGCAAACTCAAGATCAGCACTCAAACGCGTTCGTCAGAACGAAACTCGCAATACTCGCAACACAGACATCAAGACTCGTGTAAAAACTCTTCGTAAGAAGACACTCGCAGCTGCTGAAGCAGGTGACAAGGAAGCGGCAAACAAGTCATTCCAGGAGTTCACATCAGTAGTCGACAAGTGCGCTAAGAAGAAAATCATTCACAAGAACAAGGCAGCTAACCTTAAGAGCAAGACATCACAGGCTATCACTAAGTCTGCGTAATTCGTAGCTCTGAGCGACCATAGGTCACTCAACAAAGCATTTACTTTATCACAAAAACGAGAAGCTCTAGATTAGAGGTTCTCGTTTTTTGTTGTCAATTTTTTAAGTGGTGATGGATTAGTGCACATTAAATAACGTTACAGTCCCTGGAAGTGTTTTAAGGATTTGGATTTACCGCGAAGCTGATTGAAGTAAGCGCGGTCTTTTTTGTTTATTTCTGCGCGACTGATCATTCTCAGACTGTCTATCTGGTTCTGCGGTATTCTCTGAGAGAATACCAAAATCCTTATATCGTAGGCCGCATTTCTACTTAAAATATACTTAATATCTAAAGATGATAGGAGGGACAACGATGTTAACTTTCCCTGGTCCGTTGTCTTCTTTTGAAGTGATAGCGGTGACTACGTCGCTTTCAAATTCCACTGTGATGTTTGACTTTTCTTCAGTAGTAATATGGGAAAGCTGTTTGTAGACATTGCCGGTGCGGGCGTCAGTGACGTAGCGATAGTGCTTTTCTTCCTCGAGCTGGATGAATTCATAGGTGCCTGATCTACCGTCTTTAGTGATCTTGTCTTCTTTCTTGGTTGGTTCACCTAAGGACTGGACTACCTCGCTTACTGTCATGCCGATGGCCACTTGTTGGTTCTTGATGAGTTTATTGACTTTCATCTGTCTGAGATAGAGCTGATGGAGGTTTTCGACAAATTTAGGGTCTTGGCTAGCGACGCTTTTTGGGCTGACCCAGCCTTTGATCAAGCCGTATTTTCCTTTCCCTGATATGCGGTAGGCGTTTTCGTTCATGGCTAGGAGTTGAACGCTGGAACCTGCAGACAACGTTCCTATTTTGCGGCTACTCTTTCCTGTTTTAGAAGCGTAGAGGGCAGTGTCTTCGATCAAGAGAAACTTGATAGGAATGCTTGTATAATGCTCTAGGTAGACAACTTCTGGGTCATCATCGAGTCCTGACTTAGTTAGAGTTGGAGCTGCACTGAGTGGTGTGAGAAGTCCTATCGAAAGGCTAAAAATGGTCAGAACAGAAGTGATAGTTTTCATGGTTACGAGAAGATAAGGGTGAATAATGTACAGTTAGACTACAGTGGATAAGGGAAAATTCAATGAAAGTTACTCTAAATGTTAAAGTGAGCATTACTTGGGGACATAATCACTTGGGGGCATAATCTTTCAAAATCACCTGAAGAAGTCGTTTTTTCTGTAATATGAAGATGGTTTACTTAGTATCCATTCGCAATGGATAAGGCAAAAAATGAGACGAAATGGTATGGAATTGTGGTTGGGATCTGCATTCTAACTGCTGTGGCAGTAGCTGTCATGCCTTGGATCGGAGAGGTGGGAGCGGCTGATCCTAAGACGGCGGATAGTATGGGATTATGGATGAACTTTTTTGGGAAGCTTCATCCTCTGATGTTGCATTTACCAATTGGAGCAACGGTTTTGGTATTGACGATGGAGGGGGTAGGGGTGATCTCATTTGGTAAATACCAGCCGAAGACGACCTTGGCCCTGGCTTTTGCGGCGGGGACTTCTGTCATTGCTGTGGTATTTGGTTATTTTCTCTACCTCACAGGTAAATTTGAGGGACCATTAGTAGAAGAACATAAACGAGATGGTGTAATATTTACGGTTCTGGTGATAATTACATTTCTGGTGAAATATAGCCACGATGTGAAGAAACTGAGTTGTCTAAAGCTTAGCTATTTATTGGCATTGTTTGCGACTGGTGGGGTGTTGATCAGTGCTGGTCATCATGGTGGGGAGATGACACATGGTGATCCGCTAAATGCATTGCCAAGTAAGATTTTAGATAAACGTGCAGAGGATGCCAGTAAGTTATCCGCTAGACGTGAAGCAGAAGGGAACGTAGATGGGGTTATAGATCCAGTGATCTACGCTGATATTGTGCATACGATTTTAGACAACAAATGCATAAGCTGTCATGGTCCTGATAAAGACAAAGGTAGTCTGAGGATGGACTCGCTGGAAGCGATGTTTGATGGGGGGGATGAAGAAGAGTGTCTTGTTGCGGGTGATGTGGAGGGTAGTTTTATGATCACCTCGATCATGCTACCTAAGGATGATGACTACCATATGCCTCCAGAATCTAAACCTCAGATCACAGCGGAGGAACTTAAAGTGCTTAAGTGGTGGATTGAGATGGGGGCACCTGAGAAAACTAAGTTGAGCGAAGTTGAGGTGTCTGATGATATTTTAGCAGCTATTGCATCTCTTAAGACTCCTGAGGAAGTCGTTGAGGAGAAGAAGAAAAGGAAACTAGCGGAGGCTGAAGAAGAAAAAGAGGGTGAGTAGTTAACAGGTCTCGCGGGTGACTATTTTTCAATGAGTTCTCGTTTCTTGGAAGGCTGGAATTCTACGAGTAATTCAGAGTCATAGATGTCTGAGGGAGCTACGATTTTTTCTTCAAGGTTTAAACGATTCACGGATCCAAATCTCTCTGTGATGAGTTGTTTTACTTTTGGGTGCTCTAGGTTGTATTCTTTGACTTTTTTTACACGGCAGAGTTCTATGCCGGCGCATTCGTGATAGACTTTCCAAACAAGCTCGGAGCAATAGAGGGTCTGGTCTGACCACTGGAAGCGGCCGTCGTAGTTCTTGCCGACATGTTTTTTAGCCCATGCGCTAGCTCTGGTAAAGATATCTTTGTTTAGCGTGGATGTGTCTTTTAGGCGTTTGAAGCTGTGTGTGGACTTGGCTCCGCTGCGTTTGAAGTAATCTTCTAGTGAAATGATCTGTACTGGCTGGACTGCCTCTAGGACCATTGGTTTTCCTTCATTGATGAAGATTACTGCGGTGTGTGTCCATGGGGATTCTGTAGCTGCTTCTACCGCTATGGCTTGCCTACCACTGGTTTTGGTGAAAATGATATCGCCATTTTGCCATTGAGCGGAGAGTGTAGAAACAAGAGAGATGAGACACAGAGTTAAATACTTAAGCATGAGAGACACTAGCCCATATCAAAGAATCCAGCAAACTAATTGGTGGTGATTTTATCGATCTTAGTGATATAAGCTCTCAGCAGAGGATGAGATTACTAAGAGATAGATGATAGAGTGGCTGACATTTTTTTTGATCATGGCGGTGGGGCAGTTTAGTCCTGGGCCGGACATGGTACTACTGACGCGGGTGTCGTTGGCACATGGTATGCGGGCTGGGTTAGCGACGGCGTTTGGAATTGCTTGCGGATTAATGATTCATGCTGGGGTTGCTGTTTCTGGATTGGCGTTTGTACTGGGTAAAAATGTGATGCTTTATCGGGGCATTAAGTATTTAGCGTGTGGATATTTACTGTGGATTGCATATCAGCTTTTAAGGTCTGCAGCGCAGAAGATGAGATTTAAATTAGAATATAAATCAGCTGATACTATTCCTGTAAGTTTGACTGGGTATTGGAAGATGGGTTTTCTATGTAATATTTTGAACCCTAAGGTGGCGGTGTTTCTCGCGGGTGTGACGGTGCCTTTTTTAGGGATGGGTGGCTCTGCTTGGGCGGTGTTGTTGTGGGTGACTATTTTTATGGAAGGGTGGCTGTTGTGGAGCATGTGGGTGAGGTTACTTCAGGTGAGTATGATTAAGCGATGGTATCAACGTTTTGCTTATGTAGTTGATGGAGTGTTTGGGGTTTGTTTGGTAGCTTTGGCCGCATTGCTAGCTGTGAAATAGTAAGAACTATTACACAGATATAGATCATTCACACACAATGTATTATACTTTATTTAACAAGGTATTTGTTGAGCGTATTGTTTACTTGCTCAGAGGTAAGTTTTTTATCTTCTTTGGCTTGGTCGATGAGTTGTCTTAAGGCTTCTCTTATGCCGGTGCCTTCTGTTTGCATGACATAGCTGAAGGTGTCATTTTTATTCATGTTCTGGTTCCAGAAGTTTCTAATTTCTTTCCAGTATTCTTTGGTTTCATTCCACTCTGTTGTTGCGGCAGTGACATCGAAATCAGGAGATTTCGTGTAAGTGTTATAACCTCGTTCTAGAGCTAAGTAGTGGTTGGCATTTTCACGTTTCACTAGTTTTTTGTTAGATTGTTCATGAGTCCAGCCATTAGGGGCGATGATGTGAGAGTTGCGGGCTACTAGGATGTCGTAGTCTTTACGTTTGGTGTATTCTCTTCTTGGGAGTGGCCTTGCTGTTTCTTTTGAGACCCATTCGCTGATTCCTCCTAAGTGAGTCCAGGTAGCATAGCTTTCGTAGCGTGGGCTGTCGTTAGTTTGCGTGACGAGCTGCGACCAAGTTCCTGTTACGTTTGTTTTCTCTAAGGTGATTTTATTCCAGGTGGTTTTGCCTTGGTATTCGAGGATTTCGGTGTCTTCGTATGTCCAGATTTGACTCCAATGCTTAACTACGGCGTCGTTATCACCATGTTTGACTTGGAGCATGTGTTGGAGAGTAATTTGGGTGCCTGTGTCCTCGACTAGGAATACTACTTCGTGCGCCGACTCAGCATATTTGCTCTCTTTGATGGTATAGTCTTTATTGAGTGAGTAGATTTCATGAAAATTAAAGTCCACACTATGGATACCGGTCATGGCTAAAATGGCTTTTCTGTCTTGTTCAAATTTCTGCTGAGTAGACTGCTGTGCTTGGGCTGAACAAACGGTGGTGATCATGCTGATCAGGCTGATAATGGTATGTTTCATTTTTATTATTAGTTGATAGCTTCCGTAGGTTATTGAATAGAAAGTGTTCCCGGAAGAGGCAGTCAAGTTAGTGAAATATGAGAAAATATGCTAATGTCCTGATGTTGGAAATTAGCGGTGACTCAGCGCTAATTTAGTTTAAATGACCGCTAATGCTCGATGAGGGGGGAGGGGTATTAAATGAACTGAGAGGGTTTTACTCCCTTTTCTGAGATGAAGACCTTAGTGAAATGAGATAAACTACTGTAACCTACTTCCATAGCAGCTTCTGTGACATTGTAGTCTCCGCTATTGAGTAACTCAGCGGCTTTGTTTATTCTTATAGAACGGAGACTGAGGGTGAGAGTTTTACCAGTATTTTCAGAGAATATTCGACTGATGTATTGTGAACTACAGCCTAGATGTTGTGAGAGGTCTTTGAGGTTTAGAGCTTCATCTAGGTGTTGATGGAGCCAGTCAATGGCGAGTGTGATTAGTCTCTGGTTTGTTGATTTAGCCTGTCCTTTGAAGATGTTGTTATCGTGTGTGGAGATATTTGTGAATAGGTGAAGAGTGATGACTTCCATGACTTTAGCCGCGTACCAAAATGGCATAGCAGAGGAGTAGACTGGGGGGGATATTAGGTCTCTGGCTAGGCTAATTTCGGTGACTAGCATTGAGCGTATTTTACCCAATTCCAGGGATGACGAGGACTGATCAAGGATTGTTTGTAGAGCGGGGTGAAGGGCTTCTCTCTTGTTACCAAATGTAGTTTGTAACCAATGAAGAGGAGTGCTAATTACTATGGTTTCTAAGTCGGTGGAGGGTGAGGGGGGCTCTGCCGTAATACGGTTGATATGTGGGTTGGTGTCATTCCCTCTATGCCAGATTGCAAGAGTTCCGGGAATGATGTTCAGTCTAACATTGTCATCGAAAATGAGTAGGTTTCCTGATAAATTAAATATGATGTGTAGCGTGTTTTCACGAATTGAATTTATCCATGTAGAGGTAGATTCACCTTTGTAGTATGTGATACAGACTTGGTTTTTTTCTGGATTACCATAAAGGGTTGAATGTTTTTCGCTCATAGAATGACGTTTTCTAGTAAGATGGGTTCTTGCTACGTCCAGCTATCGCTATTGAGACTCATTGTCAATAAAGTTATTTATGAAAATCTATATAATCTAGCAAATTCTTTTAAAGTGTAGAGTTTGTTAAAAATAATGGCTGTTCACCTAACGAAGGTGAACAGCCATTACAGTGTCTAAAACAAGTGATGAACAAGTAGATGACTAACGTTTTCTTCTGATGAGGAGACCTAAGGCACCGAGAGTAATCAAAGTGGAACTGCTTGGTTCAGGGACTGAAACAACAGTGAAAGCTTCAGATGACGCTAGGCTAAGTTCGGGGATAGGAATATGAACTCCAGTCCCAAATTCGATGGTATAGTCAGTAATGTTATCTGCTATTGCGCTGAGATCCCATTGGTAGAGAAGCTCTTGTGCTGTAGCTGGTCCAAAAGCACCGCTGGTGGCTTCAGAAGAAATGATCATTTCTACAGCTGATATTGCTTGAGCTCCTCCGTTGTAACTGAGGGTTGGTGCGACCCAATCAGAATTATTGTCCAGATCAATTTGGAATACGACGTTTTCTACATCTGCTAGACTGGCTGTTTTTTCTAAGAAGAATGTAGTGGCAAAGTTACCAGTATAAATACCTGTTGAAGCTAAGTATCCGCCACCCGTGGTTGTGGTTACTACTTTTCCTAATGCGCCAGCACTGCTGGATGCTCCATTTTGAGGTGCAAGTGTGGCAGCTGTGGTTCCGTCACTTGTGAGAACCCAATCTGTTGGGGTAGTAAAGCTGCCTGTGTTGATTCCTGCTGCGGTAGCTGCGGCTCCAGTGAGGTCGTCCCAGACAGCGAATTCATCGTATGTAGATAGATTCACGAGTGCTGCGTTAGCACTAGCTCCTAATGTTGTTAGAGTGGCTATTGCTAGTATTGTTGTTTTCATGGTAATTATTTTATCTTTTTTATGTTTATGCACTGAGTGCCTAGTAGTCAGTTTTTTAACTACGCAAGATAGATAGCTTACAATGAGATGAAGCGATAACGCCCTGTTGTCGTGATTTAGTGTTCCTTTGATGTTGTGTGAATATCTAACAGTTTATTGGAACTGAGAATTTTTTGAATTATGAAGGTTGGCTTCTGATCGTCTGTATTTGATCGCTAAAAATAGTGAATCACACGTTATCGCAAATTGAGGTGATATGTATGATAAAGTCATGCACCAAGAAAAAAATACGATCTATTCATTAAAGCCATCATGGAGCCGCTTGTTGGATAGAGTCCATACAGTCGGGCCTGCTAGGCAAGTATATACTAACACACTAGCTACTATTGTGGAGAACGGGAATTACCCTAGGTTGATCTCAAACGCTACGGAGAATAGTAGCTTTAGCCTAGATGAACAGCAGCGATGGCATACTGAGAAATGGGTTAGAGGGTGGGCTGTAGTGAATGAGAAGATGAAGGAGGCTACTGTGTATTTCTCAGGGGATGATGACTTAGTGTTTCATCAGATCACGCTTACCCCTAGTAGTCATTGGGATTGTTTTCAATGTATCCTGCAGACTTTTTCAAATGAGGCTGAACAAGAGTGTGGTCTGCCTGATTTCAAGGAGAGCCTGATAAATAAGAGTCTTAATCCGATGGTCGAAGAAGCTGCTAAAGTAATCAATAGAGAAATAATCCGAGGGTCAAAACTGAGGTGTGTTCTCCATACTGCGGGAGGTGTGGTGAAAAGGTATCACGATGTTGGCGGACTGATGACTAAGTTTGGAACGATGAATCTGTGTTCAGAGAAAAGGCAGTTGAGTTTAAACTCAAGAGTTATCGTTGATGTCGATCTTAACGTAAAACGATCTAAATTCAGAGGGACGTTTTACGACGCTAAGGGGAGGGCCCAGTTTTTTATTGAAGCTGCTTAACAAAAATAATTATGAATACAAAAATGAAAATGAGAACTCCTATAGATCACACTAGTAGAGGTATCCCCGTGTTATTTGAAAAGATGGCTATTAAGCAATGTGTGGTGAGGTCTTATGATAATGAGGTCACGGTTAATCTGTCTAGAAGTGGTTTTATTGCACTAGGAGAAGAGATTATGAGTTACCAGGGGGAAGTTATTTTTAACCTGTCAAAGGTAGAGCAGATGCAAGTGGAACGGTGTGATAACAGGTTGATGCTGTGGGCGAGGTTCTCTGATAGTTCTGAAATAGAGATACGGCTACAGGCTGTTCAGTCTATCGATTTCTGGAATTTATTAAAATGCCTTGATATGGATGGCTCTGTTTATATGAGGACTTCATGTAAAGGGATGCGGACTGGAGATTGCCCTTGTTGTGTGAAGCGAGTTAATGTCATTAAAGCGAGCACGGATAAACATCCATTGGCTTTGATGCTAATGGAAGTATCTGAAGGGATAGTCAGTGATAAGCAGTTGGAAATAGAATTAGGGGAGAATTTTTGTAGGGCTGTTTTCTCGATGAATGTTAAGTCCGTTGACTTCCACGGAGGCTATGCTGTACTTTTGGGAGATGGGAAAACCATCCTTAATTTGTCAGCTATCCATAGCATTAGGATTTGTGGAGAGGTGGTGGACCAGATGGATTGTTTGAATCTGATCATGTATAATTCTTATGCTGATATTATTTATAAAATAAGGGTTCATTCATCTTCACCGTTCAAGCGGTGGAAGCATTACTTAGAGACTGCTTGTTATAGCGATCAGTCATAGTCTCAAAAAATGGCTAACTAGTAAGAACGTTTTTGTTACAATCACGATACAGATACGTCTTACTAGCTAGCCTTAGTTCACACTAGGTATGGCCACCTATTGTTCAACCATGGATGGCAGAGTGTTTAAAATGTTTTGTGACCAGGTGTCAAACTTGTCATCAAATTCGAGGTCAGCTTTCACAAGGGGAATGATTTGTGATGCTCCTGCGTTGGTTAATGCTTCATCAAAGTCGACCGCGCATTTACAGAAGTAGTCGTAATTAGTATCACCTAGCCCAAATACGGTGAATTCACTTCCCGCGAAATAGAGTCTGTCCGATGCTTGGAGAGCTACAAGTAAATCTTCTGCATCATCAGGCGGGTCGCCGTCTCCCCAGGTACTTACAATAATAAAAACACGCTGAAATGACTTCACTTTTTCAAGAGTGATATCAAACATGTTTTCTAAACTGTGTGAGATGCCTTGATCGTCTAGGTCTTGCGATAGCTGCTCAGCGAGATCCTCTGCGGTTCCGGTTTGGGTTCCGTAGAGGATCAGGTATTTATTTGTGTTGGCTCCTTGATTCATTAAATTGAATTAAGCACTAAATATTGGTTGTGTGCTAACGGTGTTTTGTTGAACTTTGACGATGAATTGAGGAGTAAGGTTAGAATGAATATTCTATTGATAAGAAACCATTGGTTCCAGGAGCGGTACTGCGGTCGTCTACAGAGTCAGCATTTTGGATGTGTCCACCGGAGCGACGGGAGTTTGACCATTGCCAATACTGCTCATCAAATAGGTTGTTGATGCCTGCTTGGACACTTAATGACTCATTGATTTGATATGATGCAGAAAGGTCGATGGTGAAGTATGATGGTGGGCGGAAGTATGGACCGCCGTCATCATCGTTGACTCTTTTTACACTGTCTACGTAAGTGGCAGAGAGACGAGAAGAGAATTTTTCATTCATGCTAGTGTAGCCTAACCAAGCTACTGATTTCCATGGTTCGATGGAGTTAATCCAGGTGTTGTCATCATTGTTTATCCCCCAAGTTTTCCCTGTTGAGAGCCCTATTTCAAAGCAATCTAGGTGGTCGTGGAAGCGGGCTAAGTTTACGCTGCCGCTGAGCTCGTATCCATAGATTGTGGCTGAACCTCGGTTGACAGTGGTGAGGATGTCTTGTCCATCGGTGCTTTGTTGGCCGGTGGGAGTAGCGTTTTCGATAAAGTTAGAATATTTAGTGTAGAAGCTGGATGCTTGAAATTTTATATCATCGGTCAAGTACTTGTAGCCAATTTCGTAGGCGTTGCTGCTTTCTTCTTTGAGGTCTGGATTAGGAAGTGTGAGTGAACCAGTGGAGCTTCCGTCTACAGATGGGTGGTCGAAGATCATGGATATTTCTTCTGCTGTTGGGTTGCGCACACCTCTGGAGTATTTGGCGTAGATTCTACTGTCTGCTGTGAGGTCGTATTTGACGTCGAATCTGGGAGCGATAGTGAGGTTATTTAGTTCTTCCGCTGGATTGTATGCGGTGGCTCCTTCACTGAGTCTGGTGATTCTTTCTAGGTAATCACTGCTGAGCTCTGGTTGAACATTGTAATAATCTAGGCGCAGTCCGAGGATGAATGACCATGGGCTAGCTGATGTGGGTCTAAATTCTGACTGGATGTATGATGCGGCTCTGATGGTGTCTGATGGAGCGAAGGATATTCTGTTAGGGTATGGAGGTAGTCCGGTGTCTTCTCTGTAGAAACGGTTTTCTGATCTGCTGCTGGATGCTTCTATGCCGTAGGTTATTTGTTGATGTTGAGTTTCTTTTAGGAATTTTGAGCTATAGCCTAAGATGTTTGTATCGAATTCGATGATCTGGTCTCGGATTCTTCCTGTTAGAGCCTCGCTTTTGTTGATACTAGAATTTTGAGATGCTTGGTAGTAGAGGTTTGATTCTACGGAGTCGTAGAATCTGGTATTGTAGTCAGTGGGTGTGTGATCCCAGTTGAGGCTAAATCTTGCTCTTGCTTGGTTTTCCCAATTGATGATTGCTTTGTCGAAGATGTTTTGAAATTGATTTGCGCTAAGCGCGTTTACGGTTCGGTCTCTGTTGAAGTGTTCTAGTGTTAGCTCCACTTTATTTCCGTCATCAATATTCCATTGGAATTTAGACAAGAGGTTGAGACTATTGGATTCTAATGGGTTCGGTGGTGTGTTGCCGTTGTTTTCTGATTCTTTTCCTTCGCGGTAGGCGAGTCCTAGCATGATGGCGAATTTGTCTTTACGAAATGCTGCAAATGCTTGTGTGGCTGCGCTACTGTTGGAACTGAATTGTTGGGTTCTGAGTAGGCCTCCGAAGTTGTCATCATCATGGGTGAAGAAGTCTTGTGGGGTTGGGGTTTTAAATGAGACCACGCCAGCTAAGGCATCACTACCGTAGAGTGAGCTAGCTGATCCTTTGAGAATCTCGGTGGAGGCGAAGATGGCGGGATCATAATAATCACGTCCGCCACCTCCTGAGGAGCCTTCGTCTTGAGCGAAGGTAGTAGAGATGTATTGTTCAGGCTGTCTGATTCCATCTAATAGCATGCTGACTCTGTTTCCTTCTACTCCTCGGATGTTGTAACCAGTGTATCCTGTTTGGGCGTAGCCGAAGCTCCCATCTGCACTGCCGTAGTTAAAGGGGGCTGTGACGGTGGGGTCGTATTTCACGAGATCGCCAAAGTCTGCGCCGCCAAATGTAATGAAGTCCTTTTGGAGGATAGCAGTGACTGAGCCAGTGGTTTCTAGCCAGGGCGTCTCATAGGAGTTTCCTATGACGGTAGATTCACCGAGGTCTACGATGGTTTCTATGTCGGGGATCGTTTCTATAGTCGTTTTTGGTTCTTCAGGTTTCTGGGCAGGAGATTGGGAAGTGAGGGTAATTGTTAGAACCGAAAGTGATGTAGTAAATTTACGGACTGTTAGATTATTTCTTTTTTGGCTGTGATTCATCTTGATGCGATTAGAGACTATTTATTTCTGCAACAAGCCAAAATTTGTAATCTAGAACATAAGTGTGGGATATGAGAGGGATAAGTATATTGGACGCTAGCGGAGTGTATTTGAGCGCTAAGATCTGGCTAATTAGAATTTTACTTCGATGTGATGGTTACTAGGATTTTCAGCAGAACAAAATATATTTTATGAAAGGAATCATTACTACTTACTCACTCGCTCTTCTGTTAGCCAATGTTAGTTTGGCTCAAATAACTGCCACTTTTGATACGGATAGTTATCTGTTTATTGGAACTAACAACCAGGGCGATACTCAGATAACTTTGGGAGAATCTACTCGCCCAGATACGAGTCATTTCAACTTTGGGGTACTAGATTTTGATGTGTCATCGCTTGGTCTTGGAGGTGATAAATTTCTAGATTTAAGTGCTGTTGAGTATGTGACGTTAGTCGATAGTGGTGCGGATATTCCTATTTCGCAGGTGGGAACTGTTGGGAGCGCAACGGTGCAGTTGGTGGCTCTTCAGGACAGCTTTGAGAACTACATGCTTGCGCCTGACAAGGGAGCTTGGTTCGATACGTATGTGCAAGGGACTGATGTTCCCGTAGTGGGAACGTATTATTTTTCTGACTCAGGAGTGGTGAGTGTCGATGTGACGTCGGTCGTGAACTCATGGATATCGGATGGGGCTACTAATATGGGGTTTGCGATTTATTCTATTAACGGGAATGTGGAAATAGCGGCTTCTGAGTATAACGATACTTCAGTAGTTCCACAAATAAGTGTGGAAGGGGATACAGATGGCTCTACAGGGGGAGATACGACAGGAGGTAATGAAGGTAATGAAGGTAATGAAGGTAATGAAGATGTAGAAGATGTAGAAGATGTAGAAGATGTAGAAGATGTAGAAGATACTTTAAATGCGATTAAAGAAATATTGCAAAGTTCAATGATTCAAGGGTTGCAGGCTCAGGTTCAGAGTAACACTGCGCATTTGGGGTTCTTATCAGACTCAATGAATCACTATCGGCCGGATTCTGGGTTGCTTGTTGGCGACTGGCAGATTAAAACTGGTGTGAACTACCTGCAGCATGACGCATTAGAGGTGGAGCAACTTGGTGGTGAGGTGGCATTGTTAAATAGTTTCGGGAAAGAGAATTTCACGTTTGGACTTGGGCTAGCGCATTCGTCACTAACTCGTGATTTACTTCATGGTGAAAGTGACACTAGTGGGAACACACTAAGTCTAGGCTCTAGTTATACATTTTCAGATGAAAATTTGCGGCTCACTGGTATTTTAAGTCATAGTTTGTGGAGTAATGACATGCAAGTTGGGAGCACGAGGGCTGATGTTGATGGAAGTTCGACAGCTGTATTTATAGGAGCGCAGGTTGAAGATGTATTTCAGTGGAAAGGTGTAAGGTTTACTCCGAAAGTGTCTTATACATGGATAGATTCAGAGCAAGACGGGTACCGATTTGGTGTGCTGGATATGGATGAACTTTCTAACCAGGTGAGCATTTGGAGAACAGGTGTGGATGCTAAGTATCAAATTACCACAAAAACTCAGCTTGTAGGAGTCATTGAATTAGCTCAGCGAGCGAGTGATGATTATGAAACGAGGATATCAGATTTGGCTAAAGGTCAGAATAACAATTCACTAGAGGACACTTGGGTGAGATTGGGGCTAAGAACTAGTTACGCTTTCTCTTCTTCTACAGTGGGTTATGCTTCAGTTTATACTTCATCTGAGGGATCTGACTCTAGTTTTCAAATGCGTCTAGGCTTGAGTCATCGATTTTAATGTAATTTTAACTGGAAATACGGTACTAGCCGTTGCACGGTTCTCGTATGTATAAAGGATTATTATCTCTTGTCGTTGCTAGCGGGTGTTCCATGATGGGGGTATCGCAGGCGGAAGCTGTGAGTTTGGAGCCATTGACGTCAAATTCTGATATTTGGAAATCGAATAAATATAAAATTTCAAAGAAGTTCCCTAACTTGTCTTGGGAACAGGGTGAGGAAAGTGGTTCGTTTGTGCACCAAAGCAAAGGGCTCACTTTCTGGGGACAGCCGGTTCATCATGTGGATTTACAGCAAAACAAAGGTAAAATTGTTAGTGTTAAGCTAACTGTACTTGATCAGGGAACTGCTTTATTTACTAAAAAAAGCGACTTTGATGCAGAGGCCGCTAGGTGGAATAAACTGATCACTGAGAAATTGAGGTCAGATGGAGTCAAAGTGCCTGTGATGATGAATGGCAAAGTGAAGCATCTGAGAAAGGCATGGCGCCTGGATACGACGGTAGTGGTGCTTTCTGCGAATATAGGAGTGAAGCCGGATCGTATAGAGGTGATCTTTTATGAGCGTGACTTTGGGCTTGAGCAGTTGAAACTGAGCGGGCAGCAATTAGTGGATGAGTCCGCTGAAGACGAGAGTGAGAAAGTGGCGGATGTGGATGTAGGTTCTGAAGAATTTGTGGATGATGGGTTTGCTCCTAAAGAGGTGAAGAAAGAGATACGAGATACAATTAAGGAGATCGAAGCTCGTGAGGCACCTAATGGGGTCACGGCGGAGGTGCAAGATGCTGTAAACCTACTTAACGTGTATCGGTTCCTAAGTAGGGTGCCATATGATGTGAAGGCTGATAAGAAGATGATAGAAATGGCCGCTGATGCTGCTTCTATTTGTAGTGAAAAAGGTGAGCTTTCGCACGGGTTCGGTCATTCGACTGATAAATGTAACTTGGCAATGAATGGGGGAAGGATGACTATGGCGGGTAGTGTGACTCAGTATATGAATGATGCTGGTGCTAATAACCGAGAGAGACGCGGGCACCGTAGGTGGTGTATCAATCATCGGATGGGTAAGACTGGGTTTGGTATAAAGGGCTCGTATTCTGCGATGTATTCGATGGATCACTCAGATCGAGGTGGGCGTAAGAATTATTCTTATCCTGGGCATGGGTTTTATCCAGTGAAATATTTGCACGGGAATGGCTGGAGCTATCACATTGTGGAAGGATCTGCTCCAAGTGATTGTTTGGTGCAGGTGTGGAAGTTGAAGAAATTTGATGAGAAAGCACCGAGCTGGAATGATGAACCGGATGGCAGAGAGCTTAAGGTGGCTTTTAAATACATCTACAGTGATACCATTGTTTTTGAACCTGACAGTGAACCCATAACTAGAAAAGGAACTTACCTAGTGCGACTTAAGGGGAGTGGGCTCAAAGAACAGTATTTAGTACATTTGTATTAGTAGGAGTATAGTCAAACAGCTGTTTCAAAATTATACTTTAATTCTGTCTGAAAAGACTTGTCATACGGGAAGAATTTGTTAATTTCTCCCTGTCGACAAACATTAGGCGGCCCGGTTGAGTTACTGTTTGGTTTTGGGTTTTTCCAGCAGCTTATCAAGCGGGTCGCTTATTTTTTTTACCTATGTTTTGTTTATGACTTTCAGCTCGATAATTGTTGCTGAATTATTGCATTTAATGAATCTACGTTATGACCTTGTTTTCTTAGTTCTTTTATGGATACAGAATTCGCGCGTTTTGCGAGGCGCTCATGGTCATCATCGAGTATCAGTGCATGATGCATGTAAATGGGCTCAGGGAGTCCTAACAAGGCTTGAAGAACGCGATGAATATGTGTGGACTCTAGTAGGTCATCACCGCGAGTGACGTGGGTGATTTCTTGGAAAGCATCATCTACTACGGAGGCTATGTGATACGATGTGCCGATGTCTCTGCGGGCGAGAACGCTATCGCCTAGGAGGTCGTGATTAACGACGATTTCGCCATGGATGATATCGGTGAATATGAGCTTGCCGGTGAGTTCCTTAGCCTTTTGGGTATCGATACGAATGGATGGCGTTTTTCCTTGGGCGATTTGGTCTGCGCGTTCACTGGAGGTAAGTTTTTTACAGGTGCCGGGATAGTATTGTGCACTGAGATGGTTTCCGTGTGGAGCATTGGTGAGGGATGCTATTTCTCGGTGAACATCTTTTCGGCTACAGAAACATGGGTAGGTGACGCCGATGTCTTCTAACTGATCGAGTGCGGCTGAGTAGGCTGTGACGCGATCACTCTGAAGCTGACTGATGGGAGGGGTGTCGTGTTGAAGGTTGAAGAATTCTAAGTCTTCTAGAATGGAGTCATAGTATTCGTCCCTGACGCGTGTTTTATCTATGTCTTCAAATCTGAGTAGATACTGCCCGCCGAACTTGCGAGCGAGGTCATGTGCCACCTGTGCTGCGTAGAGGTGTCCCAGATGTAGATGGCCCGTAGGTGAGGGGGCGAATCTGGTCTTTACGTTAGCTGTTAGTTTGGCAGGGTGGTTCATTATCTCATCGGGTATTTGATGTTATCATACTATTGTGGTAGGATAAGGCCATGAGAACAAACCTAAATATGATTTTAGCTATGGTTGGGGTAAGTTTTTCCCTGGTGGTGCTCACGGCACCAGCTGTTAGCGCTCAGACATGGTATGACTCAGAAGGCCGGCCAGTGGTTATAGATGGGAAGAGAGTGATCAGGAAAGAGGTGATGGATGAAGAGCAAACCAAGGTTGCTTCGAAAGCAGAGGAGAGTTCTATCATCCCGAAAGCATTAGTGCTCAGGCCAGAGCTAAGTGTTTTGAAACCTCGTGCAGCCCGCTATTACCCATATAGAGGGAATCATTATGGCTACTATCGAGCGACCCCGTATTATCAGGGGTGTTACCGACCTAGCAGGCCTGCTAGATCTGGTCTTCATCTAAACTACCGGAGAGGTAACTTTTCTATCCGAGCGAAGTATTAGGGCTACTAGAAATCTGATGGTAGCGGACTTGTGGGATCAATGAAATCGTTAGGAAGCAATGGTGCCACTGGGGATTCTAGTTTTGGCTGCACGGGAATAGGTGCAATGTTGTTAGATTCTTGGAGATCTTTGTTGTCTGGTAGTTTGGTAACATTGGGCTCAATCATTCCTTCAATCGTTCTGCCTTTTTGAGCTGTTTTTTTAGACACCCTGTTGACGTTATTGTTTACTACAGCCGGAGCGATATTGCTGGGTTGAGGCTGAGTAACAGGACGTAGCTTAGGACGCTCAGCAGATGTTGAAACTTTCTGAACCTTCTCTTTTTTACCTTTTTTTCCCCAAGTGTCTGGGTCTTGGCGGTAGCCACTGATAGTGGAGCAACTGGCTAGGAGACCGAAGCTAAGAATAGATGAAGAGATAATGAATTTGTTCATGGCTAGGTGTTTATGAGAGGAAAAGTTTTCTTAGGCAAGCGAGTTTTTCGCTAATTTACGGAGCGACTCTTTTTAATGCCGATTCTATTACTGATCCATTGGGAAATCTCGCTGAATATCTGCTCACGGTGGCTATCATACATGAGGAGGTGGTAGGAATCTGGGTAGTAGACGTGTTCATTTCCAGGTATAGGTGGGATGTGCTTGTAGAACTCGAGGGCATTTTCTGGAGGTGTGAAGTAGTCATGGCCACCATTGATAACCATGATGGGGCAGTTCATTCCTTGTGCTAGAGAGTGCATGCCAGATATTAGATTTCCTAGGGTCGCTAGTAAGCGGAGTGTGAATTTCTCGATGAAATAGGAATTTGTTGCGGCTTGTTCATCATGGCTATCACCACCTTGGGTGACTTTGACTGCTTGTTCTCCTGAAAACTGATTGAGAGAAACTCTGAAGCGAGGAAGTATGTAGGATATGGTGTTAGCTAGCTTGTGCTTCCATAGTGGGAGGTGAGGGCGAAGGCTTACGACGGGAGCAAGAAGGATGACTCTGTCTGGACTGGGGGTCTTTTGCTCGCACAATGCGTGGGTGACGATCAATGACCCCATGCTTTCACCGCACCAGATTATTTCCGCATCTGGGTGATTTGTTTTGACCATGAGGGTGAAGGTTCTGAGATCTTTGAACCACTCTTCTGTGCGGTAAATATCGCCACGGCGTTTTATATTACGGTCATTTCCTTGGCCGCGAGTTTCTGGGGCGTAGATGGTGATGCTTTGGTGATTTTCCGTGAGGTATGATGCCAAGTTATCGTAGTCTTGGGCTGCGCCGTTGATGCCGTGCACGCCGATAATAACGGTTTGCGGGGTGGTGGAGTTGGTCCATTTGAGGTAGTCGAACTGGTCGTTGTCAAATGATGAATAGATAAGCTTTTCTGGTTGTTCCATGGGAGGTTATTCAATGGTTTGAGTTTCTAGCCATGCCAGAAGTTCATCGTGTTTGCGGTGGTCATAGCAGAATGAGCGGAGGCCATGACGCTTGCCTGCTGCGATATTTTCAGGGAGGTCATCGATATAAATGGTTTCTTCTGGAATGATTTGGAATTTCTCAAATGCACGCGTGAAGAAGTCGTCATGAGGTTTGATGGCATTGATCTCATATGAGAAAACTGCGTGGTCGAAGCGTTCCGATAAATGGTGTTTTTCTGTGCAGTAAGGTCCATGGATGGGATTGGTATTTGAAAATAGAATGAGCCGATGTCCTTGGTTTTTCAGTGATTCAGCTAGTTGGAAAGTGGCTGGTATTTCAGTGAAGATAGAGTTCCATGCGTTGAAGAGGTCTGTGTCGCTACCCTGATAATCTAGTAGGTCTCGTAGTAGTTGAACGTATTCAGCTAGGGGGATTTCTCCAGCTTCGAATGGATCCTTTTTCAGTAGGATCTGTTCGATCGCATCTGGTGCAGGATTTTCTCCTTTGAGGGAGTTGAGGGCAGGTAAGAAGTCAAATGCGAGGAGCACATTGCCGATGTCAAATAGGTAGGTCATAGTCGTAGTTTTCGATTGTCTTGATGATGAATTGAGCTGCGGAGATGGAGCCTGCGGGTTTAGCGTGTTGTGTGAGATTGTGTTTCATGCTTTTCCAGAGGGCTGCATCGTCTTTTAGAATGTGAGTGATGGCATTTCCTATGTCTTCTGGTGTTTCGGTATAAAACCCGCCTTGGATCTTTTCTAGTAATGCTAAGTTACCTTCTTCTTGGCCGGGTACTAGATGATGGATAAGCATAGGACAGGCTGCTGCGATAGTTTCGTGCACGGTAGCGCCTCCTGCTTTACCTATTACGAGGTGGTGGGAGGTTAGGAGCTCGGGGACACGTCGGGTCCATCCTTTAATCTGGACTCGACCAGGATATTGTAGCTGGATTTCACGGACTCGATCGTAAAGTTTTCTGACATTTCTACCTAGAACTACTGTGATTTCAGTGTTGGCATCTTTTGATTCTAGGATGGCTCGCATGATCCTGCGGATGATGGGCTTTTTTGAGGTGGGGAAATAGAGGACTTTGAAGGGGGTGTCAGGAGTGTAGGTCTCGATGGACTTTAGTGCTGTGAATCTGGGGTGTACGGCGAAACCTGTGACGATCACTTTATTCTCAGCAACCCCTGAGGCTATGAGTGATGTTCTGGTGAATTCGTCCGTAACGAGGAAATAGTCCGATGGTGCATCTCTCCAAGCGGCGTTAATTTCTATGGAGTCAGTGATCAGTGTGATGACGGGAACACGTGAGACGCCTTTAGCAAATGAGCGCTCAACGTAGTATGGATAGAGCGGGTAGGTGCTCACGATGGCTTGTGGCTCAAAACTCAGAATGATCTGGTTGAGAGTATCTTCCGGCTTACGCATGAAGGGGAATTTTTCTTTTGAGAAGTCATGTTTCTCAACCGAACGGTAAATTCTATGCCAGAATTTAGGGGTGTGGGTAGTGACGAAACGATAGAATGATCTTAGTTTAGAATTGAGCCTAGGAGAACCTAATGCACAGGGATCAATCACCTCAGCTTCAGCATATTTCTCAAGCGCGGCTGCTAAATTGTATGCTGCGCTATTATGGCCATCACCGAAACCGGCGGTGGTAATAATAATTCTGGGTAATTCGGTTTCAGACATTTTTCTGGTTATAACAGGATTCTAAGTTGCGTCTATACAGATTTTGTGAAGAGTGTGTGTATAGGAATAAGGTAAGTAAATGGCGGAGAAGAAAAATAACGGAGTGGACAAAAAAAGAGATGATTCTGAAGAAATCATCGAAAGGCTAGATCCTATTATTGAGGGTGAAGAGGATTTGGATACAACCTTTGCTGAAGAGTCAGGGATGGTTGATGATGAGATTGACCGGTTATTTGAGAAAGATAATGAAAAAAGAGATTCGTCTCTAGATATTTTATTTGAGGACGATAGGGAGCTTGATAGCTTGTTTGATGAGGAGAGAAAAAGCTTTCAGAAGGGATTAAAAGATGAGGTGCAAAAGGCCTTAAGCCAACCTACGATGTCTAAAGCGAGTCTTTACCGAATGCGGATGAGCGAGCCTTCAGAATCTGCATTAACCGCTGAGATAGCTCAGCAAAAGACTGTGGAGGAGATCTGGGAAGAACCACTTGGTGCAGCTAAGGAAACGCAAAATAAGAAGTCCATCTGGGTCATGTGCTCATTCATAGCTCTAGTGTCAATGGCTGGAGCATGGGCCCTGTGGCAATCTACGAATGGTACGCGGGGAAATGAGGAAGAACTTTTAGCTCAAGAAGTAGAGACAGAACAGAAAGAACTAAGTAAACTTGAACTAGAACAGCAATTACAGAGTGTGGATACGCTGATGCATCAATATTTTACCGCGAACACTGTGGACCAAAAATGCGAGAGTATCTATAAAGCAGATTCATTAAGGTCTGATATTGAGGCATACTATAAAGAGAACGGAGGCCCGAAACCATCAACTGACTATAGGATAGATAATATTTTCCCGATGGAAATCGATGAGACTGAGCTCTGGGAGGTATTTATTAAGGATAAGAACGATCTTGAGAAAGACTTAAAAGTTTACTATGTGAGGAAAGATCCAGCTGGAGCATATAAAGTAGACTGGAAGGCAGATGTTGTTTTTCAAGAAAATGATATTGGCCACTTTCAAGAGACTCGTTCTAAAGAGGCTACTAGTTTTAGGTTCAAAGTTGAGCCTATGTATAAGCTGGCGACCTTTAATTGGGGGTTTACTGACACTGAGTATGATGTCTTACGTTTGAGCATACCTGATACTGATTGGGTATTCTGGGGATATCTAAAAAGGGGGAGTGAGGCGCACAAGAAATTACTCCTTAGCCTAGATCTGAATTTAAAAAGGCAAGTCCTGGATATGGCGGTGAGTCACGATTTTATTTTGAAGGTTAAATTTTTAGAGGACTCTCCAAAGGAGAATGACCAATATATACTGATTGACGAACTTGTATCTAGAAAATGGATAAACATAGCCGAATAATTGAGCATGAGTAATAAAAAATCTAAAGACAAGAAGCTAAATGGCAAGATCACTGGTGATGCTGAACTTCGTTTAGCAGACGATGATGTGGTAGAAGTTCTGCCTTTATCAGTCGATGAGGTCGAGGACGTGGGTGAGCTGGTGGAGCCTCAAAAGGTTAAGCTTTTTGAGAGTGATGTTTTAGTAGATAGAGTTGAGCATGATAACGATGATGAACTAGGAAAAAGTTTCCGTTCCAAAGAATTGAATGAAAGCGACCTCACAGCGCGGGAAAATATGCCTACATTGGAGGACCAATGGGTCGAGGACAGAAGTAATAGCTCTAATGTAAGCTGGGTTAATCGGTTTATCATAGTCGGTATTCTATTAGTGGTGGCCGCTGGGATATGGGCATTTACCAATCTGAGTAAAGAGGAGATCATCAAGGAACAGCGAGAGAAAGAGCTTAAAGAACTGGTACTACAATCTGAAGAAAATGATGCAGCTCATGCTAGGAATGAAGCAAATATTGAGGAATGCGTGAAAGGTTATCTAGAAGCAACTACCATTGAAGAGCGGGCTAAGTGGTGCAGACATTCAGAGGAGACATTATTGAAAATGACTAAGCATTATGATCACGAGCTGACATTTGCAAATCATCATTTTGAAGGCATTCTGAAGTCCTCTGTAATTGATATTCTGAAGGATGAAGTGACTATTATCTCAGCAAAGGTAAGTAGTATGAGCGGTGAAATGACGCAGCAGGATAAACCGAAAATGCTTTTGTTAGAGAAACAAGACGATGGGTCATACCGGGTGGATTGGGAAACTGCGGTGATTTATCAGCCTTCCGACTGGGACAAGTTTGTAGAGAGCAGGAGCTCTGAGCCGCATGTTTTCAGAATAGAAGCGAAGGATAGAATAGACTATGGACCTTACCTTTATGCATTTAGCGATGACAACAAGTTTCAAGCTTACAGAATAAGTTTGAGAGATGAAGCTGAGAAATTTCTCATTGGTTATGCTGAGAAAGACTCAGACGTGGATAAGAAATTGAAACGTTTGGTTAAGAAGTCTGGTAATAAGAAAGCTAAAAAGGAACCGGTCTCGCTGACGCTGAAAGTGGCTTACCCAAAGGATGCTGAATCTGATCAATGTGTAGAGATTTTAGAGGTGGTATCAGAAACATGGTTTGTGCCTTAAGTGAGACCACTCTTGTAAAACATAGAAGCCGAATGGTTTCTTAGTGGTATTTCAGCTCTTATTTCGCTTCTTGGAATAAGAGCGCAACTACTTCTTGCGGACTTTCTTGATTTCGACGCCTTTGCCGTTGGATCTGCGGTTGTTTTCATAGTCTAGAAGGTTTGATTTATCGAGCATTTCTTGTTTCAACTTGAGGTTGCTGTTGAAATCGATTTTCTTGGAAGGTTTACGAACATTATTGAGTTGATCTGCACCGCCAAATGGGTCGTCGGCAGCGTCTGTAGGCACATAGGTTAGCTTGCTGCGGAAGAATGCGTAGCGGCCTTTGGGGTCCTTGGCGATGATGGTGCTGGGGGAGGTGATGTGTGCGGTTTGCCAGACTCCTCGGAGGTCAGTTTCTCCGGATTTAAATCTATCTTGGCCTGTGCCTATGGCTTTGACGTGGACGGAGTCGATGTATTTGCCTGATTTTTTGTCGCTGATGTTCACTCTGACTGATTGGTCTTCTGGGCTTTCCTGGACTTCTAGTTTGAGTGGGGTGATGAGGACGAGGCCGGTGGTGTGGAGGTAGTCGCCACGGCAGATGACGAGGTAGGCTCCGTCATCGTTGATGGGGAGTGAGATTTCTTTTTCACGTTCTTGGTAGTCATTGCCGTCTCCGAGCTGTACGATGGAGTTGTATTTTGGGGTGATGCCTGCAAGGTTAATCTCGGAGATGTTAGAGAGGTTTTTCTCACGGAGGAAGAGTTTCATGAGGTCGACTCTGTAGACTTGGAATTGGGCTTCTTTGATGTTGCGGTATTTGAGTTGGAAGGTGAATTGTTCGCCTGAGTTGAGGACTTTTACTTCATCGAGGGTGATGGATTTTTGTTCGAAGTAGGCGATGGATTCTTTGGCGTCTGGGTAGGCGGTTTCGATGCCTTTGTACCATTCGATGGCTTTTTGAGGGAGGCCTTTGGCGTGGTAGATTTGGGCGGTGATGAAGGCGGCTAGGTCTTTGTCTTTGGATTTTCCTTTGGCTACTTCGGAGGCGGATTTGAGTGCTTGGTCGTAGTTTCTGAGCCAGAAATGGCCTAGGGCTTGCATGTAGCGGAAGCTGGTGGCGTGTTCGCTATCTTTGTAGGTGGTGATGGCTTTTGCTGTGAGTTTTATCACGTCGTCGTAGCGTTTGAGGGCGAAGAGGGCGTTGGCGAGTGAGAATGTGGCGTCATCGGCTAGTTCGTGTTCTGGGGTGTGGGTGAGGAAGTCTGAGGTGTGTTGGAGACTGAGCTCGATGAGTTCTTTTTCGGTGAATGGTTTTTTGGTGTCTGGGTTTTCGCCTAGTGATTTGGCGTTGGGGGCTTTGGAGTAGATTTGCTGGGCGAGGGCGAATCTTGAGGTGCTGATTTCTCCGAGGTCTGGGTAGAGGAGCCAGAGCTTGTTTTGGTAATCTACTGAGAGCATGAATTTTCCTTGGTCTTCTAGTGCGGCGCCGACGTAAGAATCTGCGCTGTAGCCTGCATCGAGTGTGGCGGTGTAGACGTCCATGCTGCGTTCGAATTCGTTTAGTTGTCTGTAGGCTTTACCTACTTTGAGGATTTTGTCGAATGGGATGACGAGGTCTGGGTTGCGTTCAGTGAGGACTTCGAATGACTCGGCTAGTAGCTGGGCGTCTGGTTTGGCTTGGTCGGTTTCTATCCAGAGTAGCATTTGGGAGAGGAGAGGGTCTTCGTTGTCTTGTTTTAGTTTACGATAGGCGATAATGTGTTGTTTGGCTTGTTGGTATTCTTTGGCTTTGAAATGTAGCTGAGCGAGTTCGTAGTGTTCTGCTTGGTTGGTTTGGTAATTTAGGTTATTTGGTGCTCGTTTAGGAATGACGGTGAGGGTGGTGGTGGAGTTGCTAGAGGTTTTGGTGGTGTCGTAGGATGCGCTGAGGATGCTTGGGTTGTGGGTCCATTTTCCGGTGTGCTCGGCGATGAGGGTGTAGCGGAGGTTGAATTTGTTGGGGAGGCTTCCGTAGGTGATGATGAGGTGGTTTCCTTGTTGTCTGGCGCCACTGTGGTTTCCGCTGAGGGAGCCGGATAGGTAGGTGAAGCCGGCGGGAATTTCTTCGATGATGATGCTGTCTGGGTAGCTTTTATTGTTGATGACGCCTTTTAGATGGACGTGGACGAGTTCGCCGACGGATGCTTGGGTGAGGGGTGATGTGCCACGGGTTTTTAGGGGTTGTCCTTTGTAGCTGAGTCGCTCTTGGTAATATTTACGGTCTTCTATCTGGTAGTCTTTTAGGGGTGATGATGGCTTTAGTGGTTGTCTTCCGATGAGCTCAGCACTGATGACTGCACCTGGGCGGCTGGAGTTTATCTGGATGATGTTATCGCCAGCTTTGAGTAAGTTTGCGGGGACTGTTAGGTTTTCTAGTTTTTGGCCATTTACCGAGATGGTGAGTGTGGCGGGTTCTTGGAGTAGGAGTTCTTGTAGGAATAGCTCGCTGTAGGCATTTGCGGCATAGCCGCGCTCTATGTCAGATCTGAAATGGTGGGTGAAATTTGGGTTAGCTATTACTTGGTTAGTGGCTTTGGTTGCCTTGAGTTTGAGGCTATTCAGAAGCACAGATGATCTGAGGAATGCTTCTGATGGATGTTTGATTTCGATGTCATAGGTAATTTCTTTGAGGAGGGTGATAGTGAAGTCTTTTCTGTCTAGCAGGACGAATACATTGGCGAGGATAGCTCTGCCGATGTTGTCCATTTTGTTGCGTTCGCGGTAGAGGCGGTTGCAGGTGGCGAAGTCTGCGTCGCCTGATGATGCGAGGGCGAGCTGGACTAGAGCACGGGAGTTGTAGTGGTCTGTGGTGATGGATTTTTGTTGGGTAGTGATCCATTGGAGGGCGTTGCGGGAGGTAAGTTTTTCATGTGGGATTTCTAGGGTGTTCGCCATCATTAGTGCGCGGTAGGCGAGGGTGGTGTGGATGAGTGAGCTGGCTTTACGGTTGCGGACTTGGCTCCATGAGCCGTTGGTTTTTTGGCTGAGGGTGAGGTCGGCGCAGAGTCTACTGGCGGTTTTTCTGAGTTGTTGTTGGGCTGGGGCATCATGGTTGTGAGCGATGAGATATTCTAAATAACTACAAACTGCCATTAATTGACCGGCGGGGTGGGCCTCATGGAATGGGGTGTCTGAGCCAAAATTAGTGATGAGTGGGCTTGAGATGATGTCGTTTAAGAAGGCTGTAGAGTTTGCGCTAGTGGTAAGTTTTAGGGCGGTTGGTTGGATGCCGTTTGGTAATGTTAGAGTGATCTGATTGTCGCCAATGTTTGTCGATTGGCTGGATTTGCTGGTGATGGGGGATCCTGCAAGGTCTGAGCGGGGGCTAGGGGTAAGATTTTTCAAGTTTGTTTCGAGTTCTTGATGGTGCATGCCGAATCCTGAGCCTTGGTCGAAGGCGTAGATGTGGAGGTCTAGGTCGCCATAGATGAGTTCCTTGGTGAGTAGGATTTCAGTTCCTTCTTTGGGGATGGTTAGGGCGTTAGAATATGCAGTGGTGTTTATGGTGTTTTCTAGCAGATAGACTGGTGTGGCAGGAGTCACTGGAAAGTTTGAATGGGATGTGGCTAGTCCGCCATTGATGGCTATCGAATTCGGAAGTTCAGGGTATTGACGCTTTTGAGTATGCTGGGCGAGGGTATTTTGGTTGCCGAAGAAATTATTTCCATTGTAGTTAAACTCACGGTTGGGATTATTTAATTCATCATTGTTATGGCCGGGGAGAAGAAAGTTGGTTCCTATTTCTTCACTTTGAGATTGAAGTGGGCTTGGTCTGATTGACCGGTTACTGTCATTTGCTCCACGCAGATTATTGGGGATGTTTGGTCGGTGACTCGACAAGCTTTGCTCTTGTTCCATGCGTAGGAGTTCATCCCGTATTTCTGTTAGGATCACTTCTTGTCGGCCTTTATGAATTAATCCACAATTACTATTCATTTGATAGTTTGCGAGTTGTTGAAGGTTTACGTAATGGATGGGGGTGTAGTTTGATCGGTGGGTTAGGTTTATGAAATAGTCTGCTGATACGGGTTGGTTGTTGGCATCGAATGCTTGGATTTTGGCTTTGTAGTCGAATTTCTTGAATGGATCTTCGATGTCTATTTTGTCTGTTGTGACTTTGAGGGTTATTTTATTTTGAACCGGTAAAATGTCTGAGGCTGAGTAGAACTTGCGTTCATTGATGAGGATGAGGTTCACGCGTGCTGCTGGTGCGTGAGCGGTGGTGAGAGGGAGTGGGATGTCGTTTTTGCCTGGGTTTAAATCTATGATGCGCTTTTCAATGATTTTGTCGGTTTCGACTGTGAGGAGGGCTTTGGTAGGGGATTTGAAGTAGGAGTATGCGTTAATGGTGGCTGATTTGCCGACGTTGAGGTCGCGTTTGTCGGTGAAGAGGATGAGTTTTTTGTTGCTTGATTCATCGTGGATTGAGATGGAGGAATTTGCGATGACTGTTCTGCCTTTGCTGTCAGTTGAGGTCACACGGATGAGGTAGTTTCCGCTCTTATCGAATGTGAGGATGTGTTGGGTTTTGCCAGTTTCTGGGTTGGTTGTTAGGGGGATGGTTTGGATGATTTTTTCTTGGGTGATGGACTTTGAGAGGTGTTCTAGATCTTTACAGGTGAGCAGGATGGGGTTTGGTTTGATGCGGTTGATCTGGAAGACTTCTAGCTTGAGTTCTCTGGAGACAGGGGTCTCGTCTGGGAGGATGGTTTTGGCTGTTAGGGTGACTTCTGAGCCAGCGGCTGCTGAGGCGAAGTCTGTGCTGGCTAGGATGCTGAAGTTGATAGGATCTATGAGGACTGTGGTAGTGTTAGAGTAGTATTCTTGATCTTGGGTGCTGACGAAGAACTGGATTACATTTCCGGCTTCGATGTATTGGGCGTCATAGCGGAAGGAGGCCTCACCTTTAGTGTCTGTTTTGACGTTGATGGATTGATCGTTGGGAAGTTGGACTGTTAGTTTTCGATCTGAATAGGGTGCTCCCCAGCGGTAATTGGCGGATATTTTACCGGTGACTAGGTTGTCTTCGGTGGTCCACTTTTTGTCCATTTCTAGTTTGATGGATACTAGGTCGTCAGCATATTGATCTACACTGAGATAATGGGAGAAGGTGGGTAGGGTGTCGTCGAAATTTGGTTTTAGTTGGATCACTAAATTGGCATTTGTTAGATAGCTTGGGAGCTTGTATGAGTGTTGGAAAATGCCGGTAGGGGTGGTGGTGATTTTGCTTTGGTGAACGAGTTTTTTTGAGCCGGTTTCTTTGATGGTTAGAGTGAACTCTCTTTGGTTATTATTTGGGGATACATAGACGCTACTGGCATTATTAGCGGATTCTTTTGAGGGGAATCTAATGATGCCTCCAATTGCTACGGTTTCTCCTGGGAGGTATGTTGGCTTGGCTAGGTTGAACCTGACACTAGGTATACGTTTTTTGCTCGGTGTGAGGGATGCTAGGTTGAGGGATGCTAGGTTGAGGGCGCAGGTGGCGGCTCCTTGGTCTGATAGGGCTAGGACGCGGAGGTCGTTCACTTCGGCTAGTGATGCGTCTCTGTAATGGAAGATTCCTTGGTCATTGGTAGTTCCTATGGTGATGACTTTGCCGCCGTCGGCGATGATGACTTGGGTATTTTTAGCAGGTTTAGAATCTTGGCGGGCGTTGTGAACGTAAGTGATGACTTCTTCTTTGTTGGATCTGACGGCGATGTCGACATCGCTTCGCACTACCATGGTGGTGGATGAGAAGGCTTCGCTTTCGACTTTGATGACACAGATTCCGGGTTTGTTAGATGGGAATGGGATGTCGAGTTTAGTCTCCATGGGGTGGTATTTTTTGTAGTCTGGTAAGGTGACTTCCCATGTTTTGTCTGCTTCGATGAGGTCGATGTCTAGTGAGTTGATGTCTTCAAGCTTGCGGGCTTTACGGAAGTAGGATTCGATGTCTAACCAGTATTGTCTGACGGTGACTTTTTCGATATTTCTGGTATTGAGTGTGATTTGTGGCTTCTCGGTGGTGGTGTAGGTGGTTTCTGATGAAGCGACGATGTTACGTGCTTTGAGTTTCTGTATGTGGCTCTTGGCGTTGGTGTGAGAGCTTTTGGCGTATAGGTCTAGGGACTTTTCGATATTGCCTAAATGTTCTTCATAAATATGGGCGCTTAGGTATTGGGCTTGAATAGCATGAGAGGATCTAGGGTATTTTGTGATGAGTGTGTCCCATTTTGTTAGAGACTCTTGGAAGGAGGTTTGTTGTTCTTTTTTGAGGGTGTCATCTGGGGTTTTCTTGAGTGTGTTTACTAAGGAGATGGCGTGCTGGTAGGGGATGTTTCCTGTTAGATAGTGGGCGGTTGGGATGCGGTTATCGAGCGGGTGTTTTGTGATGAAATTTTCTAGTGCTTGTTGCGCTTTGCTGTGGGCTTGCTTTTTATTTTCAGCTGTCTGGATGAGGCTTACGGCGTGGGTTGCGATGCTGAAGTCGATGTCTACGAGTCCTTTTTGGCACTCGGCCCAGTGGGCACCGTTGGGGAATTTTTGTGAGTAGAGATTCCAGGATTGCTTGGCTTTCTCAAATTCATTGAGTTGGAGGTAAGTTTTTCCGATTTGGTATTGGGCGTTTTCTAGGCGTGAGTTGGCTTGGTTGCGGCGGGAAAGGAGTTGGCGTTCGGTTTCTGGCTGAGCGGTGAGTGGGGTTTCGTTGAATTTGGCGTGGAAGGTATCGATGTAATCTTGGAAGGCGATGATGGCGTTTTTCTTTTCATCGTGGCTGAGGTAACTGTGAGCAATGGCGTAGGCTGTGGCTTGGGAGTGAATATGCGTAGGGTAGTCTTGGAGGTAAGTTTTTACATCAGCTATCCATGATTGGAGGTTGCGTGGCTTGCCTCCTTTTTCGCGGAGGGCCATTAGTCTGAGCCAGGTTGCGTCTGCTAGGATGGGGAGCTCTGCGGGATTGTTAGATTTTTTCAGCTCGGCGATTAGTTCTGTTAGATAGCGAGTGGCTGTGAGTCGGTCGCCATTTCTGTGGTATGCTTCAGCGAGGTGGAATCTGATTGCTCTGCGGTTTTTACCTACTAAGTTGACTTGGCGTTTTTCATCTGAGGTTACACGTGTGGTGCTATTTAGCGTGCCTTTCCAGTCGGGATCAAATTGGTCGAGATATTGGAACGCATACCTAATGGAGTTGGGCCAGTTTTCTACTTTGATGTGGAGGAAGACGAGTTCGGCGAGGATGGTTTCCTTCATGCCTAGTGAACAGTCTAGGGTGAGGGCCTCGTTGAGTAATTTGGCGGCCTTATCGATATCGGGGCTAGAGCGGTCTAGCTCGGTGGTTTTTGGGATGTAGGAAAATTTAGCGGCTACTTCGATGAGTAGTTTGGCACCGGTGTCTTTGTACTGCGGGGCGAACAGGGTTTCTGCTTCCTTTTCGAAAATGGCGGAGGCTTGTTTATAGTCTCTGAGTTGGTTTTGTGCTTGAGCTTGGATGTAATGGGCTTTGTGAATCCATTCGGATTTTGGGAACTCAGAGGTAAGTTTTTCTGCGCTTTTGATGGCGTCATCATACTGTCCGCCAAGGAACTGGGCGCGAGCGAGTAGGAGTAGCAATTTGTCATCCTTAAGATCTCCTTGGAGGAGTTCGATGGCTTTTTTATATTCTTTATTCTGCAGTAGCTCTGGAGCATCCTGTGCTGCTAGGCTGGTGCTAAATAGTGTGCAGAAAAGAAGTGAAGCTCCGCAAAATAAGGAGGGAAGGGGGTTTATCAAAAAAGACATAATAGAGTATTCTCTCTATTATGGTGGTTTCTACAAGAATTCTTCTGTAAATTTAATGTAAACTTGGAGGGGATTATGGGGAGCGGGGCATTGCCCTTGGGAGCGAGGAGCAGGGAGCCGCAAAGCGTGGTTCAAGGTTTGAATGGTGTGCTACGTTGCTGGTGATGAGCCTTAGGTCCAGAAGATGAGGGAGCAGGCTAGGACGGCGACTCCGTAGCTGAGTCCTGCTAGGCTGAGTAGTCTGAATCTGCTGGTGCTTGAAGTTGCCCAGTTGATGAGATCGCGGGTCATGTAGGGCATGCCTATCATGAAGAGTCCTTTGATGATCATGGCGTATGCATAAAGTGGGATCAGGAACTTAAAGGTGTGTGGCTCTTGCCAAGCTGCGGCTAAGAGTGGTGCTGCGGCCATGAGGAGGCAGAGTCCGAGACCTCTGACTGCGAGGAATTCTTTGCACTCAGTGATAACGAGGTATGCTATGAGTGGGACGCCTAGGGACATGATGGTTTTGAGCGAGTTGAAGTCTTGCAAGTCCATGGCGATGGGGCTTTTGAAGAAAAACTTATCTGGGATGATGAGCATCCAGAACCAGAACATTCCGATGCCCATGAGAATCCCTCCAACTTTGTAGTTGCGTGGGAATCCTTTTAGAAAGTTCATCGCTTTGGTAGGCTTCAAGACCATCCAGAGATGGAGTGCGATGATGAAAGCGGCGAGGACGAAGCCAGCGGAGCTGAGTGAGATGTTTTCGTAAGCGTGCATAGGGAATCTATTGATCGTCTCAAAGTATCATTTAAGACGCAGATTGCTTAACCCATGGGAGGATGAGGGTAAAGGAGTTTATCTGAATTATGTATTACAGCGGTCTTGCGTAGGTGTTGCAGCGGTTGTGCCAGCCGGCGCGCCATTGGGACTCGGGGCGGGCTGGGTTGGAGTTTTTGATGCGGTTGTCTAGGGTGCGTTTGGCGCTGGCGGCGAATTCTGCGGCGGCAGGTTGGCCGCTGGATACGGGGCGCATGTTGGAGAGGACTTGGAGGAGGCCCCAGCCTTGGCCATTGTAGCGTTCTTTGGGGTTGATGCCTTCGCCTTTGAAGTTTACGTAGTCGATGAGGGCGTAGGCTCCGTTGGAGGTGGTGGCTACTTTGGCGTAGTTGGCCTGAATGGTAGGGCGTTGGGCTGCTGGTGCGGCGGCTAGCATTTTGCCGAGGGCGGCTTGGCTCTTAGCGAGGATGAAGTCGGTTTGGAGCTCGATGTTAGAGGCGAGGAAGTTTCTGAGGCTGGTGAGTTGAGGGCCGTTTTTAGCGGCATTGAATGATGTGCGGGATGTCCATGGGCAGCTGGGGGTTTGGAGGACCCAGGTGGGGATGCCTTTGGCGCCACGTTGTTGGGCGTAGCGGATGAAGGCTGGGAATGATTCGGTGTAGGGGCCGCGGTAGTTTTTAGGATACCAGATGAAGTGGCCTATGCCGAGTGATGGGAACTCTTCTCCACTGTTCCAGGCTGTGAGGCCTGCGACGGTTCCGCCGGATTCGTTCTGCCAGATTTTGTTGCCGATCTTACGTTTATCGGATGCGCTGAGGGTGGGGAAGCTAGAGTTTGCTTGAGCTGGTGCCACAGCTGAGACAGAAGGGGCTGAGTAGCTAGGTGCTACGCTGCAGGCTGTGAGTGGTAAAAGAGAGGTGCTGAGGAGGGTGAGAAGATGGCTTGATTTCATAGATGGTTGGGCTAGTTTAAAGGAAGTTAGAAATAATTTAACTTAGCTTTAATAATAACACAAAGAGAAACTTCAAATCATGCCTATTTATCTGAAATATATCATTACTGCTGCACTTGTTGTCATCACTTCAGAGATAGCGAATAAGAATGAGAAAATAGGGGCTCTTGTGGGAGCATTACCTGTAATGACAATTATTGTGATCTTATGGATCTTTACTGAAAACAAAGCTTCGGAAGGGGCTGATAAGATTGCTAGCTATGTTTATTATACTTTTTGGTATGTGTTGCCGACATTGCCAATGCTGATCGTGATGAGTCAGATGCTGAAGAAGGGGGGAAGTGTCTGGCTTAGCCTTGGTGTTTATGTCGTGGGGACAATAGCGCTATTCTTTTTACTGAATCTTGTTTTGAAGAGATTCAGCATTCATTTGATGTGATCCTTATTTTTTACGGATGTCGGGAAGTTTGATTTCGTAGGTTTTTTTCCAAGTGCAGCTAATACATTTACGGTGGACTACTTGGGGAAGTTTAGATGCTAAATATCCGATCAGCAAAGCAGGCCAAGAATTCATAAGGATGGCTGCCGCTACTTCCATGAGAAGGTTTGTCTAGTGATTCTTTTGGTTTTAATTTTTCATAGTCTACATCCCCCAATAACTGGGGTC
>JBPOGF010000027.1:0-40512 GCA_051251915.1 Akkermansiaceae bacterium | reverse complement strand
TAGAGTGTCCTAATTATGAGGCAACGCTACAGAGTATTACTAAGAGCTTCGGTGTGCTCTATTTATGAGGCAACAGGGATGCTGACATTTCCATCTGGTGGGGATGTCATGATGAGGAGCAGAGTGCGTCATGAGAGATGGGTGAATGAGCTATAATTTTGAAGTTCAAATTTTGAGTCTGGAAGCAGACTTTTCTGTTGATGAACGATAGGAGGAATCAGTTAAAGCTCTAGCGATCACATAGCAGTGATGGTTTTCTGCAGGTCTTCAAATTTTTCTAACACTCCATGACATTGCACAGGAGGTTCAAAATGAGGGGTCTTTACCCAAATTGCTTTCATGCCGACTCCCATTGCGGCTTTGACATCGTTTATAGGGTTGTCGCCTATGTAGATGCATTCTTGGGGAGGTAGCTTTAGTTGGGATAGGCAATGTTGGAATATTTCGGGTGCTGGTTTTTTGATTCCGACGGCTTCAGAAATGGTGACTACTTCGAAGTATTTCTCTAGTCCAGAAACTCGGATTTTTGTGGTTTGTGCTTTGACTCTACCGTTGGTGATGATGGCTAGACGGTAGTTCTGTTGGAGTTCATCTAGTGTCTCTAACACACCGTCAAATAGAATAGGCACTGAACCATAATGTTGCTTAAAGTCATCGAATAAGATGTCAGGATCTATAGACAAGTTGAGATGTGCACAGACTTCGGCGAACATGGTTTGTTTGTCTTTGTAACCATTGTTATCAAATAGAAACATCGTGTCCATGTAGGTGGATTCATCACAAGTTATCTCGGAGTTGAACCTGAGATGTTGGCTCTTGATAAACGCTTTAAATGTGGCGGTTCGATTTACTAAGGTTTGATCTAAATCAAATATAATGGCTTTGAGCATACTTGGAATTCCATGTGCCAGATGAGGCGTTGCCTTTGCTTGGACTGGTATAAAGTTCTCTTTCAGTGAAAAGCTAGCCAACTGGTGTTATTTCCAGGTGATTTTGGCTTTTCTGGCTTCGGTGTTGACCCAGACGGATGCGTGCTCGAACTCGCGGGTGAAGTCCCAGCCGGTTGAGGTGGTGCGGTTGTAGGCGCCTTTTGGTGGACCTAGTGGGCGTTTGAGGGCTGGGTAGTCGATGAGTGGGCCGGTGGCTGTTTTCCATCCCCAGCTGTAGAGGAAGTATGAGTATGGCTGGGCGCCGATGAGGTAGCAGGCTTGGGCGAATTCTAGTTTTTCTTTGGAGAGTGCGGGCATGTTTGGCTGCATGTTACCGCGCCAGGTTCCTTCGACACCAAGGCGGAAGACGGAGATTTTTCCGGCTTTGGCGTTTCGGAGCATTTGGTCCCATTCAGAGAGTAGGCTTTCTTTGTTAGATTTAACGCGGGCGTAGTTTTCGAACATGATGGCGTCACTGACTTTGTGAATTTCATTAGTACTGGGGACGTAGGCGTTGTTGGCGAGAAGGATTTTGTCTGGGCCAAGGGCTTTTTTAAGGTTTGCCATCATTTCTGCCATGGCTTTTTGGATCTCGTCGTTTTTGCCTTTTTGGAGTGTGGCGTTGCCGTGCATTTGGTCGATGAAGGCTCCGTCGGTGGCGGTATCTTTGACTCCTTTTACGACTGTTGATACCCACCATTTTCTGAAGTCTGGGTTGAGGACATCGAAGCAGAGGGCGCCGTAGCGGTCGGCTAGTTGGTCTTTTTTCTTGGGGTTAGGGAGGACGAATTTTTTGAATTCTGGGTTCTTTTGGATGTTTTCTTTGGTGAATGGTTTGTTGTATGAGGTGTATGTCCAGGCGTAGGCTGCATTGAAGTAGAACAGCACTTTCATGTTTGGGTTGGCTTTTTTGAGAGTAGCGGTTTCGTGTTTAGCGCCTAGTTCTGCGGAGCCTAGTGGTTTCATTCCGTGGGATTTCTCGATGCAAAGGAAGTCGGTTTGGGCGGCGATGAATTTGACTTGGTCAGGCTTTAGGATTCGGTTGGGGTCGCCGAACATGAAGTAGCGTGGGGTGGTGTCCCAGCTGAATTTTGGGTAGTAGTCTTTTGGGATGAACTTGCTGCCATCGCTGTTGGTTAATGCATCGGTGGTGGGGGCTTGAGCATGGACTCCGGAGATGAGGAGGGGGAGTGATAGTGCGATGGTTGTTAATAGGGTTTTCATATGGTGGGTTAGGTTTTGGTTTAATTTAGGTTATTTTTTTAGGCTGCGGAAGTCTTCCGTGCGGATGGTGATGCCGTCCGTGTCTAGTTTTTCTAGGAGAGGCATGAGGACTTTGCGGGTGGTGCCTATTTGTTGGCGGATTTCGCTTGCTGTGGCTTTTTGTACTTCTGTTAGGTGGGTGATGACGGCTTGCTTGGCGGACTCGTATTGTGAGGTTTCTAGGAGTGCTTTGGGGTCTAGTTCGATGACTTTTCCGCTGCGGATCAGGAAGGTGAGGGCTTGCTGGGCGTCTGGGGTGTCTGCTAGTTCGACTCTAGGGGGCGGGGTGAGGCCGGAGGATTTGAGGGTGGATAGGATTTTATTTGCTGTTGGGATGAGGTGTTGTGGTAGTTCTAGGGAGTGTTCGGAGCTTGCGATTCCGTCTTTGATTTTGTTGAAGTTGTTGGCAGTGATATGTTTTAAAATGTGTTCGGAGAGTGATGGATGAATGCCGTTTTCTACTAGTTGGCTTCTCCATTCTTCGATGGGCATTGTGGGGGTGTCTGGGAATTTTTTGTGGAAGGTGATGATGATGTTTTGGGCGGTGGTGATGGCGTTTTTCCAGCCGGAGGGGTCGATGATGTGGTCGCCTCTATTGGTGATTTTTTTCTCTTTGATGAGTTTGGCGATTTGTTGTTCTGCGTGGGAGCGAGTGAAGGGGGAGTTGGAAATGGGGTGGGTGCTGCTGAGGATGGGGGATTTCTGGAGTTCTGTTAGGATGAGTTGGCGGAGGTTGTCTGGGCTTTCGGCTCGTTGTTGGAGGAAATTTAGTCTGGTAGTACTACGGAATTGTCTGGGTTCTGCGAGGGCGTCTAGGATGACTCCGCCGCCGAGGGTTCCTTGCTGGGCGCCATCGCGGATGACGAAGCGATCACCTACACATGCGGCGATGGGGTGTTCTAGGCGGAGTTGGGCGAAACTGGATTCACCGGGTTTGAGTTGAGTTTGTGAGTGGAGGATGAGGCGGGCGCGGGTGCGGGATGTGCCGTGGTGGAGGATGACGGTTTCGGTGTGTTTGAGAACGCGCTTGGTGGCGCTTTGGCCGCGGATGCTGCGTTGTTGTCTGGTGAGGGCGATATCTAGCGTGGAGGTTTCTGTTAGAGTGTCTGAGTGGGTGATGACTGAGCCTCGCTGGACGCCTGGTTTACCTCGCTGGTGGAGGGGGAGGTCTGGTACGTTAAGCGCGGTGCGCATGCCGTGTGATGCGGTCTCGACTTTGGATGAATGGTTCTGGATTCCGCGGATGTTAGAGGTAAGTTTTTCTGGCATGCAGGTGATGGGTTCACCTTTTGTTAGAGAGCCTCCTGTGAGGGTGCCGGTGATGACGGTGCCAACGCCTGTGGGGGAGAATACTCGGTCAACGGAGAGTCTGGGGGTAAGGTTTTTGGGGGATTGCTTGAGCTTCTGGATGCGGGATAGGATTTCTGATTTCAGGGCGTCTAGTCCTTCTCCGGTGATGGATGAGACGGGAATGATGGGGGCTTCTTCTAGGCTGGTGTCTGTGAGCTCGTCACGGACGAGTTCTTGGGTGAACTCGATGTCTTCTGCGAGGTCTGCTTTTGTAAGGGCGATGATGACATTTTCTACGCCGAGGTAGTTTAAAATATGCAGGTGTTCTTCTGACTGGGGCATCCAGCCATCGTCTGCGGCGACGATGAATAGGGCGATGTCTAGAGAGCCGACTCCGGCTACCATGTTGTTTACGAAGTCTGCGTGACCGGGGACATCTATGATGCCTATCTCGTGGTCTGTGCCTTTGTCTGGGATGGTGAGGTGGGCGAAGCCGAGTTCGATAGTGACGCCACGTTTTTTCTCTTCAGGGAGTCTGTCTGGATCAGTGCCTGTGAGCGCCTTGATGAGGGAGGATTTTCCGTGGTCGATGTGACCTGCTGTGCCGAGGATACAGTGCATTATGGGGTGGGAATGATTTCTGTGATGCGTCCTTTTTCAAAGTCGAATGTGGTCATTTCTAGTCGGACTGTATCGCCGTCTTTGACTTCGTCACGGAGGTGGGCCATTTTCATTTGGGTATGGCCGATGATTTGTTTGCCGTTCTTGAGCTCTACGCAAAATGTGCGTTCATCTCTACGGTTGATCACTTTTCCTTCGGTTACTATTGGTGCGTCTTTCATTGTTTTGTTAGGCTAAGGCTTGGTGTTTTTTTGTCCAGCTAGATGATTAGCCCATTGGGTAGAGGTTTGAGTTGGTGATGTTGTCGATCTCTTTGATGATGTCATTGCTAATGGTTAGGTCTGATGCAGCGAGGTGGGCGGGGAGCTGATCTAGGGAGCTGACGCCGATGAGGGTGGAGGCAACGAAGTCGTGTTGTTTGCTCCAGGCGATGGCGAAGGTGACGGGGTCGATGCCTTCACGCTCGGCGATGGCCATGATGGCTTTGGTGTTGGCGATGGAGCGGTCGTTAATGAAGCGGCCCGCCATTTTTTGTTGGCGGATTGGGCCGTTGAGGTATTCGGTGAAACGTGCGCCGTCTGGTTTTGCTCCGTCGTTGTATTTGCCGGAGAGGACTCCGCCGCCGAGTGGTGAGTAGGGGAGGCAGCTGACTCCTTCTGCGAGGCAGGCTGTGCTGAGTTCGTCTTCGAATCTGCGGTTGTTTACGGAGAAGTTGTTCTGGATTGTATCTGCACGGCGGAGGCCGGCGGCGTCTGCTGAGCTGAGCCATTTCATGAGGCCGTAGCAGGTGTCATTGGAGAGGCCGTAGGCGCGGATTTTTCCTTCGCGGACGAGGTCGTCTAGGGTTTCAAGGGCATCGATGGCGCGCATTCCGCTGTCTGGCCAGTGGATTTGGTAGAGGTCGATGTAGTCGGTTTTGAGTCGTTTGAAGCTGGCTTCTAGCGCGCGGCGGATGTTGAAGCCATCGATGGCGGCTTTGTCTGATCTGACTGGTGGGTTAAACCATCCGTGAGCGGGGCCTGCGATTTTGGAGGCGATGATGAGGGATTCTCGTTTGATGGACTTGTCCTGCATCCAGTCGCCGATCCATTCTTCTGTTATGCCGGCGAGTTCTTTTGTAGGGGGGACGGGGTAGACTTCTGCGGTGTCGAAGAAGTCAATGCCGCCTTCTACGGCGGCGTCCATGATGTTGTAGCTTTCTTCTTTGTCGGCTTGGGTGCCAAAGGTCATGGTTCCGAGACCGATGTTGCTGACGACTATTCCACTTTTCCCTAATCTGCGCTTTTCCATGGAGGGAATTTAAAAGCGGAAGATTCAATTGCAACGTAAAAAATCTTGCTTGCTATAAGCGGTAGGTGCGAACTAATGTGTCGCCGCATCATCGCAATACTGACGCCCCAGTAGTTCAACGGATAGAACAAGGCTCTCCTAAAGCTTAGATGCAGGTTCGATTCCTGCCTGGGGTATTTTGCGGATGCTTATTTTGTGGTGTCTGGTTTGTCTTCTAGGTTGAGCTTCTCCATTTTTGGGGCGATGACCATGGTGCAATATGGATTTTTGTTCTTATTGAGGCGGTAATAGTCTTGATGGTAGACTTCTGCGGGGTGAAATTTACTGGCCATTTTGATGTTGGTGGTGATGGGGTCTTTGAAGTCTATTTGGACGTTGACTTTTGAGGTGTCAGCTATTTTTTTCTGTTCGTCTGTGTGGCAGAAAATGGTGGATAGGTATTGTGGTCCACGGTCGCCGCCTTGACCGTCTGCTTGGGTAGGGTCATGGGCTTTCCAGAACCATGCGAGGATGGTTTCTGTGGAGATTTTCTCTGGGTTGTAGACGATGTGGACTACTTCGACTTCGCCGGTGTTTTCGCGGATGACGTCTTCGTAGGTTGGCTTAGGATTGGTGCCGCCCATGTAACCAGAGGTGGCTGAGATGATTCCATCGAGTCGGTTGTAGACGGCTTCAACGCACCAGAAGCATCCAGCGCCGAGGGTGATTTGTTGGTGGCCTTCTGCTACTACAGGCATGGTTGCAGCTATCTTTTGTTCTTCTGACATGGTATTATTTTGTGTGAATAGGATCAAGGTTCCTCTGATTGCTAAGAGAGTATAAAAATGCTTTGGTTAATTTCGACATATTCTATTTTGGCCAAGGTTTACAGGTGGGAGTGTTAGATCTGCGACTATATTCCCGTAAGGATGGGTTACGATTCGCCAAGGAATCTGCGTTTGAGGTGGGCGAGGTGATAGTTTGGATTTGTTCCTTCGCCGGTTGCTTTTTTCATGAGGTCTTGAGGGAGGTAGGTGGAACCGTGTGCGTGGATGTTTTCTCGCATCCAGTTGAGGAGGGGTGCGTAGTCTGCGTTGTCGAATGCGGTGCGCACTGAGGTGTCCTTGGTGGCGGCGTGGAATAGCTGTGAGGCATTTAAATTCCCTAGTGAGTAGGTGGAGAAATACCCCATGCCACCCATAGACCAATGGATGTCTTGGAGGCAACCTTGGGTGTCTGTGGGTGGTTTCATGCCGAACATTTCTTGGAAGCTTTCGTTCCAAGCTGCCGGGATGTCTGCGATGGCGATTTCACCATTGAGGATTTTTCTTTCTAGTGCGAATCTGAGGAGTATGTGGAGGTCGTAGGTGGCTTCATCTGCGTCCACTCGAATGAGTGAGTATTTGGCTTGATTGATGGTGTGGAGGAATTCGTCGACTGACCAGTCTTTCATTTGTGGAAAGAGTTCTTGTGCGCGTGGGAACCATTTATTCCAGAATCCGCTTGAGCGTCCAACGTGGGCTTCCCAGAGGAGGGATTGGGATTCGTGGATGCCTAGGGAAACTGAGTCTCCGCTGGGTAGTCCGAAGTCATCGGACGGAAGGCCTTGTTCGTAAAGGCCGTGGCCAGTCTCGTGCATCACTCCGAAGAGTGAGGCTGTGAAATCATGAGCGTAGTAGCGGGTGGTGAGGCGGATGTCTTGTGGGCCGAGTGTGGTGCAGAATGGATGGGTGGTGGTGTCGATTCTGCCGGCATCGAAGTCGAATCCGATGGAGGCGGCGACTTCTTTGTTGAGTGTTTGCTGGGCTACGATTGGGAAGTCTCCTTCAAATTTGCGTGCTGGATTTGCGAGGGATTTCTCTACGGCGAGGCGTGCGGTGTCGATGATCTGTGGGCTGAAGGTGTTGAAAATTTTAGCTACGTCTGATGTCTTAGCACCACGTTCGTAGCAGCCTAGCAAAGCGTCATAGGGTTCGTCTTCGTAGCCCCAGAGTTCTGCTTTTTCTTTGGCGATTTCAACGAGTTTTTCGAGGTGAGGAGCGAAGAGGTTGAATTCGTTTTTTTCGCGAGCATTTGCCCAAGCTGCTTTGGCTAGTGAGGTGGATTGTGATGAGCGTTCGACGAGTTCTTGGGGGAGTTTGTTAGACTTGTCAAACTGGTGTCTCCACTCACGGAGGTTTGCAGATTCTGTTAGGTTGTTAGATCCGGCTTGTTCGGCGGCTTCTAGTTTGGCTTGAAAATCCTTACCTGTAGCCATGGAGTGGATTTTTCCAGAGAGGTAGGATAATTGGTTGGCTCTGTGGCTGAGAGATTTCTTAGGTAAGTAGGTCTCCTGGTCCCATCCTAGGCATGAGGCGGCGCTTCCGAGGAGGCTAATTTCTTTATTGAGTGCGACGAGTTCTTGGTAAGGTGATTTCATGTCCTAGTGAACTAGCAGTTAGGGGAAACCGCGTCAATCTCACGGTCGGGTTTTCTGGAATCTTTGGGCGACATAGATGGAGATTAGAATCATGGGGCCACCGATGAGTAGGCCGAGTCCTGGAGACTCAGATTTAAGTATGATGAGGGACTCGATGACTCCACAGAGGGGGATAAGGAACCGGTAGCTGGCGAGTAGGGAGACGGGGTAGATGGTGGAGAGGTGGTTCCACAAGGCGAAGCCCATGGCTGAGACGAAAGCGAGCCAGAGGGTGAGGTATATGATCTTGGTGTTGAATAGCTGGGGTAGCTCTGAGATGGCAGGCGAGCCTAGTAGAAATAGGATGATGCCTCCGAAAAGTAGGGCAAAGCCAGAGCCTGCTTTAGAGCCCATCGTAGGTTTTATTTTACCGAAAATGATGATGCCGATGGCTCCGAATAGTGTGGATGTGAGAATAAATACTGCGCCGAGGATAGGATTGCTTGCGCCACTACCGGGGGAGTAGACCGAGATGGCTACGCCGAGGAATCCGAAGATGACAGCAGCCCATTGTATGCGGGTTGGCCATGGGGACTTGACGATCAGGGGTGCTAGCATCATCCACCAGAAACTACCTGAGCCGGCGAGTAGGGCTGCTAGACTGCCACTGGATACGTAAACTCCTAGATAGAAGAAGATGTATTGGAGTGTGGTTTGTCCGAGGGTGAAGAGGAGGAGTAAGCGCCATGGGGTGTTTTTCAATTCTACAAATGGTTGTCTCGCTGCGCAGAGTAGTCCGATGCCGGCAATGATGAATCTAACACCTGCGAAGAGCCAGATGGCGAAGATCCCAACTTCTAATCCACGCGAGCCCCAGTCTGCATAAACGGTTTTGATGGCTGGGAACGCACTTCCGAATAAAAGCGCGCAGATGAGGGAATAGAATAGAGCCTTGAGTGGTGATGGAGTCATAGATAGGTGGCGGAATTCTTTCGGTTAGTCTGTTAGGTATGATTTTTGAGAAACCTCATCTTCTGAAGTTTCTCAAAATTACTGGTGTGTAGCTAAGTGAGGTTATTTGCCAGCAGTATTTATAAAAGGCGCTTTAGGAACTAGAGTGAAGCTCAGTGTTTGCAGTTATTTTTGCAAGCCCATTCAGTTTAGGCGAGAGATGAAATACTAACAATATAGGATATGAAGATAGGATTAACTTCGGGCAATAATGGAAAGTTTCCTGTTAGGAGCTAGTTTGGAGGGGCTAGTGTTTTATTTTAAATGTGATCGAGTTTATCATTTGACTTCACCTAGTGGTGGCTCGATACTGTACGCTAAGCAGATTAAAATAATCTGTGTGAACCCAAACAATAAATAAAAATGAAAAAAACAATATTAGCAGTATCCACCGGAATGTTTCTAGCAAGTAATGTGTATGCAGGAGATCACGTTCCTATGGTCTTACATCCAACCTCTGTTACTGACATGGGGTGGACTGGCTTTTATGCTGGTGGACAGGTTGGCCTAGCATTTGATACAAGTAACGATGGGGTATTAGAATTAGATTCTAATCTTGATGGTACCTTTGGCGATACTGTACCTTTTACAGGTGGTGATGCGTTCCGACAAAACTTCGATCATGATTTTGAAGAATCATTTACTTATGGTTTTCATGTTGGTTACGATCATCAGGTCAACTCGAAGTGGGTAGTAGGTGCGGTTTTAGATTACAACTTCACTGACATAAAAGAGAGTCAGAGTGGTTTCTCAGCAACGCCTGCATTTTACCATGAGGAACGAACCATTGATGATTATGGTTCACTAAGATTACGTGCTGGTTACCTGATGACAGATCGCACTATGCTTTTTGTGACTGGTGGTCTGGCTTACACAAACGCTGATTACAAATTTAACTCTAACAATACTAATCGTACGTCCTCAGGGGGGCACGATAGTGATTGGGGCTTTGTAGTAGGTGCTGGTGTGGAGACACGTCTAAACCAAAACTGGTCACTTACCATGGAGTATTTGTATACAAATGCAGGAGGTAATGACTTTACAACGAACTTCACTAATGGGCCATTTGCAACTCAATCTGGTTCAACTAATGCTAGAGGATCTGAAGACGATTTTGATTTCCATACTCTTCAGTTGAAGCTTTCCTACCGCTTCTAATCAGTTACTAAAGAATTGATTTTCAGTATTAATATTTACATTAAGCCCATTGCTAAGCAGTGGGCTTTTTTCGTCTTGATCGATCGCCTTATCGTTTCTCAATCGCGATGATGGTGATGTCATCCATCTGCTGGTAGCCGTTTACGAAGGATTTAAGGTCTTTGCTTAGCTCGGTGACGATGTGTTCAGCGCCGCCTTGGGCGGCTGATTTAAAGGCTTCAGCCATACGGTCTTTTCCGTATTCGTCTTGTTCTGGGTTTAAGGCTTCTGTGACACCATCGGTGTAGAGTAACAAGCTATCACCAGATTCTAAGTTGAAGTCGTGAGGCTTAGTCACACGTGAGAAGACATCTCCGTCGTCGAGACCTATGGCAAGGCCTGGTGGCTTGATCCATTCTAAGTCACCATTTTTTCTTACCAGAGGTGCTTTGTCGTGGCCAGCGCAGACGAGCTGGATGCTACCGTCTTTGTCGTTGAGGATGTAAAGAGCAAGGCTGATGAACATGTCTTCGCGAATATCGGCAAAGATTTGTTTGTTGACTCGTGATAGGGCTTCGAGTGGGTCTTGCTCGCGTAGAAGTTCACAGCGCAATGCGCTACGACACATTGCCATAAGGAGCCCAGCGGCCACGCCTTTTCCTGTGACATCTGCGATGACTACGGCGGTCCTACCATTTTCAAGTGGGATGTAGTCAAAGTAATCGCCGCTGATAATGCGGGCAGGGGAGTTAGTTCCTAAAATACGGTAGCCTGGAATATCTGGGTCTGAGTTTGGGAGGAGAACGCTTTGGACATCTCTGGCTATCCTGAGCTCGCTTTCAAACTTACGTTTTTCGTTCGCTTCGTGGTGAATTTTTGCATTGCCTAGAGCGAATGCGGACTGCTCGCTGGCGGACTGGAAGAGTTTGAACTCGCTTTCTGAGAAAGGTCTGCGGCTGCTGTCTCTGGTGATGACAAGTAGACCGAGGTCTCTGCCACCATAACTCATGGGTGCGATAAGTGCTGAGATTTCTTCATCGAAGTGAATGAAAGCATCACGGAAAGCGTCATGGTTTTTTACATCAGGGACATGCTGAGCGATTCTGTTGCTGAGGATGCTGCCGAGCATTCCTTCATTAGCAGGGACTTTACTCAGTCTGATGGCACTTTTGATTGCTTTAGGGTTGAGCTTGGCTTTTTCTCTGATTTCGACGGGGAGACCGATGAGCTGTGGGCACTGCTCATTGAGGTAGGTGGGTAGGAGGTAGCGTTTACGTTTATCTAGGAGATAAATAGCACCGCCTATAGCATCCACAACGGTAACGATGCCATCCACGATCTCGCGGTGAAGTTTACCTTTAGAGTGATCTTTTTCGATGGCTAGGCCTAGAGTGTGAAGGAAGGCGAACATGCGGTTCTCTTCACCTTCTAGCTGATCCTTTTGATCTTTGGTTTCCTGTAAGCTTTGACGGGTTTTACGCCAGAGCATGTAGAGGTATAAAATAACAATAATTCCAAACACCCCGATGAGAAAGTTGATCAGGGAGAAGTCTTGGTGTAGACTACTGATGGAATAAGTTGCTGGTGTCATTTAGGCTGGGTCATTTTCTCAAGTACTCATCCATGCTGACTAACTAAGAGCCTTGCTTATTTTGTTTTTGAACGCGGTTCTCTAGCTCAGCTTCTAGCACATCAAGGACCGTAGAAAATTTTTCATCATTACTTTCATCAGCCTCACAGAGTAGCTTATGAGCATCTAATACGTGCTGGGTGCTGTCCACCGCTCCAGTTTCTGATGCTTCGTTGAGTGAGTTGCGAATACTAGCAATGTTGTTCTGCCAATCAGCTTCTTCTGGTTCTATTTCGAGTAGCATGCTGAGGCCTAAATCCTCGAGTGAGTTTCTATTTTTGTCACTGGCTCCTGTTACTTGTAAGACGCCATCTGGAAGCTTGGCTAATCTCATGGCGATGCCGGCCATAGTTCCCATAAATGTGGAGTCCATTCCGGTGCATAGCTCAAGGTCTACGACAACGCGGTGCCTACCGGCTGCAACGTGAGTTTCAGCCCATTGCTTCATCTGGGGGCTGTTGGCAAAAGATCCTTTGCCCTCACATCGGATCCACGAGAAGTCGTCGAATTTTCCGACAAGAATTTGATTTTGATTGCTCACTGCTTTGTTAAGCTGGTGTTCGTTTAAAGATTTCAGGATCATAGCCTCGCAATTGGGATCGTCAATGATGAAAGAAGATAATTTGGCAGAAAGATCATCCCTATGCCATGTCTAACTATTTAGACGGATACCGCGGTCAAATAGTCACATTTTTGCGATAAAAAATTACTTTGAGTATTGGGTCTGAAGTACTAGCATTGGTCACTTTGAATCGTTAAATGGAGTGTTTTCGCTTCGTGAAGATGAAGCTTGAAAACAAATGTATCTGTAGGGGTGATGTGCTGATAGTTAATTGTAGAGTATAACGGGGGTAAATACTTAGCTGTGAACTTTACTCACCGGCGTATAATTTAAGATATATATACTAATACTAGATTTCCATGAAGATTTATCATGGTCTGGAAATGCCTGTGATAGAGGGGTTCATTGCATATTATTAATTACTGTTGAATAATGTGTTGCCGAGTTCATGATAAATATAGTATATGATAGATTCTAATCGCAAAAATTATTATGATCAAAATGAGAATGCAAAAAATGAGAGTGTTATTGGTATGTATGTTGGCTTCAGCAATGCCAGTGGGTTTAACAAACTGTGGAGCAACCGCTGAGTCTATCGGCGGAGTAGGAACTAGGTCCGCGGTGGGTAGTATAGGATACGATTCTAAAGAGAAACAGATTTTAGGCCAAGCGAGAGCTGTAGGTGCAGTAGGGGGAGCGATCGCCGGAGCGTTATTAGCGGATAAGTTAGGTATTAAAAATTCTGAAGGAGCTATCTTAGGTGGACTTTTAGGTGGTGTTATAGGAAATCAGGTAGGGAAGAATCAGGCTAACAATGCAAAGAATAAGAGGTTATCGAATCAGAATCTTCAAAGCATGATTGCAGCGGCTAAAGATAATAACAGAAAGCTTGCTGCATATAATCGCCGAGTAGATCAGCGTATCGCTCAGCTTAGAGCTAAGAGTGCTGCAGAAAGAAAGCAGCTCGCTAGAGTAGAAAGAAAATCTGTGGATAATGCTATCAAACAGACCGACAGCTTGATTCAATCAAGACAGGCTACAGTTGCAAAACTACATGGATCAGACAAAGCTATGCTTGCGAAAGAAGTGCGCATTGCTCAGAACCATCGTGCAACATTAGCTAAGCAGAGACAGACATTGGTTGGCTATGAGTCACTCGCTTCTAACTAGTATTTAATCAAACAACTAATTAATAAAATGAAAAAATTAATCACACTACTATGCCTTATCGGAGCTACTCTAGGAATGAACTCATGCGCATATCATGATACAATGAACGAGAGAAATGCTGAGGGCGTAAGGCTCCATAATGAGCTGGGCTTAGAATTAGAAAAAGGCAGACAGCTACAGCGATAGAACGAAAAGTAGAGCAGCTGGTATGGGGTTCCGCTCTGTCACTAGTAAATCATTGCTGTCACTTAACAAGAGTGGTAATAGTTAAGTGACAACAATTAATCGACTCTACAACAATGAACTCTATGAAAAATAAATTATTCCATTTGCCTGTTTTGGCACTGTCTGCAATCTGCCTAAGTAACACGCTTAGTGCTCAAAAGCCCACATTCAATCCTAACGAGGATGTGCGTGATGCTGGCATGGTGACACCAACAGTGATCGATAAAATGATTGCTGTGAACCAAGTCTTAGGGAAAGGCAAAGTGGACTGGAAGTCTGTCGGCCGTAATTATTTCAACTATATGGATCGGAATAATTACTCGGATGAAAATGTGATGGTGCCGGTCATGATTGGCATGCGGATGAGTGATGGAGTGCTTTCTATCATGGCTAGAGATGTGGAGCTTCTCAATAAATCTGCAGCTGACATCGAGTTGCTAGCAAAAAAAATAGGAGCATCAGATAGTACATTTAAACGCGCTAATAAAGTAAAAACTTATGCGAATAAGAAGGACTGGAACCGAGTATTTCTCGAGCTAGGTTTCTTGCAGAAAGATGTGTTGGGAACACTTGCTAAGAAAGAGCTTAAAAATAGACGTGTGATTCTCATCGCGGCAGGCTGGCTGGAAGGAGCACACATGATGACTAGTGTGATCAAGCAGGAGTACAGTGCTGATACAGCGGCTCTTCTACGTGAACCTATGCTTGTGAAGCAAATGATAAAGGAAATAGAAGCATTAGACGAGTCTACTCAGAAAGATATTGTTATCAAAAGCATGCTTGGCACATTGAAGAAAATTTACCCAATGGTGAATATACCGCTTCAGGGAAGCGTGACTCAGGAGAATGTAACGAAGATTTATGAAGCTACTTCAGCGTTCAGAAAACTCGCGATCGCAAACAAACGATAACGTTTAATAACCTTAATACCCATACTAAATAACAGAAATAAAACCTCCCCTATAACAACCAAATACGTAACTATGATAAAAAAGATACTAACAACAATGATGGCTTGTGCCTTTGTTTTCTGCAATGCAGCAAATGCGCAAGATCCGGTTAAATCAACTGATGATGCCTACAGCATGGGCGTTTACTATAAGGACAGAGATTACAAGATGGTGCCTTCTATCGATGGAGTCGATGGGTCAGGAGCTAAGATTTCGTTCTTGGTGCCAATCACGAAAGGTATCGATTATGTTTTCCTTGCAGGTCGCGATGAATACATTAAAGATCTTGATATTTATATCTATGACGAAACAAACGCACTTATCCTTAAAGATCGTAGATCTAGCTCACGCGCAGGTGTGAAGTTTAGAGCTTCTTACACAGGAACAGTGAGAGTGATTCTACACGTAGCTAGAGCAAATGGTTTAGGAGCTTGGTCAGTGATCGTAGGTCGCCGAGGTGGCGGTGAGAGACTAGATCCAGTTGATCCAAATGTGGCACCAGCTGCTGGACCTGCTAAGTCAAACTAATCCTAGAGATAAAACAACCAATACTTAAAATATATAAATTATGAAAAAGACAATTACTGCAATTTTATTAGTAGCAACAGCTGCAATCTTCTCATCATGCACACCTGCTCCAGTGCACGTGCAGGACATCAGCATTGTAAAAGTTCCGCCTAAAAAAGTGACTAAGCCTAAAGTAACACCTAAGCCTAAGAAAGTATATGTAGCGCCTAAGGATAATCCTGAGGACTTCAGAGCGATCTCTCACTAAACTAGCCGAACTATGAAATTGAAACTAATCATGCTTGGCTTTGCGAGTGTCATTATGGCATCTTGTGCTACTGAGCCAACAACCGTGTATAAGACAAAGACAACCGTCTATGTCCAAGACACGAAGACTGAAAAGAACAAGGTTATAGGGGTTAATAAGGGCGAAACTATGGTTGTGCCTAATGCTTACTACACTCAATAAATAAACTTGTTTTCACTTCACCAGAGAATCAAGAATATCTCTTTGGTTTATAAAGCTTAATCCAGGATTTTATGATTAAAATTCTGGATTTTGCTTTTTGGGTTTATAAAGGCGAGAAAACCTCTACAAATAAGGAATATTATTTTGTAACAGATGGCGGGAAACGAAAAAGACATTGAATTAGGGAATTACCGGGTGCTTAAAAACGGTGATGGGCAGAACTGGGAACTAGGTAAAGGTGCTTTTGGTACTACTTATAAAGCCGAGCACAAACACCTCCCTAGGTTTTGTGCGCTCAAGGTGATTAATGAGAGCTTGATTCGGAGGTCAAATTCGAAGCAACGATTTCTACAGGAAGCTCAAGCTGCATCTTTGCTTGAGCATCCTAATATAGCTCAGATCTATGATTTTGGTGAGTCTGAAGGTATTTTCTATTATGCTATGACCTACTGTGCTGGGCATGACTTAGAAGCGTTTGCGAAAGCTAATGGACCTCAGCCCTGGTCAGCAGTGAAGAGGATGGCAAAGCAAATATTCTCAGCTCTTACGGAAGCTCATGGTAAGGGGTTGCTTCATCGCGATATTAAGCCATCTAACATCATGCTGTCAGAGAATGATGGGACGATGAATCTTAAGTTGATCGACTTCGGCTTGGTCAAGGTTTTAGAGCAGAGTTCGAGTCACAAGACAAATGTCCTGCTAACCAATGAGGGAGGGTTCTTAGGTAGTCCGCTTACGGCCTCACCAGAACAACTTAAAGAAGAGGAATTGGATGAGCGCAGTGATTTATTTTCTGTGGGGGTAACTCTGTGGTATTTACTAGTGGGCGGGTCACCGTTCGAGCACACTTCTACTGCTCAGCTTGTTCATCATCGGCTGAAGTCTGATCGTTATGATAATGAGTTTCCAGATGGTTTAGAGGCGGATGCAGTTGCTATCCTGTCTAAGTTATTACGCAAAGATCAGGCTGAGCGCTATACTTCAGCGCGAGAAGTTTTGGTAGATCTAGAAGATCCAGAATTGAAAGCGCCTTCTCCTGAAGTTGCAAAACCAGCAGACATTGGTGGCGGTATTTTTCCGAGCATTATACCTGAGGGGTTTAACTTAGAGAGCCTTAAAGAACAAGTTGAGGAGGTCAATGTGGACTGGTCTGAGATTTGGGATATTCTAGAGATAGTGCATCAGGATATTCACGGTACATTGTATAATTGTGTCAGTAAACAAGACGCTAGTATAAGAAGTTCTATCTATATTCCTGATAGTCGAGATTCAGCGTTCGAGGAAGTTATCACAAATGCTGATAAGCTTTTAGCTAGTGATGTGGGGGTGCTATCTCCGTTTGTGCATCGGGGGGAATATGATGAGGCGGTGTGTTATTTATCGACTCCTTATCCACTTGCTGATGTGACCTTACTGGTCCAGCAGGTAGGGGAGTTAAGGTTTTCTAAATACAACCATTTGTTCCAGAGTATTGCTCGTGCTATTGATGAGAGTGCTCGAATTGGGATGCCTGGGTTACAGCTATCGCATAACGAAATAAAGTTAGCGTTTGCTGATCAACCTCTACATCTTACTAAGGAACAATGGGTCAATTATTTCACAGTGGGAATAGCGGTTGGAAATGAGATTTTAGAAACGGTCGAAGTATTTGGTATTCCTAAGTTTGTAGACTCCCAATCTGTGGATGATGTCTCTATGACTTTAAGTAATGAAGACTTGGCAACATCTACATTATCAAGCTTTGCTGGGTTTATTTATAGTGCGGTTTCAGGGATGAAGGTAAAGCAGAGTGCTTATCTAACGCCGACCGCCCATGTCTCTACCTCGAACTTTTCTGAGGAGTCTAATAATTATATCAGTAAAGTGATTGCTGCAGAGATTATGCCTGCATCGGCGGCTGATTTCCTTGCTAAATTGAGCGAAATGGAGAACACCTCGGCAGATTCTTCGGCCTCTATTTTTAGCACGCAAGAGATGAAAGGTCAGAGGAAAAGTTTCTTGATCGATGCTCATAAATCGATGTCTGGAATGTCTGGACGTTTTGCTAGCCCGACAGATCCGGTGGCTGCCGCCAATCTCGCTCAGGCACCTGCACCTGCACCAGCATCTACATCAGCATCAAATATTCCTGAGGTAATTGCTGATCCGCAGGAGATCATTGAGGATATAGACTTTGAAATTGAGTCTTTTGACGAACCCGAGGCTCTCCCAGTTACTAAGAAAATAGCTCAGAAATCTACGGAAAAAGTTACGCCACCAAAAGTTACGAAGCCTGTTGAGAAGCCAGTTAGGAAGAAGCCGCAGGAAAAAGTAAAGGCAGAGGAAAAGAAAAAGTCAAAACTGGTTCCACTTTTGTTATTGTTTGTAGCACTTGCTGTGGGTGGTTATTTCGGGACTAAATATTTTCTAGCTGATTCAGGAGAGAAGATAGATGAATCCACTGCTGGGCAAACTACTCGGGATGATGAGGCCTCAGACAAACCGGTTGTATCTCTGCCTGCGGTTTCGGGAAGTGAGAAAATTATGATCACAGTTAGCGATCTTAAAGGGCTGGAGGTCACGGACTCGAATCCGCTAGTGATCTATGCGAATAATGGTGATGAACTCAGTGTTGTAAGGTCAGAAGACAGTGATCAGTTTTCCATGACATTAGAGCCGGAGGCATTTGCTGCTTGGGATGATGCACCAGTCACTTTGAAATTGAAGTCCACTACGCATCGAATTACTCCAATTAAGCTCAATAAAAGTAGCTTAACAAAGTCTGGAGATGAACATGTTTATCCGACCAAGTTAAATTTGGTTCCTAGCCGGATAATTAAGTTTAGTTCTATCGTGAAGTTTGCTGGCCAGGAATATCCGGAAACAGCTGAGCTGATGAAAACTTACCTCTACCCTGTGGATATCGGCTTGGATTTAAAGAAGGAGACTAAGGGGGATGAAGTGACGCTGATCTTGCCGATGGATACTACATTTCCTATCAAAACAGAATTCATTCTACCAGGATGTGACAAGATCAAGAAGTCGATCAATGAAAATACGGAGAGCATTGTGTGGGAGATAAAAGTTTCTAAGAAGCCAGTGAGGCTATATGGTTTACCTGCTTATGAGGAATTAAGATTTAAGCCGAATTTAGATACGATCAACGAGCCTAAGGTGAAAGAGATCTTTAGCAAAGGGATCTCTAGTGAGTCACTCACGCCACTCACTAATGGAAATGGTTTCGTGGAGCTTCAGTTGCCTATGTTAAAGGGGGAACTGGAAATAATCAGTGCTAATGGTAAGCATAAAATTAATATAAATAGTGATTCAGTAGCGGTGGTCTTTTCTTCTATCGGAAAAAGCTATTCAGCTGAAATCAAAGAGCTCATTTCATCTGCTGAGGCTGGAGTTATCGATAGTCAGTTCAGTTTAGGAGTTAAGCTTATAGAGGGTGAAGGAGTAGAAAAAGATTTAAAATCAGCTGTTGGCTGGTTCATTATGGCTTCCGAACAGGGGGATATTTTAGCTAAAAATAATGTGGCATCGATGTATCTGCATGGTGAAGGCGTGACCATGGATCAGAGAAAGGCTGTGAAGTTATTTAAGGAGGGATCTGATGCGAACAATGCTGAGTCTAGTATTAACTTGGGACTTTGTTACTTGAAAGGATGGGGGGTTGAGAAAAACGTCGCTGAAGCAGTTAGATACTACGAGAAAGCTGCTGAAGGAGGCGTCGCGGATGCTTATGGAGACCTAGGTGTGATCTACGGTCAACCAGAATTTGGGATGCTAAATCTTGAGAAAGCGGTCGAGTATTTCACTAAAGGATCAGATGCTGGTCACGGGGCTTCCTCGTATAATTTAGGGACTATTTACAGTAGCGGTATGGGTAAGGTGAAACGTGATGGAGAGAAATCCATCAAGTATTATAAGGAGGCGCGAAAACAAGGATACAAGCCAGCTGAAGCAGCACTTAAGAAGCTAGGAGTTCCGTTAGAGTAGTTTATCGTTGATATTTTAATGAATATAGTGAGAATAGTATGATGAATAGAATGATTTATAGTAGAGTAAAGAGCGCCAGCGCTGCTATTGTGACCGCTCTTTTTGTAACTAGCTGTTCACAACAAAGTAGTGTGACTTATGCTCCTCACAGGACGACGGCATCGAGCATGCAAATGGCCACTGTGGTAAGTAGTTACCCTATCCGTGTGACTAAGAACTCTGGAGTAGGAGGATTTGCTGGGAGTTTAGGTGGTGCGGCGGTAGGATATAAAAATATAGGGTCAGGTACAGGTAGCATCGTAGGGGGAATAGCGGGGCAACTCGTCGGTGCATTTAGTGGTAGGGCTTTAGAGTCGAAAGTGAGAGAAACTAGCGCGCAAGAAGTGACGATCAGAATGAATAATCAAACCCATACTCTGATCAGTAAAAACTTACCTCCACTAACTAAAGGCGACACGGTGATGGCATTCACGAATGTGTATGGTCAGCCTTTAAGTATTAAAGCAGTGAGATAAAAAATGTTATGAAAATGAAACCAAAATATTTACTACTAGGTTGTGTGCTCATTTCCTCATGTAAGGAAACTTCAGATGTGAGCTATGAGCGAGAAGCAATCAAATTTGAAGCAGAGCGAGATGCCGCAAAGAGTCAATTGGTCGCAAAGGAAACTCAGATTAAAGAGTTAAGGTCTGAGCTTAATAGTGTTCGCGCAGAGTTAGCTACTAGGCCAGAAGCAGGAGATGCAGAAGCTTCAGGTATTCAGGTAGATGCAGACAAGGTTCGCTTAGGGCTCATGAATGAAGTCGATAAACTGCAGAAAACAATTGAGACTCAGAAGACCGACATCAAGGTGAGGAATTACTCTTTAGGTAAGGTGGAGATTGATACTGACTTTCCGTTTAATGCCACAGTTATCATGAACATCTATTCTTCTACGAAGAACGCTCCTAGCACTCTCTACTGGGATGCAAAGGGTAACCTTAGCGGTGAGTGGGTATTGTCCAATACTGGCAAAGAAAATACTCAAGAGAATCCTTCTCAGGTTGCGAGTAATTCTACACAGCAAGGAAATCCGGCAACAACACCAACGACTCCTCAGCAGCAACCTCAAGCAAGTCCCCAGCCCCAGCCTAAAGCTCAGCCAACTATCCAAGCGCGTCCAGGTGAGCATGTGATTGACTGGTCAAAAGTAAAATAGTCACTTTTCCATCCTTCGACCCTCCAAATTAATACTCTCTAGTAGTTTCAAGAATACAACATTTCCATGGTAGGTACAATTAAACTCCAGCGCTCTTCAGGCGGTAACTCAAAGCCAATAGAGCTCAACAAAGGTTCTAGCTACCTACTTAAACGCGATGGCAAGTATGCGCTCAGTCAGAGCGAAGCTGCTGCAGAATCCGCTATTTTAGAATTATGCTGGAACAGGAGGCTCTGCACTTGGATGGCTACCAAGTTAAGCTCGCAGGCTATAGCCTCTAAGAACGGAGAAGCTCTCAGCCCTCAGCCAACTAGGCTCTCGAACAACGACATGATAAATGTCAACAACGAGGTGCAAATCCACTTTGAGCGTATTTCAAATGCACCGTTGTGGAACGGAGTTGATGCTAACAAGTTGGATTTAGCTGGGGTCAGTGAACTGATTATTGGCAGGAGTAATCCAGAGAAAGATCAAGGGCTGAGTAAACTCTGCCTAGATCAAGACAACTTTCTGATCTCAAGTAACCATGCCAAGCTATCTAAGGAGAATGGCCAATGGTTTATTGAAGATCTTGGTAAGATAGGTACTGAACTGAATGGTAAACTTATCATCAATAAAGACAGCCTCGTCTTTGGTGATCGTTTCGCGGTTGCTGATTATTTGTTTGAATTCACTGGTAAATCACTAGTGCGGATAGACCATTTAGATGAGGGTTCGATCAATGTTGAGAACATTTCAGTCACGGTTAAAGACCGTCTAACAGGTAAGCCAAAGAGAATTTTAAACGATGTCAGCACTCAGATTCAGCAGGGTGAGTTCATCGGTATTCTTGGTGGATCTGGACAAGGTAAGTCAACTTTTCTTGATGCGCTCTGTGGTATGAGACCAGCTTCTGAGGGGACGGTCACAATTGGTGGTGTTTCCAATCTAGTGCTAGCCCAGAAATATCCAGGGACGATTGGTTACGTTCCACAGGATGACATTGTTCACCAAGAACTCTCGGTGTATGCGGCGTTCTGGTATAGTGGTAAATTGAGGCTTAAGTTAGAGAGCAAAGAGTTGAAAACTCTCATTGACCGTACCTTGGAAACCTTAGGGCTGACAGAACACAGGAAGAAAATTATTAGCACTCTTTCTGGTGGTCAGCGAAAGCGGGTGAGTATTGGTATTGAGTTGCTTTCGAAGCCATCGATTCTGTTTCTCGATGAGCCTTCATCTGGACTAGATCCAGCGACGGAGCAGTCGCTGATGGAGTTGTTGCAGTCGCTTTCACTGAATAAACTGACTGTTGTATGCACCACTCACGTTTTGCAGAATGCATTTATTTTTAACCGTCTTTTCTTCATTCATTCTGGACGGCTCATCTTTACTGGTAGTACGAATGAAGCGCGTGAATTTTTCAATGAGAGAGACCATTCAGTGTCTGCTACTAAGACCGTGATGACCTCGCCGTTGGAGCGAATTTATTCTACGGTTCTTAATGGCACTAAAACCGCTGAAGACTGGCTTGCGAAGTACAACGAGCGGAATGCACACAAGATCAAGCTACTTCCGGATAATCAAAGTTCGCCGACTAAGAAAAAGAGTCCTTCTACTCCTTTGAAGTTGCTCACTTTACTCAAGCGACAGTGGACCATTATGCGGGCGGACTGGCTGAACATCGCGTTCCTTTTTGCTCAGGTGATTATTATCGGTTTGCTTACGGCGTGGTCATCGGATGATTTGGGGTTCAGGACATTTATTGGTTTGATTGCTGCGATGTGGTTTGGATGTTCGAATGGTGCTCAGCAGATCGTAGGTGAGATGCCTATCTATCAGCGCGAACGGGTTTGTGGACTCGGGATTAATTGCTATGTAATGAGTAAGGTTATTTTTCAGGGCTTTATTTCCTCTGCGCAGTGTTTAGTGCTGTTTCTGGTTATTGTTATTGCAGGAAATTATTTCCATCCACCTGAATTTGATGAAGAGATCTTCCAAGAAAACCTGATTGAGCGGGAGAATCCTTACATCGTTGATAACAGTAGGGAAGTTCCTCCAGATACCTTCGTGCCGGTGGATGACCCGATGGATAGTGATGATATGGATTCGATGTCAGATGACTATTCTGAAGAAGAAACCATAGCGGAAGAGGAGGAGCCTAGCGTCGCGAACTCAGGATCGATCGCTTGGTTTGCTAAGACATTTTATCTTAAAGAAAACATCTTAGATTCCGGAACGGTCGGATTATCTCTCGAAGATGGGTCTCCGATCATGGGTGATGATCAAGTTCAGAAAACGATTAAAGGATCATCGATAGGGGGAGTGATCGGTCAGTCTTTAAGTTTACGTTTAGGAGCATTTTTACTAGCGACCTTTGTTGGGGTCTGCATGGGGCTCACTGTTTCTTCTATTGTTCGCTCGACTACTCAAGCGGTGATGTGGGTTCCGTTGTTACTCATTCCTCAGATTCTGCTTGGTGGGTTCGTGATCACACTGCCTGAAATGACGAAATCTGTGAGGTCTGTAGCGTCAATAATTCCGAGTTTTTCTGCTCAACGGATGGTGGATGTCTCCCATGTTTATGGGCGGATGTTGCCTAGTGTCAGTAATAGAACTAAGTCTCCATTATTCCTTACCTCTGACGGTTCGAAGGAAACAGTGACATGGGATGAAGCCGGGAATGAGACAACTCAGGACTATCAGCAGGTTTCTGATGTGAATACTAGTTGGCAGAATTTAGCCATCCATAATGAAATGATTGGTGAGCATAAGCAGGCGTATAATATAGCTTACGGAACCGACATCCAGATTCTGACAGACACTGTCGATCACCGTCGCGATGTTAAATACAGCAAGGGAACACAGTATAAATTTCTAGGGCCAGCATACTCCGCGATCAATAATCTGCTCGTGTGGATTGTGCTTTCTTACTTGATTATCTTTGTGAGCCTTTGGAAGAAAAAATCATGAAGAAATTTGAGAAGAAAATAGTCTTATTGGAGATAGTGTATGCCGCTCTGCTAGTGATTCCTATAGTAGGTATTCTAAGTAATTATAATTATTCGCTAGCAGATATTGAGCTGGGAGATCCAGTAAAACTTACCTTCAGCTACCCAGATTTCATGAAGCTTTTTAAGTGGGCAATGATTACGGCTATCGTTTGTAGTATATTGCCGATGACGAGGAAGTTTTTCGGGATCTTGTTAGGTTTTGGTCTCGGGGGGCTACTTTTTCTCTACCAGAGCACTATGGCTGATCTCAAGTCATTAAGCGAGATGGGGCTTTCTAAGAAACCGATGGAAGAAATGATTACCCTCACTAAGCATGGAGAAAACTTCACATTTTGGTGTGTTGCATCGGTAGTCTGCTTTGTCATCGTGATGCTTGCTGAGTGTGTGATGCCTTGGATTATTAAGAAGGTTGATAAATCTGAGACATCGGCAACTTTAGATTAGCCGATAGTATGGAATTGGTTTAGGCTCACGGCACACCGTTATTTCCCTCTACTTTTTCACGATTCATCATGACAAGCATTCTCGGCATTTCTATTCTCTCTGGACTCGGTAACACACCAGCTGAGCACGCTTCTAATATGGAGGCTGGACGCGATGGGCTGAGGCCGTTGAATGAGTTGCTGACTGATGGTGATTATGGAAATATGCAAGGTGGGTGGATTCAGGATCGGTCGCTTTTGCTTTCCCGGAAGTGGGCGCCAGCATCTGCTCTGGCACTTCATTGTGCTTTGGAGGCTATTGAGGATGCTGGGCTTTCGCCATCGGATCTGAAGCATGCTGCGATTATTGCGGGCTCGTCTCGCGGTAATGCGTATCTTACAAATTGGCCTGGCAGGCGACCATTTAAGCTTATGGCTGCATCTAATTCTATGCATGGCGAGATTGCTTCTGCGGTGTCTATTGAGTTAGGAATCACAGGGCCATGGCAGACTATTGCTAGTGGATGTGCGGCTTCGCTAGATGCGTTGGGGTATGCTAAGATGTTACTAGATGCGGGTATTGTGAAACATGCGATTGTGCTTGGGATCGAGCTGCCGTTAGTGCCTGAAATTATCAAACACTACCAGCATACGGGGGTGCTGACTACCAATGGGATCAATGATCCATACCACCCTGAGACATCTGGCTTTTCTCCTGGGGAAGCGGGGACGGCGTTAGTTCTTACCTCTGAAGATGTTTCGGACGCACCTAAGATTACTGGTTACTGGTGTAACTCAGATGCAGATTCGCCGATTGGGATGCCTAGTGATGGTAGGGGGCTGAGGAGGTGTTTGCAGCAAGCTGTGTCGAATCTAACAGACAAGAATATCACGGCGGTCTGTCCACATGCTAGCGGGACATTACTTCATGCGCAGGCTGAGCAAGCGGCCTTGGTGGCTGCGCTTCAGCCAGAGAAAGAAATTAGTCTTCATCCGCTGAAGCCATTCACTGGTCATTCAGTTGGTGCGAGTGGAGCACTGGATACAGCTATTCTTGCTCATTACATGCGTGATCACGGACTACCTCCGAATTTACCTAATCTAACAGCACCTCCTAAGCCGTTCACTTTACCTGAAGAAGCTATCTCATTTAAAGATGCGACTTTGTTAAAAATTGCTGTGGGGATGGGTGGACATAATTCGATCATTTCAATGGAGGTTTAGTTTTCCTATTTGACAGGGATGAACTACTTCCTCAGCTTTGGAAGTATGTTAAAATATCTGACCATTTCATTGCTCGCTATGAGCATTTCTACCTCGTTATGTTTTGCTGAGGAAGAGGCTAAGAAAAGTAAACCGAACATCGTCTTTATCTTTTCTGATGATCACGCGATTAATGCTATTTCTGCTTATGGCGGACCATTTAAAGACATAGCTCCTACACCGGCGATAGATAGACTAGCTAAAGAGGGGATGATTTCACACCGCACCTATTGTGCAAATTCTATCTGTGGGCCATCGCGTGCATGTATTCTGACCGGGAAGCACTCGCATCTGAATGGATATCGGGATAACCGCTCATCCCGTTTTGATGGACTGCAGCAGACTTTTCCTCAGTTACTGCGGGCAGTGGGATACCAGACGGCGATGATTGGTAAATGGCATTTGAATACGCATCCTGTAGGATTTGATTATTGGGAAGTGCTTCCGGGACAGGGGCATTACTACAACCCTGATTTTACCCAGATGGATGGCGAGAAAAAACGTTTTGAAGGCCATTGTAATGATCTAGTGACGGAGAAAGGATTGAACTGGATCAAGCAAGCTCAGGCTAATGAAAAGCCGTTTATGGCAATGATTCAGTATAAGGCACCTCACAGGAATTGGGCGGCGGCACAGCGTCACCTTACGCTATTTGATGATGTAGAGATTCCTGAGCCGGCTACATTATTTGACGACTACTCTGGTCGCTCATCCGTCCTCACTGAGCATGCCATGGGGATCACCGAGCATATGTCATGGGCGCATGATATGAAGTTTCATGGACCAAACCTGTTTCCTAAACATTTTTCCACGGCTTGGGGAAATGCAGAATACACAAGGATGACTCCTAGGGAGAAAAAAGTATGGGATGCTGCATACGAGCCAAAGAATCAGAAATTCATTAAAGCGATGACAGCCGGGGAGCTCAGCGATAAAGAGGTGACTCAGTGGAAATACCAGCGCTACATAAAAGACTATTTTCGCTCGATACGTAGCATGGACGAAGGTATTGGTGAAATTCTTAAGCATCTAGACGATAGCGGGTTAGCGGATGATACGATTGTTATCTATTCATCAGATCAAGGTTTCTATCTTGGTGAGCATGGTTGGTATGATAAACGCTGGATGTTTGAGGAATCATTTAGGATGCCATTTTTAATTCGTTGGCCTGGTGTGATTAAAGCTGGTTCTGTGAGTAATGCATTGATCCAGAATATTGATTTTGCCCCTACTTTTCTTGAGCTATGTGGAGCTGAAATCCCATCAGATATGCAGGGTGTATCACTCGTTCCTATTATTAAAGAGAGTGGGGCAAAAGTAGCAGACTGGCGAGATGCTTTGTATTATCGGTATTATGGTGAGTCCACGCACAATGTGGCGGAGCATGATGGCGTGCGTACTGAAGACTTTAAGATTATGTGGATTCCTAAAGCTAAGGAGTATCAGCTTTTCGATCTGGTGAATGATCCACAGGAGATGCGGTCATTGCATCTAGATCCAGCCTATGCTGATACTTTGAAACAGATGATTTCTAAGCTCGAGCAACTCCGTGAAGACTATCATGTGCACTCGGCAGTTATTCCACAAGATAAGCTCCATGCTGCATGGTGGCAGAAGCGCCATAACGAGAAAAATAAAGAGGCTAAAGGTAATGCTCATGATCTGATCTTTGTAGGAGACTCTATTACTCATTTTTTCGAAACGGGAGGCAAAGAGACTTGGGATAAATTTTATGCGCACAGAAATGCACTTAATTTGGGGTTCTCGGGAGACCGTACCGAGAATGTGTTGTGGCGTCTTAATAATGGGAATCTGAGTAATCAGCAGAACGCTAAAGTAGTGGTGGTGATGATAGGCACGAACAATACTGGCCATTTAAAGCAAGACGCATCCGAGACTGCTGAGGGAATTCAGATGATAGTCTCGACTATACGTGCTAGGTGCCCGAAAGCTAAGATTTTACTTCTTGGTGTCTTTCCTAGAGGAGCAGAGCCATCGCATGCTATGAGAGAAATCAATGTGGAGATCAACCAGCACATTGCTAAACTGGCAGATGGGGAGCGTATTCACTTTCTGGATATTAGCGATCATTTCCTGGATGAGAAAGGCTTTTTGAGTAAAGAGGTTATGCCAGACGATCTGCACCCGAAAAAATTAGGATACAATGTGTGGGCTGAAGCAATGGAGCCGGCCTTGGAAAAGCTTGGACTGAAGCCAATTCCTGAGGATGTGCCTGCGTTGTAAGCCTATAACTTGCGGTAGCTTAGTAATAAAGTGACCTGAAATGACTGCAGTTTCTCGCTATGGTTACATTTTTTAGCTTGTGCTGAGCGAGAAATCGAGTAGTTTTATAAGTGGATAAAGAGTTTTTATCCGATACATAAAAGGCTGAGGTTTTTCTTAGTTTAATTTAGATTAAGTTAGCCAAAGCACCATATAAGTAACCATAAATAATAAAATGAAAACAAATATACAACCAACGCAGCAGCGTAAGCGTAAGGGTTTCACACTTGTGGAACTGCTCGTGGTGATCGCGATTATCGCGTCACTAGCTGGTCTATCATACGGACCAATCATGAAACACTTAGAATCATCAGCACGTACTGAGGCAATCTCAAACGCAAAGATGATCAACTCAGCACTTCTGGGTTACATGGCTCAGAATGACAACATCTTCCCTGATGAAGATGCTAAGGATGACTCAACTTCATCTACAGGTAGTAATGCAGCAGGATACTTCCAGTTGCTCTTCGACGGTGGACACGTTTCTGATGAGAAATACTTCTACCACAGACAGGGTGAGAAAATGGGTCTTGCTGATGATAAGCCAAACAATGACGGCACTCTCGAAGACGCAGAGAACGTCTGGGGATATGTTGAAGGTCTAGATCCAGGTGATTCTTCTTCACCAATCGTGTTTGACTCAAGTAAAGATGGAAATTCATTCCTTGCTAACACTTGGAAAGGAAAAGCGATCATCCTTAAGGTTGATGGCGAGTGTAAAGCACATTCTATCAAGCTATCTGGCCCAGTAGATACAACAGACTCAGCACAATCAGGTGATGTGGAAGTTGAATTCGGTGGTTCTACACAGAGCATCATGGACACAGTTCCTGAGCACGGTACAGTAGTTGGACCATAATACATTCTAGACTGACTGTATAATAGTCAGTCGATACATATTTAAAACCAGAGAGCAGTCAACACGACAAACTCTCTGGTTTTTTTGTGTCTTGAAATCCAGCATTGGTCACTAGGAGTGGCGGTGTTTACTGGATTTAAGTATAGATACAGCGGTGATACTTGTTTTATGGTTGTGCATGACCATCTTTAGTTGGCTGAGGTTTGCTAGATACTGGGATTGAGTAAATTTTAACCTCACTTTACCATGGACAATGGACGGGAACATGCGAATTTTATGCACAAATTTTAACTAAACCCTTTCTAGCAACCTTACCTATCCGTCATCCTAATGGTGAAAAACTTCAGTCTAATGCTCGCCTTGCGGTATCTTAATCCGATCCGTACTAATGTCTCTGTAATTACGCTCATCTCGCTTGCCGGTGTAGCCATTGGGGTCATGGTTCTTATCGTGGTGCTATCTGTGATGGATGGGTTTGAGGATCTTATCAAGACACGTGTTCTAGGCAGAGCGCCTCACATTACGTCCTATGTCCAAGCTTGGGACTATGGATTAAAACCGGACGGGACCGAGCTCACTGTCGAGGATCAGTGGAGGTCACACCTGGCGGAGCTCAAGAAGCAGCCTTGTGTGGAAAATGCTTATCCGTTAGTGGAGGATCATGTTCTGTTGGAGATTAATGATGGAATTGTAGTCTCTAGGATGCGTGGACTAGATACGGCGAACGCGGACTCGATGAAAGATTTCAATAAGTTACTCCAAGATGGGAGTGAGCCGATGGGTGAGGGGTATTTTGCCACTATCTCGTCCGTTTACGCGCAGTCTTCTGGCATCATGATTGGAGATAAGGTTGAGATCATTTCTAATAGAAACCTTAAGCAGTTAAAGCCGATTCTCGATCAGCAAGACTATAAACCTCTGAAGGAGCAGTTTCCAGAGGAGATTGAGAATGTGATTTCTGAACTAAACCGACATCTCATTCTTAGCAAAAACGCGGATGGTGAAGAGCGTGAGATGATGTTTAATCCACAGTCAGCGGAGCTCAAAGCTCAAATTGGAGCATGGCATGGTGCTGAGATCCGGACGGGCGAGCACGAGATGCTAGAGAGGCTGAATGAGCAAATCCTGACCTCTACGGAATATGATGTAGATGACCCGGAGGAGAAAAATTTTTATCCTGTGGGAACTAAGAAGTCTGCGATTGAGTTGTTAGAAGAAATCAAAACTCTGAACGTTGATAAAATGGATAAGCAGGCGATGACTGATGTGGCATTACCTAAGGATGTGATCATCGTGGGGATCTACCAGACGGATCCATTTGCTCCGGGGCCCGATATTTTTGCACCTATGTTACTGGCGCAAGAACTGGCAGGAGCGGGGAACTCGGGAGCCGTTCAGGGAGTGGCAATTACATTAAGCGAGCCATACAAAGCAGCGGAACATTTAGAAAAAGATCTTAGCGGAATTATCTCGGGAAATTGGGAAGGGCAGACTTGGATGGAGCATCACAAGCAGCAATTTGCTCTGATTAGTAGCCAGAAAACGATGATGACGATAGCATTGTCATTCATTGTTCTTATTGCGGTGTTCTCGATTGGTGCTGTGATGTTTACGATTACTTATCAGAAAAAAAGGGAAATTGGAGTGATGAAAGCACTTGGGGCTACGCCTGGGCAAGTCACTCAGGTGTTTACTCTGCAAGGTGTGATAGTGGGGGCGTTGGGGGCGATTATTGGTTATGGGTTGGCGCGGGTTGTTCTGGCTAATCTTGGTGTGATTCAGGGAGTGTTGACAAAAGCTGGATTTAATCCTTTCCCTGAAGATTATTATGGAGTGGAGGTACTGCCTCATATTTTGAATCCGATGCAAAATGCGGTTGTCTGTATAGGAGCCTTTATTTTATGCACACTCGCAGCCTTCGTTCCCGCTTGGATCGCTTCAAGAGCAGATGCTGCTAAATCTTTACGCAATATGTAAGTATGAAAATCTGGTTATTAGAAAATGGCGAGCGCACTGGCCCGCATGAAATTTACACCATCCGTGATAGGATCTCTAACGATGAGCTCCAAGCTGGTACGCCAGCATGGTATGAAGGCGCCGATGGCTGGGTTACGCTTGGGGAGGTTCCTGCGTATTCTTATTACTTTAATAAATCAAACTCAATAGATGGTCTAGCTGAGGAAGAAAAGCTTACCTCTGAGTTGATAGAATCTCTGGAAAAGGAGCTAGAAAATACTGAACAGAAGCCATTGCCTCTGCCATTAGCTCAGCCAGATTCAGCTGGGTTTAAGAATGAACCACTTCATCCGGTGAGGCGATTTTTTGCGCGGATGATAGATATCTCGCTTTACACGGTCTTGCTTTACATTGTGAAGGTGCAGATGGGGATTAATCCGCTGGTTGTGGAGAGTGTGGCAAAAGAACTTATCTTCCAGGTTCCTTATCTGATTTTAGATGGTTTAGCTCTTTCTTATATTGGCACCACACCTGGGAAATGGTTGCTGAATATTAAGCTTAGAAGATATGATGGGCATAAGTTGGAAATCTCTAGTTCGATCATCAGATCTCTACGGGTATGGGTAATGGGTTTTGCTATGCAGACTCCCTTTGTGCTTATTGGGTTACCATTTTCTTGGTTTATTGCATCTAAGTATGGGAAGTTCTTGTGGGATATCCCTAAAAACAACATCACCGAATGTAAGCCATTGACGCCACTTAAAATGGTAGGAGTGATTTGTTTGATGATGGCTGCTGGTTCTATCATGAATTATATGATTCCTCCTGAGTTCTTACCGACCATGGAAAATTACAAAAGATGGAATAACATTTAGTATTTCCTTCACACGCTTCCAGTTAAATTTCAATATACTATCACCATGAAAGACATCGTTTACTTTGACCTCGAAACCAAAAAGAGCTTCTCCGCAGTGGGAGGCAGTAAACATAAGGATAAAATGGGTATGTCAGTGGGTGTAACTTACTCTACGAAGACGGGCAAATATCATGTCTACGATGAAGAACATGTAGATGATCTGGTGAATCAGCTCATAAGTGCTGATCTGGTAGTGGGATATAATCATATCCAGTTCGATTACCCGGTTCTTCAGGCCTATACAATCTATGATCTTGCGAGCCAGACCATTAATCTGGATATGATGTTAGATCTACAAGAGAGGTTGGATTTTCGACTTAAACTGGACTCTATCGCTACGTCTTCACTCGGCACGGGAAAGACTGCTGATGGGCTCGATGCGTTGAGGTGGTGGAATCAATTCCAGAAAACCAAGGATGAGTCGTTCATGATGAAGATAGCTGAATATTGTTGCTATGATGTGAAAGTCACCAAATGTGTGCATGAATATGGCATTAAGAATGGTTTGATTCATTATGACGATAAGGGTGGAGAGAAGGCTGAAGTTGCCGTTGACTGGTAAAAAAAACTACTGAACTTAAAATTTCAATATGCAAGATAGCTACCGCAGATTCATTGTTCTCATCATTGTCCTTTCAAGCGCACTGCTGCTCACGATAGGAGTTAGAAAAATGTCTGGTCAGCCAGGGCTATTTGATTTTCTAAAGCGAAATCCACCGGCCACCGATAATAATGCGGGTAAGCATCCGGATATACCGGTCACACTTCCGGAGACACCACCAGTTCCTATGTCTGCGGTGCCGAATCTAACAGAAATGAGTGTGGAGTATGCTAAAATAGCCTATGCGGTACGTCCATCAGTGGTGAATGTGGATACCTCAGGGACAAAGGAGACTCGTATTACTGATCGGTATGGTCGCACGGGATATCTGCCTGAAAACGTGAAAGGTCAGGGATCCGGAGTGATCGTCTCAGAGGAAGGGCATATCATCACGAATCATCACGTTATAGCGGATAAACAGGAAATTATCATTACCTTGGCTAATGAAGATAAATACCAAGCAAAGCTCATCGCTTTTGATCCATCGACTGATATTGCATTATTAAAAATAGAGTCTGAGGTGAAGTTAAAGGCGTTGAAATTTGGTAACTCGGATAAGGTGCGTGAGGGGCATATAGTGCTGGGGTTTGGTAATCCATTTGGCATTGGCAGGTCGGTTACTAATGGGATTGTTTCGGCAAGACGAAGTTCTAGATCTGATCGACAGCCATCACTTTTTCAGACGAATGTGGCGATTAATCCGGGGAACTCTGGTGGGCCGTTGGTTAATGTTCTGGGTGAGATTGTGGGGATTAATTCATCTATTTTTTCGAGCGATAAAGAGAACCCTAGTTTTCAGGGGATCAGTTTTGCGATTCCGTCAAACATTGTTAAAAAGACCTTTATGGATTTGCTGGAATACCAGCGTCCGATGCGCGGGTATTTAGGGCTTTATGCTGATGATATAGAATCACCACAGGTTCGTGAGCACTACAGCTATGAGGAAGAAGGAGGGGCTTTGGTGCACGAGGTTGCGGAGGACTCACCTGCAGATAAGGCGGGTATAAAGGAGGAGGATATTATTGTAGAGTATGATGAAACTCCAATTAGGGGAGGGGCTGACCTTATGTCTTTGATTCAGAAGTCAAGCATAGGGAAGGATGTAGAAATAGTGGTTTGGAGGGAGAAGAAGCTTGAAACTTTGAGTGCGAAAATCTCACAAGCTGATGTGGGTATCTCAAATGAGCCGGCACCAAATCTTACAATTGAGCAAGCTAAGAGTATTCTTAATGCAATAGGGATTCAGCCTATCAATCTGGGTCCTTCATCTGTCAATGGAGTAGGTGTTAGGCATGTTTTACCTAATAGTCTGGCGGCTGGTAAGATCCTGCCTGGTGATATCATTTACAAGATTAACAACACGCCGATCTATCACGTGAATCATTTCTATCAAGTGGTTCTGACCACTGCGTCTACGACGATGACTCAGATCTATATCATCAGAAATGGTAAACGCTACACGCTTCCGGTAGATCTGGAGCAGGTGAATAGGCAGTAAGATGGCGATAAAAAGCTTCATTATTTCAGCCCCTAGTTGACCTCTGGATAGCTAGCCTTTATAAATCACTGAGATGTCAAAAATCCAGATACTATCAGATGTTCTAGCCAGTCAAGTAGCGGCTGGTGAGGTTGTGGAGCGTCCGGCGAGTGTGGTGAAGGAAATGGTAGAGAATTCGATTGATGCGGATGCTAAGCATGTAGAAGTGGAGATTCATAAGGGGGGGGGCTCGATGATTAAGATCACGGATGATGGCTGTGGAATGAATAAGGAAGACGCACTGATGTGTTTGGAGCGTCATGCTACGAGTAAGCTTAAGGATGTGAAGCAGTTGGCCGCTATTTCTACGATGGGATTTAGGGGGGAGGCGGTGCCGAGTGTGGCGAGTGTTTCTAAGATGCGGATCATGACGCGCGAGGTGGAGAGTGTGGAGGGCTCAGAGATTACAGTTGATGGAGGAATTGTGAAAGATGTTCGCGTAACGGGGATGCAGCATGGGACGGTGTTTGAGATAAAGAATTTATTTTTTAATGTGCCTGCGAGACGGAAATTTATGCGGACAGAGAGTACGGAGTCGGCACATGTGGAGCATCAGGTGAAGCTGCACGCATTGGCTTATCCAGAGGTAAGGTTTACGTTTAAGAAGGATGGTAGGGTGGTGTTTGATGTTCCTGCTACGAGTGATAGAAGGACGCGGATTGCGGGGCTTGCTGGAGCTGAGATTGGTAGGGCATTGATCGAGGTGCCGCATACTGAGGTTAGTGGGATGGAGGTGTTAGGATATGTGCTGCCGGCAGATTATGCGCGCAAGGGGAGACGTCAGCAGTTTGTATTTCTGAATGGTAGGCCGGTGGAGGATGCTGCGATAAGCCGGGCGATAAAGGATGGCTTTAAGGGGGGAGTGGTAGATGGGTTGAATCCGACTGCTTGGTTGTGGATCAGTATGGATCCCGCGCTGGTGGATGTGAATGTTCATCCTGCTAAGAAAGAGGTAAGGTTTCATAAGCCTTATGATGTGAGAAACCTGGTGCTCACTGCGGTGGAAGCACGGAGGGTTCCGCAGGCTAAGATTTCTCAGGTAGCACGTGGTGAGGCGAAGATTATTTCACGGAAGAGTGGTGAGGTTTCTCCGGTTGTTAGAAGGCCGATTGTTGATGATTCTGTAGAGGTTGCTCAGGAGAAAGTGGTGGAAAAAAGTAGAGAGGATGTACCTGTTAAGCCGGCTTATACTCCGGATCCGAGTCCATCCTTCCCAGCGCCTATTCCACAACAGGAGGTGTTAGAGATTGAGGAGGTGGAGCGTCCTCGGTTTAAAATATTATCGGCGTTACATGATACTTATATTTTGATGGAGGGAGATGATGGATTGGTTTTATTGGAGCCAAAGGCCGCTCGGGATAGGATAGCATATGAGAAGGTGATGCTTATGGCTAAGAAGAGTGATGGGGTTCTTAGTCAGGGGTTGTTGGTTCCTGAGGTGATTGACCTTGATTCTCGTGATCTGGATGTGGTGATGAGTAACTTGGAGAATTTTAGTGAAGCGGGGATCTCTATTGAGCCGTTTGGTGGTGGTTCTATTCAGGTGCGTAGTTTGCCGTCGTTGGTGGATGTTGAGAAGCCGCGAGAATTTATCACGGCGATGATTGATGAATTGATAGAGACTCAGGGGGGGAGGCGTGGGAAGCAGATGGCATTTGAGGCATTTGCTGAGACACTTGCGAATAGGATTTCAAAATATGAGACCTGTGATTTACGAAGTGTTGAGAGTCTGTTAGATGAGATGTTTGGCTGTGACTTGCCGTATTGCACGCCAGACGGAAGGCCCACGTTGATTCAGATATCAATCAAGGAGCTTGAGAAAAAATTTAAAGGATAAAATTTAATGAGTGTGTTGCTAATAATCAGAGAGGACTTCTATCGTGACCGTTTGGTGGATCTAGGGGTAAGGTTTGCGGCGGCTAAAGGTAAGGATTTGTATGTGGTGAGTTTGGTGCCAGGGTCTTCATTGCCAGATGTTACGAAGTTGGAATGGGGGGATGAAACTATTAAGTCAACGGCACTCGCTACTACCAATCCATTTCGCACGATTAAGGATCTGGTGGGGGGGATTAAGCCTGAGATGCTGATGCTCAATGATGCGCAGGATAATCCTGAGCAGTATACAAAGGTTCTTAATCAGGCTATTAATGAGGTCATCTGTGAGGTGATGATTGTGAGGTTGGGTGAGGGTGATAGTAGTGAGGAGAAGATCTTGGTTCCTTGTGGAGGTGGGCGGCATTCAAGAGTTGCGCTGCAGTTGGCGCATGAGATGGAGGGGCAGGATGCTACTGCATTTTATGTAGAGCCTGATGTGGATGAAGTTTCAGAATCTGTTGGTATGGCGCATCTTGATCGCTATATTAAGCGTGCGGGGATACCTGCTGATGGGGTTCACTGTGAGGTGGTGTTAGATAACGATGTTTTTGAGGGTATTCGAAATGAGGTTCAGAGGAATGCTTATGGATTGATTTTGATTGGCGCGTCTGGGCATAGTTCTGTTAGACGGAAGCTTTTCGGCACTGTGCCGGATAAATTGATGCGAGGGGAGAAGGGGTTGAGCATTTGTGTGCTTAGGTCTGCGATTCCGATGGGCAGTATTTTCCGTGATAAAGTGGAGAGATTGCTTCACCTTAATGTACCTCAGTTGAATCGTGACGAGCGCGTGCATTTGTTTGACGAGGTGGAGGAGAAGTCTCGATGGTCATTTGATTTTGCAGCATTGATGATGCTTGCTACGATGATAGCGTCATTGGGGTTACTTTCTAATAGTGGGGCAGTGGTGATAGGTGCTATGCTTGTAGCTCCGCTTATGACTCCGCTTTTGGGTGGTGGGCTATCGCTGGTGCAGGGAAACTGGCCACTTTGGAAACGTTGTCAGAAGGCTGTTTTGTTAGGCTTTTTTAGTGCTTTGGCTATTGGTGCGTTGATGGGTTTAGTGGCTAGATTGCTGGATATGCCGATGACTGCTCAGTTGGCGATGCGTGGAGAGCCGAGCACGCTTGATCTAGGGATTGCGTTTTTCTCTGGTGTGGCTGCGAGTTATTGTTTGGCACGGCCTAAGCTGAGTAGCGCTTTGGCGGGGGTTGCTATTGCTGCGGCATTAGTTCCACCGATAGCGACTACGGGGATATGTTTGGTGCTAGGGAAATTTTCTGTAGCTCAGGGTGCAGCGTTATTGTTTGGGACTAACGTGGTCGCCATTGTGGTGGGCGCTGCGTTTAATTTCTATCTAGCTGGGATACGAGGACGAACTAAGGCGAATGGAGGGTTGTGGTCGCGTAGATTTCTGATTGCGTTTACGTTAGTGATGGCGGGGTTGATCGTGCCGTTGACCTCGGTGTTGATCGAACGCATTGCTGGGCCAGTGGAAGTGGAGCAGGTTCTTACCGCGGAGGCTGAGCAATATGAGATAGTGGTCAAGCGGGTGCAACGCTCTAGCCATCTGGATGGTTTGCCATTGATAGAACTGACGCTTGAGTCTGCCCAACCAGTGGAAAGCAATGTGGTTAAGAAGTTAAAGCGGGCGATAGAAAAAGCTACGGGGGAGAAAGTTCATTTGAGGGTGAGGACGATTCTTGTGAATGAACTTTAACCAGAGACAGGTGCTGGCTGTTCTTTAGATTCAGGCTCTTTGTTTTCTTCTGGGGCTTCCTCAGGGGTTGGTAGAAAACTTACCTCTAGCTCTGCTGTTGCTACGTCTGAGGGGTCTAGGCGTTCGTTTATTGATTGCTTTATGACGTCAGTTGATCGTTCCACTCTACCTTTGAATAGTTCATTACCGTTGCTATCCTTAACGATGATTCTTTTATCTAGATTCAAGAGCTTGTCGTTGAGTCTGAGGGTAAGTTTTTCTATGTTCTCGGTGGTGAGGGTGATGGTCTGGCCGGTGACTTCTGCGGTGACGAGATCGCCTGGTTTTGGGGCGTCGTTTTTGAGCCATGCAAATCTGTTGTGTAAAACCTTGGTTTGATGCCAATTGATTTTTTTTGGCCATGGGTTACGTGTGTGCTTTGCCATCCATGGGAGGGCTTGCTTGCATTCTAGTTTCATCCAGTGACCGTATTCTGGGTAGACGATCCATTTGTGTGGGTAGTGACCAGGGTTTTCTTCAGCGAGTGTATCTAACATTTTGCCCCATTTGGAGCAAAGTTCGTTTCTGTTATAGGCAGAGTCTTTTCCACCGCACTGGAGGAAATAGGGGAGGTTGATGAGGTTGTGGGCTTTTACGCCTCCTGGATGACCAGCCATCATGGAAGCACCTGCCCAGCGGTCTGCCATGCGTGGTGCTAGGCGGTAAACGCCATCGCCTCCGGCGGAGTATCCGAGGATGTAGACTCTATTGGGGTTGACGCCGTGGTGGGCTACGAAGCGATCAATCATGATGGATAGCATGGGGTCGATGTGGTCCTGATGCCAGAGGTTCCAGGTGTCAGTAGGTGCTCTTGGGGCGAGGTAGATTCCTTCTTTTGGTTTGTAGAGTTTGACTTGGTTTTTCCATTGCCTGTCATTGACTGCTGCGGGTGCGCCACCTCCGCCGTGGAGTGAGATGAAGAGGCTGTGGCCACCTTCTGGTTCTTCGCCGTAGGTGATGAAATCATAGGGCATTTTGTATTCCTTGTAGGTGATGACCTTATTTTTCATCTCTTCCGCGCTGGTTTCCTTGATGGCGGAAGCTTTTTTTCTGAAGTTTTCTTGGACTGCGTGTTGAGCTTCACCTTGGGTAAAGGTGATGACTTGGGGCGTGGCTGGTTTCGTTGTGTTGTCTGAAACAGCTTCCCCTTCCTCTGATGCTGATTTGCATGACGACAAAATACCACCACAGGTCAGTGTGGTGGCAAGGAGTAGGAATCTAGATTTCATTTTCATATGGTTTAATAACGTAATGAAATGAGAAAAGTGATCATATTTTTTCTAAAACTAGCGAAGTTCTACATGGGATGTAGAGGTGGAGTACGTCTTCGTCGTAGCTATTTTCAGTAAAATGCTCTGTGTCCATGGAAACTCGGTCATGTCCGCCGTATTCTGAGTGGTCTGAGTTGAGGACAATTTTGTATTTTCCTGCATCGTGTACTGGGATGCGGTAGTTTGGTTGTGATTGGTTAGGGTGTAGGTTGTTTACGAATACGAGATTTCCGCGTTTGTAGGCGAGGATCTTGTCGTCGTCATGTGACCAGATTTGGTGTGCTTGGCCGGCGTTCATGAGGTCATGATTTTTGCCTAGATGGACGAGGTCTTTGTCAAATTTAGCCAAATATTTGTATTTGAGTTCTGGGCTGCGCATGAGTGACCATTGACGGCGGCAGTAGTGGTATGACCAGTCATTTCCTATGCGTGGGAAGTCAAGCCACTCTGGGTGGCCGAATTCATTGCCCATGAAGTTGAGCCAGCCTTCGCCAGCTAGTGAAAATGTGAGGAGGCGGATGATCTTGTGAAGTGCCATGCCGCGTTCGATGACGTCGTCTTTATCGTCCTTGCCCATGTGCCAGTACATGTTCTTGTCCATGAGGCGGAAGGCGATGGTTTTATCTCCGACGAGTGCTTGGTCATGGCTTTCTGCGTAGCAGATGTTTTTCTCTCCATGGCGGCGGTTGACCATGGTGTCCCATATCTCGGGGATACTCCATTCTTCGTCTCGTTTCTCTTTGAGCAACTTGATCCAGAAGTCTGGGATACCCATGCTGAGTCGGTGTGTGAAGCCTACGCCGCCTTCGGAAACGGGGCGGCAGAGACCAGGCATGCCGCTCATATCTTCTGCGATGATGATGGCGTGTGGGTTCATTTCTAGGCAGAGTTCGGTGGCGAGTTGGAGGTAGAGGACGGCGTCCTTATCTACTGCGTCGTCGAAGTATTTGGCGTAGTTATCGAAGGATATGCTGCCGTGGTGTTCGTAGAGCATGGAGGTGACACCATCGAATCTGAAGCCGTCGAATTTAAATTCTTCAAGCCAGAAGCGGGTGTTTGAGAGGAGGAATTGTCTGACTTCATCTTTGCCGTAGTTGAAGCATTTTGAATCCCATTGTGGTTGGTCTCCTCTGTCGCCGCCGTGGAAATACTGGTGGTCTGTGCCATCGAATTCATTGAGGCCCTCGCTGAGGTTTTTCACTGCGTGTGAGTGGACGACGTCTAGGAGAATGGCGATACCGTAACCGTGTGCCGTGTCGATGAGGTATTTTAAATCTTCTGGTGTTCCGAATCTGGAGCAGACTGCGAAGAAGTTAGATACGTGGTAGCCGAATGAGCCGTAGTATGGGTGCTCTTGGACTGCCATCATCTGGATGATGTTGTAGCCTGCGTCTGCGATGTGTGGGATGACGTCGTCTGCGAATTCTCGATAGGTGTGGATGCGAGGTTCCTCACCGCACATGCCGGTGTGGGCTTCGTAGATGAGCGGGGAGGTGATGTGGGCGGCTGAGAAGTCTGGGTGTTTCCACTGGTAGGGTTCTTTTGGTTGCCAGATCTGGCCGGTGAAGTCGTGCGTAGTGGGGTCTTGAACGGCACGGGTGATGCATGCTGGGATGCGGTCTCTCACTGAATCATCTGCGCCGTGGATGCGGAGTTTGATTTGCTGTTCGTGCGCTAGGGCTGATCCTGGGAGAGAAATTTCCCAGATGCCGTTGTCGATTGGTTTAAGTTCGTGATTTTCACCTGACCAGTCATTGAATGCGCCGATGATCTGGATTCCTTTTGCATTTGGTGCCCATTCTCGGACGAGCCATTGATCGGTATCTGGTTGATAATGGATACCGTTCGTTAGGTGTCTTGAGGCGTAGTTATAGAGTGAATCATGATGATGTTTGATCTCACTTAGTTCATGCTCGAATCGCTGAATACGATGGTTGATCTGGTCTGTCTGAGGGGCGAGCCAGCCGTCATCGGCTACAAGTTTTGGGGTTCCTGGGTTATTTTGCATGTGATTATCTATATTTGAATACACTCTAACCATTAGATTAGAAATGGACGATTAAAATTTGCTTATTTTGTTTTTTTTGCTGTCATCGGGCCTGTTGCCTCATAAATAGAGCACACCGAAGCTCTTAGTAATACTCTGTAGCGTTGCCTCATAATTAGGACACTC
>JBPOGF010000026.1:0-42538 GCA_051251915.1 Akkermansiaceae bacterium | reverse complement strand
TCCCCACCAGCCCTGAAAGGGTGACACATACTCCAGCCCATGGTCAGCAAAGCGCAGCCATGGGTCATTCATCACCCAAAAAAAAAAGAGGGCTGAAAGCCTGACCTATCCTCATGCCCCCTTAAAAAAACAATCGCGTGCGGCCCCCGCCGTTATACGCGACATAATTCAAACCTCCCATCTCCTGAAAGGAGAAAGTCTACAAAGCCTGCGACTTCATTCGTAGGTCCCCCCTAAACCCAAACCGTGCTGAAGGCACGGAGGAAATCCAAAATTCAAGCGAAGCTCTCCCCACCAGCCCTGAAAGGGTGACACATACTCCAGCCCATGGTCAGCAAAGCGCAGCCATGGGTCATTCATCACCCCCAAAAAAAAGAGGGCTGAAAGCCTGACCTATCCTCATGCCCCCTTAAAAAAACAATCGCGTGCGGTCCCCGCCGTTATACGCGACATAATTCAAACCTCCCAGCTCCTGAAGGGAGAAAGTCTGCAAAGCCTGCGACTTCAGTCGTAGGTCCTCCCTCGTAAGTCCATACCGTGCTGTAGGCACGGAGGAAAACAGCATCTAGTAAAACTTTCTCACTCTATTTTCTTTAACTCAGAGAAAAAAAATCTAACATTTTGCATATTCATGACTGCTCATTATTTCTTTACCATTGCAATCCTTGTTATCTCATTTGCTACTGTTTTCTATCTAATTTACTGCGCTAGAAACAAGCACACCACCGCGTTCAAAGAACCCTTCGTAACCCGTCCCAGACCTGCTGGCCACTCCCTACAAAAAAGAACTGAGAATCTATTTCTAGATCTCACATTCAGTCTATTTCTCCTAACACTATTAGCCATAACACCCTTAACAGCTCATGATAAACCATCTATAAAATGGATAATATCGGCCCTCTCTATCATTGGCATCATAATCATCATTATAAAAACGCTAAAGATATCCAAGAGATATGGAGCGCATTTACTAGGCCTCAAAGGAGAGCAACTCGTCGGCATCACACTAGACAGACTATCCACAGACCAAGTCAAAATCTTCCATGACTACTACGTCCACGAAAAAGGAAAGAAACCTTGGAACATCGACCACATCATAGTCGCTCCCACAGGCATCTTCGCCATCGAAACAAAAACCCGCAGCAAGAAACACTACCACGACGACAAAAAAGGACACCAAGTCACCCATGAAGACGGCACCCTAACCTACCCATACGCCGTAGACACCTACGGAATAGACCAAGCCAAACGCCAAGCCACACACCTAGCCAAAGAACTCACAGGCTCCACCGGCTCACCCCTCAACGTCATCCCCGTCCTCGCCCTACCAGGCTGGTACGTCATCAACAAATCAAAAGATTTCAACGTCATGAACGAAAAAGGATTACAATACCTCCTCCAAGGCCCTGAGATCATCTCCCCTCAAGTCAGACAACAAGTCACCCACCAGCTAGAAAAAGTCTGTATTGTATAAGGGATGAAACTTACCCCTGCCAATAACGCAAAAAGTGTTCTACTTCTTTCTCACAACCAAAATGATGCTCAGACTCATGCCCTTTACTAAAACTAGCAATTAAAGGTTCTAGAGACAAATACACATAATGAGAACCATGCCGACACCGAAAGACGTATACTAACTGGTCAATTACCCTTCCACTCACTTGATACACATAAACAATCTGCTCCATCCTAAACATCGTAGTTTGCTCAATATAAGTAACCTGATTCCTGTTTAACTCAGACTGAAGCACACCAAGTTTACATCCCACCCCCTCCATCAGTTCCAGATAATACTCAGCATCTATCTCACTTTCAAATTCGAAGTCGCAACATTCAGAAATCGAGCCATCTCCATTCTCCACCTCGTGAAGCTCGGATTTTAATCGCCTGACACTAGCGCATAAAAGTTCATCCAGTAGTTCTAATTCGTTCACACCTAATCGCAGGTCTTTGATATATTTGTCCATCCCCACATAATACATCTCTGAATAAATATCAGTCAACGGACTATAATACCTCATTTCCATTATATTGATTTTTTTATACTCTTCTTAGTTGAAGAATACTTTCCGGCCATCAGTATCGGAGTATGTCAGAAAAGCTAAGCCAAGGAATTTACGAGGATCTTCTTACTAATTCTCTAAAAAACAAAATCAAAGAACTTGCCGTAGGTAGTTTACAATATGACATCAAACCTGCAGAGCTATCACTAACGCCCGATTATCTGACTAGAACCCTTTCTGAGCATATTCTCAAAGCCTTTTCTATTATTAAAGATAATAAAAGCTCCCACAAGCAAAGAGACTTAGCTAATAAAATAATCGATCTAATAGCTGCCGAAGACGAGAAGTTAGAGTTTCTTTCCGAAGAAAAATTTAGCGCTGATAATGACAACTTGCTCACAGAGATTTCGAACAACAGCACACCACTCGAACGTCCATCAACCCCTCTTATTACACCATCACTCTTTACCGGATCAGCCGGAAGCCCTCAACTAGGAAAGGAACTAGAGTTAGAATTCGCGAGTGCAGATAGAGTCGACATGCTTGTTTCATTTATCAAGTCTGCAGGGACAAACCTCATTTTCCCTGCCCTAAAGGATTTTACAGATCGTGGAGGTAAATTACGCATTATCACCACCACCTATCTAGGAGCTTCCGACCCTAGCGCTATTGAAAAGCTTAAATCACTATCAAATACAGAGGTGAAAATTAGTTATGATACAAAGCATTCTCGCCTACACGCTAAAGCTTACTTCATCCATAGAAATAGTGGACATAGCTGTGCATACATTGGTTCAGCAAACTTATCTCATGCGGCCATGACTAGCGGATTAGAATGGACAGTTAAATTACCACTAAAAGAGTTGCCTAGCTTATTCCGTAGGTGCGCAGCACAATTCGAAACTTATTGGGAATCAGATGCATTCAAGTCCTATACTGAAAAAGATAAAGAGTTTTTAATCCAAGCCACTAAAGTAGAACGAGGCTCTTTTTCAGATACAACTAAACTAACCGTTTTCGAGTTCCGCCCATACGAACACCAAAAAATAGTCCTCGATGAACTACAAGAAGCACGTGTCGAAAGAGCTCAATTTAGAAACCTTGTCGTCGCTGCAACAGGAACGGGTAAAACCATGATTGCCGCCTTTGATTACAAGCAACAATGCTTACGTGGCCGTAGACCTAAACTACTATTTTTAGCCCATAGAAAAGAACTCCTAAATCAATCTCGTGATTCCTTTAGACATGTCCTAGCCGATGGCAGTTTTGGTGAAGAACTGCACTCTGGTAAGTCTCCAGACAGCTACGACTATCTATTTGCTTCAGTCAAAAGCTTTAATAACCGCAAATTAATTGAAGAACTAGGAGTAGATTTCTGGGATATCGTCATCTTAGACGAAGCTCATCATGGAAAAGCTTCCAGCTACCGAGAAATTTTAACGAATCTCAAACCAAAGATTTTACTAGGCCTAACAGCCACACCTGAAAGAACCGACGGCACTTCCATTGCTGAAGATTTCGATTCACCAATAGCTGCAGAAATAAGACTCCCTGATGCACTTCAACAAAAGTTACTTTGTCCGTTCCATTACTATGCCATAGCCGATCACACTGTCGACTTTTCACGTATCTCTTGGAAGCAAGGCCGTTATGATTCAAAAGAGCTAAGCAACATTTTAACAGGCAACACCGCTCGCATCAACCTAATCATCAACAAAATCGTCGAGTATTTCCCTGCTCCACTCAACGCGGAGGATTTCGATAGAGACAATCTAAAAGCGCTAGGTTTCTGTGTCAGTCAAAGACACGCATCCGAAATGGCTACGCAATTCACTAAAGCTGGAATTAACTCAATTTCACTAGATGCCAACTCTAGCGATGAGATTCGCGACAACGCTAGACAGAGATTAAGAACTGGAGAAATCAACTTCATCTTCACAGTAGACCTATTCAATGAAGGTGTGGATATTCCAGAAGTGAACGCCATCCTATTTCTAAGACCAACAGAAAGTCATGTTGTCTTCCTTCAGCAATTAGGTCGTGGACTCAGAAACCATAAAGAAAAAGATCAATTAATCGTCCTCGATTTCGTAGGAGCTGTGCATAATAAATTCCGATTTGACTTAAGGTTAAAATCCTTATTACCAGGTAAACGCAATGACCTAAGAAAAGAAATAGAACACGGTTTCCCTCATCTACCAGCAGGTAGTTATATCCACTTCGAAAAAGCAGCAAAAGAATACATACTCAAGAACCTTCGCCAGACATACAGTAACATCGAAACTAGAGTACTAGATCAGTTCTCCAACTATACTGATCCCCCTACCTTCTCTAAGTTCATCAAGGACACAGATGAATGCACTATAGAATTACTATCAAAGCGCACTTGGAGTGATTGGAAAGATCTAGCTGATTTCGAAACAATTCAGAATATTGACATACCTACACCAGAGCTAAAATCATTACCCCGTGTTAGCTTAACAAATGACCCTCTGTTTATTGAGTTCCTAATAACTATTCTTGATGCTTCGGATAAGGAACTATCTCTTCTACTTGAAACCAACAAATATACAGCCCCTGCATACTATCTCATATGGAATAAACCCGGCAAGGATCTAAATTTCACAACATACAAAGAGGCCTTTACCGCCATTCGTAAAAACCTCAGATATTTAGGTGACCTGAAAGAGGTCTTAGCTTATGCGAAGTCACAACAACTCCCCAACTTACCAAACAAAATAAACTCACATTCTACACTAAGAATTCACGCTACCTACTCAATGCGAGAAATCACAGCCGCATTCGGAAAAGCGACAATAGACACCTCTGGTCCAGCAGGAACAGGTGTAGTTTCTATCAAAGATGAGAAGACATACATTCACTTTATCACGTTTGATAAAGATGAGAAATTATTTGCAGAAGCAAATAGATACCGAGATTTCCTAAGTTCTAGAAATACCTTACACTGGGAAAGTCAATCCAGCGTCACACAAAACAGCCAAACAGGCAGAAACTATTTACAACAAAATAGTAACGGCTATAAAGTTCACTTTTTTGCTAGAATGAGAAAAGCAGAAGGCAAACTAACCAGTCCGTATCTATATCTCGGCGAAGCAGAATTTGTAAATGCTACAGGAAATAGACCTATCGCTATAACATGGCAACTACACAGCCCCACCACTCACGAGTTTTTCAATGAGGCTAAAATCGCTTCTGGCATTTCTTAAACCATACTTACAATAAACAAAAATCATCGCGACCTCTAAACATGCTCCACCTACTACCAACCCTATCAAAAATAGACCCACTCCAACACCTCAGACCATTCTGGTGGCTCATCCCCATCTTAATCACCCTCTACATCACAAAAGAACTATCCCGCAGCCCCAAATTCAAAGGCTGGCTCGGCGAAAAAATCATGTATTTCTTTAGCCTAAAAAAACTCAACCCTGAAAAATACAAACTCCTCCACGACCTCTACCTCCCCAGACCCGATGGCACCGGCACCACCCAAATCGACCACCTCGTCATCTCCCCCCACGGCATCTTCGTCATAGAAACCAAAAACTACACCAACTGGATCTTTGGCACTGAAAACCAACGCCAATGGACCCAGCAAATATACAAAAACAAATACAAATTCCAAAACCCCATCCACCAAAACGACCTCCACATAAACGCTCTAACTCTCTTCCTAAACGCAGACAAATCCCTCTTCCACAACCTCATATTCTTCGTAGGCAACACCACCTTCAAAACCAAAATGCCCCCCAACGTCCTCAACCAAGGCTTCCGCAAACACATCGAAAGCCACACCACGGAACTCCTCACCCAACAACAAGCCAACCACATCCACCAAACCCTCCTAACCCACGACCAATCCCTAAACCGCAAACAAACAGCCAAACAACACATCAAAGACCTAAAAACCCGAACCAAAAACTAAACTCCCCCTCCCCAAAAACTTACCTCTAACCACCAACCCCACACAAAATCCCAAGCCCCCCACCGTTATACGAGCCCCCCCCCCAAGTTCCCTACCCATCATCCAGGCCCCGTAATTTCAGCACCTTTCCGCAGTAAAAAAAGTCCATCAACCAAGTTCCCGTTTCATCAACCCTGTTCCGTGCCTTCCGTGCTTTCCGTGGTTCAAAAAAATCCATCAACCCAAGCCCACAACCCTAGCTCTATTCGTGTAAATTCGTGTAGATTCGTGGTAAAAAAGCTCCATCGTCCACTCCATCAACCCAAGCACACAACCCAAGTTCCCTACCCATCAACCCGGTTCCGTAATTTCAGCGCCTTCCGTGGTCAAAATGTTTCATCGTACACCATTCGTGTAAATTAGTGAAGATCCGTGGTAAAAAGCTCCATCACCCCACCCCACAATAAATCACATGCGGCCCCGCCGTTATACGCGACAACCAGGCCCCGTAATTTCAGTATATTTCCGCAGTAAAAAAAATCATCAACCAAGTTCCCGTTTCATCAACCCTGTTCCGTGCCTTCCGTGCTTTCCGTGGTTCAAAAAAATCCATCACCCCAAGCCCACAACCCTAGCTCTATTCGTGAAAATTCGTGCAGATTCGTGGTAAAAAAGCTCCATCGTCCACTCCATCAACCCAAGCACACAACCCAAGTTCCCTCCCCATCAACCCGGTTCCGTAATTTCAGTGCCTTCCGTGGTCAAAATGTTTCATCGTACACCATTCGTGTAAATTCGTGCAGATTCGTGGTAAAAAAGCTCCATCGTCCACTCCATCAACCCAAGCACACAACCCAAGTTCAGCGTAATTCAGCAACTTCAGCGGTAAAGCACCGCAGGTCAAAACCCAAGCCACCATCGTCCACCCATTCGTGAAAATTCGTGAAGATTCGTGGTAAAAGCACCATCAACCCAAGTCACACAACCCAAGTTCAGCGTAATCAACCAAGTTCCGCGTAATTCAGCTACTTCAGCGGTAAAGCACCGCAGGTCAAATCCCAAGCAACTTTTCCCATATTTCGTGGTCAAAAGAATTCCATCGTGTATCCATTCAGGAACATTCAATTGATTCCTAGTCCATCACCCGAGGTCAAAGCATCAGTCACCAAAGCACCAAGCAATTTCAAATCTCAAAATTCACCATTCAAAATTCAATGTCCTCATTCCAATCCCTAAATCTCCACCCAGCCCTCATCCAAGCAATAGCAGCCGAAAACTTCACCAAGCCCACCCCCATCCAGGATCAAGCCATCCCAGCCATCCTTTCCGGCGGTGATCTCCTAGGCATCGCTAAAACAGGCTCAGGAAAAACAGCCAGTTACGTCCTCCCCATCCTCCACCAACTCCTCAAACCAGAAGCACGCAAAAACTCCGACAACAAAGGCCCCAGCACCTTAGTCCTAGTCCCCACCCGCGAACTCGCACAGCAAGTCCGCGCCGTATTTGAAACCTTCATCACCTCCCTACCAGACCGCATCAAATCCCTCGCAGTCTTCGGCGGCGTCGCCGTAAGCCCACAAATGCAAGCCATCCGCAGCGTAGACGTCCTCATCGCCACACCCGGAAGACTCATCGAGCTAGTAGAGAAAAATGCCGTCAAACTCAGCGCCGTCACCACCCTCGTCCTAGACGAAGCAGACAAAATGCTCAACCTCGGCTTCAAAGAAGAAATCGACACCATCCTAGCCCTCCTACCAAACACAAAAAACCGCCAAAACCTCCTCTTCTCCGCCACCCTAAGCGATGACCTCTCCTCCATAAACCAACTCATCCTCACCTCCCCCACAGTCATCAAAATCGCCTCCTCAGATGACCACATCGACCTCATAAACCAACGCGCCTACCTCGTAGAAACCGACCGCAAAGGCCCATTCCTCCGCCACCTCATCAACTCAGAAAACCTCCAGCAAACCCTCATCTTCGCCTCCTCCGCCTACCAAGCAGACCACATCGCAGACAAACTCCGCCGCAACAACATCCAGGCAGACTCCATCCACGGCAAACTCTCCCAAGGCACCCGCAACGAAGCCCTAGCAGACTTCAAATCCGGCAAAACCCGCATCCTAGTAGCCACAGACCTCCTCTCCCGTGGTGTCGACATCACCGCCCTCCCCTGCGTCATCAACTACGAGCTCCCCCGCTCCCCAAAAGACTACATCCACCGCATCGGCCGCACCGGCAGAGCAGAAACCCCCGGCCAAGCCATCTCCCTCATCGCCCCAGACGAACGCCACCACTTCAAAGTCATCCAAAAGAAAATGGGCAAATGGCTCACCCTAGAACACACCGACGAAATAAAATTCTAAGCACCACAGCTCAAAGCCCAAGTTCCCTCCCCATCAACCCTATTCCGTCTATTCAGGGCCTTCCGTGGTTCAAAAAAATCCATCAACCCAAGCAAATTACCCATCAAACCTAGCTATTTATCGTGATAGCCTTTATCCTTTCCTCCTTTCTCCTTTTAAACTTCCCCCTAAAGCAAAACGCTCCCATTCGTGAAAATTCGTGCCGATTCGTGGTAAAAAGATCCATCGTCCACCACCAACCCAAGCACACAACCAAGGTTTAATAGTCCACCACATTCGTTCCAATTCGTGCAGATCCGTGGTAAAAAGCTCCATCAACCCAAGTTCAATACCCATCAGCCCTGTTCCGTGTTTTCAGTGCCTTCCGTGGTCAACAGCACCGCAGGTCAAAGCAACAAGCCCCCAACCCAAGTAACTTTCGTATATTTCGCATATTTCGTGGTCAAAAAAGCTCCATCGTCCACCGCACACCCCAAGTTCTCTACCCATCAACCAAGTTCAGCGTAATTCAGCGACTTCAGCGACTTCAGCGGTAAAAAAATTCCACTAACCCAAGCCTCCATCGTCCACCCATTCGTGCCAATTCGAGAAGATTCGTGGTAAAAAGTTTCATCAACCCAAGTTCAATACCCATCAACCCTGTTCCGTGTTTTCAGTGCCTTCCGTGGTCAACAGCACCGCAGGTCAAAGCAACAAGCCCCCAATCCAAGCAACTTTCGTATATTTCGCATATTTCGTGGTCAAAAAAGCTCCATCGTCCACCGCACAACCCAAGTTCTCGACCAATCAACCAAGTTCAGCGTAATTCAGCGACTTCAGCGGTAAAAAAATTCCACTAACCCAAGCCTCCATCGTCCACCCATTCGTGAAAATTCGTGCAGATTCGTGGTAAAAAGTTTCATCAACCCCAGTTCACGTTTCATCAACATGGTTCCGTGCTTTCAGTGCCTTCCGTGGTTCAAAAAAATCCATCAACCAAAGTTCAGCTCCATAGTCCACCTCCACAACCCTAGCAACATCCCACATTCTCCCCCTCACCCTTCAAAATTCATCTCCCCTCCCCATTGTCCATTGACTATTACCCCAATATTCCCTTAACTCCCCCACAGATCAAACAATCATAAATTTAACACACAACACAACAAACATGAAAATCGTCGTCGCATACTCAGGAGGTCTTGACACCTCAGTTCTACTCAAATGGCTCAAAGACAAATACAACGCTGAAATCATCGCATACTGCGCAGACGTCGGCCAAGCCGAAGAACTAGACGGACTTGAAGCCAAAGCCCTCGCCACAGGAGCATCCAAATGCTACATCGGTGACCTCAAAGAAGAATTCGCCAGCGACTTCATCTTCCCAATGTTTCAAGGAAACGCCCTCTACGAAGGCCGCTACCTACTAGGCACATCCATCGCCCGCCCATGCATCACCAAAGGCATGGTAGACGTAGCCATCGCAGAAGGAGCAGACGCCATCGCTCACGGAGCCACAGGCAAAGGTAATGACCAAGTCCGCTTCGAACTCTCAGTCGCAGCACTCGCACCCAACATCAAATGCATCGCCCCATGGCGTGATGACGAATTCCGCGCACAATTCCCAGGCAGAGCAGAAATGATCGAATACGCTGAAGCAAACGACATCCCTGTAAAAGCATCCATGAAAAAACCATACTCCATGGACCGCAACCTCCTCCACATCTCATTCGAAGCCGGAGCCATGGAAGACACCTGGCACGACGCCACAGCAGAAGACGACAAAGACATGTACGTCCTCTCAGTCTCACCAGAAGACGCACCAGACCAGTCACAATACGTCCAGTTCCTCTTCGAAAAAGGAGACGTCATCGGCCTCCAAACCGAAGGCCTAGCAGAACTCATCTCCGAACTCGGTGACTTCTCAGCCACCGGCGAGCAAGACGGCTACACACTCCTCACACCATACGGTGTCATGCGTGTCCTCAATGCCCTCGGCGGCAAACACGGCATCGGCCGCGTAGACCTAGTCGAAAACCGCTTCGTAGGAATGAAATCCCGCGGCGTCTACGAGACCCCAGGCGGCACCATCCTCCTAGCCGCTCACCAAGACCTAGAAACTCTCACAATCGACCGCGAAGCCCAAGCCCTCCGCGACTCCCTCATCCCGAAATACGCCCAACTCATCTACAACGGATTCTGGTTCGCTCCTGAGCGTGAAGCCCTCCAAGCCCTCATCACCAGCACCCAGCAAACCGTCACCGGCGAAGTAAGACTCAAGCTCTACAAAGGCAACTGCCTCCAAGCTGGACGCAGATCACCACTCTCTCTCTACGACGAAGACGTGGCATCCATGGAAGGCGCAGCCGAAGGCAAAGAAGAAGCATACAACCAAAATGACGCATCAGGCTTCATCGCTCTCAACGCCCTCCGCCTCAAAGCAAACGCCAAGCAAAAGCAACAAATCAAATAACTATCTAACCAACCCTCCCATTTGATTTGATCAAGAAATTCTTCATCATCATTGCCATCTTCACCATGTTGCCATTCGCAATGTGGTGGGTCAGGCATAATGAAAAGATTGCTCTCCGACTAGGCCGTAAGCTCAATGATGAAGAACTCCGCTGGGCACAAATAATCGGCATCGCTCACCCAGAAAAAATTCGCATCCTCAACGTCGCCAAAATCCCCACCCCAGTCCCAGACTTCATCGAAAAGATGATCCAGCGCAAAGGCTACCCAGCAGGCAGCGCCGCCGGCATGTGCATGCGCTACGGCATCTACGCCAAGGAAACATACGCCCACAGCAAATCCCTCATCGCCCACGAACTCGTCCACACCCACCAGTTCGAACGCCTAGGCGGCATCTTCCATTTCCTAAAAACTTACCTCCAGGAAACCATGCTCCTAGGCTACTCAAACTCCCCCCTAGAAATAGAAGCCAACTCCACCGCTGAAACCATCGTAACCGAACTCCCAGCTTGACAAACGACCAATGTTATAACATATGTTATACATGACCAGCGAAACCAAAATACGCAAAATCGGAAATTCTTACGGAGTAATTCTTTCAAAAGAAGTCCTCCAGGAACTCAACGTTGCTGAAGGTTCCACTGTCTACATAACAGAAGCTTCTGCTAACTCCGTAAAACTTACCTCTGCCAAGCCAGACTTCAAAACCATGATGGACATCGTGGATAAAGGGATGCAAGAATATCCTAATGCACTAACTGAGCTTGCTAAATAATGTCTCCTAACTGGATTACTGAGGAAGTTGTCTATTCAATGCACCTCAAACTCCTTCGCAGGTTTGGTGGTTCTGATGGAGTGCGTGATGATTCATTGCTTAACTCAGCGCTAAACAAACCAAAACAATTACTCCACTACGGAAACCCTCCCCCTTCTTTATTTGATCTAGCTGCTTCATACACTTACGGGATAGTAAAAAATCATCCCTTTCTAGATGGAAACAAGCGCACAGGCTATATAACGGCCTACACATTTTTATATGCTAACGGAAAACATATAAAGGCATCTGAACAAGAAGTCGTAGCATACACAGTCGACTTGGCCGCCAGCGACATCACTGAAAAAGACTACGCTAATTGGCTTTCCAAATCCTGCCAAGACGTATAAACCACAATTTCAACCTACAAGCCCCTATGACCATTGACAATTGACCAATGACATGAGGCAAAGCCGAATCTATGTCCATCTCCATTGCCAGCGCCTCAGAACTTTGCGTATCCTATTCCTCTCAAACCGTCCTAGACGGCGCCACCCTCGCCATCCACGAAAACGAGCGCATCGGTCTCGTCGGTAGAAACGGCTGCGGGAAATCCACCTTCCTCAAAATCATCGCCCAAGTAGAAGTCCCAGACTCAGGAGAATACTCCGTCAAACGCGGCCTCCGCGTAGGCTACCTCCCCCAAGACTTCGAACTTGATGAATCCTCAAACGTCCTAGACGCCACCCTCACCGGTGCCCAAGACGTCATGGACATGATCACAGAATACGACAGCCTCCCTGCCGACTCTCACAAAGCCGCCGAGCTCATGGACCTCATCAGCCACCTCGATGGCTGGAACCTAGAATCCCGCGCCCAGTCACTCCTCACCAACCTCCACGCCCCAGACCAAGACCGCATCATCTCCACCCTCTCAGGTGGTGAGAAACGCCGCGTCGCACTCTGCCGCGCCCTCCTAGGTCAGCCAGAACTCCTCATCCTAGATGAACCCACTAACCACCTAGACACAGGCTCCATCGAATGGCTAGAAGTCTTCCTCTCCCGCTACACCGGATGCTGCCTCTTCGTCACGCACGATCGCTACTTCCTAGACCGCATCGCCAACCGCATCGTAGAAATCTCCAGCGGAAAATGCGTCTCATACGAAGGCAACTACACAGACTACATGCTCACACGCGCCGAGCGCATGGAAGCAGAAGCAGTCAATGAACACAAACGCCAACGCTTCCTCAAAAAAGAACTAGAATGGGTCCGCAAAAGACCATCCGCACGCCGCACCAAATCACGCGACCGTATGGACAAATACTTCGAAATCGCAGACCAAGAAGCCCCAGAGCAAGAACTAGACATCGACCTCATCATCCCACCCGCACCCAAACTCTCCAACAGAGTCGTAGAATGTGAAAACATCTCCTACTCCATCGGAGACCGCACTCTCTTCAAAAACCTAGACTTCAAACTCGAAGGAGGAGAACGCATCGGCGTCGTTGGTAAAAACGGCATGGGCAAATCCACCCTTCTCAAGACCATCCTCGGCCAGCTTCAGCCAGCCACAGGAAAAGTCATGCTCGGAGCACGCGCAGACATCAACTTCGTAGACCAAGGCCGCCTCATCCTCGATGACCAAAAATCCATCTTCGAAGAAGTTGGCGAAGGCACAGAACACGTCAAACTCGGAGACGAAACCCTCGGCCTCCGCGCCTACCTCAGACGCTTCCTCTTCGATGACGACCGCATCAACACCAAGATCAACCTCCTCTCCGGAGGTGAACGCTCACGCGTCCTCCTCGCCAAAATCCTCAAACGCGGCGGCAACGTCCTCGTCCTCGATGAACCAACAAACGACCTCGACCTCAACACCCTCCGCCTCCTAGAAGAAGCCCTCGTAAACTTCGCCGGCTCCGTCCTCGTAGTCTCCCACGATCGCTACTTCCTCAACCGCGTCTGCACCGGCATCCTCGCCTTCGAAGACAACGGTGACCTCCACTTCCAACCCGGCTCATACGACTACTACCTAGAGAAAAAATCAGAACGAGACAAACTCCACGCCGCCAACGAAGCCGCCTTCAAAACCCCAAAACAACAACCTGCTACCCCCAAGAAAACCGGCCGCAAGCTCAAATGGAAAGAAGAACGTGAACTCGAAACCATCGAAGAAGACATTCTAACAGCCGAGGAAGACGTCACCACAAAAGAAGCCATCCTCACCCACCCAAACTTCTACAACGAACACCCCAACGACTGGCAACAATACGAAAAACAACTCGACGAAGCTAAAACAAAAGTAGCAACCCTCTACACCCGCTGGGAAGAACTAGAAGCCATCAAAGCCGAAGCAGCAACCTAACACACAAAGTGACCGCGGTTTCCAACCGCCAAGTCAAGCAACAACCCAAGTTCAATACCCATCATCCCTGTTCCGTGTCTTCAGTGCTTTCCGTGGTTCAAAAAATCCATCAACCAAGGCTTCATCGTCCACAAAATTCGTGAAGATTAGTGAAGATTCGTGGTCAAAAGATCTAGCTTAAAGAAATCCAGTAGCCAACTCCCGAGCATCCTCATCCGCAGCAATAAGCGCCTCCAAAGTCTCCCCCGCATTCCACACATGAGCATCCATCGTCTGCTCCACCACCCGCCAGATATCGGTAAACCCTATCCTCCCATCCACAAAAGCATCCACCGCCACCTCATTCGCCGCATTCAACACCGCCGGCAACGTCCCCCCCTCAGTCCCCGCTCTAACAGCTAGATCAATCGCAGGAAAAACATCCCGCCTCGGAGCCTCAAACTCCAACTTCCCAAGCTCCGCAAAGTTCAGCGGCTTCAACCCATTCGCCATCCTCTCCGGATACGTCACCGCATACTGAATTGGAAAACACATATCCGTAGTACTCAACTGCGCCAAAATACTCCCATCCACAAACTCCACCATCGAATGAACAATGCTCTGCGGATGCACAATCACATCCACCCTATCCATCTCCACATCAAACAACCACCGCGCCTCAATCATCTCCAGCCCCTTATTAAACAAAGTCGCCGAATCAATCGTAATCTTCCGCCCCATCTCCCAAGTTGGATGCTTCAATGCCTGCTCCAACTTCACCCCCTCTAACAACCCCGCATCCATCGTCCTAAACGGACCTCCAGATGCCGTAAGAATCAAACGTGAAATCTCCTTATTCTCACTATCTGCGGGCGAGGCTCCGCCCGAGCGCAAGCCCTTATCTAGACACTGGAAAATAGCATTATGCTCACTATCTACAGGTAAGATTTTCACACCCTTCTCCCGCGCCGCACGCATCACCAGCTCACCAGCCATCACCAAAATTTCCTTACTAGCCACCGCCAAATCCTTACCCGCATCAATCGCCGCAAACGCCGGATGTAACCCAGCAATCCCCACAATAGCTACCAAAACCATATCCGCCCCCTCAAGCTGCGCCAACTCTATCAGCCCCTCCAGCCCCACATGTACCACCACATCATCCGGAATAAGAGCACGCAGCTCCGCCTCCCTCTCCGCATTATAGATCCCCACATGCTTCACCCCAGTCTCCTCCACCTGCCGCGCCAGCGCCTCCACACTATTCGCCGCAGCCAGCCCCACTAACTCCATCCGCTCAGGAATATCCTGCGCCACCTTCAACGTACTAGTCCCAATAGAACCAGTCGACCCAAGTAAAACTACTTTTTTAACTGACATACTAAAATCTAATTAAACTCCAATTACCCAAACAATATAGAAATACAACGCCGGCGCCGTGAAGCAAAGACTATCAATCAAGTCCAACGCCCCACCAATCCCCGGCAACGTCTGCCCACTATCCTTCGCATTCAAGCACCGTTTAATAATACTCTCAGCCAAATCCCCCACCACTGCCAACAACGCCAGAATAAATCCTAAAATAATCACATGCTGCCAACCACCAAGAACCGCTAGCTCCCCAGGCAACAAGGCATACAACCCACACCCAGCCAACTGAGCCCAGAACAACGCCCCAAAAAATCCCTCCCAAGTCTTACCCGGACTAATATGCGGAATCATCTTATTCTTCCCAATCAATGACCCAGTAATATAAGCCCCCATATCAGTAAATTTCGTCACCGCCACAACCCAAATAACCAGCCACTTCCCAGACACCCCTCCATCCACAGAGTCCGTGATAAAACAAAGCCGCGCCATAAACCCAAACAAAAACGCAATATACAAAAACCCAATCACCGTAGACGCCACACTCACCAACGACTTCTCCCCCTCAATAGGATCCTTCAACTGAATAATAAACGAACTAATCGCCACAAATGCCACCGCTGCACCACTCAGCGCAGCCACCTTCTCCTGAGCCGCAGCCCCCTCACTCGCCAACAAAAAACCAACCCCCAATAAATACAACCCACTCGTTACCAAACCCCACTTATAAAGACACGGAAAATTCGCATTCTTCGCCATCGCATAATACTCCCTACTAGCCGCAACACCAAGCAACACCATAAACCCAGCAAACGCCCAAGGCGAATCACTCAGAAACATCCCAGTCACCGCCCCCCACAACAACAACGTACTAAACAACCTCTCAGCAAACACCTTCGATTTAGATTTTTTCTCACTCATAAGATGAATGAATCCAACCCTCTAATCCACCTTTTGGCAATGACATTCATCCCTAATTAACCTGAGGTTTTTATAACAGTTCATAAACCCTGCAAGAATACCTGAGCAAATAACATTCCATAGCCTATCTATCCTCCCACACAACCATCCATATTCCACCCAAGTCCCAGCAGACCATCCGTCACTAAGGCTCCAGCTCAAACAAATCCCAAACACTCCCCGTTCCCCCGAAACCATGAAACGAAGAAAAAAATAAACACAACCAATTAAAATATAACTTATTAACTGCCTAATAATTGTTAAAAACTTAGTCTAGCCATTCGAAAAAAACGATTAAGGTTCCATACCATCCGGTTCCGAAGCACCTGTTTCAGGAGCCTCCCCAAGCCACTTCCGTAACGTATGAACAATATGCTCATCATTCAGCAGATCAAATTTGGAAAATGCGTCTTCTGCCGCCCGTGCCGCAGGCGTGGAATATCCCAAAACAGTCACCAGTTTCTCAACTCGTTTCCGCTCTGACTCAAGCAGTGACTCACCACCTAACGGTTCCATTTTATGCATCTTTGTAACCTTTCGCAGCAGATAGTACCTGTCTGCTGTCTCTTCCAGATCCCGGCGCATCCGCGCCTGATTACTTGTCGATGATGAAAATTTTTCAAGCTGACCAAGAAAGCGCAGTGTAATGATCCGGTGTAGCTCAACAGCTTCTTCACGAGTTTTCACCTTGCTGATTGCCAGCCGTGATATCCGAGAATCAATTCCATTCGCTGACTTGGGAGTCGTTGAAATAGTTGATTCCTTAACCATTCCCTGACGTGATCTCTGAGGATCCATTGCGCCCTCTGACTCTAGCTGCGCGGGAAGTGGTAATTCCTTACTGACCCTCTGACGTGATATCTGAGGATTGGTTTCGACCGACGACTTTGAGGTCGCTGGAATGAGTGGCGCCTCGCTGATTGCCTGACGTGAACTCGGAGTTTCCGTTAGCTTTAATGACTTCGGAGCCGTATCCATAGGTGGCGCTGCACCACTCGCTACCTCCACATGATGATTACCAAGTTGAACTGAATCATCTGTAACACCTACTTCTGTTTCCTCCAACTGAGACGCAAGCTCCTTCTGGTTGCCTTGCCTCTGAATCAGAATGGCCGCAACTAAAGCTCCTGCGAGCAAAACAATCATCCCTGCTTGCACAGTGGTTTTTCTAAAATCTAACATCATCTATTAGGGGGTTTCTTCTGGTTTCAAGGGGATTACTTCAAGCCTCATAAAGCCACCAGGACCTGAGGCAAACTGCCAAATCTGATTACCGTCCACTCCCGGCCCTGAGTCGTCACTGACCGGTATCAATAGACTGCCTGGCGTTCCAGCAGATAACCACGTCAAGAGATCACTGCTGTCCCAAACATTGAGGTTAATGCCGTCAGCGAGTGCATCTCCGTTCAGCGCAATATTTGCGGTAACTACTCCATTTATATCAGACAGGGTAAAGCTCGGTCCGTAGTTAGGCTCCAACGGATCGGAACCAAAGAGATACTCTTCTTTGTTTGTAAGTCCATCACCATCGTCATCATCGTGAAGCCCTCCAGCAACCCCACCTGCAGTCATGGCTAGATCAAAATTAGGATAGCCCATGCGCTCAATCCATCTGAGGAGAACATCAATATAAACCTCGTCCACAGTAGTCCTAGCAATTTCGGGCATCATGATCGCAGGATCAAGCGAATCGTCCCGATGGTAAATCAAGGAGTTAATGTAGTCTCCAGGCTTAATAAGCTCCGGGTTGCTCAGACCTAGATTGCCAGCTTTTGGAGCTCCGTTGATCATACCAGTCATCGCAAGCGGAGTACTATAACGGACATCAAAATCCGCGCGTCCAGCATCAGCCCCAGGCTGGTGGCAGTGGGCACAATTTGATGACATATATGAGCGCACTCGATGCTCCCTAGTAGCCGTAGGATCTGAAATGTTTGCCGCTTTCGGATAGGTCGCTATGGCCGGAAGGCTCAGAGACGGATCTAAGATCTTCAGACTATTCATCGTCGCCAACTGGTTAGCTCTACTCCCAGACGGATAATCAATAGCCTTATTCAACTGAACAGTCCTAGGTCCCAGAACAATACCCGCCGCCTGCTGGTGACAGTCGAAACAACTACTACGGCTCGGCCACTTCCAAGTCAGGTCGTATACTGAGTTGTCATCCCGTGTAATGGTGTATTCCTGATCATACGATGAAGTGTCACCGGATGGTATTAAATCGGCATCCGTTTGGTCATCCTTCCACTTATAGGTAAAGCCGTAGTATTCTCCGTCCTCCCCATGCACCAAGAAGCGTGTCTCCACCTTATGCTGGAGCGCAGGATTGTCTGGATCTCCCTCGAAGAGAGGCAGTGTGAAGTGCTTCACAAGCACAGTCCCTACCGGAAAGCCCCATGAACCACTTTCATAAAATGCGATTTTTTCATCAGCTTGGTCATACTCCCCAGCTACCCCCAAATCATTAGGAACAGTGAAAAAGCGCTCCTTCTTAGCCCCATCAGACCAAAGCGGCGCTATCAAATCATACGGTATGGCCCCAGCTCGCGGGGTTAGGCTCGTTAGGTCTGTAAAGAAACCTGTAGCCGAAAGAGTAGCCGGAGGCTCTGCAACAACCGGAGAGCTGTCGATGAGACGATACACATTGTTTGCAGTTGCTAGCAAGATTCCCTCCCCATCCGGACTTGCTGCCATCTGACGAATACTCTCGCTGGTATCAATTAGCGCTGTCACTACCGGTGAGCCTCCCCCCTTGTAATCAATCGACCATATCTCACCTGAATTATGGTCTCCTACAACGAGTTCCCCAGTCAGTTGACTCATCGTACTACCTCGGTAAAAAACACCTCCCACAGCTGTCCGGCTCTGATGCGTATGTATCGGTTCAACCTCAGTACCCAGATAAACTGGAGAAAAGCTATCTCCCCCAGGAGGTAGGTCACGACCTGTCTCATAAGTCTTAGATATTCCCCCCTCCTCATATGGCCAGCCATGATTACTCCCGCCAACTATCCCTGCCTGAAAATGAGTGAGAACCTCAGTTTCCTCGATTTTAGGAGCCTGGTTTGATCCCACATTAGCCCAAGCGATGTCTCCGTCCACTGGATCTGCGAACAGACGCCACGGGTTTCGTGCACCAACCGCAACATGCTCCTCAAGCGCCGGACCGTGGGCCGGATAAGCTACCCCCTCAGAGGTACCAGCACTCCCAGCCGCAGGAACATTATTCGATGCATGCCAGAAATTACTACGAGGAATAAAGTAACCAACGCCCGAATGGTTATCGACGTGATAATAGTTGTGAGTAGATAAGCAGCTTTGACTGGTTCCAGCCATCGCATTCGGGCCAGAGTTTCCCTGAAGAGTGCGCGTAGGGGCGTCGCTAGTCGCTGCATCCTGATTCACATCTATCCGTAGGATTGCACCTTGGAAAATACGATCAATCCGTTGGACGTCCTGATAAAACGGAACGCCTAGATCATTGCTATCATACTCCAAATCGCCCCAGCCAATGTGGAGGAAGCCATCTTTACCGAAGACCATTCCACCGCCAAAGTGCTGCATATTGTCTCTCGACTTCTGCTGCATCATCACCAACTCACTGCTTCTAGGTATAGATCCATTCGCTGCTCGCTCGAAGCGTGACACCCTATAGAAATTCGAGTTATCACCATTGATGAACCCCCTAGCAGCAGTAGCCCTAGTTGTATAGAACATGTAAACAAAGTCCTTATTCGGTGATCCTGCCAAGTTAAACTCCGGATGAAATACCACGGTACGCAATCCACCGTTGTCACCCAGCACAATATCATCCGAGATATCAAAAACCTGATCTTTGCTTGGGCTAGCACTTGAGTAATCAAGACGCTGTATCGTTCCTTGCCGTTCATAGACGTAGATGTAGTTAGATCTAGGTTCAGAAACCACACCTTTGAGTGATGAAAAAGTGATACCAGGCAATGCATCTTCCACCGCCCATGTCCCAGAACCTCCTCCTGGTGTGCTCGAAGGCAATGTATCTATATAGTGTCCTACCACACCAGGAGCTGATATCCCAGACAGCGAACTTCCAGCTGGTGGCGTGCTAGACGCGGATAGAGGATCATAGCCAAGAGCCACTTCCACACCATCATCCATCCCATCCAAATCCGTGTCAGCTACATCTGGGTTAGTCATCGTAGTTCCACTTTCCTCGTCATCAGTGAGCCCATCGCCATCCGCATCATCCTCGATCAAATCTGCAATCGTCGCCCCAGTCCCTCCATTCCAAATCTGAGCAATTTCACTCGGACTCAACACCCGATCCCAAACCGCTACATCATCAATAATCCCTTTCCAATCACGGCCGGTTTGATCAGGATTGTTGCCAATCATCATCTCCGTCGCCACACCCTGTTCCAAGGTAGGAACCCCACCAGCAACAGCCAACACACCGTCAATCCAAAGCCGTGTACTGACACCGTTTTCAGTAACTGCCACCACGTGATGAAGGTTCCCATCATTCACATCCACACTACTTACGGCATCACCCGAACCTCCAGCGTAGTATAGACCGTCATTCGTCGTCTTACGAGCCACACGCCAGGCATTTCCTTCGCCCTTGCCAATCAGAGTTTGATTGCTCGTATCGAACCCTGGCGTACTAAACCAAGCAGAAATTGTAACATTCCCACTCGCAGGACTGAAGGTAGCTCCTGGCACTCCAGTGATCTCGATAAACTGATCAACACCATTTAAATTGATCGCTTGTCCAAACTTGGCAGGGCTAGTTCCATCATTAGTATCATTGAAGTCCGCAGCAGCAGTGCCGTTGAAGGTGCCATGTGCTCCTGTAGAAGAAGCATCCAAATAGTTCCCGTCCAATGGCCAGTAACCTAACAAACCAGAGTCGAGTTGAGAAAAAACAGTGAGCACAGAAAGCTGTAAAGTTACGATTCCCGTAAGTAAACACCGTAAGGTAGTCGTTCTTCCCATGGAAGGATTCCCGCTTAGTGGGTTACTATTATTAGAGATTTTTCTTTTAAATAGATTCATTAAAATCATGAGTACGATTAAGTATTCCGGCTAATCTACAGATTCATCTTAACTTGAACAGAATTAAAATATAATAATACAGATAAAGTTCTCTTCTTAAAGACAACCATAACACATTAACCTCAATATGTTATACAGATATAAAAAACACATCATCAAGGCATGGCTGACCTCACCATAAAGCCTTATCACCATATCTAGTCTTCCCTTCCCTAGCCCTCGACACTACAACCAATTGAGAAATTCACTCCAAACCACAGCTTTCATCTATACAGCTCTCTCTCCTTTGTTGCCATCAAACTCACTACTTGATATTTAATAAATTTTTCTTACTCATTAATATAAGTTAAGACTACAGTAATCTTAATGAAAATTCTTATGAATCGTCATAAATTCATCATGAAGTCATCATCATTTATAAAAATACACCACTTACGGCCAAATCTTTAGCCCCTACTCTAATATTATTTGGCAAAGCGATAAAAGCAATCATCGTCATTTCTGTGAGCCTCAGTAACCACATATTCGATGACACCCCGCCAGACTTTTTTGCCGTCCTAACCCACAGGTACGGCAAGCTCTACATTGACACATTAGACAAAATAGAAGCCACCCAGCGTCTCCGCCATGGCGTAGGACTCACCCGTGACGAACTCATCCAACTCTGTGAACAAACCATTGCCGAGACCCCTATCACTTCTTCCACAATCCCTCCCACCGCAGCAGACCCGCTTCTCTTCGCTGATGAGGAAATGCCAGATTCCATCGAGGATAAAATCACTCCCTCATCCATGCTCCGCCACATGCTCAAATGCAAGTGGCTAGAAGAACCCAAACGTAGCGACTACCAGCGCGTCTACTACCTAGATAACCGTGCCGAAATCCTCCTCGACTGCCTCCGCCGCATGGCCTACCCAGAGCAAGTCACCTTCACTGACAAGCTCCACCTAGTCTGCTCCCGCCTCCAAGACCCAGACGCCTTCACCCAGCACCCGCTTTCAGACCTAGAGTCCTGTATCGACAACCTCCGCTACGGCCTCCAAGAACTCCGCTCCCTCCAGCAGGGAATGGCCAGACTCACACAGCGCCAGCTTAAATCAGACACGCTCAAAGAAAACCTCCAAGTCCTCTACGACGACTTCTCAGAAAACATCGGCCAACGTTGTTACAAACAGCTCATCGCGCTAGATATCCCCATCCGCCTCCCTCTTGTTAGAGAGAAGCTGAACGAGATCCAGCACAGCCCTGCCATCGTCGCCCAAATGGAAATAGAACTCCAGAAGCGCCGACCAGAACTCACCGACTCCGAAGCCTCCTACCGCATCGCCAAGGGCCTCCAAGAAGCCGTCATCATGCTAGACAGCGTCGAGCCTCAGTCAGAAGCTGTCGATCGCAGAGCAGCCGACTTCGCACGTCGTTCCTTTGCTCGCTTCCGCTACCTCCAAGAAGTCTCCAGCGGTCGCCGCGCTGAAGTCCGCTCCGTATTCGAACTCATCAATGCACGCTACGCAGACTGTAAAATGGCCAACCTCCCAGAGGATCTAAATTTACCCAAACTCAACATCCCATCAGTAGGCCTCCTCTCTGGCACCGACTCCCTCTTCATCCCACGCACCACCCGCACCAAGGGCGAGCGCACCCCCATGAGAGAAGATGCCGACTACGACCTAGACTCAGATTTCGCCCTCGATGAAATGGCCCAGAACATCAACTCATCACTCACAACCATCCGCGCCAACCACTACTACAACACCCTAGTTATTCCTGAAAATGGTCTCCGCTCAGATAGTCTCACCATCAACGACGATGAAGACATCCTCAACATCATCGGCCTACTCCTCCACGGAGAAACCTCCGAATCAGACTTCAACATCCACTCCCCAAGAGAACAAGACCAAGAACCAAACACCTACCCAGTAGAAGACTACCAATTCGACGAATTCACCATCAAGCCCAGAGCTAAAAACTAAACGCTTAGCACCAGTCGCACCAAATTACTACCTTCCACAAACACTCCTATCAAAATTTCACGCTCCAAAGAATCAGCCCAATGACCAATGACCAATCAAGCACTGACACACCTCAGGCATCCAACACCCTCATCAGCTCTTCCCTACAAGACCGTGACCACCAGATGCTACAAGACATTGCTCACCGTCTCCTCGCCCACGGCTCACTCCTCCGCTCCCGCAGCTCAGAAAAAGCCCTCTACGACTGGGCTGTCGAGCACCTTCCATGGTTAGAAGAATGGGCTGTTCTGTTAGGCCTAAAAATCATCCTCCAGCGCGATGACCGCCTCATCATGGCAGTCCCTCTAGTCCCCTCCCTCACCAGACGCCTCCGCCGTGATGAAACCCTAGTAGCCTTAGCCCTATGGTATGACTTCGATGTCCAAGTCCGTGAAGAAGGAGCACACGAAGTCTTCATCACTGTCCGCGACTTCAATGAATCCTTCCGCAGCAAATTCCCCTCCATCACTCCACTCTCAGCCTCTCGCTTCAAAGAAATCCTCAGAGGCTTCGCACGCTTCAACCTCATCGAAACTGACTGGACCGATGACTTCTCAGACTCCGTCATTCAAGTTCTCCCCACCCTCCGCTTCGCCATCCCATTCCCTGACATCGAAGAATGGCTAAAAGTCGCGAACCAGTTCCAAGACGAAACCGAAGATCCCCTAACAGCAGAGTCCCTAGAAAACGACGACCACGCCGAAGACGAAGCCCAACTAGCAGAATCCGAAGACCCATCAGAGGAAGAATAATTTGCTAAGCAACACTCCATCACAAATCACCAGCCACACCGATCACTGATCACTGATCACCGCTAACCTACATCACCATGTCCAAAAAAATAGAACTCACCCGCATCCACGCCATCAACTGGTTCGGCTACCAAGACGTCTTCGACATCTCTGGAAACCTCCTCATCGCCGGCGTCACAGGCTCTGGAAAATCCATCCTAATGGACCTCATCCAGCTCGTCATGATTGGTGATCAGAAATCCAAATACAACCAATCCGCCACCGGCAAAGCCTCCTCCAGAACGCTCAAATCCTACTGCCTAGGCGACACCAAAGACGAGATCGAAGGCATCCCACAATACATGCGCAACGAAGGCGCCACCACCTACGTTGCCCTAGAGTTCACCTGGCCAGCCAAGAAAGGCGAAGAACCAAAAGTCGAAACCTGGGGACTCCGCATCGAGTTCGACTCCGCCGCCCAGAACCAGCCCTCCAGACGCCACGGATTCTTCCTCACCGGCAGACTCGATAAAGCAGACTGGATCGATGACTTCGGCTACCCACTAGACTTCGCCACATTCCGTGACTACTCCCACGAGCTCGATGGCAAAATCTTCGACACCATGGAGTCATACCGCCGTGAAATGGCTCTCCCATCACACCTCAACTACGACCGCCAGACACTCGACTACCTGCTCCCAGCAGCCATGTCATTCACCTTCCTCGATAACTTCAACAAATTCTGCCGCAACTACGTCCTCCCACCAGACGAGATCCGTATCCAAGAAGTCCGTGACTCATACCACGCATTCCTCTCCCTCCGCCGTGAGCTATCCTCACTACGAGCACAGCTCCATATGTTAGAGAAAATCCGTCACGACTACCAGACCCACTCACAGGCAATCATCGATAAAACCCTCTACGCAGACATTTCTCGCGAGCTTAAGGTGGAAGAGATCACTGAATACATCGAGGAAATCAAAGAAGAAATCAAAGAGCTAGAACAGCAAAGCGAGTCCGAGAACAAACGTGAAATCCAGCTAGACTCAGATCTAACAGATCTCCGTGACCGCCGCGACATGCTACGTGATGCCCTCAATGAGACCGAAGACGGACGCCTCTACCGCCACCTCAAAGACGAGAACAAAGAAGTCGTCCACAAAATATCCACCCTCTCAGAAGCCGGGAAAAATGTCCACGAAGCCAGAGACATCCGCTGCCGTATGGTCGAGAGCTGGATCGCCACGCTCCAGAAAGCAGGCATAGAACTCCCCCACTCACCACTCAAGAAAGTCCGGACCGCACTCAAGTCTGTCAGCAAAAGCAGCAGCTCAGATCTCCCACAGCAGATGGAAGAACTCAGCGATGCCGTCCGTGACCTCCACCACGAATCCAAATCCGCAGAACTCCCACTCCGCGATGAAGCCCAGAAAAAGCTCAACAAGATCCAACAACTAACAGCCCGCCTAGACTCCTTAGACAGCGGCCGCCTCAACCAGCGCTCCGCCCTCCTAGATGCCATCAACTCCACCCTCCCACGGAGGAAAAATGGCGACCCCGCAGCCTTCGCACTCCGCGAGCTCTGCGAGGTCAAAGACGAACGCTGGCGCCCAGCCCTAGAAACCGCCTTCACCAGAAAGTTCGCCGTCATCACCCAGCCCGCTGACTACCGCCACGCGGAAACCATCTACCGTGAAATGAAATCCGCCACCCCTGGCGAATCCCTCATCCACCCAGAGCAAGCCCTAGAGCTCAACGCCAAAGTAGAACCCGGCTCACTCGCCCAGCACCTCGAATGCTCCGACCCAGTCGCCCAGTCCATCGTCAATCACCTCTTCGGCAGACTCATCTGCGTGGAGAATTCTAAGGACCTCACAAAACACAACGCCGCCATCCTCCCAGACGGCTTCACCTACCGCAAGCCCTTCGCAGAAAGACGCGCCCACTACGACAACATACCCTGCATCGGCGGCCGAGGACTAGAACAGCAGAAACAAACCCTCACAAAAGAACGCGCCCAACTCCGCCAAGAAGCAGAGCGCCTCATCCCATTGCTCAATCTCTTAGACGAAGCCGAGCAGACCTACAGACAGCAGCGACTAGACTCCCCATCACTAGGCTCCCAGCTAGCCAACCTCCAGCAACTCGGAGAGCTAGAAAAACGCCGTGATGCCATCATCCAGCAGCTCAGCACCATCGAGATCGAAGACTTCGAAGCAAAAGACATCGAGCTCCGCGAGACCGAACACAGCATCACAGCCACCGAGTCCGAGCTGAAATCTCTGCGCTCATCCGACCTCAAAATCCAGCTAGGAAAACGCCAGGGATCACTAGACGACCTCGAAGCAGATCACGAAAAAGCCGACACCGAGCTCAAGCGCTACCGAGCCGAAGGCCCAGACACCAGCAAGCACCAAGAACGCCACCAAAAGCTCTACAACAAAGTCTCCAAAGAATTCCCCGCCCTAGAAATAGCCACCGCCCAAGCCTCCAGACTAGAGCGCCAATCCTCAGATCTAGCCGTCACCTCACGTGCAGAACTAGTAGAAGACCGCAAGGAACTCGCCCGCGCATTCCCAGTCTACAATGAATTCTCACCAGAAGACGAAACCAACGCCCCATGGGAAGAACGCCTCACCCGCATCGAAGGCAGCGACATCCCAGCCTACGAAAGCAAGGCAGAACGCGAAGAACGCAACTGGCAAGAAATCTTCCGCAAGCAAGTCCTCGTCAAGCTCCGCTCCGCCCTCATGCAAGTAGATATGACCCTCAAGCTCCTCAACAAAGAGCTCAACAAACCCATCGGGCACCACCTCTACCAAATCCGCAAAAAGCGCAACCCAGACTACAACACCTACCAACAACTCGTAGATAACTCCGCCCTCGCAGACGAAGACTCACTCTTCTTCGACTCCATCGACAGCGAGACCAGAGAAGAAGTAGAACGCATCTTCTCCGCCCTAGTAGAAGACCCTAACAACGCAGAAGCACTCTCATTCCTAGACTACAGAAACTACTACGACTACGACATGTCCGTCCTCGACACCCGAGACCCAGACGGCCGCGAAACCTCAGTCGATAAACAATCCGGCAAATTCTCCGGAGGCGAAAACCAATCCCCCTACTTCATCGCCATCCTCGCCTGCTACCTCCGCGCCTACCACCGCTACCAGCGCAACATGAAGAACCCATCCATCGGGCTAGTCCCCATCGATGAAGCCTTCTCCAAGCTCTCCGGCGAACGCATCCGAGACTGCATCGAGGCCCTCAAGTCCCTAGGCCTCCAAGGCACCTTCAGCATGTCCTCCGGCAACATCCCCTACGCCATCGACCTCTGCGACCAAACCATGGTCGTCTCAAAACGAGAAACCAAGAAAAAGAACCAAACCCACATCCGCAACATCGCCATCTCCCTCACCAGAGCCGAAGCCAAAGCAAAACTCATCAAATAACACTGACGACAGCCTCCAACCACCAAGTCCTACAAAATAAATCCCTAACTAGCAAAACATCCTTCAGACCCAAATAATCAGACATATATAAATTCAACATAACCCCATCTCCGCCCCAACCGGGGCAAACTATGTCAGCCAAGGGCAACGCCCTAGGTTCTCACCACCAAATACCCTAAGCCCTGAATGGGCGACATACCGCATGCCGACTCACCTTAAAAAGAGGCACTTACCCAGATCTAAATTCAACATTACTTTATCCTAGCGCAAGCCCACTCAGACTGTTAGATATAATTCGATCTTTTTTATCATTTTAACTATCTTCCATGAACACCATTCCAAAAATAACCTCAATCAGCGACATCGACCTCCTACGAGAGTCAGTGGACTTGGAGTGTAAGCTTGCCTTGGGGCAGGATGGGCAAGGCAAATTACCGAAAGACTTTTGGCCTAGCTACTCAGCTATGGCAAATACAGATGGAGGCTTGATTTTATTAGGAGTGCAGGAGAAGAAAGGACAATTCTTAGCCAAAGGAATCCCAAATCCAGATAACATCCGTAAAGAACTGGCTGACCTGCTAGGCAACGGGCAAAAAGTCAGCTGTAATCTGCTCACTGACAAGCAGATTCAGTCGTTATTGATCGATGATAAAACGATTCTCATCATCCAAGTCCCGCGTGCCAATCGCAAGCAGCGTCCAGTGTTCATCAACGGTAATCCTCTCACAGGGTGCTACCGCCGTTTTCACGAAGCAGACCAAGAGATGCCGGAAGACGAGGTCAAACTTCTCCTGTCCGAGCAACAAACAGAATCTCTAGATTATCAGGTATTGCCACAATTTGGGATGCAGGACATTTCCCTACCTACTCTGCAAGCCTACCGACAAACTCACGCGACCCTAAACCCAAATCACCCATGGTCCGAGCTAGAAAACCACACCTTTCTCAAGGAAGTGAGGGCCTGGAATTACGACAGAGAAACCAATTTAGAGGGACTCACGGTGGCAGGACTACTAATGTTCGGAAAATTTCAATCCATTCAAGACGTGTTCCCCCATTTTGCTCTAGATTATCAAGAAAGACCAGATGCTAAGACAGAGCAACGCTGGATCGATCGTATCTGGCTAGACGGCTCATGGTCCGGCAATCTCTATGATTTCTACCGTTTAGTGTATCCTAAACTTACCGCAGGTCTCAAAGTTCCTTTTGCTCTGAAAGACGGGCTAAGATCAGAAGACACCCCCATACATGAAGCCCTGCGCGAAGCCTTGGCTAATACGCTAATTCATGCGGATTACCGTCATCGCGCACGTGTCCTCGTAGTAAAACGCCCAGATATGTATGGCTTTCAGAATCCTGGCGACATGCGCATACCTCTAGAATTAGCCCTTCGTGGTGATGAGCCAGATTCACGTAACAAGAGACTCGCTCACCTCTTTGGCTTTGTGCATATTGGTGAGAAAGCAGGCACTGGTATTCCCAAAATACTTTCCGGATGGAAAAGCCAGCACTGGCGCCAACCTTCACTTACGGAGGAGCATCAGCCAAGCCCTAGAACTATACTTCGTTTACAAATGCTCGATCTCTTTCCTCCCGGTGTGTTAGACATTCTAAAACTACAGTATAGAGATCGCTTTGACGATTTACCTCAAGCTCATAGACTAGCACTTGCCATCACCTTCAGCGAACGCCGTCTCACTCACGCTCGCCTCTCGGAGCTGACAGAACTCCACCCCAGTGATGTTACTAAGACTCTGCGTGAATTGATCAACCAACAATTTCTCGTATCTGAAGGCTCAGGGCGTGGCACTATCTATCGTTTTAAAGGATCACAAAAAGTCACTTCAGATGATGTCTTTTGCGAATCGAGCTCCCCAGATTTGGACGCGAGCTCCCCAGATTTGAATGCGAGCTCCCCAGATTTGGACACGAGCTCCCCAGATTTGAATCGGTCTAAGGACGGCTTGCTCATCTCAAAATACCATAGCTTAAACTTTGTCGATGACCTTGATCAGCTCAGTCTCGACAAACGCACTGAACTGAAACATCTGGCACAATTGCCTAATGATAAGGCTAAAATTCCGCGATCTGAAATGGTAGAAGTCATTTTGAATCTATGCTCAGGACATTACATCACCCTCAACGCATTATCAAAACTGGTGAATAGAAACCCTAACGGACTGCGTGACTCCTACATCACCAACTTACGTAAAGAGCGCCAATTGAAATTAGCTTTTCCAGACAAACCAAACGATGAACGACAAGCTTATACTAAAGCTTAACTCATGAATATGACTCAGGATATTCGATCCGCCAGCTGAAGCTCTGCCGTCAATTTCATCAAACCATTCCAATGACGAATACTCTACGTTCGTAATCACGAACAACACACGATCTCCAGCGTTCCTTATAAACCCAACAATCCAAAATGCCTCGCATCACTCAAGCAGTCCTACGCCTTGCCAATGTCCTGTTAGATAAGCTGGAGAGAACCGCTGGATTTGTGAATCATAGCTGGAAACGGAATCCTAGCTGGAACTATGAGACTATCTTGCAGCTCGCTAAGGCTCATGAAGGTGAAGATCGGGTCTTGGCAGAGCGATTTTTCAATGAAGCAGAGAACAACGGCTGGCTATCAATCAAACGACACCGCTACTCATCTATCCCTGAAAAAATCGCCCTTATTTGTGAAAATGACGTCGCAAAATATGACACTTTATACACCCTAACAGGCCGCACATCTCCCAGAGAACGAAGACTCGCATTAGCGCAGATGTTCATGGATTACGACACCCTGGATTTGAGTCATTCAGCTTATCAGTCATCTTGGCAGCTATTCTGCAATCGCTACGCAGCGCAACTAACCTCACTAGACGAAACCAAACTACTCTGCCGCGGACTTAACCTTATCCAGACTGAAAACCTACTAAATGACCTTTCTCAATTATTACAAGCCAGCCAAGAACTACACATCAGAGAGGCTAGCACAGTCTACTTAGGCGACTCTAAAAAACTGGAGCTAAATCAAAGCATCTATCTCAAATGGTTAACCGAAATCACTGAAGGCTGCATCACCAGCTTTGATGACATCGGAGTCCAAGACAAACACCGAACCATCACTTTATGGGGCCCTTGGATCTTAACGTTTGACTCTGCAAAACCAGAGCAAATGGTCTGTGATTTATCTCACTTTGAACTTCCAGTTCGCATCAGCCAGCGAGACATTCTATCCGCCAGCATAAGCCAACCTGACATCCCTGTAATAACCGTAGAAAACAAAGAATCATTAGATAACTTTGCACTAACAAAGCCAAACGCCCTGCTCATATCCAGTGGTGAACTCGGAGGCTTCTCACACAGTGCCGTCATTGACTTCATCCAGTCACTACCTAGTTCTGTTAGGCTCTTTCACTGGGGCGATGCTGACCCCGCCGGCTTTTCCATACTCGCCTCACTCCGAGAAAGAACCGGAAGATCGATTGACTCATTAGCTATGGAATTCATCCCTGAGCACTCTACAAATACAGATTCACCCCAAAACCTCACCACACTAGAGCAAAAAGAAATCGCTCGATTACTAGAATCAACCTCCATCACTCACACCGAAGCTAACACTCTTCGAGCCATGTTAGAAGCTGACAGCAAAGGAAACTTTGAACAAGAAGGACGAACATTCCCACTCCTTATCAAAGATACCAAAGACCTATAACTCCACAATCAGGAGTAGTGATACATCCATCGATTCCTCACACATCTGAAAGATAGTGAATATCAACATCGTAACTATCAAAGTTCTCATCAACGACCAACGCTCGTATATTCCCCCCTGAATGCCTGCTCTCATTTTATTGCTTCACTCACTCATCAAAACACTCTATTTCATGCTCTATGAATTTCCTTAATAAACTTAGCAAATATTTGCTAGTATCAGTCGCCACCATTTCCCCAGCGATAGCTAAAGACCAAGACGTACTACTCGTCACCTCACCTGAACTAGCAGACTCATGGAAGCCCTTTGCTGAATGGAAACAGAAGCTAGGTAAATCAGTAAAAATCATTTCCACCGATGAAATATCCAAGCAATACAAAGGCCTAGACATCCAAGAAAAAATCCGCCTCTGCGTTAGAGACCACATAGAAAGCCATGGCTCACAATGGATTATTTTAGGTGGAGATAGCCTGCCAGGAGGAAAAGGCATCGTCCCTGACCGAGACACCCAGCACAACAACATGTGGGGCAAGGAGAACGACATTCCAACCGACATCTACTACATCTCCCCCACCAACTGGGACGCAGATGGAGACGGCGTATACGGCGAATTTATAGACGACAAAGCAGCCATCACTTACCCCGATGGAAGCATCGGTCTAGGAAGAATCCCCGTCCGCACCGCAGCAGACATCACCGCCTACACAGCCAAAATCATCAGTTACGAATCCACCACCCCTGAGACAAACTACGTCAACACCATCACCTACACCTGCGCAGTGCCAGGAGCCTACGCCAAGGTCCGCCGTAGCTGGGATGATCATGTCTCTAAAGTAATGCAAGGCGGCACCCTCAACCGCTACTTCCTCGACTCCACCCCATGGGACAAAGATCAGCCTGGAGACTACCCACTCAGCCCCGCAAATATAGTGGATCTGATCAACACTGAGAAATCAGGCAAGTTCCACATCCACGGACACGGACTCCTCCATGGCTGGGTGCTAGAAAAGCACCAGATGTTTACCAAAAATGACGTAGCCAAGCTCACCAACAAAGACGCCTACCCTATCATCACCACCGTTTCCTGCTTCACAGGCCACTACGATGCCGCCAAAGACCCCAGCATCTCTGAATCCATGCTCAGAGCACCGGACGCAGGCGCCATTGCCATCGTAGCCCCATGCCGTGAAGGAAAGCCACATTTCCTCAACCCAAAGGCAGACTTCCCTCTCATGGTCAAAGAAGGTAAAATGGACGGCACTACCACCACCATGACCCTCTTCTGGGAAAAAGGCATCGGCAACAAACTCACCACCGGCCAAGCCCTCATGCAAGCCAAAGCAGACCTCTCAGAAAAAGCCAAACAATCCGCAAACTTCCACATGTGCCTATCCGAACTAAACCTCCTAGGTGACCCAACCATTCTAGTGCAGCCAGAAAGTGAATAAAGACAACTCAAAAACACACAGTTACAGTAACTCTTACTAACCATACTCATACAAATCATCATGACCATATTTAACAATCTCAAGCCCTCTACACTAACCTCATCTTTCTCTCAACTCGTATCGGACAAGTATAAAATACGACCCAGACTAATCAGCCTGAAGCTTGTTCTTACCTCAGTGGTGCTGTCTACGTCACCCGCCATGGCTCAGCAACCTGCGGCGAAACCTACCGTGGTAGCGGGTTCAGATGTAAATATTTCCTCCATCACAAATGCAACATGGATCCAGGGAGAAGGACCTAAGGCATTTGAACCGGACAAAGTCTACATTTTTGAGTGCTGGGCGACATGGTGTGGTCCCTGCATCGCCATGATTCCCCATGTGAACGAACTGCATAAGAAATATTACGACAAAGGCTTGCGAGTCTACGGACTCAGTGTCTGGGAAAATGAGAAAGATAAGGTCATTCAATTCGTCAAAAAGAAAGGCGATAAAATGTCCTACCCAGTAGCCTTCACCGGCAATGCCTCAGCCTTCGAGACTGAATGGCTGAAAGCCGCAGGAGCGACATCCATCCCGCATGCATTTATCGTAAAAAACGGCAAACTACTAGCATCCACCCAAGCATCACGACTCACAGACTCCCTGATCGAGAGCCTACTAGCTGGCGATGAAGGAGCGAAGAAAGCTTCCGACACCATTCTATCCGCTCAGAATAACCAAGGTAAAGCAGAGGAAGTAGAGCGCGCTAGCTATGCCGCACGCTTGAAGAAAGACGCAGCTAAAATGACAGAGCTACTCAAGGAGCTAAACGATCTGGATCCAGACCATCCTGCCATCCCCACCCTAAAACTTTGGATTTTGATCGTCAGCAAGCAATGGCCAGAGGCTGTGACCACCCTCAACGAAATGCCTACCAGTGAATATAAAAGCTCTTTCATATCGCTGACTGGGATGCAGACAGCTAGAATGAATAACTACGGTTTCTCAGAGGAATTCATGAAAGCCTTTGTCAAGCAATACTCAGACTACGTCCTGAACAATGAGTCGCCGATCGGCCCCAACCACTTCGCAAGCCTAAGCATACTTCAATGGAATCTGAACGATAAGCAAAGCGCCGTCACCACAGCCGAAAAGTGTGTAGCAGCTGCCAAAGCATTTTCCAAGGGTGAGGACTCCCGTGTGCAACCATACGCCCGCTTCGCCAAATCCGTAAATGAAGGCAACATGCCAGAAATATCCGATCTGTCACAATGGCAGCGTGAAGCAAGAGAAGCCGCTGCGAAGGCTAAATAACAGTGAGAGAAAAATAGCTCTCCTCACTCATCTCTCAACAATGGAAGCATGAAACTTACAAAGAAAGTACTACCAACAATATCGCTACTCCTAGCGAGTATGTTGGGAGCTAGTGCCATTGCCCAAGAACTAGTAGAAGTAAAGCCGGCCATGGAGGTATTGCATAAGATTCCACAGTCAGCGCACTTTGATTTGCAAGAAATAGAGAATGATCAATACCAACTCGTCGGCCGCTTGAACATTCAACGCCGCTTCTTAGGAACCAGAGCCACCCCTCCCTATCAGGATGTGGTGCAGTTCCATTGCTTCAATGGCGATGAGCTGAAATTCTCAAGCTTTACCGACGACAAGTTAGAGAAGAACCTATTGAAAATCCTAGCCAACGGCCACTCACTCCCTGTGGTGATGACCGTTCGCTTCGAAAGAAAAAGAGTGGGGCACGATGGCATTAATATGAGCGAGCGCCTACTGGCTCATGTTGAAGCATGCCAGCCAGCCACCGCTGAATCCATCGTCACAGCCGCCAAGGCTAGTCAGTTTGATGCGACAGCAGCCGAAAACTATCTGGAAGCTCTCAACCCAGATCTAGTAAAAGACAGGATAGCGATATCGCTTGGCAAAATTTACGTAAGATCAAAAGTAAGTCCCCGAGCTTCAGCATTTTCTATCCACGGCATCAGAGTTTTTAATACAAGCTCTGATAGGGTCTCAATAGAAATAATCGAAGTAACAATCGAGCAAGAGAGCGTGACCCAGCACTGCCAGCCAAGCAACCGTTCGAAGTCTCCACAGAGCTGGCAGGTCGCCCCAAATAGCTGGTCGGACGGTATCTATGAACAAGGCAAGATGCCTCGCGTCCTCTGGATGTTTGATCCAGCTAAGCCGATCAAGCCAGAAAAGAAAGTGACCATAAAACTAAAGCTAAAGCTCAATAAGAGCGAAGTCTTAACTTTGGAGCGAACCGTCGATACTATCTAAAACCGTTTGAATAGTCTGTATGATTTATTATTTCTATTTGACCGACTAGCCCCAATCTAGTCAGTTGACCTCTACCTTGAAAGAGCATGCAGACAAAAATCTCCACCCACGCCTGATCTCTTCCACAGAACTAAAGCGCTAGTCCATTCCTGAACTATGCTGCCCCCCGCTCCCATTTTCAGGGGCACCGCACTAAAAGCAAATCCCTTGCAAAAACCATAAAAGAGATCTACAAAGTCAAACACACCGAGATAATACATGACATTGGTAATGTGGGGTTAATGGTGTGTTTAGATAAAACACCCAAATGCTACCGAGCACGACATTTATGAAAAAACAACTTTCACTCATACTACTAGCAGTCACAACACTGATCCCCAACCTACAAGCTCAGGGAAACGAGCCGCAGGAGCAGCCTAACTTTGTCTGGATTATTTCTGAGGATAACTCCAAGCACCATTTGAAGCTCTTTGATAAAGATGGTGTAGCTACGCCGAACATCGAAGCGCTGGCTCAAGACGGAGTGATCTTTGATAACGCCTGCTCCAATGGTGCTGTCTGCTCAGTGGCTCGCTCAACATTGCTAACTGGCTGTTATGCTCCGCGCATTGGTGCACAGTATCATCGCAAGCAGGCTCTGACATCGATGCCAAAAGAGCTCAATCCATTCCCACAATACCTAAAAGATGCAGGCTATACCACAGTGAACCTCGGCAAAACTGACTACAATGTGAAGGTCGATATGAAACAGGTCTGGAGCTCTACTAAAAAGCTAAAGTCGATGAAGGCAGCCCAACCATTTTTCCTCAACTACTCATCACTAAAAGTATGCCACGAATCAAGCGGACATTTTAAAATGGAATCACTGGAGACCAATCCACTCAACGATCTAGTAAAAACCATCAACCTCCCACCACACCACCCAGACACCAAAATCTTCCGCTATAGCTATGCTCACTACCAAGATAGAATTCAGAAAATGGATCGTGAAGTGGGTGAAATCATCGCTAATCTGAAAGCAGATGGCGTCTACGAGAACACCATCATCTTCTACTTTGGCGATCACGGAGGCATCCTTCCCAGGAGCAAAGGTTACGCCTATGAGACTGGTCTGCATGCTCCACTAGTGATCCGAGTTCCTGAGAAATGGAAACATTTAATCCCTTTTGAGAAAGGGTCCCGCACTCCATCTCCTGTGAATTTCTATGACTTCGGTCCATCACTGATTCACGCCGCAGGCATACCACTAGCAAAGGGATTCGATGGTTCCCCATTCCTTGGTAAAGATGTCACTGCTGAGTCCATCAAAGACCGTCCACAGTTTGGCTATGCAGACCGCTTCGATGAAAAGTATGATCTAGTGAGAACACTGCGCCATGGAAAATTCAAATACATGCGCAATTACCAACCATTCAATCAAGATGCATTGCATAGTTTCTATCGTTATAACAGTCTCGCATATAAAGAGCTTAGAAAGCTCTACCAAGCCGGGAAACTGAATGATACCCAGAAATCTTTCTTCATGAAAAAATCGCCAGAGGCCATCTATGATCTAGAGGCAGATCCCTACGAATTAACCAACCTCGCGGATGACCCAAACTATAAAACGAAAGTAAGGGAAATGCGTAGTGAACTCACCGCCTATCTTAAGAAGAAAAATGATCTAAGCTTCATACCAGAGAACATCTTGATCGATTCCTACCTTAATCATCCTATTGAAATGGGCAAATCAAAGCATGAGTATATCTCAAGCTTGATCGATCTCGCTGATCTTCAGCTAGAGTCATTTGAAACAGCAAAGCCAAAGCTTCTAGAAGGATTAAAAAGTGAGGATGATCTAACCCGATATTGGGCAAGCATTACAGCTACTTATTTCGCTCAAATTAATAAACAATCAGACGATTTCACGCTAGCTGTTAGAGAACAATTAAAGAATGAACAACATCTGCTCGTGAAAACAAGACTAGCAGAGTATTTAGCGCACATTGGTGACGCTAGCGCTGTGCAAGTGATCGAACAAGCCAGCTATACAAGCCAAGATAAAGTAGAGCTCAACCTCATTCTCAACTCTGCGGCGATGATCTACGAAATGGATCGCGTAAAGTTCAAATTCCAGTTCGACAAAACAAAGCTAAAGGTAAATTCCGGGTTGATCAAAGAACGTCTCAAGTATCTTAGATAAGTATACGCGATTTCTCGTCGTTCAGCTACTTTAACCATACACTTCTCCCCTCTCCAACCTCCCCAACGCAGGAGCACCACGTAAAAAACTACCCCCTAGTAATAAAGAGAAGCTAGAGGTAAGTTTTTTACATAACAAATGCAGCGGGAGTGATAGTCACTTTCTTTATTTCGGAAGCACGGCCTTACCATCTTTTTCTGGATACTGCGCATCTTCTGCAGTGAGCTGCTTTTTCATCGCAGTCATCAGAGTTTTGACTTGCTCTGGATTTGATTTCGCCAAGTTCTTGTTCTCATATGGATCTGATTTCAGATTGTAGAGCTCATAGCGCTGCTTGTTATTAAAGTAGTGATAGATAATTTTCCAGTCACCCTTGCGGTAGCTCGTGAAGTAGCTAGATCTGTGCTGATGCGGGAAGTGCATAAGGAAGGTTCCTGGATGAGTTTCATCCTTCTTTCCATTAAGCATTTGCTTAAGATCATGACCATCCACCACATGTTCTTTAGGCGCATCTATTCCAGCCACGTTTAACACCGTAGGAAAAACATCCATAACTGTTGCCAGCTGTGGGTTCAGCACATTAGCCGTAATCGGCAGAGCTTTCTGAGCTAATGATTCCGCGTTAGGCTTTGCCCAGGCTACCATAAATGGCGCACGCATCCCTCCTTCGTAACAAGTTGCTTTTTTCCCTCTGAGAGGTGCTGAGGATGTATGACCTGTTGCCTTCCCAAGTGGTGCATCTGAGCCATTATCACCAAGAAATAAGATCAGCGTGTTCTCTGCCACACCTTGCTCTTCTAATGTCTTCATAATATCTCCGAGAGATTTATCCATACCTTCTACCAGAGCAGCATAAGCATTCGCTCGTTTATCCTTGCCCTTGTAGTTATCGATAAAGCGTGGATCTACAGTAAATGGCCCGTGCACGGCGTAATGTGACATATAAAGAAAGAAGGGCTTCTTCTCTGCCACAGATTTCTTAATCTCAGCATTCGCCTCTAGAGTGATCGCTTCAGTAAGAAATGTTCCAGTGTTATGATATTTCTCCAGCCCAGGAACAGCATGAACAGTCCCTTGTCCGTAGTCACCAGTATAAGTAGTTGGCCTACCAATGGCACAACCCGCAATGTTCACATCAAACCCAAGATTTAGAGGCTCAGCCCCTTCTGATCCGTTAGGACCAAAGTGACCTTTTCCTACGAAAATAGTACGATATCCATTGTTCTGCATCAAGAGTGGTAGAGTGGTGTCCCCTTTCTCAAGGCCTTTCCAGTTCCATTCTTTAGGGCCATTAGTGCCTCGATTATTCTCAGTAGGTTTGATCCATTGGGTCGTGTGATGGCGAGTCGCATTCTGACCAGTCATGATAGAGGCTCGGCTAGGCGAGCAGACGGACTGTGCATAGAATTGGCTAAAACGGATCCCCTGTGAAGCGAGCTTTTCCATATGAGGAGTGCGGTACCACTCATTAAGCGGGTGCTTCACCGGCTTACCAGCATCATCTGCCAAGAAAGGAACCGAGGAGTCCATGAGTCCCATGTCATCCACTAGAAACACCACGATGTTAGGCTTTTCCGCAGCGATGAGTGGTTGAGCAATTACAGCTAAAAGGAATGAGGTGAATAATTTCTTCATAATTGGTTTTATCTTTTACCTGTAGAACACTCAAGATTTATCATTTCTTTGTAATTATTCTATCTTACTCCGTGCGATCTTTTTTCTTCTTACGCTCTTTTTTCGGCTTCTTAACCTTTTCCTCACCACCTTCTGCGTTCAATGGCGTAGCTGCTTCGCTATAAGCCATGTAGCCATTGGAATCGATAATGATAAAACAGTGGTTACTAATCCCAGCAGGGATTGTTGCAGTAACGGTGTGGCCGTCTGCACTTATTGTTGCTAGATCACGCATTCCTGGAAGTTCAACATCGTCAGGCTGGCTCACATAATCACGGTGTCTGACCTTCTGAGCTTTAGCTTTAGGTAGGTAAACGACGTAAGCAGTTTTGATCGCTGGCTTTGAGCTATCGAGCGTGAGTGTTGCTACTCGGCTGTCGGCATCGTATTCAGATTTTGTAATTACTGCTGATGGTGCTTTATTGTCTGCAAACTGAGGGTTGAGGTAGGGTCCTTCTGCCTTGTATTTAGCTACGTCAGCTTCCATCATTTTAGTCAAACTCTGAAGCACAGCACTGTATTCAGGATTTCCTGCTAGGTTATTTGCTTCTTCATAGTCATTGCGTTTGCCATCTTTAGTGAGCTGATAGAGTTCGTATTCACCAGAAACGTTACGTTTATGAAGCTTGTAGTCACCACTACGGACAGCTGTCTTCATATTGCTCATTCCATTGTGAGGGAAGTGCCAGAATAAGTGATCACGCTCTACTCCTTTCGCATCAACAATTTTATCTGACTCACCGTTCAACACTGGTGAGATATCGAGACCGCTGAGCTTTGCCTCATCTGCTGGGTCGATCTTCGTTCCTGTGAGAGCTAGGATAGTAGGGAAGCAGTCGAGCTGACCGAAGAGTCCATCGAACTGGCTACCATGCTTGATGCCAGGTCCTGAAATAACAGTAGGCACACGGACTCCACCATCTTCTGTGTATTTCTTGCCATACTTGAGCGGTGCGTTGTCTGAGATGACTTCCTTACCCTTTATTTCTGCACCGCCATTGTCTGAGGTGAAAATGATGTAAGTGGTGTCGATGAGTTTCTTGCCCGGGTTTCTAGGGTCGTCAGTTGTTTTGAGGTAATCCACCACACGGCCAAGACTCCAGTCAACAGTCGTGACCATAGAAGCAAAGTAAGGATTTTGCTGACCTGGTAATGTCATGTCTCCTGGTTTAGGAGGAAATGGCTGCCCCAATTTATCGCAGTAGTATTCTAGCAGTTTACCATTACGGGTGAGCACTGGCCAGTGAACCATCCAGTGACAGAGGTTGAGGAAGAACGGCTCACTTTTATTCTTCTCCATAAAGTCGATAGCAGACTCTGTGACTTCATCTACAGGATAAGGGATACCTTCAGGATTTTTCTCACTCTTAGGGAAATACTTTTCCTTAGTCAGCGGGTATTTAGCATCATCTGCCGTGGAGAAATCTTTTGTTCGATCATCCATCCCTCTGTGAGGTCCACGTTCCTGGTTCACTACATCAAATCCATAACTAGCAGCATTCAAACCAACGTGCCATTTACCAGAATGACCAGTACGATAGCCGTTTGCTTTTAGGGCATCAGCAAGAGTAAGCAGGTTGAGGTCTAGAGGGTCTGGCAAATATGGCTGCACATGAGACTCACTTTTCCTACCAGGATTAATCACTCCAAGGCTAACACTAGTCATCGCTATCTGGGCAGGATGCTGACCTGTGATAATCCCAGCTCGTGCCGGAGCACATACAGGAGATGACGAATAGCCTTGGGTAAAGTTCATGCCAGACTCTGCCAGCTTGATGATGTTCGGAGTCTCGTAAGGACAAGGTTTATCCACATCATTGAGCTGCACATCCTGCCAGCCGAGGTCATCGACATAGAAGATAATGATGTTTGGTTTAACCGCAGCTGAAGTAACAGAGGATATACTGAGAGTTAGAAATAAGATCTTTTTGAGAGTGGTTTTCATAATCGAGAATTTCTTTTGTATCAGAAATAACTGAGATGTCCATTAGAGGAGCCGGTACAGCTCGCCTTCCCGCCCCCCTAAAATCTGGGGGTTGCCGGATTGCTACTATGTGGGAAAATAGCGGCTAATTCTTAAATGATGTTGATTACTTGGCTTGCTTCTTCACTAACTTACCATCGAAAATACTAATCTCATCCTCAGACACACGCCACAAAAACACAAACTCCTAACTATGACAATAATATGAAAAATATATCCAAATATCAAAACTTATCAGATTCTCGATCTTCAACCGGTCTTAGATCAAGTTCAGCGGCAGTCGCCCTTATCTTGGCTAGTTCTTTTCTGCCGTCGAGTCAAGTGGACGCCGCGGTGTCTCTAATCGATGCCGACTTCTCATCTGGATCACTTAGCGGCAATGCCCGCATTCGAACCAATCAGAGCGATGGCACCTTCTATACGGACAATAGCCCAACAACTGATTGGGAAATTGGCGGAGGGGTGCTTTCAAATGCGGGCACTTCACTTACGGGCGGAACGACTGAAGGCGCACTATCTCAAGTCATTGATACAAGTGGATACGCTACCGATTTAACTAGCCTAACTCTGTCTTTTGACTACACAGTCGGTGCTACAGCGACTCTAAAATTTGCGCTGATCGGCTACACTGCAAATATCCTAACTACCGACCCTGCCCAATCTCCAACTAATACCCTGTTGATGAACAACGGCACCGCGAACGGAGCCTTGCAGAATAACACTCAGGCAGAGTTACGACAGGGTGATATCAACCTGTTCACAGGTGCAGACATGACACAATCCATCACAAGTGACCTCACATTTGCGGCGGGTACAAGTGGCAGTTATTCGGGCACCTTTGATCTTTCGGCATATTCTTGGCATGCCGATGAGGCTGCGGGTGCATCGCCGGCAAACTCGCCAGGCTTGAGTGGTAGCATCACAAGTATTGCAGATTTTGATTACGTTGTACTCGTGGCAGTCAATGATCTTAGCTCAGATATTGGCGTGACCGCTACAACGCTTGATAACATTAATCTGACTGCTGCCGCCGTTCCTGAGCCATCTTCTACAGCTCTACTCGGACTGGGAGGACTAGCTCTTATCTTGCGTCGTCGTAAGTAATTCCGAACTCTCTTCAATACCTTTTCAAAACTCTCTCAGGCTCGCCCAGAGAGTTTTTTTCGTTCCGGTATCCGATTTTTCATCTTTTCATCGTAGGTTTTAACTACTAATTTAACATAATCTATCTCATTAAATCTTCTCACGATAATCTCCCTACGCGTATTTCAATGATCCATCAGGAGGTATCAAGAGCAGATCCTCCCAAATAAGATGAATTACTGTAATTTTATGATCCCTTTATCACCTCAGTTCTACGGAAAATGAATTTTCAGGAACCAGCAATCGATGATGTTCGCCAACTGGCTTTCGTATAACTATGGATAAATCTTCCAGCCTAACTAATTAAGACCGTATTGATGAAATGGCTTTTGTTTAATATAAAATGCACCATGGTGTTAAGGTTTGACGATAAAGAGTGTTCTGATCTTTACGAGGAATAGCTCTACTTCATTTCAAGTGTAAGTAAGGCAATAAAACTAACCTCGTATTTCAACTAATAAATAGTCATACGAAAAATAAAATGAAAATTAAAACCAAATCATATATACTTGCCGCTGCACTCATAGCTGCAGGGAGCATGTCAGCCCAAGCCGCGCTGGTCGCAGAATGGACGTTCGACAGTGAGACACTGGAAAACACCGGCACAACAGGCTCCGTTCATGACGGTACGTTCGTAGGAGGGACAGCCACGAATGGCACTCACTTAAGCAGATTTTCTGTAGTTATTTCGGTGATGGATTTCTGTAAATATGTGTCTTGGTTGGGT
>JBPOGF010000025.1:0-48933 GCA_051251915.1 Akkermansiaceae bacterium | reverse complement strand
CTCATTTATGAGGCAACGGGAGCTATTCTCGGCAAGACTAAGTTTTTTTCGGTGTCCGCTTCAATGAGGCAACACGCATCTCTAAGCAGAAAAAATTTAACCTTTTGCTAAAATAATTCAGGCTATAATCTCCTCCTCTATGAAACACTTTCTCAATACCTATTTCTTACTACTTCTCTTTTCACTCACCACTTCAGCAGAAACTACCCATCCTAACAAACAGCCCAACATACTTTTCATCATGACCGATGACATGGGCTGGATGGACCTCGCTTGCCAAGTAAACCACAAGCTCAAGACTCCTAACATTGACGCCTTAGCGAAGTCAGCCATACGCTTTACAGATGCCTACTCAGCATCACCAGTATGCACACCCACACGCGCATCACTCATGACAGGTCAAGCTCCAGCTCGGCTTCACATAACCCAACACGGACGTGATAACCCCGTATTTTGGCCAGAAAATCGGAATATTCAGCCTCCCCTCACGACTGATATCCTAGACTTAGAATATGTAACCGTCGCGGAAAGACTAAAAAATGCAGGATACGCAACAGGATTCTTTGGCAAATGGCACCTTTCCGGAGTCTCAAAAAACGCTAACACTGAGACCCCTCCAAGCTCTAACTTCTACCCTAACCAACAAGGCTTCGACGTCAACCTAGGTGGCTGCGGCATGGGCGGCCCACCTACCTACTTTGACCCCTACCGCATCCCCACCCTAAAACCTCGCAAAGAAGGTGAATACCTAAGTGACCGCCTCGCAGACGAAACCATAACATGGATGCAAGCCAACAAACACCAACCCATGTTCATCTGCCTCTGGACATACAACCCACACTACCCATTTGAAGCCCCTGAAGACCTCATCAAAACATACCAAGGAAAAACAGGCCCAGGACTAATAAACCCCATCTATGGTGCCCAAATAGAAGCCACAGACCGCGCACTAGGCCGCGTGCTTGATGAACTAGACAATCTAAACATCAAAGAACAAACACTCGTAATATTCACCAGCGATAATGGAGGATGGAGTGGAGCCACCGATAACCGCCCACTACGTGAAGGCAAAGGCTTTCTCTATGAAGGAGGCATCCGCGTCCCCCTCATCATCCGCTGGCCAGGACTTACCAAAGCGAATGAAATAAACTCCACCCCAGCCTCCTCCATGGATCTAACAGCCACCATCCTTGACGCAGCAGGTGTCACCCTTAAACAAGGAGAAATAGTAGACGGAATTTCTCTCAAGCCTATACTACAAGGTAAACAAACAACCCGCCCCCCACTATACTTCCACTACCCCCATTGGTCATTTCACAAAGAAAATCGTCCAGGATCCGCTATCCGTGATGGGAAATATAAACTAATACTAAGATACGATGACAACTCAACCGAACTCTACAACCTCGAAGCTGACCTATCCGAAACAAATGACCTCTCTAAAAAACTCCCTAAACAAACAGCCCAACTAAAAACAAAATTGAAAAAATGGCTAGAAACAACAAAAGCCACTACACCACAACCAATAAAAACCCCAACAACACAAAAGCTCTAAATAAGACCATCTCACAATCAAATGAAGCCCTACTCTTCTCTTAATCATTCAAAACCAGCTCCCTCCCATTCCAGCCGACAAAACGGAGATAAGTTTTGCATACATACCCCTAAACTGGATACTGTATGAGAGCAATACTCCGCCCTCCCAAGAAAGCCAATCCTATGCCAAGACAACATCCAAGGACAAATAGCTTGAGTCGTCCATTACTACGATATTCGAATTCATAATCCCTCCCCACTATCCAAAATTCAGCAACATAGGCGAACGTGTAACAAATGTTTGCACCCATAGCAGCAAAGAAGAAACATGCCATTACATAGAGAAACCCAAACTCGCTAGGATCCCCGATCCCAACTGCAATTTCACTAGCAGCTAAGTAGCCAAACAGTGCAGGAAGAACCAAAATGAGATTCCATATTATCCGCTTCCGCTCCCAGTAACGAATCGCTTCCTTTCTGTAATCAGTAAAATCGAGTTTATGTTGTTTATCAGTCATACTAGTGTTCAGTGCCTGAGTAGATCCACATGGATTCTGTTTGCCCCGCCTTAGAAAATCCCAGTTGTTTATAGAATTCTATCGCTCGTCCATCAGCAGTCAACATCTGTTGATGAAACCCTGAATAACGTGATTGGAGATACCCCATCATTCCCTTACCAACACCATGCCCTTGATGATCAGGATGAACCAATAAATGCGGATAATAGACAACAAGATGACCGTCAGAAATAGCGTTTCCTATACCAATCAATTTTAAATCAACCCTAGCTGTCACAAGAGAATGAGAATTACGCAAAGCCCCCATAAGTTCATTCGGCTTATCAGCAGATGACCAGCCATTCGCCCGATACAGCTCGATCACTTCACTAAGTTCGATTTCGTCGTCTAGTCTGATTGTACATTTCATCTTAAAAATTTATGGCAACAGTCCCGATAGTCAACAAATTGCAGCTAAGCCTTATGTTCTTGGCTTCATCATATACCTATTCCCTCCCTCAATCTTCTAATCCTCCCATCCTAGGCTCCTATAGAAAGCTACTTAGCATTCTTATTCTCTATTGGTATAGCCTTTGGATTTTCAGCATTAGGAAAGGATGCAGAAAAAGGAATTAAGTATTCCACTTCGTAGTCATTTTTTATTCTACTGAAGGTCAGTCTATAATTAGTCGCTTCTGATTGTAATAGGATTCCCTCTTTATTTACGCGTGATTCATAGTGATGGATTTTATAGCAAATAATTTCATTCGCATGATGCTTTTTCACCCCTCGATTTGAAATTAAAATAACAGTTCTCACACTAGTTCCTTTTTCTTCATTCTTAACAGTTTTGTCTGATTGCAATTGAAAGCTACGACCCGAAAAAGTACTAAACTCAGAGTCTTTTTTAAATTGAACTTTGAGTATCTCATCAGTACCTACTGTCTCGATATCTATTTCTAAATTAATCACTCCTCCGTAGCTACCAGGTATCCATACACCTTGCCCATCGTCATTACCAAGAATGACAGGCGAAAGAACTGGCGATTTTGCTGCGGAAAGATGAGCCTGCGCAAAGCCATCTTGGAATGACGCTATAACTAGCAACGTGATGATGTAGGCTGTTTTCATGGATTTATAGTAAGTAAAGTTGAGATATTCTGTGTAAACTGTGTGTAAATTATTCATCGGTAGAGTTTAGAGCTCAGCACGATTTATAATTTTGTAGATAGGTTATATAACCGTGTGTCCATGGTTCTGGATAGACTTCAATCTGATCTGTGAATCGAGCTATTAGCTCTTCTGGCTTCACCCAGATTTGAGCTTCTATGTAGCGATACCAGTGGTTCTTTTTCTTATTGTTCTCTAGATATTCGCCGATTTTGAATTCCTCATACTTTTCCTTTAGTTCGCTGTATGTCAGAAGCTTTCCAAAGTACGGATACTTATCCTCATCATAGTCACTAGGAATTTGAACACCAAAGCTCTGCTCTACTTCAATCTCAGACATCCCTACAAGATGAAAATGGTCAGGAACCATGAACGTAACTTCATGGCTTTCTAAAGCATTCAAAGGAATATGGATTTTATAGGGATCTCGATACAAGCCACCTACTACATCGGCATCTCCTAGCACTGCGTAGTAGGGACGCCTGTTAGGTTCGATTTGAAATTTCTTCTGGTATAGTTCAATGAGTAGGTCGTCCGCAAGCTGCCGAAACTCGAAAAACGCGCTTCCATAAGAGAATCGATTGAATCCTGTAACTGCTTGTTTTTCACGATTAATGATCTGCTGCGTCTCATCTTCATTCAGATCGCAGATACTAAGAAATGGACCATACTCTTGCTCGAAATAGTGGCTGATGTGCTTACCTAGATTCATAATTCTCTTTTCAGTAGTGAAAAATCGACTTGATGGCTTTGAGTTTCAACGTTTCGCTTCATCACCTCTAGACCTTCATGAAAACTCTCATCTATCTCAGTGAGATTCAATGTCTGATGGTAATGCACATAAATAACTGACTCTCTGAGTAGGAAGAACTTTTCTAACTGCTCATAGTTTAAATCATTCTCTTCCATAGGTGATGACTCGAAGTAGCCCTTCAATAGAGCTTGCCACCAGGTGCGCATTCGCTCGCTAAGTCCATCATCCGCAAACTTATTCATCTCCTTGCAATAAACCGCATCCCATAAGATAGTAGCCAGTTCTTGAACAAAATAACCATATTCACAGTTATCAAAATCAAAGATCCAAAGGTCTCCGCTGTCGTCGAAAATATTACCAAAATGAATATCTCCATGGAGTATGCCAAAACAACCAGGCGACTTCGGAATAGAAGAAAGCTCTTCAATACTACTCTCAACACTCTGCACAAATACCGGGCTTAGTACATCTAGATGATCATCAAAATCCTCCTTCAACAATCTAGATTCCATCCATGATGAACGATTCAATGATCCACCACTGCTCTCAAATTTAGTCGCTAAAGCATGTATACACCCAGTCAACCGACCCAACTTCTCGAAAGTCGCTTCATCAGCCATTTTACTATGCATCCGCATCCCCGGAGCATGCTCAAAAACAGTGACCACATGCAGCTCACCGTCGATTTCCACCGAGTGATAAAGTTTACCCTCATTCGAGATAATAGGTCTACATGCCTTTACCCCATGTTGGGTCAAATACTCAATCCATAACAACTCAGCTTCAATATCCTTCTCCTCACGATACCGACCCTTACAGATTCTTACGATATCCCCCTGACCTGCACCAACCCGATAGACATAATTCTGACTACGCCGTATAAATTCAAGCTGAGCAGCATCGATCCCATAAGGACGAAGGATAAGCTCAAGATGTTCTTTCTTCAGCATCTATCTGACTTTGCTTAAACAAACACGACAGCGTCACTCCATGTTCTGCAAGGTTTTCTCTTCCTCCAGTTTCTCTATCGATCACGCATAGGACACGGTCCACGATAACACCATCAGCCCTGAGCATATTCGCTGCATCAATGATAGCACCACCACTAGAAACGACATCTTCGATCAGCAGCACTTTCTTCCCAGTTAGATTCGCCCCCTCGGAGTATTTACACGTGCCATATTTCTTCGCTTCTTTCCTAACAAATGCACAATGTAGCCCAGTTTCACGACTAAGAGCTGTGACAATTGGAATCCCTCCCATTTCTAACCCTGCTAGGATCTCTATATCATCAGGAACAATCGCTTTCATGCCTTCTGCGATATCAGCGAGCAGAACAGGGTCTGATTCAAATAAATACTTATCGAAGTAGGTGCTACTCGTCTTACCAGACCGCAACTCAAATGTTCCGCTGATCTTTGATTTTTTCCATATACGTTTTGCTAGATTCATTATTTTCTTCTAATTGTTAGAGCTTTTTCTTTTTAATTTCGTAGGCACAACGACGCGCATTTTCTAAAATATACTCGGTGCGTTCTATCACGAAATCTTTGCCAATCACGGCACTAAAAACATTCAGCTCCGCAGCACAAAGCCCGCTACATACAGAAGCCGCAGCACAGATGGGGCAATGGTTCTCGATGAACATCAAAGTGCCATCTTCGCTTTCTGAGACCTCAGCCATATAGCCTTCATTAGTGCGTAGCTCTGCTAGTTTGTCTAGCTTCTGGCGCAATGTGGAAGCTCTAGGCATCTGCTCACTATACTGGACGATCTGTTCCTTTGCTCGCACGCTAATCAATTGATCCAACCCCGCTTTTCCAAACGTAGTAGTGAGCGAGGAAACTAAGTCAACTGCTAGCGCAGCGTGAGCATCTGGGAAGAGTCGATTCGCTTCATCCGTGAGTTGCCATAGCTTTGCTGGTCTTCCTATTGTCCGTGACTCCAGGAGATGAGTGATGAGTTTTTCATCTCTCAATTGGTAAAGATGCTGCCTCACTGCCATCGCTGTTATTGCTAGTTTTTCAGACAACACTTGAGCCTCTTGAGGTCCATGCTGCTTGAGCAAGTCCAAGAGTCGCGTGCGTGTCGGTGAGTCATTAGCCATCTTTTATAAAGAAACACCTTTACAAATGATTTACCAGCATTCATCACTTTCTAAAGAAAAAAATATAGAAACTATGAACAAGGACGCAAAACATAATGACCTATCTGAGCAGGCGGAATCAATGATACATGTAGCAAGTTTCGAGGAAATCTGTAAAAAAGGTGTGGTGCTAGCGAAGGGCACGAGTCGACCCATCGCAGTATTCCACAGTGAAGGTCAGGTCTTTGCAGTTGATAATCGTTGCCCCCATCTAGGTTTTCCATTGCATAAGGGAACCGTGAGTGACGGCAGGCTTACCTGTCATTGGCATGAAGCTCGGTTTGATTTGTGTAGCGGTTGCACCTTTGATTTATGGGCAGACGATGTCCCTGCTTTTGAGACTGAAATAAGAGAAGGTGAAGTCTATGTATCAATGTCACCAAGGCAAAAAGAAGATATAACATACTACAGACAAAGGTTAGAAAATGGACTACGCCATAATGTGAACTTGGTGCAGGCAAAGGCGATCCTTGGTCTAAGAAGGCATGGAGTAGTAGCCATAGATATTTTAGCATGGATCGCAGATTTCGGCAGTCTCAACCATCAGGTCTGGGATCAAGGCATGACGATCCTCACTATTGTTGGGAATTTAGCACCTCATCTACAGCCAGAAACTCTAGATCATGCGCTCATTAGAGCCTGTCGACAGGTAGCTCAAGACTGCACTGGCAAGCCACAACCACGCAAACATGATGCACTAGGCAATGGTGAGCAATCGTCCGAACAACTGAAACGCTGGCTTCGTGATGGAGTGCGTGGACGACAACGTGATGCCTCAGAAAGAGCCTTGCAGAGCTTGCTCTTTAGTAGTCATGAAGTTGCTTCAGAAGCCTATTTTTCCGCTGTATCAGATAGAGTATACACCGATACAGGTCACCAGTTTGACGCGGTGAACAAGTCCTTTGAGCTATTAGATCAAATCGGCTGGGAGCATGCAGATAGCATTGTGCCATTACCATTACAGCAAGTTTTAAATACGCGCGGCGTAGAAGAGAGCTCGTCATGGCACAGCCCTGTAGAGTTGATTACCCCCTTGCGTGATTTGGAAAATAAATTGCCAGAACTACTCTCTACTAAACAAAATAAAGACTGGGTAGTAACAGATGCCTTGGAAGAAGTCTTACTTGGTGACGATGCTCTAAAAATACTAAGTGAACTTGAGCTAGCCCTTCTAGAAGGAGCCCCTCCATTAGTCTTGGCGAAAGCGGTCGCTCATGCCGCAGCCATACGTCTCGCTAAGTTTGCCAAGAGTAATGAAGTGGGTGATTGGTTCATGCCTCAGCACACATTTATATTCTGCAATGCCGTCTACCAAGCCATCAAGCGAGTGGAATCGCCTGACGTAGTCCGAAGCCTGATTCATGGTGCCCTAGCCGTCTATCAAGATCGATTTTTCAATATCCCCTCAGCCCCGCTTCCTAAAGATGCAGAACTTTCTTCACTCTCAGAGAAGAAAGAGGAACTACTCAGTGATCTATTAATCGAATTCGACCAACGTAGCGAATGGAAAAGAGTCGGCAAACTAGTCGCCCGCTATCTACGACTAGGGCATCCACTAGCAGGATTAATCGACACACTCACCCTAGCCACCATCCGCGAAGATCTAGACTTCCATCCACTTCAGGTTCTTGAGGCAGCAGCGAATCTAGCCCGAGATTATCCAGATCATCCAGAATTCATTGAGCACCTATTCATAGGATCAGCACGTCAACTCCACGCGATCTGCCCCACACCACGAGCGGCATACAAGCTAGGATTGACAGCGGCACGTCTGGGCAAAGGGGATCATATTTTCGAAGAGTAGCTAACTATAAACGAGGTCAAATAGTGATCATCCTAACAATAAAATAAGATCTCTGCTTCTAGCAGTATAGATCGGATTACGGTGAAGTGGTATTAGGTAGCGCACCGATTGATTTCAAAATGGCTCTTGGAAGTAGTTCCCGCTTCTTAAAGTCTGCCTTTTTGTTAGGAGTATCAATGTTCGCCGCAAAGAAGACTGCACCTGTTGGTGTCTCAACCCAGCCTACCCACCAAGCAAGCTTTCCTGTCCACCCTGACTTTGCACGTAGAATCCGGTCTTTATCAGCCTCAGCGATCATGATGTCCTTTACTAATCTCTGGTGTTCGATTTTGAAGGGCAGCTGATTTCGATACAGTTTCTGGAGAAAATTGATCTGCTCTATTGCCGATATTTTTAAATCTCCCTTGATCCAGAACGGGGCTTTACCGGTTGGCTTACCGTTACCATATCCTATCTTAGCAAGATAATTACTCTCGTCTTTCTCACCTATTTTCTTAGCAAAATCCTCATAGACCCATACTACGGAATGCCTCATTGATGACTTTAAATTTTGATCACGATTCCATTCAGAGTTGAACCGCTTTACACCATCCCAACTCAAAACTTGGAATTCATCACGGACAATGCCTGTATCGAGTGCAAATAAGGAATGAGGAATCTTAAAAGTAGATGCTGGTAGAAAACCTACTTTTGCGCGATCGAGATTATAAGCTGATAACTTCGTATCCTTATCTCGTTCATCAGTTACCACCATTGTTCCCTCGACCTCAAACTTCTTAAAAAACACCCCCCAATCTTCGCGCTCGACTACCTCCTGTTCAGCAAAAAGAGTTGAAGAAGTAAATAGCACCAGTAGAAAAAAATTCAGCGTATTGAATAAGCAGCTCATTTTTAAAAGGATTTTTCAAGGACCATAGATAACGCAGGCTTATCGCCGATAGGCATCGTTAACTGAATATGGTCGATGATCATCATAGATTATTCTGTATAAAGCAGTTCTTCTAGTCTCGGACATTCGTCTCTCAATAGTGAAAATATATAGTAGCTCTGAGGCTCCCCATTGTGCATCCAAGCATTTCTGATAGTCCCTTCTTTGTGGTAGCCACATTTCTCGACAACTCGGATACTTGCATTATTATCCAACACAATCATAGCGGTTAAGCGAAGAATGCTTGAATCTGTTTCATATAGATAGGCTGAAAATAGGCGCAGAGCTTCTGTAGCATAGCCTTTCCCCTTGTCTTTCTTTTGAAAGATTCGATAACCCACTTCAGGTCCCTTAATGTTTGGTGAAGTCTTGAAAGCATCCACTTCTCCTATCAAATTTCCTTCTTTGTCAGTCATGAGTAGAAGCTTATAATCATCTTTCCAGAAGCCGTTCTCGCCAAATTCCTTTCGCAACCCAGTCTCTGATTGCAAATGCGCTGGCCAATAGGGAGTCATGTTGGATAGATTATTAATGATCTCGCAATACGCATCCATATCATTTTCTTTGAACATTCGTAGAATTATTTTTTCTCCTCGTATCATTTTTCTCCTATAAGATTGGCTTTTAAGCTGAGGAATGTAAATTAAATTCATGAAACAGCATCCTACTCTTCTTCATGAATTTATTTTTTGATCTAGACGGAACGATTAGTGACCCTTTCCAAGGGATCACTACCAGCATGAACTATGCACTGAAGAAGTGTGAAGTGAAGGAACGTGATCCAGCACAACTGGCTAAATATATTGGACCTTCTCTGCAGTTTGCATTTAGCGAGCTACTGGAAACGGATGACGATGAACAACTCACAAGAGCAATAGGATTTTTCAGAGAACGTTACATTTCTGTTGGATTTGGAGAAAATGAGCTTTATCCAAATATAGTTGAGACATTGAGCAAGCTACGTGAGGCTGGGCATCGACTATTCATCGTAACCTCGAAGCGAGAAGACATCGCGGTCAGTGTAATTCAGCATTTTTCATTACAAGACTACTTTGAGAAAATCTATGGTTGCGATGTTGATTTATCCAAAAGTGATTTAATCACGAAAATCCTTGGAGAAAAAGACATCGATCCAAATGATACTTTGATGATCGGCGATAGGAAATTTGATATAGAAGCGGGGAAAGTGAATGGGCTCAAAACGATTGGAGTTTTGTGGGGCTATGGATCTAAAGGGGAGCTTGAATATGCTGGAGCTGATTACATCACAGCAAACATTATAGACCTACTAACGTTACTACAGTCATTATAATTACCTACTTCATCAATACCCACCGATATCGCCGCTTGCTATAAGATCCTCTGAGGAAATGAGGATCACCTTCTGGCACTGCCACTTCATCGATAAAGGTTGCCCCTATGCGTTCAATGGTTCTGATGCTTGCGATATTATCAGGGTCTGTCGTTACGAGGGTTTCCTGTGACACTTTCTCGGAAACTTCTGCTATCCATTGAGCAGCCGCTAGACAAGCATCACCAGCATAGCCATGACCTCTATATTGTTCCAGTATCTCATAACCGATATGCCCAGCAGCGCACCTCACATGCTCAGTATCGCCGATCCTATAATTAAAATGACCTACTTCTACGGAGTCACCATTTAGAATCTTGAAATGATACCCTGGTACAAACCCTCGTGCTATGTCCCCTTCTGTCAATCGATCAAAAAAGAGTTTCACTTTACCATAGCTCATACACTCAGGAGCTGGTGGAAAATGATTCATTTTCATCGCGTTTCGTTCTCTATTTTCAACACCATACGCGCCTCTATTGTTCCCCCTATTTTTTCAGGAGCTTTCTTCTCTCCATCTAGAACAAATTGGTTAGATTCATAAAATGCTATGGCCCCGTAGTTCTCTTCCAACACCCACAGTGTGATTTCTTCTGGCTCCATCTCTAACGTTTCACTCATCGCACACGACAAAAGTTGCTGCCCATATCCAGAGCGCAGATAAGCTGGATCAACGTAGACACCCCAGAGCTCTTGAGTAATTTCACTGTCCTTATCCTCATCTCTGCATTTACCATGACAAGCCCACCCCATGATTTCAGAATCTACCACCACTAGATTACTCCGCTCAGGTGACTCCCTTATGATCCGCTCCCAGACCTCGATGCGCTCTGCATGACTGGTCCGATCTAACACTCGCTTAGGAATGATACCCACATAGGCAGTCGTCCAAGCTCTCACTTGGCTCTCTACCACTCTTGTAGCATCATCTCGCTGCATATACCTTATTCCGATCATGTTTGAAATTTCTACTTAATGAAGCCACAGTGAACCAAACTTGACGAATATAAAAGAGATTAAGTAGATCGTTAAATTTTCTACTGTCACTTAAATAATCTATTGTCTAATATTTAAGCATGCTCATCAGGCAACTCGATTCATCAGACGCTTCAATTTATCAAAAACTTCGACTTCAGGCATTGAACGAGTACCCGCCAGCTTTTGGCTCTAACGCGGATGAAGAATCAGTAAAAACGAACATTGAGATTGAGCAATATTTAATAGGAACGGATGATAGAATATTGTTTGGAGCGTTTATTGACTCCACGATTGTTGGAATGATCAGGCATTCACTCTATACTGGAACTAATGAAGGTCATCGATCGTATATCGCCAGTTTTTACGTAGATCCTGATCATAGAGGTAAAGGCATCGGACGTGCTCTTCTTAAGGAAGGAATTGCTCTTGCTGAAAAGAATGAGAACATCAGAAGAATCAATCTAACCGTTGTCTCAGGTCAAGCATCAGCTATACGATTATATGAATCCATGGGATTTTTGAAGTGCGGGACAGATTACGAGACATTCATAGACAACGGTAAATTCTATGATGAAATACTAATGACCAAATCATTAAAAATGAATTAGCCAAACAAGTCACCATAGTAGCTTAGCACCGATATTCTAAAAATGACCCCAAAATTCCCCAACGACATATCAATCCCTGTTAGAAACCACCTAACTGGCTCCACTTATTTCCTAAGACGTGCAGATGAGGTCGAGGCGACGGATACAATGCTTGAACGGTTGATCGCTATCAGCAATGAACCAAAAGTGTATTCTTGGATTTTTCAAGAAAGACTCAAGGGTCAAGCTTATGGAATGGCTATGGCTAAAGGTTTCTTCAAGATGGGTTCTGATGGCTGGAATAACCATGAGCAATTTGTGTTTATGCTTTTGACCGAGGATGGACACCCTGCGGCTAACATCGACATAAAGACTGCAGACATAAATGGCGCAGAAATAGGCTATCTATCTAGTAATAAGCACAGTGGTGTAATGACTAATACAGTTCTAGCAGTAGCGGCGATAGCAAGAGAAGCAGGATACACGATGCTCTGGGCTCGTTCACTGAAGGATAATATAGATTCCTCCAGAGTCTTGGTTCGAGCAGGTTTTACCTTCAACGAAAAGCGTTCAACTGAATGCGAAACCTATCACTACTACGAACTAGAATTACCCGACTAAAACAGACTAGACTAGTCTCATTTGTTTGTAATCTTCTCCATCATATCAGCCACCTCATGGTCAAAAGGGCAACCACTTTTCTGCAATGAACGGATCACACCTTGCTGGTCTTCTCGTGTCTTGTTCTGATTTAGTTTAAATGAAGCATCCACATTATCTATCGAGATTTTAAAAACAACAATTCCTCCTAACAACTTCATGTAACGTTCATCATTCCTGTCTAGTTCCCAGCCTGTCTCTGAGTTTTCACTTTCGCTAACTAGTTGGTCTAAAAAACCTAACACTTCGGTTTCATCATCGATCACATTCAATTTCCCAGAGATCGAAATTGCGGTATAGTTCCATGTAGGGACGTTTACATCAGATGTATAAAAATTCGGCGACACATACGCATGCGGCCCCGTGAAAACCACCTTTGACTTAGTTACTTTACTCCAACTCTTCCACTGATCATTCGCTCTAGCTATATGTCCATAGAGGCACCCCTCGTCCTCAGACAATGAAAAAGGTGTATGTGTATCAAGGATCTCACCATCACTTACCGTCAATAGCAGCCCAAAAGGATGCTTGCGAATGAACTCCAATACCGCTTCTCTGTCTTCAACTCTAAATTTCTCAGGAATATACATTTTATTAGATTATAAAATTATCAGCTGGATTTCAATTAGCCAGCCCCAGAACCGTATAAAACCGCTCTGCTCTCATAGTCACGACAAACCAATCAGACTGGCGAACACGATACTGATGATGCTCAAATGCCTGCTTTGATTCAAATTCCTCATACACATCAAACCTTCCCCTTTCTGTCTGATGCTCCTCTACCTTAAAAATGAGGCATCCTGCTTCAGTCATAGTTAGCTTGATATGAGCAGGTAATTCTTGGCGCACTAGTTCAAGGTCTCGCTCCGGAACTAAAATATAGCCTGATAAAGTAACCTTTTCCATGATGCCATTGGGCGATTCTTTTTGCAGATCTATCTCGAAATCTTTATTCAGCCATGCTGCATCTTCCGAGACAAACTCTACATCGCCTCGATTAAGAAACGAAACCCAGGGTTCTACACCAGCTTTCCCATGAGTATTCATGCGATCTAATTCGAGGTTTTGGATGACCTTAACTTGACCTATTACTTCTTCTACTGAGCAACCATACGCCTTGCAAAAGAACTCTAAGCGTTGTTGCTGATCCTCAGGAAAAACTCCTGTTTGAAGTGTACGACTGGAAGGTTTGAGTGGAATACACTGCCACGCAGCTTGGGCTACGTCTTCTATCGCCGTTCCAAGCTCAGCAAAATCCCAGTCGATCAGTCCTACCAAACGCTCCCCATCCCAGACTATATTCCAAGGACCAAGGTCACCATGACGGATGATTGAGTCTGCTGGCAGCTCTCGATCTAGCAAATGCCATTGGTTGATCTTTGGTTGAAATTTTCTAGCGACTTCATGGTATCTCCTCAGCATTTCCGCTAACTGCTCAAGCCCTCCTAGTGAACAAAGCACACGTGGCCATGGTCGCAATGCCACTTCACCCTGAATATAACTTAAACGCTCTCGCTTAGCCTCCTCATCTATCTCTAGAAAGCGAGGTGAATAGTCAAACCCAGAGTCCTCTAAGAAGCCAAGCAATTCGTGAACACTCGTAGACCAATGCCCCATCGGGCGCAATACGCTATCACCATCGCGGGTGACCACATTTACGCTACCGCTAGCACTCTCGCCATCTTCTATGTATCTTTTGTATGGCTTCATTATTCTTCCTTTAGTTGATTTCTAGACCCCGTATTATCGATTAAAATGAACTCTTCATCTTGATCAAACTCCTCCTTAATTCGCTCCATGCGCTCAAACTCTTCGTCACTGATCTCCATGCCTTCACCATTGGTATTTTGATTTCGTTTTCTCACTCTTTCGAGACGTATATTCCTAGGGCAGTCAACAAAATAAAATTCATAACTAACATTTAGCCGATCCAATTCCTTACGAGCTTGATCTCTCAGAGACCGAGTCCCCCACCCCTCTATAACGACATCAACTTCTAGCGCTGATAACTGAGCTACTTGCCTCCATACCACATCATTAATTTTGCGACAGCATGCTTGGAATTCACCTGCACCGATTTCATCTCCATACAACGAAACTAATAACTCATCATGAGAAACTCTAAACGCCGGGAAATCACTTTCCATTTGCTTAGCAATCGTCGTTTTCCCTGCACCAGTTCTTCCGCTGATTAGATGTATTTTTGAAGGATTCATTACTTATTCGTATTATCTTCTGTGAGTAATTCAAATTTTTACATGATACAAATCAGCATACTATTTTTTAGAGTATTCTAGCTAGGCTCCTAACAGATTAGGAAGTTCACTCATGGAGTTAAAAGTGATCGTGCTCAAGTCATCTATACTATCATCTTCAGGCGTATAGTGGAAAGTATGCATTCCTGCCGAAACAGCAGCCTGAACTCCTGGCTGACTATCTTCTATTACAGCGCACTGATCAGGCTGAAAACCCATTACTTTAGCAGCATGCAGAAATATATCAGGCTCTGGCTTCCATGATTGAATCTCGTATGAACTGAATACATCATCTCCAAAAAAATGATCCAAGTGACACACTGATAGAGCCCTACGAATCTTATCTGGTGGTCCACTAGATGCGACGCACATAGGATAAGAAATAGTTTTTAGCATTTTTGAGACACCAGAGATTGGTCGTAGTTCGTTATCAAACAGCTCCGCTACTCGCTCTCTATAGTCGTGCTCAAAATTGGCTGGTAACTTTCTGGCAAGCCTTGATTCTATATCCTCAACTATCGACGCAAAATGCAGTCCTCTGTAGCGAATTAGCATTTCTCCGAGAGAACAGCTAAAGTCGGGGATAAGATCCAGCAATGCTTGATTACCCAGTCCCTCACTATCAACGAGTGTGCCATCTAGATCGAAAATTACGCATGAAATGTTCATAAATATTACATTCTTCAAAGAACAACCTATCCAAAGAAAGTTTAAGGTTCGATAGAAATCTATTATAAGTGCAACATTAAAGCCTACTTGCACTGAGGATAAAACGTCTTTCATGACGTCCTAGGCATTACAATTCTAAACACTTATACTCATACCCCCTCTATAATAAAGTGTCTATCCTCAATTTTATGTCTTGTGCCCTCTTATTAAGGCAGTAAATTTGTCGTCAATCTCAAGTTATTAAGCAGAATCATGAAAATCAATCTAATCACCGCATCCGCCATCAGCGCCATCTCACTATCCATTAGCGCACAAGCAGAACCTGCAGCTAATGAAACCAAGACTCAAACAGCAACTGAGAAAAGTGACGCCGCTAAGCAATGGCACAACCTCCTCGAAGGAAACAACCTCTCCCAGTGGAAACCATGGAAAAAATCTAGCATAGATAAAGTCACCGCCTGGACGGTAAAAGACGGAATCCTCCATCTCAGCAAATCCCCAGAAAATAAATCCAAAGGCGGCAGCATCATCACCCTAAAACAATACCCAAACTTCGAACTCAAATTCGAATTCAAAATCAACGAAGCAGGAAACAGTGGAATCAAATACAGATCACTCGACAACCTAGGCTTAGAATACCAAGTGCTAGATGACGTCGCCGGTAAAGACAACAAAAACCCACTCAACAGCACAGCCTCACTCTACCAGCTCGTTGCCGCACCCAAAACTAAGAAGCTCAACCCAGTCGGTGAGTGGAACACAGGCCATATCATCGCCAACGGAAACCATCTTGAACATTGGCTTAACGGCGAAAAAGTCGTTGAGATTGAAATGGGATCAGAAGAATGGAAAGCAGCCTACGCCAAGAGTAAATACAGAGTCTTTCCAACCTTCGCCAAGCAGAGCAATGAAATCTTACTCCAAGATCACGGCGATGAAGTATCCTTCCGCAACCTACTTATTAAAGAACTCAAATAATCCCCCCACTCACCTCAAAAGCTAACCCAATAGTCCAGTGCTCAAAACCACCTTATCGACCTGTGCCCTTAGCCTAACAGCAATTCACAGTCTCTACGCAGCCGATCCTAAAGCCAAAGCAACTGAAGCCCCTGTGCCCGCTGCATTCACCACCAACTGCGTAGTCTGCCACGCCACAGACCAAGCACTAGTTGGACCATCACTAGTAGAAATTGCCAAGCTCTACCCAGCTAAAAATAAACGCCAATTTATCAACTGGTGCCTCGAACCAGGCAGAAAGCGCCCAGACATGCCAGTCATGCCATCCATGGCACACATCCCTAAAAAAGAACTCGAGGAAATCCACAAATACATCACCTCTATCACCAAAGGAAAAGACGAACGCGTCCGCAACAACAAAGACCTCTTCAAACAAAGCCCCAGCGCCACACTCCGCCCCCGCATCGTCCGCACATTCCTACCCGATACCGGCCCAGCCTCCATGCTCATTGCCCTCCCCACCTCACTAGATCACAACCTCATCTGGGACACCGATAAATGCCAACTCAGATACATCTCCATTGGTAAAATCGACAACTTTCCCTACCTCAGAAGCAATGGCAACTCCCTAGCAAAGGTCGGCAAAGTAATCTACACCGAAAGCCCACTCTTCAAACCCGACACAAAACCACAATTCAACGGCTACGAACTAACCAAAGAAGGATTTCCCACCCTCCTCTACACATTCGGAAACTCCACATTTTCAGAAAAAATCACCACAGACGCAAATACCATCACCCGCGTCATCACCAGCTCATCAAGCATTCCACAGATTTTAAAGTTAGAGAGCAACAAGAAGCTAGAAGTCACCACCAAAACGACAGGCAACACTCTAACTATCACTTACAAATCCCTCTAACAGATACGTCCGATGAAAATCAACAACCTACTTTCAAAACCCCTCGCCTTAGCATCACTCATCCTAAGTCTATCCCCAATCTCAGCCACCGCTGAGTTCTCCTGGGAAGACTACTACACCATCACAGACATCCCACTCGATAAAGACATCGATCCACAAATAGGTGGCCTAGCCATGAACGCCAAAGGCCAACTCGTAGCATGCTTCCACCGTGGAGAAGTCGCCACCTACAACGCAGAAACCAAAACCTGGAAAACCTTCGCCAGAGGACTTCACGAGCCACTTGGTATTTACGTCGAAGAAGACGGCGCCATCCTCGTTATCCAGCGCCCAGAACTCACACGCCTACGTGATAAAGACGGCGACGGTGTAGCTGACGTTTACGAAACAGTATGCAGCGATTGGGGCATGTCCGGCAACTACCACGAGTTCACCTTCGGACTAGTCAAAGACTCACAGAAAAATATCTACATCACCCTCGGCACCGCCTCCAACGGCTCAGGAGTCAGAGAAGAAGTCCGCGGCCCATGGCTCGACGTCGGCGGTCTCAAACAACAAGATTTCTTCAACAACGGCTCTGGTGATGAATGGAATATCAAAAAAACAAAACTCCCCCGCATGTACTCCCGCGTCCCATACCGTGGCTGCGTTCTACAAATCCAACCCGGCAACCCAAAAGCAATCATGTATGCCACCGGACTCCGCACCCCAAACGGACTCTACATGGACGACAACGACCAACTCTGGGTCTCAGATAACCAAGGAGACTGGGTTGGTGCATCCAAGATTCACCGCATCGAAAAAGGCGGCTTCCACGGCCACCCAGCCTCATTATCCTGGGGACCTAACCCGCCAAAAGTCACCCCAGCTGACCTCCCAGCCAAGCAACTGGACTCAATGAGAATCAAAGCCTCCGCCCTCCTCCCTCAAGGCGACGCCGGTAACTCCATCACTCAGATCCTACCATACTCAGAAAATTTCGCCCCTCTAACAAAAGACCCAGCCCCCCCTGAGCAACTCCTCGTAGGAGAAATGAACCACTCCCGCCTCATCCGCTACATGCCAGACACAGTCAACGGCAAAGTGCAAGGCACAGTCACCCACATGATCAACACTCCCCTGTTAAATCACGGCAACAACAGACTCCTATACTCACCAGACGGCAAATCCCTCTACACCGGAAAAACCCACCTCAGCTGGCCAGGCAGAGAAGGCCTCAAGAAAATCACCTACAACGGAAAACCTTACCTCCTCGCAGACCAAGTGAAGCTCACCAAAACAGGCTTCCAGTTCACCTTCAACGCTCCCATCACAGCACCTGAAGAACTCACAAGATACATCGTCAAATCCTACGGCACTGACTACCACTCCAGCTACGGCTCACAAAAAACAAACCAAAAGCTAGAAGACATCGCTAAGATCAGCATCGACAAAAACACCCTTATCATAGACCTCAAAAACCCACCAATAGCCGACAAAATCTACGACATCACACTCTCCAAAAAAGTCACCTCCAAGCTCTCAGACATCTCTTCCACCCGCTTCTGGTACACCGCCCATCAAGTACTCAAAGACGAATAACTCTGAAGACACATGCAACTGAAGAAGTAAATCTAACCCATGATAAATACCCACCTCAAAACCCAATCATGGATCCTTCTAACCTCACTCCTGCTCGTTCTCACTGTCGCCATCACCTGCGCTACACCTCCTGATAGTAAAACACCAATAGAGACCAACACGCGCAGAGGGCTCTACGTAGACCAATTTAACAAAATCCTAACTAGCCCAGAACAAACAAAATCCCTCTTAGAATTTTCTCAAGCCCATGGGTTTGACTACCTAGTTCTCTACAATATCCATACCGTTTTCAGCTCTTCCCATCACGCAAAACTCTCCGCCTTCATTACCCAAGCAAAAGAGAAATACGACATCAAAGAAATAGGTATCGCTGGTGAAACAGTAGCCTTCTTCGATCAAGTCGAAATCTACAACCAAAAGTTCCCCGGCAAATGCGATGTCATCAACCTCGAATACGAATACTGGAATAACTCAGACTATCCAGGATTCATCACTCGACTAAAACACATGCGCACCATAGCGGATCGACACAACCTCCTAGTGGAAGCATACATAGGTTGGCTCAATGATGAAAAACTTACCTCTGATGCACAATCCACCGCAATCACGAAGCAAGTTGATCGACTTCTAGTTCACGCATACAGAAACACCCCACAAAGCACCTTCCGCTACACCCGTGAACGTCTCCAAGCCCTGTCCAAATCTCCATCAAAAGTAGACATCTGGCCTATCTTTAGCGCAGAACACCCGCTAGACAACATCCAGCAAAACAATTTCATGGGAAACTGGTTCACCAAACCTACAAACACTCTAACAGCAGCCGAAAAAACCTACCTCAAAGACTTTGCCAAAGAACCCGCCCCCTGGACAAATGACATCTCCCTAACCGGCTTCCAATACTTTACCTACTCAGTCTTAAAGAATCGCCTAGAATCAAAAAATCACCCCTAACAAACTCTCCATCATAGCCTCCTATACTTAAAGCCCTAAACTCGTCCCACACATCCACCTAATGACAAATAACTCAGTAAACCGCTCTAAATATTCATATCAAAAATCTGCGTTAATTATTTTAAGCATTACCACCACCTTCTTAGTTCTCCCATCATGCAAAGATAAACTCCCAATAGAACAACGCATCGAAGTCCAAGTCACCCCCCTGCAGACCACAAACGAGATCGAACTATCGCCAAGCACTACTTCCGCAGAAATGGCCAAAGAGCACTTCAGAACTGAGTTCAGAAAAATAAAATCTGAAGAAGCTCTTAAATCGACTATAGAAGCAACAAACAGCAATAAGGAACCAAAGACCCCAAGCACAGCAAAAGATAAATAAGATCACACACAGTGACCCACCCTCTACTATTCTGTTAGAAATGATACGTATATATCAACACGGTGATCATGTCGCCATCGCCAACATATTCTCCAGAGCAATTCACGAGATCGCATCAGAACATTATTCAACAGAACAATGCTTAGCTTGGTCAAATAGAAAACCCAATCCTGAGCACTGGAAAAAGCGTTGTGAACTTAAGCGCCCATTCGTTGCTCTACAACAAGATCAGATAACCGGCTTCCTAGAACTAGACCTCGACGGCCACATAGATTGCGCCTACGTGACCCCTGACTTCAAACGCCAAGGCATCATGACCAAACTGGTAAGACACGCTATAGCAACTGCATTCTCAATGAATCTACCTCGGGTCTATGTATAAGCTTCAAGCTGCCCCAAACCATTGCTCGAGCGCGAAGGCTTTGATCTTTTAAAAAACAATGAAGTTGATATAAACGGCACTCTCCTCTTAAATTACCACATGGAATTACGAAAACCGCTCCTCAAATAACATACAGTCGAACGCTCATCAGGAGCATTTCCTCGTAAAATATGAGTGCTAGATCCTCCTGAAAGCACACCATCCCGCCTCGCCATTTTTATGGATGGTGAATACTACGTAGATAAAATGAAAGCTGAGCAACCTCTCTATGACCTAACTTGCAATAACAACTTCGCAGACTTTGTAGTCCATGATGTCATACAACGGAGGTCATGAAATAACCCCTTGAAAAATGATCTCCCAGACGCCGTGAAGCGGCTCCTAAGCATTAACCTAAATAGTGAATACGCCACAACAAAAAGATAGTCCTAGTCACTCTTCTGATATCACCAATCAACCAACCAGAAAACATGTCTATTAGCTCCATAATCAAAGACAGCTTCAAACGATCATTCACCCTCTACAGTGACTTAGTCGACACGATCGATAACGCCAGCCTGAATTCCCAATTGCCTCAAATCCGATCAAATTCAATAGGTCAGCAGCTATGGTGTGTCGTAGGAGCCCGTGAAAGCTTCAGTAATGCTATAAAAGAAGGCAAATGGACCGGATTCTCCTGCTCCTTAGAATCCACCTCTGATAAAATTCCAGTCGCCGAAGCCCTAAACAGATCCTCGAAAGCAGTCCAAGAAGCACTAGAAAATATCGAATCATACACAGACACACAAAACAGACTCATCATCGATTTACTTGAACACGAAGCCGCGCACCACGGTCAATTGATTCGGTTCCTATACGGCTTAAACTTGGAAATTCCAGCAAGATGGAAGACTAAATACTCACTCTAATGATCTATACTGAACCACCACTAGCACCATGCCAACTAGAGGAAAAAAATAAGACAAATGCCGAAGTGATTTTTCTCTCTATCAAAGCGTGAGGACCATGGAGCGGAGCAACATAGCCAAACCGTCGCGCGCAGGTCAGCACATAGAAACTAGCGGGCCGAGAGCATAGTGATGCGGGCATCATAACTGAGTAATAACGCAGGTAAAAACCAAACGCGCCCGCCTTCTCTATGTATGAAGCACTATCAAAAACACCCCTAAGAAAACACTTGGCTTATTTTTTTATGGAGTGGTTTAAAATCGCTTCGCAAAACCACATCCACAAAGCAAAAAAACCTTTGCATCTCGTAAGATGCAAAGGCTGAAATTTTTTATAGTAATATTTTATTCAGTAAAACTGGATAAAATTACTTAGAGTAATCTACCTGAATCGGTCTGAAGTTTGGTAGTGGTCTGAGTGGCGGAACTTCCTCTTCGCCAGTACAGCAACCGCATGAAGTGATTGTGATCGATCCCGCTGCCACGGCCAGTAATGTTACAATTTTGAATATTCTCATAATTTTGTTGTAGGTTATGTTTTCTATATTGGACGACTCAGACACATAGGCAAGAAAAAAGGCAAGCCTTCCTAGAAAAGCTTACCTTTACGTAAATATGTTTGTGCTTAGTCTAACAGACTAGAGGCCACATCCGCATCCACAACTAGCGCTAAGAAGCGTTACTGCCGCAGCAGCTAGCACATAGACACCTGTTTTAAGTAATTGTTTCATTTGTATAAACGAAAGAAATTACTTACCAGGAGTTACGTATGTAGGCATTGATGGTACTGATGGAGTTTCAGCAGGAGCTGAAGCTGAACCACATGATGCTGAAAGAGCGATACCTGCTGCTGCAGCTACGATTGAGATGATTTTAACTAGTTTCATTTTATTTTATTTATTAAGTTTAAATGCTAGGGAAAAACACTCTCCCTAACACGAAGGAAATTCTATACACAGAATCCCACTGAGCAAGCAATATTAGAATATTTTTTTAGTCATACGTCACTTAGCATTGCCTTCTTACCAACTTGAAGTATGCTCGCTCTAATTAACCACTAAACAATGAATCAACAAAAACACATCGCTATCGTAGGCGCCACTGGCGCCGTAGGAGAAGAAATGCTTAACTGCCTCGCAGAGAGGAACTTCCCTATGAGAAAACTTACTCTACTTGCGTCTGCCAGATCTGCTGGCCAGACCAGAACATATTGCGGTCAGGAAATTACAATCCAAGAACTCACCCATGACAGCTTCGAGGGAATCGACGTTGCTCTCTTCTCCGCTGGCGGCGGTATTTCACTCGAGTATGCACCATCTGCCGCCAAGGCTGGATGTATCGTTATCGATAACTCATCCGCCTTCCGCATGGATCCAGATGTTCCACTCGTCGTCCCTGAGATCAACCCAGAAGCGGCTAAATCTACACCTAAGAATATCATCGCCAACCCCAACTGCACCACCATCATTTCACTGATGGCTCTGTTCCCTCTTCACAAGCAATTCGGACTCAAGTCTGTCATCGCATCATCCTACCAAGCTGTATCCGGTAGCGGTGCTGCAGGCATCACTGAGCTAGAACAGCAAAATAAACTACTCGCAGAAGGCAAAGAAGTCACTTCAGATGACATGAACGTCTACCCTGTGCAGATCGCCTCAAACGTGATCCCACATGTAGACGTCTTCCTCGAAAACGGCTACACCAAAGAAGAACAAAAAATGCTCTTCGAAAGTCAGAAAATCCTGCAACTTCCAGACCTAAAAGTCACCTGCACCTGCGTACGAGTCCCAGTCTACCGCTCACACTCAGTCTCCATCACTGCACAGTTTGAACGTCCCGTCGATGTTGCGTCAGCCAAAGCATGCTTCAGCAACCAACCAGGAATCCAACTAAAAGATGATCCGGAAAACAACGTCTACCCAGTTCCTCTAGACACTACATGCAAAGATGATTGCCTAGTAGGCCGAATCAGAAAAGACCAAGTCCAAGACAATGCCCTCACAATCTGGGTTGTCGGAGATCAAGTCCGCAAAGGTGCGGCCCTCAACGCTGTGCAAATCGCAGAAATCATCTAATAAATCTGATGATGAGCGATCTAGATCTTGAAATAAAACCATGGCTTAAAGCTCAGCAGAAACTCGTGGACGCTGAGCTTAAAAAACAGCTCCCCAGAGAAAACGTCCGCCCCGCTACCATCCACAAAGCAATGCGCTACAGCATCTTTGCCGGAGGCAAAAGGCTACGTCCCATTCTCTGCCTCGCTGCTGCCGAAGCCTGCGGTGGAGATCATCAGAACGCCCTAGCACCCGCCTGCGCCGTAGAGATCATGCACACCTATTCACTCGTGCATGATGACCTCCCCTGCATGGACGATGACGACCTCAGGCGCGGTCGCCCCACCAGTCACAAAGTCTACGGAGAAGGCGTCGCCGTCCTCTGTGGTGACGCTCTGCTAACAGAAGCATTCATCATCATCGCTCAGACCCCATCTACCAAGAGATACTCCGCCAAAGAATACGTCAGCGAGCTCGCTGTCACCGGCGGCAGCAGAAATCTCATCGGCGGCCAAATCTTAGATCTTGAAGGAGAAGGAAAATCGCTCACCAAAAAGCAACTCATCCAGATCCACGAAGCAAAAACAGCAGCCCTCCTCACCTCCTCCATCCGACTTGGAGCCATGACAGCAAATGTTACCCCTGCAAAACTCCAAGCACTCACAGATTTCGGCTACAACCTAGGTCTCGCATTCCAGGTCATTGACGACATCCTAGATGTCACCCAGACCACCGAGCAACTCGGCAAAACCGCCGGCAAAGACGAAGCCGTAGATAAGTCAACCTATCCAGCTATCTTGGGCCTAGAAAAATCACGCAAGGAAGCCGCGAGACTCACCAAGAAATCGCTTGATGCTCTCAAGCCTCTCGGCAAAAAGGCCGCCAGACTCGAACAAATCGCCCACTACCTGTTAGACAGAGACTACTAAGCTCCCCCGCACTAAAATAATTTCCTCAAGAAAGTCTCTTTACGAAGAGTAAATCTGAGTTTATAATCCAAGAACTATGAACAAATCTTTCAAATTTACATTATTAGCAGGTGCCGCCATGGCAGCCAGCCTGTTACCAACATTCGCCACACCAGAACTCTACCAAGCAAAATGCTTCGCTTGTCACCAGGCAAATGGAGCAGGACTACCTAACGTATTCCCACCACTCGCAGAATCTGAGTGGGTCAATGGCCCAGCAGAAAACCTCATCCGCATCCAACTTCGCGGACTCATGGGTGAAATCACTGTAAAAGGTGCTAAATACAACTCAGTCATGCCACCAAATGCTACCATGACTGATGAAGAAATCGCCACCATCCTCACGTATGTGCGCAGCAACTTCGGTAACAAAGCCGGTGCAGTCACAGCAGACATGGTCAAAAAGCTCCGTGATGAAGTAGGCAAACCAATGCTCACAGTCAAAGACCTCGTCGACCCAGCCAAAGCTGACGCCGAGAAAAAAGACGCCGAATAACAAATTCATATACCAAAAATGGCCATCAGTTTCCCAACTGATGGCCATTTTTTTTGATTCATTTTAAATACTACTAAACCTACGGAAATAAAATCCACATAGGGGTCTGTGTCTCCACACCATGCGGCGTTGAAGACAGTTTACCACTTATAGGGTCGCGGGCATGAACCACTACTTTATTGTCTCGTTGCCCAGCTATCAGAAACCATTTCCCAGATGGCGAAATCCCAAAATGCCTTGGAATCCACGCCCCAGTTGGCTGCTCTTGAATGATGCTAAGATCCCCAGCATTAAGCACAGAAATAATGTCCCGCTTCTGACCATCTAAATCTCTAGATGCAATATAAATAAACTTATCATCTCCAGAAAGCTGAATCTCAGAACAAGTCATCTTCTCTCTGAGTTCTGCCATCACCGGCTTGCTAGCCTCTAATACTAACGCTCCAGATTCTGCATCTCTAGCAAACTGAGAAACTGTTAAAGTGAGCTCATTGAGAACATAAAGTTTTTCCCCATTACCAGAGAATGCCATATGCCTAGGCCCACTCCCAGCAGGAACTTCTCCACTACCGCTAGGGGTAAGTTTTCCCGTCATAGCATCCAGCTTGTAAATCATCACCTTATCCGTCCCCAGATCAGCCGAATAAACAAATTTATTATCAGGAGAAGCATAGATAGAATGAGCATGAGGTCCATTTTGACGTCGCTCATTCACACTACTCCCCTCATTCTGATAATGACTTACAGGTTCAGATAGTTTACCTGCTGCATCCACCTTATAACTCGTCACACTACCACTGGAATAGTTAGCCACAAATAAAACCCTTGAAGTGCTATCCAGAGACACATGGCATGGCCCCGAGCCCATTGAGCTTTGCTCACTGACCAGCTTCAAGCTCCCATCATCCTCACAAGAAAATGATGCTACAAAACCCATTTCCTCACCTTTCTTCCTCCCAACAGTAAACATATATTTCTTATCCTCAGAAAGCGCCAGAGACCCCGGGGATGAAGTCTGCACTGCTTGCTTAAGCGCCGAAAGCTCCCCAGTCTCAGAATCAAGCAAAACATAAGAAACTCCAGAATCTGAACCACTTCCCAAATATACAGGTACTTTCGCAGCACTCAGGGGCAACACAGAAATAGCACTAAATATCATTATTTTTATCATGCTCTAGTATGATCAGAAATATCATGACAGACCAAACACAAAAATAGATACTTCTTTGCTTTTATCCTCCACTTATTGCTCTATACATATCTCTCTATGAAGCGAGAAACATTATGCCTACACGGTGGCCAACAGCCAGACCCTACCACAAATTCACGTGCCCTTCCCATCTATAGAACGTCCTCATATGTGTTTAACTCCACCGAGCACGCAGCAAACCTTTTTGCCTTAAAAGAACTAGGAAACATCTACACTCGTCTCCAAAACCCAACTACTGACGTCTTAGAAAAACGCGTCTCCCTCCTCGAAGGTGCTCACGAAATGGGTGGCCTAGCACTAGCCTCAGGAACATCAGCCATCTTCTACGCCATCATTAACCTCGCCCAAGCCGGTGACAACATCATCTCCTCATCCAACCTCTACGGCGGCACCTACACCCAGTTCAACAACATCCTCCCCGCCCTAGGAATCAACGTCAAATTTGTCAACGCAAACGACCCTGCGGCCATCGAAGCTGCCATCGATGACAAAACCCGCGCAGTATTCACAGAAACTATCTCTAACCCAGCGTCCGAAGTCATGGACCTCGAAATGATGGCAAACGTCGCACACAAAAACGGCCTCCCTCTCATCGTTGACGCCACCTACTCCACCCCTCACCTCTGCCGCCCCATCGAACACGGTGCAGACATCGTCGTCCACTCACTCACCAAGTGGCTAGCCGGCCATGGCACCATCCTTGGAGGCATCGTTATAGACTCAGGTAAATTCAACTGGTCCGCAGGCAGACACCCACTCTTCGACGAGCCAGACACATCCTACCACGGACTCCGTTGGGGGCATGACCTCCCAGAGCCACTCGCTCCCCTAGCCTACATTCTCCGTATGCGCACTGTCCCACTCAGAAACCTAGGTGCCTGCATCTCACCAGATAACTCATGGCAAGCCCTCCAAGGCATAGAAACTCTCCACCTCCGCATGGACAGACACTGCGAAAATGCCCTCGCAGTAGCCAAGCACCTCCAGTCTCACTCATCAGTAGAATGGGTAAAGTTCCCAGGTCTAGAAAACGATTCTGAATACGAACGCAACCAGAAATACCAATCCGGAAAAGGCGGATCAGTCGTCATCTTCGAGATCAAAGGCGGACAAGATGCAGGCAAAAAATTCATCGAAGGATTAAGCATGTTCTCTCACCTAGCCAACCTAGGTGACGCTAAGTCTCTAGCCATCCACCCAGCATCCACCACTCACTCACAACTCAACCCTGAGCAACAAGCATCCGGAGGAATAACCCCTGGACTTATCCGTCTATCCATCGGAATCGAACACATCGATGACATCATCGCAGACATCGAATCAGCACTCTAATTTCAAACAACAAAATATCATGCAAGTATCAGACCTACACATCACTAAAAATATCCCACTCCCTGCCCCTGCACTTCTCCAATCAGAAGTCAGCCGCAGCGAAGACCAAGCAGCCTTCATGGCTGAATCTCGCGACATCATCCGCGCCATCCTCGCCGGAACTGATCCAAGATTCCTCCTCATAGTAGGCCCATGCTCCATCCACGACACCAAGGCCGGCATCGAATACGCCAAAAAACTCGCCAAGCTCGCAGAAGAAGTGAAAGACAAAGTCTACATCGTCATGCGCGTGTACTTCGAGAAACCACGCACCACCGTAGGCTGGAAAGGTCTCATCATGGACCCTGCTCTAGATGGCTCAGACAACATCCCTGAAGGACTCAGAAAAGCCCGCACATTCCTCCGCGAAATCATCGACATCGGACTCCCAACTGCCACTGAACTCTTAGATCCTATCACTCCACAATACATCGCCGACCTCATCTCATGGTCAGCTATCGGAGCACGCACCACTGAAAGCCAAACTCACCGCCAAATGGCATCCGGACTCTCCATGCCACTCGGATTCAAGAACACAACTACTGGTGACCTAGTAGCCGCAGTAAATGCAATCAACGCATCCACCCAGCCACAAACATTCCTCGGAGTCTCAGAGCAAGGCGTAGCCTCAGCCGTCACCACATCAGGTAACCCAGACTGCCACATCATCCTACGTGGCGGAGACAATGGCCCCAACTACTCAGCTCAGCACGTCGCAGAAACAGTCGAACTCCTCACCAAAAAAGGAGCATGCAACAGCATCATGATCGATGCCTCACACGCCAACTGCCAGAAAAACCATGAGCTAATGCCAGACGTCTACCGCGACATCGTAGCCCAGCGCGCCGCAGGCAATACCAAGATCATCGGCGCCATGTTAGAAAGCCACCTAGTAGAAGGAAACCAAAAGTTCCCACAACCCCTAGCAGACCTAACATACGGTCAGTCCATCACCGACAAATGCATTAACTGGGACGCAACAGTGCAGCTTGTGAAAGAAACACAAGCCGCACTATAACATCCTAACTAAATAAAGTTTATAGCAGCGTAATGGGATCTACGTAATCAATCCCATGCGCTGCCGCCACTGGCTCACAAGTCACCTTGCCAGCCATACAATTAATACCACCAGCAAGCTGCTCACGTTTCGCATTAGCTTCTTTCACGCCAAAATCAGCTATAAGTGCCATCCACCCGTGAGTCACATTATTAAGCGCCTGGGTAGCAGTTCTAGCATACGCTCCTGGCATGTTAGCCACACAGTAATGCACCACACCTTCCTCAATATAAGTAGGATCTTCATGCGTAGTCGCTCTCGTTGTCTCCGAGCACCCACCCTGATCCACAGCTATATCCACAAACACTGAACCCGGCTGCATCATACGTAGCATCTTACGGTTAATCAACTTCGGTGCCGCAGCTCCTGGTACTAAAACCGCACCAATCACAAGATCAACACGTGGCAACAACTCACTTAGATTCGCCTCCGTAGAAAACACAGTCCGTGCACCTTCCATCGTAATATCTAAGAATCGCATTCTATCAAAATCAACCTCAAGAATCGTCACATCCGCACCAATTCCTTTGGCAACACGCGCCGCATTCACACCAGCTGTCCCCCCACCGATCACAACCACGCGCCCAGGCAATACTCCAGGAACGCCGCCAAGTAATATCCCGCGTCCATTAGTATGTTTTGCTAAATGGTATCCTCCGACCAGCGCTGACATACGTCCCGCAATCTCACTCATCGGCTCTAACAATGGCAAGTGACCATTCACCTTAATTGTCTCGTAGGCGATACACGTTGCACCAGTCGCAGCCAATGTTTCTGTTAGATTTTTATCAGCGGCTAAATGAAGGTAAGTGAAAAGAATATGCCCTTCATTAAGCATCGCTACTTCTGACGGCTGAGGCTCTTTAACTTTCACTATCATTTTAGCTGCAGCAAAAACTTCTTCAGCTGTTTCCAGTATCGTAGCTCCACAGGTTACATACTGTTCATCCGTATAACTTGAGCCTTCACCGGCCCCTTTTTGGACAAACACCTCATGTCCGCGCTTCACTAAGTCTTGCACTGATGCGGGAATCATCGCCACGCGATGCTCTTGATTTTTAATCTCTTTGGGAACTCCAATTTTCATAACGTTACGTATAGTCGCACGAATATTCCTACCATAAACAAAATACTACCCCCTCCGGTCATTTTGAACCGAAACTACATATTAGGATGATGTTTCCGCACTTTATTGATCAATAAAGTAACTCAAACTTTCCAATTCCATCGCTAAATCCACACGCGTCACCACAACATGGTCCGGCACCTGGATGATCGTTGGAGAGAAATTTAAGATGCCTTGCACCCCTGCCCCTACCACCACATTAGCCACCTCTTGACCATATTGAGCAGGCACACAGAGAATCGCCATTCTAACATTATGCTTTTTGATAAACGAAATCATCTCGCTATCATGCATCAACGGAACATCCACTACCCCCTTCTTAAGCACTTCAGGATTGCTATCAAAAGCGGCTAAAACCTCAAAACCTTCCTTCTTAAAACCCTCATAATGCAACAACGCTCGTCCCAAGTTACCCACACCTACCAATATAACTGGCTGCAATGTAGCTCGTCCCAAAACGTCACGTATTGTTTCTAACAAAAGCTCAACAGGATACCCTAATCCTCGAGTTCCAAGTTGACCAAAGTAAGCCAAGTCCTTCCGCAACTGTGCAGGCTTCACATTCGCCGCCTGCGCAAGTGAATTAGAACTCACCGTCTCCAATGCATTCTCATGTAGCCGCTGCAAGCAACGACTATAAATAGACAACCTATAAATTGTCTTCTTAGGAATTTCCACTTTACTGTCCACACTAACAACTTGCCCCATTCCTTCTATTGGTCAATGACTAAAATATCACAAAGCCACAATCGTCACCCCTTTTTCTCCACAAATTCTCTCCACATCATCCTTCCCTAAAATCAGCGTTCTCTTCGCCTCACAAGCTATCACTTTCACCCCCGCCTCACTACACGCCTCAATTGTACGTGACCCCAAACAAGGAACATCAAACCTAAAATCCTGATTCGGCTTACTCACCTTAGCCAAAGTACAGCTCTTACCTCTCCCCAATTTACCACCACGCTTAATACACTCATCCGTCCCCTCAAATGCCTCCACCGCCAACACCGTCCCATGACGCACCACCACACTCTGACCTATGTCTAATCTACTACTCTCCTTCGCTATCTCAAAGCCATACTCAGCATCCTCCTGCTGACGCTTCTTCAGCTTAGGACCACACACATGTCCCGGTTCAGGCAGTAAGTCATCAAGATAAGTAGTAGCATTGATTAACTCTATCCCATCCTTGGCCAACTCATCAGCTATCGCACCAAACAGCGTCTCCGCATTCCTCTTCTTCACCCGCGCCAACATCAACAAAATCCGCATATCCGGCCTCAAATCAAATAAATTCTTAGGCGCTATCTGCCCCACCATAATCGCCCTAGTCACCCCCTCACGCTTAAAAAATTTAATAATCTTACTCAACTGCCCCACCCTAAACCACTCTATCGCATCCACCTTCTCACCAAGATCCTCCTTCGTCTCACCATTAAATGCCGCCCCCACCAGCTTACACCCAGGCTCATTCTTCCGAGCCGCTGCCGCAAATGTCTCCGGGTAAATTCCGTTTCCCGCTATGATTCCTATCGTCTGTATCATTTCACTCATCTGTGCCCTATTTAAGTCAGCATACCACTTCCCTGCAACTAAGAAATACCCTCTTCATGCTTCATGCTTGTAAAATAAAATCACCCTACTAAAACTTCATCAATGGATGATCCTCTCTACGACAAAACCTCACAACCGCAAGATGCGAACTACGAGCAATCCCTCAGACCACCCGCATTCAGTGAGTTCCACGGCCAAGATAAAATCAAAGAACGCCTCACACTCATGGTTGAGGCCGCTCAGCAGCGAGATGATGTACTAGAGCACATCCTCCTCTCAGGCCCCCCAGGACTTGGAAAAACCACACTAGCTAACATCATCTCAGGCGCAGCCGGCACCCAACTCCACACCACCTCAGGCCCTCAAATCGAAAAAGCCGGTGACCTCGCAGGCATCCTAACCAACGTCCAGAAAGGCGACATCCTCTTCATCGATGAGATCCACCGCCTCCACCCAGCCATCGAAGAATACCTCTACCCAGCCATGGAAGACTTCCGGTTAGACATCATCATCGACTCCGGCCCCTCCGCCCGCTCCATCCAGCTCAACCTACCAAAATTCACCCTAGTCGGAGCCACCACCCGCGCTGGCATGCTCACCGCCCCCCTCCGCTCACGCTTCGGCCTCGTAAACCGTCTAGACTACTACTCCAAAGAAGAACTCGCCGTCATCATCGAGCGCTCAGCCGGTCTCCTAGAAATAGAAATCACCCCAGATGGAGCCACCGAAGTAGCATCCAGATCACGCGGCACACCCCGAATCGCCAACAACCTACTCCGCTGGGTTCGCGACTTCGCGCAAGTCAGAGCCGATGGTATCATCAACGCAGAAATTGCCAACCAAGCACTCGCCATGATCGAGATCGACGAAGACGGCCTAGACGAAATGGACAAACGCATCCTCGAAGCCGTCATCTACAAGTTCAACGGCGGCCCAGTAGGCCTCTCATCCGTCGCAGTCGCTGTAGGCGAAGACGCATCCACCCTAGAAGAAGTCCACGAACCCTTCCTCATCATGCAAGGCTTCCTAAAACGCACCCCACGTGGCCGAGTAGCACTCCCCACAGCCTACACCAAAATAGGCGCCGCTCCTCCCAAAAACACCGAAGAACTATTCTAATAATCTAACATCTATGAATCCTTCTCCTTCTTCGCATTCTTAGAAGGCTTCATTTTCCCCGCCTCCTTAGGCTCAAGCCCTAAATGAATTCTATACAAGTCTTCAACCTTCGCTCGTGCCCAAAACGTCCTCCTCAAAAATTTCAAACTAGACTTAATACTAGGATCACGGCTGAAACAATTGATCCTAATCCGAAACGCCAGATCCTCCCAACCATACTCATCCACCAACTCAGTCAGCATGCGTTCAAGATTGATTCCGTGTAGTGGGTCGTTACTCATATCCCTATTCTATAGATACTCTTTCCTGAAAAGCGACTAAATACCAATAATCCATAAGTAGTTTATCAACACACCACCACTGAATCGGCACTAATCTGTTCTACGATTGCAGCCCCCTCCAATTCATGGCATAAAACGACTAATTGAAGAGCCCTAAGCTTAGTCTTTGATCCAAAATATTTACTATATTATGAAAGCACTCGTAAAATCTAAAGCTGAAGAAGGACTTTGGCTCGAAGACGTCCCTGAACCAGAATTCGGCCCCATGGACGTCCTTATCAAGATCAAGAAAACCTCCATCTGCGGAACCGATGTCCACATCTACAAATGGGACAAATGGGCACAGAAAACCATCCCAGTCCCCATGACCATCGGCCACGAATACTGCGGAGAAATCGCCGCCGTCGGAGCTGGCGTCTCAGACTTCAAAGTAGGCGAACTCGTCTCCGGCGAAGGCCACATCGTCTGCGGACATTGCAGAAACTGCCTCGCAGGTCGCCGCCACCTATGCCCCAACACCAAAGGCGTAGGCGTCAACAGAACCGGAGCATTCGCAGAATATCTCTCCATCCCCGCCGTCAATGCCTACAAAGTAGACCCCGCCATACCAGAAGACATCATCTCCACATTCGACCCACTAGGAAACGCCGTCCACACCGCGCTCTCATGGGATCTCGTCGCCGAAGACGTCCTCATCACAGGCGCCGGCCCCATCGGTTGCATGGCCGCAGCCGTCGCTAAATTCGCCGGTGCACGTCACGTAGTCGTCACAGATGTCAACCCATACCGCCTCGCACTCGCTGAGAAACTAGGCGCCACACGCACCGTCAATGTAGCCAAAGAATCTCTAACAGATGTCAAAAAACAACTCAAGATGAACGAAGGCTTCGACGTCGCACTCGAAATGTCAGGCCATCCAAGCGGACTAAATGACATCTTAGAAAACACCTCAAACGGCGCAAAAGTTTCACTCCTAGGAATTTTCCCAGACAATGTCGCCATCGACTGGGACAAAGTCATCTTCAAAGGACTCGTCCTCAAAGGAATCTACGGCAGAGAAATGTATGAGACTTGGTACAAAATGACCTCAATGATCCGCGCGGGCCTAGACACCAGCGCCGTCATCACTCACAAGTTCCACTACACAGATTTCGAAGAAGGCTTCCAGACCATGCTCTCAGGAGAGTCCGGAAAGATCGTCCTAGACTGGTCCACCCTCTAACAAAAAAAATGGATCTAACAGTCAAAGACTATTAGATCCATTCTTAAAAATTCTCTAGAGGTAAGTTATTTCTGCTTCTCTTGTCTCATGAACATCCGCTGCTCACGATAAGTGATCACCGCATTACACTCACGCATGAAGTCCGCCCCGAAGAGCCCCGCATAAGTAAGACCCTGCTCAAAACGATCCAAATCAGTAGCTAAAATACGACGTTGTTTAAAGATCGCATCACCTAGCGTGACAGTATCAACTGTGCAACCCGCAGCTGGCGCTTCACCACCCACACCATACACTTTCTGATCCATAGGCCCAACATTCACATTGTTCTCTTTCGCCGCACCTAAGTGAAGCAATGAACTATCAGCACCAGTATCAATCAGCCAAGTCACCTTGTTAGTATTCAGCGTTCCATCCACAAAAATGTGATTCCCCTGTCGCTCATACTTAAAACTCTGATAAGCCCTAAGCTCAAGTAATTCATGGATCGTCAAACTCCGGCAATGCTGAAGGAACAAAGCTCCCTCAGCAGTCCAGTTCTTAGCATACTCAGCATCTTCCGCAGAAAGCTGAGAAATAGGAAGCTGGATTTTCTTCCCCTCAGGAGTATTCACAGATATAACAGTAGCCGTCTTCTTCGTGATATTACCACGGTAAGTTTTCCCTGACTTAGATTTGAAAATTCTAAATGATAACGTCTCCGCATCACCTTTCTCATCACCAGTCATTTTAACCGTAGCACTGTCTGACTTATCAGGTCTCAGAAACAAAGTCCTCTCCTGATAAGAAATTACCGCATCCAATTCCGCAAGAAATTCAGCGCCAAACAATCCATCGTCCGTCCGCTTTGCCCCCTTTGGCATATCCTTCATCAGATCCGTCGCTAATATCTGCCTATCCTTAAAGACAGACTCACCTATCTGCAATGAGTCAACCTGCGCATACGCCGCCGGAACCTCACCTGAAACTCCATAGACTTTCTGATCAAATGGACCTAACTTACAACCAGTCCGTGTAGCAGAACCAGAGTGAAACAACGATGACCCCGCACCAGTATCAACAATGAACTTAGCGGGCTTACCATTAATCTTGGCAGGCACAATCATTGAATTCCCATCTAACTTGATCGGAATAGATTCATAGCCTCGCAGAGTAAGCAGTGACCCAATAGACAGACCACGGCACTTCGTTAGGAAATAAGCTTTCGCCTTATTCCAGCTCTTCACATATGTTTGGTCCTCCGCACTAAGCGCAGAAATATCCACACTCGCTCGGCTTCCATTCTGTAATAAAAATACCGCCTTCGTTTCAGATTTATCTACTAAAACAGCCTTGATCACCTTACCCTCAGAGTTCTTAAAATCGCGATATTCTACCGCCTCTTTCGCACTCAAAGATGAGATCCCTAGCCCTGCCCCGAGCGCCAGTATCGTTAAAAATTTAATTGGTTTCATAATCCTAATTTTCAGTTATCTGAAATCTCTAGACTTAATGAACTCAATCCAGTCTTTCTCAAATTCTTCAACAGTCTCAAAACCAAAGAACTTCACGATTTCAGAAACCGCCGGCACCTGAGAAGAAGTATTTATCCTTCTAGCCAACTTCGCATAAGCTGCTATTCTCGGCTGTGTGCTCTGCATATAATAAGAAAGCGCATACATAGTCACCAACTTCTCAGGATCAAGATCTATCGCTGACTGAATGTTCAATGTCTGCTCCAGCTTAGGAACCCAATCTCCTTTTTTGACTAGCTTCTGAAGTGACTTTGCCCACGCAGTTCCATCATCAAATCCTTTCTTAGATCCGATCTCTCCTTCATACTCACGACTAAGCAGATTAGTCTCAGTCTTCTTCGTAAGCTGGATTTCCTTGTAAAAGGCATGTCCTGTAATAATCGTGAAGTAACCATTAGCACTGATAGAGGAAATTCCACCCAGCTGCTCCCTTAGCAAAGCAGAACTGATCACATGCGTCTGGAATGAATTCCAGTCCTTGCGGAAAAGTTTCTTATCCTTAGTGTGAAATGCCAAAGCACGCTCCTTAAGGTTATACTCCTTCATTAACTCGTCGCTCACTCCTATGCGTCCCACTCCGAGTCGCTCCCAAGTTTCCTCCACGTTATCAGCATACTCATTCTGTCCTGCAGATCTTAGCCTCCCTACTTCATACTCACCCAGTGACTTATACGCCTCAGGGTCCTCAGGAACTACAATCAACTTACGAGTAGTCCCCCAGTTTTCAATAAATTCTAAATGCTGGAACGCCATTCCGTGCCAACACGCTTCCGCTGTCTCAGCCACTCCAGATGGATTAACTCCGCTTCCAGCAGCAAACAAAAAGTGCTTTGTCTCATACAGATCATAAGAAAACTCAGTCCCATCAATCTCTATTGTTATGTCTAACTTCTTGATGAAATCATTAGCCTTCTTCCAGTCTTTCTCTGGCACTGCTGGGTCACCCTTTAGCAACAAATCCTTATCAGCCTGAGCGAACTCAATAAGATATTGTCGATCCGCTAGACTTAAGTCCGCAACCTTGATCTTGATTTCCTTAGGCTCCTTTGTAGTAAGATAGGCTACCCCATCCTCATACTTAAGCATTTGAGCTTCTATCGATGAGCCCTGTCTTGATGTCCAAGTGCGGAAGTCAGCTGCGCTAGATACCAAAGTGGTTACCACAGAAACAATGATTGCGATGAACGATTTGTTGATTAATTTCATAATTTTATAGATTGATTACACAAGTAAGAACATTACCTACCCGTGTCGAGAATATAACTCTGGTAATTAGAGTAGTCATACAGCCTCACTAAAGCCACAACTAAACCACTCATTAATCCTATAAAACGAATTAATACTAGAGGCGACCTCCGGCAACCAGCGTTGACGACGCTGTGGAGCATTGTAGTGCATGTCAAGGCGCGATGAAGGCGCGGAAATTTTCCGTAACTGAAGAGCAACGAAGGCAGGCACTGCAATGCTTCACAGCCCGCAGGGTGGTTTTCCTTTTCAATCGCATGCAATGCCACTAACCCATACATATCTCATACAAATCCCATCCCACGCCGGTGACGTGGGTTGCCGGAGGTTGCCTAGAGCTCAGCCTCTACAGATTCACTCCGTTTCTGGTAAGCCGCATTGTATTCTATACATTCGTCCAGCAAGCTCTCATCCAGCTCATGCACGTCCTCACCTTTACCTATTTCACGAAGTAATAGAACAGTAAGCTCTCCACCTAAATGTTCGCGGAACTCTTCCAGACCAGCTATCACCTCACGCTTACCATTTGCGCCTCTTCGTTCAAATGCATCATCGTATAGTGGTAACCCAAGCTTCGATAAAATATCTAACACCCTATGAGCATCTTTCTCAGTAATCCTTCCAGTACGCCAAGAATACACCGTATCCAAAGCTATCCCCACACTCACCGCCTCAGCATGACTGAGAGTAAAGTCCGTAATCTGCTCCAGCTTATGTGCCGCCCAGTGGCCAAAATCCAACGGCCTACTACTCCCAGACTCAAACGGGTCACCACCCGTTGCAATATGCTCCGCATGCTGAATCGCAGAGCGCTCCACAGCTTCCTCCAGCACAGCCGGCTTTAACTCATAAAGAAATTTTGCATTGTCCTCTAACCAATTGAAAAATGCAGCATCTCGCACCAACGCCACTTTCACAGCCTCCACCAATCCGTCTCTACGGATATTCTCAGGCTGAGTGTGCAAGAACTCAAAATCATTCACCACCGCATAAGGAACAGCAAATGATCCAATCCAGTTCTTCTTGCCAAATGCATTGATCCCATTCTTCACACCTACCCCACTGTCATCCTGAGACAGCGTAGTAGTAGGAAATCTCACCAACCTCACACCACGATGCGCAGTCGCTGCGCCAAATCCCACCACATCAAGAAATGCCCCACCACCAATACACACCACATAAGAATGCCTATCCACCTTCTCTTGCTCAATGCCGTCCCAAACTCTGCGTAACACCTTTTCATTTCGCTTACACTCCTCCGCACCCACATCCACACGCACCCCACGGAAATCAAACCCCAGAGTATCGGTGAAATACGCCTCTATCTGGTCAGACAACTTTGGAAATTCCTCAGCCACCGCCTTCTCTAGGAAGACCAGCACTTTAGCCACTTTGCCCTCATCGCTTTGCAGCGTATCAGCCAGCAATCTATTCTGGACTTCAAAAGCCCCTCTAGTGAATCTTATCCGATGTTGAATCTTTAGTGAAATGGTGTAGTCTGTTCCGTTCATAAATAACTTACCTCTAGCTGAAATTTGATGTGAAAAACTTACCTCTATTGAGAAAAAGGCAACCTTTAATTTTCCTACCGTAAGAATATTTTACGCAAGCCGACCTCTATTTCTTACCACCATCCCAATATTTCACCAAAATCAGATTCACAATTTATCCACATGACCACATGGAAACTGTTGACCACCGTCATTCTACAAGCTAATAATCGAAAACAATGAGCGCAAATACTTCTAAGATACCCGTATCCATCGCTGGCACAGGACGCTATCTTCCTGAGAGAATCATGACCAATAAGGATCTCGAAAGCATCGTGGATACCACTGATGAGTGGATCACCAGCCGCACAGGAATCAAATCTAGACACATCGCTGCAGATGGCGAAAACACCTCAGACCTAGCCACAGGAGCCGCCATAAACGCGCTCGAAAACGCTGGGATCGACGCCATAGACATCGACCTCATTATCGTAGGCACCATCACCCCAGACACCCTAACCCCAGCCACTGCCTGCTACGTCCAGCACAACATCGGCGCCACTAACGCCCTAGCATTTGACGTCTCCGCAGCCTGCTCAGGCTTCCTCTACGCCATGGAAATCGCCCAGCGCATGATCTCCGACGGCGCCTTCAAAAATGCCCTCATCATCGGAGCAGAAAAACTTTCCGCATTCACTAACTGGTCAGACCGTAACACTTGCGTCCTATTCGGAGACGGAGCCGGCGCAGCAGTCCTCACCAGAGGTAATGAAAATACCGGTCGCATTCTAGCCACCAAAGTAGGAACTGATGGCTCACAAGCCTCCATCCTCAACATCCCAGGCGGAGGCTCAGCCTGCCCTACCACAATAGAAAACGCCGACCAAAAACTCGCATCCCTCGCCATGCAAGGACGCGAAGTCTTCAAACAAGCCGTCAACGCCATGAAACGCTCCGCTGAGACCGTCATCGAAGACGCAGGACTCACTGCCGATAACATCAAGCTCGTCATCCCACACCAAGCAAACCTCCGCATCATTGATGCCATTGCAGACCGCCTCACCATCCCCAACGAGAAAGTCTTCGTAAATCTACACAAATACGGCAACACCTCCGCAGCAGCAGTCGCCATCGCACTCGATGAAGCACACCGCGAAGGCAAGTTCGAACGTGGAGACAACATCATCCTCGTTGGATTCGGAGCAGGTCTCACCTGGGCAGCTGTCGCCATCGAGTGGTAAAACTTTCACCTCATGTCAGAACAAGCCGCATCAAATTCTAGCGACTCCACCAACCCTGGAGACAAACTCCGCATCGAAACAGCAACCATCGAAGATCTCGGCGAAATCACCGAACTCGTCATGGAGCTGTTAGAAAGCCAAGGCGACTTCACTCCCATCCGTAGCGCTCAGGAAAACGGGCTGAGACTCATCCTAGAATCACCAAACAGAGGCAGAATTTTTATCCTCAGAAATGACCACCACATCGTAGGCGTAGTCAACCTCCTCTTCACCATCTCCACCGCAGTCGGCGGCATGGTCATCCTCCTAGAAGACTTCATCATTCACCCCTCCCATCGAGGTCAAGGATACGGTGAGAGACTACTCAGATTCGTCCGTAAGTTCGCCAGAGACAAAAAGTTCCTCCGCATCACCCTCCTCACAGACAAATTAAGCTCAAAATCACAGAAATTCTTTATCGCCCAAGGTTTCCATTACTCCAGCATGGTCCCTATGCGCATGATGGTTGAGTCATAAATAACGACTCAACCCTCTAATATCCGTGTGATGTCAGAGTATTTTTCTAATACCCGAGCTTCTTATCCACCACATTGAGCAATGGCTCACCACTAGCAAAGCGTCTCAAATTCTCGCGCAACAAAGCAGCACGTCGCTCATCAGTAACAGCCGAACGTGAAGCCACATGCGGCGTGATAATCACATTAGACATATCCCACAGCGGGTGACCCTTAGTAAGAGGCTCTGGGTCGGTGACATCAAGACAAGCACCAGCCAATTTACCAGACTTAAGCGCAGCTAGCATGGCTTCAGTATTCACCACTTTCCCACGCGCTATATTAACTAAATAACTTCCGTCCTTCATCACCCTAAATGCAGCCTCATTGATCATATCCTGAGTCTCTGGAGTAAGAGGAACAGCAAGAACAACCACATCAGCCTCCGGCAACATCTTCATAAGATCAGCAGGTTTACCCACTTTCTTGATGAAATCTGGTGACGGCTTATCACTACGACGAGTCCCTATAACGCGCATCCCAAATGCATCCGCACGTTTAGCGATCTCAGTCCCTATACCACCAATCCCCACAACAAGCATCGTCTTCCCATCCAGAGCAACCGCCTTAGTCGACATCTTACCCCGGCTCCATACTCCATCACTCTGTTTTTCACTATAGTAACGAAGATTACGCGTCAGAGACAACAACATACCCATCGCATGATCCGCAATAGCAGGGCCATGAACACCACGATAATTTGTCAAAACAACCGAGTCATTATTCATCAAAGGATCAATCTTAATATACCGATCCACCCCCGCACTCATCACCTGCACCCATACCAAATTAGTAGCCTTTTCAAGAAATTCAGGAGTAGCATACCCCGCATCTATCCCATGAGCTTCAGCAGCTCTAGCCAACGCCTCCTTCTGTGAAAGCCCAGTGACCAGCTTCAGGTTAGGAGCCATGAGCTTCAATGTATCCTGCTCCTCCTTAGAAACCGCTGAAGTAAAATAAACAATCTCTTGCTTAGCATCAGCCAGCTTAAGCGCAACAACCGCATTATCAAGCGACCCCAAATCCTCCGCAATCACTCGAGAATCAGATTTCACCTCAGAATCCTTAACACCAGCCTCCTTAGCATAAAGCTGCGGAGTAACGGCAAATAAAGAACAACAGGTCAGTAATGTAGAGAAAAGTAGTGGTTTCATAAATGTATAGGTCGTAAGATAAAAAATAGACGATTGTCAAAGTAGGTATACAGCAGTTTAAAGATATCGCAAGAAGGCCAATCAAAAAATTCCATCGACCTACCATTAATCTAGCGCCTCCCCCTCAACTTAACGCACACGATCAAACCGAATCGACTTCAACGCAGCAGTATCAATCTTACCCTCCAAACAAGAAGCACTCACCTTATAACGTCCAGCCTTAGGGAAATTAAGCCACCCAATCGGGAACGACTGATAATTATGCGAAGAATTCTGCTCATTCTGAATAGCCTCTCCACCCTCTACTTTCACACCCCACACCAGCCTACCTTCACCCGTGTACGTCATATCTACCTGATAGTCACCAGGAACCAGCACATCCACCTCAATAGTAGCCGCACCTCCCTCTTCCCAATTTGATACATGGTAAACATGCTTCCATTCACCAAACTTCTCCATCCAGCGCTTAGAAGTCTGCTTAGCTCCCTTCACCTCAGCAAACTCAGCCAAAATCTCAGTAGCCACCGTAGGATCAATCCCATAAGTAGAATCCACTTCTGGTTCACCCTCAAGCTCCACCTCAATTACAGAAACAAGCTTCTCAGGCCCTTTAACAGGAATACTCATACGGGTCCATCCATTCACATTCTCATGCTTGATAACCTCAGAATCCTCACCATTTAAAAGCTTCACAGACTTAATCTTAGTCTTAAGTCCCGGCAAATAAAGTCCACCATCCACAGGCCAATTAAAAACCGAAAGGAATAATTTATTCTTTTTCACCGTCACATCACCCCAAGGCAATGCACGCTTCCATGGCGAAGCATCAGTCCCATAAACTACCTGTGGGTAACGGCGAATCCATTCACCAGACTCTCTCAAAGAATCAATCGCACGCTGGGGCACAGAGCCATCACCACGAGGCCCAATATTAAGCATATAAGTTCCACCTCTCGCTACACATGATACTAACCTATCAAGAACCTGCTTCGGAGTCTTCCAGTTCTGATCATACCAAGCATACGCCCATGAATCATTCGTCGTATCCACTGACTCCCACATCCCCTCAATGTTGTGACTAGGCACATGCATATCTCCAAGCGATTGATAATCACCCAGTCCATGCCCCGCACGCCCAGACACCAAAGCATCCGGCTGATTCTTACGCACCACATTGATCAGATCCTCAACATAGTGCTTCGGCATATCCCCCGGAGTATCAAACCACACCAACTCAATCGGCCCATACTCACTAGTGATTTCCTTCACCTGTGGCAGACACTTCTCCTTAAAATAATCATCAAAGTTCTTCTCATTCCCCTCTGCATCTTTCGTCGGCCCATTGTTACCACCTGGATACGTCCAGTCCTGATTATGAGAATAGTAGAAACCAAATCCAACACCTACCTCCTTACAAGCCTTAGCCAACTCCTTCATCGGATCTAACTTATAAGGCGTCGCATCGACCACATTAAACTTATTCGACTTTGAATGATACATAGCAAATCCATCGTGATGCTTACTAGTGATCACCACATATTTCATCCCCGCATCCTTCGCTAACTGAGCAATAGCCTTAGCATCAAATTTCTCAGGGGCAAATTCCTTCGCCAGTTCTCGGTATTTCTCAGGCGCAATATTTGCCATCAACGGATTCATAATCCACTCGCCTATTCCATAATACGTCTTCCCCTCCACCTTGTTAGCCAAATTCGAATACAGCCCCCAGTGGATGAACATCGCGTAGTTCCCGTCATTAAAAAGCTCCCCGCGCTTAGCATTCTCAGGCCGAAGCTTCACAACGGATTCCCCCCACATTTCATCCATTTTCTGAGCAGAGCTCGGACAAGTCAGACTAAGGCTAACTAACGATAATAAGCAATTCTTCGTGAGTTTAAAATTCATCCTCCAAACCTAGCATTCACACCATCATAATCAACTTGTTAGTATGCCATCTTTGAATAGGTTCAAACAAGCCGCTTAGACGTCCATTTTCATAAAACAAAAATTCAATAAACCTCACCTTGACAGATTTTTAGGTTTATTCCGTTTTTCCTTTTAAATTCCCCATTTCCCGACTACCACCAGCACATGCTATTCAACGAACTAGGACTCTCTGAGCCTATACTTAAGGCGGTCACTGAGGCTGGCTATGAAAAACCTACCCCTATCCAAGCGCAAGCAATACCGCTTATTCTTGAGGGGCGTGACCTAGTCGGAGCATCTCAGACCGGAACCGGAAAAACCGCGGCATTCGCTCTTCCCTCACTCAGTCAGATCACCAAGCAAGGAAAACCACAAATCCTCGTTCTAGAACCAACTCGCGAGCTCGCACACCAAGTAGCAGAACAATTTGAAGCCTATGGCAAGCACACCGGCATGACCGTCGCACTCCTCTACGGAGGCGTAGGATACGGCGCTCAGCTTGACCAACTAAAGAATGCAGATATCGTTGTCGCCACACCAGGCAGACTAGTCGACCACTTCTTCCGAGGCACCATGAAATTCAGAGAAATTAAAATTCTCATTCTCGATGAAGTAGACCGCATGCTCGACATGGGATTCCTCCCCATCGTTAGAAAAATCGTCAATCTCTGCCCATGGAATATGCCCGCAGAAGAAAAGGAAATGAAAGATGGCTCAGTCCGTAGATTCCACAACGGCAGCAAACGCCAAACCCTCTTCTTCTCCGCCACCATGCCCCCAGCCATTCGCGGCTTCGCAGACTTCTGTCTCTCAAATCCAGCCTCCATCGAAATCGCACGCGCAGAGGTAGCATCCACCATCAAGCACGCATTCTACCCAGTCTCAATGGATCAAAGAGATGACCTCCTCCTAGCTCTCATCCAGCAGACAGATCACGAGTCACTCATGATCTTCACTCGCACAAGAAAAGAAGCTGACACTATCTGCTCAATGCTTAATCTAAAAAGTGATGAAAGAGTCATCGCTATGCACTCAGACATCAGTCAGAAGGATAGAATGAAAGCACTCGCTGGATTTAAAGACAACACCTATAACGTCCTCGTCGCAACTGATGTGGCTGCTCGCGGAATCGATATTTCCAGCGTTTCACACGTTATCAACTACCGCGTCCCAGAGAATGCTGAGGACTACGTACACCGTATCGGCAGAACAGGCAGAGCAGAATCAGAAGGAGATGCATTCACCATCCTCACCGCAGACGAACTAGATTATGCCCTCTCAGTAGAAGTATTTGTAAAACAGAAAATCGAGCGCAAAAAACTCGAAGGATTTGACTACAAATACACCGCTATTCTCGATGAAAGCCCTGGCAAATCATTCAAAAAGAAGAAGCGCCCAGCACCTAAACGTCGCCGCAGGTAAACGTGCCCCAGATTTCCAATCTCACATCAACCCAAGCCAACAAAGAATCCCCATTCGTGAAATTACGTGTAGATCCGTGGTGAAAAAGCAACAACCCAAGCACCACAACCCAAGCCGTTTCATCAACCCCGCCCACCGATCACTGATCACCGCTAACCGATCACCCACTCATGAGAATTTTAGCCATTGATCCCGCAGTCAGGAACACCGGCTATGCAGTGCTGGAGGGAGACCAGCACAAACAAATAGTGATCGACTATGGCGTCATCTCTATCCCCGCTAAAATCCCCCAGTCCGGCGCACTAGCTGCCGTCAAAACCGGCCTCACTAACCTCATCACTCAATACGAGCCTGACGAAGTCGCTGTAGAAGCTATCATCTTCGTTCAATCCGTTAGAACCGCCATCTCAATGGGAGCCGCCCGCGCCGCCTCCATGATCGCAGCCGCCGAGCAAGGCCTATCAATCTACGAATACGCCCCTAAAAAAGTCAAAAAAGCCGTCGTAGGCAACGGCAACGCAGACAAGGCACAAGTAGCCTTCATGATCCGCGCCCTACTCGGCCTCTCAGAAACCCCACCTCATGACGCCGCAGACGCGCTCGCCATCGGCATCGCACACCTCTCCGCCTCAGACCCGCTAAAAGCATCATTGCTTGACCGTAAAAAAATCTAATTCCAAGCAGTGAAACAAATAGAACAAATCACTAAGTGATTTTTCTTTCTCTCAACGCATCACGACAATAGTGCAGAGCGACATAGTCAGACGGCAAGGAACCTGCGGCGGTGAGAGCAAAGTGAAACATACATCATGACTGAGAAACAGCCCAATGAGAAAGAAAAAGCTCCCGCCCCCCTCTCTAACGATAAAGCACTACTTGAAATACCTCACAGAAACCATTTGTCTTATTTTTTCACGCAGTGGTATCACACCCACCACCCACAAAAAAAAGCAGACTGCATCACCACGACGCAGCCTGCCCTGAAATAATAGTTTAGCTCTAATTAATCGTCAGTGTATTTCTTATGACCTTCCTTCTTAAGGTCTTTCCACTTAGATGCTAAATCAGCGATTAGTGCGTCATCTTTCTTGATATAAGCGATCTCCATTTCACAGAGAACAGCATAAGTGAGTCCCATCAATCTGCGGGAATCAGCAAGAGCGATGGTCTTCTCATCACCATCTGCCATATCTTTCACCAAGCTTGGGCTATAAGCCATTGAACGTAGCATCGCCTCTGCCGCTTTACGCACTGCTTCAGCACCTGCAACATAGTCGCCTTTGTCAATCTTACGGAGTGACTTGAGACTATCGCTCACTGTCTTCATTTCCTTCTCCATCGGCGTATGCTCATGATCTTCATGATCATCAGCGATTGCCGATGCAGTCCCAATGAAACCTAGAGCGATTGCTCCCAAAAATAATCTTACTTTTCTAATTGTCATGTAATTTACATTTACACTATTTTTTCATCATAGCAAAAACTTTTAACAAAAAAATACAGCCTTTTCGCACCCTCTCTTACCTCGATTTCCAATCACTTAGTCAAGAAATCAAAAACTTGCTTCACACTAGGCACTTTAATATCCTTTTTAGCTCCCTTCCCCTCCACTAGAAACACCACCCGTGAAGTCGTACCATGCGCCACCACATTCACTAAATATCGCCCTGGTGCCAATGGCTTTTTATCCATCGTCTCACTCAGCTTCACAGAATTCATCTCCTTTACAAAATAAACTGCAGGCTGCTCACCCGGCTCCATCACCGCTCCATTTTCCTTCACCGCAAATGCATTCACAATCAACATCGGCGCCACCTTTTCTATCTCCAATACAGCATCAGGCTTCACTGGATTCTCCACCACAGCAAACAAAATATTACCATCCTGCATCACCGCCTTCTGCCCACCTATCGTTACATCAAATGGATACAACATCGGTCGCTTCTCCACCACATCTTGCGCAAAGAGAATACCAACGAACAAAAACGACAACAAACTGAGACAAGATAACAATTTCATAGCACTAACCTACAACAATCCCATCCGCCCATCAACGCAAAACCATAAAACCGTACATCATCACTTCGCCGCATTGATCTTACCCATCCTACGCTTCACCCACCTAGCTTCCTTACCGAGTTCGTATTTCACATAAAAATCATGCAGCTTTTGATAACGTTCAATCGTATCAAATTTCACAGCATACTGCATTTTCCTCAGACACACTGGACACAGATGCATCGGAGTAGAATCCATCTCTCTCAGATGATTCGCACCATTCATATTACATTGGTAATAAACACAATGCTTGATCCCAAACATATGACCGGTCTCATGAGTCAGAACTTTCGCAGCCCTCCTCAACACCGTCGACTCATCTTGATCTCTATAGCGTGCAAAACTAAACACCCCCACTCGCTGCTGCAAAGAAGCCATCCCAAATACAAAATTCCACTCAGGATCAGGGTAAAGATCAGTCATCGTCACAGAGATCATCGCATACGCATCCTCATCCAACTGAGGCTTCATCCATTGCAAAATACCTCCCGCCAACCACTGCTTCTTCCCCCTGTTCATCCTGCTCTCCGCCTTCACACCCCCATCAGCCACTGCAGGCTTCATGACCACCTTCATCGGATGGTAATAAGCCTTAGTATACTCTAACAACATCTGTAAATCTGGAGCAGATTCCTCAGGAAACTCCCCCACCGGCAAAATATAAATAACATCTCTCCGATCATTAGGAAGGTTCGGAAAACTATTAATATAACCCATAAACGACTGCCCAGGCTCAGCATGCTGCGCTAGCCAATCAGCCCCCTCAGGCGCAGTCTTCGCCTCAAAATCCCCATCCCCCATATCAGTAAACGCAACCTTATCACCAGCGCTTAATTCAGCCAAATCCCCAATCGCTATTTTCCTATCCCTCGCGGTCTGCTGTTTATATATCAGCCCTCCCATCGCCACCACACTCAATGACAACATCAGAATAAGAGTATTCGATTTAGTAAACTTCATAAATTAAGAACGCACCAACGGTGCATTATCTTAGAAAGGTCCTCAACCGCGCCCTAAATCACTATGCCTTAGATAAACACGCTTTCGTGCACCTTGCTCCCGCTCGCCATGCTCCGGATCATCCTCCCACGGCGTATCTACCACATCTTGCTTCCCCCTCACCCTTCCCTCTAGGACATCTCGCCGCATACGATCCCCCACATAGTCAAACACTACAGCTAGCCCCAAGCAAACGGGAGCTCCTACAAGAAAGAGCGACATTGACTTAATAAACTCCCCTTGCGCAAGCAGAACCACCCCCAAAACCAATGATACGATAAAGCCCAAGAAACCTTGGATCGCCGCTACGTTTAATGCTAAATTTCTCATACTATTTTCTGGATTAAATTCACCCAATCTTTCGTTTCACTCTCTCTTAAAAATCTCTTACTCCTCACCCCCACCTGATCTCGCAGTTTAGATAAGAAGCATTGGTCATTTAACACCCTATACATCAGTTCCGCAAGTTCCTGCTCACTATTTGCTGAAAAATACCCAACATAGTCCTCACCCAGCATACCCACATTCCCTTCCACTTTACTCGCCAAAACAGGAACCCCCAGCACAATCGACTCCCCCACCGAGTTCGCCCCTCCCTCCATCAAACTAGTATTAATCGTAACCACCGACCGCTGCATCCACTTCAGCGACTCTTTATAACTCACCCCACCCAACCACTGAAACCGACTATCCTCCACCTCCCACTTCCTAGCAATCTCACCACTATCTACATCAACCTCTTTTCCTAAAAGCACCAACCTAACAGACTCATCTAACAACTGAAGCGACTTCACCGCCATGAACGACTGCTTCACCGCACGCAAATGCCCCACACATAGAAAAAGATCAGGCTCAGTCACACTATCATCAACCACCTCAACCGGAAGCTGAATACTCGCATGAACCACCACCGTTTTCGCTCGATATTTTTCAGGCACCGAAGCTAGCGACGCTTCCTGAGAAACCACCAACGCATCAGCCCTCTCCAAGCTCTGCTCACAAATCGGACAGCCATCAGGTATATCACTATAAAGATCAGTCCCCGTCAGATAAACAATGACTTTGCCCGTCGGATTCAGTTCTATAAAATCTTCTGTAAAATGCGCACTCTTCCGAGCGTGAAGAGCGATCATGACATCTGCTACCCCCACTTCCTCCCCACTACTCAGCACCTCCGCATCCACACCAGCATCTACCAGAATAGATACCACCCTCATTGCCGTGACAGTATTGCCCTGCAATGAATCTCTCACATAGGGAGTAGTTACCAGCACCTTCATCCCTATAGTTCTAGCATCGCCAGAAAAGTACACAAGCGAAAGTCTCTAAGACTAATTAGTCCGTGTTGCCTCATTGAAGCGGACACCGAAAAAAACTTAGTCTTGCCGAGAATAGCTCCCGTTGCCTCATAAATGAGG
>JBPOGF010000024.1:0-54210 GCA_051251915.1 Akkermansiaceae bacterium | reverse complement strand
AGATAGCTCAGTTGGTAGAGCAGTTGGCTTTTAACCAATTGGTCCTGGGTTCGAGTCCCAGTCTGCGTACTTTTTACCACAAAATACAGCCTGAGCGCATTTAAGCCTCAGGCTTTTTTGTGGCCCGTTATTAAGCAGAAACACCCTCCAATACACCACAACTGCCCAAGTCAAAACAATCTACGTATACTCTAATCAGATTTTTAATACTTCTTCTTCCTCTATCCATCCACGCTGAAGAACTCGTGCTGAGTGAAACGTCCATAGTTGATACAAAGACACTAACGTTCGCTCAAGGTCCTGCAGCTCAATTTGGTCTAACAGCCAATGGCAGAACTCACCAACAAAGCCCCCTAACCTCCTACAAGCGCTATCAGTATATCACCTACTATGGCGCTGATAGACACGTCTGTATTGGACGCAGAAAGCTACCCAAAGGCCAATGGGAAATCATCCACGTTAAAGACCATCACTTCAATACAAACGACTCACATAACACTGCAGTTATAGGCATTTGCGCCATAGATGGCACTATCCACAAGGCATTTGATAATCATGCATCTCAGCTAAACTACCGTATTTCAAAACTCAAATCCACCCTCTACAAATCACCACTTAATCCCAAAGAAATCCTCCATCACCTCACGGTATACCTCCAGCTTAAAATCAGGTAAACACTTTGCATCAAACCCCTCAGGCTTCACCCACTTAAAATCACGAAACTCAGCATTATTCTCCCCTAAATCAGGCCCCTTCGCCTTCTTCTTTAACCGGCACAAAAAATAAATCTGCTTCTGACCATCCCATTTCTTCTTCACCCGAATATATCGCGGATACAAATAATAATACCCCTCACGACTATCCACCACCTTATAATCTTCAGCCGGAATCCCGACCTCCTCCATCACCTCGCGCGCCAATGCCTGGAGATCAGTCTCCTTACCATCCACGCCTCCCTGAGGAAACTGCCACGCCCCTCGGTCATTTTTCCTCTCACACACTAATATCTCTCCTTCTTTATTCAGGATGATGGCTGCAACATTTGGTCGAAACTTTGGCATGCAAGTAAACAAGCATCTTTTTTCAATTCTTGCAATCTGACTTTTGTCGAATTATTGTAACTTCACAAACACAAGCCCGTAAACTAATTCATAAGCAGACAAACTATCACTATGAAATCATTGATCAAATCAGCCGTATTCACAGCACTCACATCATTCCTTGTCTTTGGCCAACTCAGCTACGCTCAAGACGAAGAATCGGACAACACCGATGTAACCACTAGCTCCAAAAGATTCTGGGAAGCTGATCTCCCAGGAGGCAACTACATGGTCGCGCTCGATAGAATTTCATCAGTTAGCATCCACACATACGTAATCGGTCAGTCATACATAGTAAATGAAGTCAACATCCAGACTAGTGGCTCAGGATTAGTCAGATTTTATACCTTCGAACTACCAGGTGAAAGCGGAGCAGCTAGTACTGCTAGAAACCTCATCGATCGCGGCAAAAGCCTCGTAGAAAGTGGCGGAGCTCGCGCAGGAGTAGACCTCAACACCACAGTCGAAAAAGAATACCCTATCACCACCCACGCCCACACCATCGAATACAGACTATTCGATACAGATGATCTAGATGAACTACACGCATCAATCAAACGTGCATTAAAAGAGAACAGAGGTCGTAAATTCACTATCAAATAAGACTCAGTGATCAACCAAGTCACCTTCACGGCCATCGATTTCGAATCCGCTGGCACCTCAGCTGGCAGCACTGACACTCCAGTTCAAATCGGCACCGCCACCTGGTCACTCTTCAATCATGATACCGCTGTCGAGGCCGCTCCCCCCTCCCTTTCAGACACCTGGATGTCCTACATCCACACCAATAAGAAAATCACCTGGGCAGCCCAGCAAGTCCACGGCATCACCAAGGAACAACTCGCCGACGCCCCCAAACTCATGCTCCTCTGGCCCGAAATCAAAAATCGTCTCAGCGGAAGCATCGTAGTAGCCCACGGCCACGGTACAGAGAAACGCTTCCTCAGAGCCTTCCCCGCCCACGGATTCGGCCCATGGGTCGATACCCTCCACCTAAGCAGAGCCGCATACCCCTCTCTAACAGATTACTCCCTCGGCAGCATCTGCACCACGCTACAAATAGTGGATGAAATTTCAAACCTCTCGAAGACAGCATCACCAGAGAGTAGAATCACATGGCACGATGCCCTCTACGACTCCATCGCTTCCATCGTCCTACTCAAGCACATCATCCACACCTTCTCCCTCCAAGACTCCCCCCTCTCCCTCCTCACTCAGCCCAACACCTCTGCTTGGCGCAAAAATAAAGCCACTAACTGAAAAAACCGTTTCCTCAACTTCAGCGTTGACATGTTCTCACGAATAGTGTTCATATAGATACATGAAGGATACACTTACCAATCGCCAACAAGAAGTCTATGATTACCTCAAGCGTGAGGCCAGAGTCACCGGAGTTATGCCATCCACCAGAGAAATCCAGCACTTCTTCGGATTCGCAAGCCAAACAGCAGCCATGAACCACCTCCGCGCACTAGAGAAAAAGCAAGTCATCCAGCGTGTCCCAGGTAAAGCCAGAGCCGTCGTCTTCCCAGATGAACTCGACCGCGAAGAAATCGTAGACATTCCCATCTACGGAAACATCGCCGCAGGTATGGGCCAAGATGTCGAACACGAAAAAGAAGGCTGCCTCTCCATAGACATCCGCAGCCTAGGCCTTAAACACAACGCCCGCACCTTCGCACTAAAAGTCCGCGGGGAATCAATGGTAGACGCTCACATCTGTGATGGCGACACCGTCATCCTAGAATTCCGCGAGCCAAGAAAAGGCGACGTCGTAGCCGCACTCATCGACGGTGAAACCACACTCAAACGCTACGTCGTAGAAAATGGCAAACCCTTCCTCAGAGCAGAAAATGAACTCTTTCCAGACCTCATACCCGCCCGAGAACTCATCATCCAAGGCGTCCTAGTAGCCCTCTTAAGAAACGCGGCTTAGTAAATTACCACAACATTGGTTCGAGCAGAGAATCGCTCTCCCCCTCTACTCCGAAATAATACCCACCGCTATAGAAAAGCTCTACAGGTTTTTCTCGCACTCTCGGAATGATGCCATTATGGTTCCGCCATGAAGAAATCACTCATCACCCTAGGCATCTCGCTGATCGTCACCAGCTCAGCATTCAGTCAGACTCCCTCAACTGAAAAGAAAAACGAAAAGTCGGATAAAAAAGAAAAATCGACTGATACCAAAGACGTAGAGAAAACCACCGAAGCCTCAGTCACCATCAACGGCAAGGTCATCAACTACACCGTAAAAGCATCAGAACTTACCCTCACATCTGACAAAGGCGCTGCCAGAGCCAAGATTTTCAACGTCAGCTACATCGCCAAAACTGACACCAAAGTCAGCCAACGCCCAGTCATGTTCGCCTTCAATGGTGGACCTGGTTCATCCGCAGTATGGCTCCACCTCGGCGCTCTCGGCCCACGTATTGCCCCTAGTTCACCAGACGGAACTCAACCCATCAAACCTCCAGTCGTTCTCAAAGAGAACCCTTACTCCATTCTTGATGTTGCAGACCTAGTCTTCATCGACCCAGTCACAACCGGATACTCTCGCGTAGAAAAAGACGCCAAATCAAGCGAATTTCACGGCGTCAGAGGAGACATAGACTCAGTAGCAGACTTCATCAGACGCTGGGTCTCAGAAAACAAACGCTGGTCATCACCTAAATACCTCCTAGGAGAAAGCTACGGCGGAATCCGCGCTGCTGGACTCAGCTCCACACTACAGAGCAAATACGGCATGCACCTAAATGGCGTCGTCCTACTCTCTAGCCTCCTAGACTACCGCACGCTCTCACCTAGCTCAGGAAATGACCTCAGCTACGCACTCTACCTCCCCACCCTCACATCCGTAGCTCACTACCACGGAGTCATCAAAGGTGATCGCAACAAACTCTTTGAGGAGTCTAAAAAATTCGCCGATACAGAATACCTCACCGCACTACACAAAGGCAGAAACTTACCCCTAGCTACCCAACAAGCAATCGCAGCTAAGCTCAATAGGCTCACAGGAATCGACACTGACCTCATCCTCAAAAGCAACCTTCGCATAAACCCCTCATTCTTCAGAAACACCCTTCTGAAAGACCAGAATAAGGTCCTCGGTAGATTTGATGCAAGAGTAGCCTGGCCTGCACTAGACAACCTCGGAGACCGCGCAGAGTTCGACCCCTCATTCAATGTAGCCAAAGGCCCATTCACTAACGCAATGATGGCTTATCTAACAGATGACCTCGGCTGGGAAGACAAGCGCGTCTACGAGATCATCACCAGCAAAGTTCACCCTTGGAAATGGGACACCTCAAATGGCTACGTAAACCTCTCCTCAAGCGTTTCAAATGCACTCGAAGAAAACCCTCACCTTAAGATCCTAATCCAGTGCGGATACACAGACCTAGCCACACCCTCAGGAGGAGTTCTTCACTCAGTTGATCACCTAGACATCACCCCTGGACAACGCAAAAACATCTCTGTAAAATGGTATGACGCCGGACACATGTTCTACCTCAACCAACCAGACCTTATCAAAATGCGTAAGGACCTCGTGGAATTCATCACAAAGTAGCCTCAAACACTTATCTCCATGAAGCTAAACTTCTCTACCAAAACAGAAGAGCAAATGCGCACAGACGCAGCCAACTTCTATTCACAGATCAAAACAAGAAGATCAGTTAGAGAATTTAAAGCCACCCCAGTGCCCGATGAAATCATCGAGTACTGCCTCCTCGCCGCTGGCACCGCCCCCAACGGTGCAAACCTCCAACCTTGGCATTTCTGCGTGGTCAAATCGCCGCAAGTGAAGGCAGAAATGAGAACCGCCGCAGAACAACATGAGCACAAATTTTACAACGGTGGTGCACCAGAAGAATGGATAGATGCGCTCAAACACCTCAACACCAACGAATCCAAACCATTTCTAGAAACAGCTCCCATCCTCATCGCTATCTTCCAGAAATCCACCACATTTGACCACGAGGGAATCGAACGCAAATGCTATTACGCCAAGGAATCCGTCGGGATCGCTACAGGCATGCTAATCACAGCACTCCACCAAAGCGGACTAGCTACCCTAACACACACGCCTTCTCCAATGAACTTCCTAAACAAAATTTTAGACCGCCCCAGCTCAGAGAAAACTTTCTTATTACTCGTCGTAGGATACCCTACCGATGACTGCGAGGTGCCAAATATCGAGAAACACACCATCGACACCATCCGCACCTACCATTAAAATACAACGACCATGCCTAAAGAACGAGCAGATGCCTTACTAATGTCACGCGGACTATGTGACTCACGCGAGCAAGCAAAACGACTCATCTTGGCTGGCGAAGTCATGACCGGCACCACCAGAATAGCCAAACCCAGCACAAAACTCGACACCGAAGCAGACCTCAGCATCCGCGAGAAACCAAAATTTGTTAGCCGTGGTGGACTCAAGCTAGAAGGCGCACTCAAGGAATTTGGCATAGACCCCACAGGCATGACCTGCCTCGACTGCGGAGCCTCCACCGGCGGATTCACTGACTGCCTCCTCCAAGGCGGAGCAGTAAAAGTCCATGCCATTGATGTAGGAACAAACCAACTCGTCTGGAAAATCCGCAACGACCCTCGCGTCATCGTTAAAGAGAAATTTAATGCCCGCTACATGGTCCCAGATGACATCGGCGAACAAGTCGACCTCGCCGTCACTGACGTCTCCTTCATCTCTCTAACAAAAATACTCCCCCCTCTCTTCAGCGTCCTCAAACCCGGCGGAAAAATCATCTGCTTAGTAAAGCCACAGTTCGAGCTACAACGTGACGACATCAGCAAAGGCGGCATCGTCCGTGACCCTGAACTCCACCAAAAAGCAGTCGATAAAATCCACGACTTCGTCACCCAAAAACTCAAGCGCGAGTGGCTCTCAGTCACCACCTCTCCCATCACTGGAACTGACGGGAATATAGAATTCCTCGCCCTACTCCAATAGCGACATGCCTAACCTAGAACAAATAAAAAACACCCTCTGGTCACTCATCGATGGACCAGAAGACTGGTGGCAATGGGGCATCATTGCAGGATGTTTAATCCTAGCTATTATCACTAGGTTGGCTGTCCATAAGTGGTTTGAGAAGACTGAAACCAAATTTGAACAACTCGTTCTCCGTCACGTCCGCGCCCACAAAGGAATCCGTTCAATTCCCATTTTCTTCTGCCTCTTCCTCTGGCTATTTCAGTCAGTTTTATCCAATAAAGGAGTCGACTGCCTCTACATCTACACCATCGCAGCCCTAGTCTCAGCTTATTGCCTCTTTAAGCTCGCTGTCTCATTCTCCAAAGATCAACTCATGCCCAAATTCATCGGTTTCGGCATGCTCACACTCTTTATTTTACAGCAGTTTGGCTGGTTAGACCCACTCCAGCAAGCCCTCACCAATATTAGTTTCGAAGTAGGAAGCATCAAGATAGACATCTTTAAAATAGCCTCATCTTTCGTAGCACTATTCATTCTGCTCTGGCTCGTAGGAATCATCACCAAACTCGTCGATGGCGCCGTCCATACACGCAAGGAAATCCCCCCATCCATCCGCGTCCTCATAGGCAAATCCTCCAGACTCACCCTCTACGCATCCGCATTCCTCATCTCACTCAAAGTAGCAGGCTTCCCACTTGGAGCACTCGCTGTATTCTCAGGAGCATTAGGATTAGGACTTGGATTTGGTCTCCAGAAAGTCATCTCCAACCTCGTATCTGGCGTCATCATTCTGTTAGATAAGTCCATCAAACCAGGCGACGTTATCGAGATCAATGGAACCTATGGCTGGATCAACACCCTCCGCACTCGCTACGTATCAGTACTCACACGCGACCGAAAAGAAATCCTCATTCCCAACGAAGACTTCATCACCAACAACGTAGTCAACTGGTCATTCTCAGACACCAATGTCCGCATCAGAGCCAACCTCGGAGTCTCATACGACACCGACGTAGAAAAAGCCATCAAGGTCTGTGAAGAAGCTTCTACTAATATCCCAAGAGTCCTTAAGAATCCAGCACCCCGTTGTCTCTTGATCGGCTTCGGCGATTCATCCATCGACCTCCAAATCAGATTCTGGATCAATGATGCCAATGAAGGCGTTGCAAATGTCCGTTCACAAGTCCTATTAGAAATATGGAAAGCCTTCCGTGACAACGGAATAGATATCCCTTTCCCTCAGCGAGAAATCACCATCAAGCAAGTAGCAGCAGAAGATACTCCTGGAATAGGCTAGCTAGAGAGATCACACCTCATCATGACATCTCACACTTATGGCATCATCTATGGTATCGCCGCATTCACACTCTGGGGCCTACTCCCTCTCTACTGGAAGTTACTCGATACCATACCACCGCTAGTCATCACTGCTCACCGCCTAGTTTGGAGCACCATCACACTCATCATCATTCTAGCCATTCGCAGACGCATCCCCACCCTCTTAGAAAAACTCAAGCAACCACGCACACTCCTTTTCTCCTTCTTAACAGGCTCACTACTTTTCGCAAATTGGCTCATCTACATCTGGGCAGTAAACAACGACATGATTGTGTCCGTATCCTTCGGCTACTTCATCCTCCCCTTGATGTACATCGTCATCGGCTACTTTATGTTAAATGAAGCCATGTCCCGTCTCCAAATCATCGCTGTCGGAATAGCCGCGATCGGCGTCCTCATGCAAGGCATCGGAATAGGCGGGATCCCTTGGCCCGCACTCCTAGTCGCTAGCACCTTTGCCATCTACGGCGTCTGCAAGAAAATGACACAAGCCGATGGATTCTCCATCCTTACCATCGAAGTCGGCACTCTCTCACCCATAGCTATTGCCTACCTCTACCTACAACAAGATCAGCACAGCAACATCTGGATGGACAGTTCCCCCCTGAGCATCTTAATCATCATTCTCAGTGGCCTAGCCACCATCACACCACTGTTATTCTTCACCGCGGCAGCTAAACGCATCCCACTAAACCAAATCGGAATCCTTCAGTTCATCGCTCCTACAGGTCAGTTTTTACTCGGCATCCTCTACTACAAAGAAGTGATCAACCTCACCCAAGTCCTCGCATTCTCACTCATTTGGATCGCCATCATTATTTACTCGATCTCAAGAACCAAGCTAGCTAAACCATCAATATGAAACCTACCATTGGTGAACAAGCACCACAATTCAACGCAGCAGTCATTGGCGGTCAATACAACGAAGAAACTCAAATCCAACTCTCAGATTTCATAGGCCAAAAAGTAGTTCTCTATTTCTACCCCAAGGACTCCACCCCCGGTTGCACCACCCAAGCATGCGATATCCGCGACCGCTGGAGCGAAATATCCTCAAAAGCCGTCCTCTTCGGCATCAGCACAGACTCCATCGAGAGCCATGAGAATTTCATCCAAAAGAAATCACTCCCTTTCCCATTAATCAGTGATTCTGATAAATCAATCGCAACCGCATACGGCGTGTTAGGCGAGAAAACCATCCTCGGAAAAACCCTTTTCGCCATCACCGAGCGCAGCACATTCATCATCGATGAACAAGGAAAGCTCAGCCACATATTAGTAAAGGTGAATCCATCTAGTCACTTAGATGACGTGCTAGCTAGCATTAATAATTAAAATGAAAAAGCGGTTCCCTATGCATTGCTACCAAGGAAACCGCTTCTATTTATATTAGGGAGGTTGGTTTATCATCCAACAACAACGGAGTGAATGCTTGCATTCTTACCTCCCTAAAATTTTGCCTACCAGACAAAGTATCTCATCAGAACCCCCACTCCCGCGGGTCTCGCTGACCAAAACCTTTGACTATTTCAGCGGGAAAAAATATGAATTCCTTCTCTTTCTTATTCTGTTCCGCTGGGAGGGAGAACTTCACGACCTTTCGCTCGCTATCTGTTTTACTTGAAATTGTTACATCAGCAAAAATTATAATGTCCCCATCCTTATCTGGAAACACACTAAGCTTACCCGGTATATGATAGACCGCATAAGACTTACCAGGCTCCCTCTTGTAGTTTATAAATTTTACATACTCACCCAGCTTACCCTCTGGATACCATTCTTTGCGATTCGTCTTAGACGTCTCAACCTTCAGACGATGCACCACCAAACGTGTGTGCTCATCAGCCTCCCCCTCCGCCTCTATCCTCCAGATGAACGGCCCTTCTAACTTAGCTGACCCTGCCATGTATATCATCGCAGACAAAGCCATACCTCCATCTCCACCCATAGGCTTCACCCCACTAGACACCTTTGCTCCATTGATCGTCACGGCAGAGCTCGTGTCGTAAGTGTCACTTTTAGTGAATATATGTCCACAGCTAGCCAAACTAGCTGAGACGATAACGGGAATCAGAAACCTCATAATGTATGTATATTGTATTTCATGCAAACATTGACTTAAGATCTCCGACTTGAAAAGATATTTTTCACATCCTCCAGTATGAGGTAAACACTTGGCACCAAGATCAACGTAATCCCAGTAGCAAAGAGTATCCCGTAACCAAGTGAAACAGCCATAGGAATAAGGAATCTAGCCTGCATATCTGTCTCCCACAACATAGGCATAAGACCAGCAAACGTTGTCAAAGATGTCAGAATAATCGGCCTAAATCTCCTCGCCCCCGCACTCCTCGCAGCCTCTCTAGCAGACATCCCACTTGCACGTTGACGATTCACATAGTCCACCAGAACCAGCGAATCATTCACCACCACACCAGCAAGAGCCACCAGTCCACAGAGCGACATAATACTAATATCCATCCCCATCAGCATATGCCCCAACACCGCACCAACCATCCCAAACGGAATCACGCTCATCACAATCAATGGTTGAGAATAAGACCTCAAAGGAATAGCCATCAATATATAAATAATGAGCAACGCATACAAGAACTTCGTCTGCATTTCAGTTACCGAATCAGCCTGATCTTTCTGCTCGCCTTGGTAGTCCCAAGAAATAGCCTCAAACTTACTGCTCAACTTCTCTAAGTGCTCCACCGTAAACGTATCCGCCACTTTTTTCGCATTAGCTACTTCACGGTTTACATCCGCGGCTATCTTAATCGCCCGCCTCCCATTCACCCGCTTGATAGATGAGACACCCCTACTCGGTGTGCCAGTCACAATCTGAGCAATACCAATTTCATCCCTCTGTCCGTTCACAGAAGGTGGTGACTTCAATTTAATATTCTCCAAAGTTTCAAGTGATTTCCTATCCTCACTCGGATATCTAACCAGCACCTTCACCTCATCCCTACCGCGCTGAATACGCTGAACTTCAATCCCTGCAAAAACCGCACGCAACTGGCTAGAAATCCCCCTAAGGGTATAATTCCTAGACCGTCCAAGCTCAGTCAGACTATCTTGATCATAGACTATCTCATATTTACCAGGCCGCCTATCAGTAGAAATATCAATCACCCCCTCCATCTGAGCCAACTCATCAGTTAGATACTCTGCAGCCTTCTCAAGCTCCTCCAAGCTATCCCCAGAAATCTCAATATCTATCGCATTCCCCCCCGAGCTAGTCTCTTCTCTAAACGACAACTCCACAACACCAGGAATAACTCCTATCTCCTTCCGCCACTGATTAATCACCTCCGAGGAAGAATAATCTCGCTCAGCAGCAGGACATAACTCAAGCGTCACCTCACCCAGATGACTACTCACCGTGCTTCCCGCTGGGGTGAACCCAGTCTGGAATGGCTGTGTTCCTGAACTAGCTAATAAATGCCTAATCACCGGATTACCCTCCTTATCTCTAAATTGATCATTCACCCGCTGAGCCGCACCCTCCATCCGTGACACAGCTCTGTCAGTCACTCCGAATTCAACACCAACCGGCATCACCAACTTAGCAGAAATCACATCACCTTCCACTTTCGGCATAAAGACAAATGGCACCCGCTCACTTCCCACAAGCCCCATGATAATGAGAAATACAGCAATAAATAATGCACAAACAGCATAACGCCAACGCAAACTAAATCCAAGTACAGGCTTGTAAATATGCTCGATAAACCACTCCAAACGATCAGCAATCTTACGCTGTAGTGACGATATAAAATCCACTTTCCTATTCTCATCATGCGGCTTCAAAAAAGCCGCATGTGCCGGCAAAACTAACTTAGATTGAAATAGCGAAAACAACAACACGGGGATCACTACCAGTGGAATGTTTGGCCATATTTTCCCGCTCACACCACTAAGCCCGAGCATCGGAGTAAACGCCGCCATCGTAGTCAAAACACCAAATATAACCACCACCCCAACTTCGTGAGTCCCTTTCCAAGCAGCTATCTTAGGATGTTCACCACCCCGAATTCGACTGTAAATATTCTCCCCCACCACTATCGCATCATCCACCACTATGCCTAACACCAAGATGAATGCGAACAGCGAAATCATGTTAATCGAGATACCAACTTGCGGCATCATCCACAGCCCCCCAGCGAAAGAAACTGGAATACCAATAGCCACCAGAAAAGCCAACGAAGGCCTTAAAAACAAAGCCAACACAATAAACACAAACAGTAAACCCATCGCCCCATTCCTCCCTAACAGATCCATCCGCCCCTCTAACATCTTACTCATGTCATTCCACAACTCCAACTTCACACCTGCAGGCAACTGACCTGGGGCGATTCTTTCAATGTAATCCTTCACAGCCCCCGCAACTATCGTCGTATCCTGTTCACCAGTCCTATAAACATTCACTATCACTGCCTGCCGCCCATCAAACCTAGTCTTCAGATCCACGTCCTGGAAGCCATCCTTAACCTTCGCTATCTCACTCAACTTAACAGATGAACCATTCTCTCTAGTAACAATCACCACATCATTGAACTCCTCGGCATCAACAATTTTACCATCCGTTCTGATCACCACTTCACCAGTCTTCTCGCGGATAGAACCACTCGGAAGATCAAGCGAAGCCATCTGTAACGCATCCGCAACATCTGTTAGAGAGAGTTTATATTGCTCCAGTTTTTCTTGAGAAATCTCAATACTAATCTCATACGGTCGCACATTGGTCAGATTCGCCTTAGTAATCTTAGGTTCACTGCCTAGGGTTCTGTTTAATCCCTCCATAAACCCCTTCGGGGCTTCCGCCCTGTAATTCAACAGCCCATCCCTAACCGTTTCCGCCATTTTTCGCAGTGATTTCTCATCAGTTCCATCTGGTGCAGATATCGCAATCGAAAGAACCTGCGCAGTAATGATAGCCTCCTTAATAATAGCTTTCTCAGCATTCTCCGGAAACTCAGAGATCCCATCGATCGCACTCTTCACATCATCCATCACCGAGCGCACATCATAGCCAGTTTCCACCTCCACAGTCATCGCTCCCATGCCTTCAGTGGACGTTGAACTATAACGCTTAATCCCATCCAGATCAGATACAGCATCTTCAAGCTTCAGCACCACACCAGTCTCCACCTCCTCGGCAGTAGCATTAGGATAGGGCACCTGCACAATCACCGCGTCGAGTGACATCTCAGGAAAAATCTCCTTCTTAAGTTTAAACCAAGTTGTAAATCCAGCCAACAGCACTAGCAACATCACGAAATTCGCCGTGACGTGGTTCTCACTAAACCATTTAATTACTTTTTCCATCTTCGCTATTTTAAAGTTTCACTCGGCTTAGCTAACTCGTCCTCAGCTGCCTCTTCGACCTCCAGCTTCATCCCATTCACAGGAATCGCAATGGGACTCAAAATAATGCGATCACCAGAGGTAAGTTTTACATCATCCCTTGCCTCTATGATCACCTCATCACGCTCACTCCGGATCACCTCCACAGCCACCATCTCTAGTTTCTGACTTTCACCTAACTTCCAAACTGAATCCCCCTCTCTCAGAGCTTCTCTAGGTATAGAGAAAACCTTACCCATAGCCTTACCTGGCACCCTCGCTTTCACAAACAACCCCACAGGAGGCAGCTGAAAACCCTCATTCTCTTGTCCCAAATCAGGCTTCACGCTCACCACCATAATCCGAGAAAACGTAGAACTATCCACCCCCCCTTCAAATCTAACAGCCGTGCCTTTCCATTGATAAACCTCACCTCCAATAGTAGACTCTAACAGCACCTCAGAACCAATTCCTGACTTCTCATCAAGAAACCCCACCTCATTCAAACCCAACGGTAACCTCACCTCATACTCCGCCACAGATGACACCTCTGCGATCTGACTCATCATACTAACATAAGCCCCCGTATCAATAAATTTTCCATCCACCAAACATCTATAAGGAGCCTTAATAACAGTCTTCGCCATATCCCTCTCCCCTTTTGCTATCGCCGCCTCAGCCGCATCTATCTTAGCCCTCGCACTCTTGATTTGAGGTATCCGCAGCACCAGCTCAGACGCCTCCCCGCCACGTCCCAACTTTTTCCAATCACGCTCAGCCTGCACCGCCCGCGCCCGCTCTTGAGCCAACATCAATTCCGCATCCGCCAACGTAGACTTGGCGCTAGTCAGCTGAGTCTTATAATCCGCATCATCAACCCTCAGAATAATCTCCCCCTCAGAAATCGTATTCCCTTTCTCTAACTTCGGAGAAATATACACCACAGCACCCGCCACCTCACTGATCAACATCGTCGTCGTAGCAGCTTCCACCTCACCCTCTGCCTCTATCACCGGAGTATAATCCTTCTCAACCAGCGGCTCCACCTTCACACTCGGTGTCCAAACCTCAGCCACCGCCTTCTTAGCCTCCGGCTTACTCCCCATCAGCGCCCCAAATGCAAAAAAACCACCCACCAACAGGCCTATCGTCAACAAGACCATCAGCACAGTATTATCAGTCTTCTGATCAGCCCCCGTATAACTATCGTTCGTCTCTTTCATCTACTTAACTTGTTTCTGTGTTCTAAATTCTCCGCCGAGCGCCAAGTGCAAATTCACCCTATTCTCTAGCTGCAATCTCCTCAGCAATGCTACCTGAGACGCTATATCTATCTTCCTATTCTGCGCAGTCAACACCGTAAGCAATGTCACATTACCCAGCGCATAATCCTCCTCAGATGAACGAGCCGCATCATCCGCCAGCTTCTGAGCCTTCCCCATCTCCGTAATCCTCCTTGCTAACCACTTGTCCGCCGCCAACGCCGACTCCACCTCCCCAAACGCCTTCAACACAGTCGACTGAAGCTGCGCCAAATTTTGCCGATCAAGTGATGACCGCGTAGAAATCTCACCCTTCACCAGCCCACCTGTTAGAATATTCTGCGAAATGTTAGAACCTATCGACCACACCCCAAAACTACTACTCAAAATATCACTCAGCGAGTCAGTCGTAGTCCCAGTACTCCCAGTCAGCTTGAATATAGGAAATACCGCACGCTTTGCCTCCTTTATTCGCATACCAGTCCCCGCATACCTTCGTTCCGCCGCAATAATATCCGGCCTCCTCATCAACAACTCAGATGGCAACCCAGCAGGCGGCCTACTAGGAATCGCTGGTAACTTCAACCTACCTTTCAAATTCGCCGACGGATACCGCCCCGCAAGTAACTCCACCCTCCGCTGCGCCGCTTCCACCTCACCTCTACGCTGAGCCTTCAGCGCCAAACTTGTAGCCACATCAGTCTCAGCCAACCTCAACTCAGATGCCCCACCACCCTCATCCTGCAATGCCAACTCAAACCTATCCCTAACAGCCTCCAAAGTCTTCAACCTAAGCCCATGTGCCTCAGACGCCAACCCTAACTGCTCGTTCGCCTCACAAAGCGCAAACCAAGCCTTACAAACATTCGCCGCCAGTGAAGTCTCCGCCGCCCTACGCTCCATCTCCACCGCCTGCAGATCAGCCAACGATGCAGATACCCCCGCACTAATTCTCCCCCACAAATCAGGCTCCCAATTCACATTCAAATTCAGCCCATAATTACTGCTAGTCTGAGATCCTCCAAACGGAAACCCCACAAAATTAATCTTATTCCTATTCCCCGTCAGCCCTGCATCCACCGTCACCCTTGATGACGCCCCTGCCATGTAAGCAGCCTGCTGAGCCTGCTTCACATTCTCCGCAGCCACCCGCATATCCGGATTTCTAGACACCGCCTCATTTACCAAACTCTCCAGCTTACTATCCTTAAATCGCTTCACCCAAGCCCTATCCACACCACTACGACCTTCCTCAGTAGCCGTCCACCTTCCCGGCGCCATATCCTTCACTGCCCCCATTTTAGTATCAGGAACCCTCGTCACATTACACCCTGTCAGCCCTATGAGAGAAACAACTCCCGCTACAATTAATTTATTCATATTAAAAGAAAAACTCACTTTGCCCTTCAGAACTAGGCGCTACCGCTGAACTCCCAGCCTTCAACCCACCTTTACAATAATCAATCATCCTTAAAAGCGTAGTCTCAAAATCAGGATCACCACTAGCCCCCTTAGACACCGTCTTCAGCATCTCCTCATGCATCAACGTATGCGCCATCACTCCACAACTAAAATGTACCCGCCATGATAAAACCTCCAACTCCACATCAGGCAAAGCATCCGACAACATCATCGTTAGACGATTCACCACCCGTTGCGCACTACGTAACGCCTTCTCCGGAATCTTATTCCCCCGCTCAGTCATACACCTCCCCATGAACTTACAAAACATCTCCCTATCCTCACCACTCTCCTCTAACAAAATTAAATATGGCCTCATAAACGCATCCAGTATCACCTCCACCGGCACCACCCCAATCTGAAATTTCTTCTCCGCCTCATCTAACAACCGCATCCTAGCCACCATCACAGGCAACGTATGTTGAACGATCAACTCATCAATCAATGCCTCCTTACTCCCAAAATGATAATTCACCGCAGCCACATTCGCCAACGCCTCAGTAGTAATCTTCCTCAGCGAAACCGACTCAAACCCCCTATCAGCAAACAACCTCTGAGCCGCCAACAGGATCCTACCCTTAGTCTCATCTCCACCTTTACTATGTAAATCATGACTCATTGAAAACCCATATAAAAGCACAATCTAATAACTGTCAATCACCTGCATAAAACAACCGTTTCAATTATGTGCTTCGCGCGTAAAAACACCCCATATAATCACAAAAACACCGCTATTACATCAATCAGCTTCGCTGCAAATCCAACTACTTAATACAATTTCAATAGTTATAATTTTATAAAATATACACTAAGATACACTAACACTTCAATGACCTCTTCCAGCTCTGAAATCGACGCTGAAGTCTCCCCTAATCACCAGTTTTAGTCATTGCTGGCGCAGCCTCTTTAATATCTCTAAAATGCTCGATTGGATTCTGACAAGTATTCGTCAGTAATCCGAAAAATAGTAGCCCGCCAGCTAGTGCTCCGACCACCACGACCCTCTCCTTAGTGCTTGTTATATTGCTCATTGTTATAATTGATGAAGTTAATAAATTCTTCACCTATTAAGACACTCACCACACAATAAAAGTCACATCCTTCATCAGATTACACAGCTCCATCCCTATTCGTCACCTTATGCAAAACATGTCTCCCATACAAAATAGTAACCACCGCCACACAAATATTGATCACCACCGAACTCCACCAAAACGTAGTCAACCCCACATTCCATACCCGAACCAAAAAATAAAACACAACACTAGGCACCACAATCTTCCTCACAACAGACTCCACAAAGCCATACATCGGACGCTTCACCGCCTGCAAGAACCCCAAGAAAATAAATCCCATCACATAAGCCCACTGAACCGCACTAACAATCCGCACGTAATTCGTCCCTATAGCCACCACCTCCAGATCATCCGTAAACAACCGAACCAGCGGAGTTGCAAAAACAAACATCCCCAACGACGAACTCACAATCAAAATAACCCCATACCTCGCACAAAGCCTCACACACTCATTCACCCTGCCCAACTCGCCAGCCCCATTATTCTGCCCCACAATAGAAATAACCGCAGCACTCAACCCGATAGCCGGCAATAACACAATTTGCTCAATCCGCGTCCCCACCCCAAACGCAGCAACCGCAGCCTCGCCATACGAATTCAAATAATAAGTCATCACAAAGAACCCCAACGCAATCGACATCATATTAAAACTAGTCGGCACACCCTGCTTCAGTAGCTCCCCATAAACCCTCAACTTCGGGTTAAAAAACTTCGCTCCACAGCGCTTCAGATACCCTCTCCTCACCACCGTCATCAACATATAACCGCTACTAAAAACCTGAATCAAAACCGTAGCCAACGCTATCCCCTTTATCCCCATAGCCGGCAACCCAAATCCCCCATACAAAAACCAAGGATCCAAAACCAAATTAAGGAAAAACCCAACCATCAACACTTTACGAAACGTCCTACTATCACCATGCGCCAACAAAATCGCATTGCACATACTACCTAATAAAAACAACATCGCCCCCCAGAAAATCGGCTGAATATAATCCATCGCCAACCCCAAATAATCCCCACTCGCCCCCATCAACCTAAACAAAGGCTCCACCGCATACACCCCCACAACCATCAACCCACCAGCAATATACAGCCCCAAAGAAAACACCTGCCCAGTATACTCCCCCTCCTTCTCCCTATCATTCGAACCTATCGCATTCGCAATCAACGCCGTAGCACCCCGAGCCATCCCCTCACTCATCGCAATGATGATAAAGAACACCGGAAACGACAACGCCATCGCCGCCAAAGCCTCAGTAGAAATCCGCCCAGCATAAAACGAATCCACCACATTATACATCGTATTGAACAAGAACCCAATACTCATCGGCAGCGCAATCTTGCGAATATGCCCCGACAGTGGACCCACAGTCAGCGGAGCCTTCAATGATTTCTTATCCGTCATACTCAGAGAAAAAATTCACACCACACACTACACCGCAAACACCGCCTCAGCGCACCGCATCCCATCCAGCGCAGCAGAAACAATCCCACCAGCATAACCAGCACCCTCACCACAAGGAATCAAATTCCTCACCTCCGGATGATGCAGCGTCCGCTCATCTCTAGGAATCCTCACCGGACTACTCGTCCGCGTCTCAAACCCCAAGAAATTCGCCTCCTCACCCACATAACCATTCATCTGGTTCCCAAATTTCCTCAACCCCACCTTCATCCTATAACTCACATCATTCGGTAAAATCTCATCCAGCCTAGCACTCGTCAACCCAGGGAAATAACTCGTATCTGGCAGCGAACTAGAAAGCTTACCCCTAATAAAATCCACCACCCGCTGTCCCGGCGCCTTCTGCACCCCACCACCAGCAATGCTCGCCTTAATCTCCAAATCCTTCTGATACGCCATCCCCGCCAGCACCCCATGCTCCTTCTGGAACATATGCGTATCCTCAGGCTCCACAGTCACCACCATCCCACTATTCGCAAACGGACTATCCCGCCTCGCCAGCGACATCCCATTCACCACCACCTCATCATTCTCCGTAGCCGCAGGCACAATAAACCCACCAGGACACATACAAAACGAGTGCACCCCACGCCCATCAATCTTAGTCGCCAACCTATACCTAGCCGCAGGCAAAATCCTCGGCCTCTCAAGACCCCACTTATAACTATACTGAATCTTATCAATCAACGGCTGAGGATGCTCAATTCGCATCCCAACAGCAAACGGCTTCTGCTCCAACAAAATCTCCTTCTCCGCCAACAACCTATAAATATCCCGCGCAGAATGCCCCGTCGCCAAAATCACCGCCCTACCAATAAATTCCTCCCCATCAGCCGTCACCACCCCACGCATCTCCTTACCCCGAGATGCATCATCTAACAAAAACTCCACCACCTTCGCCCCAAAGTGCACCTCACCACCAGCCTTCAAAATCGACTCCCTCATCGCCTTCACCACATTTGGCAGCAAATTAGACCCCACATGAGGATGCGCATCCGTCATAATCTGCTGCGGTGCACCATGCGCCACCAACGTCTCATACACATCCCTCACAGGCCCACGCTTCGTCGCCCGCGTATACAACTTCCCATCAGAATAAGTACCCGCACCACCCTCACCAAAACAATAATTAGAGTCCTCAATAACCTGCCCCTTCTTCATAATCGGCCCCAGATCAAACCTCCGCGCACTCGCATCCTTACCTCGCTCCAAAATAATCGGCTTCTTCCCCATCTCAATACAACGCAACGCCGCAAACATCCCCGCAGGCCCACACCCCACAATTATCACCTTCTCCACACCCTCACCAATCGGCGAATAACTAGGCACCGGCGCCACATACTCAGGCAACTCACAGTCAATCCCCACCTCCATACGCAACTGAATTCTAATATCAGCCTTACGCGCATCAATAGAATGCTTCACCAGCCTCATCGCCTGTATCCGCTCAGGCTTCACCCGCAGCTTCTTAGAGACCGCTTTCTTCCTAGCCGCATCATCCTCAGAAATTTCCAAAGCCAGATTGATATCCACTATCTCCACTCTATCAGTTTGCTCACTCATGCCCATTCCATAAACCACACCGCCGTGAATAGATACAAAAAAAATCTGTTCAACAGCTGAAATAAAGGGCATTAATCCCTCCCATGTTCGAAGTAAGAGATAAGCCAGAGATGGTGGAGAGAGCACTGCTCGTCCGCCTATCATTCAGTAAAAAAGACGCAGACGAAGACATCAGCCTCCTAGAAGAGCTAGAAGAACTCGTCCGCACCCTAGGCATCGGCGTCGCAGACCTACACCTCGCCCACTCCCGCTCCATGCACAGAAAATACCTCTGCGGAACAGGAAAAGCAGACGAAATCGTAGAATACGCCCGCGCTCACGAATGCGACTGCATCGTCTTCGACAACGAACTAGCACCCTCACAACAACGCGAATGGGAAGAACTCGCCGGCATCTGCGTCATCGACCGTGAAGAAGTCATCCTAGACATCTTCGCCCAGCGCGCCCAGACCAAAGAAGCCACCCTCCAAGTAGAACTCGCCCGCATGCAATACGCACTCCCACGCATGGCACGCATGTGGGGACACCTTGACCGCGAAGGCGGCGGAGGCACCGGCGGTGGCGGATCAGCCGCCCGTGGAATGGGTGAACAGCAAATCGAAGTCGACAGAAGACTCGCCCGCAAACGCATCGATCGCACCAAGCGCGAACTCGAAGCCGTCCGCACCCAGCGCGCCACCCGCCGCAAGGACCGCGAGAAACTAGACATGGCTCTAGGCGCCATCGTTGGCTACACAAATGCTGGAAAATCCACCCTCCTCAACCGCATCTCCGGCTCAGACATCATGGCCAAGGACATGCTCTTCGCCACCCTAGACACCACCACCCGCAGCATAGAGCTACCAGACGGCCAGAACATCCTACTCACAGACACAGTCGGATTTGTTAGAAACCTCCCCCACCGCCTAGTAGAAGCATTCAAAGCCACACTAGAAGAAGCCGTATTCGCAGACTTCCTCATCCACGTCATGGACGCCAGCTCCCCAGAAGCTGAGAAATTCTTCGACACCACCATGCACGTCCTCGGAGAACTCGGCGCCGAAGGCAAACCCATGATCACCGTCCTCAACAAATGCGACCTAGTAGGTGACCCTCGCAACATCGAAAAACTCAAAGAAAAGCTCAAAGAAAAAGCCCCCAACATCATCGTAGCCTCCGCCTACAAAGACATCGGTATCCAAGAACTCCTCACCGCCTGCTCAGACATCCTAGCAGAACGCGTCCAGAAAAACACCTACCGCATCCCACAAACCCAAGGCCAACACCTCAACCAACTCCACCAAGAAGCCAAAGTCCTAGACACCCAATACGAAGCCAACGACGTCATCATCACCGCCATCGTCCCCGTCATCATCGCCGGCCGCCTACAGCAATTCCTAGTTGAAGAATAACTCTCTAACAGAGATCTAACAAATCAACTCCCCATCCCTATCCGTAATAATAAGATTCTTTTCATTAAAAGAATTCTGGATAACTGAGGCCATATCCAGCACCTTCTGAAACTCATCCGCCTCCGCCACTACAGAGGAAGCCCCATTATCTTCTATCCTAAGCTGATACGGTCCCTCCGGAGCCAAATCATAAACTTCATGTCCGTTATAATCAGCTTTATACAGAATATCAGGGGTGTAATTTGTGAAAAAATCTTCAAACATTTTCTTTATCCTACCCGGCAACACCCAGCAAAAAGGAATCCTGCACGACTTAGTCGTTTCATGGTCAGTTGAAATCGCCAACTCAAATTCCATATCCTCAGGATAACCATAATAAGCAACCGTAAATGGCTTGTCAGGCCTCCCAAAATTCAAAATCACCCCATGACCATGAGCTTGAATATCATACGGACATGAAATGTGAATAAACACCCTTAAAATGTCATTGAATACAGGACGGATCACCCCATCAAGAACACGTTTCATCTCATCATGCGCTTCAGAAAGTTGCCGTACACGCTTCAGCTCATCGCTGTAGGTAGGTTGTTCATTTGGGGAATTCATTTACACCACTCTTTTTACAAGTGATCAAATTTTTAATCTAGTTCCCTCAAATAGTCAACACAGCAATAGTGACTTTCAAACTCACCAGATAAATGCTACCTTAAAACATGAACACTTCCACTACCACACCAGATTTATCAGTCATTGAATTCAGACGCATCGAACCCGAAGACATCTCAGATCTCCTCACAGTCATCTCCGAAACAATAACTTGGCTCAATCAGTCACAAGAAAAATCCAGCCAATGGTCACGTGAAGACATTTCAGAAGAAAGCCTACTCAACGCACATGCCAATGACGAGATCTACATCGGATACCACGACTCCCAGCCTGTCTGTTCAATCATCGTTCAGCAAAAAGACCACTTCTTCTGGCAAGGCGCCAACCACGATGAAGCACTTTACATAAACAAACTAGCAGTCACCAAGGATTACCGCGGCTCAGGCCTAGCAGAAATCCTTGTCGATCTAGCCACCCAGCGAGCCAACCAACTCGGCAGATATTACATCCGTCTAGCGTGTCCCACAAACCGTGAAAAACTCTGCAAATTCTTCACCCAGTCCAGTCTAGGATTCCAACATAAAGGAGACATCATGGTAGGAAACAACACCCATTCCCTCTACCAAAAAACAAATTAACCTACCCCCATCCTCCTCCATCCTTCTAGCTAACTTTAGGAAACTTCAACTTAAAAGTCGTTCCAACTGCCGGACTACTAATTAGCTCAATACCCCCCTGATGACTCTCCGTGATCGTTTTCACAATCGCTAACCCCAGACCGCTGTGCCCCCCCGTCTGCGTTCGGGCTGCATCCACCCGGTAAAATCGTTCAAACAAATGAGCCTGATCACTCTCCGCAATCCCATGCCCGTCATCATGCACCTCAAGCACAGCAACCTCACCACTAGCCCCTTCCTCCGCATAACTTTTTAATCTAATTACGCTACCCTCAGGAGTGTGGTAAATAGCGTTAGAGATAAGGTTTTGCACCACCACACCAAGCAGTTCTTGATTCGCTAAAATAGGAGCCTTAGACAACTCCATCTTGATCAAGTGATTGCTCGCTGAAGCCTCACTTTGTAGAAGCTCAGCAATACACTGTGTAGTCTCCGCTAGATCGACCACCTGCATCTCCTGCCCCTCATTCTGATCCTGCCTAGCAAGTAACAGCAAAGACTCAATAATCCCCTGCATACGCTTTGCCGCCGTATTACAATTACCAAGAATCGCTCTATATTGTTCAGCTGATCGCTCATTTTTCATCCCTCGTTGCGACTCAGAAAGAATAATCGTCAATGGCGTCCGCAACTCGTGTGATGCATCAGACGTAAAGTTCTTCTGCCTTTCTATCGATGAAGCCAAGCGCTCAAACGTACTATTCAAAACCACCCCCAACTGATCCAATTCACTATCACTACTCGAAACCTTAATCCTCTCCCGCAAATTTCCCTCTGCGATCCTAGTTGCCGTTTCAGAAATACTCTGAATCGGCTTCAGCGCCCTCCCAGCCAACCACCAACTCCCTAAAATAGCCACCACCCAAATCCCCACACCACTCAAAGCAAGCACAATCCGAAACTGCTGCAACGAAGCCAACTCCTCAGAAATATCACGCCCCACCATCGTAATAGCCCCAGCAGGATGCCCTCTCACACGCATCCGATAGCTCCCTTGATCCACAATAGTTCGCTGCTTGTCACTCACCCTAGCAGGCATGCTTACACCCTCAGGAGTCTCGGTAGATAAATAAATCACCTCCCCTGTCTCATCATCCCAGATCGCCATAAAATAAGGCTCTATACCTACTTCCGACAAGCCGTCCTCCTTCAACTCTTTCAAAGTCGACCTAAATCTCTCAGCCGTTGGAGGCCCAGATTTCAGCTCGTCTTCACCCTCACCAACAGAAAACACCGTCCTAAAAAACTGCCGCTCATGACTCCCCAGATCATAATCAATCCTATCAAACTGCTCACGAGAAACCAACTTATACGCCAACAAACAAATCGCTGAAATCAACGCAATCGAAAGTAAAGAATGCCAGAACAAAAGCCTCCAGCGCACTGATTGAAAAGGAAGTTTCATACTACATAATAGCCATGTCCACGGCGGGTTAAAATAAAATCAGCCCCCAACTTCTTCCGAATATTAGAAACATGAACATCAAGTAAATTTGAAAGTGAATCATCATCCTCATCAAACAAATGCTCATACAGCTCCGTCCTACTCACCACCACCCCACGCTGCAACGCCAAATGCTCAACAAGCGCAAACTCCCTAGCCGTCAGCGAAATTTCACCGCTAGCATTACTTAACGACTTCGTAGCCAGATCAATACTAAACTCCCCCACCGACAAACAATTACTAGCCACCCCCTTATCTCTCCTAGCCAACGCCCGCAACCGCGCCAACAACTCATCAAAATCAAATGGCTTAGTCAAATAATCATCAGCCCCAGAGTCCAGCCCCCTCACCCTATCCGGAACAGCATCACGAGCCGTCAACATCAACACCGGACTAGTCTTCTCCACCCGTAACCTACGCAACACCTCCCAACCATCCATCCCTGGCAACATCCCATCTAACAGAATAATATCATAATTCACCTCCCGTGCCATTGCCAACCCCTCTATACCATCACCCGCAGCATCCACCGCATACCCCTCCTCACGCAGACCCTCACAGAGGCTGTGCTGAAGTAGTGGGTCATCTTCTACGATAAGTAATCTCATGGCCAGTTCTAACTACTCATGGCGCAATGCGTCAATCGGATTCAATCTAGCAGCCCGCCGAGCAGGCATAAAGCCGAAAAGCACACCAATAAATGCCGAGAATATAAACGCAATCACATTAATCCGTGTATCAAATATAAACGGAACCTCTATCACCTTCGCCAAGATCGAACACAACCCTGCAGCCAACGCAATCCCACAGATCCCACCCACCGAAGACAACGTAATCGCCTCCACCAAAAACTGCAACAACACCTCACGCGCACGCGCACCAATAGCCAAACGAATCCCAATCTCACGCGTCCGCTCAGTCACAGAAACCAACATAATATTCATAATCCCTATCCCCCCCACCAGCAAACTCACCCCAGCCACAGCCCCCAGCAACGTAGTCATCACCTTCGTAGAAGAACTCACAGCCTCCGCTATCTGCTGCGTATCCATCACAGAAAAGTTCGCCTCCTCCACATCACTAATTTTTCGCCTCTCCTTCATCAGCGACGTAATATCAGCAGTGATCGTATCCGTATTCCACCCATCCTTAGCAGAAATCATAACCTGGTTCACACTATGCGTAGACGTCCGCCCCACCAGCCGCCTCTGCAACGTAGTAATAGGCACCACAATCGTATCATCCTGATCTTGGCCAAACCCCGTCTGCCCCTTAGACTTCAGCACCCCTATCACCTGCACCGCCGTATTCTTCAACCGTATCTTCTCACCCACCGCAGGAGTAGTCCCCAGCAGCTCACTCTGCACCGTCTCACCTATCACACACACCGCAGCACCAGACCGGATCTCCGCATCAGTAAAATACCGCCCATCAGATAACTCCCAGTTACCAATCTGGAAATAATCCACAGTCGTCCCCGTGATACTAGTCGTCCTAGAATTCTGTAAATAAATCGTAGACGCAGAAGAACTAGACACCGGAGCCACCGCCGCCAACCCAGGCACCACCTCCATAATAGATACCGCATCAGCCTCCGTAAAATTCGGCACCCCAGCACCACCCGATCGAGGCCCTCGCCCCTGACCCGGACGCAACACTAACAAATTACTACCCAAACCAGAAATCTGATCCTTAATCGTAGCAGTCGCACCATTCCCCAGCGTCACCAACGTGATCACCGCCCCCACACCTATCACCACCCCCAGTACAGTCAAAATAGCACGCATTATATTCCGGCGGATTTCTCGAACCGCCAGCAAAAGTGAATTCCATAGCATTTTCATAATAAAATTTAGTTAGTTAGTTCCTAGAAATATCAGATTCTATCAACCCGTCCCTCACCACCACAGTCCGCCGAGCACGCTCAGCCACTTCCTCCTCATGCGTCACCAACAAGATCGTAATATTACGCTCAGTATTTAACTCATGCAGCAGCTCCATCACCTCCTCAGTCGTCTTCGTATCCAAATTCCCCGTCGGCTCATCCGCAAATAACGTCCCCGGAGAAGTCACTATCGCCCGCGCTATCGCCACCCGCTGTTGCTGACCACCAGATAGCTCAGACGGCGTATTCCTCTCCTTATCAGGAAGCCCCACACTAGCCAGAGCCTCCCTCGCCAGCCTATACCGCTCCTTCTTAGAATACCCCCTATACAACAGCGGCAACTCCACATTCTCCAACGCAGAAGTCCGCGCCAGCAAATTAAACCCCTGGAAAATAAACCCCAACGCATGTCGCCTAATCAATGACCGCTGATCCGCATCCAGCTTCTCCACCTCCAACCCATCAAACAAAAATGACCCAGAAGTCGGAGTATCTAAACAACCTAACAAATTCATCAGCGTAGACTTCCCAGACCCACTAGGCCCCATCACCGCCACATACTCACCCTGATCGATATCTAAATCAATCCCCCTAAGAGCTTGAAATGCAGCCTCACCAGTTCCGTAAGTTTTAGTCAGACCTCTAAGTTGTATCAGTGGATTCATAGCTAGCTTTATGATTGTGGTGTGCTTTCAGATACGATGACCTTCATCCCCTCACTCACCTCTGGACCACTCACCTCAGTGAACCTCCCATCAGTGATCCCCGTTTCCACCCGGATCTGCACAGCCTTACCATCCTTCAAGATCCAGATAAACTGCGGCCCAGACTTACCACTCGGCTTCCTACCCTCCCCACCTTTACCTCCACCTGATTTCCCACCACCCATTTTCCGGCGTGGAGGCCCAGGAGTCAAACTACCAATAAGTGACTCACCTTTTTCCTTCTCAGCCTTTTCACCAGCAGGAGCAGCAGATTTCGGGCTAAATCTCAGCGCAGCATTAGGCACTATCAACACATCATTCACCTCAGCCACCGTAATCTCTGAAGTAGCCGTCATCCCAGGCCGCAGCGTCAGATCCTCATTCGCCACCTCCAACTCCGTCTCATAAGTCACCACATTATCCGTAATCGTAGACCCATATGAAACCTTATTCACAGAAGCCTTATAAGTTCTGTTAGGCCACGCATCCACCGTAAATGTCGCCGGCTGATCAGCAGTCAATCTACCAATATCCGCCTCAGCCACATTCACCAACAACTCCATCTTACTCAGATCCTCCGCAATGATAAACAACTCCGGCGCCTGAAACTGAGCCGCCACAGTCTGCCCCTCCTCTAGACTCCGAGTCAACACCACGCCATCCACAGGAGACCGAATTATCGTCTTACTCAGATCACTCTCCTTAGAAATCAAATCCGCCTCAGCCTGAGAAACCTTAGCCTCAGCACTCTCCAGATCCGCCTGAGAACGCTCCACAGCTGCTATCGCCGTATCCATATCCGCTTTAGCCGGAGTTCTCCCCTCACTAATCCTATGCAGTTCTTCATACCGCGCTAACTTCGCTTGGCTCTCCTTCAGTGTAGCCTTCGTCTGACTCACCGTCGCCTTCGCAGAGCTAAGCGTAGCACTACTACTATCCCTCAGCTGCGCAAACTTCGTCGTGTCCAACTTCGCCAACGCCTGCCCCTTCGTCACCTGATCATTACTATCAACATACACCTCCAGTGCAGTCCCAGACAGCTCACTACCCAAAGTCACTTGGTTCGTAGGCTCTAAAGTCCCCGTAGTCGTAATGGTCAATGCCACATCCCCACTCTTAATCTCCTCCGTCAGATACTCAGGCCCCTTCTCAGCTCCACCAGCACGTTCAGTATAATAAAAATACCCACTACCAAGGAATGCTAACAACAGAATCAGAAGAATAAACTTCCCCTTCCAACTAGACCTCTTACTGCTCGTTACAATCTGACGTAAATCCTCTTCTTTCGCTTTTTCTTTCATGACCCTTAATTTATAATATCGAATATTGTTTTGTTGAAAAATTACCATCCTCCTCCGAGTGCTTTGTATAAACCCACATAAGAATTTGCCTTATCCAGCCTCGCTGAAATCAAACTCTGCTCCACACTAAGCTCAGACCGCTGAGTATCCAAAACAGTGCTCATATCTATAATCCCCGCATCATACTTCTGCGTCGCCAACGTAGCCGCTGACCGCGCCGATACCGCAGCCTTCTCCAGACTAGCTATCTTCTCCTGAGTCCGCTTACACGCGATCAATGCATCCTCCACCTCCGAAAGCGCCGTCAAAATATTAGACCGATACCCCTGAAACGCCTGCTCCTCAGCAGCACTCTGACCTTCTATCCCAGCACGTATCCTCCCCGCATCAAAAATCGGCCCCGTTAAACCAGAGATAAGACTCGCCGATACAGAACTAGGATCAATAATCTTACCTGTAGAAAGAGCATTAATCCCTAGCGACCCACTCAAATTAAAGCTCGGAAACTGATCCGCCTCCGCCACCCGAATCCGCGCAATCGCCGCCACCCACCTCTGCCCCGCAGCTCTCACATCCGCACGCTGCCGTATCGTCTCAGCCGGTATCCCTATAGCCAACTTCGTCTTAGGCTCAGGGAAACTCCCAGATGAAGAAACAGCAAGAGTGCTCGGAAGCTCACCACACAATAAATTAATCCTATTCTTAGCCTGCGCTATATTCTGTTTAAAAGCAGGTATCGCAGACCTAGCATTCTCAAGCGAAGAATTCGCCCTATCAAATTCCAATTGATCAATCTCCCCAGCCTGTGTCCGCCACTTTGTGATTTTCGTCGTTTCCTCCTGTGATACAATACTACGCTCCACAATCGCCAAACTCGCCTCAGCAGAACGTAACTGAAAATACGCCAACGCCGTCTCCGCAGCCAGCGAACTCCTCGCCGCACTCAAGTTATCCATCGCCGCATTCGTATCCGCAGTCGCTGCAAGCACAGAATTCCTATTCTTCCCATAGAAATCGGGCTCCCAGCTCGCACTCAGCCCAGCTGAGTATCTAACAGATGAACTACTAGCAGCACTATCCTCCCAGTTCTTATTCAGATTATTAGACCCAGAATAGCTCAAACTCGGATAAAGCGATGACACCTGCTCAGTCCGCTGTGCCCTAGCCTGAGTAACCGCCGCCACAGAACTAGCAATATCAGGATTATGCTTCAGCGCATGCCCTATCAACCGCGTAAGCTCCCCATCACCAAATGACCGCCACCACCTACTCAAATCCCGCTCAGAAGATGCCGTCGGAAATCCCCCCACCTCATTCCACTGACCAGCCACCACCAAAGGAGCCTTCGTAGTATCCACCGGAGCCAAATGACTACAACAGGAAAGCCCTCCCGTCACAACAATCCCCCCAGCAACCATAGCCATCTTATTCAGTCTCATGCACACATCATGCCACACCCAACCTTAAGACAACGTGAAGACCCTCCTTTTCTCTGAATTTTTAAACTAACAAAAACTCACCCCTCAAGAATCGGCTCCAAAGCCTCCTCTAACAACTCCAGATAAACATCCCTAGGAACCTCATACCCACCAAACTGCAACAAGTGCTCAGTCATCCACTGCGTATCTAACAACTCCGCCCCCTCATCCCGCAGCCACTCCACCAAATAAACCAACGCGATCTTGCTAGCATCCGTCTTCCTACTAAACATACTCTCCCCAAAAAAAACATTCCCCAGCTTCACGCCATACAACCCACCCTGCAGCCCCTCATCATCCCAACACTCTACCGAATGCCCGAACCCAAGTTTATACAACTCCTCATAGCTATCCTTGATCACCGGATCTATCCAAGTCTCCTCACGCTCCGAGCACCCATCCATCACCTCGCGAAACGCCGTATCACGCTTCACCTCAAAGTTCTCCTTCCGCAACGCTTTCCTCAATCCCCTAGGAATATGAAACCTCTCATCCAGCGGAATCAAACCACGCGACACCGGAGAAAACCACAACAACTCACCATCCTCCGCCATCGGAAAAACTCCCTCGGCATAGGCTCCTAACAGAATATGTGGCGGTATCACTTCCATACAGAACCTATCTATGCACCTAGCTCATGAATTATCAACCCAGTTTTCTCCTCATTGACTCATATTTTTCGTGCATTATGACCGGAATACGCTTGTATTTATTTATGCCCGATCGACTAAAATCAGCCATTCGCGATATCCTTGATTTCCCCAAAGAAGGAATCATCTTCAAGGACATCAGCCCCATCCTATCCGACCCTGATTTACTACAGCTCTCCGTCGACCTCCTCCTCGCTACGGCTGAAGGTGAAAAAATCGACAAAGTCGTCGGTATCGACGCCCGCGGATTCCTCTTTGCCACCCCAGTCGCCCTCGCTCTCAAAGTCGGCTTCGTCCCCGTCAGGAAAAAAGGCAAGCTCCCAAGGAAAACATTTGAGGAATCATACACTCTCGAATACGGTGATAACACCGTCGAAATCCACCAAGACGCCATCCAGCCCGGCGACAACGTCCTCCTCATTGATGACCTACTTGCCACTGGTGGAACTGCTTCCGCCGCTGTAAAACTCATCAACAAACTAGGCGCTAACCTCGTAAGAGTCGCATTCCTTATCGAACTAGATGACCTCAACGGCAAAGATAAAATCGACGCTCCAGTCACCTCAATCATTCACTACTAAAATAAACACCTAATACACCATACACTAAACAACGTCATGCCTCATTGGAATAAATACACCCAGCTACTACGCTACCAAGACCTCAGATTCTCACTAGATCTATCACGCACCGACATGGAGCAATCCTACATCGATGCCCTACAGCCTCAGATCGACAAAGCCTACGCAGACCTCGTAAAAACTGAAGCCGGCGAAATCGTAAACCCAGATGAAAACCGCATGGTCGGTCACTACTGGCTCAGAGATCCAGAGCTTGCCCCAACTGCTGAGATCAAAGCACAAGTCACCGAACCACTCGCACAGCTCAAGCAACTCGCTGATGACGTGCATCACGGTAAAGTCGCCCCTACATCTGGCGGAAGATTTGAAAACCTCCTCATCATCGGCATCGGCGGCTCAGCACTCGGCCCACAGCTCGTATACGAAGCACTCGGCACAGACAGCAAACTCACCACATTCTTCTTCGATAACACCGACCCCGCAGGTTGCGATACCGTTCTCACAAAGATCAGCCGTTCAGGTGGACTCGGTAAAACATTATCCCTAGTCGTCTCCAAATCAGGCGGAACAGCAGAGACCCGCAACGGCATGCTAGAAGCCCAAAACGCCTACGAAGATGCTGACCTCAACTTTGGCGCCCACACCGTAGCCATCACCGGAGAAGGCTCAAAGCTATACCAATACGCCTCAGAAAATAACTTCATCTCTATACTCCCAATGGAAGACTGGGTAGGAGGCAGAACATCCGTCATGTCCACTGTTGGCCTCGTTCCAGCCGCCCTCCAAGGAATCGACATCGACTCCTTCCTTGCAGGCGCGAAAGAAATGGACGCACGCACCCGTGTCCAAGACACTTCTCGTAATGCAGCCATGCAGCTAGCACTAGCCTGGCACCACGCAGGAAACGGCAAAGGCGAAAAAGACATGGTCGTCCTCCCATACAAAGACTCACTCGTCCTCTTCTCTAAATACCTCCAGCAACTCGTCATGGAGTCCCTCGGAAAAGAACACGACCTAGATGGAAACGTCGTCAACCAAGGCATCGCAGTCTACGGCAACAAAGGATCTACAGATCAGCACGCCTACGTCCAGCAACTCCGCGACGGCGTACACAACTTCTTCGTCACATTCATCGAAGTCAGAAACGGCAGAAAAGGAAGCAGCATCGAAGTCGACCCTGGAAACACCAGCGCAGACTACCTCCAAGGCTTCCTCAGAGGAACTCGCAAGGCTCTCTACGAGTCAGGCAGAAAGTCCATCACACTCTCCATCCAGGAAGTCACACCACACTCACTCGGTATGCTCATCGCTCTCTTCGAAAGAGCAGTCGGCTTCTACGCTTCACTCGTGAACATCAATGCCTACCATCAACCAGGTGTTGAAGCAGGCAAAAAAGCCGCTGGAGATTTCCTAGAAATCCTCAACCAAGTCCGTGGCGCACTCACTGGCTGGCAGAAAACTGCCACCGACATCGCCGAGGCTATCAGCCAAGACCCAGAAGACGTCTACCACGCACTCGTCCATCTTGCAGCGAACTCAGAAGCCATCCAGAGCGAGGGAGATAACCCAAGCGAAGACACCTTCATGCTCTAACAGAGTTCAATATCAAATGATGATTTCGTGCTAAGATTCGACCGCTATATCGGGAAAAACCTATTTACTACGACCCTGTTCGCAGTAGCTATCCTGAGCGGTGTTTTCATGCTTGGAAACATTTTCAAGGAAGCTCGCCCACTCTTCGTGGGCAAGCATCCTTCTCCCATGCTCGTCTTCGAGTTCATACTCAGTGTGCTCCCATTCTCACTGATGTTCACTATCCCATTCAGCTTCCTAGCTGCCGTCATGCTCGTCTTCGGGCGTCTCTCCGCAGACAATGAAATTCTCTCCATGAGAATGGCCGGCCAGAGCCTTCCACGCATCGCTCTCCCAGTCTTCATCACCGCGGCCATCCTCTCAGGATTCTGCTTCTGGCTGAATGCAGAAATAGCCCCACAAGCCAAAGCCAGAGTCAAAAACCTGCTAATGGACGCAGTAAAAGCGGACCCTAATAAATTCCTAGACCCCGGCGTCGTCCAGACCCAACTCAAAGACAAACGCATCTACGTCAGAGACAGAGTTGACAACACCCTCTACGGACTACATATCCACGACGTCGCCGTACTAGACAAAAGCTACGCCTCAAATTTCTACGTCTACGCAGAGTCAGCACTCATCTACGTCGATCTAGATAACAGCCAGATCAAACTCAAACTCAGCAACGCCTTCGCCCTACAAGAAGACACCAACGGCACCAAAATCCCCATCACCATCGGCGACGTAGACCCAGTTCTCTTCAGCTTCGACAGCGAAAACAAACGCCGCATCAAAGCCTCCTCCATGACCAACAACGAGATCCGCACCTATCTCGCCGAGAACCCAGACATCCCCGGAAAAGACCGCGCAAAACTCGCCAACGCCGTCACCTCAAGACAATCATTCTCCCTAGCCTGCCTAGCATTCGCCCTCATCGGCGTCCCACTCGGCATCGGAGCTAGACGTAAAGACACATCCACAGGATTTATCCTCAGTATCCTCATCGGCCTTGGTTATTTCCTCTTCCACATCTTCGCCGGCCAGATCAGAGATGAAACCAGCAACGTCTCTACAATTCTTTTCTGGCTTCCTAACGCATTAGCACTTATTCTCGGCATTTGGTTATTTAGAAGAGCTAGATCTAAGTAACCGCCATCAAAAACTTACCTCTAACACCTGATCAAAATAACGATTTCAAAGCCCCATGCCGTCCATTCGTAAAACCTTCAGTAATGCCAGTGCCGCCATCAAAAAATTCTTCACCGAGAATAGCATTGAAATTCTCCCTGTTAGAAACGCCGTCAAGGAATACAAAAAGAGCCAAGTCAAATACGACATCAAGGCAGCATTCAATGTAGCCCTCCTCACCCTCCCCCAAGGAATGGCATACGCCGCCATCGCAGAGCTCCCCATCTACTACGGCATCATCAGCTCCATCATCGCCTCCATCGTAGCACCCCTTTTCTCTAGCTCCCGCCACACCATCCTCGGTCCATCGAATGCCACCGCACTCATGGTATTCACCTTCTTCGCCTCCTCAGCAGCAGCCACTCTAGCTAAAGCTCCCATCGCCTACATGCCACTCCTCGTCTTCCTAGTCGGCATCATCTTACTCTTAGGCTCATTATTTAAACTAGCAGACCTCCTCCAGTTCGTATCAAGAAGTGTCCTCGTCGGTTACATCACCGGCGCCGCACTCCTCATCATGAACGGACAGTTCAAGCACATCTTCGGCGTCGCTGAACCCCTCAAACAAATCATCAGCACCCACAAAGAAAACAACCAAGCAGTCAACTTCTTCACCAGCTTCTTTGACCTCACCACCCTCTGGAATCAGTTCCAATGGCAACCCATCCTTCTAGGCATCTTCACTCTCGCTCTCTACCTAGCCCTCATGAAGAAGCTCCCCATTTTACCTAATTTCGCCCTCTGCCTAGCCGCCTCATCCATCATCGCATTAACTCTCAAGACCACCACAGCCAACTTCACCCTAGACTGCTTCAAACCCTTCCAGCTAGACAACTTTAATGTCAGCCTTCCAGACTTCAACTTCAATGACATCGCCACCCTCACCGGCGTAGCCTTCGCCATCGCCTTCCTAGCCTCACTAGAGAACACCGTCATGGGGAAATCCCTAGGCAGCCGCACCGGCGAGCGACCAGACGTCAACCAAGACATGTTCGCCCTCGGCATGTCTAACATAGCCTGCTCATTCCTCACCCCCATGCCAGCCTCAGGCTCACTCACCCGCTCCGCTCTCAACTTCGAGTCCGGTGCCAAATCCAGATTTTCCTCCATCTACGCCAGCCTCTTCTGCATCGTTGGATTCTTCATTCTCCTCAAACTACCCATCGTAGAAAATATCCCCAAAGCCAGCCTCGCAGCCCTCGTCGTAGGCATCGCCATCTCACTCATCAAATGGAAAAATATCCGCATCTGTCTCAACTCCACTCGCGATGACGCCATCGTCGTCATCGTCACCTTCGCAGCCACCCTCCTCACACGCCTAGACTCCGCCATCTTCATCGGCGTAGCCCTCTCCATCTCACTCTTCCTCCGCAAAGCCTCACGCCCACACCTCGTCGAATACGAAGTCAATGACGAAGGAGACCTCCGCGAACTCGACACCAAACAAGCCCGCCCCAACCCCGCCATCTCCATCGTACACGTAGAAGGCAACCTCTACTTCGGAGCCGCTGACCTCTTCCGCACCCAAGTCCAGCACACCGCCGCTGACCCCAACCTAAAAGTGGTCATCCTCCGCATGAAAAACGCCCGTCACCTAGACGCCACCTCCGTCATGGCACTAGATGAACTCATCAAGCACATGCGCAAACAAGGCCGCCACGTCATCATCTCCGGCGCCACCAGAAACGTTTACAAAGTCCTAAAACAATCCGGCGTCCTAGAAACCATCCTCAAAGGCTGCGACCGCTCACAAGGAGAAACCAACCTCTTCTTCTCATCACCAAGTAACCCAAACCTCTCCACCCGTGACGCCCTCCTAAGAGCCCAAGAACTCCTAGGAACCAAAGAAGCCGACATCAAAATCTTCTTCGACCCAAACCAAGAGAAGAAATAACCATCAACCAGCTCTGAAAGACGTCCTAACCTCCCACTAAAAATCTCTTATCGGCGCATTATAATACGTAGCATGCATCGGAGCTGGCTTTGGCATAATGAAGAGCACACTTCTCATCTTATCGCTATGCCCCCACATTTGCTTAATAAACCTACGCGGCTTCTTCTCACCTTTAACCTGAGACTCTAACTTAACTGGATATGTTCCATTTTTATTAATCGGATCTTTGATGATTTTCTCTGATCTAGGATTTAGCTTCAGCGTTTTATCACCCACAGTTCCAAAAACGCCAACATCAGAATAATTAAGCATATAAATACTACCTGCTCCAAACTTATCCTCACTCGCGTTAATCGCCTTAAACCTGATCGGCATCACAGAGTTTTTAGGATTAGGGAATACCAGCAAAAGCACTTTCTGCCAATTCTTAGGGATAATCACCGATGGCGCTCCAGCAGGTAGTTCCTCTCCCTCACTCAGGGACGAAGGTAGAAAACTCAATTTAACTGGCCCCCCTGCCTTTCCTTTAGCTCCTATACGTCCTCCTTTGGGAATCTCAAATGTCTCAGAAAAATTTGTCCGTGTTAGCTCTGTCACACCAACCTGCGTCGCACCAGCATAGACGTATGCCTCCACAGGAGCCCCCCTCGGAGCCATATAATACATCACCTTTACTGGACGTCCCTGGTTTTTCTTCTTACCGCTTGGCTCAATTCCCTCTACCTGACCATAACAAAAGGTCACCATCAGGCTCGTCATTATCATCAATAGTCGCTTCATTGTTCTGTGTTTAAATTGTGTGTTCATTAGTTTCTATACCTCGTCTCTGTTCATCCAGCGGAATTGCTTCAACACAAACTTTCGCCCAAACGGATGACTATCATCACTTGGTAATTCATATTTGTCTCCCCCATTCACAAAGTCAGAAGAGCGGCTTACCACAGCCTCACACCAAGCCTCAGCAATGATTTTTCCTGTGTTATCCTTACTACATCCATAAGCACGGATAGTAAACGTATCGTCACGAGCACTCAAGATCCCACTTATGGAACGCAGCACATCTGCCTGACGCGTCCAACCTGGGAACCCATAAGCCGGGTTACCCTCAGCAGCCTCAGGGAATGCATACTCTAACGGTTGTGGTGATGCTTGCATATCATTCACAGTTGCCGTGTCATTGAATACCGTTTGAAGATCACGATAAGGATTTTCATTACCAGTGCCTTCAGACAAACGTAACAGTGCTGACTCCACAGCTCCTGCTTGAGCCAACTCCACATCACTTGATAACTGCCTGTTATAGAATTCTGAAACAGATAAAAATGGCCCACGCTTTTTAACTTCCACCACTATTTCTCGAGCTAACGCTTTAATCTGATCTTCAGTAAACTCTCTAGGCTGAGATAGCTCCGCATAGCCAGAATTACCCGCACTACTATCAGAAGTTAACATTGTCCGAGGGAACGGTCTACCTGCTCCTTCAATTAAGTCAGAACCTGCAGCTGTATTTCCAGGAATCGAATCGGTAAGGCCTAGATAACTAGCCTTCCCATCACTGAAATTTCTCCATAACAACATCTCCCAAGCTAACTCCGACGTCGAGTTAATGTTAAACATCCCCTCCACTTCTAGCTCAGCAGCAGCCTTTTCCCATGCATCATCATCACTAATAAACTCAGACGCCTTCGTCCCAGCCTCTGAAGCACCTAACGGAGCCTCCGGCTTATAATAATGGCTCGGTAGTGCTTCATCTCCCGTCAGGTGGTCGCGGTAAACATCTTCCATGCTGCGGGCTTCACTTGCAGACCAATCATTCATATCTGGAGCAATAGAAGACACAAACCAATCATCTAATAATACATGGTTCATAACATAACTATGATCATGACCTCTGTTTGCTCCTGATCCACTTAACGATCCTACTCGGACATTATCACTTTTGATAAAAGGAGACACTCGGCTATTACCCAAAGCATTAAGAACATAAGGACCATTGAATCCATGAGCATTTATATTAAAATGCTGTAAATCACCAATCGCACTCAAAGGGCGGTTCGGCGACTCTAACAAAATCAAATTTGAAAGCCCATCATTGCTACCAAAGCCACTTCCTAAATACCCTTCTAAGTCATTCTCAATCCCACTAGGCAAACCTGGATCAGCTAAGCTATTCACTGGAAATAACTGAATATTATAGGGAAACACATCAAATCGACCATCAGTAGCATAGCCATCATACGAGCCATTGATGGTAAAACTAACTGCCGGGTTCATATTATGAATACCATTCACCACGATATTATCCCGGCCACTATTCGTATCACGACCATATCGTAAGCCAGTGATCACACTAAGTATTGGCTGCGGGTCATCCTGTAAACTGGACAATGAAGACGCACTAGTAGAAGTCAGAGTAATGGCTTCACCCAACATCTTTTGAGCATCCGCTGACCTAATCATACTCTGCGTATTCGTAAGGCTAGTTCCTCCACTACCAGAAAATGACTCAGTGAAATACATCCCTGTTCCCTGTACGTTAGCTCCCCCAAAATCTGATAAAATTCGCGCGCCTGTCACAGAAAAATTAGAGGTGCTATCTTTTTGAATATCTTGCGCTACATAATTTAATCCACTCCCCGGTCGGTATCCCGCCGAGTAATTGATGTTTTGCCCGCTGTTCTTATTTACAATTTCGGTACCATTTGGAGAGAAAACCCTCACCTCACCAGGTAACCATAAATCAGGACTTTTAAGAGGGATCAGAGCAGTCAATCCTGCCGTATTTCCTCCACCGCCAGCTATCTGCCCCAAATCCCGCTGAATAGTGCTATCCTCAATCTTAAAATCAAATTGAACCGGACAAGCAACCTCATTTAGATTTAACCTAAGCGTAGATGCCACACTACTTGTATCCAATGCCACACTATACGGATTCCACATCGTGATGACTGGATTCAATAAAATCGCCGGAGTGTATTTTGTTGAGTCATTCGCATCCTGCCGAGACGTAAGCGAAATGACGATATGGATACGAGCGACCACAGGAAACTGACGCACTCTATCAGGCCACGCTTCTCTACTAAGGTAAGCTTGGTTCTGGTTAGCCACAGCATTATCTCCATACAGAACATGCGCTACTTCGTTACCACTACTTCTGAGACGCTTATAAAGAGTCATGTGATCCGCAAGCCCAGCCCAACTCATACTATCAGTAAAACTAGCCCCAGTCGTGCCAATCCACGGATAGATAAGAGCCGTCGTTGCTGAGCTTTTATTATACTTCCCAGAAGTGAACGCATTCCCCGGACTCAGCGTGAATGAAGAAAAACCTTCCGAAACATTAGCAAATTTCTCAGAAAATAGTGACAAATCACGCTTCCAACCACCATTCGCATTATTCGTCAATAACCCCATAGAATGAGTACTAAGATCATGGAAATATTCAGCTGGATCATCACTCCCTACCGATGAGCCTTGTAAAAACGTAAGTGATTGCTGAGAGATCACCTTTCCTGTTTCATCCGTATCATCAATGCCAAAGGCATCCCCACTAGGTCCAGGAGACACAGCCAATTGATCTACCGCTTCCGAAGTAGACTCAGCTGCCTCGCTCGCCTTCAACTTCACTTTCGTATTCTCACCCTGAACCCACCACGCAATCGCCCCATCACCATTTTCAGTCATAATCTCAGTTGGCACCACATGAACTCCTAAATCACTCTCACTCTTCAGTGTCCCCTCAGCCAACAGCGGTACCGTATCACTTCCTTCCTCTAAAGAAGGAGGAGCTGTCGGATCTAATAAATTATCCGTATTCCCAGATACCAGCCAGCGTAAGAAACGCCCACTCTCTGGACTTCCCTCACTATAAGAAACTCCCTTGATATCATAATCCGGAGCCATTGGTAGACCAGTAGTCTGATCGTGATTCAAGCCCTCCCATGATCTCCAAACTCCAGTCAGCTGCCTAACATGCTTACTTGTCTGCCCCCCACTTCCTGAATACGCATCCGCAGGAGCAGTGATTCTCGTATCAGATCCCGCTGATTTCTGTAGTTCTGCGAGCGCTAACAACAATGACATTCGCGCATTCGCACGTGCCGCCTCGTAGCCCTTATTACTAGAGGCACTTTTCACTTCAATGTTAGACAAACTCAACATCGCAAGTGCTATCAGCATTAATAGCGCCATGATAGTTATCGTCGAGATTAGGGCGAAGCCTTTTTTAGCGCACAAAGTTGCTCGCTTCTTAGCTATTATCATTTGGGATTTATTGGATTGATTCATGCGATATAGTGTATTTGTATGACATATTTATAAGTTAGTGTGATTGGCAGATTGTATATATAAAGTAAATTCTCACAAAAAATCTACTGGTTAATTGACCAGTTATTAAATTCCCCCATAACTAGCAGACAAAATAGTAAAAAGATCATCCTACATTTTATCCAGTACACAATAACTCCAAACAGCGCTGAATACAATACCCTAAAAAGGCTATTCTAAAGTCAATTTAGCCCACCTAAACGTATTTTCTCCGTATCCGCCGATACAACATCTAGACCTAGACCTCCCTCTATATCTCAAACTGTCTCTCCAACAGAAACTTAACCGTAACTCTCTATCACCTCAATAAAATGCCTCAAATACTGCGCCGCCTTCGCTTCTCCCACCCCCTTAATCCGCATCCCAGCCTCCATCGTTGTAGGCCTCAACCGGGTGAAATACTCCAGCGTCTTATTAGAAAATACCACATACGGCGGGACCGACTGTTGCTTAGCTATCTTAGCCCGCAAATCCTTCAGCGCAGCATACAGCTTAGGATCAAATCCCATTTCCTCAATCTCCACATCCAACCCAGACTTCACCGGTGATTCATCCCTCACAGACTTCCTCCCCGGCCATGCCATCATAGCCTTAGACTTCCCATGCATCACAGCATCACCCAGAGGTGTCAACGTCACCAACGGAAACTCCCCCTTCTGAGTAAAAATCAAACCCGCATCATGCATGTATTTAAAAAGCTCATTCAGCGTAGCCGTCCCAGTCTCCTGTAGCAGACCATAGGTAGTCAACGAATCTAACCGATTCTTCAAAATATCCTGCGACCTGCTCCCCATCAACATCTGCACTATCTTCCCCCTTCCAAACTTCCCTTCCCACTTCCCACCAACCTTATGACTCATCCGCGCCACCCCACTCAGCGCCTTACGCAGTATCAACACCTCAGACTCAGAACCTAAACGTAGATCCCCTCCAAACTGACTCTGACACACATCACAGCTACCACACGGTGCCGGATTCTCCTCCCCAAAGTAATCCATGATCCACTGCTGCCTACACTGCCGCGAATAACACATCTCAATCATCGAATTCAACTTCTCCCGATCACGCTTATCCTTCTCCTCCAAAGCTGCACGGTTAATTGGTATCTGCGATGTCAAAATATCTGGCTGCAGCAACCGAGTCCCCTTTGCCCTAGATCCCGCAATATCAAATCTCTCAATCAGCCTATTCTTAGCCAACACCCCCAGCGCACTCCCCACCGCCATCCCATTCTTGATATCCGCCCCTTCCTTGATTTGATCCAACGTCTGCCTCACCTCAAACTCCTCATTCGCCTCATTCAGCAAATACTGATAAATCCCACAAATATCCTGGTAACTAGGATTCACTCCCTCAATAAAAAATTCCTGCGTCCGCGTATCTGCATAGTTAAAAAACAACTCACAAACCGAAGCCTCACCATCACGCCCTGCCCTCCCCGCCTCCTGATAATAAGCCTCCACACTCCCTGGAATCTCAAAATGAATCACAAACCGAACATCAGATCGGTCTATCCCCATCCCAAATGCATTCGTAGCCACCGCCACATCCTTATTCTTACTAATAAATTCTGTCTGCGTTCTCTCCCTCTCAACATCACTCATCCCACCATGATACGCTATGCAAGACACCCCCCAGTCCGCTAACATCTCAGCCACCTCATCCACCCTCTTCCGCGTCGCACAATAAATGATCCCCGTCTTCTGATCCTTAATGATCTCCCTTATCCGCTTGTATTTTAAACTATGTTTCTCTGTAGCTGAGATAGCCAAAGAAAGATTCGGACGCGCAAACCCACTCACCATCTCAAACGGATTCCTCAACTTAAGCACACTCAAGATATCCTTTCTAACAACCGCCGTCGCCGTCGCTGTTAGAGCAATACACTGCGGCCCCCCTATTCGTTCCAATGCAGCCCCCAACCGCATATAATCCGGCCTAAAATCATGCCCCCACTGACTCAAACAGTGAGCCTCATCCACCGCAAAAAGTGAAATATTAACATCCTCCATCGCCCGCATAAACGACTCAGATCTAAACCTCTCCGGCGCTATATACACTAACTTATACTCACCCCTCCGCATCCGAGAAATCCTATCCTGCTGCTCACCATGCGCCAAAGAAGAATTAATCATCGTCGCCGCTATCCCCTTAGCCTCCAGTGCATCCACCTGATCTTTCATCAGCGCTATCAATGGACTCACCACCAAAGTCACCCCCTCAAAACACAACGCAGGCAATTGATAACAAAGAGATTTCCCACCCCCAGTTGGCATCACCACCAGTCCATCAGAACCACTTAGTATCCTCTGCACCACATCGTCCTGACCATCTAAAAAGCCATCGAACCCAAAATATTCCTTCAGCACATCCAGCGGTTGTTTGATCACTTTCTGCATAACTTTAACCTAACAAGTCTCCAATTGACCCAAAGTCAGGCACCATTAAACGCTTGTAGAGCCTTGTCGCCGAGCCGTCTGTTAGACTAGCTAAGAAATCACACAGCAACCTTCTTCTCTCCTCCAGAGTCTCACCCTGCCTCAATTCATCAGACACTTCTTTAGGAAGCAAATGATAAGGACTATCCTCATTACCCAAAATCTCCCATAGTTTAGAAAGCAAGTGATCCCCTTTGTGCTCTAGTTGGTTTAACTCCGGCGACCTAAACACCAAATCATAGGCCATCTTCTTAAATTCCCGCGTCTCAGACTGCACCCCCTGGTCCACTACCAACTTGTATTTATACCTGTTAGAGACCTCGCTCATAAAATTATTATCCTCCACTATCCGCACACTCTGAATATATCTACCTATCCTATTCCCCGCCATCAGCTCCACCCTATTTCCTCGGATCGACCTCAGTAGATCTCCCACCGGCGTACCCTTTTCCACTCCACAATCATTCTCATCTGCCCAGCGTTCAACTCGTTCAATAGTAAGAAACCCCGCTCTAACAGAATCAGCTAAATCATTAAGAGAATAAGCAGTATCATCCGCCCAGTCCATAATCTGACATTCAATAGAACTAAACTTATCCCTAGCCTTTCCAGGTGTATATTCCGTAGGGAAATCCCTATCACCACAAACCCAGTCTAAATAATGAAACTGCTGATCATATAGAAAATGATTCTTCGGACGCTCAGCCCCATGACATAGTTCAGACCACAATGTCTTATACTTCAAAATAGAATCCACAAATGCCCGGCTAGGATTCATCCCAGTTTTACTAGCTGTGAAAATCCGATCTGCCAGTAACCTTAACGTCTGAGCATTTCCCTCAAACCCACCATACTCACTCATCAAACGATTCAACGTCCGCTCACCAGCATGTCCAAACGGCGGATGCCCAAGATCATGCGACAAACAAGCAGCTTCGACCAAATCAGAATCAATAAAATAATCATCACTCAAAAGCTCCGACCGCGTATTCAAAAAATTACAAATCGATCGCCCTATCTGCGCCACCTCCAACGAGTGAGTCAACCGAGTCCGATAGAAATCATACTCCCCACTCCAAAACACCTGAGTCTTACTCTGAAGTGAGCGAAACGTAGGAGTGTGTAACACCCTATCTCTATCCACCTGAAACGTAGAACGGTAAGTTTCGTCGTATTTTTCATCTGAAAGACGCTCAGTGTCAAAACGATTATAAAAAGTATTCTTTGCCATATAGGTAGAAATAAAAACGGGCTCAAATATTATCAATCTGAACCCGTTTTTGATGATTATTTGGTTGTACTAAGAGCCATAAGCATCTTCCACGCGCTTCGCCACATCGCGGTATCCGTAGTCCACCTCGTAGATCTGCTTAAAGTTATGCAACGCCTCATCCTTCTTCTCCATTTTAGAATAAATGAGTCCGATCTCGTAGAGAACTTCCTTCTTAGTCCCATCCATTGCGTGAAGGTCTTCAAGAGCCTCTTCAAGCTGGCTGATTGCAATGTCATACATTCCTTTAGAATCAAATGATCTACCCAATGTGAGCAAAACACGCGTTCTAATATGCGGGTTACGTTTAGCCTGCTGGAGATGCGGAATAGCTCCGTTATAGTCACCAGAGTTATACAATGCCAAGCCTAAATCAAATCTTAGCTGAGGGTCAGTTGGGTTCTGGTCCACACGAGCCTTAGCTTCAGTCACTGACTCTTTAGAGCGCTCCTGTTTATAAGCTAGAATCTGTGCTTCTAGCTCAGTATTACCTGGATCTTCAGAGAGTTGAACTTCTAGAGCTTTGATTTGCTCCTCAGCCTCTTTGTTCTTCATCTTTTCAGCCTTATTTTTCAAAGTGCTATCCTTATGACTGATCTGATACGCCCAGTTGAAGAACACATGCGCATCTGCCCAGTATCCAAAATCTTCGTAGAGTTCAGCAATTTCCTTCACCACGATGATGTTGTTTTGATCCTCTTGGTATTTCTCCATCAGCTTAGCCAACTTCGCCTTCTTCTGGTCGCGAGTCATACCAGCTCTGTCTGACTCCTCTTGCTCTTTTTCGCCAGAAGTATCCTTCTTGGTGTCCTCTATACTACCACCTTTTTCCCAACCACCACTCTTCATAGAAGCGCGAGCCGTCGAGTCTTTCTCTCCTTTAACAGCATCGATGTCCGTTGGGTCTTGTTTGATAATGTCCTTATAAACACCTGCTGCCTCCTGAGGCATGTCGCGCGCCAAGTAATAACTCGCTAACTTATGAAGCAATTTTGTGTTCTCAGGAGAACCCTTTCTCACTGTTTCCAGCGCAAAACTAGCTGTCTCAGAAAGGTTCTGTTGTACTGCTGTATCAAATAGCAGGTCATTGAGTGGACCACTATTTGGATCCGACTCCAGATCTTTCTCTAATGCAATAAGTCCAGCACGCAGATCTTTTTTAATCTGTCCTTGAAGACGTGACGTTGAAGCTCCTGCTCCAAAAAATCCACCCTTCTTCTTAGCTCCGCCAGTGGTTTTCACTGCACAGCGTCGCGCTAGTTTCCTAGCCTCCACAAACCCAGGAACATCTTTCAAGATCGCCTGACACAGACTCACTGCGTAACTATAGTTTTGAAGTTCTACTGCACTGAGAGCCTTCAGCCAAAGTGTTCTGGTGTTCTGCGGGAGTTGTCCTTCTTGAATTTCTACGATTGGTTCGCTCATAATTTATAGATAATAGTACGTTGAATAATTATTCTGTAATAAAACAATGCCATTTTTCTCTAACATGGCAAGCCTCCACTACATAATATCTGAGAATCGCAAAAAAAATCTAGTGATTTCTACTCAAACTGACCAATACACCACCAGGCTCGCTCTCATCCACACTAAATTTCACCCCAATAAATTTCTCAATCAACTTCATATTAGTCCCAATGTGGTTAGTCACCGCTATCGTCCTTATCTCGCCACTACCAGCCAGAGCCATCGGCAATAACAATTGATCTGCTAACCTCGCTCCTACCGCCGCCTTCGACTTCACAAATGTACGGTAAGCCTTCACCGCATCCGAGGCCACCTTCCCCGCTGACTTAGCCTTGGCACCCAGTGATGTGATATGGATCACCGCATTCTCAAATACCTCCTCGATGAAAAGCGCATTTCCAGAACCATCCACTTCGTCACAGATCTTCAGTTCCACATCTTTCTCCCCCCATTCCAACGACGACTTCACTGAGCTCAGCTCCTTCGTCGCCACCTCCTTGCGAACATTAGCTAACACACACTCCACCTTCTTAGAAACTGATCCACCACGCTCTAATATCGAAATAGCTGCCAACTCACTCACCGGATGAATTTCCGCCTTGATACACCCGCCACCCGCAGGAGCAAATCCGTATCTAACACACTCAAACTTCACACCCACACCCATCGCCCTAATCTGTGGCAGAAACGCACGTTCTATAAAATCTGCAGACGGCGCCATAGGATTATGCGTTCCACCATGCACCTCTAACTTACTCACACCATCAGTCAACATCAGCGCAGGAAGCAAGGTTTGAAATAACAACGTAGTGCTCCCAGCCGTCCCTATTTTAAACACATAATCACCAGCCCTCACCTTCCCCGGCTTAAAAACCAACTCAGTAGAATGCATGTCAGCCCCCGATGCCGCACCCCCACAGACCTCCAGCGCAGCTTTCACACAGGTCAAATGCTGCCGCATCAAACCCGGCTTCGACCGCCCACCTCGTATCTTCACCATCCGGAATCCCTTCCCCGTGATCATGCTCAAACTCAAGGCCGACCTTAAAATTTGCCCACCACCATCCTGTCCATTTATCTCTATCATCGTTATTATTTGTTCTAAATTACTCGTTCTATTTCTTAAAAAAATTACCCCATCCTTGCATTCCTTACCACAATCAGTATCTTAGCCTCAGTATAGATTCTAATACTAGGTACCACCTTCCTCCTGAATCAGCTACTCATAAACATACACAATATAGATACATAAACATATAAATCATGACAACCAATCCTAAACAACGTTCCAGAGGTTTCACCTTAATCGAAATGCTTGTCGTTATTGCGATCATCGCAACACTCGCTGGCATTTCATTCCCTGTTGCCAAATCGATGATCAATCGAGGCAAAGAAAAAGAAACCCAACTTCGCATGCGTGAATTCGTAACTGCTGTGAATGACTTCAACAATGACAACGGTCACCTTCCCTTTGTCAACGGCACCTATCCTACTGGCGACCAAGAAATAGAAGGTCAAGAGCTTGTCGATCTTGTTAATATCCTACTTGGTGAAGACTCTACTGAAGAAGGCGGCAACACCAAGTCCAAGAAATATCTCGATATGCCAGCTGCTAAGAATAACAGAAACGGACTCATCTACGGTACTGGTACTAGTGTTGATGAAATCGTTGATGGCTGGGGTAAAGATTTCTTCGTCGTTATTGATTATGATCTAGATTCAGAAATCACTCAATCACACACCTCCGACATCGATAACACCATCGAAGGACAAACCGTCATTATGATCTCCAAAGGAGCAGACGGAGAAGCTGATGGCGATGACGATGTCTTCAGCTGGATTAAATAACCATTCATAAATTAAAAAAATCTAGAGAGGCGAACCGCAATAAGCGGCTCGCCTCTTTTTTTATCCCAAAAACACCAAGCAAACTTCATCAATCATCCGCCTTACTCGCATCCTTAACCACGAACCTCGCTTTAAGTTTCGCAACCACACTCGCCAGCTCGGCCTGTCGCACACTCTTCAGAACTTCATTGAAATCCTTATAAGCATCCGGTGCCTCATCTCGTGGATATGCTCGGCTATTATGCATGATGTCGTGCGCATCCATATCAGCATCCACCACCTTTTGGTCTAGCTCTCTAAATGCATGCTTACGTCCCATCTTCCTCCCAGCACCGTGGTTCACTGAATAACAGCTCTTCTCAGCCCCCGGAAGCGCAGTCATCACCACAGATCCATCACGAGGATTCCCCGGCAACAAGATCGGATGCCCAGTCCCATAAAACGGAGTCTCCTTTAACTCATGATGAAAGGCTGGAAATGCCCTAGTCGCCCCCTTGCGGTGAACCCACTGCACCTGCTCATTCACCACCTCTTTACGAGCGATGTTATGACTAATGAAGTAAACAAAATCACCCTCCACCCCAGGAATCACTTCCTGGAAAGCCTCAAGCACCAACTGATTAATAAACAAATGATTCACCGTCGCAAAGTTCGCACCCAGTGACATATCATCAATATAATCATCAGCCTCCTGAGTCCCCAGCGGAGCATAAACCAACTTCTTATCACCAGAAGGATACGGAATCCCCCAAGCATCAAACATCTTCTCCAATGTCTTAAACTGAGCCGCAGCCAAGTCATGACCAAACCCACGTGATCCACAATGAGATAGAAATGCCACATGCCCATCCTTCAGACCAAACACCTCCGCAGAAGCCCTCGCCTTATCAGAATCCGCCACCTCCACACGCTCAGCCTCACCAAAGTGATTACCACCCCCATAAGTCCCAACCTGCTGCATCTTCCCTAGAAAACGATCTCTATAACCGCCGTCTAACATCTTATCCAGACGCTGCTGCAATGCCCCCGTAGAACCATCATGCCCCACATGATAAGCATCCTCACAACGCCCAGCCCAAGCATAAGGAATCCCTAACTGCTCACACACCCACTCGCTAGCACCCTCAGTCGCCATACGGTAACCAAGCTCCTGATCTATCTCACGACCATGCTGCGAATGACGCTGCCCCTTACCTGCCCCAGTAGGAGTCCGCTTACAAATCGCATTAATAAGCGCACGTCTAGTCGCCTTGTCATCAATAGCCTCATCCATCAGATCAAACTGAATCAAGCTCATCGAACACTTGATATCCACCCCAACCGGCCCAGGATAAATATGCGTAGGTGAAACCATCACACACCCAATAGGAGCTCCATACCCCGCATGAGCATCAGGATTCAACACCACCTCACTCACCCCCGGAGCCCCTCTAGAGTTCATCGCCTGACGCAAACACATCTCATCAAATCCCTCAACAATAGCATCCGTCCCAATCACCGTAATCGGCTTTCCCTTATTACCCGGCGCCGGAATAAACCCAGTCGCCTTACCTGTTTTCTGTATCATTTTCTTTTCTTGTTCTATCATGGTATCTCTATTTTAAAGGTTATAATTTTCAGCCCGAGACAAAGTATGGCGAGACATCTAGTTCATTTGGTTGATGTAGTCCCTACCTGCATTCCCAGGCTGAAAAATTGTATGTTTAGAAAAGTGATTGCGTTGACAAAATCGATGAAACAATTTCCGTGCTCTATCCATCTGAGCTACCGGGCCATATAATGATTAGTTAAAAAATGGCAGCCCGGGAGGGACTCGAACCCCCGACCCCGTCGTTAATAGCGATGTAGTTCCATCAGCATTCAACGCAAAAGTTTTCTATGTATGATTAGTATTTTTATTAGATGGTGACAATTCGTTGTAAGACATTTTCACTGCTCTACCTGACTGAGCTAACTCGTTTCCGAGTGAAGGATTCGAACCTCCGACCGATGAGTCAATGTAGTCCTACCAGCATTCACCAAAGTTTTCTGATTTTTCTGTTAATTATTTATAGTTAAATTTCTTCTTTCTCAATCTCTGAGACACAATGCCCCTCAGTAAGATCCCCCTTCGCAAACTGAGCTAACAGCTTGAAAACTTGATCAGAGAACCCTCCGATGTTTAACACATCCTTCCTGCTCTTCATCTGCTTCGTATCATGCGGAGTGATGTCTATACATGCCATTTTAGCATTCACGCATCTCCTCTTTAGCTTAGTCCACTCATCCATAGTCGCCGTCGCAGAACCAGTCCCAAAACGTCCGTAATACGGAGAATCAAGCCAGGATTCATTGTCAGAAACAAAGACCACCATATCGACACTTAGCCTCTTCTGGTTGATCCATTTCAACGGAGCACTACAGTTAGTCCCACCAAATGGCAAACTAGCAAGCTTCCTCGCATTCGTCATCACTGAGTCATACGCATTGAGCCCGGTCTTCACCACCTTGTTCTCGAATGGAAGAATGAGCGCGTCCGGATTTTTTCTCAAGATAGCAGCTCCCACAAGAGCCGCCACATCGATACATCTAAGAGCTGAACTAGAACCCTTACGGTATCCAGTAGCTGGTGAGTGCATTGATCCTGAAATATCCACGCAAACTGCTATTTTCCCATTGATCTCAGGAACGTTCTCCAATGATATCTCCATCGCTTTCTGAAGCGCATTTCTGATCTCCACCGGCACCGCATCTCCCACATTTAAATAGGCCGCAAGCAACTGATAAGGGAACACTCTAGCACGTCTGATCAACTTCGTATTCGAAAGCTTACCCGCAATCATCTGCACCATTCCACGCTTCTTGAAAACTCCATGCCTCGCAAATGTATTCAGATTCATCCTAGCCATCTGCCATGAAGCATTCTCCGCTATTTTCATCCAGTCTTTCATATTGAGAGCCTGTGAAGTGAGTAGCTGAAAAGGAACATCAGGAAGCGCCTGCCTACGATCTCTCTTCCACGCTTCAAAAGCTTGCACCTTCTCCGGCAAAAGTGATTTCACCACTTTGTTCCCGATGATATGACCATAATAAGCCTCCCTACGCGCATCCTTAGCACTAGGGTGAACCATCTTGATCACATCCGCCAACGATGGGGCATTTCCCACCGACGCAAAAAGCAACGCGTCATCATCTGCACCATTCAGCCATTCCTGAACTCGCTTCTTAGGAGCCGAACCAAGAGAAGTTCTCCCAGTCACTCCAGAACGCATGATCTGCACAAAGTTCCTAAGCATCTTTCCGTTATCGATCACCTCAGAAAACACCCTATTAAAAAGCTCAGTATTTCTCCCCGCCAAGATAGCGCAAAGCAAAGCCGGAGCATCTTTCATATAAGCTCGTTTCCTGCTGTAAAGTGCAGTCTGAGCTAGAAAAACGTCATCCACTTGAGCTGCCAAACTGATCACCTTATCAAGCTGATCTTCAGCAGTCTGATAAAATGTCCCATTGAAACATCCAGTAACCACAAACTGAGCAAGCGCCTCCCGCTCTTCCATCTCGTAAGCGATTCCTCCTGCGAGATTCACAGTATCCGCCTTCGGAGCAAAGCTGTTTCTGATAGTTGTAAAGATTGATGTGTTAGCCATAATGTTGATTAGTTGTTTATTTCTAAAACACTATTTGCACCCATCATGCCAACCCCTTCAAAAAACCACCAAAAAACACATAACACTCTCACAATAAATCACATGAAAACCAATATCAAAAAACCAATAAAAACAAAAATAAACCTTAAACGATAAAATAATATCGACTATTATCAAAATATATCACACTAACTACCAAATAACCTACCAAATAAAAACTTACCCCCAGCAACCAAAAACATCCCAACCATGCCTAGATCAACCACCGTCATCGGATTCCTCGGAACGAAACTAGACTCCAGCCAAGGTCGCAACCGCTGGGCAGAATGGCGCCCCACCGTAAACCTCTGCGCCCGCGAGGACTTCCTCATCGACCGCTACGAACTTCTCTACGAAAAAAACTTCAGCGAACTCGCAGAATCCGTCATGCAAGACATGCGACAACTCTCCCCAGAAACAGAAGTCGTAGGCAAAGTCTTAGGAATCACTAAACCCTGGGACTTCGAAAACGTTTTCAGCAATCTATACGACTACTTCAAATCCCTAAACTGCACCCCTTCCACCACCAACTACTACGCCCACATCACCACCGGCACCCACGTCGCCCAGATCTGCCTATTCCTCCTAACAGAATCCCAGCACCTCCCTGGCAAACTCATCCAAACCGGACCACCCCGTGGCAGAGCCGTCGGCGCAAAACCCGGCAGCTTCACCATCATCGACCTCGACCTCTCAAAATACGACCTCTTAGCATCACGCTTCCACCAAGAAAAAGCCGAAGCACAAGACATCCTCAAATCCGGCATCCCCACCCTCAACAAAAACTTCAACCAACTCATCGAACAAATAGAAACCGTCGCCCTCCGCTCAGACGCCCCCATCCTCATCACCGGCCCCACCGGTGCCGGCAAAAGTCAGCTCGCAGAAAAAATCTACCAACTCCGCCAAAACCGCTGCAACCTAGAAGGAAACTTCGTCGAGATCAACTGCGCCACCCTCCGAGGAGACATCGCCATGAGCACCCTCTTCGGACACAAAAAAGGATCATTCACAGGCGCCGCAGCAGATCGCCCAGGACTCCTACGCGAAGCCAACAACGGCATCCTATTCCTCGATGAAATCGGCGAACTAGGCCCAGACGAACAAGCCGTCCTCCTCCGCGCCATCGAAGAAGGAAAATGGCTACCAGTAGGCTCAGACACCCCCGTGAAAAGCAAATTCCAACTCATTGCAGGCACCAACAAAGACCTCCGCGCAGGCATCTCAGACGGCACATTCCGCGAAGACCTCCTCGCTAGAATCAACACCTGGACATTCAAACTCCCCGGCCTCGCTGACAGACCAGAAGACATCGCACCAAACATAGAATACGAGCTCACCAAACAAACCGCCACCAGCGGCCAATCCATCCGCTTCAACAAAGAAGCTCACCAAAATTTCCTCAAATTCGCCACCAACCCCTCCAGCACTTGGTCAGGAAATTTCCGCGACCTCAACGCCGCCATCACCCGTATGGCAACCCTCTCCCCTAGAGGCAGAATCACCTCCCAAGAAGTCGAAGCCGAACAAATCCGTCTAACAGAAAGCTGGCAAAGACCAAGTAAGGCCAATAACTCAACACACCTAACAGAATTCCTAAGCCCGCAAAAAATTGAACTAATCGACCCATTCGACCGCCCACAACTAGCCTACGCAATTCAAATCTGCCAAACATCAAAATCCATCAGCGATGCAGGCCGCAAGTTATTCGCTGTCTCCAGAGAACAACGGAAATCAAAAAATGACGGCGACCGACTCAGAAAATACCTAGCAAAATTTAACCTCACATTCGAAGACCTCTAACCCCCAAAAAACATCTTCCTTGCCGAACCGCATAGTTCCCATACTATGAAAACCTATGAAGAACATGATCAAACTCTTAAGCCTCGCCCTCTTTACGTCACTAGCTAGCTGCTACTCACCAGCATCTGCAGATCCTGTAGGAGACACATTCACCCATGCAGGAAACGCTATCGGAAATGTAGTCAACAGCGTAGCTCCACCCACTACAGCTCCAGCAAGATACAACACCACCTATCCCGCCCCCGTCAGCGGACAGCTCGTACGATAAACCATCACTAACAAATAAAAAAAGCGTCTCACGATAAATCATCGTAAGACGCTTTTTTGTAAAATTAACTAAAGCCTACTTAAAGCCCACAAGCTCTACATCAAAAACAAGAAGTCCACCAGGGCGACCTGATCCTTCTTGTTTAGGTCCATACGCAAGACCCTCTGGAATCCAGAAACGATACGTATCACCCTTACTCATTAACTGCAGACCTTCCGTCCAGCCTGGAATGACTTGATTTAAAGCGAAACTAGTTGTTTCACCACGAGTCACAGAACTATCAAACATTTCACCAGAAGTCTCCCAACCAGTGTAATGAACAGTTACAGTATTTGTTGCCGCAGGCTTATCTCCGCCTTCTCCTTTTTTAATCACTTTATAAGCAAGACCTGAATCAGTCTTCTTCGCATCCGCAGGAACTGCAGCCACATCTTGAGGAACAGCAGGTGCAGGAATCGGCTCAGAAATTGCTACTAGCTCAAGTTCAGCCTTAACAAGTGGATCTTGTGCGCCCAATACCTGACCAGGAACGTAAATTTCAGCCAGTCCACCAACTGAGAGCTCAGTTAATACTTCACTAAAGAATGGAGGCAGTTTTGAAACAGGCACAGTTTGAGCATCACCTCTTTCCTTAGAAGACTGCACAGGCTTGCCGTCAGCCGAAAAGAAGGTGTAATGAAACTTAACGTTCTTGTCAGCTGCCGCCTTAGCTCCTTCACCAGCTTTCATGATCACATACTTCACCCCGCTAGCAGTAGCAACAGCAGCTTCAGGAACCTTAATTGGCTCCGGCGCCTTCACGATGTCCAATAACTCAACATCAAAACAAAGCATTCCAGAAGGCCCGCCCGGACGTGACGGAGTATCACCATAAGCTAAATTTGCAGGAATCCAGAAACGACGCTTCTCACCCACCACCATCAACTGTAGACCCTCAGTCCACCCCTTGATCACACGGTTAAGAGGAAACGATGCAGGCTCTCCACGAGCCACTGATGAATCAAACATCTTACCACTGGTTTCCCATCCTGAGTAATGCACAGTCACGGTATCTTCCGCACCTGGCTTCTCTTTTCCAGTTCCAGCTTTAAGAATTTTTGACATGAGACCTGAAGCAGTCTTCTCAGCATCAGCAGGAGCTGCTGCCACATCTTTTGGAGCAGCGATATCTTGAGCTGTAGAGACATTCATCGCCCCAAAGGCAACTATCCCCACTAACCCAGTTACAAGTGTATTTCTGAATAATGTATTTTTCACGATGGAGGAAGTTCTTGCAGTTATGACCCCATGTCAAGGCACCAGCCCGCAAATTGCACAATATCTCGCTATTTTCCTATATTTTAACGCCGCTTCATGCCTAATTAGTGACAGTGAATGAAGAAATACAACACCCCGTCCTAGGAATCGACCACGGCGAAGCGCGCATCGGACTAGCCATCACAGACCCAGTCGGAATCATGGCTCACCCCCTAGAAACAATCCACGTCAAAACAACCGACCCCATCGAGCGTATCAAAACACTCGTAAGCCAACGTCAAGTCAAACAAATCGTCCTAGGCCTCCCCATCCGCATGGACGGAACCGAAGGCACAGCCGCCGAGAAAATCAGACGCTTCGGAAATGAAATTTTAGAAAACATAGACCTCCCACTCCACTACATCGACGAAAGCCTCACCACAGTCGCAGCCGCCGAGAAACTCCATCAAGCCGGCAAAAACGCCAAAAAACAAAAATCCATCATCGACCAAGCCGCCGCCGTCGAAATCCTCTCATACTGGCTCTCACAAAACTCACCAGATCCCTTCTTCTAATGTCCATACTAAAGCTAACAATAGCCTACGACGGCAGACCATTCTCAGGCTGGCAGTCACAACCTAACAAAAACACCGTCCAAGACACCCTCCTCGCCGCCATAGCAGAAATAGCCAAACAACCCGTCCAAACCATCAAGCTCCACGGCTCAGGCAGAACCGATGCCGGAGTCCACGCAGACGGCCAAGTCGCCCACTTCGAGATCCTCTCATACTGGCTCTCACAAAATACACCAGACCCCTTCTTCTAATGTCCATACTCAAGCTAACAATAGCCTATGACGGCAGACCATTCTCAGGCTGGCAGTCACAACCTAACAAAAACACCGTCCAAGACACCCTCCTCGCCGCCATAGC
>JBPOGF010000023.1:0-54658 GCA_051251915.1 Akkermansiaceae bacterium | reverse complement strand
GCGCATGATCCTAAAATCATCGCAGCGCACAATTCAATTTTCCTCTTCCACTTAGAGCAATCCCTCAAACCAGTTTCACCTACTAACTTAATAGCGCTGAAAGTCGTTGCCCAACTCCCATAAAACCAGCTCCGTATTGTCCAAGCCATGTGTTGTAAAAAGATCTATTACGAGGAGATTAAAAAACCGATTCGCCATTCTAGTTACCTAGCGCTGAATCAGCTTCCTGTCTCTCTCGTCCTCCCGTTGGCCGGTGAGGCGAGGCGGAAACTACAAAAAACGCAGAAAAAGTCAAGTTCTCTCTGCTCTTATTTTAATATTTTTTTGGACAATCCACGTAAGCTATTGATGTATAATAGATATTTTGGAAAACCAATATTCACAGAATCGATTCCCGCCCTATAAATCACTTTAGATTGGCTAAGTGTTAGAGAGAACTTTCAAACATTCAGCGCTAATTGGACAGCTCCAACTATCCCAGCTTGGTTTCCGAGCACCGGGACTGTTAGGTAATTTGCTGGTATTTGCCAATACCCCCCCGTTTTAAGTAGGAATTTTTCTTGGATAATTGATAGAAGATGCGGTTGCTCCATAACCCCCCCTCCTAAAATGATGCGCTGCGGAGAAAGAACAGCAGTCAGGGTTTGACAGAGGGAAGCGATGTAACTGGCCTCAAGCTCCCAAGCAGGATGATCTTGAGCTAAACTTTCTGCTTTAGCTCCCCATCGCTGAGACATCGCCTCACCGCTAGCTAAACCTTCGATACAGTTATGATGAAACGGACAGGCCCCAGCAAATCTGTCAGCCTGCTCTTGATGCACTGAAAGATGACCGATCTCAGGATGTAAGTGACCTTTGATAATTTGATTATTAATAACAACACCTCCCCCAATACCTGTACCGATGGTTATATACACATAGGAATGCAGATTTTTAGCCGCCCCTAGTAAACCTTCCCCTAGTGCTGCGGCATTAACATCTGTATCAATACTTATTTTAACCGAGGGGAATGTTGTGATAAACGGCGTGATGAAATCTGTATTCTCCCAATCTTTTTTAGGAGTGGCTAGAATTTTCCCATAGTTGGATAGTGCTGGATTGACACCCACTGGACCAAATGTCCCTATTCCCAATGCTAGTAATCTAGCTGGCATCCCGCTTGATTCATCTAGAGGTAAGTTTTCCTTAAAGAAATCAACCGCTTGTTGAAGCGTGGTCTCAGGATCAACCGTTGGAAATCTTGATTCTCTGAGAATTCCACCATCTGGGGTAGCTATGGCACAGACGAACTTGGTACCACCGGCCTCGATCCCTCCAATATAATGATTGTGGTTTTGGTTAGTAGAACTAAGCATGAATAAAAGAGGAGGCCAGAGACTTATTTTTCCCAAGCTTTATCCTTGAGAGCTTGTCGAGCAGCATTCGCTTCTGCTTCTTTTTTATTAGCACCTGATCCACTAGCTAGCACTTTACCACTCCAAGATACCGAAACACAGAAATGCTTATTGTGATCAGGACCTGATTCGTCAGTGACTTTATAAATAGGGCTTTCCGGTATTATCGCTTGGAGTAGTTCTTGAAGTCTTCCTTTAGGATTCTTCTTGTCTGGATCCTCGTTTATGTCCGTTAAGCTCGGCTCGATGATGCTAATTATAATTTCTCTAGCTACTTCGAATCCTGCATCAATATAAATGGCTCCCAGCAATGCCTCAAACGCGTCTGCGAGTGTGGATACCCTCTCTCTACCTCCACTTATTTCCTCACCTTTGCCGAGTAGCACGTAGCTACCTAGGCCTAGTCTTTTAGCAAATGCAAAAAGAGCGTGCTTGGAGACTAGTCTAGCTCGCATTTTAGTGAGATCACCTTCGGAGTATCCGGGGAAAAGGTCGTAAAGGTGTGAAGTCAATGACAGTTCTAGGACAGCATCTCCGAGAAACTCCAAACGCTGATTATCGAAGTGCGGCCTTTGAGTCTCATAGGCTAGACTAGGGTGCGTGAGTGCCTCCGCTAACAGCAGAGAGTTTCTAAATTTATATCCTAAACGCGTTTCGAGGCTATCCATCTTGATGTATTTACAATTAATACTACATAGGTTTAAAAGTGTAACCGTAGTTTAGTCGAGAAAAAGTGTGCGAAATGACAAAGAAATGAAATTTTCATGGACTGATTCAGTCAAACAAGACCTTCAAATGAAGGAAAATACTAAAGAGTAAAAAAGGGGTAAAGGTGGGGTGACTGACGGGGCTTGAACCCGCGACAACCGGAATCACAATCCGGGGCTCTACCAACTGAGCTACAGCCACCATCTCCTTTACGCTGGGCGGAAACTAGCGAATAGTTGAATCTTGGCAAGACTAAAATGCTAAAAAAGTGAATTTATTATCTGTACCGGCCAGATCAGCTTTATCGCTTCACAAATCGCGAGGCTGTGACTAGCTTCCACACATGCAGGAGGAAAAAAAGGTGATCAATCAACTATTAAATGCTCTGAAGAATGAGGATACAGAAATGTTCCTTCAAATCGCGAATGAATTCCATCACGCTGATCTGGCAGAACTCTTTGAGAGTTTGAGTGAAGAGGATAAAACCTTCTTTAGTAAAACGATCGGCGCAGAGAAATTTTCCGAGATCATCACCGAGCTACCCGATACCATTGTTGAGGATGCTCTGGAAAGATTTAGTGCTGAAGATCAGCGTGAAATCCTCGATCAAGTTTCCGATGATGACCGTGTGGATCTACTCCAAGATGTTTCAGATGAAACAAGGGATAGACTACTAGAATTAGTAGAGCCTGATGACATCGAGGTAACCAGGTCACTATTACGCTATGGCGAGGACACCGCTGGCGGCAGAATGACGATGACATTCGGGAGGATAGGTCTGGAGCTAACGGTGAAGGAAGCCCTAGAAGAGTTGCGAGAATTCCACGGGGACACTGAAACGCTTGCTCGTGTTTATGTTACTGATGAAAAAGACCGATTAATAGGAAGGTTGAGAATCAGAGATCTAGCCTTTAATAACTGGAACACCCCTATCAGCGAAATTTTCCGTCCTTGTAAGCATACGATTTTGGCCACGGCTGATCAGGAAGAAGCTGCTAAAATGTTCTCTAAATATGATCTAATTGTGTTACCTGTTATTGATGAGCACGATCGTCTCTTAGGTATTATTACCCATGATGATGCACTTGAAATCATCGAAGAAGAATCTACTGAAGATATCGAGAGAATGGCTGGCATGGCAGGTGTTGTATCTGAAGTCAGTTATCTTAATACGACACTGAGCACACATTTTAAAAGACGATTCCCTTGGCTTCTAGGTTTAGCGTTTCTAGCGATAGCTTCTGGCTATGTGATGCTGAAATTTGAGCATGTGTTAGATGAACTATTCATTCTAGCTCTATTCCTACCTATGGTTGTAGCTGCTGGAGGAAATACTGGCGGACAGGCATCCACAATGGTAATCCGCGCGATGGCGCTGGGTGAGCTAGATGAAGGGACCACTGTGAAGGTTGCTTGGAAGGAATTACGCCTAGGATTATTGCTTGGGACATTACTAGGTGCATGCATAGCGATCACTACCATTTTTGCTTTACCTTTCTTTTACTCCGAAATGCCTGCTGAAGTAGGATTTATTAAATTTGGTATTGCTGTCGCCATCGCCATAACTGCGCAAATCACTACATCTACTCTAGTCGGATCACTACTACCTATTGGAGCACGACACGCTAACATTGACCCCGCAGTAGTTGCAGCACCTGCGATTACCACGATTGTGGATGTCTCAGGTATGGTAATCTACTTCTTCGTGGCTAAAATGATGTTACTTTAGAAAGCCTTTGAGTAGATCTTTACCTGCTTCTCTAAGTGGATCTTCTTTTCCATCACTCCCCCCTAGGAAACTATCAATGAGACCTTCGGCGGGCCCAGCCAGCTTGTTCTTCATCCTTATTTTAGGCTTAGAAAGCTCACCAGAGGATTCTAGATGAAGAGTAAGCTTACCGTCTTCTAATAGGGACTCCCCTCCGCTTAACTTACCCAATAGACCTCCCACGGCAGATGAGTTAGATAGAAAACCACCCAACTTGCTAGAGATCGCTTCTCCCACGTAAAGTTTCACACCCAGAAAATGCATATCATTTCCCGATCCAATCCAAGAATCAGCAAGAACCTGAAGCTTCCAATCTTCAATCTTTATTGATAGAGGATCTAACAGCGTGCTAATTCCTAGTTTATAGCTAACCCTAACAGATTGATCGTTCTTAAATCTAAGTTTTTCAGGGACTTTCAAAAACTTTTTGAGTAGATCTCCCGCTTGGCTGATTTTACTGATTACTGGCACTTTATTAGTCAAATAGGAATCAGATCCGATGGTCAGAGCAAGAACCATGTCTGGCTCAAGATCACCATTTTCGGTATTGAAGAGAGTGATATCTGACTCTCCATTCACGACTATTTTACCATAGTCTTCACTTTTACCCAGAGGGTGAATATCAAAGGTTCCTTGAAGGGTGATTTTCGCGTCGTTGACAGTATCTAGCTGTTTTGGATTCACATCAATATCTAATAAATGAAGATTTACTCCCCTCCCCTCCACAGCAAGCTGTGTTTTATCGACGATGAGATTAAGGTCAACATTAGTGAGAGTGATCTCATTGATAGTGGTGATAAATTGTTCGTTTTCCTTGGCGTTAAACTTCTTCTGCTTGTCACTTTTGTCGTGGTTAGGTTTTGCGAAAAGCTTCTCGATGCTAGTATCCCCTTCTTCATAAAGTGTAAGATTCAGAGTTACTCCATCAAAATTGATTTTTTCCACTAGGATTTTCTTGGAGAGTATTTCCCAGATCGAAATATTAAAGCTTGCCGACTTCATAAAAATGTCCCCCTTCTCGATGGGTTCTCGATCGTCATGTGGAGTTTTCTGATCTGCTGATTCGTCTCTCTGTGTGATGATTACCTCATTGAGATCCACAGTGCCTCTGAGACCGTAGAGATTGACATCAATGTCTTTGACTTGAACACGGCTATTAATAGATTTCTCAATAGCCGCTACGATGTAGTCTCGGGTAAGGTAAGATTTAGCAAAGAAAAACCCCGCGATTGTGATCACGATGAGTAGCAAGAAGATGCGAAGAAGCCATTTTTTCATGAACTTAATGTGGCACAGAATAAGTGAGAAAACCAATAGAAGATTGACTCTCATAGACTGGAAGGTGAATTTAGGACATGAGCAAACTTTCAAGAACTAAGATAGCTGTGTTTGGGATGGGAATCATCGGTAGCCGTTGCGCAGACAATCTGGTTAAAGCAGGTCTGGATGTACAAACTTGGAATAGAACACCTAAGGATCGCAAGGACTCCGTGAATGATCCTGCTCAGGCTGTAAAAGGATCTGAAATTGTAGCGTTTTACTTGAAAGATGGAGTTGCGTGCCATGAGGTATTTGAACAGATCAGAGGAAGTCTAAAGGGCGTAAAAATCTTGCTCAACCATTCCACAATTGATCTGGAAACTACCCATTGGCTAGCTAATGAATGTAAGGACTTGGGTATTGCGTTTCTAGACTGTCCATTTACCGGAAGTAAAGTCGCAGCTCAGAATGGAGACCTAGTTTACTACGTCGGTGGAGATGAAACTCTTTTAGACAAATATCGTGCACTATTAGAAGTTACGTCGAAAGAAATCATTCCTGTAGGCAAGATAGGAAATGCAACAGTAATTAAAGTCACTACCAATCTAATTTCGGCCTCCACTGTACAAGCGCTTAGCGAATCATTAGCCATAGCAACTGCACAAGGAATACCTACGGATAGCTTTATCTCTGCTGTAGCAGGGAATGCCTGTGGCTCAGCCTTAGCTGCAATGAAGCTTCCCACCATGGCAAAGGGTGAATATGATACGCACTTCTCGCTGGATAATATGCTAAAGGATGCGAAGTTCGCCATGCAGTTGGCTGAAAACGCCAACCTAAAGACCCCTGGAATAAAGATAACCGCGCAAATGATGCAAGAGCTCTGCGAAAATGGTTCTGCGGACATGGATTACTCAGCTCTTTACCGTCAATTTGAAAACTAAACCAACAACAACCTCAAAAATCATGATCCAAGATCTATCTAAAAGAACTATCCTTCGTGTGAGCGGCAGTGATGCTGTGCGTTATATCAATGGCCAAGTCAGCCAAAACGTAAAGCTCGCCAGCGAGGAACTAGCTGTTTATTCAATAGTCGCCAGCTTCAAAGGTAAGATCCAAGGAGATTTTTACATACGCACCTATCAGGGTGACCTCTTAATCGACACCTCACCTTCGCAGAGTGAGAGTTTAATCGCGAGGCTAGACAAATACCTCATCGCAGACGATGCCGAGATTGAAGACATCTCAGCTCTCTACAGCCTTTTTCACACGATTGACGAAGAAGACATTGCTCCATCAAATACAAGCTGGGAGTGCGATCGCTATGGTCAAGCCGGGCGCGACTACCTTCTCCCTAAATCAGAAAACTTACCTATAGTAACGAGAGATACTGAGTGGGAAAAGCTTAGAATCTCTAATAAAATACCATCTTGGGGGAAAGAGCTAGATGAAGACACCTTACCTCCTGAAGCCGGCATAGAAACCCGTGCCATCTCTTACACCAAAGGCTGCTACACAGGACAGGAAGTAATCTCTAGAATGAAATCTGCAGGAAAAACAAACAAACATCTAGTAGGATTTAGCTTTGAGCACCCCATAGAAACACCACTAGAACTCTACCCTGAAAAGAACTGCGAAGGAAAGCCAGGAGCAACAGTCACTAGCTATTGTCAAAGTGACTCAAACAGCTGGATCGGCTTAGGCTATAGAACCCGCAAATGTGAATCCATCGAGACATTCTACGACATCCAAGGAAACACCTACACTATATCTACCCCTTAGATTTATCCTTCCCCATCACTTCAATACCAATCATCAAAGCTGCTCCCACCAAAATGACGAGTGAGGCTATCCAGAATTGGCCATCAATCTCAGGAAAATAACGGGTGTAACCAATGATTTTCTCCTTCTCACCAAAGACTTGAGTGATCGGACTTTTCCATGGCCAAATGGTAACAAGAGACCCTGCTACAAACCCGGTGATCGTAGCCACCGCAACATCGTGAAATCTCTTAAACAACCAACTGAGAAGACGTGACAACACCACCATCCCCAACACCGCACCAATCCCAACAGGCACAAGAACAGTGAGTGCATCCTTAAAATTCATATCACCAAGCTTAGTCAGTGAATTGACCATTATAAGGTTATAGTTACCCATCAGGATCAGCACAAACGAGCCAGAAACCCCAGGAATGATCATGCTACACATCGCTACCACCCCACAGACCATCAGATAAATAACATTCTGATTCTCCTGCGCCTGTGGCATAAACGCCATGGAAACAGCAATACCGCAACCGATTAATAATCCGATCACTGCTCCACCAGACCATTGTTTTACCATTTTAAAAATGGACCAAATAGACGCCGCAATCAGACCAAAAAAGAGAGCAGAAACAAGAACCGGATAATACTCAAAACCATACTTCAATGCCCGAGCAAGAGTCAACAAGGCAACAAACACACCAGACATCAAAGCCGCAAGAAATCCTGCATCCACATGATTAAATAAAACTGAAAATTGTCTACTCAAAAGCAACTTAAGCGCTTCACTATCAAACGACTTAATCGCATTTATCAGTCGTTCATAAATACCAGTAACGAAAGCAATCGTGCCACCTGAAACTCCAGGGATAACATTAGCAGCACCCATGGCAAAGCCTTTAAGAAAAGTAGAGATATAATTCACTGCTCTGCGTTAGAGGGATTTAAAAAATAATCAATCCGAAACTCACCACTTTCATCAAATCCGCTATTTGCGTTGCGCCAAAATTTGTTTATAGTAATGCACAATGAAAAAACAAATCATCTTAGCTGTCCTCTCTGTATCTGTGGCTTTATTAGCAAACAGCTGCGCCCCCAGCACCCCAGCAGTTCGCATTGCTAAAAACCCTGCCATGTTTGAAAAACTATCTACTAGCGATAAAGCACTCGCCCAGCAAGGACAAATCAAACGAGGCATGCACAAAGACGGGGTCCTAATAGCTTGGGGCAAACCCTCTGGCCTCTCCGCCGGTAGTCGCAATGGTAAATCATTCGAAAAATGGGTCTACTCTAGCTCTAGTCCAGTTTATACCAGCAGTTTTCGCCAATATGCCAACTATGGCTACGGTAGACGTGGCTGGTATGGACCTGGATACGGCATCGGATTTGGTCCAGAAGTTTACTACGTCCAGCGCACAGCCGCCACAGTCGAATTCGACAGCCAAAACAAAGTCTCCGACTGGATGACTAACCAATAAACCACCGCAACCCATAACTTCAAACTAAAATGCCACTAAGGAATTCTCCTCAGTGGCATTTTTCGTAAATTCTATCTTCAGATAACCTAAGAAATAGCCTCCTCAACACGCTTGAGAACTTCTTCATAAGCCCCCATCACGTCTCCTAAATCCTGACGGAAACGATCCTTATCCATTTTCTTACCAGTCTCCATATCCCATAGTCGGCATGTGTCCGGGCTCACCTCATCAGCTAACACAATCTTAGCATCTGCATCCTTCGTGCGTCCAAACTCAATCTTGAAATCAACAAGCTTCAAACCACAACGCTTGAAGAAATCAATCATCACCTCGTTCACGATCAAAGCTTTCTCCTTCAGTTCAGCACACTCCGCAGGAGTCGCTAACCCCATCTCACGAGCATAGTCATCATTGATGAGCGGATCACCTAATGCGTCAGATTTGTATGAAAATTCCACTATAGGAGTTTTAAACACAGTCCCCTCTTCCACGCCCATACGCTTGCTAAATGAACCAGCAGCTATGTTACGGACGATCACCTCAACCATAAGAATATCCACGTTTTTAACCAATAGATTAATCTCATCTACCTGATCCAGCAGGTGAGTCTCCACACCCTTAGCCTCTAGCATCTTATACAACGCTAGAGTAATCGCAGTATTAAGCTTACCCTTGTTTTCAAACTCAGCCTTCTTCTCAGCATTAAATGCAGTAGCCTCATCCTTATACTCCATGCGGAGCACATTAGGATCATCTGTAGTATAAAGTCGCTTCGCTTTTCCTTCGTAGATTGGTTTCATAGATATTTGGTACCGCTTTCTGACTGAGTGGTCAATTCACATTTTATAAATTATTCACCAATTTTTCTCTTCAAGATTTTATCACTGAAATCTTTACCATCCTCAGTATTTGACCCGGGGATCAACAACCCAAAGAATACAGTCACAATCGTATTAATTGGATAGAACCACGCAAAACTAATGGATGGCTTATGGAATACCTCTTCTGGGTTCTCCATGATTTCTAACCCTTTAATAAGATTATACACATCTGGCAAAGCCCATGCTGCTACCAGAACTGAGAAAATCACGCCAACTAGAATCCCTCGGAAACTAGCCTGTGATTTCCACGGACATATCGCCAAAATAAGAATCCCTAACAGAGCACCATAAACATACGCCACCATCCTAAATGCCAATCCAATCAAGTCCTTATCGCCACCCTCTTGATAGTTAAGACTCAGTAAAACAGAAACCGTAGAAAGAATCACAGCCCACCCAAGAACCAACATCCTCGACTTCACCACCATTTTCTTATCTCCACCATTCTCTTCCATATACTTCTTCCCATAAAATGCAGACAGACTAGTCTGTGAAAGTGCCGCCAATATCGAATCCAAACTCGATACAGCAGCCGCAAAAGCCCCAGCAATAATCAAGCCCTTCAATCCTGTAGGAAGCACCGTCACAATCCAAATTGGAAACACATTATTACTATCTTTCGCAAACATCGCCTGCTCTTGCACAGTAGGCTCATGCACCACATACCAAGCAAATAACCCTGTTCCCACCATCAACATCAACAATGTAATCACCTGTGAAACGCTACTCCAAATGATCGCCTTACGAGCATCTGATTCAGTCCCACAACAAAACATTCTCTGAGCATTCAACTGGTCAGTACCAAAAGCCGCCACATTCTGGAATGGCATCGCTATCACCGCCACCCAAAACGTATACTGCACCATCGGATCTTCAAACGGCGAAGTCATATCAAACCACTTAAACTTATCAACCAACTGCCCCTCAGAGCCTGTCACACTTGAGTTAATAGCCACAAATTGATCCCAACCCACAGCATTAAGCAACCAAACAAGAGCAATCACGCCACCAATAATAAATACAAAAAACTGCATCACATCTGTCCAGATCACCGTCCGCATTCCTCCCATCAAAGTCCATACCACCGCAAAAATTCCAATCACCACAATACACCACTCCATCGGCATCCCCGTCACCACTTTGAGAATAATCGCCGTCACCAACACCCTCACACTTTGCCCCAAGATTGACCCCATACTAAAGAGCACAGTAACCAACTTCTTCACTCTCTCACCCAACTGATTCCCCATGAAATCATACGGGCTAAATATCTCCTTCTGATAATACAAAGGCACCAAATAAAACCCCACAAAGAATCGCGCCATAATCGAACCAATCCCCCACACCAAATACGTAAAATCACCATTCAAAGCAAACACCGTCCCAGGAACACCAATAAAAGTAAGCGCACTAATCTCCGTCGCAATAATAGAGCCACTCACAGCCGGCCAAGGCAACGATTTACCACCAAGAAAGAAATCCTTGATCGTAGCCTGCTGCCCTCGGAGCGCATGTCCCACCAGCGTAGTCAGCGCCATATAACCGAAGACTACTATCCAGTCGATCACTCCAAAATATTCGTGTATTTCCATAACGCGAACACTAGATACCAACTCCCCGCAAGTCCACTATCTAATCTGTCTCCATACAATTTCTGTTCATTCTCCAAAATGTTGCTAAACATAAATCCAACACATGAACGACTACTCCAAACTAAGATCCCTACTCGAAAAGCGACTCCAAATCATCGCCGACACCCAATTACGCGACACAAACCCAGACGAACAGCTCCGCCAACTCCAGAGCGTGAGCGAGGACATCACCCAATGGACCAATGAAGCTAAAAGCCTCCCCCAACAACTCAACCACTTTCTCAAACAATCCAGCCTCAGCAAAGCTCTCGAATTCATCGAAAATATGGATAAAAATTAAAATTTGCTACGTAACTACACCCTTGTTATTTTAACTACCCAAAAACAGCAGAAAACACTACCCAAACTAACACTCAACCATTACTTTAAAACCATGCCTACGAAAACCGACATCCTCGACCTCTACTTCATGGACTCTCGCGCCAAGCTCCTAGACATCGCATCCTACCTAGATCGCCTAGACCGCCATGAAGGCGAGACAGACTTCCGCCAAGAAGGCTTCCTAAATGCCCTCCAAACCATGCTCGACACCAAAGGAAACCGAGCCGCAGCCGTCCTCAACACCCTCTCAGATCACACCACCATACCAGAAGACGCCGCCACCATCCAAGTAGCCTACGGCGCCCCCCAAACCAAATAAAATGACTCCCCAGAGTCCCCCCCTAATAAGAACTAACAAATAACCAATAACAATTTTCCCATGCACTACATCGAACCACACGCACACATGGTCAGCCGCACCACCGCTGACTACCAACAACTCGCCATCGCCGGCTGCGCAGCACTCTGTGAACCCGCATTCTGGGCAGGCTATGACCGCGCCTCAGCACAAGGCTTCTTCGACTACTACCGCCAACTCACCGAATACGAACCAGCACGCGCCGCCAAATTCGGCATCCCACACTACTGCTGGCTCTGTATCAACCCCAAAGAATCCGAAGACGCAGGATTTGCCCGTGAAGTCCTCCAAATCATCCCCGAGTTCATCGACAAACCAAACGTCCTAGGCATCGGAGAAATCGGCCTCAACAAAAACACAAAAAGCGAACTCGCCATCTTCGAAGAACACGTCGAAATGGCCAAGAAATACGACCTCCCCATCCTCATCCACACCCCACACCTAGAAGACAAACTTAAAGGCACCAAACTCATCATCGACGCACTCAAAAACGCCAACGTAGACCCAGCACGCGTCGTCATTGACCACGTCGAAGAACACACCGCAGGCATCGTCCTCGATAACGGATTCTGGGCCGGCATGACACTCTACCCAGAATCAAAATGCACCGCCGCCCGCGCCATCGACATGCTAGAAACATTCGGCATGGAAAACATCTGGATGAACTCCGCCTGCGACTGGGGCATCTCAGACCCACTCGCCGTCGTCAAATGCGCCCTCGAAATGCGTAAACGCCAACACACCTTCAAAACCGTCCAAAAAGTCATCTTCGAAAACCCAGCACGCTTCCTCAAACAATGCAAAAACTTCAAACTCCCAGAAACCCCATAACAAAACCCACCTCCATCACTGATCACCCCTAACCGATCACTCCACCACATGAAAACCTTCGAAGACCAATGGGAACTACTCCGTAAAAAAGGCAAAGCCAAATTCATATTTAAGTTCGGAATACTACTCTGGGGCATCCCTATGGCAACCTTCGCCATTCTCTACCTCCATTTACGAGGCGGTATTCCCTGGACCCCCACTGTATACTACACCACCCCCTCCTTCCTCATACTAGGACTAATCTTCAGCTTCCTCTTCTGGAAATTCCTAGAAAACCGCTACAACAAGCTCAAGTAAGCTCACAATCTAACATTTTACAAATCAACAACCGCTTCATCAACCAAGCCCAATGACCATTGACAATTGACCAATGACGGGCGAAGCCCCACCACCATGCTCGAACACCTCTGCTACTGCACCAACATCCACCCAGCCGAAAGCTGGCAAGAAACCCTAACCGCCCTCAAAAAGCACACCCTAACAGTCCGCGACAAAGTCCTCGCCGCCACCCGCAACCACGAAGCCAGCTACCCCATCGGCCTCAGACTTTCCGCCCGTGCAGCAGAAGAGCTCCTCCAAGGCGAAAACCTAGCTGACTTCAAATACTGGCTCTACTCAGAAAGCCTCTACGTCTACACCATCAACGGATTCCCCTACGGCGCATTCCATAACACCCGTGTCAAAGAAAACGTCTACAAACCAGACTGGACCACCGATGAGCGCCTCACCTACACCGCAGACCTCATCAGCATCATCGCCGAGCTAGCACCAAATTCCATAGGCGGATCCGTCTCCACACTCCCCGGCTCATTCAAAGAATTCCAAGCCGACGAAAACAAAATCTTCGCCAACCTCTACGCCACAGCCCGCCTCCTAGAAACCCTCTCCGCACTCCACGAGAAAGACCTCCACCTAGGCCTAGAACCAGAACCCCTCGGACACTTCGAGAATACCGAAGAAACCCTCGCCTTCTTCAAAAGATTCACCACCTGGGCCACAAATAAAAACTTACCCACAGAAATCATCTACAAGCGCCTCGGCATCAACTACGACACCTGCCACTTCGCCCTCCAATACGAAGAAGCCGCCACCGCCCTAAACTCTCTAACAGACGCCGGCCTCCGCATCTCAAAAGTCCACCTCTCAAACGCCCTAGAAATAGACCTAACAAACTCTAACAACCTAAACCTCATCGCCAAATTCGACGAACCCACCTACCTCCACCAAGTCATGATCCAAGACTCCACTGGAAAGGTAACCAAACACAAAGACATCGAAGACGCCCTCTCCTCCGATCAAAAATTACCGGTCAATCCTCTCTCAGCCCGCGTCCACTTCCACATCCCCCTCCACGCCGATCCACAAAAACCATTCTCCTCCACAATCCAGCACACCATAGACACCCTCCACTACCTAGCACAGCACCCACACACCTGCTCCCACCTAGAAATGGAAACCTACACCTGGGGAGTCCTCCCAGACGACCTCCAAGCCCCCATCGAAGACCAACTCACCGCAGAACACCTCTGGGTCCTAGAAACCGCAACACCACCCTCAGTCTAACAGCAATGCCCACCAAACTCAAAGCCCTCCTAGCCACAGGCCGCATCTCCAACCTCCCCACAGTCTGGTGCAACTGCCTAACTGCTACCCTAATTCTCCTCAATCTAAGTCCTGTCTCTCAACAGCTATTTTCCAGCGATCAAGAATTTCCTACTGGAGCATTCTACCTAGTAGCCATTTCCCTCATCCTCTCTTCTACTCTTCTCTACGTCGGCGGATGCTTTCTAGGCGATGCCATAGATTCAGAATTTGATAAAAAACATAAACCTAATCGCCCAATACCATCCGGCCTACTATCAAAAAAACTCATCTCTATTTCTGCATGGTCCATGCTACTCATAGGTCTCTTGCTTCCCGTAGTATTTCATTACATCCCAAACCCCATAACCTCATACGGAATCAGCCCCAAATCAGCAGACTATTCATGGCAACAAATGACCGCTGTTCCTTTCCTATTCTCAGCCATCGTTCTCTACAGCATCTTTCATAAACGATACCCCATAATCGGACTCCCTCTCATCGGCCTCTGCAGACTATCCCTCGTAATATTCGCAGCTAGCATCACAGCATGGCTCACAACCAGCTATAATCTAAGCGAATCCAATGTAGAAACCTCCATCACATCCCCCTACTTCATCCTCCCCATCATCCTCTACGCCTCCGCCGTCGCCATCTACACCATCGCCTTCGCCAGCGTAGCACGCACCGAGTCCTCAGACAGCCCCATCACCTGGAGGAAACTCCTCCGCTACACCATGCTAGCACTCCCTCTCACCCTCGCCATCTCTAACCAATCCTTCCAGATCCAAACCTTCACAGCCATCGGCATCTACGCCATCTGGCTCACCTACGCCTTCTCATTTATCGATAAAAATAAAGGCAACTACGTCTCAAAATGCCTCGCCGGCTTCTGCCTCCTAGACGCCTGCTTCGTTGCCCAGTTCGGCTGGATCTGGCTCATCATCTGCCTCATCCTATTCCTCTGCTCCCTAGCCCTACAGAAAATAGCACCAGCCACATAATCCTCCCCCCAAGTCTTAATCCTCCGTCTTAATCCTCAGAAACAACCGTTCATTCTGCCGGGAAAGAAGACTATCCATCGGCAGATTCCATACACCCTGCACCTCCCCCTGAGAATTGATCGACCTACTATCAAGCAACCCCGGAGGATTATCATACCAAGTGATTAAATCCGTACTATACTGAGTAACAACACTCTCCCCAACAGCAGAAGGAAAACGGTAAGACGCATTAATCAAACCTTCCCCCTCCCTCAGAACAACAGTCCCCTCACCACTAGCACCCACCTGCCAACGCGGCCTACTAGTCTGCACCGTGCTAGACTCAACCTCATAACCCCAGAACCGCAGAGCACCAAAACTAGCAGCTAAATCAAAATCAAGCGTCACAGCCCCTACCTCCACCTCACCCACACCCGTAGCAGGGTTAAACCGCATCACACACTCAGCCATCCCACTCGGCACATCCCCCTCAGCCAAAGCCCCACTCGTCACAACTCCCCCATTTCTAATCACCTCCAATCTAAGATCATCAGCATCAATCCGCACCTTAAGACTCCCCCCCGTGCTATTCACCCCACTCACCAAAAACGACCCCGCACCACCCGCAGGAAACTGCATCACCCAATCAAAACTCACTTCCCCAGTCACCCCATCACTAAAAGGAAGATAGTTAAACCCACTCCCCACACCACTCGCCGTCAAGCTATACCCATTAGAAGCCCCACTCCCATCCGGAGTATCTATCACATACCCAGCCGCTGCCAGATTCGTCTTACTATAAAACTCATCATCCGCACGGAAATATGTCGCAACAGGAACCTCATGCGTCCCCTCCACCAAAGGAATCAACCGCCCTAGCACCACCGACTCACTAGCAGACAAATCATTCGTCTCATAAGGATCCACCCCCAGATCAAATAACTCATAACTAGGCACCCCACCACTATTATCCCTATCACGCACTATCTTCCAGTCCCCCTGCCTCACCGTCCTCCAGCGCCTAAACAAACCATTACTATGCTCCCTAAAACTCCAATAATGATAATCCCTATCCTGTAAATCAGCCTCCCCACCACCACGCAAAATCGGCAAAATCGACCGCCCCGTTACCTGCATTGGAGTCGTCAACCCAGCCATCTCAGCAAACGTCGGCAACATATCCGCAAACGTCCCCACCACATCAGAAGACGTCCCAGCTGAAATCTCCCCCGGCCACCATGCCACAAACGGAGCACGTATCCCACCCTCATAAGTATCCTTCTTAGCCCCACGCAGATCCTCATAACCCGCCTTCAAATGAGCCGCAGTCAAAAACGTAGGCTCATCCTCACCATTATCAGAGCAGAAAATCACCAACGTCTTATCATCTATCCCCAGCTCCACAAGCTTGTCCAGTATCCGCCCCGTATCCCGGTCAGCAGCAGAAACCATCGAAGCATAACAATGATTATTAAAATCCGGACTCGCCGCAGTCCCACCAAAAGGAGCACCCGGATAAACCTCATTAATCATCGTCTGATCCAGATCCATCGGATCATACACTAATCCATCAGCATCCGTCAGAGCAACTAACGTAGCCGCCGGATACATATACGCATGCGGTGGCGTCCACGCACAATACAGAAAAAATGGTTTAGCCACATTATCCTCAATAAATTTCAACCCCTCAGAAACCACCACATCATGTGAGCAAACATTACCAAAATCATCCGTCCACGCCTTAGTAATCCCATTCAGATTCGCCGCCCCAGGAATATAAAGCGACCCACCTTCAGAACTCGCCAGCGTCTGATCAAAATAAATCTTCTGATCATTCCTCCACAAATACTTCGGAAAAAAACGATGCGCATTCACCTGACTCAGATATCCACAGAAAAAATCAAACCCCTGCTTCCACGGAGCACCCGTCCCAGTAGACGTCCCCATCCCCCACTTCCCCACACACCCCGTAGTATACCCCGCCTCCTTCAGCACCTCACCTATCGTCACCCGTGAAGCCTCCAGATTCAGAGAAGAATTAAACCTATCCTGAGACCTCCTAGAATCCTGCCCCGTAATAAGAGAAGACCTACAAGAATGACAAACCGGACTCGCCGTATAATAATCCGTAAACATCATCCCCTCACCCGCCATCGCATCCACCCGCGGCGTCTTCAATGTAGCCTGCCCATACACCCCTATCTCACGCACATCAAGATCATCAATCATGATGAAAACAATATTAGGCAGCTCCCCCGGCACATGCCCCCCATCTGAAGGATCAGAACCACGGCTAATCTCCACCCCATCCATAAACCCATCATCATCACTATCATCCAGCATCGCATCCGTCCCCGTATCAGACCCAGACACATAAACCCCAGTCCCACTCTCCACCCCATCTAACAAACCATCATCATCACTATCTGCATCCAGCGGATCCGTCGGCCCAGCTATCTCAACACCATCCTCCAGCCCATCCTCATCACTATCCGCCTCATTAGGATCCGTCCCCGCAGTCTCCTCCGCCTCATTATCCACCCCATCACCATCAGCATCCCCACCACCACTCTCAGCCAACCCCTGGAAATTCATCGCCTCCCAAACATCAGACAACCCATCACCATCAGAATCCGTAGCATATATCCCCTCATCAATCTCCACCCCCCTCACAAAAAACGTAACATCCCTAGGAGAATAAACACTATTCCCACTAATCAACCCCTGATTCCTAATCTGCACCCCATCAGCATAAGTCGAAGGACTCCCCTCCCTATACTGAAAATAACTCCCACCATCACCACCACCATCCACACAACCAACTACAAAACCATAAACCTTATTCTTAGCCAGATAGAGAGGATTAGCCGTAAAATCAAAAGTAAAAAACGACTCATCATTAAATGTCATTCCACTCAAACTATAAGTATCCACCAACAACCCACTCATCCCCGTCCCACTCAGCGGATCCCCATCCTGCAATCCATTAGTCCCAGCCTGTGTCCAGCTACTACCATCACTCCCATCATCAGCCGGATCCCACGCAAACAACCACAACTGCAACTCATCACCCGCACCAAAACTCTGCTGCTCATCCTTCCTAAGCGTTAGCCCAGTCACCTTATAACCAGGAAAACTATTCCCCATATCAGGCATCAGAAACGTATTCCCTCGCGTCGTCTTCCCATTATTACTACTATTCTCAAATGACCGCGTAAAACTCCCAGCTACAGCCTGAGACACAATAGCATCCGCAGGAGCATCTGCCTCATTAATAACAAGAGACCCAGCCACCACACTCTCAGCAATAACCAACAAACCAGTAAATAAAATAAGAACGTGGATCATAATATATAAAATTTCAAAATTAAGCTAATAGATTAAATAACAATCATCTATTATCAATTCATACCACAAATAACTCCCCCATCCAGCCTCTATATCAACTAATCACTACCTCCTAGGGTTAAAAATAACCCTAGCCAAATACCACACTTCAAACGCCCTACTTCAAATTCTACCTAGTCATCAACTTCTGAACCTGATTCACATAACCAGAAACAGCATTCTCCTCACCAAGCTTCTTCTCCCGCTTCATCCTCTCTAACAACCGCTGATACCCTGTAAAGTCCCCCTTCAGATCACGAGCCTGTGACAACTGATACCAGTCCAGCACATCTCTCGCACGCTTCCCGTTCTCATACATAATCGCTCGCTCATCCTCCAGCCTCTTAAGCCTCTCCCCCACAGTATCCATCTCACCACGCGCCAGACTCGTTAAAATAAACCCATACTCCGCCAAAATAGGCTGATAGTCAGGATAGGCCCTATAACTCAACTGCACCAGATCCTGACGCAAAATCATCGTCACCCTCACTCGCTCCTTTTGCCCCAAACCAGCCAACACGTCAAAATCCTTTATCGCCACCTTCCGCTCCAGCCTATCTTTCCCAATCAGGCTAAAAAACAACACCTCACGTAAACTCTCCTCAGTCGTCATCAGCGTCTTAGTATCGATCAATCTCGGCACAGACATCTCAGCCAACTGCAAGTTCCACACCTTCTGCAACCCGCGCTTACCAACATTCATCGCAGGAAAATTCTTACGCAACAGCTCCTCCGGCTCCCCCTCAAACACCGCCACCTCTGACAGCATCCTCGCTAAACCAGTCTTCCCATCTTTCTGCCTATACAACGACATCACCATCGCCGTAGCGGATGCATCATAAAGAGCTCTAACAGTCTCCCCCATCGCCTGAATATCCTTCTGCTTCGTCGTAAATAATTGCCCCACCGGAAACAACTCCGGCCTACGAGTCAACACCTCAAACATCCCACGATTCCTCGCCTCCTCCTTCCACTTCAACGCTCCTAAAAGCCCATCACTCACCCACCTAGGCACATCCAACACACTCTCAGCATTCAGCGCAGGATCAGTCCGCAGCGTCCGCTCCATCACGATCGCCTGCATCACCCCTGCCTCCAAGTCAGACCTATCTATCTGCTCACGGATATCCACCACCAAATTAATCTTAAATCCTCCACCCTCCATCGGAGTCACAGTCGTCTTAAAAATATTCTGACGCTTCGCCTCCCCCTCACTATAAAGCAACACATTGATCGGGTAGAATCCCCCCTCAGGACGCTTCTCCCCCAGCAACTCATACACCCCTTTAGAAAGCTCATCGCACAGCGCAGATACAGACTTATTCAGATGCAAGCTCGCCCCACGCACCCTAAATTGCTTATTCACACCAGTAGAAGTATTTCCACCAGCGTCCTCAGCATCTTCCACCACCACACCTTTATCCACAGGCACCGCCTTAGGCGCCTCCGCAGCACGTCGCTGACACGCCCCCGCTTGACTAAAAACGAGCAAGCTCAACGCGCTGTAGATAAATTTCCTCATCAAATAAATTACTCAGTCACCATACGAGTCTTCACTCTAGGATCTAGCTTGATGAAACCATCACCCACCGTGATGCTAGTCATCTTCTCATACCCCAGATCTGTCTCAGTCTTAAAATGCTCCGCCAACTGGTCAAAACTACTCTTCACAATCGTCACCATCAACCCCGGAGTCGGCGCCTTACCTATCGTCCCACCAGGAAACTCCACCTTACGAGTAGTCACCCCCTGATCATCCACCACTGTGAAAATCTTCAACTTCATAGAAACCGTATGCGTAAACGGCTTAAAAACATCCGTCTTGATCACTCCCTCATCACCATACTGCGCCACTTCTCGCTCAATAAAAATTTCCATCACATCTGGCTTCAAATCCACATACACTCCCTTAACAGTAGCAAAATCCTTCATAAACCCACCCTGCTTCATCTTTACATTCTTAGCGATATACTGGTTCAGCTCAGCCTCAGTCAGAGTCACCTCCACATCCGCATTCAGCGCATTCCTCACTTTTCGTTCAATATCAACATAGCCAATACTAGACTGACCTTTCGCAATACCCTCTCTACCACTGACTCCTGACAAGTCTGCACCCTGCCAACCAAAGTAAACAAATCCGCCCATAGCTCCCAATACTCCAAGTATCAGGAGGGTCATCACCATCTTTACCATACTAAAGCCTTTACGCTCTCTCTTCGCCATATCCAAATTCATTCCATATCTATAGCGAATCCCCGCACCAATGCAATCGCCAAAACAAGGGGAATTACTCTCTTCTTTACATAACCTATTTTTTGATGCAAATTTAACGTAACCCACTAAAAATTATCCCGTATTAAACATTATGCAACCCTTGCTCTCATTTCCCGCTAAATGCCTCACCCTCATAGGAAGTACACTACTTCTCCATGCGCCCATAGTCATTGCACAAACCCCTAACAACGTTACAGATCTCAGCACCATCCGTAGCACCAGCTCTATGATCGACAACGCCGTCGAATCAGACCTCATCGCCAGCAAGCTCAAACCCTCCCGTATCACCGATGACGCCACCTTCCTACGCCGTGCCTACATCGGCATCACCGGCCGCATCCCCACCTACCAAGAAGCCACCACATTTTTCAACAACCGCAGCAAAGACAAACGCGCCACACTCATAGACTCCCTAGTCTACTCCCCCGGCTACGAATCCAAAACCTTCAACTTCTGGGCAGACATGCTCCGCCTCCAGACCAACGATGAACAATACGGCCTAGGCTGGCACGTCTGGCTCCGCGAATCAGTAGCAAATAACAAACCCTACAATAAAATGGTCCACCAGATGCTCAGCGCCAGTGGCCACGCCAGCAGCAACCCCGCAGTCGGCTACTACCTACGCGACCGCAACATGCTCCTAGATAACATCAGCAACACCGTCCAAGTCTTCCTCGGCACCCAGATCGGCTGCGCCCAATGCCACGACCATCCATTCGAGGACTGGACCCAGAAACAATACTACCAACTAGCCGCATTCGGAGCCAACATCGACTACAAAAGCGAAACTGCCCGCCAGAAAATATTAGACACCGCCATCCACGTAGCAGACCAACAAGGCATCACAAAACCTGACCAAAATGCCAAAAAACCAAAAGACAAACAACTCGCAAAGAAATACAAAAACCAAAACAACCTCTACAGAAACTTCCTCAAAAAAACCTCACGTAACATCAACTCACTCTTCAAACAATTCAACAAAAACGAAATCACCCTCAACAACACCAAAACCCTCAAACTCCCAGACGACTACCCATACAACGACGGCAACCCTGGTGACATCGTCACACCCAAGCCCATCTTCAAAGAAATCCCCAACCTCCACCAAGGAGAAAACAGACTCGAAAACTTCGCCAACTGGGTCACCGACCCCAACAACCCACAATTCACCAAAAACATCGCCAACCGCCTCTGGCAGCACGTCTTCGGCTACGGACTCGCCGAGCCACTAGACAACTGGACAGACCGCACCAAAGTCTCCCACCCAGAAGCTCTCGCCATCGTAGAGAAAATCCTCCGAAAAAATAACTACAACATCCGCGAGACCCTCCGCATCCTCTACCACACCCAGCTCTACCAGCGCACCGTCTCCAAAGAAGAAGTAGAACCCGGCAGCACCTACGCCTTCCAAGGCCCCATCCTACGCAGACTCACCGCAGAAGAACTCTACGACTCCTTCCTCACCCTAGAAAAAGGCAACCTAGACGCCCAGACCAACCCCACCTTCGCCAGCCGCTGGAACAACTACGCAGCCGGCATCACCTCACTCCTAGCCACCACCCCAGACACCCTCATCCAGATCGATAAAATCACAGACCAAACAGAGAAAAAACTCTACGAACTCCAAGCCAAAGCCCGCAAACTCAAACTAGAAAGAACCAAAGCCGAGTCCGAAGGACTAACAGACAAAGCAAACAAACTCCAAAAACAACAAAGAGAAATCTACGCCCAAATCCAATCCACCAAAACCAAAACCGCCACCATGGCAACTATGTCAGCCGGTGACGCCACCATGACCCCATCCATGCTCCAAATGGCCACCAACTACAACCTCAAGGTCAAAAACAAAAGCCCCCTTAGAGCCTCTGAAATGCCAGCCCCTAGCAACGGCGGCGGATTCCTCAGAATGTTCGGAGCATCAGACCGCCAAACCCCCAATGCCGGACACTCAGACGCCTCCATCCCACAAACCCTCACCCTCCTCAACGGCAAAGACATCCGCTCAGTTGCAGACAGAAAAGGCACCCTACCCACCCTACTATCAAAAGCCAGCTCACCCACCGAAAAGCTAAACATCCTCTTCATCACCATCTACTCCCGCTACCCCACCAGCGCCGAGCACAAGAAATACACCCCCCTCATGCAAGACAACAAACAAACCCAAGTCCTAGCAAAAGCCATGCTAAACTCCAAACGCTTCCTCTTCCTCCAATAAAAAAATCGCCCGCGGCAAAGCCGTTATACGCGACAACCCAAGCCACCAAAGCACCAAGTTTCATTGTCCACCACCAATGACCAATCAACCTCTGACGGATCGCAGATCCCCCAAACCATAAGAACCACCAAATCTCATCAACCCAACCTTACCCACATGAAAAAACTCACCGACCTAAACCGCAGAGACTTCCTCGCCACCACCGCCCGCACCTGCTTCGGCGTCACCCTCGGCGGCTCCATGGCCCAGCTCTTCAACACCCCAGCCTTCGCAGCAGATCCCACCACCATCGCAAAAGGCGGAGGAAAGGCAAAACACGTCATCTACCTCTACATGTCCGGCGGCATGACCCACCTAGACACCTTCGACCCCAAGCCCCAAGCAGAAGCAGCCATCCACGGAGGCAAAAAAGCCATCAACACCAAAGCCGACGGCATCCAGCTCAGCGAATACCTCCCCAACCTAGCCCGCCACGCAGACAAGCTCTCCATCATCCGCTCCATGAGCACCACCCAAGGCGCACACGGCCCAGGTCGCTACTTCATGCGCACCGGCTACACCGAGCGCTCATCCATCACCCACCCATCAGCAGGCGGTTGGGTAAACAAACTCACCACACCACTTAACGATACCATCCCCGGATTCGTCACCATCAGCTGTGGCAATGGCCACCCAGGCGCAGGATTCATGGAACCCAGCCTCCAGCCACTCCCCATCGGCGACCCACTCTCCGGCCTCCAAGACGCCACCATCCCAAAAAACGTCACCGAATCAGAATTCCACCAACAACTCAACATCCGCCAAGAACTCGACCACGACTTCGACGAAAAATTCTCCACCGGCCACAAAGACGTCCGCGCCTACACCGAAATGTACAACGCCGCCGTCAAACTCATGCGCAGCGAAGACCTAGAAGCCTTCGACCTCTCAAAAGAAACCTCCACCGTCCACAAACTCTACGGCTCCAGTAAATTCGCCAAAGGCTGCCTCCTCGCCCGCAGACTCGTAGAAAAAGGCGTCCGCTTCGTAGAAGTAGAACTCGGCGGGTTCGATTGGCATAACGACAACTTCGGCCAAGCAGACGAAAAACTCCCCATCGTAGACCAAGCCTTCGCCGCCCTCCTAGAAGACCTCCAGGTCAAAGGCCTCCTAGACTCCACCCTCATCGTCCTCGCCACAGAATTCGGCAGATCCCCCAAACTCACCGGTGAAGGCGGCCGCAACCACTTCCCTAAAGCCTTCTCCTGCATCATGGCAGGCGGCGGCACCAAAGGCGGCTACGTCCACGGCGAGACCGACGCCACCGGTTCCACCGTCACCAAAGGAAAAGTATCCGCCCCAGACTTCAACGCCTCCATCGGCCACGCCCTAGGCATCCCCTACGACCAAATCATCTACTCCGCCTCCAAACGCCCCTTCAAAATGGCATCCCGAGAAGGAAAACCCATCCTTGACCTCTTCGGATAATCTAGGGCTGTCACTCATCGTGAACCACGTCTTAGATAAAAAATAGGTGAGCTTTAGATTTTAGTCGGCATAACCCACAGCCAGACTTGCGCACAGCCAAAATCTAGCGCATATAACCCCACATGGACTCCATCACCCAAGCCGCACTTGGAGCTCTCTGCGGCGAGCTCGTATTAGCCAAGAAAATTGGCAACAAAGGCATCCTCTGGGGCCTACTCTTCGGCACCCTCCCAGACCTAGACGTCATCGCCTACCCATTTCTCACCGCTGCAGAGCAACTCACCTGGCACCGCGGCCTCTCCCACTCCATCCTCCTCATGGTCATCGGCGCAGCCCTCTTCGGCTGGTGGCTCCACAAGCACTACCAGAAAAAAGCCATCAACATCAGCTACTCGCGCGCCTCCTGGTTCGTCTTCCTAGCTCTATCCACCCACGTCCTCATCGACTGCTTCAACACCTACGGCACCCAAATCTTCGAGCCCTTCAGCAGCCAACGCGTCTCGCTCGACAACATCTTCATCATCGACCTCTTCTTCCTCGTCCCCATCCTCATCGGCCTCATCCTCGCCATCACATACGGCAGAAAAAACACCCCCCGCAGGAAGAAAATCGCCCTCATCACCACCAGCTGGCTCACCCTCTACTTCATCGCCAGCCTAGTCATGAAACACAAAGCCGAACAACATTTCGATAAAATCCTCGCAGAAAAAGGCATCTCAAAACAACGCATGATGACTGGCCCCACATTCTCCAACATCTTCCTCTGGCGCATGATCGCAGAGGACGGAGAAACCTTCCACACCAGCTACTGGTCCTTCTTTGACCGCGAAGACGAGCCTCCAGTCATCCTAAGCTTCAAAAAAGACCACAACCTAGAGGTAAGTTTTCAAGACTCACAAGACCTCCAAACCATCACCTGGTTCACCAGAGGCTGGCACAAAACCTACCAACTCCCAGACCAACCCAACACCATCTACATCGCAGCCCTAAACATGGGAGAAATGCACATCCGTTCAGAAAACGGAGAAGAACTCCGCCCAGCATTCATCTGGTCCATCACCCGCAAACCCGACGGCAACTATGCACTAGATCGCGCCTTCAAAATGAGCAAAGACGGCTCATCACACCTAAAAAGTGCCGTCTCCAACACCATCACCCGAGCCTTAGGAGACACCTCCCACTGGCTAAAAGGCACCCCCACCTGGACCTGGGACCTCCCACTAACCAACAACTAATCACCATCACCCCTAATTCCTAATTCCTAATTCCTAATTCAAGCGAAGCGCCCTACGCCTCTATCTCCTCCCCCCCCACATGAAATCCAATAGTCCGTTTCTTCTTCGGTTCTTCCTCCTCCCCCTCTTCATCCACCACCTTCCTCGTATAACAAAGTATCTGCAAACTCGCCTGATGAGAAATAAACATACACGGCGAGTCATTCACCAAGCCCTCTATCACCACACTAGAATGGCCATCCTCCCCCACCGTAATCACCTCCACCACATCACCCGTAGGTAAAAACGTCAACACCACCGGTATTTCATCCTCCGGCAAAGAATTTCTCCACTTAGTGACCCTATTCGCCAGCCGAGTTATAAACTCCCCGGCAGACTCAAATCGATGCTCACGCTCCTTCGGCATAGAAGAAAGAAAATCTTTCATATTAGGCATTCCAGTCGCACCAGGCATCGTCAGGTAAGGCTTTCTCAGCCCTTTATTTTTAAAAGGATCACTCATACAAAAACCCTAACAAATTTCCCCACCCTGGCAAACCTATACACCCCTTTCTTCCATAAAACACACCCGCTCTCTATAGGAGAACTTCATATCAACCTAGCAAAAAGCACCCTGCATCCCTAGGTCACATCTTTAAAATTCATCCTACAATCCTTCTCCTAAAACCTCCACCGTCCTCCGAGCCGCCCCCTGATGCCCCTCTAGCACCCCCAGTGCAGCCTCCGCCTGTCTCCCTCTCAACCCATCATCACCTAGCAACAACCTAACAGAATCTAACATTTCTGCCTTATCAGAAAACACCCTTATCCCACCAGCATCCTTCAACTGAGTCACCAACGGCTCAAAATTCCTCATATGCGGACCGCTCAACACCGGCACCTTCACAGCCATCGCCTCAGTTGGATTCTGCCCACCTTTCCCTAAAATGGATTTCCCCACAATCACCACATCAGCATGCGCCGTCCAGTCCCTAAGCTCCCCAGTACTATCCACCACCAAACAAGCCCCAGCCTTTACCTCATACGCACTCCGCAAAACCACCTCATACCCCTCAGCCTCAATATCACTCACCACCTCAGTCCTACGCTCCGCATGACGCGGCACTATCACCAAACAAATCTCATCACGCAACTCCCACAACCCAGCCGCTATCCAAGCCTCCTCCCCAGCATGCGTACTAATCGCCATCACCACCTTCTTACCATCAGCAACCCCACCCAACTTCTCACCAAACTCCACCCGCCTCTGCGGCTTCCCCGCACCCGATTGATCAAACTTCACACTCCCAGTCACCACCACCCGCTCACTCGGCACCCCCACAGACTCCCACCTCGCTTTATCCCCAGAATCCTGTGCACATAACCTATTCAGCATCCCCAACAAAGGACTCAAAATCACCCTCAACTTCAAATACCGCCCCTCAGACCTCGGAGACAACCTCGCATTCGCCACATTCACCGGAATCGACATCCCCTCCGCCACACTCAGCATATTCGGCCAGATCTCAGACTCCATCAGCACAATCTGCTTCGGAGCAAACCGCCTAAAAACCCTCCTCAAAACAAACCCAAAATCCAACGGACTATAAATCACCCTCACCCCCTCAGGCGCATGCTCCATAGCCACCGCATGCCCAGTAGCCGTAGTCGGCACCAACAAGATCCTCTCCTCAGGATACTGCCTCAGCCACTCGTTGATCAGCTTTATCGCTATCAACACCTCCCCCACGCTCACCGCATGAATATAAACCGCCCCCTGTCTCTCAAACAACGCATCCTCCTTAAAAACCCCAAACCTCTCCAGCAACCCAGTCCCCAGCCCACCCCGCTTAGCCATCTTAATCAGCCACCCAGGAAACGCAAAAACAAAGAAAACCGGCAACAACAAATTATAAACTACCAGAACAAAAAACTTACCCATAATCCTCCCTAAACCGCCCCCTTCTTCTGAAAGAAAAAGATCGCGCACCCACCATACTTACGCCTATCGATCTGCTCCCACTTCTCACCACAATCTATCTCCGCCCGCTCATCAGCCTCTATCACCAACATCCCATCATCCACCAACACATTCGAGAAATTCTCACACTCAAACATCTCCTTCACAAAATCCCTATCCCCCACATTCTTCCAATACGGAGGATCCGCAAAAATCACATCATACTGACTCAGAGACACCCGCCCTATCATCTTCATCACATCACTCTGCACCACCTTACCCCCATGTAACCTCAAAGTCTTCAAATTCAACTTCACCGTATTCACACACTCCCTACTCTCATCCACAAACACACAACTCTCCGCCCCCCTACTCAGACTCTCCAACCCCAGCGCACCAGAACCCGCAAATAAATCCAAAACCTTCGCCCCAGGAATATGCTGCGCCAGCATAGAGAACATCGCCTCACGCGTCCTATCCGTCGTCGGCCTCACTATCGCCTTCGGCACCCTAAAATTCCGTCTCCCCGCTGTCCCTGCTATTATCCGCATGCCAGAAATTTAATGATCCACAATCAAGATGCAAGATATTATCTCAGTTCGACCAATCTAGAGAGAAATACATTATACCAAGTAGTCATTTACGTCAAAATAAGACCCTCAATAATTTAAAATACACGACATTCCTCACATAAAAATCACAGCAACCAAGTTCACTACCCATCAACCCTGTTCCGTGCTTTCTGTGCCTTCCGTGGTCCAGCGCCGCAGGCATCATCCATAGCCCACTAGCCATGTTCAGCGTGATTCAGCACTATTTAGTGATCAAAATCTGTCCACCATTCGTGAAAACTCATATAAATTCGTGGTATACAGATCCCTACCATAGTTCACCCAGTATACCATCTAATTCAAAACCTTCGGCAACTGGATCTCATAAGAATCAAAATACCCCTCAGCTTCAGCAGCCAAAATACCAGTTGCCGGATCTAACGTGAAAACAGTCTCATCAATCCTCAACTGGTCCTCTCCCTCTACCTTCCATTCACCCGAAAGCTTTAAATTCTTAAACGTCACAGCTTTACCTGGATACAAACGCAAATTCTCCTCTTCTACCGAATCCCCCTTCTTCGCTGACATCTTCAGATCCACATACACCAAACTATGCTCATCTAGACTCAGATAAACTGGCTTCTTCACAAGTTGCCTGAGCCTATTCATATAAGGCTGTATAAAACGATCCTCATTATAACTCTTAAACCGATAAGTCCCCAAATCTGCAATTAATCTCTTCTCAAACTTAGGCCGCATCACATCAGCCCTCCCCACCAGAACCCGCACCTGACTCGCAGGCTTAGGATCAACACTAAGCGGTAAAATCCTCTCCAGATCACCCTGCGGCACTACCCAAAACACACGCAAACCAGACTTATTAAAATACGACTTCCACCAAGTCTTAATCATCCCATTCGCTTCATCAATAGTCAGCCCCTGAGCCACCAACCCCTCACGCATTTGCCTAAAAACCTCAACCTGCTGCGACTCCCCCTCCGCCGCCGCTTCCCACTCACTCTCCGCAACCTTCGCCAAACCACCACCCGCTACTGCGCCAATCGCTTTATAGCGAAACTTCCCCCCCACATTCTCAAAAGCAAACGCAAACGGAATCGCCTCCTCACTATTATTCTTCACCTGTAAAGTCTCAGCAGAATCCACACTGAATGTCGCCGGCAACTCAAAATTCCCCACTCCTCGGTAAAACAGAAAATCCTCAAACTCATCCCCCACCTTTAGCATATTCGCATCCGCCACCCGAGGGTAGATCCACGCACTATTCTCATAAGGCTTAAATGTCAGCGCATCATCAGCCTCAGACTTGGGCAAGATTTCCACATCCCACTCTATCGAACCATCATAATGCTTAGAAAAATCAATCGGCTTATACAACACCATCTCCCTATCCTTAACACTACTAAGGCTCGCACTTATCTTAAACTCCCCCTTCTTAATCAAATTAGGCGTATCCCCAGCCACGCGATCCGGGTACCACTGACTAATTGTCCCACCATTAAAACCCACCTTCACATTCACCTTCCGCGTATCATCCCCATAAAAATAAATCACCGGAGTCTCCATCTTCACAGTCACATTCGCCAGCATCGCTCTAGGAATCCCCTTCGTCCCTCTCATTGGCTGGATCACCTTCTCCCCATCCTGCATCACAAAAAACTGCCGCCTAGAATTTCTAGCCCCCTGACCAGTAAAATAGAACGGATTCATTTCATTATCCTGTGGCCGCATCCCTATATGCGAATACACAAACGGCGGCAAATGCTCCTCCTCCACATGCAATCCTGCCAACAACCCACCATCAGAACCAGAAACCGTCGTAAACGTTCCCCACTCATGCAGATCATAAGCCGATACCACCGGACACACACACAAACCACACATCAAAAGAGAAGAAAATTTAGCACTCATACATACTATGTTGCCCAATTCTACATCTTGTTCAATTTAAATGAGTTTGTTTTACATACCATTTACAAATCCCCCAACTTACTGCTCTCCCTCAATCAGCGCCTTAATACTCTTATACTGCGCATTCCAAGCATCCTTACTATAACCACCAGAAAGAGTCATCACATAAGGAACACCATGCTTTTTACAAGCCGCCACAATCATCTCATCCCTCTTCTGTATCCCCTCATGCGTCATCAGCCCAGAAGCCAATGGATCACCATCCAGAGCATCACACCCAGCAACATGAAACACCATATCAGGACTAGATTTCACAAACAGCGCATCTAACTTCCCCGCCAAAACCTTCAAATAAATCGCATCCGTCACCCCACCATCCAGCTCCACATCCTCATCCCCCACCTCCTTAGGCATAGGATAAATCCCACCCTCATGCATCGAAAACGTATAAGTACTCAGATCATCCTTCAAACTCACAATCGTACCATTCCCCTGATGAATATCCGTATCAATAATCAACGCACGCTTGATCAACTTCTCCTTCTGTAACACCCGAATAGCAATCGGCACATCCGCTATAATACAAAATCCCTCACCAGTCTCCGGCTTAGCATGGTGAAACCCACCACCAAGATTGATCGCCATTTTTGAAGGTGATTTAAGCGCCTGCCTAGCCGCCTCTATCGTTCCTCCAGCAGCCCGCCTAAACCTACTCACTATCATCTTATCCAGCAAATGATTAGGCACTATCTTAAGCTGCGGTGCCTCCAGATACCCAGCCACATTCGCCGTCTTCTTCAAGCTCTCCAAATAATCCTCAGTATGAATCAACAACATCTGCTCACGCGTCACCTCTGCCGGATCGATCACACTCTTCTTAGTAACATAACCATCTTTCTTAAGCCCATCATAAATCTTATCATACTTAGCAATGTCAAACGGATGCAACTTCTCCATCCCAAACACACTAATCTTATAATTCGGTGAATACACAATCGGGATAGGACTAAGCTCATCAGCTTCATTCTCAGCCGCACCTCCAAACGAGCAACTTAAATTCGCAAAACTAAACGCCCCAATCGAAAACCACCGTAACAATCCATTCTTCATCATCACAGTCTACATGACCACACTCTCTAACAAAATCGTTTTCGTCGATGTACACATCGATTCAAATGATCTATCGCTTAAAGCTAGCCTTAAGATCTGCCAGCGATACCGCCCCAATCATATGTGAAACCAATAAATAAAGCACCAAACCAAAACTAGCAATGAAGCCAACTAGCAAGATTCTAATCATTCTCAACCCATTATATATCAAGTCTTGAAACAGATCAGCCACAAACCAAGCAGCCACCCCCATCACAACACTAGCCACTAGCATCTTACCAAACTTCATCCAGAAATCTCGCGTCACATGAAGCAGCCCCTGCTTCTTCAACCCCCAACTAAGCAATAAAATATTCACCCACCCAGCAACCGATGTCGCCGCTGCACAGCCCACATGCAAAGCACCACCAGACCCCATCATCCACCAAGCTACCAAGCACAAAATGATGTTCACCACAGCCGCAACCATCGTATATTTCATAGGTGTCTTAGTATCCTCATTCGCAAAATATCCAGCCTGCATCACTCGCGCCGCAATATAGGCAGGACAACCAATGGCAAATGCCATCAACGCCTGACCACACAACACCCCTTTTTCTAACGTAAACTCTCCCCCCTTAAACAACGCTATCATGATAGGCTCAGCTAAAACCGCCATCCCCACCATCGCTGGAATCGCTATAAACATAGCCATCGTCATCCCATCCTCAATACTCTGTCGCGCTTCCTCGCGCCTCCCTCCTTTAAGTTTCTTCGTTAGCTCAGGCAACAACACAATCCCAAATGCAATCCCAATAATACCCAAGGGCAATTGATTCACTCGATCAGAATAAAATATATAACTCATCCCACCGTTCTGGTGAGACGCCACCCACTGCCCCACAATCAAGTTAAACTGCTGCACACCAGCACTAATCAACCCCGGCCCCATCAGCAACCCAAGCCGCTTAATATCAGTATCTATCTTCGGAATCGTTAGCTTAAATTTAAACTCCGACCGAATAAGAGAGATCACCACCACTGCCAACTGAACCACTCCACCAATAACTAACGACCAAGCCAAAACCTCAGTCTTGTTCTCCACAAAAGGCATCGCCCCCAGAATGCCAATAAGAAATACAACATTCAAAATAGCATAAGCAAACGATGGCGCAGCAAACTTCCTATGACTATTTAAAATACCACTCACCGCAGCCACAATACAGATCAAGAATAAATAACTAATCGTGATCTTCGAGAAGTAAGTAGCCTCTAAAATCTTTTCTTCACTAAACCCACTGGTCAAAAACCGCGTAATGCCTTCCATAAAGACATAACACACCACGCAGATCAGCGCTAAAATGATACTCAGTAAAATAGTAACCCTAGAGCCAAAATTTGACGCTACTTCACTACCTTCACTTTCTAGCTTCCCAGAATACAACGGAACAAACGCAGCATTCAGCGCGCCTTCCCCCAGAATCCTACGAAACAAATTAGGAAATCTAAATGCAGCTACCCATACATCGGACTTAGCCCCCGCACCTAAAAAATGAGCAATGAGCATTTCACGAACGAGTCCGAGTATTCTACTAAGCAGGGTGAACCCGCTTACAGTCATGAGTGATCTTAGCATAAATATGTTCCCTCAAAAAAAACTTACCTCTGGCTCGCTCTTCGCAACCTATCATTGATCGCCACACCCAGCCCAGTATCCGCTACAGGTTCAGCCACAATAGCATCCACCCCAGATTCATCCAGCATTCTAAGCACATGGTACAACCTCACAGAAGCCTCGCCCAGCTTACCTTTACCAGGAGTAAGTTCCTCTATCACATCCCAGTCATAAAGCTCCATATAGCCATCCTTAGCCTGCCCCCGATAGCTCAGAAGCGCATAGCTCTTCCCATCTTCAGGAACAAAATCACTAGGTTTGTTAAATAAATACAACGGCGTGTTCGGAGCATAGTGACTCTCCAGCATTCCTGGAGCCTCCACAGACTTCTCACCAGTATCACCACCCTCAGCCTGCTTCTCTTTCAGCAGCTTCCTTGCTCGCTCACTCAGCTTCTTAGGCCGGATCACCTTCCCTATCTTCTGTAAATCTTCCTTCACCACAGGCCCAGCCCTCAGCAAATGCAACTGCGGCTTATCCTCACTAGTCGCACCTAGCTCCACACGCACAATAGTACTCTCCAAGCCGGCATTACATGCCCCCCCATCCACAATAAGCGGAATCTTACCATCCAGTTCCTTAAGCACCGCCCCTGCAGAAGTCGGACTGATCTTACCAAATTGATTCGCACTCGGCGCCGCAATAGGCTTACCAAATGCCTTACAAATATCCTGCATGATCGGATGCGCACTCATTCTCACAGCAACCGTAGGCAACCCACTCGTCACAATATCAGGAATAATATCCTTCTTAGGCAACACCATCGTCAATGGCCCCGGCCAGAACTCCTGGATCAACTGCTGCACCACCACATTAAGCTCAGGTGAAATATCACAATAATCATGGATTTCTTCACGCGTAGATAAATGGATAATCAACGGATCAAACGATGGTCTTCCCTTAGCCTCAAACACCTTTGCCACAGCATCAGCATCCAGTGCATTAGCTCCTAAGCCATACACAGTTTCTGTCGGCAGTGCCACCACTTCACCGTCATTGAGAAGGCGAACTGCTTTTGAGATTGCCTCCTGGGCCATCTCTTCTTCCGCATATACTATTTCTGTTTCCATGATCTGACCTTCTTTACTCTATATTAGTTAGTTTGCACATCTTAAATAAGACAAAATCAATTTTTAATTCCTAATTTCCCTGCTCCCCTCAACTCCAAGTAACAGAGTCAATCTTAACAAAAAAATGGTGTGATCAGTTATGACCACACCATTAAAATTAGGTAAAACTGTAAAATCGATTCATCATCGTTTTAGCCACCCTGCTGGATAAGAGGAAGGATAGGAGCTACCTTCTCTTTCATCTCTTTACCTGGCTTGAATTTCACCACTGCACGTGGTGGAATTGGCACATCCTTAGAAGGATCTTTAGGGTTACGCCCGATCTTGCCTTTTACTTCTCTTACCTGAAATGCACCAAAGTTACGCATCACAACTGAATTACCCTTAGCTAGTTCCTCTGTGATTGAGTCAAGTGCTCCCTGCACTACTGAGAAAACTTCTTGCTGGGTTAGACCGGTGTCGTTGCTGAGTTTGATTACTAGATCGCGTTTTGTTATAGTTGCCATTGTTGTTTGTATTTTGTCTAAATTGTTAAGGGAGAATTGCTGGCGAATGGAGACCATATCTGAGGACAAATGTCCCGACAAAAATGCTTCAAATCCGAAAAAAGTCACATTTTAGCACAAATTCTTCATCTTTTATCACTCTTTGCAGCCCCTAATCAAGTTTTACGCTTCCAGAAGTATCACCAAAAATGTTAATCTCTAATTAGATCCCCACCTCAAAACTATGAATTTATCTCATGAAAAAAATCACCTCAAACTCATAACAACTATTTTACTCATCATAACCATCCCTATTTCCACACTCACAGCTCTGCCAAAATTCGGCAATCGCATCGTCACCAAAACACGCCAACAACTAGACAATATCATTCTCCAAGCTACATATCTAGAAAAAGCCACCCTTGTTGAAAGCCGAAATTTCATAATCAGCAGATCAATAGAACTAGATGATCAAACTCTTGACCCCAGTAAAAAAGGAGTCTCCATCACCATCATCACACCTCCCCCTCTACCAATCAATCCGCTAATACCAGAAGAAGCCCCCCCTCTTATCACCTACACCGCCAGAAACGTCTCCATAACCACAGCCATCACCGAGTTTGCTAAAAAATCTAAACACGACCTCTACATCACCTCCGCAGGAATCGTCTTCACCCCACCAGGAATCCCCCCATTCCCAAACAAACTCGCGAAGAAAGGCGAGATCTGGGACACCCTCCACAAACATAAAAAAGCCGAAAAAAACCAAACCAAACAAGAACAGAAGCAATAAATCATTCCATCCCCCAAGCTAAAAAAATCGCATGCGCCAAAGCCGTTATACGCGACGCGACAAAAAAATAGTCCTGCCAGAAATGCATTCTAACAGGACTATAAGATAAATTTGAGTTATTGGAAAACCCTCAAAAAGACTAGAGTGCTTCTAGCTTTGCTTTGAGTGCTTCTTTGGTCACATTTGCGCCTACGATCTGATCCTTCACTTCACCGTCCTTCATGAACAAAAGGAATGGAATTGAACGAACTCCATATTTCGCAGCGAGTGCCTGTGCAGTATCTACTTCTACTTTACCAACCACCGCAGTATCTCCCATTTCCTCAGCGAGCTCGTCGATGAGTGGTCCGATCATTTTACATGGTCCACACCACTCAGCCCAGAAATCAATGAGTACAGGTTTGCTTGAGTTTAATACCTCAGCTTCGAAATTTGCTTCATTTAATTGTAATGCCATGCCGTAACTATGCCTCTATTTGTTAAAACGTCAAGAGCCGCAGACTAAAAAAATTAGCATGCGGCTCTCAATGAAGTGTACTTGATCTAGAATCTCTAAATCATTAATTGTTAATCTCTCCTACTCTCTACTTAGGCACTACGCTTGTAAGATAAGCGATGGTAATGACGCCAGCAGCGAGAAGAATGAGTAAAATAGGAATAAACATAATTTTTTCTTAGTAGTAAAAGGTGTGGTTGACTAACTTATTATTCTGCAGACTCAAAGATAGACATCGTGTCTCCGTCTTTGTGCTCATCGACCCAGATCTTAGCATGTGAGAACTGGAAGTAGAGAACGATAAGTGAAAGCACAAACGCCACAATAGTAAGTGGCAATGCCGCTCCTGTTCCGCCACGTGATGCTTCATCTCCTTCTGATACTGTCTGGATAGTCGCAGCCTGTGTCGGTGCACCTAACCCTTGAGTGAGTTGCTGTGTTTGCTGAAGCTCCACAGTTGCTTTTGGTAGTGGCTGGCTAGCACCACCTCCGCCTAAAGGCGCATTGAGTGGCTGTGTAGCGAGTGGCACTGTTGGTGCTCCACCTAACTTCATAGTTGGTGCTGGGCTCGCTGGTGTTGGTGGCTTAGGAGCTCCTCCACCAAGTGGAATTGTCGGTGCCGGTGCTGGTGCCGCTGGTGCGCCGCCTGCTGGATTACCGTCCTTATCCGCCTTCAATGTCACACGCATTGTCTCTTGCTTAAGAGGCACTGCAGATGTCGCATCTGGAAGATTAGCCTTAGGTGCTGATGGCGGTGCCACTGGTGCTCCTAAAGGAATAGTTGGTGCCGCGGATAGTGGCCTTGGAGGCGCTACATTACCAAGCTTCATTGTAGGAGCTGGTGCTGGTGCTGATGACTCCACGCCCGCTGGCGCACCACCAGGCTTAGCGCCTGGTGCTTTTAAAGTAACGCGCACTGTCTCTTTTCTAAGAGGCACCGCTGAAGTTTTCTTGATAGGCTGTGTAGCCGCCGGGTCAGTTTTCGCTTGATTATTTTTCTCTTCGCTCATGAGTTACGTATAGTTCCGTGTAGTTGGTAAAGTAGGTGTGTGTGAGAGACAGACTAAATCTATCTTTCATCTATATAACCCTTTTTTGCCGTGCTATGTCAAACCTCCAAACCAACTTTTTCACATTTTTTCCACCGATGGCTTTTCCATACATTGACAAGACCAATAGTTTCCAGCACATTGCTCCCAATTATGAGTTATAGATCATCCCATCCTAGCATGCCCTCATCCCCTAAAACAGTAGGCTCTGTGGCCGACCCAGCTCTGTTAGATCACCCATTCTCAACAGCAGAATCAGACATCGTCGAATTCCGGTTAGATAACCTCGTCCCACAACTCCCAATTGTAAAAAACGTCCTCCTCAAACTGAAAAACACCCAAGTTCAGACCCTCATCACCGCCAGATGCACCACAGAAGGTGGTCAAAGCCAGCTAGACTCCACCCAGAGATCACAGCTCATCATGGGCCTCTCCCCCATGGCAAACTTCGTCGATATCGAGCTCGCTAACATCGAAGAAATGCACGAAGCCGCGACCTACGTCAAAGACATGGGATGCATCCTCATCGCATCCCATCACAACTTCAAAAAAACCCCATCGTCAGATCAGCTCAAAGACGTCATCTCCCGCGCCATCGACAGCGGCGCAGACATCGCTAAAATCGCCGTCTTCCACGAATCCGTCTCAGACATATTCCGCTGCGCAGAAATCATCCAGAACACCCCATCCATAGCCATCTCCCTAATGGGTATGGGACCACTAGCTCCAGCATCCAGACTCCTCTACGCCCAGCTCGGATCAGTCTTAAACTACGGATACCTCGGAACCAAAGCAACCGCCCCTGGCCAATGGCACGCCTCCCAGCTACTCCAAGCCATCCAAAACTCTCCACAGTTTTAATAGCAGTGCTCGATTAAATCACCCATTTAAGTAACTCACCCATCATGAAAAGATATACTTATCTCATTTATTTCTGCTTAGCATCCATCTTAGCCACCTCATCCCACGCTAAACCGGTTGCTCCCCATCAAGAACTTATCCAGAACTCTAAGAATATTATCTTTCTAGGCGACAGCATCACATATGCAGGCACTTATGTAAGCCATATTGAAACCTGGCTCACACTCACCTACCCCAAACAACAACGATCCGTCATCAACCTCGGTCTTGGATCAGAAACAGTCTCAGGACTGAGTGAAAAAGGTCACGCCGGAGGAAGATTTCCCAGACCAGACCTCTTCGAACGACTAGACCGCGTCCTCACCAAGACAAAACCAGACCTCATCTTCGCCTGCTACGGCATGAACTGCGGCATCTACCAGCCCCTCGATAAAGAACGCTTCCAGAAATACCAAGCAGGAATCACTAAACTCAAAACTAAAGCCGAAGCAGCAGGCGCACAGATCATCTTCATTACCCCAGCCAACTTCGACGCTCAGATAAAACCAAAACAAGAATACTACGCCGATGTCCTCAAAACCTACTCAACATGGCTAGTATCACAGCGTAAAAATGGCTGGAACGTCATCGACGTAAACACCCACATGGGCAAAACTCTCCAACAACAGAGAAGAACAAACCCTAAATTCACCTATCAAAAAGACGGCGTCCACCCAAACCAAGATGGCCACTGGGTAATGACTCAGCCAATCTTAGCTTGGTTTGGCGACAATAAATCAGCCAATAGCAAGAACCCACAGGAAATGGTAACGCATCTAGGCGGCTCCCCTGAACTCCTCCAGCTCATCAACCAGCGAGCTCAAATCCTGCGCAACGCATGGCTCACCGAAACCGGACACAAGCGCCCAAAAGTCCCCAAAGGTCTTCCACTAAACCAAGCCAAGCAAAAAGCAGCCAGTCTAACCAAGGCAATAAATGCCAAACTATAGACCAACCTTAAATGCTAGTCCTGCTTCTTCTGCCTACGCCCCACAACCGTAGTAATCTCCACATAGAAGCTAATCTGCTCCTTCGCCTCAGCCTCATCAATATGCTTCATAATCTCCTTCAAGTGGCAAGGCTTCGCATCATCCTTTGTATCTCCAAACTTACAGGAGAAATCCCAGAAATCAGCCCCCTCAGGTAACTTCTTACCACGCTCACGCTTAACATATTTATTAATCTGAGACTTCGTAGCCTCTATCTGCCGCGCTAACTTTACCTTAGGCTTATCAAGTGTGAATGTAGTTTTCATATAAAAATCAATCTGTCCTTCAAAAGACAGCCCCGACATATAGTCAGATATCCTAAAAAAGTCAATCTCATCCAAGTGTTCCATCGTCCACCATTCGCGAAATTTAGTGCCGATTCTTACCGATTCGTGGTAAAAAATCCATCAAACCAAGCAAGTTCTGTTTCATCGACCAAGCGTTCCATCGTCCACCACCAATGACCATTGACCAATCAACCTCTGACGGATCGCAGATCCCCAACACGTAAGAACTACCAAAGCTCACCTCCCCACCCCACAAAAAAAGTGCAGCCCCATCACAGAGCCACACTTTAAAAATCCTAATCTAACAGCTTCCTTTTAAGAAACCATTGATTGATTACTAGGAGCAAACTTCGTCAGGTTAATCCCCACAACAGCCGCCTTATACTCCTCCATATTTGGAATTCTACCAAGTATCGCAGAGAGAACCACAACCGGAGTCGATGCCAGCAATGACTCACCCTTCTTACGGTCAGAATCCGCTACCACTCGGCCTTGGAACAAACGCGTAGAGGTCGCCATCACAGTGTCGCCCTTCTCAGCCTTCTCCTGATTACCCATGCAAAGGTTACAACCCGGACGCTCAAGATACATCATATTCTCATACTCAACCCTAGCCGCACCCTTAGGAGCACTATCATCGAACACAAATCCTGAATACTTCTCTAACATATCCCAGTCACCCTCAGCCTTAAGTTCATCAATGATGTTATAAGTAGGAGCCGCAACCACAAGTGGCGCCTTAAACTCCACCTTACCCTGAGCTGCCTCAAGGTTTCTCAACATCTGAGATACAATCTTCAAGTCACCCTTATGCACCATGCATGATCCCACAAAACCAAGATCCACATGCTTGTCACCACCGTAGAAATCTAACTCACGGATAGTGTCATGCGTATAACGCTTAGATACATCATCATTGTTCACATCCGGATCAGCAATCATCGGCTGGTCAATCTTATCAAGATCCACCACAAATTCAGCAGAATACTTAGCACTCGCATCAGGAGTCAACGCCGGATTCGCACCAGACCTAATATCTGAAATCCGCTTATTCGCCTTGTCAATCAAGCCCTGAAGAACCTGACCTGCATTATCCATCCCCTTATCAATCATGATCTGAATCCTGCCCTTAGCAATCTCCAGTGACTCAATAAGCGTCTCATTCTCAGAAATACAAATCGATGCCTTAGCCTTCATCTCCGCAGTCCAGTCAGTAAACGTAAACGCCTGATCAGATGGAAGCGTCCCAATATGAACCTCAATTATACGGCCCTGGAACACATTCTCACCAAACTCCTGAAGCATCTGCAACTGCGTAGCATGCACCACATCACGGAAATCCATGTGATCCTTCATCGTTCCTTTAAACGTCACCTTCACAGACTCAGGAATCGGCATCGTAGCCTCCCCCGTTGCCAGCGCTAGCGCCACAGTCCCAGAGTCAGCACCAAATGCCACACCCTTAGACATACGCGTATGAGAGTCACCACCAATGATCACATCCCAGTCATCCACCGCAAGATCATTCAAAACCTTATGGATAACATCCGTCATCGGATGATACTTATCCTCAGGGTCACGAGCAGTGATCAAACCAAACTTCTGCATGAAACTCATCAACTTAGGAATATTAGCCTGAGCCTTCTTATCCCAAACAGACGCCGTGTGACAACCAGACTGATACGCACCATCCACCACCGGTGAAATAATCGTAGCCGCCATCGCCTCAAGCTCCTGAGAAGTCATCAAACCAGTCGTATCCTGCGAACCAACAATGTTCACCTCCACACGCACATCAGACCCAGCATGCAGCACAGTCCCCTTAGGCACTCCCACCGCATTCCTATTGAAAATCTTCTCAACCGCAGTCAAACCCTGACCATCGTTTGAAACCACCTTAGAAGGCGCAAACACCTGCGGAGCATCCACTCCCATAATCTTCGCCGCCAAAGTCTGCAACTTCTTACCAAACACAATCGCGTAAGAACCACCAGCCTTCATAAACTCCACTTTCTGTGGCGTAAGAGCAGATGAAATATCCACCAATTCCTTATCACCATTAGATAGCTTCTTCGTCTTCGTATTCACCGTAAGAATCGTCCCAGTATCCACAGAATAAGCCTGCTCCAACACTGGCTCACCATCCTCATCGAGAACAGTATTACCATCAGCATCCACCTTACGAACCCAGTTTTTAAGATCCAGACCAAGTCCGCCAGTCACATCCACAGTAGTCAAGAAAATCGGAGAAATCCCATTTGTCCCAGCCACAATAGGTGAAATATTCACAAACGGCACATAAGCACTAGCCTGTCTACCAGCCCACAACGCCGTATTATTAATACCAGACATCCTAGACGACCCCACACCCATCGTCCCCTTCTCAGCAATAAGCATCACACGCTTATCAGTATGAGCCGCCTGAAGATCTGAGATCTCCTGCTGAGCCTCTGGAGAAATAAAACACTTACCATGAAGCTCACGGTCAGAGCGCGAATGCGCCTCCCCACCAGGAGAAAGCAAATCCGTAGAAATATCACCTTCACCAGCAATGTAAGTAACCAGCTTGATCTCTTCCTCAATCTCAGGAAGCTTCGTAAAAAATTCCGCCGCCACATAACTCTCAAGAAGCTCTTTAGCAATAGCATTACCCGCCTTATAAGAAGCCTCAAGCTTCTCCATATCAGCCTCATAAAGAAATACCTGAGTCTTCAACACCTCAGCAGCCTGCTTAGCAATCCCAGCATCCACCCCATCATTCAAAGCCAAATCCAGCAGCACCTCAATAGACGCCCCTCCCTTCATGTGAGACAACAACTCAAACGCAAACGCCTGAGAAATCTCCTCCACCTCAGACTCCCCAAGAATAATCTCCTTAAGAAACTCAGCCTTCTCACCAGCCGCGCTCGTAGTCCCAGGCAGCACATTATAAATGAAAAAGTTAAGAGACGCAGCCCTATGCTCATTCCCTTTATCCTTAACTTGAGCGATGATTTCACTCAACAGCTCAGCTCCATCAATCGGCTTAGGATTCAAACCTTCAGTCTTACGCTCCTCAATCTCCTTTAAGTATTCTAAATATAGTTTCATTCTTGATGCAAATTCTCTACGGAAACATCTATATTTCAAGGATAAATTGTGGCTTGCTCAGAGCGCTGGTCGGTCGAGCAGTTCCATCGTCAGATTTTTCTCCTTCATCTAATCTAGATTTTACATAAACACTGAGGAAATTACTCTTTTATCGAGATTGTCTACTCCAGTGAGATAATGAAAATATTATATACACTACAAGCCTTCCCTTCCACTCATAACAGTCTATTTGTTTCAGATTAAAATCCTTTCCATGTAAATTAAATGAATTCAAATCAAGAATCTAAAATTTTAACAGGGTGAATCACCCCCTCGATCTCCCCATCTATTACCATTTACAAGTGATTCAAAATTTACACCATCCGAAAGTTCAAGATCATCAGCATGATCCGTAACTATAATCTGGGGACTATAGCCATAATATTCCTCAATTTCATTACAATAAATAGATAGCTGGCTGAATAATGTTTCGACTGCTACAACATCAGCATCAACATCCCCTTCTCCAATCTCTACAGCACCTTTTACACGAAGTGATTTTTCTAGTTTTTTCTGGTCCTCAAACGTTTTTGAATTATCCCGCCTAAAATTAGGGAGGTAGACCTGAGTAGGTTGATCAAAAAATATAATAGACGGTATTGCACACTGTCCTTTAAGTTCAGTAAAATAGCGATTTAGAGCCAAAAAGAGTTTCACATGGCAATAGAGCCAGTTTGCACCACTTCCCATTGATCTAAGATAAATTTTTTCCCCTTTAGGAGACAAGTGATAAAGATCAAAAGTCTCAAAGAGAAAAATGTAAATTAATTGGCTGATAGCCTCTTTCAAATTCAAACTTGCTTCCTATTTCGACCATGTATTCATGAACTATTCCACCAGCTCTATCTAACCCTTCTTTATATTATATTTTTTAAGCCTTGATTTTATAGAATTTGATTCCTTCGTAAGTAAGTTCAGGCGTCGCTCTAGTTCAATGTCGTTAGCCATTGCGAGTGTTTCTAACATCGAAAACAACCTAGCTTTGGACATTATAACGCTTTCGTAAACGCTTTTTTCTTTTTTCAATTGTTCTTCTGCTTTCTCTACTTCTTCTATTTGTAGATTCAGCTTATGGATGCAGCATTTTTAGCAACACCGTTACTCATTCCCCTCCTCTAATTCACGTTCAATATCCTCAATACTTGGCAGGCTTGACTTGAGCTCTGTTGGTAGAGATTGGGTTAGCTGATACTCTGACACCCCAATTGGGCTTTTCAAACCACGGAGAGAGTATTCAGCTATCAACTTATCTTTATCACGGCAGAGGATTAGTCCAATTGTTGGCTTGTCTCCTTCTCTAACAAGTAAGTCATCAACCGCTGAACAGTAGAAATTCATCTTTCCAGCGAACTCCGCTTTAAACCCTCCAATCTTTAAATCAATCACCACAAAGCAGCGCAATTCTAAATGATAAAATAATAAGTCGATGTAGAAATCCTGATCGCTGACCGAAAGCTGATATTGCCTACCTACAAAGGCAAAGCCCTTGCCTAGCTCTAATAGAAATTTTTCAAGGTGATCAATTAAGGATGACTCCAATTCTCGCTCCTGAAAATCTTCGCTTAATGTTAGGAAATCAAATACGTAAGGGTCCTTGAGCGTTTGACTTGCTAAGTCGGAATCAATAGCTGCCAACGTATCCTCGAAATTATGAACCAGCTGAGCTTCTCGCCGATGTAATTGACTCTTGAGTTGCTGTAACAAAATACTACGGCTCCATCCATTTTTGAGTGTAGACTTGATGTAGAATAAACCGACACTAGCACTCTCACATTTCTGCATGATGGCAATATGATGCCCCCAAGGAATTAATTTTAAATGTGAAACAAGCTGTATCACATTTAGCTCCCCGCATAGATTAGCCCGCTCTCCATTTGTGAAACAGGCTGTTTCACTATTAAGATCTAACTCTTTGTAAAATTGCACCCACTGTCGCATAAAGCAAAGATTACGATAAGAAAAGCCCTTCATTTCAGGGAATTCCAGTGTTAGATCTTTGCTCAATTACTTAAGAAAGCTATCTCCCCAGCTACTCAGCTCCTGAAGAGAGATAATGTCCTCTCCTAGCTCCCAATAAAATTCTAGCAAATTAGAATTAACTGCCACCACAGACTTTAATTGCGAACATCGAAACGACTGCTTCAAACCTTTCAACCAATCAAGATATTCTTGGTTTTTAATAAGCTCAGCACTCATAGCCAATAATATTATGGAGTTGTTGTTCAGTCATCTATTTCAACAAGCATTTTTACTGACTTCAAGATTCTGTCAAACTTAAATAATCCAGCATTAATATCATTTCATGCGTAGCGCTACTTATTTTTGCATCATCTATTTCATCACCCTTTACTGTCCCTTCATTTTTATATATCGGATCATCACCTTTTGTATCACTTTGGTTTACAGGGTCATTTATCGAGTCATTAGGAGATCAAACCACTGTCAAACTTAAACAAACCACTATAATTCCAACTCAGAGAACTAAAAAGAAGCCCCTCACATTATCAGACACCCCGCTACCCCGCTTAGCACTTGCACAACCTCAAACTACTGATAATGAACAGTAGATAAATTTTCCCTAGCCTAAATCTGAAAAACTCTCCCCCATCACATCACTTTTCACGGAATATTTCCCCCCACTCCATAATCTCACCACCAAGCCACCAACAAATCTCACCGCCATGTTCTCAGAACCACTAGAAATCATCCAAAACGCATACTCCAACTACTGGAACTACCTCGTCAAAGAAATCAGCAACCCCAGCTGGAACAACTACTTCTACTGGCTCATCGGCATCTCCCTCTTCTTCTTCCTCCTAGAAATCTTCCGCCCATGGCGCGAAGACCAGCCCAAGTTCCGCAAAGACTTCTGGCTAGACACCTTCTACATGTTCTTCAACTTCTTCATCTTCTCCCTCGTCATCTACCACGCCGGATCAGAACTAGTCGTCACCTGGTTCACCGAACTCCTAGCCTCCATCGGCATAACCAACCTCGTAGCCATACACATCCAGACCTGGTCAGTCGCCGCCCAGCTATTCACACTCTTCATCCTCCGAGACTTCATCCACTGGAACGTCCACCGCCTGCTCCACCGTGTCCCCTGGCTCTGGGAATTCCACAAAGTCCACCACTCCGTCGAACAAATGGGCTTCGCCGCCCACCTCCGCTACCACTGGATGGAAAACGTCGTCTACAGAGTCATCGAATACATCCCCCTAGCCCTCATCGGCTTTGGCATCGAAAACTTCATCATCGTCCACATCTTCACCATCATCATCGGTCACTTCAACCACTCCAACATCCGCGTCCCACTCGGCCCACTCAAATACATCTTCAACAACCCACAAATGCACATCTGGCACCACGCCCGCAAACTCCCCAAAAACCACCGCTACGGCATGAACTTCGGACTCTCACTCAGCATCTGGGACTACCTATTCCGCTCCGCCTACATCCCCCGTAACGGCAAAGACATCACCCTAGGATTCCACGACCAAAAAGAATTCCCAAAAACCTTCCTCGGCCAAATGACCCACGGCTTCCGTAAAAAGAAATAACCCCCACCCTAAATCTAGTTGTGACATCACCACCCTCCCTATAAAACAACAGTCATCAACCACCCAACATGACTGAAATGAACAAACTACAACAAATCCTAACCAACATCCAAACCACCGTATCCCCACACCAAACCGGGGAAATTGCCAGCTACATCCCAGAACTAGCCTCCGTAGACCCCAACAAATTCGGCATGCACATCTCCACCCTCACCGGAGACAACATCGGCATCGGTGACTACCAAGAACGCTTCTCCATCCAAAGCATCACCAAAGTCCTCCTCCTCGCAAAAGCCAGCCTAGCACTAGGCCCAGACCTCTTCAAAAGAGTCGACGTAGAACCCTCAGGTGACCCATTCAACTCCCTCGTCCAGCTAGAACACGAACAAGGCATCCCCCGCAACCCCTTCATCAACGCTGGCGCCATCGTCCTCTGCGACGTCCTCGTAGAACTACTCGATGACCCAAAAACACAATACCTCAACTTCGTCCGCCACCTCGCCGGCTCAAACACCATCAACTACATAGAAAAAGTCGTCGCCTCAGAAAAAGCCCACGGATTCAGAAACACCTCCATCATCAACTTCATGAAAAGCTTCGGAAACATCCACTCCGACATCGACACCGTCCTAGACCTCTACTTCCACGCCTGCGCCATCGCCATGTCATGCCAAGAACTCTCGCGCACATTCACCCTCCTCGCCAACTCAGGAAAACTCCTCACCACCGGAGAAACCATCCTCTGCCCACAACGCACCAAGCGTATCAACGCCATCATGCAAACCTGCGGCCTCTACGATGAAGCCGGCGAATTCGCCTTCCGAGTAGGCCTCCCAGCCAAAAGCGGCGTAGGAGGAGGAATCGTAGCAATCCACCCAGGACAATTCGCCGTCGCCACCTGGAGCCCCAGACTCAACCCAAAAGGCAACTCCGCCACCGGCATCCACGCCCTAGAACTCCTCACCAGCCACACCGGCATGTCCATCTTCTAACAATCACCACCACCCACCACCTCATTTGATAATTTGTTTATCTACACATCTGTATTATAATAGATCGTAAATACACAAACCCCATCAACATGAAAAAAAATACCCTAAAATCATTCACCACAGGCCACGGAACCACAGCAAACTACCACTCACTCCCCGCACTCCAAGCCCAAGGCTTCCCTAACATCTCCCGCCTCCCCATCTCCATCCGCATCGTCCTAGAATCCCTCCTCCGTAACTGCGATGGCAAAAAAATCACCGAACAAGACGTCAGAAATCTCGCCAACTGGAATGCAAAATCCCCAGGCTCATACGAAGTCCCATTCACCGTAGGCCGCGTCGTCCTCCAAGACTTCACCGGCGTCCCACTCGTCGTTGACCTCGCCGCCATGCGTAATGCCGCAGCCAAAGCAGGTGCAGACCCATCCATCGTAGAACCCCTCGTCCCCGTTGACCTCGTCATCGACCACTCAGTCCAAGTAGACTTCGCCGGCTCCCAATCCGCCCTCAACCGCAACCTCCAAATAGAATTCATCCGCAACAAAGAACGCTACCAATTCCTCAAATGGGGCCAACAAGCATTCGGCACCTTCAACGTAGTCCCCCCAGGCATCGGCATCGTCCACCAAGTAAACCTAGAACACCTCGCAAAAGGAACCCTCTCAAAAAACAACACCTACTACCCAGACACCCTAGTAGGTACAGACTCACACACCACCATGATCAACGGCCTCGGAGTCGTAGGCTGGGGCGTCGGTGGCATCGAAGCAGAAGCCGCCATGCTCGGCCAGCCAGTCACCATCCTCGTCCCAGAAGTCGTCGGCGTCTACCTCCACGGTACACTCAACAACGGAGTCACCGCCACAGACCTCACACTCCGTATCACAGAAATCCTCCGCAACCACGGAGTCGTCGGCAAATTCGTCGAATTCTACGGCCCAGGTGCCTCAGCACTCACCCTACCAGACCGCGCCACCATCGCCAACATGGCTCCAGAATACGGAGCCACCATGGGATTCTTCCCACTCGATCAAGAATCCCTCGCCTACCTCCGCGGCACCGGACGCCCACAAGAAGACTGCACCACACTCGAAAACTACTTCAAAGCACAAGAAATGTGGGGCATCCCAGAAAAAAACCAGATCGACTACACAGACAACCTCACCCTAGACCTCTCCACCATCCTCCCCGCAGTCTCCGGCCCCAAACGCCCACAAGACCGTATCGATGTCCCCAAACTAGGAGCCACATTCAACCACCTCTTCACCGCACCCACCTCCAACGGAGGCTTCGGCCGTGACTCCTCCACCCGCAACACCACCATAGACATCCACATGCCAGAACCCGCAGGCACCGCCATCGGATCACTCCTAGATAACCCCACACCAGGCGCAGCCAGAGACAAAGCAGAAATGCTCAACAACCGCCCCACACCCAACCAAGTCGACGCCGCAAAAGCCTTCCTCCCCATAGACACCCAGCTCACCCACGGCTCCGTCCTCATCGCCGCCATCACCTCCTGCACCAACACCTCCAACCCCAGCGTCATGCTCGCCGCAGGACTCGTCGCCAAAAAAGCAAACCAACTCGGCCTCACCATCGCCCCCTACGTCAAAACCTCACTCGGCCCAGGCTCCCGCGTCGTCACAGACTACCTCACCAAAACCGGCCTCCAAGCAGAACTAGACACCCTCGGCTTCCAAACCGTCGGCTACGGCTGCACCACCTGCATCGGTAACTCCGGCCCACTCCACCCAGCCATCGAAGACGGCATCAAACAAGGCGACCTCGTCTGCGCCTCAGTCCTCTCCGGCAACCGTAACTTCGAGGCCCGCATCCACGGCTCCATCCGTGCCAACTTCCTCATGTCACCCCCACTCGTCGTCGCCTACGCCCTAGCCGGCCGTGTCGATCTAGACCTAGCCACAGACCCCATCGGCAACGACACCAAAGGCAACCCCATCTACCTCAAAGACCTCTGGCCAACCCCACAAGAACTCCGCCAAGTCATCGACTCCGCCCTCGTCCCAGAAGTCTTCCAGAAACTCTACAGCAACCTAGACACCGCCAACCAGAACTGGGTAGACATCCAGTCAGCCACCGGAGACATCTACGCATGGGAAGAAAACTCCACCTACATCCAGAACCCACCATTCTTCGATGACTTCTCACGCACCCCAGCCACCCAGGCCAAAGACATCCCAGACGCCCGCCCCCTAGGCATCTTCGGAGACTCCGTCACCACCGACCACATCTCCCCAGCCGGAGCCATCGGCCCCACCTCCCCAGCTGGCAAATACCTCCTAGAAAACGGCGTCGAAAAAGCATCATTCAACTCCTTCGGATCACGCCGAGGAAACGACCGCGTCATGACCCGTGGCACCTTCGCCAACGTCCGTATCAAAAACCTCATGTGCGAAGGCATCGAAGGCGGTTACACCCTCTACTACGGAGAGAAAACCATGCCCGCCCCAGATCAAGAAATCGTCGCCACCTGCCCTATCTCTGGCAACAAACCCTGCCCACACTCCCAGCCCGCCTTCATCTACGATGCCGCCATGGCATACAAACAAGACGGCACAGACCTCATCGTCATCGCCGGAGAAGACTACGGCATGGGCTCCTCCCGTGACTGGGCAGCCAAAGGCACCCGCCTCCTAGGCGTCAGCGCCGTCGTCACCAAAAGCTACGAGCGCATCCACCGCTCCAACCTCATCGGCATGGGCGTCCTCCCCCTCACCTTCCAAGACAAATCCGACTACGACAAAGTAGCCGCCGCCCCAGGCTCCACCTACTCCATCACCGGCCTCAGCGGAAAACTTACCCCTGGCCAACCCGCCACCCTCACCGTCACCACCGCAGACAAATCCACCTTCCAAGTCCCCCTCACCGTCCGCATCGACACCCCCGCAGAAGTAGACTACTACCTAAACGGAGGCATCCTCCCCTACGTCCTAAACCAAATCCTAGACGCCAACAAACAATAATCAAAACCACCTCTAAAAGGAACAATCAGACTCACCCCATGGCCAGCAAACCACTGCCATGGGTTTTCTCTCCCCACCCATCCCAATTCCCAATTCCTAATTCCTAATTCCTAATTCCACATTCAAGCAAAGCGCCCCCATCCTACAAAATGAGGATGAAAATTACCCCTCACCTCCCGTATTATAATACACACACCAAAATAACCTCACCTTCTCTAGAAACATTGTAACCACAAGCCCATCACCCCCTAGGAACTCCCACAATACCATTCACCAAAATCACCCCAAAATCACCCCAAACCCATGTCTTTCCACACCAATGCCACATCTCGCCGCTCATTTCTCCGTCTCGGCGGTTCTATCCTAGCTCTACCGTTTCTAGAAAGCTTCGCAGCCCCACTTAGTAAATCCCTCGCGGCATCATCATCCCCTGCTAAACGCATGGTATTCCTCGGCGGCGGCTTCGGCTTCACCAAGAAAACCTTCTATCCTAAAAAAGCCGGCGCATTCAAAGAAATTGGCGTCACAGAAGGCCTCGCCCCACTCAAGCGTCACCTAAACGACATCACCATGGTCAGCAACATGACCAACCTAGGCGCCTCCAACCCCCACGGAGGCAGCGGATCCTACCTCACCGGAGCCAACGTAGCCGGCACTCCCGGCAAGCGCTTCCACAACTCCATCTCATGTGACCAACTCGCAGCAGAACACCTAGGAAAAGACACCCGCTACGCATCCCTCATCCTCTCCGCCAAAGAACAAGACGGCCTCCAGAACTCCGGCCACGGCGCCGGACTCTCCCTCGCCTGGGACGCAACAGGAAATCCTATCCCCGGTGTCACCACCCCGCTCGACCTCTACAACGAAATCTTCGCTAACGGTAAGAAAACCAAAGACGCCCTAGAAACATCCATCAAACAAAAACAAAGCATCCTAGACGTCGTCCTCCTCAACGGCACCCGCACCCAAAAAAGCCTCAGCAAAAATGACCGCGAAAAACTCGACGAATACTTCACCGGAATCCGCCAAGTAGAAATCAGCCTCGAGCGCCAAGCCAAATGGGCAGACATCCCTAAAATGTCCGCACCATTCGCCGCACCATTCGAAGGCATCACCGGAGAAGAAGCCATCAAAATCATGTACGACATGATCATCATCGCCCTCCAGACAAACATGACCAACGTCATCAGCTACCGTCAGCCCGTCTGCTCAGTCCTCTCAGGAATGGGTATCGGTATCAAAGCCCACTCACTCAGCCACTACGGATTCTCCCCCACTCGCACCGAAGCCTCACGCCAGCGTGACCAAAAATGCTCCGCACTCTTCGCCCACTTCATTGACCGCCTCAAACAAGCCAAAGACCATGACGGCACCCGCCTCTACGACAACTGCATCGTCAGTTACGGCTCCAACCTCCGCAGCGGCCACGAACTCAAAAACGTCCCCGCCCTACTCACCGGAGGCGGCGCCACCAACATCAAACACGGCCGCCACATCATCCTCCCAGAAAAAGACACCCCCCTAGCCAACTACTGGCTCACCCTCATGCAAGAAGCCGGCATCCCACTCCAAAAATTCAGCCACAGCACAGGAAACATCCCAGAACTCCTAACCTAAAAAAATTCACTATCCAGGTTTCAAAATTCACATTTCAAAATTCAAAATTCAACCACATGAGACTCCACACCCTCATCACCCTCATACTCACTGGCGTATTTTCGTCACTCCCCGCTCAAAGCCGACCCCAAACCCAAAACCACAACATCACCCTCCCCAAAGAAAAACTACAACCCTTCCTCCAGAAACACTGCGTCGCCTGCCACGGCCCAGACAAACAAAAAGGCCAAGTCCGCCTAGACCAAGGCCCCTGGAGCATCGCAGACAACGACAGTGCCCAGCGCTGGCAAGACGTCCTAGACCAGCTCAACGCTGGAGACATGCCTCCCATAGATGAAGACCAACCCACCCAAGATGAACTCATCACCGTCCTAGGATCACTCACCACCACCCTCCACGAAGCCCGCCAAAAACTCAACTCACAAGGCGGAGAAATCACCATGCGCCGCCTCAACCGCCGCGAATACAAAGCCACCATCGACGCACTCTTCGGCTTCGACATCGACCCCTACTCCATCCCTGAAGACGGTGAAATCCAAACCTTCGACACCGTTGGCGATGAACAATTCTTCACCTCAGTCCACTTCGACCGATACTTCGAACTAGGCAAAAAAATAGCCACCCAGTCCCTACGACTAAACACCCGCCCACACAAAAAGCCAAAGATCACCAAAAAAGAAGCCGAAACCAACCAGATCAACGAAATCAAAAGAAAACTCAAAAGCGCACTTGCCCAGAAAGCCCTCAAAGAATCAGGAGCCTCCTACAAAAAAATGAAATTCATCTCCCAAAAAGAAATGGATGACTACTTCAAGAAATACGACAAAACCGTCAAAAACTACCACGACATCCTCAACGACCCCGTCCGCCAAAAAGGACTACTCGTCGCAACAGACTCCAGACTCGCCAACTTCGGCATCAACAACGCAGACCCCCGCGCCAGCTACAACATCAAGATCCAAGCCGGCATCTATCAGTCAGACCCCTCCACCACCATCTCCCCCCTCAGACGCCTCCTCTACGTCTATGGCAGCAAAGGCGCCATGGCCACCCGCCAGATCACAGGCTCATCCCAGAAGCCATCCACAGTCCTGCTCTCCGTCCGCCCCACCATGGAAAATCAGAGAGTCAACGCCCGCCTATCACAAAACATCTCCAAGCCCGCATACAGAAGAGCAACCAGCGTCCTCGACAAACAAGCCAAAGAAAATAACAGACCTAACAAAATAAGCATGTGGCTCGACTGGGTAGAAATCGAAGGCCCACTCTACCCAGAACAGCGCCCCATCATCGAAGACATCCTCTTCCCAGATCGCCCCACAGGCAGCAGAAATGAATACATCAACCTTGACCACAAAGTCCGCACCTTCCTAGAAAAATTCACCTACGAAGCCTTCCGCCACCAGACCCCCGACAGCATCTACATAGACGCCCTCCACACCCACTTCACCAAGCTCCGCAAAAAAGGCCTCAAGTTCAATGACGCCCTAACAGAAGTCATCGGCATCGTCCTCTCCTCACCCAGCTTCCTCTTCATCCAAGAACAAGCCCCCCCATCCCACCAGCCACACAAGCCCCTCTCCAACCGTGAGCTAGCCATCCGCCTCTCCTACTACCTCTGGAGCTCACCACCAGATGCAGAACTCTACGCCGCCAACCTCACCAACCCCAGAATCTACGAAAAACAAATCGACCGCCTCCTAGCATCACCACGCGCCCAAGCATTCACCACCGGATTCATGGACCAATGGGCAGAGCTAGACCGCTTCCAAGCCGTCTCCATAGACCCCAGCGACCACCTCTTCTACAACGACGGCCTAAGACACGCAGCCAAACTAGAAATGAACCAATTCTTTCACACCCTCATCAAAGAAAACCTCCCAGTAGAAAACCTCATCGACTCCTCATTCATCACCGTCAACGGCACCCTAGCAGCCCACTACGGCATCCCATTCCAAGCCGACCAATCCCCCAACACCTTCAAAAAAATAAAACTCCCACCACACTCCCCTCGCGGAGGCCTCCTCACCCAAGCCTACTTCCTCATGGTTGGCTCTAACGGCGAGCGCTCCTCCCCCGTCATCCGTGGCGCCCTCGTCATGGAAAAAATCCTCCATGACAAACCCGCCCCACCACCACCAAACGTCCCAGAACTAGGCTCCAACATCACCAAACCTCACACCAACCGCGACCTAGTCCTCATGCACCAACAACAAGCAGTCTGCGCCTCATGCCACCAGAAAATGGACGTCATCGGCTTCGGACTAGAGAATTTCGACTCCATCGGCCGCTGGCGAAGTCTAGAACAAGTCGGCAAAAAATTTGAGCCCATCATCCCAGGCGGCACCCTAAATAAGCAACCCTTCAAAAACGTCCAACAACTCAAAACCATCCTCCTCACCCAGAAACACAAACTAGCCAAGGAACTAACTGAATCCATCTTCACCTACGCCCTAGGCCGCCGCATCGAGTTCTCTGACCAAACCGCCATCGAAGACATCCTCACAAAAACCAAACCCAACAACCACCGCACCCAAGACATAATAAAACAAATCGCCCTAAGCCCCCTCTTCCGCAAACCCTAAAAACAATCGCGTGCGGCCCCTGCCGTTTTACGCGATCACCGATCAACGTTCCAAATTCCAAATTCCAAATTCCTAATCCCTAATCCCTAATCCCTAATCCCTAATTCCTAATTCAAACCTCCTCATCTCCTGAAGGGAGAAAGGCTCCAAAGCCCAGCGTTTCAACGCTGGGAAAACATTCCCCCCAACAATTACAGTGCTGAAGGCACGGAGGAAATTCCTAATTCTTAATTCTCAACTCCCCAGCCCTGAAAGGGTTATACATAATCCAGCCCATGGTCAGCAAAGCGCAGCCATGGGTTTTCTGTTCACAATTACCCAGAGGGCTAAAAGCCTGACCCATGCATCGCAAACCTAGCTCACTCCTCACTCTTCCACTGAACCTTAACCTCCTTCTTCACAAAAGGAACCCCATCCCTCGCCGCCCTAGCCTCCAGCAGCACATTCAAATCAGCCGCAAAACTATGCACAAACCCACAATCCCCACACACCAACACCTCCACCTTAGAATACCGCCTATCCTTAAACAAAATCGCACTAGGATTCGCCTTCAAACGCAAAGTCGCAATCCCTCTAGCCGCTTCCCCACTATCTAACAACTCCACCCCATCAATAAAATCCCCACTCCCACAACTCAAACATTCTTTAATCATACCCCACCCTACATAATACCAACCGTAATAATCTATTATAAAAACCAGCTTTTTATATAATAAACCTCACCCCCCACAACTCCACAACACAATCGGATGCGCCCCCAATCGCTTTACGCGACCACCATTCACCATTCAACATTCAACATTCAACATTCAACATTCAACATTCCTAATTCCTAATTCCTAATTCCTAATTCCTAATTCCTAATTCCTAATTCCTAATTCCTAATTCCTAATTCAAAACTCTCCCCACCAGCCCTGAAAGGGTGACACATACTCCAGCCCATGGTCAGCAAAGCGCAGCCATGGGTCATTCATCA
>JBPOGF010000022.1:0-54763 GCA_051251915.1 Akkermansiaceae bacterium | reverse complement strand
TTGACGTTTTCATAAGATGGTAGAATACCAGATCGCTGGAGCGACCTCGACTACCTTCTCATTCTATCTTGTTCGCTTTATTAGTTTGTTTCATTGGGTTAGTTGACTACTGGTTTATCTTGAATGAGACCAGCGAATAGCTCTTGAAGCCTTCTTGTCATACACTAAGTAAATACCTTGATCTTCTAAAGTCCAATCTGAAATAAGAATGTCTGTAATTATCTGACGCTTGAACTCGCCTTCTCTTGAGATAAAGGGTACAATACGGTCTTTCTCTTGCCTTACATTACTCAGTTTCGGATTGTCTTTAAGTGTTTGATCAACCCAAGTCTTATAGTCTTGCTCGGAGCATTTAAACTCATACGCACGCCCCAGAGGGCTGAATGGAGCTGTGCTAACATATTTTACATCATGAGCTGATGGGGGTAAGTCATCTATAGAGAAATCTTCACCCTTAGCGTAATAAGTAGCTCGGTTAGATTCGATCCAGATCTCCAAAAAACCATAACCTATGAATGCTAGGATCAGTATGAGAGGAGTTAGGCAACCTTTTCGCATATGGAAGTTAGTTTATTGAGGTGTTCTTGCTGAGACGGTATCATTCTTTAGCGAACGCTCCAGCACACCCAATCCGACCGACTCAGCGCGCTTTCACTACTTCTATCACGTTCCCTCCTCCAGTCAACTTCCGAGGTCTCAGCGCGGTCGGATTTGTGGTGCTGCGTTTTGTTCGACACCGTTTCGACCTCGTTGGATTACAGGCCTAATTTGGCTCTTTCAACGGTTTGAAAGGAACCCCCAGTTTTGCAGCCCCTAAAAGCTTCGCACCCTTCTCTCCCCTCTCCTCAATATAGAGCTCAGCCAATTTCTGTGCCAGATCACGGCTCTGCCTCCTATCTGGTAGAACAACGGAAATCTCAATTAAGTCAGTGCCTTCTCTCTGCTTTATCCGAATCTTCTTCTGAAGTGCCTTAATTGGTGGCGCAATGAAATTGAGTTCCCTACATGCCTTTTTAAGGCTTAAATCAGAACCAATTTGAGACACCTGCTTCTCGAAATACTTTTTTACTTCTTCCAAACCTACACCATCTTCTAGGTCTTTCGCCAGAACATGCACAACCGCACTACTAGTGAACTGCTCGCCACGAAGACTAAACAGAGAGTTTTCTTTCTGGATGGGTGCGTCAGACGCAGCATCCGATACACAAATCGTGAATGCTAAGAAGACTAGTATATGGAATCTCATTTTCAGTCGAACATAGAGTCCACGTGTCGCTGACATTAATTACAAATCAGCTCGGAAACACTGGAACTATTCCAAATTACACACGATCTTGAAAAGATCAAGACCTGTCAGCGATCTCGTGCGACGAACTGTTAGATTAAGAAAATTACTCCCTCCGATTTTTCTTCAATCTCTTTTCAAGCTTTCATCTCTTTTTCAGTGCGATCTTCGTAACTTGAAATTTTCTGGTCACCCCTTAATCAATCTCACGGTTAAAAAAACGGATTCGTGTTCTACGAATGTAAACCGATCCGTTTTTCAGTGAGATTGATTTTTGCGAGTTCTTTCTGCGAGCGACCTTTAATTGCGCTTCTTTCGTCCGTGCTGACTCTCTGTTTCATCATTATCGATTTCTCGGAGCTTCATTCTCAACTTACCCTCTCAGGCAGCTCAGCGAGCTAAAGAACTCGTTCTTTGCTGCATCGCAGCCTGTGAGGGCAGCACGTTTTCTCTCTCCGATACAGCTTTAATTTTGATACCCCCATTCTGCTAAAGCCGGAATAATAAGCCTAGTGGGGTGTAAATCTAACGTCAAAGTGTGGCACGGAGTGAGGCACGAACGGAGTTGTCCACCACTGCCTTGGTATGCTTTTTATTCAGTCTAATCAACCCAAAGGTGAAGATAGCGATTCTTGGATAAATATGGGCCGACAGTTATTTCATATTCCCACATTGCTTCGCCACCTACCTGGATGATCTCGTCAATTTTATTGATTACTTTATCCTCAATGGGGCAATTCAACGTGAATTTAAATCCAGCTACATCGGCGAAAAATGGAGTGATCCCAAACAGGTCTTCAATTTTTTCAGATTGCGTATAAAACTCGTCAATGGCTTTAGGTAAATATGATTTTGCGTGGTCTCCAACAGAAAAGATCTTTATTAATTCAGCGGCCTTAATGCTTCTTGGAATCAAATAAATGGTGTATCCATTTTCGTATCCGAAAGATCCGCAGACTGCGTAAAATTCAGTGATACGATTGCATTGATTCCAGTTTAAGCATCTTTCGGCTAATTCATGGTCGTCACGACTGGATTCATTCCCGATTAGCCATCCAGTATGTTCTGGGTCTTGTGTGAACTCTAGACCTTCAATTTTCATTTTTTTGCATATCAGTATAATTAGTATAGCCCTAGCTGATATTCAGAGGGCAAAAAGGAGTTGATTTTTGACGAACTTTCATATTCATAGATCACTAACGTTGAGTTTATTGAGCCTCACAAACCTAAATCATTATAACAATATTTACTTTATTCGGATTAATGAATAGTTTGCTTTTATTTGGCAACTGATATTCACACTAATTAAGATTTATAATATCACTATATCAGCAAAAATTAATTACCTACAACATTAAATATGATGTTTTAATTCACGGCGATCAAGCTAGGGATAACCAGATAGTTCCAACGTGCTGGTTCTGCGTAATTCAGCGATTTCAGCGGTTCAAAGCCAAATTTCACAGGGCTTCATCGCAATGGTTTCGTGATTTTCGTATATTTCGCGGTCAAAAAAAGCTTCATCGTGCTCCACCCTCGTGAAACTTCGTGTTATTCGTGATAAAAAATCCCTAACTAGATGCACCTGTGTCTAATAACTCATAGAACCATTTGTCTGATTTGTTTTACGAAAAGGGATGAGTTGCTCTTAAGGCGACCTCCGGCAACCAGCGTTGACGACGCTGTGGAGCATTGTAGTGCATGTCAAGGCGCGATGAAGGCGCGGAAATTTTCCGTAACTGAAGAGCAACGAAGGCAGGCACTGCAATGCTTCACAGCCCGCAGGGTGGTTTTCCTTTTCAATCGCATGCAATGCCACTAACCCATACATATCTCATACAAATCCCATCCCACGGCGGTTACGAGGGTTGCCGGAGGTTGCCTTAATATCTTTGGAGCAAAAAGGTCCTCAATTGTTTCAATTTCGTCATAATTCACTACTCGCACCTCAGCCCCAGCCATGAACCCTCACCAAGTGCCTAATAATATTGATTGGATCATCGTGGATGGAATCGGCCCCTTCTTTAAGGGCTACCAGAAGCGCAAAACAAATTGGTCAAAAATCCCCCTAGCTGACCTCCCCATAACCGGACCAAAAGCCAATGATTTCTGGCTCAACGTCCGTGAAGACATGCTTGACTTCGTCCAGCGGGTAAAGGCCGAAGGCTACAACTCCATCACCCTAGACGACATCGCACACGTCACCCCCTTAGACGAACACAACCCCACACTCCTAGCCCGCATCCACCGTCTCCGCTCAGAAATAAAACAGCTCATCCACATCATCAAATCCGCCGGCCTGCGCGTCCTCATGACCACAGACGTCGTCCCCATGAGCCCAGAAACCGAGCGCAGACTCCATGGAAACCGCACCGCCACCGAGGACTACTTCACAGACCTCCTACAACAGTTCATCACAGACTTCCCAGAAGTAGACGGAATCATCCTCCGCCTAGGAGAAGGCGACGGAAATGACGTCAAAGGCCAGATCCGCAATGAACTCTTCGTCAAAACCCCCAAGGAAGCAAACCAGCTCATCCAGCGCCTGCTCCCAATGTTCGAAAAGCACAACAAAGTCATCATCTGCCGCACCTGGACAGTCGGCGCCCACGCCATCGGTGACCTCATCTGGAACCCACGCAGAATCAAACAATTCCTCAAAGAAATCCACAGCGACCACTTCATCCTCTCCATGAAATACGGTGAAAGTGACTTCTTCCGCTACCTCCCACTCTCCCAAATCTTCTTCCAGACCACCGTCAAAAAAGTCATCGAATTCCAAGCCAGACGAGAATACGAAGGCGCCGGAGAATACCCAAACTTCATCGGCTTCGACGTCGAAAAATACGCCGACCAACTCAAACAAGCCAACAACCTCGTAGGACTCAGCGTCTGGGTCCAGACCGGCGGCTGGCACGCCTTCAACCGCCGCAGCTACATCGGCAAAGGCTCCCCATGGGTAGAACTCAACAGCTCAGTCATCGTCAAAATCTTCCGTGACCGCATCACCGCCAGATCCGCCATCACCAAAATCGTAGGCAAAGAAAACCAACAAAACGCCATCCGCTTCCTCGAACTAGCAGATCATGTAGTCAGCCACGCCCTCTACATCAAAGAATTCTCAGAACAAGAATGGTTCTTCCGCCGCGTCCGCATCCCACCCCTCATCCACGTCTACTGGGACTGCGTATTCTTCTACCACCCCGTCAAAAAAGCCCTCACCCACTTCGTCAAAGACAAAGAAAAAGCCATCGCAGAAGCCAACCAAGCCCTCCTCCACTTCCCAGAAATGCTATCCCTAGCAGACTCACTAAAATGGAACACCGCTGACGTCCACTTCATGCACCAAACCTTCAAACTATTCGCCCTAGCCCGCGAATACTACTTCACCCCATTCACCCCCGCCATGAAAAAGCGGGTCAACGAAGCAAAAGACGCCTACAAAAAACAATTCCCAAACTCCCCCAACAAAACAAACTCCGAAAGACCCAGATTCAGAATCAAAATCGACTACCGCCGCTTCCCCGTCAGCCACCGAAAACTCGCCATCCTCCAGCGACTCTTCATCCGCAACAACAGCAAATACCGCATGACAGACCACGTAGTCACCCTCCGCCTCCTCGGCATCCTCTACCGCTTCTTCAGCAAAAAGAAATCAAAACTCATCCCCAAGTTCCTCCGCAAAAGCGCCATGGGCGTAGACTCCCTTTTTCACTAGGAAATCTACCTCCTCCGCTTCAACGCCGGAAGCTCAGGATAATCCCTCCCCTCCCAGCTACCCAGCACAGAATCCTGCCAAACCCTCAACTCCTGCAACATCACCTCCACCCTCCTAGACTCCTTCTCCAACACATTCTCCTCCTCCATCGGATCCTTCACTAAATGATACAACTCCAACACCACATCATCCTCCCCACCCTTACCACGCTGAATCCTATGCAACTTCCACGGCCAATCCACCCAAGCCGCATGCCCCTTCATCACCAAGCTCTTTCGCTGCGGAAAATCTAACACATTCTTCATCAGCCTCTCAGAATAAGCACCCATATCCCCCTTCGCCTCAGCCTCCATCAACCCCTTAATAATCGCATCACTACTCGTATTCTGCCCAGCTGTATGATGATGCCAAAAACCGAATTTTCTCACCCCCGGACTCTTCACTCTCGACATAATATTCCGAAACTGATCACGCCCATCCAACGGCCTAGCATCAGGAATCTTCGCTCCTGCCAAATTCATCAACGTAGGGTACATACAAGAAGTCGTCATCGGTACATTACACACCCTAGAGGTAAGTTTTCCCGGCCACTCCACAACACAAGGCACCCGCAAACCACCTTCATAAACACTCCCCTTCCTCCCTCTCCCACCAGAGAATTCCTCCACCAAACCACCATTATCACTACAGTACCAAACAATCGTATCCTGCTCAATCTCCATCTCCCTCAGCCCCTTCCTCAGCCTCCCCACCTGCTCATCAATCAACGCAATCTCCAGATAATACCCCCTATTCTCCCCGGCCTCCTTATACAACCCCTCATCCCCCACTAAACCCGCAGGCACCTCCAAATGCGGTAAATGCGGCGCCGGAAACCAAGTCACAGCAAACATCGGCTTCCCCCCATCCTTATGCCGCTCCAGAAACTCCAACGTCGCATCCATCGTCAACACACTCCCCTGTCCCTCCAACCTCACATACTCCCCATTCTTCACCAAATAAGGATCATTATCAAAAAAATTCAACCCACTCAGCCACTCATCAAACCCCACCTTCCCAGGTGAAGTCGGGCTCTCCGGCTGCACAGAACCTATATGCCACTTCCCAAAATGCCCCGTCACATACCCTGCTGACTTCAGTCCCTCCGCCAGCGTATTTTCATTCGGCCGCATATAATGCCCATGATGCGGCACATTCACCCGCATCGGATGCCTCCCCGTCATCACACTCGCCCGCGTCGGCGAGCAAACCGGCGCCGCCGCATAAAACCTATTCACCACCACCCCTGCCTCAGCCATCGCATCAAGATTAGGAGTCTTCAAAAATGGATGCCCATTATAACCCACATCCCCATACCCCTGATCATCCGCCATCACCAAAATAATATTCGGCCTTTCCCCCGCCACACAAACACTCACCAACCCAAAACTAAGCCCAATCAAAACACACCTAAATAACAACTTAACCATACCCCAAGCTTAAATCACTCCCCACACATGACAAGCACAACAAACACCACCACTAATCAAATAATTCACCCCATCACAGAAAAAGAACCGCCTCAAACAGCAGCCTTTCATCAATAGTATATTCTAGAAATAGCTCTCCTTACTCCCCTTCAAGCACCACTGGCACAGCCGTCACCACGACACTATCCAAAAGAAGATCAGAAGATCGATGTTGAATCGTTTTAGCATCATCGAAAGTCAATTGCGCCATTCCTGATGCCTTTGGTGTAAATGTAAACGAACCAGACTCCCACGACTCCACAGGTGCTTCTAATGCCCCACTTGTAGCGCTATCATCACCGATAGAAAAAGTCCCCGTGATGTTATGTACGCCAACAGAATGACTCCCTCCAAAGCGGAAATACACATGATAGCTTAAGCCCTTAAATACCTGTATGCTAGTAGTAATCTTATTCCCTGGATCTCTCTGTGAACCAATTGACACATACCCCTGCCCCGTAGCCCTAACTTCATTTCCATGGACATCAAATACCACTCCTGAGTGATCACTATCCTCTACCGTATCAATGAACGAAACTCCTCCCCCATCACCCCATTGCGCCCCAAAATCACCCACCTCATGATGCACAGCACCATCGACAACCCACTCTGCTAATCCATCATCAAACTGCTCTAAGAAAACCAGTTTCGGTGCCTTCTTTTCAGGCAACGAAGAAAGGAACCTTTGCCTATTCACCACAGTCTCTACTAACTCACCGCCTTCAGTCGTACTCACCCCATGTTCAGCCCTTAGCTCCTCACTCACGTTGAGCTGCTTCAAGTGATTCACCTCTACTAAGCCCTTAAACACATGCACCTCATCCATCTTATCAACTGATGAAATCACCCCAAACTCCGTCCCAAGGTCAATCACCTCTAAATCTGAAGTCACCACTGTAAACCCCTTCCCTTCCTTAGATACAGAAAACCAAGCTATACCATGATTCAAATGTAAACGATTCTCAGCCTCCAGAGTAAACTCCGCAGGGGCCGTGATGATTGACTGAACCCCATTCTCAAACGTCAACTCAACTACACCAGAAGTCAACTCCATCTTAGATCCTACAGCTAGCGCATCCCCTTCAGGTTGCTTCTCTCCCGCTGAATAACTCATGATAAACTCCGAATGATCAGATACCCTAAAGACCAATAACGGCTTGGTTGTATTGATCATGAAAAATTTCATAAACACAACGGTCAGCATAAGAACCGCCGCCACTCCCATCAGTGCCACCCTGAAAGCACTTCTCTTCTGCATACTCATAATATGCTTAACAGGAAAAGAATTTACATGTGGTGCCTCATTCTTCAAATGCAGTATATTATCTAGCCTCGCATAAGCCAAATACCTCTCCATCAGAACTGGATCAGACATCAGCTCCTCCTGTAATGCCCGCTTCTCATCAGCCTCTAGCTCACCATCCAGTAGCCCATGTATTCTCTCGTCTATTTCAGAAACATTCATTTCGAGATCCCCTCCCATAACATTCTTTTTTCAATACAACTTTTAAGCTTTGCTCTAATACGAGATAAACTCACCCTTAAATAAGCACCACTTTTGCCAAGCTTAGCAGCATATTGATCCAGCCCAATACTAGAGTTATACCGCGCCCTAACCAAATCCCGTTCTTGGTCAGATAACGTTTTCATACAATGCTCCAAAGCTAGCAACTCCCTGTCATCAGTCACTAGTAAATTTTGCGCCTCGGCAACAGCATTTATAAATTCTTCCTCGTAAGCATACGCCAACTGATCACGTTTCCCATCTTTGTACAACTGAGTCAGGTGCTGTTTCACTTTATTTCTAGCCACAGCAAACGCCCAGGCCTTAAAACTTGTCCCCTGCTTAAAGCTCTTCTTCTTCTTCCAAAGTACAATGTTAGTCTCCTGTACAACATCATTCACATCATCACTCCCCGGCAATAAGGAAATAATGAAACCACGCAACATCATCTGATGCTGAGTAAGAAGCGATATAAATTCTATCGTATGTGATTGCTTTTTCTCCATGGTCTGTTGAAGACAACTTAATGTCGGGTGGCTAACTAGAAAATCAATCGTAAAAAGATGCTCCCATCACTTCGGACAAGAGCATCTACAGAATTTACATAATTCGTCAGTTAGTTAAACTTCCCAAACACACATTATGCGCGTCTGCGACGCAGAACGAGCGCAAGTCCTCCAAGCCCCATCAAGGCAGTAGAGCTTGGCTCTGGAACAGTTTCTCCTTGATAAAGAGCGTAAGCCTCTACTTTAGGGTGGAAACTATCTCCCGTAATATCCCAAGAAAAGGTCGTATCTGCACCTGTGTTAAATTGCACATAATACCTTGTAAGATCGTTTGGTTGAGAAACTACAGTATCGGCAGAAGTCACTCCTCCAATCGTGTAGTTGGTTGTCGCCTGACGACTACCGTGCACTGTCGCTAAGTAAAACTCAAAATGGTAATCCGTATTGGCGAGTAAGGTCAATGTGTCACCACTAAGATAATTAGCATCACCAGGGTTCCTACTTGTACCTGAACCGAAAACAGCGCTACCACCATCATTAGCCATTCCGTTCGTACCACTACCATTATCATAAGTATAGCCATTTCCGATCGCCGCAGAGACAGAGTCAGTTACGATAGCATTATCGGCTTCAAAAGCGAGTCCGTTAACTGTAATTGCAGTACCACCTAAATTAACAGCCTTTACTATTGCCCCCCCTACACCAGCATAAGGATTTACAATTTCAGTAACAGCAGTAACCTGTTCGACACCAGTGCCAATTATCGTAGCCGCTTCCGCAAAGCCAGCTGAAAGCAAGCTAAGTGAGCCAGCTAATAAACTAGCTGAATAGTTAATTTTCATATTTTTTTTATTTTTAGGTTTAAGTTTGACTCACTTTCGACCAAATCTGGATCTCCAGATAGACCTAATAATAAGTACTAATACCTAATCGCCACATTCAGCAAAATGTTATCAAATAAAATTAAAATAATGCAAAGACTACCTCTGGCAATATAATTTCACGGCGATGACGAGGGTTGCCGCTCGTTACCCCAAAGTAGTAAAACACACACCTATACCGAAAAAAGAGCCACCTTGAATAGGTGACTCTTTATAAAGATTTTAAAGCAAATATGTATCTCTACTTCTTCTTCGGAGGATCCCAATACTCAGTAAGCTCCTTAATGATCTCAGCATCCAGCTCCTTCACATCAATAAGCCCTTCCTTACGGTAAATAACCTTACCCTCAGTATCCACCATCACAGTATAAGGAGTCGCCCCAGACCACTCAGAATCAAGCGCCCCAGTCAGTGAATCTATACTAGCTTCAGTGAACAGATAATTATTAGTAGTCCGCCCATCCTTCTTCAAAGCAGCCCCTATCTTACCACCCACAACCATTCCTGTCTTGCCAAGAAAAGCCTCAGCTTTCTCTCTATCACTAGGATCATCCAGAGAAATAGTAATCACCTCCAAGTTACGACGACTATACTTTCTCAAAATCGTAGCAATATCTGGCATCTCTCTCACACAAGGAACACAAGTAGTAGACCACACATTAAACAATCTCACATTACTCGTCCCATTCGCTACCAACTTCTTAATACCCGCAGCATCGATGTCCTCAATCACTGCCTTAGTGCTAGCCCACTTCTTATCATCTTCGATAACTCCCGCCTTCTTCTCTCTCCACTTCGTAGAGCACCCAAATGGCTTAGTAACAGCCACCGGAACCGGCTCACCAGCAAGCATCGCAACCACTGCATTCCTCGCATCCGGCTTCTTCACCGTAGCTGGATCCTTAAATCTAGAATCATCAAATCTCCCATTATATTGCAACTTCCTCTCCTTATCAAAAATGAACAAATGCGGAGTCGCTAAGCACCCATAAGCACGCGCTACATTCTGCGTCTCACCATCATAAAGAAATGGAAATGACCACCCCAGATCCTCAGCATACTGCTTCGAACTCTCAAATGACTCATCATACTTCGAGTAACTAAACTCATCAGGACGCAACCCATCATTGTGATTAGGATTAATAGCCACCACCTGGAAACTCTTACCCTCCATATCAGCCACCAACTTCTGCAACCGAGACTCAATCCCGTGCGAAGTAGGACAATGCGTCCCAGTAAAATAAATCATCAACACATCCGGCTCACTAAAGTCACTCAGCTTATACTCCTTACCATCAGTCCCCGGAAGCGTGAAATCTGGCGCCGCATCACCAATAGCAAGCTGCTTCACATCCTTCGGCGGAGCTGCAAACAATACAACCGGCAGAAGGCACAACAATGTCGTCAAAATTGATTTTTTCATGATGAGCGAAATCTAAATCACTCTACATCAGAGAGCAAGTGATAAAACAAAAACCATTCACCATTCATAATTCATAATTCATAATTCACCTCCCCCCTCACTTCTTAGGCCTAAACCACCCAACGAAGATTTGAAGCATAGCCCCAGTCAAAGAAGTAGGTGTCGTCCCAGCATCCAATCCCCAATCACTTCTTGCCGGCCGCTTACTTTTCACTCTCTTCGACTCATCAGATTTATTTTTCATCAAGTTCATCATCTAGCCTTCTATGCAACATCAGATTTCTGAGCATCTCTAAACAACGCTACAGCATCGACCAGTGACCTCTTCATCATCTCTGGATTCCTAACTAACCACTCCTTAAATTGACCGTGCTCCACTGCACTCAACCCTTTCACATCTACCAGCTCCTCATCATCATTCATCTTGTCTCCTACCGTAACACTATCCAGCGGAACCATCATCAACACTCGGTGCAACACCCTACCCGATGCCAATAAATACCCCCCAATTCCCAAAGACATCAACGGTATCCAGTAGATCCCCTGAAATGGAATCGATGCCCTAGCCGCAGGTTTATACTTCGGAATGTTTTTATACCTCTCAGACAAGCTAGCCATAGAATCTTCTAAATTTGACCGAACCACAAACGCCGTCAACAAACCAACTATCCCAGCATAAACTAAATAAACTCCCACTAGCTTCACTAACAGCCACCCTATATCTGACTTACTCACTCCTTTCTGCATAATGACAATACACCATAAGAGCGACCATCATTCCACAACTTTCACATCCCTTTAAGACAAAATCCTACTCCTCAGAATCATTGCCATCAACTCCATCATCAAGCGACTCCTTTACATCAGCATCAGCATAAAAAAATACTCTAACAACTATCCCGAAAAGAAACAAAACTGCTACACAAATAGCAATAAACCCCACAAACTCCCGCCCACTATTCTCACAAATCAGAGCCACCATCAAAAAAAGCGCTACCACAACCCAAGACAAAAGATTTCTAAGAATATAAAATTGATATTTAGTCATGTAATTGATTTTCCACTGAGATAAATGAACACTCTCCGCATCCCCTAGCGCCCACCTACCTTCCGCCCTTACTCACCTCGTTCCTACCATGATCCGTCACCGGCCCATAACTCGTAACCTTATTCCCTTTAGTCCCCTTCTCCAAAACAATCGCATACTCAGTCTTATTAATAATCGTAGAGTCATTCCCCGTCACATGAATCGCCCTCTTCTCATCCCTATCCATAGCCCCAGGCTTACGGTTTAACGTAATGTGATGATTATTCCCTTCCAGATCCATAAGATTATGATTCCCGATCGCATGGGGTGATCGTAAAACTGTCCACTCAGCCTTGGTCGAACTCCGCCTCATTCTATAATCAGACAGCGGGCCGAAGTTAAAGTCACCCTCAGACGCCGTTACTTGTCCACCTTTAGGAAGGTTATAGGCAGTGTATTCGCAATAATGCACACTGCAGTTTTTGACTTTGGCTGGCCCACCTAAATACAGCCTTATTCCGCCTCGCATCTTCTTCACGGTGCAATTCTCAACACTGACACTTCCTCGGATAGCATACATCCGTATCCCATCCTCGCTCAATGCATGAACCTTATCTTTCGGGATCGGATATTTCCCAGGCGACCCCATCTTGTAATCCTTCATATTCGGAAAATGATAACCTGTCCGATGAGGTAGATCCTCAGAATCTGTCTCATCATAAAGCTCTGCAGTCTTCCTTAGCACACCTTCAACCAAGCAATTCTTGATCACCGTTTTGTCAGCCTCACCCTGCATATAAATCCCATGCCCAAATGACCGCATCTGCACCTCCACATCATCTAAGGTATTCCCCAACTCCTTGATCACAATCCCACAACGCTTATTCAACCCAAACGTATTATGCGCCCCTATCCCATAAAAACTCCCATACCCATAAGGCCAAGATCCTCGCACCGTAAGCTTCAGCGACTTCACCGTATTATGCTGACCTAAAATAGAAATCACAGCATCTCCTCGTAATCCATATGCATGCTTCTTCTTATCCTTATTATACGCACTAAAGTTTTCAACATCTTTTAACCCACTACCATAAGTATCCTCGAACTCCCCACCCACAATCGTATTCTTATTCCCCGTAATCTTCACATAAGAATAATTCACCAAACCAACAGTCGCATTTACATGAACACCTCTCAGATCAATGTTGTTATCCGACCCCGTAAAATCAATAATCTTCTTCCGACCAGAAACATCCTTCAGATCATACTCCCCAGGAGCTAATTTAATAGTATTGCCACTCTTCGCAATCGCCTCATTAAAATCATCTAACGACTCAACACTAATCTGCGCACCAAACACCTGAGCCAGTGTGATGATAAGTAAAATGCTGATCGTAATAATATAGTTCATTCGAGATTGGAGTTAAGTAAATATAGACCCTGTGGACAAATTTAAAATCACTAAACATACTCATTCACCCCTTACTTTCTTACAACCAATGAAGTTATATCGAAAAAAATTCACCAATTTTTCACACCGCCCGCATCAAAATTTCATAATAGGTGACCATCTTATACCCGATGAAACACATGAACATAAACCGCTGGCGAAACCTTTGGCTAAACCACTTCAAAAACAATCAACGTGACCGTCCAGAACCATACTGGGACGCCCCCACCCAGCTCACCCACCACCAAATCCAAACCCTCCTCCCCTCACTAGCCCAGTTCGAGCTCGGTGACGGTGGCGGCCCCTGCTACCTAACCGCTTGGGATAGAGAAAAATTCCTCTCCCAGCCACACGCCCGTGAACTAGTCGACCTCTGGTTCCTAGAAGAAGCCGAGCACTCCCGACTCCTCGGCGACGCCGTAAAACGCTTCGGCGGCCAGAAAATAGAATCCCACTGGAGCTTCTCCATCTTCTGCCTCGTCAGAAAAATCCTAGGGGTAAGTTTTGAACTCCGCACCCTCATCCTCACAGAAATAGTCAGCAACGTGTATTACCAAATGATGCTCCAGCACGGCGGCCCCAAAGACCCAGCCATCGCCCAAATGTGCCGCCTCGTCATCCGTGACGAAACCGGACACATCGCCTTCCACAAAGACAGAATGGCAAGATCCAACAAAAAATTCGGCATGCTCTGGGCTGGCATCTTCAACGTCATGGGCCTCGCCGCCGGCACCATGCTCTGGATCAACCACGGCAAAGCCATCCGTGCCCTAGGCGGCAAAAACTCAGAATTCTACCAAGAAATCTGGCACGCCCTAGACCACTTCATCATCACCCTCCGTAAACACTCTAAAGACTACAAATCTAACAGAAGTAGAAACACTGATCATTTTCAAACCCTACCCCAACCATAATCATAACCATAACCATGATCAGAATATTCGACATCCTCGTAGCCCTCACCGCCCTCCTCATATTCTCCCCCATCCTAGCCATCATCCCACTCCTCATCCTACTCGATGACCGCGGCCCCATCCTCTTCACCCAAACCCGACTAGGAAAACACAAACGCCCCTTCACCGTCTGGAAATTCCGCACCATGCGCGATGGAAAAGTCACCCGCGTAGGCAAATGGCTTCGCGCCACCGCCCTCGATGAATTCCTCCAGTTCATCCTCATCCTACGAGGGAAAATGTCCACCGTCGGCCCCCGCCCCCTCACCCAAGATGACGTCACCCGCCTTGGCTGGGATGGCCCCCAGCACCGCACCCGCTGGAGCGTCATCCCAGGCCTCACCGGACTAGTCCAGATATACGGCGGCACCAGCGCCATCCACTCATGGGAACTTGAGCAACTCTACCTCTCTAACAAATCACTCTACATCGACCTAAAAATCATCACCCTCTCCGCCATCGTCAACTTCTTCGGCAAGAAACGCACCAAAAAATGGTTCCCTCTAGAGATCCAAGAATCCACCTAATACCATTGAATAGTGATAGTGGTTCAATAGCCCATTATAATTCACACCAACTATTGAGTCCGAATAACGATGAAAACGTATAAGCCAACCTCGTCACAAATTAATAGTTCCCCTCACATCGGAACACGTGTATGTTCAAATCGATAATACAATCACAACCACTATGAAACTACCTCTTCTTTGCACACTATTCCTCAGCGCGCTCACTACCACCAGCGCACTTGCTAACCCACTACCTAGCCTAGACGAAAAAGGTTGGGCTAGCTATTATGCTGGGTTTCAAGGATCAGGATTTGAATTAGGCGTAGACACTAGCGGCCAAGTCATCCTCTATTTCGCGCCTAGGAAAAACCAACGTATCAATACCAGCTGGCCAGTAGAAGCTCAAATCCGTGTAGAGAGACGCGATAAAGATGGTGAAAAATGGGTCCAAAAGAAAACCTCACTCGATGGATTCACCACCGGCGACAAAGTAGAATTCGGCCAAGAAAAAGTAGAATTCGTTGCCACCGTCACCGGCGACGTAAAATTCAAAGTCATGATCGAATTCGATAAATACGGCGTCAATATCCAGTCAGAATTCGCTAACACTCCTAAAGACGCTGACGAAGCCGACTACCGCCTCGTCCTAGAATGCAAGATGCCAGACCTCATGCCAACCTCATCAAAATACGATGAAAAAGAACTCAAAGGCAAAACCCGTGGCGATGAAGTAAGAGTAGAATTTAAAAAAGAAAAAGACGAAAGAATACCACTCTACGTAGTCCAAGACCCGGAAAAGCTCACCGCCAACCTCCCCACCAGCATCATGCTAAAAGCAGATAAAATAGGCCGCAAAAAACTTACCTGGAGCATGCTAGACTCCAAAGACACCGGCGCCTTCGAACTCGAGTTTAAATCCTCCAGCAACCGCTTCCTAGACGGCTTCGACCTCCGCTCCATCCTCATCGATGAAAAAGGCCAGCGCCTCAGCAAAGGCATCCGCATGGAATACAAATAACCAACAAAGCTCCACAATATCACTTCGGCTGCTCAGCACCTTCCTTCTCAATCGGCAAGTAAGGAGTGAGCACCACCAAATTATCGGTCTGCTCAGGATCCATAACAAACCGCACCTCCTGATTCACAAACCACTCAGGCAACGTAGTCCGGTTGATCAACTCTATCTCATACTGAGGAAGCTTAATCACCTTCTGAGTCATGCGTCCTTTCTCATCCATCACCCTCACTCTCTTATCCTTCTCGCTATCCGGCACTGCCTTCAGCTTCCCCTTCATCTCATACCCCCATGTATTAAACTCTATCGTCCCATCTTCACTCAGACTCTTAAGAGCCACCGCATGCCCCCCTTGTGACCTCTTCCCATAAAAAGTAGAAACACATAAAACCGTACAGTTCGCCCCCTTCACATACCGAGCAAGGTTTTCAGGCCTATAATCCTCCACAATCTCATAAGTAAACGCCACCTTACTCTTCACTTCATTAGTAAAAAAATCCGTCAACTCATCCCCGGCGCCCCACACACTAGTCCCAGAATTATTCCTTGTACCCATCTTCCGTGCCAAGCGTTGATGAATCCACTCCACCCTTTTTATATAATCATTCTCCTTCTCCTCTATTTTCAGCCACCCACTCACATTCCACCAGGCCACAAACATCGCAAAACTATTTGGAACACAGTCACTCGCCTTCTTACCATAATCAGATTGATTGAAATTAGGAACGATTGACCTATTCGCTTTCTCCTCCTCCACCAGCCTAAACCCTGTAGTATCCACTAGACCACCCCTTCTCATATCCTGCACCTTTCCTGACACCAGCTTCACCCGTGGCATTACTCCAGCCACCTTACCTTCTTTGACCTTTCGCGCAGTCTCCCTTTTCCCCCATTCTTTCATAAACCACACCCTAGTGTCCTCGTGGAGATTATCCACATCAACCTCATAAATAGTGTCACCCCGGTCCTTCATCACATAAATCATGTTGTTCTCAAATTTCAAAAACGTCCCCCGAAACGCCTTACCATTCTTACCCTTCCAAGTCTGCACATCTTGAAGTAAAACCTCACGAAAAAAACGGTCCACCCCCATAGAGTCAGCCCCCAGAAAGAGCATCGTGAATATTGTTATAAATAATGGCTTCATCCAGTAAACTATCTGAAGAATCTCAGCTCATTGCAAGCCATACCTCTTCCATACAAACTCAAACACAATCAGAGAGATAAACATTTCACATCGTTTAGACATTTTTTGTGATTGCGTTTAGCTGTGTGACTATTAATCTAGGTGTTAATCTATTTTCTGGATATCATTCTGATGCTAGAAAAATGAACCAACCCTAAACAAAATCCCAACACACAAACCCTATGTCCGAAATGTACATACTCACCCCGATCGTTGGCCTCATTGGCCTCCTCATCGCTGGTATAATATTAGCCTCCATCGTCAAGAAATCAGGCGGAGAAGGTAAAGTGGCAGAAATCGCCGAGAAAATCCAACGCGGTGCCATGGTCTTCATGAAACGTGAATTCATGCTCATCTCGCTCTTCGCAGTCGTCATCGCCGCAGCCCTCTTCTTCTTCCAAAAACCAGAATACGGAAAACTCCAAGCCGGAGCCTTCCTATTCGGTTGTATCGCCTCCTCCTTCGCTGGATTCGTAGGCATGTACACCGCCACTAAAGCCAACGTCCGCACCACCATCGCCGCCAAAGAACAAGGCGCCGCCGCGGCCCTCAACGTAGCATTCTTCGGTGGCTCAGTCATGGGACTCACCGTCGCATCCATGGGTCTCATCGGACTCGGTGTCCTCTTCTGGCAGCTCTCTGACTCAGCTCACGTAGCTGAAGTCATGGAAGGATTCGCCATGGGTGCCTCACTCGTTGCCCTCTTCTACCGCGTAGGTGGTGGCATTTTCACCAAGGCGGCCGACGTCGGTGCCGACCTCGTAGGTAAAGTCGAAGCCGGAATCCCTGAAGACGATCCCCGCAACCCAGGCGTCATCGCAGATAACGTAGGTGACAACGTAGGCGACGTAGCCGGCATGGGCTCAGACATCTTTGAATCATACTGTGGCGCCCAGATCGCATCCATCGCCATCGCAGGTGCAGTCGCCGCACGTGCCATCGCAGAAGGCGGACACGTCCTACTCACCAAAGTAGGCGTCGCCGCAGATGCCACCGCAGAAACCATGACCGCCGTTGCCAAGTCCCTCATGTTCCTACCACTCGCCCTCACCACAGTAGGCCTCTTCTGCTCACTACTCGGAATCCTACTCGTAAAGGCCATGTCATCAAAAGACCCTGCATCCGCCCTCCGTATAGGAACCATCGGTGCAGCAGTCATCTTCATAGCCTCCGCATTCGGAGTCTGTGCTAACTTCGGACTCAACAGCAACCCAGCCATCGCCGTGCTCTGCGGAGCAGTCGGTGGTATCATCATAGGCCTCGTCACCGAGCACTACACTGGCGGCAAGCCAGTCCGTGACATCGCCGCACAAGGTGAAACCGGAGTCGCTACCGTCATGATCGCAGGTCTCTCAGTAGGTCTCCGCTCCGTAGCCATCCCACTACTCACACTCTCCGCCACCATCTACGCATCCTACCATGCAGCCGGACTCTACGGAGTTGGCCTCGCCGCAGTTGGAATGCTAGGAACAGTCGGCATCACCATGGCCATTGATGCCTACGGACCAGTCGCTGACAACGCCGGCGGAATCGCAGAAATGGCAGCCATGGGACCAGAAACCCGCAAGATCACAGACGGTCTTGACGCAGTAGGAAACACCACCGCAGCCATCGGTAAAGGTTTCGCCATCGGAGCAGCCGGACTCGCAGCCCTCGCTCTCATCACCGCCTTCATCCAGAAAGCAGACATCCAGAACTTCAACTTCTTGGATGAAACCGTCCTCTCCACCTTCTTCGTAGGACTCTTCATCGGCGGAATAGTCCCATTCCTTAATGGAGCCATCACCATGACCGCTGTCGGTGACGCCGCCTTCGAAATGATCACAGAAATCCGCCGCCAGTTCAGAGAAATCCCAGGACTTCTAGAAGGAAAAGAAGGCGTAGAACCAGATTCTGACAAATGCGTAGACATCGCCACCGCAGCCGCCACCAAGCGCATGATCCTCCCAGCCATCCTCGCAGTAGGCACCCCCATCGTAGTTGGATTCGGGTTCAAGGCAATCGGCGGCGGAGACACCGGAGCCATCGCCCTCACAGGCTGCCTCATCGGAGCACTCCTCGGCTGTATCCTCATGGCACTCATGATGTCAAACGCAGGCGGAGCATGGGACAACGCTAAAAAATACGTCGAAGACGGCCACCACGGAGGCAAGGGCTCACCAGTCCACGAAGCCTGTGTAGTAGGCGACACCGTAGGTGACCCATTCAAGGACACCTCAGGCCCATCCATGAACATCATCATCAACGTCATGGCCATCGTCTCCCTCGTCATCGCAGGCTCACTCTAACCCCCTAAACCCTCACATTTGCTTAAAATATTTACCAATCAAGCCGCTGAGCGCACCGCTCAGCGGCTTTTTTATTAGAAAATCCACAAATCGGACATTTTATGGTTGCACATTTCAATCTCTTCCCCTAATTATTCGCCCGCGTTACGAACGTAACTCACCGTCAGGCCTATGGTGTAATGGTAACACTCCGGATTTTGATTCCGTCATTCTAGGTTCGAGTCCTAGTAGGCCTGCCATTCTTCCCCTTCCGTCACACCTTTGATTGTGAGACACTCTAAATTTAGCCTACCTTTTTTAAAGGCTATATCATCCTCCACACTCAACTGGATGTATTTTAGCACTGACAATGCCTCCATTTACGATAGAATGAAATGCATGAAATTTGTTAAATCGTTCCTGTTACTATTACTCAGCTCAATCTATTTCTCTGTACTACAACCTCTTCAGGCAAGCTCTCAAGTAATCACTCAAGAAGATATCGATACCAAAGCCGTCTTCGCCGCCAATGTTAAAGTGCTCCACACCATCAGCCTCTGGGTATCTCCCGATGGAGAAATCACCAGCGATGAAAAGATGCAAAAGGCCATTGCTCAATATGAAGCCATCCTATCTAAAGAAATCATAGCCAACTCTAAAGAACTCACCAAACAAGATCTCGCTCAAAACGAAAAAGTCTATGCAGCCAGAGAAGCCTTCGAAAAAAGCAAAGCCGGCCACCTCATGATCACTAGCTTCTGCAGAAAAATAGTCACCCTCAAAATCAACAAGCCCCTCAAAGGTCAGATCGAAGAAGACATAGTCACCGTCAGTTGGATGTATCGTAACGCATCACCCTGCCCACACGTCTCAGACCCCTGCACCCCAGGCACTGAACTCGTGCTATTAATCGATGAGAAAATTAATCCCCTCAGTATCATCAACTCAAATCAGTTCCTCCTCAGTAAACTTTCCGCAGAAGGTATGTAACCTAGACCCGTTTCCAAAAGTTCGTTCGGTTAGATTTGGTAGAAGAATTTCCTAGATCAAGGCGCGATGAGACTGTGATGTGGGCATCTCAGTAGAAGAGTAACGCAGAGTTTGGAAATTCTTATCCTAAGATAGGCGAACAGACTTTTGGAAATGGGTCTAACTCCCCGTTCCTGCTTGTCCTTAACTAGAGAAACAGCAAGACTTGCCCCATGCAAGACATCCAAGAACTGTTAGAACAATCGATCGAAGACTTTTCCATTTCCAGAAGTGAGCGCAAGGAGCTAAAAGCAGCACTCACCAAAATCTCTGGACAAACCTCCGAACAAGCAAAAGCCAGACAACTAGCCTTCCGAATGGCTACCAAAGTCATCTCAGAAATCGGTGAAATCGCAGCCATGGAGTGGCTCCAAGGAGTCATCAAGCTCATCTACGCAGGTGAAAATAAAATCAAATCCAACGCTTACTTCAGCCCCGGCGAAGACTGCCTGAACCGTATCCGTAGATTCATTTCTGAAGCCCAGCACACCCTCGACATCTGCGTATTCACCATCACCGATAATCGCATCGTAGAAAAAATCATCGAAGCTCACCAACGCGGCATCAAAATCCGCATCATTTCAGACAACGACAAATCAGAAGACCTAGGCTCCGACATGGATCACCTAGATGAATCTGGCATCCACTGCGTCTTCGACACCACCCCAGCGCACATGCATCACAAGTTCGCCATCGCAGACGGCCACACCCTCCTCAACGGTAGCTTCAACTGGACCCGCTCCGCCACCACCGCCAACAGCGAAAACATCCTCATCACCAACAACCCAAAACTAGTCACCAAGTTCTCCACCACATTCAATAAAATGTGGCGTGAACTTTCATGAATGATTACGCCTCAAACGCAGACAGAAGCATTGTACTGCGCACGGGAGCACGAAGCAGCCTGTGGCTTTGGAAGAGGTCGCCCAACTACACAAGACTGAATAACGCCTAGCGGCTCCTCGCTCCCAATGGCGAAGGCGAAGCCCCGCTTCCACTATATTTATTCTACTCAGCATTCTGCGCATCAGGAGCCCCATGCTTCAAGAAAGCGACAATATCAGCCACCTCCTGAGCCTTAAGACCCAGCTGACCAGCAGATAACATAAGCGAATGCTCAAGCGTCTTGCTTGACTTAAGTTCTTTCCCAGGGATCGTCACTTCTCCTCCACCCATCACCTTCAGCGTCGGAGACCCCCCACCTGAAAGGATGAATCCTTGAATCTTATGCCCCTTCTTAGTCACCACCTCAGTCGCTTCAAACCCATGCGCAAGTCCAGCATTAGGATCAATAATTGCAGTAGCAATAGCTTCAAGCGGCCTACCGCCACCCCATTCATCAAGCGCTGGACCAAAGTCAACTCCAGTACCATTCACCTGATGACACATATAACAACGAGCAATAGCAATTTGCCCACGAGCAGCATCACCCTTCAGTGCCAGCACCTCCTTCACCTTCAGCTTCGTAACTTCAGGCCCATCAGTAGGCACTAAATAATCGCTATTCGGCTTGAGTGGGTTGACTTTCTTGTTCAGCCCTTTCATGAGCTTCTTGTAGGCTTTCCAGTCACCACTACCACGATTAAAGAGCCAGAATTTAGCGGTCTCCTTCGTATCATCGAGACCTTTCTCAGCGATTTCAACCATCGCCAATGCCGCTTCTTTAGTAGACATAAACCCAATCGCTGTCATCGCCTTCTTACGCTCACTCAGTGAAAAGCTCTTATTCAATGCTCGTTTCTTAAAATCATCCACAGCCACCTCAGAATGCAAACGCCACGCCAGGTTAGTGAACGCATCACTCCACTGTAATGAATCTTTATCAGTTAACTTCGAGTAAAGCATTTCATAAACTTTCGCCTCCTTATTTGTACTTGCTGTTCCAATAGCTTCTAGCATCCAGCGATCCTCCCCATCATACCGACTAGCCACATTCAGTATCACATCCCTCGAGTCTTCATAACTCACATCACGCATCGCAAGCGCCACTTCTCGTCGAACGGCAACTGATGAATCTGTACTCAGTACCTTAGCATACTCTAATGTCCGATGCTCCACAAAACGTAATGCCCTAAAGCAAGCAATACGCATTTGCGCATCATCAGCCTTCTCCAGCACAGCCTCAACCTCCGCTATCCCCTTCTCCCCAATCTGCGCAAGCAAGAAAATAGCGCGTGCTTGGACATAAGGATTTTCATCATCAAGTAACGCCTTCACCGCAGGCACCACCGCTTCACCACCTGCCTTCAGATGCGTAAACCCAACATTGCGCACATGCACAGCCGGACTCTTCAGAGCAGCTATCTGACCAGCAGTTGTGCTAAGGTCAAACTCTGGATTACTCAACTTACCACCCTTATCTTTAGGAGCGATACGATAAATCGCACCCGACAAGTCCTCATCGCTCATCTTATGGCCACCTACGCCATTATCAAACCAGTCACAGACATAAATAGCACCATCAGCTCCCACAGTCACATCGGACGGACGGAACTTATTAGCGAAGTCTGCTAGCGCCTCACCGTCATTAGCAAACTCCTCACCACGCTTAGAGCGCATGAAATCAAATCGCTCCAGCTTAAACCCAGCACCATCAGGCACCGGCATATATCCAAAAATCACATTACGCACAGGCTCCCCAGATAGCAGAAGTCCACGGTATTTTTCACCCAAAACTCCATTCTCATAATAAGCCATCCCTGTAGGCGCTCCAGAGCCATAGACATCTCCCGCAGGAATCGTCCCAGGGTCTTCTTGGCGCCACTCCGCTATAGCAGTCGTCTGCCCAGGTCTCCGGTCATTCTTCCATGTCCGCTTCCCATCTTCAGAAGCAAAACCAAGATTCCCATACTCCATCAGCCAAGTAGTCCGGCTAGCTGGTGGATCATCATTATCACTTTGAAACACATCCCCAAATGAAGTCACAGTCTCCTCATAACTATTCCGCATATTATGCCCGATAGCTCGAAGCCCCGTACCATCTGGATTCATCCGTAGCGCTACCGCACCAACATAAATGTGCCCGTCATCACTCTTCAACCCAGGCTTACCACCCTGATTCGGCCCTTTTCTCGTAACTGAAGGTGATCCACCTTTATAACTACTACCCGCCCTCAATGTCCAACCATCAGCACCTTCCACGATGTGAGTCCCTGCATTACCAGTACTAAAATACCACTGTCCATTAGGCCCAGTGCTCACAGAGTGCAAACTGTGATCATGATCCGAACCCCCAAAACCAGTGAGCAACTCTTCCCGCTTATCCACCTTAGGATCAAACACCGCATCCCGATTCACATCCGTATAAACAATCAATGACGGAGGCTGTGAAACCACCACCTTGTTATCTATCACCGCAACCCCCAAAGGAGAAATCAGCGCCGGCTCCTGTACAAACACATGACTCTTATCTGCCTTCCCATCACCATTAGAATCCGTGAGAACCATGATCCGGTCACCCTTAGCGTCGATCTTTGCAGTCTTGTTACGGAACTTACGGTAGTTCCGCCCCTCAGCCACCCAAACACGCCCCTGTGCATCTATATCCATATTCGTCGGATTATAAAACATCGGCGAAGTAGCCCACACAGTGACCTCAAATCCCTCCGGAACCACAAAAGAATCCGCAGGTATATGAGGAAGAGCAGGCTTAGCAGCAGTCCCAATTGAGACAAAAGCTGCACTAAAATAAAGAGTTGTAACAAGTTTCATATGGTTGGTTTTCATTCAATGTAACATTAACGAGCTATACCCGCTAACAATTAGTAATACAGATTCCTAACAGATCATAAATAAGATTGAAGCATTAATTCCTAAACCGCTACATTTATTAGCCAGCCAAGCATCATACTATTCAGTGAAACAACCTAGACAATAGCTAGAGTTGACCTCTATTAAACTCTCTCCAAAGGACAAAAAAGCGGAGCAAAAGCCCCGCCTTTCTAAGATTAACTCAATTACTTGCGACGACGCATAATCAGTGCCAGCCCACCAAGACCGAGGAGTGCTACAGAGCTTGGCTCTGGTACGATAGTTGCCGTAAGAGATTCAATACGAAGATCAGTTAAAATGTCTCCGTTGGCCATGAACTCTATTTGGGTTCCAGCGGCAATGACTAAGCCAGAGAATGGATTAGCATTATTGCCATTGGTCGTAATCGAGGCTTCCAAATTCCCATCAACAAAAATACTTAAATTAGCCCCTGACTCAATTGATTCCGTTTCAACGTTATCCAGAGTGATATCATGATCAAATGTAATGATCCATGACTCCTCATGGTTCATGTTTCCCGTTTCTTGGCTATCTCCACCGAGGGTCTCCCACTCAGCGTTCGAGACTGAAGGGTTGTTAATTCCTAGCGCATTGCCTGAGCCACCGGCGATTACATTCGTCTCGGCATTGTTTCCGAGTGATCTAGTACTACGTATAGCTCCTAGGGTGAAGTCCACGTCAGAGACAACATTAGAATATTCACGGTACTTAATGTCGTAGGTAGTTATAGTCAGCGGAGTAGAACCATCGTTCCTTGTCATAGTGGTGTCAATCACTGCATTGTCGAACTCGGAGTCAAGATCTAACACAAACATAGCGGCTGCCTGAGCCGACGTCGAAAAAGCGAGCATCCCCGCAGCTACAGCGGAAACTTGAAGAGTATTTTTAATTGAATATGTCATGATATATCTATGTTAAGTTGTGATGAATGAGTTAAATGTTAAACCTGAGATACTGTGAGATACCTCTATAATCACTTTCATTAATACTCCCATCCAATCTCGGATCAACATCAAACTGACTAGATGTTCAATAGTGAAACACGAAAGGTAAAATTCTTCCCTCCCAGGCAGCACAAAAAAGACGGAGCCGATGCTCCGCCTTTATAAAAACAAATACGATCTTTCTCCCTTACTTACGTCTGCGCATCATAAGCGCTAGCCCACCAAGACCAAGAAGCGCAGTACTTGATGGCTCGGGAACTGCAACAATATCCAAGTCGAGACTATCAATCTCAAACGACTCACCTGCCGAAACATTAGAAAAGACAAGGGTGTCACCACTTGAAAGGCTAATAGGGGTGTTAAACTCCATAATATCGAAACCAGTGAATGTATAGGTCAACCCCGTCGTGTCCATGCCATCAAAAACGGTAAGTGAAGGGCCACCAGCGATAGAAACTGTGCCAGTGTCTGTATTATCGCTAATGCCGCCGAAATCAATCTCTGTCAATGACACCGTATAACCAAGGCCAAAGCTTATGCTTAGCGTCAAGACCTCACCCTCATCAATTGCAGCAGCGGAATCTCCAATAGCGCTTCCCCCTCCTCCAGTATTGATTCCCATACCGCCACCCCCGGCATTGACTACTGCAGTGTTATCACCAAAGCTGGTGGTTGCAGACGCAACGAACGTTACATTTGCGAGTGTCGCAGTAGAAGCAGAATTGTCGTCACCCGGATCATCGAGCGAATCCAACTCCAATCCAAGAGACTCTTCGCCCGCCCTTACATCATTTTGCAAATTATATCTAATCACCGCAGCATGAGCTGAAGTTGAAAAAGCGAGTATTCCTACTGCTAAAGCAGACGCCTGAAGAGTTTTTGTGTGTGGATAAGTCATAATATAGATTTTTTAAGGGTTAATGGGTTAAACGTAGAACCTGATAGATAAAGACATCAAATAATAATCAATACAAGTCATACATAACCACCAGTTTACGTCAATATCAAACACCCCTGATGTTCAATTATGGAACAGCCCCCATAAGCCCCCCACCTATCTCACAAAACGCATGGATCCAAGTCTGCTGCTCCTATCTCGAAAATAAAAAGCCACCCGGTTTCCCGAGTGGCTTTGTAATTTATCTAGAATGTTGCTCTATCTGCATCTTAGTGCAGCGTAAGCAAGCCCTTTGAATTAATCTTCTGATGGGCTCCACTCTTCAGTAGATGGTGAAGCAAGGTTGAATGCCTGCTCTAGACCTACCATCTCGCTTGATGGCTTGAGTGTCTCGAATGACTGAGACTCTTTTCTGAGCTGGTCTTCTGTGTATTCCACAGCCTTGACTGAGAGTCCGATACGGCGCTCTACTTTGTCTACCTTGATAACGCGTGCTTCCACATCGTCACCTACCTTAAGAACGTCTTTCACTTTCTCAACATGATCCTCAGAAAGCTGAGAGATGTGGATGAGTCCGTCGATGTCGTCCTGGAGATTTACGAAGGCACCAAATGATGCGATCTTAGCAACCTGGCCTTTAACCATGTCACCTACCTTGAACTTATCGTCAATGTCAGACCATGGATCGTTCTCAGCTTGCTTGATGCCGAGTGATACACGCTGGTTCTCCTTGTCGATGCTGAGAACAACTGCCTCAACTTCGTCGCCCTTCTTAAGAACTTCTGATGGATGGTTGATCTTACGTGTCCATGATAGATCAGATACGTGGATCATTCCGTCGATTCCCTCTTCAAGACCTACGAATGCACCGTAAGTAGTAAGGTTACGCACAGCACCTGTGATGCGCTGGCCGATTGGGTAACGTGCTTCGATCTCTTCCCATGGGTTTGCCTCTAGCTGGCGAACTCCGAGTGAAATCTTCTGCTCTTCGATAGAAATACCGAGAACAACTGCCTCGATCTCCTGATCTAGCTCAAGAACGTCTGATGGACGTGTGATACGCTTGACCCATGATAGCTCAGATACGTGAACGAGTCCTTCAACACCCTTCTCGATCTCGACGAATGCGCCGTAAGGAAGGAGTTTAGTAACTTTACCGCGAACGCGCTGGCTGATTGGGAACTTCGCTTCGATGTCTTCCCATGGATTGTCCTGCATTTGCTTAAGACCAAGAGATACTCTCTCCTTCTCACGATCCACGTCGAGGATCTGCACTTCGAGTGATTTCCCGATGTGAAGCATCTCTGATGGGTGTGAAATTCTGCCCCAGCTCATGTCTGTGATGTGAAGAAGTCCGTCCATTCCCTGGAGATCAACGAATGCACCGAAGTCTGTGATGTTCTTCACAAGACCTTCAACTTTATCACCAATCTTCACAGTCTGAAGGAACTGCTGACGGAGCTCACTGCGCTCTGCCTCGATCACTTCTCTGCGTGAAACAACAACGTTCTGACGCTCGTCGTTTGCTTTCACAATCTTAAATTCGAATACCTTACCGACATACTCGGAAAGATCTTTTGGCGGGATGATGTCTACCTGTGAACCTGGGAGGAATGCTTCCACACCTACGTTCACCATGAGTCCACCTTTAACCACGCTCTTAACTTTTCCTTTTACAAGACCACCGTCTTCGTAAACCTGGACGATCTTCTCCCAGTTCTGTCTGTGTGCAGCCTTCTCTTTAGAAAGGACAACCATTCCGTCGTCATTCTCTAGTTTCATGAGAAGAACTTCCACTACGTCACCGATTTCGAATTCTTCGTCTTCGAACTCTGATGTTGGGATAGCTCCTTCTGACTTATAACCGATGTCCACGAGGATGACCTGTGGGCGGATGTCAATGATAGTACCGTTAACGATACTACCTTCTTTAAATTCACGGAATTTTGAATCGATCAAATCCGAGAGTTCAGCATTAATGCTCATATTATTTTGTTGTTTAGGTTAAGGTTATGTTCCTTGGTTTTCATTCATTTCCCTTATAAAACCCCGTAAAGCCAATGAGAACCGAGGCTGAAACAACCCCACTGGCAGGAAAAATGTGAGCCGCATTTCTAGTCTCTCCCCCCCGCTTAGCAAGCAGAATATAACCAATTTTACACTTTTTAACCCAAATATGGCCAAAATTACTGAATATTGACATAAATACCCCACCAACTACGTTCTAGACCACTATGATTCTCAAAACATTTTCACTCACCTTACTAACCACCGCAACCCTCCTCAGCGCCAAAACCAAAGTCGCCTGCATCGGAGACTCCATCACCTTCGGCGCCCGCGTAGAAAACCGCAAAGACAACAATTACCCCACCCAACTCGGCAACATGCTTGGCGAGGAATACGAAGTCAGAAACTTCGGCATCAGCGGCACCACCATGCTACAAAATGGCGACAAACCCTACATGAACACCCCCGCCTACAAAGCATCACTCGCCTATAACCCAGACATCATTATCATCAAACTCGGCACCAATGACTCCAAAAAACACAACTGGCAACACAAAGCAAACTTCACCACCAGCGCCAACAACCTTATCGCCAGCTACCAAAAACTTACCCCCAACAACGCCAAAACCCCACGCATCATCCTCTGCAAACCCGTCCTAGTCGTCGGCGAAGGAAACTTCGGCATCACCGAGAAAATAGTCCGTAAAGAAGTCTCCCCACTCATCGAAGCAGTCGCCCTCAAACAAAACCTAGAACTCGTAGACCTCCACATCCCACTCCGCGACCAACCAGAATGGATCCCAGACAAAGTCCACCCAAACGCAAAAGGCGCCAAACGCATCGCCACACACCTCCACCGCCATCTCACCATCCCCAGAGATCCAGATTTCAAACTCAAAGTAACCTGGAAAGCACCATTGAAAAATTTCCACGGATTTAAAATGATCGAGTCAGAAAACGGTAGATACAAAACCGTGATACCACACATCCCAGCCAAAGGTTCCCCCTGGATCTGGCGCGCACGCTTCTGGAACCACGAGCCACAATTCGACATCCAAATGCTAGAACTCGGCTACCACGTCGTCTACTGCGATGTCGCAGACCTCTTCGGCTCACCCCTCGCCGTCAAACGCTGGGACATATTCTACAAAGTCACCCAACAATTTGGCCTCCACCCCAAGCCCATCCTCGAAGGCATGTCCCGCGGCGGACTCATCATCCACAACTGGGCACTCGCCAACCCAAACAAAGTCTCCGGCATCATCGGCGACAACTGCGTCCTAGACATCAAAAGCTGGCCAGCAGGATTCGCCACCGGAACCGGACACGCCAAATCATGGCAAACCTGCAAAAAAGCCTACGGATTCAAAACCGACCAAGAAGCAAAAACTTACCCCCACAACCCCATCGACCACCTCACCAAACTCACCACCGCAAAAATACCCCTCCTCTACCTCATCGGCACCGCAGACAAAATAGTCCCACCAGAAGAAAACTCCGCCCTCGCCGCAAAACAACTAAAACCTTACCCCCACATCCAAGTCATCCTCAAACCAGGTAAAGCACACCACCCACACTCCCTACCAAACCCAGCCCACATCACAGACTTCGCCCTAAGCTGCTACGGAATCGATACTAATCCAGCACACAAAGATTAATTTATTCACTATCCCAGACCGTGTGCACTAGGATTTTTTCTACGAGTTGTTTTGCCGTTGTTAAACTCCCAAGTTCATAGTTTATACTTCCAGATTTAAACGCACCTTCCCCTGTCCCTAGGAGGGATAGAAGTGTGTAGGGATTGTTAGATTCTGGCTCTATCATCGCAACGTAGATAACCGATGGCTCATTATCATTTGCCGCGTTAATTTCTACAAAAACAACGAATTCTTCTCGGCTTGTTAGATTATTCTTTAGATCAAATTTGTGGTTTTTAGTCGGCCCAGAAATGGCATCATACACACCATCTGGACCTATTCCGCAGATCGCCGTGTAGCGGTTTCTCCAGATAGGCAACACCTCACCCCGCTTCACCTCAGCACCCTCCCACCGGGCGTCATCTGAAAAGCGTAAGCTCTCTGAAACATGGAACGTCTCGATCATCGAACCAGACTTCGTCTCCACCCAGATGGCAATCGATTTTTCAGAATTCACCCCCAGCTCAGTCCAGTCTATCGTAACATCCACGGATGAATCTTCTGTGCTCAGCTTAAATGTATGCACTGAGGAATCTGCTACGCTGCCTACTACATTCTCTCGCTCACGGAAAATTTCATTCTTATGCCGTGCCTCATAACTCAGATCCACTACCTGCCTAGCCCCCGGCCAGGCAAACCACGCCGCGGACCAGTAGAAACCAGTGAGCACAAGGCTGATGATCAGTGATGGATAGTGACTCCCACTGCGGCTCTTAACCATGGATTTCATCTGCCTCAACCTACCAATAATATGAAACGCTACCAGCAAGCTAATCGCAAACCCACACAGCATATGGACACGTGTGACCGCGATGCTAAATGGCAGGGTGAAGCGCATCACACCCGTGACGACGAGTGCGATGAAGTTCAGCAACATGCAGAGATGGCCGACGCGGTAAAGAGTTCCTCGCTTCATTTCTCAAAACCTATCAGAGATCTAAGCTCTTTGATATGCTTTTCATAGACCCCTCGTGGAGTCGTATTATGCTTCTGACAAACCACCGCAGCATAACCACATGCAATGCCCATCTGACCTGTCGTATTCATCACACGAGGGCCACAGAGTCCAATGTGTGAGCTACTGAAACAGCGCCCAGCCATCATCAAATTGGGAATGTCTTTCGAATAAAGTGAGCGGAACGGAATATAGTAGTGCTTCTTCAACTTACGGAAAATAGCCTTAGAAATAAAGTCCACCACGAACCCCTTGAGGGATCGTTGATAATGCGCATCGATCTCACGCTCCTCTTCCACTACGGTATCTGGGAAATAGGTGTAATTGACAACATCTTTCATCGTGTAAATATAATCACCCATCAGTCTGCGCGATTCGCGCTTACCACCGATGAAGGCTACCCACTTGAGCTTCTGTCTCGCGTGGAGAGGGTTCTTTTTCACGTTAGAAAAATTACCATACACCGCTCTAAACATATGATCACGGATGTCCTCAGCGTCATCGACCTGATGTTTATCATTGTCTGAATACTCCCAATACCACTCAGAAACAGGCTCAGCATAAGTCTTTGCCACATCCTTAGCCCACGGGGTGTCTGGAAAGCTTTCCGCCTTATCAGACTTCATACTATTCCACATCACGGTGGTTCCCATCACGCGGTTGTCCGCTTTCTTCGGTGACCAGAGTTCGCCAAATTTATCCCAGCCCTCCTTGAACTCATCCTTGGATTCACGACCATAGCGTGACTCAGCACCAGCCTTATAACCCACCAGCCCATCGCCCGTGCTATCGATAAATTGCTTACCAGAAATGATCACCCTCTTCGGACTCACATTACTACGCGCTTCTAAGCTCGCGATGTTTTCACCCTCCATATGAACCGTATCCACTGAGTAGTCATAGAAAATGGTGACGTTCTCCGCCTTGTTCATATTCTCATGCCGCTTCTTATCATCAGCGTAAACTTCACTAGAACCATTGCGCCAGTGCTTGGTGTCGATCTTCTTCAAGAGCCTGCTCACTTTTCCATGAATCCCCAGTGTATGAACTCGTACCTCACAACTCGCATTCCCCCCGAGCACAGGTCTATTTGAAATAAGAGCCACCTTCAGCCCCTGCTCCCCTGCCGCCAGAGCCGCACCACATCCCGCAATGCCTGCACCTGCGATCACCAGATCGAAATCATGTTTTTCAGGAGCCCCCACACCATGCTTCTTCTCTCTCCATAATTGAAGTTCTTTCAGCTCATTCGGCGGAGTGAAATGTTCATTCTTAGTGAAATAAATCGCATCACAGCGACCCTCAAAGCCTGTGAGATCCACTAACTCAATCTTGTTCTCACCAGACTCAAGAGCAAGCTTGATCCCCTTCTGCCAGCCCCAGCCAGCCTCTGTCCCAAAGACGGTCTCGACCAGCTTACCATTGACCTGAAGTTGGAATCTCCCTGGTGCTTCCCAATTCCCAGGGCACCAATCCTTAGTCCGCACCCAGAGATGGTAGTCACCTGCCTCTGGAACACTAAACGTAGTCGATGCATTTTCCACTGGGATTCCCATCCCGTGCGCAAGCAGGTAAGGGCTCCCCATCTGCTCGATAAACTGAGGGTCGACTTTCCAGCCACCTAGGTTTTTAAACGAAACCGCATCGAGTAAGACTGAGGCTGAACTAGAGTCATCATTGTCAGCAGCAAAGAGATTACTAGCCAGCAGTGAAGAGACGCTAGATAGACCAGCGATTTTAAGGAAATTTCTACGTGCTATCATAAGTGGTAAATAAAGTTTATATTTTGATTAAATCAATAGATTTTAAAGAAAACCCAGCCTTCTTAAGAAGATGACTGGATTAAGGATCTTATGATGAAAAGATTATTTTCTACGACGTAGGATAAGTGCTAATCCACCAAGACCAAGTAGCGCAGTTGAGCTAGGCTCTGGAACCGGGATCGTCGTGCCGGAAATACTAATATTATCAAATTCCCAAGCGCGAGTGACAGAGCTAGAGTTCTGAGTGCCTACCAAGAAGAATGTCAGGGCCTCTCCGTCCGCAAGCAAGAAGTCTGTACTAGCTACATTAGCACCTGCGCCAGCGAGCGTAAGCAAATCGGTCTGCTGTGTAGTAGATACCTCAGTGAAACTATTAAAGGTTGTTGGTGTTGTTGCACGGCTAGCAATGAGGTCAGCACCGATAGAGTCAAAGCCATCTGCCGAGCTAAAGAGACCGTATCCAGCCCTGTAACTATTAGTATATGCAGTATCCACCGAAAACGAGTCAAGCTGGAGCGCTAGACCTGAATTATTCGCCACCGTAAAGCTGAAATAACTGTTCGCAGCAACCGCTTGCCCCAAATTCGTGTTTAGATCGTTTGAGCCTCCAACATCCTCAGACCCCAGAACTTGAATAAGGTCCTGATCTCCGGGAACCGTATCTGATGTAACATCTGATTGGTCAAATCCATTAAAGACGAGATTAGAGAAAGTAATGGAATCTGCACCGTTTGCGTCAGTGCCGATTGCACTACCGCCTGTCAGCTCATAGGTGACTAACACTGCAGCCTGTGCTGAGCCAGCAGCGAGAAAGCCAGTAAGTAATGTTGTTGTAAGTATTTTTTGTATTTTCATGGTTTATTGTGATGTTTTCTAGTGTATTCAGAATACACTCTGAATATAAAAAGTGCATTCATTCTATAAATTGGACAAAAAAAATTATTATCTTTTAAAAGTCTAAAATCCATCAACTAAGCACTATATAGACACACATGAGCACTCCAGAATCATCAAACCCTACCGCCTACGTGCAGCTTCTCGCTGAGCATGACAGGTATCTGAGTGGATATGTGTATAATCTCATCCCAAATACCACTGATGCTGAGGACGTGCTACAGGATGTGAAAGTCGCTCTCTGGCAAGCTTTTGATCAATTCGAAGTAGGGACGAACTTTGGCGCTTGGAGCAGGAAAGTCGCCTACTATCGAGTGATGGCATTCCGCAAAAAGAAAGCCATAGAGAACAAGCGCCTCACCTTCTCTGATGAATGTCTAGACTATCTAACTGAGCAATTCATTGAAGACCCACAGCTTGCTAGCGACCAATCAAAATCGCTCGCCACATGTATTTCTAGACTTAAAGACGATCACAAAGAATTAGTCACCTTACGCTACAAACAAGAACTCAGCATCGAAGAAACTGCTGCCCAGACCGAAAAGACGGTCGCTGCATGTTACCGCTCACTGAGCAGAATCCGCCTCACCTTACGTCGTTGTCTAAATAAAATTAGCCACTAAAACATCATGACCGAATCACAGGAATTTGAGTTAGCCCAACTCTACGAAAAAATCATTGCCGAAGAAGCTACTGAAAAAGAAGTCGCTGACTTTGAAAAAGCGATCATGAATGACCCTGCAGCTCTCAAGCTCTACCAGGATCTATCCTTTCAACACAGCTATCTCCGCACCACACAAGCCCGTGACGCTCAGGAAACACCTAAGGCTCGTAAAGCCAATAAACTCCGATCACTCATCACCACGATCACAGCCTACACAGCGGTTGCCGCAGCGGTGATACTAGGTGCGATGCTTCTTTTCCAAACGGAAGCACCCACGCCCCAACAACTCACTACTCAGCCAACCTACGCATGGATCAGCAATACCTCACTAGCACAATGGGGACAATGCACCCTGCCTACTCAGATACAAAATAAACTCACTAACGGCAGCCTAGAATTGCTAGAAGGGACAGCGACACTTACTTTTGACTCAGGTGCGATAGTCACTCTAGAAGCTCCTGCTGAGCTCGAGGTCATTTCTGGCATGAAAGCTAATGTTATCCATGGCAGAGTAGTCGCAGAAGTGCCGGAATCCGCGATTGGATTCAGACTAGATGCCCCGGACATGGAAGTAAAAGATCTCGGCACCGTATTTGCTGTCTCCGTAGATAGAAAAAGCGGAGTTTCGCAAGTAGATGTGCTCGATGGTGAAGTAGAGGTATTCCATGGCTTTAGCCAAGACCGAAAACTCCTCACTACCAAACAACGTGCCACCACAAACCAAGAAGCCAACAGCATCGGCTATTCAGATAGCACCGAGATTACTAACCCTGACGAGATCTCCATCACTGATGAACGATCATTTTACACTCTAAATACAGCCATGGGTAATGGAGGTCATGCAACGATCATCAATAGCAATGCTAGCACCCACCTTCATCCACAGTTTCTACTCACTAAACACTCTCACAATAATAAATACTCACGTAAATTTTATCTAAAATTCGATCTAGATCTCCTCAAGAACAAGGACTTCGATGAAGTAAGCGTAGAACTCACCCAAGTGCGTAGTCCATTTGGCTATGCGAGCTTAGTCCCAGACTGTGAATTCAGAATCTATGCCCTCAATGACGGCTCTCAAGAACTCTGGGATCCAGAAGAGCTAAACTGGGAGAATGCTCCCGGTAACCTCATTGATACTGGCTCACTGATTAGCTCAAATGCAGCCACCGTCATCGGAACCTTCACCATCCCGCGTGGGCAGCAAGAAGGACTCTGCAGAATCAAGTCAGAAGAACTTAGCAAACTCATCAAACAAGACACCAACGGCACACTCACACTCGTGGTAGCTCGCAAAACCAGAGAAACCCACATCGGTGGCCTCGTCCATGCATTTGCAGGAAACCTTACCCCCGAAGCTGAGCCTCCTAAACTCATCTTTACCGCAGGAAAATAACCGCGAACACACCTCCACCCTCGCCGCAAAACAACTAAAACCTTACCCCCACCTCCAAGTCATCCTCAAACCAGGTAAAGCACACCACCCCCACTCCCTACCAAACCCAGCCCCCATCACAGACTTCGCCCTAAGCTGCTATGGCCTCACTCCATAACACCTTCCAATTCATCACTCCCTCCTTACCACTTAACTTCCATCCCTACTCCCACCATCCTCGAAGCCCCAGCTTTACCCACCTGAGGTATCACCGGAGCAATAGACTCTGTGCGGAATACACCATACTCATCATCGAGTATATTAGATGCAAATACATACAAATTCACACGCTCTCCAGCCCAGCCAATGCGCGCATTAAGCAGGCTCCTATTCTCCAAGCCAGTCTCTTCAGGTGCCGCTACCAGACTAAATGTGCCATCAGCCCACGAGTAATTAATAGAACCATAAAAACCTGAATCATGCTGATAATCCACACCTACAGCAACCGTTAGTTCAGGAGCATTTGGAAATGCTTCACCTGAACGATCCTCGCCATTCAAGACTAGTTCATCAAACTCCGTTTTCGTATATCCTGTATTTGCGTAGAAATTAAGCCGCTCCGTAGGCGCCCACTCTATTTGTAACTCCGCTCCATAACGCGTGGACTCTCCTGCATTAGTCGTTATCAGATCCACACCGCTTAAGCCCCCTAGAGGAGTTTGTGAAACTTGCTGATCGTCCATCCAAGAGTGAAATAATGCCCCCGTCACTTTCACATCATCATTCACCATATGCCGGGCAGAAAATTCTAAATCCCAAGAACTCTCAGCATCATACGGAGATGACACACCCAGCACAGGAGCAAAAGAAACACCACCAGCTCTATAACCGCGTGCGGCATTAAGAGAAAGTGCCGTGTCACCCTCGGGCTGCCAGTCTATTCTTAAACTAGGTAAAATAGCATCATCACTCGAGTCTCCGCTCGTAGCACTCGATGGGAATATTGAGAACGTAGAACTACCAGCCAGTTCACGCTCATCTTTCTGGTAACGCACACCAGCAGTCAACTTTAGATCACTAGCTAGATCACGTGTGAATCTCCCATATAAAGCATACGTCTCAGCATCTGTCCTAGCAAAGTTTTGGAAAGCACTACCACTTGGGATAGGAGTAATTCCAACACCATCAAAAGCCACCCGATAAGAACTATTCTCATAGTAAGCACCCGCTACCCATGCCCACGCACCAGTTTCACCGGCTAGCGAGACTGACTGAGTGAATAAACGCTCGTCTTGAGCTCCATTAATCGTCCACCCCAATATCGAATTCCCATCAAAATCTAAATTCTGCCCAAGCCCAATCCGTTGGAATGCAGTAGCACTTTTAAACATTAAATCATTCGGTAAACTGATCGAAGACCTCAATGAGATCAGCTGTCTTTCCACAGGATAGGATGACGGTGTGTTCGTATTAGAAATCCTATCAAACAAATCAATAGAGCCGGGAATGATCGTCGTATTAGACTGAGGGTTACCACCTGCTTCATCATGAAGTAATGTCAGTAAAAACGAATTATCCTTATTTTTTCCAGGATGCCAAAGCAGCTGAGCCTTATATCTATCACGGTCAAATGCACCGAACTCACTATCGTTTTGTGCAGGTGCCTCAGCCTCGCCATCAGTCTCAAAATGATGGTAACTAAGACCTAAAGCAAGCTCATCAGGAATAAGAGTCATGTCTTGACTGAGAAATGTATTCAACGTCCCAAACTCAGAATACTCGACAACACTCTTTCCAGAAAATTCAAACCCAGGAGTAGCGCTCTTCAAATGCAAGGAACCAGCAATAGTCGATGGCCCAGGCTGGTAATTCTGAGGCCCCTTGCTCACTTCAAAAGAGCTTAAACCAAATGCAGGCGGAGAAAGATAGCGAAGAGTAGTCGTAGACAATGGCACATCGTCTTCAAAAACAGAGATAAGTGGACTCGTCTGCGCCCCTATACCACCAAATAAACCATCTTGATTCACCCCCCTGATGCTGAACACACCAGCAGTAGGATTCCCCGCATAAGCTCCAGGCACACTCTGCAAAAGCTGCTGAAAATCAGTTCCTCCCACACGGATCTCAGCTATATCATCTGCCTCTAACAAAGTATCCGAAAGCGCTGAAGCCTCTCGCACCCCCACCACCACACTAGCTTCTAGACCGCTCACTGATTCATCAGCAGACAATAAACCATGGGTTAAAATACTAGTGAGTGAGCTTAGGTAACAAATAATGCGATTCATGAAGTAGAATACGTCACGAATCAAAAACCTAACAATCAAAAAAATAATTAAATGAGACAGCAAAAAATAAATCTAACACATCCAACAGAATAATTGGATGATCTAGTATTCACCTATGCCAGAATCTCAACCTCTACGACGGCGAAATAATAGCCCCACTACTACAAACAGCAGATAACCCCTGCTGCTCTAAACTCACCCCCTTCTCTCCCTCAAAAAATAGACAATAAAAAGACACGGAACTATAAAGCCCCGTGCCTTTATGACATGAATACATCAAACAAATGATAATTCAAAAAAGTATCAACCCAGCTTATCGCCTACGTCTAACCGTCAACCCAAAAGCCCCTAACCCAAGAAGCAAAGTTGAAGAAGGCTCTGGCACACTCGTCACCGTCGTGTAACTAACCGTATCTCCAGTAGAAGATGTCCAAGCCAACGTATTATCCAAATTCTCAGCACCAAGAAGCGCTAGAGTAGTATTGTAAATCGTAATACTATGCAGTGATGCATCAAAGTTAATAACACTAGCATCAGCGCCAGAAATTTCACTTTCATAGGTGAAATAAGAACCCTCAATCCCAAAAGAGGCAGCCCCCGTGATAGATGAGACACCAGCAATAGAGTTCATAGAGCTAAGTTGAGTATTCTCTAGATCTGATACTGTCGCACCAGTCCCAGTCCAATAGTCAATCGCACCAGTTTGAATTACGAATGAGTTAGGAGACAGACCTGTAACGTTATTACTAAATTCAAATGAGAAATTACCAGTTTCTAACGTGCCTGTCCATGTCGTAAGAACATTCTTCTGTCCTCCGCCAGCATCCACTTCTGTAAACTTCACAACGACTGCCGCATCGCTTTGACTCGGCACACCTATCACCACACAGCTCAACACTGGTAGGATCCAACTTTTCTTCAATGAATGGTTCATGATTATCTTTTTCTATTATATTTCATCACCCTTTAGTTCAGCCAAAGGGCAACCTATTTCATCCTTCTACCTAGTCTTCATTCAGTGAATAGACAGCTGCGCCCAATCTAATGACTCAGCCAAGACAACACCCTTATCCAGGCGTTTCTACTGCATCCAGACTCAATGAATGATCACCAGTTAGATGACGATCCTTCATAAAACAAAACAGTATCACACTCCATAAATTTCCATCACCAATAGGCTGAAACCCCAATATCACACGCTGAAACCCCAATATCGCACGCTGAAGCTATCTGAGATCACGTTCTCAAGTAATCATGCTGAGCCATGAGCCATAAAAAGTTCTGAAATTTGGTTTGGTCAGAGCTCTACAACGCCTTGACGAATGATTACTTTAAGATGAGATATTTCTTGACTAAACACCAACAAAGCAAGCTCCAACATTAGGAACTTATTGGCCATAGTTTGAAGCATAGTTACAAAGAAAACGGAGGGCAGCGTGTCTACCCTCCATAAATAAAATGCTCTGACTAAGCTACCCTCTTACGCTGACGGCGTGCGAGGAGACCTGCTGAGCCTAGGGCGAGGAGCGCGACACTAGATGGTTCTGGCACCGCAGCCGCATCGATCATGGCTTTACCAGCGCTTATACTGAGTGCCGCTCCACCTACCATAGACAAGTCCGTTGGGTCGGGAACCGCATTGGTGGTTGCGATTGCGATCAGGTAACCTCCGCCGGCCCTGTCAAAGTAAAATTGCCCTACAGCCTCATAAACGTCGTCATCCCCGTCGAAGCTGATATTCGCATAATTATTCGATCCGGCCGACGCTCCACGCTGAAAACTAAAACCCGTGCCAAAGCTACTCGCATAACCAGCTAGCGAATAACCGTTGCTTGCCACTAGATCGCCCCCCCCCGTAAAATAGTCAAATCCGGCACTCGTTGCGATCACGGCATCGGTTGATTGTGTGAAATTTGGGCTATACAAATAGAAACCACCCTTATTAAATAGTCCAAATTTTATACCATCCGGATCATTGTTAGTGTCATTGGCTTTATCAATCCCGTAAAACACCACTGCAGCGTTAGCTGCGGATGCAGCACATCCTACCCCAGCGGTCACGGCGAGGTAAGCTCCTAGTTTGTTTTGTCTTTTTATTTTCATCATTTTTGTTGTTGTTTGTTATGACTCCCGTCATCGAACATCAGTGACGGGGAGAGTGGTGATGAGAAGACAGAACGGATGGCGGCATAGGGCAGGGGGCGGGGGGTGCCCGGCGTTCATTTTGGTAGCTGGCGCTTCATCTCCGAGGATTCCGCGGAGGTAGCGTTGCCAGTTCTGTCGATACTGCTCGATGCGTTCTCGCGAAGCACCTTGCTCGTAAAGACGAGCAGTTTTCTCTGTGTTTAAAGGTTGTTGTGTATTGGGAAAATTGTGTTTTGGGGAATGAATTTAGAATGAGAAAATCGGAAAGCAAACCGCTGCTCCACTGAAGAACGGCAATAAGAAATACTACGTGAGATAGTGCTCTCTCTATTTCCACCTTCATTTCGCAGCGGCTCCTTTCTTCATTCCTCATTCTATAGGTTTAAGTTCTCAGTAACCTTAAGCAGCCACCTGACGCTTACGCCGAGCGAGGAGACCCGCTGAGCCTAGGGCGAGGAGAGCGATACTTGATGGTTCTGGCACAGCTGCCGCATCGATCAATGCTTTGCCGTCGCTGATACTGAGTGCAGCTCCACCTACCATAGACAAGTCCGTTGGGTCGGGAACCGCATTGGTGGTTGCGATTGCGATCAGGCGACCGCCGCCGGCCCCGTCAAAATAGAATTGAGCTACAGCCTCATAAACGCTGTCAGTCCCGTTGAAGCTGATATTCGCATAATTATTCGAGCCCGCCACCGCACCCGCACCACCACTAAACCCCCCCGTCGTGAAAGAATACCGAGCGGCGATACCAAGCACCGACGAGGCTTCCAAATCATCACCTCTAGTAAAGTAGCCGATACCACTGTTGTATAAGAATACGGAATCATAGTCACTTTCGGCATCCACAGCAAAATAGCCGCCACGGATTCCAAAGGAAATCCCTGCTGGATCTAGATTCGTATCGTTAGCGCTATCAACCCCATAGAAGGTCACCGAAGCTTCAGCTACGCTGACAGCACATCCAGCCCCAACGGTCACGGCGAGGTAGGTTCCTAGTTTGTTTTGTCTTTTTATTTTCATCATTATTTTTGTTGTTTGTTATAACTCCCGTCATCGCACATCGGTGACGGTGAGAGTGGTGATGAGAAGACAGAACGGATGGATGCATAGGGCTGGGGTGCGGGGGGTGCCCGGCGTTCATTTTGGTAGCTGGCGCTTCATCTCCGAGGATTCCGCGGAGGTAGCGTTGCCAGTTCTGTCGATACTGCTCGATGCGTTCTCGCGAAGCACCTTGCTCGTAAAGCCGAGCAGTTTTCTCTGTGTTTAAAGGTTGTTGTGTATTGGAAAAATTATGTTGTGGGGAATGAATGATGAATGAGGAAATCGGGAATCAATCCTGAAGCTCAACTGAAGAATGGTGATCAGAAATACTACACGTGATAGTGATCTCTCTAGTTCCCCTCATCATTTCGCAGCGGCTCATTTCTTCATTCCTCATTCTATAGGTTTAAGTTCTCAGTAACCTTAAGCTGCCACCTGACGCTTACGGCGAGCGAGGAGACCTGCTGAGCCCAGGGCGAGGAGAGCGATACTCGATGGTTCTGGCACCGCTGCCGCATCGATCAATGCTTTGCCTGCACTGATAGTTAATCCACTCGTATTCGTGAGGGTGGATAGATCAATGGGTGAATTCTCAGATGTTAGTAACGTAGTACCGTCTGCTAGAGTCGTCCCTTCAACGAAAGCTAAGGCTACAAGAAATCCATCTCCGTTAATTGCTCCAAAATTAAATTGTCCTACCGCCTCATAGACGCCATCGTTATTAAAATCAATATTAGCATAATTTAGGTCACCTTCTGCTGCTCCATTTTGTAGATTGGAGTAGGTGCGGTGTGTGGGTGAATTGTAAGCTCTAAATATGTCCAGGTCTGACCCATTTGTAAATGCTACCGACGTGCTGCTCACATTAAATATTGCATCGCTTGTATCCCCAGACATGGACACCACGCCCGACATTTTTCCAGAGAAAGTAATATTTATTCCATTAGGGTTTACGTTCGTATCGTTAGCGCTATCGACACCATAGAAGACAACCGAAGCTTGAGCTACACTGGTAGCACATCCTGCCCCAGCGGTCACAGCGAGGTAGGTTCCTAGTTTGTTTTGTCTTTTTATTTTCATCTTTTTTATTTTTATTATTTGTTATGACTCCCGTCATCGAACATCGGTGACGGGGAGAGTGGTGATGAGAAGATAGAACGGATGGCGGCATAGCGCGGGGATGCGGGCGGTGCCCGGCGTTCGTTTTGCTAGCTGGCGCTTCATCTCCGAGGATTCCGCGGAGGTAGCGTTGCCAGTTCTGTCGATACTGCTCGATGCGTTCTCGCGAAGCACCTTGCTCGTAAAACCGAGCAGTTTTCTCTGTGTGTCGGGCCTGGCTCACAGCGGAGGGAGAGCGCTCTCCCCTGCCTGTGAACTGGATGCCCAAAAAGTCAAAGCCGCGCTCATCATGCAGGCGGCCGATACAGGTCTTGTCCGGATGCTGCTCCAGCTTAGGGCGCAGGGTCTTCCAACTGCTGCGCAGATGCCATACGCCATGGTTCGATAATGCCTTTTCCTGCGTATCACATAGCCACAGGTAAGCTGAACCGAGGAAGTCGGCCAGGTCACGGTGGGGGTGATACGGGGTGGTCATTAGGAATGAGGGTTTAAGAATAAGGGCTTAAGAATGCGTGGGTTTTCTTAGGAAAAGCCGTGGTGGGGCTTCTGTGCCTCCATTGCGGAGGGCGCTGTTTCCTGTTTGCTGGTGTTTCTCAGAGTCTGCTCTGCAGGTGAATACCTTTGGGAATCCTTCTGGGCATTGAGAAAACGAGGCATTCCTGAGCGTGGCGGAGAGGAGGGCTGAGTGAAGCATGTGATCTGGGTGGACACATTCTACGTGAGTATGGAGCTCATCCTGCCCCCTACGGCTGACGAGGAAGAGCGCGATCATCTTCTCCCCATCAAAAACGATAAAGGAGTAATCCCCCTCAAAGTGCTCACCGCGGTCAGACTTCCAGTAGCTCTGAAACTGCTGAGGTGTCATGAGCTGGTTCTCAGCGATGAGTGCATAGATGGGCTGTGGGTCATGACCTCTGATGGACTCTACTCTCCACTGGTCAGGCAGGCGATTCTTCAGCCGCTTATAGATCCGTAATGAGCGTGATTTCACAGTTTCCCCAGGAACACTGAAGTGGCGATCCGTCTGGCAGACTTCATAGCCCTGCTGGATGAGTCTCTGATAAAGTGGGTGATCTTCTGGGAGGGAGAAGTCAGTATAGATGGCGCTGGCATCCTCTTCTTTGGCGATCGCTTCGAGCTGTGTCTGAATGTCATTCAGACTCTCTGAAGACCAAGCTACGGCACCAGAGCTGGCGAGATGATAACGGATGTCCACTTCTGTAGAATCCTGCAGCTGTGGACTCCTAGCGACCTTCCACCATGGGATGGTGGCGATAAGGCGCTCCACTGGCTGTTCCTTGACAGCGACGAGGAAGCTGGCATGAGAGGGCACGGGGTGGCCATTGAGCAGTGACTTGGCCCTGCCGAGCTCGTCTGGGTATGCGGGGCGGATGATCATTGAGGAATAAGGAAGTTGATAGTCTTTAACGTGAGAGATGGGAGTTGGCCTCCATAAGGAAATACTTGCCGATAAATTGATGGGAATATGAGCAAAATACGAAGAGTAGTCTGACTACCCTTCGTATTTTGCATGTTCTTATTAAGCTACTTTCTTGCGCTGACGGCGGGTGAGGAGGCCAGTGGCTCCGAGTGCTAGGAGTGCTAGGCTGGATGGTTCTGGGACGGCTGCTGAGTCGATCAGGGCTTTGCCTCCCGATATACTTAATGTGGAACCGTCCTCGTTCGTGGCCAGCGCTATCAGGTAGCCCCCACCCGTCATATCGAAGTAGAACTGCCCGACTGACTCAAACGTATTATCCGGCCCATTAAGAGAGATGTTGGCGTAATTCTCTGTCCCAGTCTCGGCTCCAAACGTACTTCCATACAACCCTATATAAGCTCCGCTGTAATTCAGATCGCTTCCTACCAGATCTTCTCCACGGGTAAACGTTGTCGAGCTTTTAAAAGCGTCATTGTATCTGAAAGCTGTAAGAGTAGAAGAGAGATAATCCACCACCCCGGTTTGGAACGCAAAACCGCTAGGAGTTGCCGGATCTGTAAAAGGATTCTGCGCTCCAGGCCCATAAAATGTCACGGCACCTTCAGCTACAGATGCAACACATCCTGCCCCAACCGTCACGGTGAGGTAGGTTCCTAATTTATTTTGTCTTGTTTTCATTGTCTATTATTTTTGTGGTTTGTTTTGGTGATTTCTTGATTTGGATAGTTCGGTTGAATGTTTGTTAGGTATTAGAGATTGTATTGGTAGTGGTTTTATTTCTGTGTAGGTCTGGGCGGATGGGAGTGGCTAGCTTTTGAGGAGAGATGACTGTGTCTCCTAGGAATTCTATGAGATCTGGGAGCTGCTGCTCCGGGGTGGCTACCATGGTGGGGTAGTCGATTTCTATGAGCTCGACGTTTTTCATCTGGCGGAGTTTGGCAAGGGTTTGCTCCATGTGGGTCTGCTGCGTCTGGATGAGGTGGTCTTTCTCTGAGCGTGGCTTTTGTCCAGCACGGCTAAGCATGGTCCACTGAGAGTTGACGACTTCTTCCACTGGGCGTTTCATAAAGATAATCCTGTATTGGTGCTTTGGCGGAAGCTGGGAGAGCAGTGCTGAGATGACTTTGATTACTTTACCGTCTGCTTGCTCAATGAGACGTGGGTTCCTACGGAGGGACTTGATTTCTTCCCATTCGTAGTAGCCTTCTAGGTTATCTTCATCTGCAGCTCTTCTGCCGTCTGTCATGATGTCCATACCTGCGGCATGGAGCATCTGCATCATGAGTGAAGTTCCAGAGCGAGGGAGACCTGAGACGATGGTGAAAGATGAGGGATTGATGGCGTCTTCTTCTTTTTGTTTGCGCGCAGCTTCCTCGCGCTGGCGTTGGCGTTCGGCATGGCGTAGCTTGCCGCGAGCGGCGATGCCCGTGCGTAGTGAGCGGAGTTTGCGGGCTCCTTCTGCTTGTTGTTTAGCTTTCAGACGGATGGAGTTCCCTTCTGTGGCGCTGGCCTTTTCTGTCTCACCTAGCTTTTGATAGACTAGGGTGAGGGCTTGGGTGGCTGGCGCGTGGTCGATGTTTAACTTAAGAGCATTGACTAGGGCTTGTTCTGCCTCGTGGAGCTGATCCAAAAGGAGAAGGGCTTGGCCAAGGACGGCGTGAGCACGGAAGTCACCAAAGTGGAGTTCGATCGCTTCCAGAGCGAAATTTGTAGCGGCTTGTGCGTCCTTCTCATAGTGGAGAGCGTAACGAGCGCGAGTGAGGCGGGCTTGGTAGTTGTCCGAGTCTAACTGCTGAAGATGCTTTGCACAAGAGAGAGCCTCATCCCACTGGCCTGAAACGGTGTAAGACCTACAGAGGATGGTGAGAAGCTGTGGGTGGTCTGGGTTCTGCTCACGAATCGCAGCGGCTAGGTCTAACGCTTGCTGATGGTCACCTTTTTCTAAGGCGATGGAGGCTTGTAGTAACTGGGCAGCGGTATTGTTTCCGAAGGTCTCCAAGCAGATTTCTAGGGTTTCTTCTGCTTCTTGGACTAGGCCTAAATTGAACTGAGTGCGGGCAAGAGTCTGCGCGTAGTCGGTGCGTTCTGGATAGGCGTGGAAGCAGTCTTCTAGGAGTGGCAGTGCACCGTCGTTCTTACCGGTGTAGAGGTAGGCACGTGCTAGGTTCCATTTATTTTCCCGGTGGGTCTCGGCGGCGGCTTCTGTGGGATCTGATGAGACTTCATCGATGTAACCAAGATCAACGAACTGCTGGAGTAGTGCGGCGCTTTCCTCTTCGGTAAGGGAGCCACGCTTTTGGCTAGAACCTTCTGCATTTTCCCAAGTGGGTATGGTTTGGATCGGATTGTTTTCGGTGAATATTTCGCTAAGGACACGGCCTTCTAAGTCATCAGCTACGGGCTGATTAAAGGCGTGAAGGATGGTAGGTGCGATGTCCAGCAGACGTGCTCCATAGATAGGTTCATTGGTGGCTTTGATTCCAGGACCTTTGGCTAAGAGAACACCTTGGTCACGGTGCCAGATGGTGATGCCAGCGGGGACACGCGGAGTGAACTTGGGGCGAAGGTGGTCAGAGTGAAAACCGTGATCAGAGACAAGGATGACCGTGGTGTCAGGACCGGCCATTTTAAGCAACACCTGTAGCATCATGTCATGTGCACGATAGGTGGATTTCACTACGTGTTGGTAGATTTCAAAGTCCTCCTCTGGGATTCCATCCATCTTAGGCGGATGGTAGTGCATGAAATGGTGGGAGATCTCATCAATGGCACGGAAGTAAATGGCCATAAAATCCCAGTCGGGATCTGTCTGCATGAGGTGGGTGGCTGCGGACTGAACTGAATAAGCTTCTGCTAAATGCTCTCGGAGTGGTCCTAACCGTTTATCTCGGTCTTGGTCGATGAGATGGCCCTTGGGTAAAAAGGGCTGGAGGATTTCTTCGTCAATCTCATGGGGTGAGACGCGGAGTTCATTCATCGTGTCCGCGAGATCTTCTGGCCAGTAGGTCCCTGGCATGGGTGGAGGAAAATCTGATGGCTCTGTATCCGCCCCAGCTCCTTTGACATGAGGGAACATATTAGAGACCATTTTACCGTTGAGGTCTTGCTCTCCTTGGGTGGCGAACCAACTAACAACGTGAGAGCGCAGGTCTTTTTCACCGAGCATTTCCCAAATGGTCTTGCACTGTCGTGTAGCAGCAGAGACGGGGACGACCTGACCTGAGATGGGGTCTACTTCTGTGAAGCCTTGAACACCGTGATGATAGGCCATTTTACCAGTGGCGATAGAGGACCAAAGCATGGGAGAGAGCTGAGGCTCAAGGGTGGCTAGGTTTCCATATGTGCCACCGTCCATAAGGGAGCGGATGCCATCCATACCGCCTTCCGCGAGGAGGTCGTTAATGATTTTCCAGTCAGCCGAATCCCAGCCAACGAGGAGAACTTTAGGTTTAGTAGAGGCTTGGTTTGAGGATGTGTTTTGCATTTTAGGGTGAATTTTCAGGTGATTTTCTTTATAAAATAAAACAATCGCACCCTCTATCTATTTCTATCACCAATAGGCTGAAACCCCCAAATCACACGCTGAAACCCCAATATCGCACGCTGAAACTACTCAAGAGTTGATTTTCAAATAATAGCTTTGCTCTATGAGAAGCGTTGCACCTAAAGTTTAGGCCGAATGCACCTTAAACTATTTGCCATAATCTATAGCTTCTTCATCTTCTCGATGTTCAGCTTTGGTGAGCAAATAACTTCCAAAAATCTAGCTATAACAATGCGTTCAGCCAGTGAGACTACTTTACAAGACACATCAGTTTTAAGAACCGGAGAAAGCCATATAAGTCTCGAAGAAGCCATGCTCCATAACGGGTGGAAAACCGCCTCCTATCAACAAGACCTCTTCCCCGGTCATGACCCTTCAACCTTTTGGCTGCGCACCATTCTCCGCTCTAACTCAAGCGAAAATAATCAATTTGTAATCTCATTAGAAAGCACACGCTGGGAAGAACTGGACTGGTTCATCATCAGAGATAACGGAACGATAGAACAGCACACAGCAGGAAATGCGCACCTAGGAAAACCAGGTATGCTCCCCGGGACTTTTCCTAACATCAGACTCACACTACATGCAGGAGAGCAAGTTCAACTATACCTCCGCGCTCAAACAAATGCACGAGGCAACCTAATGCTGAGCGTAGAAAATATAAATGAATACTTTGCGAACGACAGTAACACGCACCTAGTCGTCATCTTTAGTATTTTAGTCACACTCTGTATACTAAGCCTTATCTTTGCCGCATACAGTAACCAGAAAGGAGCCATTGCCTACTCTATTTCTACTATAGCAGCTACGATAACCTATGCTGGACTATCGGGTTTGGCTAAATCTTTTCAATGGCCATTCAGTCACTTCCTCACCATGGAAGGAACCCATTTTTTCTCCGCTATCGCCTTTTTAGCAGGCCTATCATTTAATCTGAGTTTCTTTAACATAAACTCCTCCAGTGGCTGGCATCATCAAGCACTACGCATCCTCATCATACTGAACATCATCCTACTACCCCTAACCCTACTACTACCCTTCCCACTAGCTTTACGCTTCATCAATATATTCTTCATCCTATACAGCACGCTCTGCTTCCTGATCGCCATACGAGCATGGAAAAAGAAAGTAAGATTTGCCAAATTCTACCTCTTCTCCTGGATACCACTATGGCTCACCCTAACACTAGACTCCCTCTTTAGAGAAATCTTCATCTCCGACATCCCTTCTCTCGGTCTCATTGCCCCACTAGGCATCGTCCTCAGTAAGCTATTACTATTCTTCGCGCTGATAGATAAAGTCAGAAGCCTAGCCCTAGAGCATGAAAGAAACCAGGAGCAACTCCTGAAACTAGAGCGCCATCAGAACGAGGAGCTAGAAAAGAAGGTCCAAAAACGCACTAAAAGCCTAGATAAATCTCGTAAAGAAGCAGTCAAAGCCAACCGCTACAAAGACCTCTTCCTAGCGAACATGAGCCATGAAATCAGAACCCCACTCAGCGCCCTAATCGGCCTCTCACAAATCCTCGTCCACGAAGGTGAAAAAGAGGGACTCCCTGAACATTTCAAGCGAATGCTTGGCCAAATTAAATCTGGTGGCTCCCACTTAGAACTCATGCTCACTAACCTCCTAGACATCGGCGCTGCTCGTCATGGAAAAATCCCCATCCAGCTCTCCACATTCAATCTTAAAAATTGGATCCAAACTATGACTGACATCCTGGAACCTCTAGCAAACGCAAAGGAAATTAAAATCCATTGGGATAATCGTTTCGCTCCTAGTGACAACATCCATCAAGACATCGTCAGACTATCTCAGATCCTCACCAATTTAGTCCACAACGCCATCAAATTCTCCCCACAAAAAGACCCCATCCACGTAATCATCCAGCTTCAAGATGACACCCTCACCATACAAGTAGATAACAAAGGAGTCCAACTACCAGAAAACCCAAATATTCTCTTTGAAATGTTCGAAAAGAATAACACCGTCCTCTCAGACCACCAACATGGTGCAGGACTAGGTTTATATATCGTAAAAACCAGTGCTCAACTACTAGGCGGAAAAGCCTCCGTTACCAAACTCCCAGACAAAGGAGCATCCTTCCAAGCCATCATTCCTAATTCTAACAAATCATGAAAACCATCATCGTTGACGACAGTGAAATAGAACGCTTAAACCTCCGCATTCTATTAAACAAAAATCCGATGATAGACATCGTTGGAGAAGCACATGATCTAACATCGGCTATAGAACTCATCCAAATCAACAACTGTGACCTCCTCTTCCTAGACATACACCTAGGCCACGAAAAAGGCTTCGACCTACTTAGCTCCTTTGAAAAACTACCACATATCATCCTCACAACATCTCACCCCCAATACGCTCTTAAAGGATTCGAGGTCAACGCAGCAGACTATATCCTCAAGCCGGTCACTGAGGAAAAACTAGCGCGAGCACTAGACAGGCTCCCACCTCTCCCAGCCAATTCTCAAGAAACAAAACTCACCAATGAATCCAAGCTGTTTCTAAAAAATGCAGCAGAGTATAACATTCATAGCGTAAGTGAAATCGCCCTCGTCAAAGCAGATCGACCTTACACCCAGATCATCGTATCCAGTGGAGCAAATTACCTCCACAACAGAACCATTAAACAATGGCAAGAAGTTCTTCCCGAGACAGAATTCATGTCAATAGATCGCTCCACTATTCTCAACATCAGCATGCTAGCCAAGCTCACAACGGACCAAACGAACAACTACCACCTGCATTTCAAAGACCCAGAAATCGCCCCCCTAACAATCAGCAACAACATCTTCAAAAAGCTAAAAACCACCTTCGACCTATAACCAACCCATAACAACAAGCCCTGATTATAGATCACAGATGACCGCTAACTTTAATCCGCATACTTCTCATACGTCGGAGCACCCACATCCTTACGGATCTGATGATACCTCTTCGTCATATCAGCCTGCACCTCCTTATACTCAGGATTACCATACACACTCTTCATCTCATCCGGATCTTGCTCCAGATCAAACATCTGCCACTCATCCGTCATAGGAATATAAAACAACTTATAACGCTTCGTCCGCACCCCAAAATGCTGCGGCACCCGGTGCTCACCAAGCTCGTAATAAGAATAATAAACAGTATCCCTCACCTCCTTAGAAGCATCCTTCAAAACTGGAACAATAGACTTACCCTGAACAGCATCAGGAGCCTTCACCCCAGCCATCTCAAGAAACGTTGGCGCGTAATCAATATTCTGAATCAATGCCATCGGCTTACTCCCAGCCTTAATCACTCCAGGCCACTTAATCAAAAATGGCATCTTGAATGACTCCTCAAACATCCAGCGCTTATCAAACCATCCATGCTCACCCAAATAAAACCCCTGATCAGATGAATAGATCACAATCGTGTTATCAGCCAACCCATTCTTCTCCAAATAATCAGTCACCCTACCCACACACTCATCCACAGACTTCACAGTCGCCAAATAATTCTTCATGTAACGCTGGTACTTCCACTGCACCATCGCCTTATGATCAATCTTACCAGCCTTATAATCCGCAACAAACTTCGCATTCAACGGAGCAAAATGTGCGTCCCATACCTTCCTCTGCTCATCATTCATCCGGTTATACTCAGGAGTCCCATAATCTCTAAAGCTAGGCAACTTAATACCATCCAACTCCTCATCACGCAGCTTCAAATCATACTGCCAAGTCATATGCCTATCCACCTCCATCTCATTCTTCGGAAGCGTCTCAGAGCGCTCCTCATACTTATCAAATAAATTGCTAGGCTCAGGAATCACCACATCATTAAAAGAACCCAAATGACGCAATGCAGGAGAAAACGTCCTATGCGGAGCCTTATACTGACACATCAACATAAACGGCTTTGACTTATCCCTACCATCCAGCCACTTCAGCGCCTTATCCGTAGTCACATCCGTCACATACCCCTCATCCTGAACCTTACTCCCATCCATCTGAACGAACACCGGATTATAATAACTCCCCTGACCTGGCAAAATTTCCCAATAATCAAACCCAGTAGGATTCGTCACCAAATGCCACTTCCCAATCACCGCAGACTGATACCCATTCTGCCCCAGCTCCTTGATAAAGGTCCACTGACTCTGATCAAAACCACTACTATTATGATTTCTAATAAACCCATTCACATGACTATGCTTACCTGATAAAATATTTGCCCTAGACGGACCACAGATCGAATTCGCACAAAATGAATTCTCAAAAATAGCACCATCCTTAGCCAACTGATCAATATTCGGCGTAGGCGCCACCTTCTCCAACCTCCCACCATAAGCAGAAATCGCATTCAGCGCATGATCATCAGAAAACAAAAACACAATATTCGGCTTCTGATTAGATTCTGTAGTTGCTGACTCAGCCTCCGCATTCGCAGTGAGCATACTAAGCGCACAGCCCAAGACCGACACCGATGATTTAAAGTAATGATTCATAATAAAAATTAGATTGTTAGAAAGTGACACAAGATCATCAGACAGATAAATCCCGCTGTCAAAAAGTCTATGGCTCAAGCACACATATTCAACCCATAAATTCCACCCACAAGGAACAAAAATTGCCCCATTCCCCACAAAGCAGTTCCCATCACCACCCCACCCACCAGGTTTCATCGTACACCATTCGTGCAAATTCGAGTTATTCGTGGTAAAGCACCGCAGGTCAAAACCCAAGCTCCCCTACCCATCAACCAAGTTCCGTGTATTCAGTGACTTCCGTGGTTCAAAAAAAATCCCTCAACCCAAGCCCTCAACCCAAGAAAAACTCCTGAACATTCACCTAGATTAGTGACAAAAAAGTCCCTACTTACAATATTCTACAAACCATGCCATCCCCAGATCACTCAGACCAACGCATCCACACCGCCTACCACGAAGCCGGCCACGCCGTCCTCGCCATCATCACAGGCCGCACCGTCAACAAAGTCACCATCATCCCCGGTGGCAACAAACTAGGCGTCTGCAAAATGAGTAAAGGCCGTAAAAAAGCCAGCCCAGACGCCCTAGAAGCCGAGCTCCTCATCCTCCTCGCAGGCCTAGCCGCAGAAGGCCGTAAATCAGGCCGCTACAACATGCAAGGCGCCGCCCAAGACCTCCGCGACGCAGAAAAACTAGCCCTCCTCCGCGCCGGCAACCCCAAACAAGCCACCAAAGTCCTCAAACGAGCCCTAGACAAAGTCCACCACCACTTCGACCAACCAGTAAACTGGATCGCCACCAAATCCATCGCCCAAGCCCTCCTAGAATCAGACTCCATCAGCGGCAGAGAAGCAGACCATCTGTACAAGCTCGCAGTGCAACAAGGAAAGAAAAATAGCTAAGCGCAGTAACCGCTCCTAATATCAGTAATGCCCCATCATGACTGATTTACACCCCAGTTAAAAACAAAAAAAGCCACTCCCTCGTAAGGCAGTAGCTTAGTTGTAAATTGTTTGAATTAGATCAGCAATTACACTGCCTCTTCTTCTTTTTTGCAGCCGCCCTTTTTCTTGCAGCCACCATCTTCGTTGCTGTAAGTAGCAGCAACTACTGCCTCGTCATCTTTCTTGCAGCCACCTTTTTTCTTACAGCCACCATCTTCGTTGCTGTAATTAACAGTGAGTGTTGTAGCGTCTTTTTTCTTGCAGCCGTCACCTTTTTTGCAGCCACCTTCTTCGGCAGATACTGATGAGAATGTAGCAGCGAGTGCGAATACTGATGTAATAAGTAGTTTCATGATATATAGTTAGTTTTATTTTGTCTTTGAGTGAATTGTGCTCAATCCTAATTGAGCTATAAAGCAATTACTCTCACATGAATAAGCGTCAGCCTCCCATGACTATTTCTAAAATAAATGAATTTATTTTTTTTACAACAAATAAAACCATCCACATCTCTCACAAACCATCAAACATCAGCCTAATCCCGCACCACAATATAGTAATACTCCCGCACCAAAGCCTCAATCAAATCAATATCCTCTTCCTTAAAAATAGTCAGCAAAAAGTCCTCATACCACCGGTCATCCTTCCAATGATAAATCCCATCCGCATTACCTCCTGACCTGTACCCCGAAATAAGCTGCTCAGATTTCAACCTACCGATCAACTCTGAGCTAACTCCCCCTCTAGAACGAACCCTCAACTCTATCGTCCCCCGCACAACTCTATTCTCCACATTTATTCTCTCAGCCTCTGCTTTGTTAACCTCACACACCGCAATATCCAACCCTGCCAACTCTAACTCAAAAGACGCCCTACGCCCCACCTCCACCCAAACAACCTGCGGGGCCAAATCCACCAAATCCATAATCAGCTCCTTAGCCTCCACAAGCGAATCAAACACCCCATGATCACGTAACACAGTAATTAACGGCACATGCCCAAAAATCTCACCTTGAGGCTCCAAACTAAGCGCAACTTTCTCCATTACCCTATACCTAATCCCCCTCAAACCCCACGTCCAGCGAATACTCCGCTACTTGTAAAAGATTACCTCTATACTAAATCCAACTACCTAAAAGATCCTGAAAGAATCATAGCTTCATCCCTAAAAGACAACTACTCACCATGATGATGAGTATGTAAATGCTGCTTCAGAAGATCCTTCCCGTAATCATTTCCATTCGGTGTTCGAACAGTCGCATGGATATGTTGACGAGTGGCCGTTCTACTACGACCAAGAGCAATAGGCCGCTGGTGATCAAACTCAATCAAAACAACAGGACTATGAATACGATAATAAAACACAGAATCCTTCCCCATCTCCCCAATCCAAGCAAAACGCGTCCGATCAAGATGCTTCTCTATTTCTTCCATCTTCACCTTAGCATGACCTTCTTTGAGGTTACCTATCCAGAGCCCAGTAAGCTTCAGAAAAGCAGTCTTTTGCTCCGCATCTAAATCATCATAAAGAATTCCCTCATAAGGAACCACAGCATTATCTTTGAAAGCTTCCGCATTGCTATCTACCCCTCCCTTCTCCTTACTAATCACAGCCTTCACTCTCTGCTCATCACTCAAACTCTGAGCAAGTGCCAAGCCTGTATTTTGCTCCTCTTGTAAAATAACCGTCCCCTCATACTTACCAGACTCAGCTCTAACAGGCTCGGAACCCAAGAAAAGCGGAGTCATCACCACCTGGTCCTTAAGAATAAAATAATTAATCACACAATGATGCCCATCGAACTGAAACCCCCACGGCTCTGTCGCAGAAGGCTTCCCCATAATCGTAACATAATATGCCCATCGACCTAAACCAAACTCCCCCTCACGTCCACTCAACTCGGCAATAGTCTCGTTCAGCTTCATAATGTCCTGAGTAGTCTTCAGCCCCTTAGCACTCAACCCCGCTCCTATCATCTTAAAAGCAAGATCACGCTGCCCCTCATTCATATCCTCAAAACAAACACCCTGCCGCTTCAAACCATGCTGATTCGCCCATCGACGCCACTCACCATCATCCACCGGAAACAAAGTCTTCGCACGTTGTTCTTCACTCAACCCCTTGATAAACTCCTCAGCAGCCTTTTTCACCCCATCAGTCGAAACACCCGTAGACTTAATTTTAAACAACCCCTCCACCACCTTCCCATCAGCCGTCACCCCCTTAAACTCCTCAGAAATTGCCTTCGCCTCCTGATCTTCCATACTCATCCTCCCAGACCGCTGACCATGAGACAGTTGAACCAAAGAGGAAGTAAAACAAATCGCTAAAATTGAATATATCATAGTTAATGTAACAACTATAATCCCATACAGTTGCTTGGCTACACAATACGAGAAACATCAGTAAATATCCTGAAGGGATATAGGTTCCACAGCCTAGGGTTTCAACCCTGACTTTTACACAGATCTATTTGTGAACAAATTTTGATAGAATTTTAGACGTCTTAAAGTACTAGGAGGATG
>JBPOGF010000021.1:0-77512 GCA_051251915.1 Akkermansiaceae bacterium | reverse complement strand
TAGAGTGTCCTAATTATGAGGCAACGCTACAGAGTATTACTAAGAGCTTCGGTGTGCTCTATTTATGAGGCAACAGGTTGGTAGATTATGGGTTCGCGGTGTTTTAGCCAGGTTGGGGGTAAGTTTTTTTTGCCTAGGCGGGCGGTGACGATGCCTCCTGTGATGGCGGCTACGGTGTCGCAGTCGCCGTTGGGTTCTACGGCGCAGAGGATGGCTTCTTGGTAGTTGTCTGGGCTGTGGAGGGCGCACCAGATGGCGAAGGGGACGGTGTCTTGGGCGAGGACTTGCTGGCCGGCACCGAGTTCACGGGCGGCTTCTAGGGGAGGGGTGTTTTGCATTTCTAGGGCTCGGAGGGTTGTGATTCTGATTTCGGAGTCTTCTAGGTGGTCGCGTAGGGTTTGGGCGATTTTGGTGCGGGCTTGGTCGGCTGGGAGGTGGCGGGTGTTTAGGGCTTCTGCGGTGGCGAGGGCGACTGCTACTGCTCCGAGTTGGCCTTCTGGGTGCCAGTGGGTGACTTGGGCGGAGAGCTTGGCTTGGTGGATGAGTTTCTGGTAGTCGTGGCGGAACCAGACTCCGATGGGGGTGGCTCTCATGGCGGCTCCGTTACCCATGGAGCCTCCTTGGAAGGCTTGTTTGGTGTGGAGTTCCCAGCTTTCGCCGTTGGCGATGGCTTTGAGGGTGCGGCGAGCCATTTTACCGTAGCCGCGATCTGGGTCTTGGTTGAATCTGCGGCCGAAGATCCAGGCGAGGACGTCTTGGTTTATTTCGCCTAGTCTGGCTAGGCATTCTAGGATGCCTAGGGACATGATGGTGTCGTCTGTGTAGCGCCAGGTGCTGTCTACTAGGCCGAGGGCGACGCGTTCTCTGACTTCGTAGGCGTAGTATGAGTAGAGTTCACCGAAGGCGTCGCCTAGGGCTACGCCTTCGAGGATTTCGCCTGCGGTTTTTAGGTGATCTGAGTTTTGTGGCAATGAATGAGGGGTTTTATTTTATTCTTTTTTGGTTTCTAGTTCTTTGTCTTCGAGAATTAGGATGGGTTGGCGGGCTAGGACTTTACCGCCTTGTCCGGACATGTAGCGAATTTCGGCGGCGCCGAGCTTGGTTGGTGCGATGACTTTGATGGGTGAGCCGGATTTGGTGTATTGGTATTTCGCGTATTTGCCGTCTTCTGTGTCTTTGGTGACGATGGTGATGTAGTCTCCGCTGTTGTTGGGGCCGGTCCAGGTTATTTTTACGGATCCGCCTGAGGTGATTTCATCTGGTGCGCTGAGTGAGATTTTGGCTTTGGTGATCTCGATGGGTATGCGCGCGAGAACTTTTCCACCTTGTCCAGCCATGTAGCGGATTTCTGCTGGGCCTGGATCTAGAGGTGCGATGACTGTTAGGGTTGGTCCTTTTTTTGTGTATTCGTATTTTGCGTATTTGCCGTCTTCTGTGTCTTTTGTGACGATGGTGATGTAGTCACCTTTGTTGTCGGGGCCGGTCCAGTCGATTTTTACTGATTGGCCGGATGTGCATTGATCTGCGGCGCTGAGTGTGATTTCGGCTTTGGTGATTTCTATAGGGCGGCGAGCGAGGACTTTACCGCCTTGTCCTGCCATGTAGCGGATCTCTGCGGGTCCAAGTTCTAGGGGTGCGATGACTGTTAGAGTTGGTCCTTTGTTTGTGTAGTCGTATTTTGCGTATTTGCCGTCTTCTGTGTTTTTATTGACGATGGTGATGTAGTCTCCTTTGTTGTCGGGGCCTGTCCAGTTGACTTTCACTGATCCACCTGCTGTGATTTCGTCTGGTGCGCTGAGTGTGATTTCAGCTTTGGTGATTTCGATGGGACGGCGTGCGAGGACTTTTGCTCCTTGTCCAGACATGTAGCGGATTTCTGCAGTGCCAAGTTCTAAGGGGGCGGTGACTGTTAGAGTTGGTGCTTTTTTGGTGTATTCGTATTTCGCGTATTTGCCATCTTCTGTGTCTTTGGTGACGATGGTGATGTAGTCACCTTTGTTGTTGGGGCCGGTCCAGTCTATTTTTACAGATCCTCCTGCTTTGATTTCGTCTGGAGCGGTTAGTGTGAGTTTGGCTGGGATGATTTCGATGGTGGTGCGGCCTAGGACTTTGTTTGAGCGTCCGGCGAGGTAGCGGATTTCAGCTGGTCCGATTTCCATGAGTGCGAGTAGTTTGGTGGGGGATCCGCTTCTGGTGTAGGTGTAGTTTACATAGCGGGTTTCGTCCTCAGCGTCTTTGGGTACGATGGAGATGTAGTCGGTTTTGTTGTTGGGGCCTGTCCATTCTAGTTTGATTTCGCTGCCTTGGACTACTTGTTTAGGTGCGGTGATGGTGGCGGGGTCTAGTTTCTCCTCGATTTTTGGTTTGTTTGGTTCTTTGGTGTCATCGATCGCCATTTCTAAGGAGTCTTTTAGAGAGGCGGTATCATCTGCTTTTAGAAATAGTCCACCTGTATTGGATGCGACGCATTCGACTGATTTGGCATCTTTTTCATTGAGGTCAAAGGCGACTACATGGGCGGTAAAGTCTAGGCCGTTTTTTTCTAGGATGGCTGAGATCTCGCAGGGATCGCGATCGCATGTTTCTTTTCCATCGGTTACTAGAATTACGGATGCGCGGCTTTCTTTGTATTTTAGTTTTTCAGCAGCGAACTCTACTGCGGAGGTGAGGGGGGTCATGCCTTTTGGTTGAATTGCTTTCACTGTGGCATTGAATAAATCCTTGTTTAGTGGGCTTGGAGGAATGAGTAATTCGATGTCTGAGCAGTCTCCTTTTTTTCTGTGCCCGTAGGCGACTAAGCCTAGGCGTATATCTGGTGAGAGGTTGTTTGTAACCTCTTTGATGACTTCCTTGGCTATATCTATTTTGGCTCTGCCGTTGATTTGTCCCCACATTGATCCTGAAGCATCTAAGACGATGATGACATGTTCAGGTTGAGATGGTTTTGTTTCCTGAGCGTTGAGGGTTAGGGTGAGAAAAATGCTTAGTAGATAGAATTTTATGAAGCTTTTCATGATAAGGGTATCTTATCAAGAATGTAGAATTTGTATCAACTATAATATTGTACATATTATGTGAAGTTGATTGTGGGGAGGTTTTGTTTTTTGGTAGTGGTGGTCGTTTATTTCGTTGTTTTTGTTACAATTTGGGGACTGGGGGTTGAGACGACGAAGGCGTCACTTAGTGTGACGCCTTCGAGGATTTTGAGCTGTTACTTGGTGTTACTTGGTGAGTTCACTGATTTTTTCCATGCAGGCTGATTTGCCTGTGGCTAGTTGGTTGCCTTCTTTGTCTACTAGGATGTAGGCGGGGATGCCTCTTGGGATGAATTGGGCGAGGTTGGCTTTTTTGGTGTCGTCTTTCATGATGGTTGGCCATGGGAAGCTTTCGCTTTTGGCCCAGCCTGCTGCTGCGCTTTCGTCGTCATCGCGGGTGCACCATACGAGTTCTACTTTGTCGTTGGTGGAGATTTTGGTGTTGTAGGATTTTACGAGATCTGGGGCGGCTGCGCGGCATGGTGGGCACCAGCTGGCACCGAAGTAGATGAAGTAGTATTGTGGGGTGCTTTCTAGTTCGTGTTTTTTGAATCGTGTTCCGCTGAGGATTTTGAGTTCTGGGGCGATGGTTTCGCCGAGTGAGCCGAGTGCGTTTGCTTTCTCTGTGGCTGCTTTTTGAGCGGCTGCGGTTTCTTCAGCGGTTGCAGTTTCTTGGAGCCATTGTTGGTCAGCCTCTGAGAGGATGTCTATTTTGAAGGTGAGTGTTTTATATCCTCTTTTGACGGTTACGGAGGTGGAGTCTTGTTTGACGTAGTCTCCATCGAAGGTTTTACCGCCGTCTGAGCTGGTCCAGGTTCTGGCGGATGAGATGCTAGCGGTGGTTAGGATGATGGAGGTGATGATGGGTATGGATAGTGATTTCATAGTAAATTGATTGTATATATACTCATGTAATGTGGTGAATATTCAATTAAAAATATTTTGGAGGTATTTTGTGGTTAGCTGCGCCAGTTTTCTAGTCGTTTCTGGAGGTCTGATTCTAGTTTTAGGCGTTTACCTACTAGGGATTGGCGGACGCGGTTTTGCCATGGGGTGAGGTCTCCTTCTTTTGGCTTTGTGGTGAGGAAGTGGTGGATGTCTTCCATCTTGAGGCTACGGTCTGCGAAGAGTTTGGGGTTGGTGGCGTGTTTGGCGACGTCGTTGGTGAAGGAGTTGATGAGGGCGAGGGAGCTGAAGAGTTCTGCGATGGTGATGGTGGTGAATGCTTCGTGTGCTTGTTCTATGCTTGTGTTGTAGTTTCTGGCAGGTCTGAGGTCTAGCTGGGAGAGGGAGTCGCTGACGTATTGGGCGGCATTTTTGAGCTGGTCTGAGATGTGTGATGATGAGTAGAGGAGGGAGAGGTGGTTTCTGAGGGTGGTGACATTTTTCCAGATGGAGAGGTCTATGTAGATGTCGTAGAGGTGGCGGCACTGGATGGTGCCGAAGGAGTTGAGTGGGAGGTTGACGATGTCTTCGGCTTTTAGTTGCTTGTTGAAGACGAACATGGAGCGCATGTAGCAGAGGAGGGGCTGCATGAGGAACTCGTAGCCTGGGAATGTGGAGCCGCGGCCGTCGATTTTAGATTTTTCTGAGCGGTCGAGGTAGGTCTGGACTGCATTTTGGATAGGATCGATGGAGGCTTGTGGGGCGAAGGGCTTGAGGGCGTAGAGGATGGTGAGCTGGTCAAAGCTGGCGAAGGAGAGTGCGCCGGCGCCGAGTTTCTGGATGAGTTTCCAGGCTTGTTGCTGTGCTTCGCGGAGGTCGTCACCGGTGGAGTTCTCTGCGGCGTGGGTGGTGATGGCGTTGAGCTGGGTGGCGTTGTTGGCCTCGAAGAAGGAGATGATGTCTGGCTCTGGTGAGTAGTGAGCGGTGTCTGCTGTGTAGGATTTTAGTTCTCCGTAGTAGCCGAGGATGAGTTTGGCGAATCTGGCGTCTGGGTTTGGCTGGCCGCTGTTGTTTAGGTATCTGCCGGCGAGGGTGCCGGAGTGTGGGTCTGCACCGAAGGCTAGGTTGGCGATTGCTTGCTTACAGCAGATGTCTGCGGTGGGGGTGACGAGGAGGGGGAGGTTGGCGTCTGTGCAGACTTGTTTGAGCTCTTGGATGAAGAGGTCTATGATGGTTTCAAATTTGTCTAGGTTGGTGGACTTGGGGGTGTGTTGTGATGCGTGGTATTTGGCTCTGATGGTGGATTCTTGCTGGGAGAGGTCACGGATGACGAAGGGCATGGCTCCTCCGGGGACTCCTGCGGCGCAGAGTTGTTGTTTGAGTTTTTCTGGGATTTGGTGGTCTTTTCTGTCGGTGTTTGCGGGCCAGATCTTGGCGATGGTTTTCTGGAGGGCTGCGTAGTCTGGGCAGTCGTCAGTTTTGTCGTTTGAGATGCGTGAGAGTGGGTGGTGTGCTGAGCCGCCGGAGAGTGTGCCTTCCGTGGTCTCGATGGTGTCTACTCCGTAGTTCATGGCTTGCTGCATGGCTCCGAGGGAGTTTTCATCTGCGGTGGAGTGGATGTGGAGGCTGAGAGGGATGTTGCTGGGGGTAAGTTTTTCTAGGAGTGCTGGGACGAGGGTGGTGACGCGGTCTGCGGTGAGCTGGCCGGACATGTCCTTGATGGCGATGGCGGTGTAGCCTTCTGCGATGAGTGCCTGTGCGTAGTTTACGAAGTAGGTATCGGTGTAGCGTTCTGGGAAGTCTGGGTAGTGTGTGAAGCAGAGGGCGCCTTCTAGGATGATGCCTTGCTGGGACTTGATGGAGTCTGGGAGTTTGAGGTTATCGATGTCGTTTAGGGCGTCGAAGAAGCGGATTTTGTCGATGCCGCATTTGATGAATTCTTGGAGGGTTTTTTCGATGAGGTCTTTGTCGTAGTGGCGGAATCCGAGTGCGTTTGCGCCGCGGAAGAGCATTTGGAGGTTGAAGTCATTGCGTAGGGTTCCGCCGCCGTATTCCATGGCGTGGCTGACTGCATTGAGGATGGTGAATGGGTTGTAGCCGCAGTTGATGGCGATTTGGAAGCTCTGGCCGCCTGAGATTTCTGCTCCTGAGAAGCCTGCTTTGTAGGATGCTGCGATGACTTTGGAGAGGTCAGCGGGGTCGAATACCCAGTCTTCTTGGGCGAGGGTGGATTGCTGGCCGTCGCGGAGGGTGAGGATGGTGAATTTTTGGGATTTTTGGGTTGTCATAACTGTGGCGAGTTTATCTGTATATCAGATTTTGTCAATGATGTGGGGCAATGGTCATTGGTCAGATTCTTCGGTGGGCTTGGTGCTTTGTTGGTAATAAACGACATCATTTTGGCGAATTACTTTTCATGGCCATCAGTGCACTCATTTGTGGAATATACTCTCCCTAGCTGGATGAAACTGTGATGCATCCTATATATGTAGGATTTCGCAAATTTCGTGGATCTGTATATAATACACTTTGAGTATAATAATTTATTAAAAACCTTATGACAAAAACAAAAATATATACACTGATAGGCATGGTTGCATTATCCATGACATCTCAAGCGGCCATTATGGCGACATTTAGTCAAGCCTCTTTAAACGGGTTATCAGGGAGTACTACTGGTAATTTCAACGAGACATTCCTTGATGCTACCACTGGAGTATCTGTCACACTAAACTTCTCAATAACTGCGACTGGAGGTGGCACACCTCTAATATTAAGGAACAGTAATCGTATTGGTGTAGACTCAACTGATAACTTCGGTTCTAGTGGGGATACATCTGTCAATGTTGGTGAGAGCCTGATACTTTCTGTGTCTTATGTTTCCGACGATGCAGCATCTCTTGGGCAGGTAGTTCAGTCTCTTGATTTCCAGTTCGATAATATAGCGATTTATCGCTCTAACTCGAGTTCTGGAACTATAACCTACACGTGGGCTTCTGACGGACGCTCCGCTACACAGAGTATAACTACTGCTGCCGATGCTGCTGCTGCTCCAGATTTGCAAGATGACCAGACTTTTGATGTTTTTGGTGGTGCCTATACAGGAGCATTAGCGACTACAGCTCAGACAAACCCTTCGACTGGAGCACGCATAGGTTCTGATGCAGGAGTAGAATTTTCTATGACTGTAGTGACGACTCCTGTTCCTGAGCCTTCATCAACAGCTCTTATGGGGCTAGCAGGGCTAGGCTTCATTTTACGTCGCCGTCGCTAGTCGATTTCGTTGATAGAATCAGATCAATTTACTACTCCTATAGCTGCAAAAAATTTGTGGTTGGTAGGAGTTTTTTTGTGCTTTTAACTGAGAGTATGAAATATTTGATGGGCAGAGTTTTAAAAGAATATGGCAGTTTTTGTCGTCTGCCATCTCAGTGTTAGAGAATCCGTTTTTTTGGCTTGTAGTCTGGGAAGCAGTGAAGGTTTTGAATACAAGGAACTTGGTAGATGGGAAGTGAGGTTTGTTTTTTTACAAAGTCTTTACTGTTGGGGTGGTGGTTTTGTGGTATTGGTTTAAGTATGAAAATACTTGTTACTCTGTTTATATGTAGTTTGGCTTTCGGTTTACCTGTGGTGGCTGAGGGGGATGTTAAGGGTCACTTGATTCCTGCTGAGAGTGTGTCTGAGATGGATTTTAGGGGTGAGCTTTCTCCGTTTTTGATGGGGAGTAAGACGGCGAAGAAGTTGGCGGAGTGTAAGACTTATGAGGAGTTGAGAGATGTGTTGAAGACGGTGATCTCTGAACTTGATGCTTGTTATTTCTGAGGCGCGTCTATGGGAGCTAGCAGTTGCAGGCTCGCGTTGGTTCGCACTCATTACATTCTGGGTGAGGTGGAGGAGGCTGATAAGTTGATGACGGCTGCTGGTGGGCAGATGTTATTTTACTCACTTTCTGTGCAGAAGTCGCATGAAGCTAGGAAGGTCGATTTTGTGACTCCGAAGGTTCCTGAAAAGGGTGAGTAGGGAGGAAGGTTTTGGGTTGTTAGGTTTTTTTGAAGAGCTTGTAGATAGCGTAGGCTATGACGAGGGATGCGACTAGGATGATGGACCATTTGATGTCTGGGAAGGGCCAGCCGTCGTGTGAGTGTGGGCCGTCTGTGTGGCCGGGGTGGGCTTGGAGGGTGGCGGCTGTTAGAGCGAGTGCGGTGGTGATTTTTGCGATGGTTGTTTTCATGTCAGTTGTAGTTTGTTGGTTGTAGTTTAGTTAATTTTAGAGTTTTCTGAAAGTCATTTTTAGGAGGGGGAGTTGGTTTTGGATGGTGGTGCGGAAGTGGTCTAGGGCGTTCTTGAGGTGGATGCTGGTGGGGGAGATGATGCGGATGACTCCGAGGTTTGGGTCGAGTAGGCTGGCGCCGTGTTTGGTGAGGGTGTCTTCTGGGAGTTGGTCTTGCTGGAGGTCTTGGATGGTTTGTTCGGCTTGGGTGCCGGCGATCCAGATGGCGGCGTAGTAGGTGGCTTCCCAGTGTGGGACGTGGAGTGGCCATCTGCCGGTTTCTGGGGTGAGGGTGCAACGTTCTTTGGCGATGAGGTTGCCGTTGGTGTGGATTTCTAGGAGGGTTTCAAATTTGCGGAAGAGGTAGTTTTCGCCGTGGGCGAGTCGGCCTGGGGCGAGGGAGTCTAGGAAGACCATGGTGGAGGTGTCTTCTAGGTAGATTTTGGTGGTTTGGGTGACGTCTGAGTCTTTCTGGGGGATGATCATTTCTGGCCAGTAGTCTAGCCAGGCGTTGTCTTTGATGTGGAATTCCTGGGTGATGGTGGCGTGGCCATCTGGCATGGTGTGGAAGCGGGTGGCGCTGGGGGAGGTGATGGCGGCTTGGGCGTGGGGGGCGATGGTGACGTGCATTTTTAGTGCGTCACCGCTGAAGAGTCCGGCTGTGGGGTTGACGAGTTGGAGGCCGAGGACTGAGAGTTCTTGGTTCCAGTAGGGTTTGCTGATGGAGCAGAGTCCACCGGCGCGGCGTCTGGATAGGATGGTGCGGTTTCTGGGTTCATCGTGGGTGAACTCTAGATGGACGTCTGTCTGGATGCTGCCGGTCATTGTTGTTTAGCTGATTTTATTGGTGGGCATTGTGTTTTGTGGAAGTCAAAGTTTGTTCTGATTCTTGGGAAGCGGGAAGCAGGGAGCGAGGAGCAACGATTTCGGGTGGTTTTTGTTAGGTTAAATCTTAGAGTTAATTCATCATTGGTGGTGTTTGTTAATATACGTCTGTGAAGAGGACTTGTTTGTCGAACCAGGCGTAGAGTTCTTCTAGGCAGATACCGTTGCGGAGGTCTGTGAAGAGGAAGGTGCGGTCGCCGCGTTTGGCGGCGCAGTCTTGGCGCATTTGGGGGACGTCTGCTCCGACGTGTGGGGCGAGTTCGACTTTGTTGACGATGAGGAGGTCTGAAGTGACGATGGCGGGGCCGCCTTTGCGGGGGATGTCGTCTCCTTCGGTGACATCAATGACGTAGATGAAGATGTCTGCGAGTTCTGGTGAGAAGACGGCTGTTAGATTATCCCCGCCGCTTTCGATGAGGATGAGTTCTAGTCCGGGGTGGCGTTGTTCCATTTCTTCGACGGCGTCTAGGTTCATGGAGATGTCATCGCGGATGGCGGTGTGTGGGCAGCCGCCAGTTTCTACTCCCATGATGCGATCTTCTGGGAGGGCGCCGTGGCGGAGGAGCATTTTGGCGTCTTCTTGGGTGTAGATGTCATTGGTGATGACTGCCATGTTGCGGGTGGCGCTGTAGTGCTGGCAGAGTTTGATGCAGAGGGTGGATTTGCCAGAGCCTACTGGGCCGCCGATGCCTACGCGGATTGCTTTTTTGTTAGATGGGGTAGAGTTGTTAGTTGGTGTGGTCATGGGTGTTGGGGAATTTTATGAAATGAATAGTCTGGCTGGTGCGTGCTCGTGTCTGGAGGCGGCGATGTCCCAGAGTGGGTTGAAGGAGCCCATTTGGTCGATGGTGGTTTTTAGGGCGGTTTGGAAGTGGGGTTTGATGTTGAGCATGGCGCCGTGTAGGAGTTCTTGGGTGGCCGCGGGGCCGATGGGGAGGAGCTTGAGGGCGGCTTGGAGGAGGGCGGAGAATGTTTGGTAGGCGGTGGACCAGAGTGCGGCGGTGACGGGGGCGTTTTCGTATGCCATGATGGCGCCTAGGACGACGGGGGACTGGGTGTGGGGGAGGTTTGAAATGAGGTTGTCTTCCTGAGACCAGGTTTTGTGGTAGAGGGATGCTTGTTGCTTGCCGATGCGGGTGGCGGCATTTCTGAGCTGGCGGGTGGGGCGGAGGGCGTAGGAGGTTTGGTCTAGTTGGTGAAGGAGGTCGATATTTTGGTCTAGTGCGGCTGAGTGGGCGTGGGCTACTAGGGGGAGGTCGACTTGGGTTAGGGCGGTGGTGACGTCTCGGTTGAGAAAGGTGCGGAGGGTTTCTTTATCGTGGACGATGTTTAGCTGGCAGGCACCTTCTAGGCCGAAGGAGTGGGCGTAGGCGCCGACGGGGAGGGCGCTGTCAGAGAAGTGGAGAACACGTGCGATCCATTCGTAAGATTCTGTGTCGGGGGCGGTCATGAATACTGCTCGGGTTGGGGGCTTGGGTTGTTGCCTGCGGCGCTTACCACGAATAACACGAATTTGCACGAATGTTCTTGGTGCTTAGGGTTCGGTTTTATGTTGATTGCACGATGCATCGAGTTGGTGAAGACGGTGGTTATTTTAGTGTTGGTGGCTGTGCATTCTGCAGCGGAAGACGTCGTGTTTGAAGGTGTAGGGGATGCCGATGCGGTCTAGGGATGCGGCTAGGGTGTCTAGTTTTTCTAGGATGATGGCGTCTGGGCGGATTTCTACGGGGAGGTGTTGGTTGCCTAGATACCATCCGACTTGGGCGGCTAGTTGGGTGGAGGTGGGGAGGGAGATGACGAGGACGTCTTCGGTGGTTTGCTGGATGAGGTAGTGCTCATCGTTGGCGCTGGTGAGGATGGTGCCTTCTGGGACTGGGGCGGGTAGGTTGACGGCTAGTTCTGTGCCGTTTTCTGCGGTGGCGCGCCAGCGTCTTTTGTAGAGGGTGTGGCGATCTACTTTAATGATAATAGGCACGATGGAGGCGTTGGCTTCTGCGGTGTGTTCTATTAGGATTGCCATTTGTTAGATTTTTTAGTGCCTTTTAAAATAGGAAGTAGCGCTGGGCTAGGGGGAGCTCTGACATGGGTTCGCAGGTGAGGTGCTCTCCGTCTGCGGTGACGGTGTAGGTCTCTGGGTCGATCTGGATATCTGGGGTGGCGTCGTTGTAGAGGAGGTCTGCTTTGGTGACGTTTCTGGTGTTGGAGATGGGGACGAGTTTTTTCTGGACGTTGATTTTATCTGCGAGGCCTTCTGTTAGGGATTGTTTGCTGACGAAGGTGACGGAGGTGCGGAATTTTGCTTTTCCGTGGGCGGCGAATTGTGGGCGGTAGAAGGTGGGTTGTGGTGTGGGGATGGAGGCATTTGGGTCGCCCATGTTTGCCATGGCGATCATGCCGCCTTTGAGGATGAGTTCTGGTTTGACGCCGAAGAGCATGGGTTTCCAGATGACGATGTCTGCGAGCTTGCCGACCATGAGTGAGCCGATCTCTGATGCCATGCCGTGGGTGATGGCTGGGTTGATGGTGTATTTAGAGATGTAGCGGAGGACGCGGAAGTTATCTGCGGGTTGTTGTGTGTCGCTGTTTTTGTTCTCTAGTTTGCCGAACTGGACTTTCATTTTGTGTGCGGTCTGCCAGGTGCGGGTGAGGACTTCTCCTACGCGGCCCATTGCTTGGCTGTCTGAGGAGATCATGGAGATGGCACCGTAGTCGTGGAGGATGTCTTCTGCGGCGATGGTTTGGGGGCGGATGCGGGACTCTGCGAATGAGACGTCTTCTGGGATTTTGGAGTCTAGGTGGTGGCAGACCATGAGCATGTCTAGGTGTTCATCGATGGTGTTGACGGTGAATGGTCTGGTGGGGTTGGTGGAGGATGGGAGGACGTTTGGATAGGAGCAGATTTTTAGGATGTCTGGTGCGTGTCCGCCGCCTGCTCCTTCTGAGTGGTAGGTGTGGATGGTGCGTCCGCCGATGGCTGCGATGGTGTCTTCTACGAAGCCGGCTTCATTGAGGGTGTCTGAGTGGATGGCTACTTGGACGTCCATTTTGTCTGCTACTGTTAGGCAGGTGTCGATGGTGGCGGGTGTGGTGCCCCAGTCTTCGTGGAGTTTGAGGCCGATGGCGCCGGCGTTGACTTGTTCGATGAGTGGTTGTTCTGTGGCGCAGTTTCCTTTTCCTAGGAATCCGAGGTTCACTGGGTATTCGTCTGCGGCTTCTAGCATGCGGTGGATGTTCCATTCGCCTGGGGTGCAGGTGGTGGCGTTGGTTCCTGTGGCTGGGCCGGTGCCGCCGCCGAGCATGGTGGTGACGCCGCTGGATATGGCTTCGTCTATTTGCTGTGGGCAGATGAAGTGGATGTGTGAGTCTACTCCGCCGGCGGTGATGATGGAGCCTTCTCCGGCGATGACTTCTGTGCCTGCGCCGATGATCATGGAGTCTAGTTTGCCGGTGGTTGGGTCTGAGAATTGGGAGCCGATGCCGTCTTGGATGTCTGGGTTTCCGGCGTGGCCGATGCCAACGATGCGGCCTGCTTTTATTCCGATATCTGCTTTGATGATGCCGAGTTCAGCATCAATGATGAGGGCATTGGTGATGACGAGGTCTAGGCAGTCTGCATCGAGTGCGGTGGATGACTGGCCCATGCCGTCGCGGATGACTTTGCCTCCGCCGAATTTGACTTCATTTCCGTAGCCGCCGTTTTCTGCGATGAGGTCGCGTTCGACTTCGATGAAGAGTTCTGTGTCTGCTAGGCGGACTTGGTCGCCGGTGGTGGGTCCGTAGTGCTCGGCGTATTGTTGGCGGGTAAGTTTTAGGCTCATGGTGGTGGTAAGTTTTTTAGTCTAGGTTGCCGTTGATTTTTGCGTTGAAGCCCCAGACGGAGCGGTTGCCTGCGAGGGAGACGAGTTCTACTTCTCTTTCGTCTCCGGGTTCGAATCTGGCGGCGGTTCCTGCGGGGATGTTGAGGCGGAATCCTCGTGTGGCTTCGCGGTCGAAGCTGAGTGCTGGGTTGACCTCGAAGAAGTGGAAGTGGCTGCCGATCTGGACGGGTCTGTCGCCGGTGTTGGCGACTGTTAGAGTGAGGGTTGTTAGACCGGTGTTGGCTTCTAGGTCTGGTGCGTCTTTGGCGATAATTTCTCCTGGGATCATGTGAAAGTGTTGGGTTACTGGATTGGGTTGTGGACGGTGACGAGCTTGGTGCCGTCTGGGAATGTGGCTTCTGCTTGGACGTCGTGGATCATTTCTGGGACTCCTTCCATGACATCGTCTCTGGAGAGGATGCGGGTGCCTTCGTCCATGAGCTGGGCGACGGATTTACCATCGCGTGCTCCTTCGAAGATTTCGTAGGTGATGATGGCAATGGCTTCTACGTAGTTGAGCTTGAGGCCACGAGATTGTCTGCGACGAGCGAGGTCAGCGGCTACTACGACCATTAATTTTTCTTTTTCCCTGGGTGTGAGATGCATAATGATGAAAGTGCACCCTCGGAGGATTCCGACGGTGCTGGTTGGTTTGTTAGAGTGTGATTTCTTCCGGTTAAACCGAAAGGTATTGAGTGATGATTTCGTCTGAAAGTTCGCTTGTGGGACCGTTTTTAACGATTGATCCACGTTCCATGATATAGAAATAATCTGAAACATCACGGGCAAAGTCGAGATATTGTTCGACTAAAAGGATGCTCATGTTGTGGGTCTTTTTGAGATACTTGATGGCGTCTCCGATCTGGTCGATGATGGAGGGCTGTATGCCTTCTGTGGGTTCATCTAACAGAAGAAGGTCTGGTTTGGTGAGGAGTGCTCTGCCGATGGCGAGTTGTTGCTGCTGGCCACCTGATAGGACTCCGCCTTTGCGGTTCTTCATGTCTTTGAGGACGGGGAAGAGTGTGTAGACTTCGTCTAGGCGTTCGAGGGCTTCTTTGCCTTTGATGGAGATGCTGACTTTGAGATTTTCCCAGACTGTTAAATTTGAGAAGATGTCTCTTCCTTGGGGGACGTAGCCGATGCCGTTGCGGGCGCGTTTTTCTGTGCCTAGTGAGTTGATGGATTCGCCGCGCATTTTGATGTTGCCGGACTGGGTGTTGGCGACGTCCATGATGCCTCTGAGGGTGGTGGTTTTACCGACTCCGTTGCGACCTAGTAGGCAGACTACGCTGTCTTTTGGGATGGTCATGTTGACGTCACGGAGGATGAGGGATTGGCCGTATGCTACGTTGAGGTCGGTAAGCTCTAACATGGGCTCGGTTGCGGTTGTGGTGCTCATAGAAATTGTATGGGTATAGGGTTAATCGTGTTTGGCTCTGCCGAGGTAGACTTCTTTGACTTTTGGGTCGTTGGCGACTTCGGAGAAGTTACCTTCTTTGAGGACGTGGCCTTGGTGGAGGACGGTGATCTGGGTGGCGATCTGGCGGATGAATACCATGTCGTGTTCGATGACCATGATGCTGTGCTTGCCGGCGAGGCCTAGGAGGAGTTCTCCAGTGCGCTCGGTTTCTTCATCGCTCATGCCAGCGGCGGGTTCGTCTACGAGGAGTATTTGGGGTTCCTGGATGAGGAGCATGCCGATTTCTAGCCATTGTTTTTGGCCATGTGATAGGCTACCGGCTTTTTCGTAGCGGCTGTCTTTGAGTTTGATGAGCTCTAGAGTTTCTTCGATTTTTTGGCGGTCAGCTTTGCTTTCTTTGTAGAAGAGTGTTTTGAGGACGCCGCGGTTGAGGTTGAGTGAGAGGAGTAGGTTGTCGTAGAGGGTGTGCTCGGTGTAGACGGATGGGGTTTGGAATTTTCTGGAGATTCCTAGACGGTTGATTTCGTATTCTCTGAGTTTGGTGAGGTCACGATCGTGGCCGTCGTTTCTGTGGTAGGTGAGTCTGCCTTCGTCTGGGCGAGTTCTGCCGGTGATGAGGTCCATGAAGGTGCTTTTGCCTGCGCCGTTTGGGCCGATGATGGTTCTTAGCTCGCCTTCTGCTAGGTAGAAGTTGAGGTCGTTGATGGCTTTGAATCCATCGAATGACTTGGTGACGCCTTCAATGGAGAGGACGAGGTCGGTGTCGCGGTAGAGTGGAGAATGTGACATGTTGTTAGAAAGTGTTAGAGCTAGGGTTTAAGCGACTTCTTTTTGTGTGTCTTCGATGGTTGGAGTGTTGTCAGTGTTGGAAGGTTTAGCAAAGCGGGCTTTTGCTTTATTCCAGACTCCGACGATTCCGTCTGGCATGAATAGGACGACGAGGATGAAGATGGCGCCTAGGATGATGAGCCAGGATTCTGGGTATTCTTGGGTTGCCCAGCTTTTGAGGAAGTTGACAACGAGCGCTCCGATGACAGGTCCGATCTTGGTTCCTCGACCACCGACGGCGACCCAGACTACGATGTCTAGACCTTTGGTAGGCCACATTTCATTAGGGTTGATGATACCTGCCTGTGGGACGTAGAGGGCACCAGCTGCACCGGCGATTACGGCGCTGATGACGAAGATGAAGACTTTAAAATGAGTGGTGGAGTAGCCGGAGAAACGGACGCGGTTTTCTGAGTCTCTGATGGCTTGTTGGACTTTACCAAATTTGGTTTTAAGTAGCCATGAGATGAGCCAGTAGACGGATGCTAGTAAGACGGTGGAGGCGACAAATAGCCAGCGAGCAGTAGCTTCTGTTCTGATGTCTGCTCCGAGGATGTATTTGAAGTTGGTGAAGCCGTTGTTGCCTCCGAAGCCGAATTCATTTCTGAAGAAGAGGAGGGCAGCTGCGTAGGTGAGGGCTTGGGTAAGGATGGAGAAGTAGACTCCTTTGATGCGAGATCTGAAGGCGAGTAATCCGAAGATGAAGCCGATGAGTCCGGGGACGATCATGGCTGCGAGGAAGGCGAAGACGGGGTTGTGGAAGGGCTGCCAGAATGCGGGTAGTTCAGTTTTTCCCATGAAGTCCATGAAGTCTGGTAGGGCGGTGTTGTAGGTGGGGTCTACGCCGATCATGAGCATGAGATACATGCCGAAGGCGTAGCCTCCGACGGCGAAGAACAGGCACTGGCCGAGGCAGAGGAGTCCGGTGTATCCCCAGAGCATGTTGAGACTGATGGCGAGTACTGCGTAGCAGAGGTATTTCCCCCAGACACTGAGTGTGAAGCTGGTGAAGTGGAATAGTGAGCCTTCTGCTCCGAGGGCATTTCCTAGGAGGAGGATGGACATGAAGGTAAATAGTATTCCGTAGAATGAGAGGTCAGATTTATCCTTGAGTGTGGCTGGTAGGTTGTTGAACATGATTGGGTATGTTGAAATGTGTGATGTGAGTGGTCTTAGCTGCGGGGGGAGTGGGGTTAATCATCTAGGCTGCGTGAGCGAGATGGGAAGAGGCCTCCGGGCTTGAACTGAAGGAAGATGATGATTCCGAATAGGACGGATATTTTACCCATGACTGGGCCGAAGATGGGCTGTAGTGACTGATCGATGACTCCGATGCCTAGTGCTGAGATGGCGGTTCCGAAGAGGTTTCCGACTCCGCCGGCTACGACGACCATGAAGCTGTCTACGATGTAGGTGCTGCCCATGAGGGGGCCGACATTTCCGATCTGTGAGATGAATGCGCCGGCGAGTCCAGCAAGTCCTGATCCGAATGCGAATGTGAGCATGTTTACTCTCCCTGATGGGACGCCGAGGTTGCTTGCCATTTGGCGGTTTTGCATGGTGGCGCGGACGTGGAGTCCCCAGTTGGTTTTGTTCATGAGGAGCCAGGTGACGAAGATGAGGATGATGGCGCAGGCGATGAGTAGGAGTCTGTTGTAGGACATGGAGACACCTGCGAGGTGGTAGCTACCTGAGAGCCATTCAGGTGATGAGACGGAGACATTTGCTGATCCGAAGTAGATTCTGAAGAGTTGCTGGAGGACCATGGAGACTCCCCAGGTGGCGAGGAGTGATTCTAGTGGGCGGGTGTAGAGGAACTGGATTAGGCCTTTTTCAAGGATGGCGCCGGCGATGGCTGCGACGAGGAATGCGCAGGGGAGAGCTACTATAAAATACCAACCGAATGCTGAGCTGGATGCGCCGAATTGTGAGGCGAAGAGGTTCTGGATGAAGTAGGTGGTGTATCCGCCGATGGCGATGAATTCGCCGTGAGCCATGTTGATGACGCCCATTTGTCCGAAGGTGATGGCGAGGCCGTAGGATACTAGGAGGAGGACGGAGCCGAGGCTGAGTCCACGGAGTAGGGTGCCTGCCCAGTCTACTAGTGTTTGGTGGCTGTCGATTCTGGCGATGGTAGCCTTGATAGCGGTGAGCATTTCTTCTGAGCCTTCTTTTTCTTTGTATTCGGTTTGAAGAGCGGTGAGAAAGTCTCTGGAGTTGAAGGATTTTAGTTTGCCGAGTGTTTTGACGGCGGCGAGTTTTTCTTCTTCTGTGCCATTGGCTAGTTCAGAGATGCTGATGGCTGTTTGGAATGCGTCTTTGGTGCGGGAGTCGGTTTGGTTGGGGAGTTTTGCTTTGAGGTCTTCTAGATATTCCGGGTTTTGGCTCATGCCAAGGCGTTCGGCAGCTCCGATGCGGTCTTCTAGGTCTGGGGCGTTGAGTTGGAGGATGGTGACCATTCTGCGGAGGGTTTTCCGGAGTGCGCGGGATGGGCGGTTGATTTTGGGTTCTGAATCTGGTGTGTAGGCGGAATCGTCGAGGAGGTTCTTGTAGGAATCGTCATCTGTCTTGAGGAGAACGATGGGTGTCTGGCCATCTGCTTGTGGGACGGTGCTGATTTTTCCTGCTCTCCAGGCTTCGACAACGGTTTCGATGATTTTCTCGCCTTTTTCTGAGAGAGCTTCGAGAGTGGCTTCTTGTTGGGCTGCCTCACCGGTGACTAGATCTACGAGGAGCTGTCTGGTCTCATCTTCTGAGGTGGAGGCAAATGCATAAAATGAAGTGGTTATCAGGATGGTTAGCGTAGCCAATAGTTGGCGGAAAACTGTGAGTGTGGTGGAGCTGTAGTAGCTCGTGCTCGGTGTGTTAACGGGATTTTGATGCATGTGAAAAGTGTGAGGCAAGTGAGTTTGCGGGAGATGCTTATGGGGGGGAGCTAGAGTTGGGAAAAAATAGATAATGTGTGGAAGTTGCTCGCCCTCTGTATTAATAGAGAGCGAGCAATGATGACGAACAAGTCGTGTTAAAATACTAGGGTTACTTATTTAAAAGTACCTTTAAGGAACGGCTCACCAACAACGTCTTTCATAGACTCGATGATGCTGAACTGGCCGTTCTCAAGTGTTTCACCTACGTATACTGCCTTAGTGAGGTGGTGGTTTTTCTGGCTAGTGACTTTGCCGTTAGGTCCTACGAAGCTGACGCCTTCTTCAAGTGCCTTCATGACTTTTTCAGGATCGAAGCTCTCAGCTTTTTCAACTGCAGCTTTCCAGAGGTAAACGCCGTCGTATGAGAGTGCCATTGGAGCACAAGTTACGCGGTTTTCTTTGACGATTCCAGGAACAGTGGAAGTCTTGAGCCAAGCTTGGAAGCTGTCTACGAACTTTTTGTTTTCTGGTGAGTCGATAGACATGAAGTAGCTCCAGCAACCGAGGTGACCTACGAGGTCTTTAGCAGGAAGTGAACGGAATTCATCTTCTGAGATAGAGAATGATACGACTGGGCAATCTTCTGAAGTGAGGCCAGATGCGGAGAATTCTTTGAAGAATGGCACGTTAGCATCTCCATTGATGGTGCTGATTACACAAGCATCACCAGATGCGGAGAACTTCTTGATGTCGGCGACGATTTGTTGGAAATCGCTATGACCGAATGGAGTGTAGTTACCTGCTGAGACAACTTCCCCTTTATCGTTTTTACGAAGACCACCACCGATTTGCTCTACTTTGATTCCTTTTGATGCGAGGTATTCAAAGAGAACGAGGTTGGTTGTTTGTGGGTAAACGTAGTCAGTTCCGATGAGGTAGAATTTTTTGTAACCTTCTTTGAGAAGGAAATCTACTGCAGGGATGGCTTGTTGGTTTACGGCTTCTGCGGTGTAGAAGATGTTTGGTGACATTTCCTCTCCTTCATACTGAACAGGGTAGAAGAGAAGGTTTTTGTATTTCTCGTAAACTGGGAGAACTGATTTACGTGATACAGATGTCCAGCAACCGAAAGTGGCTACTGTTTTGTCTTTAACGATGAGCTGCTCAGCTTTCTCAGCGAAGAGTGGCCAGTCAGATGCTCCGTCTACTACGACAGGTTCGATTTGTTTACCGAGGACTCCGCCGTTAGCGTTGATTTCATCGAATGTGAAAAGGAGAACATCTCTGAGAGATGTTTCTGAAATGGCCATGGTGCCACTGAGTGAGTGGAGAACGCCGACCTTGACGGTTTCTTCTTCTGCCTGTGCTGTAAGCATGCTTCCTGTGATGCAAGCTGCAGCGGCTAATTTTTTAATAGTTGATTTCATAGTATTGAATTTTGATTTAGTTGGGAGGGTGAAGCTGTTTTTTATTTGTAATTTGATGAACGATTACGTGGTCAACTTAGAAGCTGAATGAAAGTCCTACATTTGCTGTAATGAACTGATCTTCTGGATTACCAATCACACCTGAATCGGTGTCGTAGAATGTGACACCTGCGTTAAGTGATGTTGAATCACAGAGAGCGTAGCTGCCTTGGAGTCCGATAGAAGCGAATCCGTATCCATCTTCTGTAGTGTGGAAATCGTCGATTGCGAAGCCGACAGAAAGTGGAATAGTGATAGAGAACTTGTCGCTAAGGTCGAAGGAGTGCTCTGCCCCAAGAACGAGGAATGTTCCATCGAAGCCACCACTAGCACCTTCGTTGAGTCTGTGATGAACAGTGAGTGACGGGCTAAGGAATGTGTCGAAAGAAACGCCGAGGTCTAGGATGATCTCGGAGTCGCTTGCGTATTGCCAAGTTTGGTATGTAGCACTGTATGTAGCTATCCCTTGAGTGTATGCAGCGCCGATCCAGATATCTGTCTCTTGAACCTTCGTGTTTACGCCATGGTGGCCGTTTACGTCTAGCCAGAAACCTGTGCTGAGTGTGAGGCTTTCAGTGAGTGCGTAGTCGAGGCCTACGCTAGGGTTGAATGTTGGTTTACTGGTTAAAGAATCGCCTCCACCCCAAACGTCAAATCCATAAGAGATGAAGTGTGAATTAAGATCAAGAGATAGAGATCCTGATAGTTTGGATTCTACTGGTGTTTCAGGGGCGATAGGTGTAGCGAAATCTCCTGCAAAAAGAGAAGAAGTTGTGATGGCTACAGTTCCGAGTGCAGTTAATAATTGTTTGTTCATAGTATCTTGTTGTTTAGTTTGTATGTTTAATCAGGCCGTATGACCTGTGTAGTAGGTTGCACTCAGCAGAGCCTGTGCCAGTTCTTTAACCACTACTGTCATAACTGCATAGTATTTGAGTTAATGGATTCTATTTTAGTGTTTTGCGATTCAGTTTTTTAATTCTAATAGGGGTTTGTTTTAAAAATGATTAAATTTAATTACATGGATGAATTTAATTCATTATATTGCTTAAAGTCTCTATACATATGGATTCATGATGATGCATGGTAATGGTGGATGGATGTGACGACCTGCTAAATATTTTGGAGAGAGGGAGATGTTTCTGAACTTGTGGGGTGGGCGAGTATGGTTTAGAGTTTGCTATTATGGATGATAAAGAAATGAGTGAGGGTGGTCTTCTCTCGACGGCAATTTCTCGACGAGAATTTGTATGTCGTTCGGTGGTAGGTGGAGCTGCTTTGTTTGCGGCGCCTGGGTTGTTTGCTGAGTTGTTAGAGTTGACGCCGAAGCAGGTCGAGGGGCCGTTTTATCCTAATGTGATGCCGCTGGATACGGATAATGATTTGCTGATTCTTAGTGATGTGATCACGCCAGCGTTGGGAGAGGTGACGCATCTGCATGGGAAAGTGACGGATGTGAAGGGGAACCCGTTGCGCAATGCTTTGGTGGAGATTTGGCAGGTGGATCACTCTGGGGCATATATCCACACGCGAGATCCTAGGAATGGGAAGCGTGACAAAAACTTCCAGGGATATGGAAGGTTTTCTACTGGGGTGAAGGGGGAGTATTATTTTAGGACAATTAAGCCAGTGTCATATCCGGGACGCACTCCGCATATCCATGTGAAGGTGAGCCATAAGGGGAAGCATTTGTTGACCACGCAGTTGTATATTGATGGTGAGGCGCAGAATGAGCGAGATGGATTGTTGCGCCGAGCGGGTGAGCATAGAGGGGCGCTGATCGTGAAATTTGTGCCGCTTGTGGGATCTAAGGTAGGGGAGTTGACGGCGGAATTTAATATCATTGTGGGAGTAACTCCTGAGGATTAGACTGAGGTTATGGTGATGAAACGGTATTATTCTTTGTTGAAATGGGCGGGTCTTTGTTTCCTGCTGAGTTGCTGTGTTGCGAAGACCTCGGTGAATGTGATGAGTTATCCGATGGTAGTGGGCAAGCGAGGTGTCTTGGTTTCTCAGGCGAAGCAGGTGGTGAAGGAGTATAAGCATTTGCCTTATAAGTTTGGCAGTGCGCACCCCAAAAATGGTGGTTTCGACTGCTCAGGGGCGATGTCATATGTATTGAAGCGCTGTGGCTATAATCCACCGAGGACTTCCGCTCAGCAGTTTGTCTGGATAAGGGATAATTCGAAGATTCATTTGGTAGGGAAGAAGGTGGTGTCGATGGATGATGCTGCGTTTAAGTATCTCAGAGTGGGTGATTTGTTGTTCTGGTCAGGGACATATACTCCTACGGATGGGCGAACTGTGAATATCTCTCATGTGGGGATTTATTTAGGAAGAGAGGCGGATGGTAGACGGATCATGGCTTGTGCGAGCAAGGGGCGTAGCTACCGGGGTAAGAAGGGAGATGGCTACGGGATCTTTGATTTCAAGCTACCTAGTAAGAATTCCAAATCGACCTTTGTGGGATACGGGTCAGTGCCGGGGATGCCGTAAATAGGTATCTTTTCGTTTAAATTAAACATTTTTAGAGAATGTGGACGCTTAATGAGAGGAAAAGTCGGGAAAGAAAGTTCGACAAAGCTATTTCGCTGAGCGAGTATTTCCTGCAAAGAATTAAAATGCCGATTATAAATATTGGTGAAATTAAAAATTTAAAACTATGAATATCAAAAAATCTTTAACGGGTGCCCTCCTAGGACTGACGTTTTCTGGGGCAGCGTGTGCCCAGGCTCCAGACAACAAGGTGGACTATGATGAAGTGGGAAGAGTGATGGCTAAAATGCTAATGAATCGTCACTATGAGAAGCTAAGCGATGATGTCTTAGGGCCAAGAATTTTTGATCTTTTAATGAAGGAGCTTGATCCGGCGAAGGTGTATTTCACTCAACAGGATGTGAATGCAATGAAGGCTAGATATGGCAAAGATCTGCACAATAGATTGCTCATCAAGAAGAGTAATGATGCCGCTCATCAGGTATATGATCTCTACATTCGTCGAGTGAAAGAGAAGATTGCGTATGCGCAGAAACATCTTAAGGAAACTGAGTTCACCTTTGATAGTGACCGTAAAGTGAAACGCTCTAGAAAAGATCTCCAATGGGCTGCTGATAGTGTGGCGCAAGGGGAGCTTTGGGAAAATCTAGTGGAGGAGGCTGTGCTTTCTGAGACTCTTCGCCGTGATAACATAGCGAAGTTGGCTGTAGAGCAGGGCAAAGAGAATCCACTTAAGGATGCTAAGCCTGTGAAGGAGGTTATACGTCTTAAATACAAGCGTATGCTTCAGTATGATTTAGACAACAATAACGAGAGTATCGCGGATTATGTGTTGAGCGCTGCGGCGAAGGCTTATGGCCCTCATACGGACTATCTAACAGCGAGTGAGTATGGGCCGTTTAAAGCGGGGATGGATAATGAGTTTGTAGGCATAGGAGCTTTGCTTCAGGGAGAAGATGATGGAGCTACTAAGATCACGGGTATCGTGGTGGATGGGCCTGCATCTAAGGGTGGAGATTTGGCGCTAAACGACAGGATCGTTGGTGTGGATCATTTAAATAACGGTGAGATTGTGGACATTATGTTCATGAGAATTGACAAGGTAGTGGAGTTGATCCGCGGACCGGTTGGTTCATCAGTAGGGCTGCAAATAGAAACAGAAGATGGTGAGAAAAAGGTGATTGTCATCAAGCGGGGATCAGTTGAAATGAAAGAGGACTTTGCTTCTGGTGAGATCATTGAAACTAAGAATCCGGACGGGACTTCGCGTCGGATTGGTTTTCTAACATTACCTGCGTTTTACATTAATTTCCAGACTGGTGGTAATAAGTGCTCTGAGCATGTGAAGAGTATTCTTCTTAGAATGAAGCAGGAGAATATTGAGGGACTTGTGTTTGACCTCCGTGGAAATGGTGGTGGATCGCTGGATGAAGTTAGGAAGATGACAGGTTTCTTCACTGGGCGTGGACCAGTGGTGCAGGAAAGAGATTTCCAAGGAAGAATTACTCTGCAGACGGCTTATGACGAAGCAATTTATGATGGGCCTATGGTTTGTCTGATTGATTCTACTTCTGCATCAGCGAGTGAAATTCTTGCGGGTGCGCTACAGGATTACAATCGTGCTGTGATTGTAGGCACTAGCTCTACTTACGGAAAGGGAACAGTGCAGCAGATTATGGACATCGCGCGGATGTTGCCATTTAATGCTGAGGGAAGAGAGAGAGCAGGTTATTTAAAGCCTACGATCAGAAAATTCTATCGTGTGGCGGGATCATCTACACAGAATAAGGGTGTGGAGTCAGATATTGTGTTGCCGAATATGTTAGATGCGATTGAGATAGGTGAGAAATACATGGATTACGCTTTGCCGTATGATGTGATTAAAAAGGCACCTGGCTTTAAGCCGTCGGATCGCTCTAAGTTGTATTTGCCTGAACTCAAAGGGAACAGTGTGAAGAGGACATCGGCTTCTAGAGACTTTATTTACCTACAAGAAGATGTGGATAGGATGAGGCAGCGCATAGAAGAAAACACAGTGAGCCTAAATCGCGGGGAACGACTCAAGGATATAAACGAGGCAGATGCTCGGTTGAAGGAGCGTAACCAAGATAGAACTGAGCGTTTCAAAATCATGCAAGAAGAGGATAATGAGCGATACACATTTTACAGTGTGAAGCGTAGGGATCTGGTTAAGGAGAAACTTCCTATCTTTGATCCTACGGAAGAGGATGAGTCATATATGCTGAAGGCGGAAAACAAGGAGGAAGATTTGGATATCACTCCTGAGTGGCCTAGTAGAATGGATCCGGTAAAACGCGAGGGGATAGCGATTCTTAATGATTTGATCGACCTCACTGTAGGTGCGAAAGTGGTGAAAGCTGGCACTGCTCAGTAAGGCATCATGGAGAGAGAGGAAATTTATCATGGCATCGTCACAATTGTTGACGGTGCCATTTCTCTTTTAAGTGTGCATGCTGGTGAGGAGTATGCGAACTCGGTGAGTATTGTATGGAATAGACGGATGCGCTCTACGGCTGGGCGGGCTTTTCTGAATCTAGGTAAGGTGGAGCTTAATCCGAAACTCCTTCATCTTGGGGATGACCCGCTGGGGCATGTTCGGCAGACGCTGCTGCATGAGTTGGCGCATTTATTGGCGCATCATCGCTATGGGCGGAAGATATCTGCTCATGGGGCGGAGTGGAAACAAGCCTGTGCTGATCTGGGGATTCCGGGTGAATCAGCGACGCATAGTTTGCCATTGCCTAGTCGGACGCAGAGGAGAAAATGGAGATATACTTGTCCGGTTTGTCTGGAGGTCATAGACCGTGTGAGGCGAATGCGAGGTGACTCTGCTTGTTATGCGTGTTGTAAAATGCACAATAGGGGTAAGTTTCATAGGCAATATAAATTTATTGAAGAAGCGCTTTAAGGAGATCATCATTGGTTATGATTATAGCTAACTTCCAGCACTACGGATTGTCTCACATTGTTGCTCTTGCACTGACAGTGGTGGGTGCTTTTTTGATGGTGAGGTTTATGCGATCTAGTGTTGAGGAAGTGGTAAAGACTCGGGTGAGGTATGTGTTTGGCGGGTTGTTGATCTTCGCTGTTTCGATGGATCCGGTATTGACCTTTATGCGGTGGGGTGGGGAAGAGCTTGGGTGGACTATCTTTTGGAATTCGGCATTGCCTTTGTATCTTTGTGATGTGGTTTCCATCGTTGCTGCTTTGGCGCTTTTTACGAAGAATGCCAAGCTTACGGAGGTGGCATATCTTTGGGGGCTAGGAGGGACTACGCAGGGGTTGCTTACTCCAACGCTGTCGTATGATTGGACTACGTTGGAATACTATAATTTTTTCCTTCAGCATGGTGGGGTTCCTATTGCCGCTGCGACATTAGTCTGGGGGGTGGGGATTGTTCCTGGGAAAGGAGCTTTTAAGCGTATTATTATTTGGAGTTGGGTGTATATGGCAGTGGTGATAGGGGTCAATTTTCTGATTAATCAGAACTATGGATTCCTGAGTGGGAAGCCTGATTTTGCTACGATGTTTGATTATATGGGGCCCTATCCATATTACTTGATCACCTTGCAAGTGATCGCATTTTCCCTTTATTATATTTTATTAAAGCTGGCTCCAAATGAGAAAAAAATGACGGCGATTGTTTCCAATCGCCGCCACCGTTAATAACAATATGTACAGGATCTGTGCCTAGAACTGGTAAACGAAATCTAAGGTGATTCTTGAGTCCATTAGGTTGTCTTCCTCTGAAGTGAGGGGGACTTCATAGGCTACACCGAGTGAGAGTGCGGTGCAAACTTGGTAGCGGAGGCCGAGTGCTGCGGTAACGATGGTTTCATTCGCGCTACCGTTAGGTGAGCCAAAGTTGATCAAGTCTCCGCCTTCGAAATCTGTGCCTAGGCCAGTGTTTCCTTCGCTGAATGTGTGGTAGAGATTCACTTCTGCGATTGGTGTGAAGCGTTCGTTGATCTGATAGCTCACGTGTGCGCTGGCGAATCCGGTGGTTGATTCTGCATCTGAGTCAAATGGAACGTGGATGCCTGAGGCTGCTGAAAACTGCCAAGGTCCGGCGAGTTTTAGGGCGGAGAATGTGAGTAGTGCAGCTCCGTCTCCTCTGCCTTGGAAGACATCTCTGTTGCCAGTAGGTAGTTCGAATGAAAGGGAGGCACTGGCTGCGAAGTTCTTTTCTTCATCGTAAATGAATGCGTATTTGAGGCCGGCAGCTACGTTAGCGAAGCCTGTTTGGTCAGTGAGTGTGTTGTCTGGGTTGAAGTCAATGAAGCCGTCTTTAGAAGCGATGATGGAGAGGCGGTCATTGAGGGCGAATTCGACCTGGAGTGCGTAGACGTTGATGTCGCCGCCGAGTGCTACTTGGTTGCCGCCGAGACTAACCTTGTCTGGGATTTTGTGATGCATCATCATCCCATGAAGTCGTGTCTGAGGAACTGCTAGCTCGTGTAGTGTGGGGTTTGAAATAGATGGGATAGCGCTCTTGAGTGAACGCCCTGGGGCTGTCACGGAATCTTGTGGGATGATCACCATGTCGCCAGCAAATGCGGTGGTGGCGAGCGGCATAAGTGCGAGAGTGGCAACTGATAGAATAGATGATTTAGTCATTTTATAGATAGTTAGTAGTTCATGACAAGGCGACTTGATTGCCGCCTTATCGATGACTATAAGCTATCTCTATTTCTGACTGTCTACTTCGCGCATTTGTGATTTGAGGATCAAAATATGCGCACCTCAATGCTATAGATACTCTACGAGTTCGTCTACTTTCGCTTGGTCTAGGCGTTTGACGAGGGCGACTGTGAGTCTTACCATGCAGAGGTAATCTTCTACATCAATGATGGCGTTGTGTGAATGAATGTATCTGGATGGCACGCCGAGTACCACGCACGGGACGCCTTCATTAGACATGCTGAAGCCGCCTGCATCTGTGCCGCCACTACTGCGGACTGTGACCTGGTGGCGGATGCTTTCTTTCTTGGCTGTTTCTATCGCGAGGTCAGCGAGACGTGGGTTCATGATCGCGCTGGGGTCATGGAGGCGGATCTGTACGCCGCCGCCTAGTTTTCCTTGGCTTTCTGACTGGCTAAATCCTGGGGTGTCATCAGCTGGTGGACCCTCTAAAATAATGGCTACATCTGGTTTGACAAGATTTGCCAATGAGCGCGCTCCGCGGAGGCCTACTTCTTCTTGGACGGTGCCGGCGGAGATGAGTGTGTTGGGGTGGCCCTCTTCTCTGACTAATATTTGTGCGGCTTGGATAGCGCATGCCATCCCTACGCGGTTATCAAATGCCTTTGCCATGTAGTATCCTTCCTTAGTCATGGCGGTGAAGCTAGTGGCTGGAGCGATGGGGTCGCCGAGTGCGATGCCAAATACTTCTTTCGCTTCCTCTGCGCTTTCAGCTCCGATGTCGATGAATAAGTCAGTTATCGCCATCACTTTGCTGCGTTTTTCTTCTGAGAGGAAATGTGGGGGAGTGCTTGAAATGACACCTAGAATTTTTTCTCCGTTTTTAGTGAGCACTTCAACTCGCTGAGCGAGCATGACGTGTGGCCACCATCCGCCAACGGGGACGAACTTGAGGTAGCCGTCAGGGCGAATGTGTTGGACGCGAAAGCCGACCTCATCCATGTGGCCGGCGATCATGACACGTGGGCCACTATTTTCATCTAAGCCACGTTCGAAATAGACGCTGCCTTGGCGGTCAGAGCCTAGCGTTCCTCCAACATTTTCTAGTTCATCCGCGAAGATGGCTCTTACTTCATCTTCATACCCAGGGACGCTATGTGCGTCTGTTAGTTCTTTAAGTAGCGCTAGTGCTTTCTCCTTCATGTGGGGATACTAAGTGAGTCATTTGTGGAATGCCAGAAATAATCATCAAGGGAGAAAACCATTTGACTAATGGGGGCTAACAACGATGATCTAAGTATGAGTTATATTGATAAACTGTATGATCTGGAAGGTAAAGTCGCGGTCATCGTAGGTGGTACTGGTGAGTTGTGTTCGCACATGGCTATAGGTCTTGCGAAGGCGGGAGTAGAGGTGGTGATTGCAGGTAGAAATGAAGAAAAGGCAGAGAGGCGCCTAGATATGATTCATGCATCAGCGGACGACTGTGGAGCTGGGAGTAAAGCATACTTCGTGGCTACTGACTTGATGGAGAAAGGTTCGCTCTATGCGTTGTTAGATATTGTAGTGGAGCGTTCAGGGCAGGTGGATATTTTGATCAATGGTGCGGGTGTTAATTCTACTAAGCCTGTGTTTGATATTCCAACTGAGGAGTTTCAAACCATACTCGATATTAATCTTACGGCTAGTTTTCAGGCTTGCCAGGTGTTTGGGCAGTATTTCATAGAGCACTCCATCCCTGCGGCGATTATCAATGTGGGGTCTATTGCGGGGATGACACCTGTATCAACATCTTTTGCATACTCTGCGTCCAAAGCTGCGCTGCATAATCTTACTAAAAACTTTGCACGCGAGTGGGCTGACAATGACATACGGGTGAACACTTTGATCCCTGGTTTTTTCCCATCTGAGCATAATAAACGGGCGCTCGATGAGGCTCATATATTAGAGATTTTCCGTAATACTCCGATGAGTAGATTTGGAGATCCAGATGAGCTTATTGGAGCTACGCTGCTGTTGGCTTCAGCGAAGGCGGGTAGCTTTATTACTGGGTCAGAGCTTGTGATTGATGGTGGGTTTAGCACGGTATCAATTTAAAAATGATCATCAGGCTACTTATCTTCAGCTTTCTCATGGCGGCGGCTAATGCTCAGGAGGTGGTGAAAGATCCTATTATTATCAGGAACGAAGAGTTTAAGGAGGTGGCGACGATTGGTGATGCGCTAGATCATATTTATAAAAGAATCATACCTAAGAAATCCACTAGAGATCCAGCAACTTGTTTCTGGATGTTGGGTGATAAGAAGTATCTGATAGTTTTAGCGGGTTATCCTAACAGTAAGCAGCTAGGTATAGAACCGATGCTAATAAAGAGGGTTGTTGATGTAGAGAATGATGGAATGGAGTATGTCATCAATAAAAATGATAGGGCTTCTCTGGCGGATCTGAAATCTTCTATTGGTATGTATTGTAGGCTTGCTCAAGCGAACGATGTAGATCCAATAATCATGGTGGCTCGAAGCGAATCCTTGTTGGCGGAAAATCTCGTGATGTTAAGGATGTTCCGAGAGTTAGGTGTGAAGCAAATTTATATTTCTGCTCCAGTGAAGGTGGAGGTAGCTTCACCTGTGATTCCCCTACCTAAGAAGCGACCAGCCTCGCCGCATAGGTAATGAGAGTAGGAAAAAATAGTTTCAGCAACGGAGGTAAGAGCCTATTTTTCCGGAGTGCTGGTTCCAAATCATCCGGTTTTAGGCTGTTCCTGCTCGTCTTGCTTACTAGGCGAACTGGCTTAGGAAGCGGGTGTCGTTTTCGATGAGGGCGCGGATGTCTTTGATTCCGTATTGGATCATTGCGAGGCGGTCGAGGCCCATGCCGAAGGCGTAGCCTGTTACGTTTTCAGGGTCAAATGCGGTATCTCCGCGTTGCTTGGCGATGGAGGTGAAGACGGCTGGGTCTACCATGCCGCAGCCAGCTACTTCGATCCATTTTGGCTCTTGGCCTTGGATGTGGAGTTTGACGTCGATTTCGAAGCTTGGCTCGGTGAATGGGAAAAAGTGTGGGCGGAAGCGTACTTCTGTGTCGTCGCCGAACATGGCTTGGAGGAAGTATTCTAGTGTGCCTTTGAGGTCGCCTAGCTTCACGTCTTTATCGACGTAGAGGCCTTCGAGTTGGTTGAATACTGGTAGGTGTGTGGCGTCCACGTCATCACGGCGGTAGGCTGAGCCTGGTGCGATGATTCTGACTGGTGGAGTGGAGTTCTCCATGGTGCGGATCTGCACGGATGATGTGTGGGTGCGGAGGAGCTTGCCGCCATCGAAGTAGAAGGTGTCTTTTTCGTTGCGGGCTGGGTGGTCGTCCGGTGTGTTTAGGGCATCGAAACAATGATATTCTGTTTCTATTTCTGGTCCATCAGCGAGGGCGAAGCCCATGCGGCGGAGGATCTGGATGGCTCTGTCCTTGACGATGGTGAGTGGGTGCAGGCCACCAGCAGCTAGTTCGCGTGCTGGGAGTGTGAGGTCGATACCGGAGACAGATTTCTGGTCAGCGAGATTTTGAAGTTCGAGGGTTTTGGCATCGAGTGCGGAGCTGATTGCTGCGCGGGCTTTGTTGAGGGCTGCGCCGAAGGCTGGTTTGTCTTCGTTAGCGATGTCTCTCATGCCTGCGGATGCTCCAGCGAGCGTTCCTTTTTTACCTAAAAATGCGACGCGTGCTTCTTCGAGGCTGCGTGCATCTGTGGCGGCTGAAATGCCAGCCACTGCATCGTCTTGAATCTTTTGAATGTTGTCTGTCATGGTGGATCAGGAAAAAGTTTAAAGCGTAAATACTTTATTTTTTGTAGACATCGTCTGGATTGAAGGTGAGGTCTTCTGTGAATTTAAGCGCGGTGGGTGATGTGTTTTCGCCTACTGCAATTTCACGGTAGAAACAGGAGTTTCTGCCAGTGTGGCAGGCGCCTGAACCGTGCTGATCTACATAGAGGATGAGGGCGTCTTGGTCGCAGTCCGTTTTTATTTGTTTGATTTTCTGGGTGTGTCCAGAGGTGGCTCCCTTGTGCCATATTTCCTTACGTGAACGTGAATAATAGACTGCTTCGCCGAGTTTGAGAGTCATTTTGAGTGACTCTTCATTCATGTAAGCGAGCATGAGTGGCTCTTTGGTCTCGGCATCCATCGCAAGGGCGGGGATGAGGCCATCGGAGTCGAACTTAGGTGCGAACACTGGGAGTTCTTCGATGTCTTTTTTTGAGTCGCGTGAGCCAAATGTGGTGTCCATTATTATATTCTGTTAGATGTTTAGTTAGATTTCTTAAATGCGCGAAATCTAGGCGAGTTTCAAACGGTCATCTGACTCAAGGATAGCAGTGATGCTGTCCCATCCGCCTTCTGACTGAAGGTTGAAAATGTAGAGGTAAGCAGTGACGAGCTTGGCGTCAAATTTTTCTAGCAGAGTATCGACTGCTGCCTTTGCTTTATCAGCATCAAGTGCGTCTGGAAGTTCGCCTTCTACTGAGCCTTTGCCGTCGTGTTCGATTTCCATGGCGTCACAGAATGTTACGAGGAGTTCTTCATTTCCCTTCATGAAGAAGAGCTGGAAGAGGTGCTCGCCCATCATGTCTGTTGACTTGAGTTTGAGTGTTTTGTGGAGCCATGAGCATTGGTCCGGGAATGACTTTTTCTGGATGAATACTGGGCGGAGTTTACGGTCTTGCGCGAGTGATGCGACGGTGTTCTTGTAAAGATCCTTCTCATCATTACGGAGCCATGTGAAGAGGTCTGTGATGAGTGCAGGATCTGCAGCTTGGTAAATTTGGTATGCGTTCACTTTATATAGAGATGGTTAGTTTGCTTAATTTCCACGGAGTGAACGCAGGAGCAGGAGGTTAGTCAAGGTTTGAGTGTGGGGAGGCGTGATTTTGTACTGTGTGTATAAAATGGAGATGACCAAGGTGTATGGGGCTGTGTGGTAGAGGGAATTAGCGAAATAAAAGTAGTGATTGTCGTGGAAAGGAGCCAACGCAATCTCTAGGTGCTAGGTATCTATAGGAAACTAACTTTTGGTTCAGGGTAGGTAATTAGGTTGGGAGGTGGGGGTAAGGTTTTGCTTAGAGGTAAAAACTTACCTCTAAGCAATTTCTATTTAGTTACGAGAACGTGAATTGCGGTCGTTTTTGCTGAGTGCGGCGCTTATTCTTGAGCGAGTCGTTTGGCTACTCGAGGTGCTGGAGCTTCTGCTTCCTCGTGAGCCGCCGGTGGATACTACCTGTGATCTGTCGGGGCGGGTGGTTTGTGGTTTACTGCGCTGGCTGTTGCGTTTTCTTTCTAGGGCTTCGCGAGCGCTGTTGCGGTATTTATCGGCTGCAGAATTTCTGCTATTGGAATGATTAGAGCGGATGCTGTTGCTCACATTCTTGTTATGGTAGCTGCTGGTGTGGCTATTGCGGTTAGTATTGATGCGATTATTGCTGGTGTAGTTGATGCTATGATTTCGATTGCGGTTGTAGTTCTGGCTAGAGTAACGGTTGTAATTATTGTGAGAATAATGACGTGAGTCGTGTCGGTCATCATGCTTTTTCTTGCCGTAGTAGGCGATGGCACCGATGGCAGATGCTCCGAGGATCAATGGAATGGTAGGATCTGAAACAGTACGGGTATTACCGTATGGAGTGTATGGGGATCCTCCATAGGGGCTACCTCCGTAGGATGAATTCACAGGGTAGGATTCATAAGCGCATGAGCTGACAAGAGAAATGCAGAGAGCCGCTGAAATGGTGCGGAGATTAAATTTACTAAATAATTTTTGGATTTTCATAGTGTCTAAGTTGGTTGTTCTGCATATACGACTCACTAACTATGGTTGTTTATTCAGTTTTTTTTCTTTAAATCACGAATAATAAGTAAGATTTAAAAAATGAAGTTACTTTGTATTTACATTTTAACTTGATTCTTTGTGAGATTTGCGTAATTTAAAAAATATAGCTTTTAGTGGTCTCTAAATCCACTAAAGTGACCCACAAATTATTGAATCCATAAAAAAACATGCATTTATCAACTTTAACAAAAGAGGCTCAAGATCAGCAAGTAATGTCGAATATCGGGGGCGTTGCGACGTTCGAGGCACATGCTGCGAGAAGGAAAGTGGCGAATAAGATTACGAAAGCAAGAGGCTTTACGCTAGTTGAAGTGCTGGTGGTAATGGCAATTATTGCAACTTTATTAGGTCTCGGAGTTGGAGCGATCAAGAGTATGGCGTCTTCTAAAGGAGTGAGCACGGCGGTGCCTTTAGCTGATAGTATTTTCTCTCAAGCGAGGCAAATTGCTAAATCCACAGGCTTGCCCGCTAGAGTGGTGATTTATGCAGATAGTGCAGGAGGAGATGTAGCTGAGAAGCGCGAACGTCACCTTAGAATGATGGGGGTAGCAACTGGCAGAACAGCTAGTGGACTTGCTCCAGAAGATGGTGAGGCTATTACTCAATGGAAACTTGTTTCCAGACCTACCACTTTACCTAGCAAAACTTACTTTAATGCGAACCTTAGTAATAAATCAGGCTCAGCGACAGAGAGTGTGGTCTTCCCAGGTAGCACCACTGCTAGGAGTTGCTATGTTTATGAGTTCAATTCTGAAGGAGCTCTCGTAGAGCCAACTGATGACGGTTCAGGAGCGTCAATAAGTGATGGTCAGTTTGTGGTACAGGTTGGCAAGTTAAACCCGGGAGCTGATAACCCTTCTGAGGATGCGAATGCAAGGCGTGACGCTGGCGGATTTAGGATTTGGGCAAATGGGAGAATGGCAAAATTCCGCAGTGTGGATCAAATCATGGAGGGTTCTGGAGGTTCAGGTGATCCAACATTCTAAATTATAGTATTTGCTACTTCGTCGGTAGCTCAACCTACAACCAAACATTTTTAAAATAAAATTATGAAATCATTTATTCTTTCAAATAGTAAACGTAAAGTTCGTAAGGGCTTTTCTATCGTGGAGGTGGCTATTGCTATGGGCGTAGTCACACTCTTATTGACTACTTTTCTTGGAGTCTTCGGCCCTGCACAGAAAAATATCCAGCGGGCGCTGAGTACTAAAGATGCAAACCGCATGAAGGACACGCTTTCAAATGAGATGAGTATTTTGCGTGTATCGGATTCAGACGATAGCTCGTTTGCCAAAGCCTTCAGGATGATCAAGGATTCGCACGACTCTACCTCAGCGGTGCTGATGTACCAATACAAAGCAGATCCTACAAATGATACAAATAGTGATGGCATCTTAGAGCCTTATTTGACTTCAGATGAAGGGATTCAAGGTCGCGACTATATCGTCCAGACGGCAGTTAGAACTTTAGGAGTGGATGATGCTATTATTGAGAAGGAATTGTCTTCTCAATCTGTGGAAGGTGCCGTGTTTGTGGTGAGAATGACTCAGATTGTTAAGGATACGACAAACTCGACAGCTGATAAACTCGTCCTTACTGCTCGCGATACAGCGGGTATTACAGATCCAGATACTCCAGGTAGTAATATCACAGATGCTGATGCTTATCCTAAAGCGGTAGTGGCATTCCGAGCTGAGTTTTTCAGACTTAGTTCAAATAACTATCAGTATGTATCCAGTGCAAACTGGAATTTTGACAATGTGGGGAATGCAATCACAGAGGTCAACATGGCAGTACGTCGATAAATTCACACCACTAGAAACCATTTAATAAGATGAAATTTGAAATAAGAAATACCAATTCACAGACGGTGCAGAAAAAAGCACTGAAAGGATTCACGCTCATCGAGCTGCTAATCTCTATGACTATCACGCTCGTTATCGTGGGGTTACTCATGGGGATGACTAAGATGGCGGTGGGTGCTTGGCAAGCGACTAATGCGAAGGCTAGATCATCCAGGCTTGCGCAAGAGGTGTTTGACTCTGTGGGTAAAGATCTGGAAGGAATAGTGATTCGTACAGGTAATAACTATGAATGGGTATTGATCAAGGAAAGTGGAATTAGTGGTGACGACTTAGGTCAGGGAGCCAATAAAGAATTAGTCAATCCGTTAGAAATCAGCTTTTTCTCAGCAGTAACTGATCGATACAATGGGCAGATTAATTCTGCTGATGATCTAGGGGGGGATATTTCTATGGTGAGATATAGATTGATTCACCAAGATGTTGTTGAAGCAGGTGGAGCTAAGCCGGTATTTTCTCTTTATAGACAGCGTATTGAGCCTAAGCAGGCTTTTGATGAGCTTCTTGCTAAGACTAGCATTGATGGAGTAGTGCCTTCCGCTGAAATTGTGGAGAGAGAGAATTATCTAGCAGAGAATATTTTTGATTTCACGCTTAGTTTTAACTTTGAATACACAGATCAGAATGGGAAGAAAGGCTACAAAAGAGTCTCGATCCAAGCTGATGGGGTTAATAATTCATTGAGCATCAAAGGTAATGAAGTGTTGGTCGGTGGGACTGCGCTTACACTTCCTTCCGGGGCGAGTTCTCCAAGGTTGGCTAGTGCGGATGTGAGTATCTTAGTTTTATCTGACAGTGGCATGAATGCGCTTAAGACTAGGCCTATTTCTTCAGCAGAAGAGTTTTCCAAGTTCCTTACGCAAAATGGCCATCACTACTCTAAGTCAGTGATCCTGCCTCAGCCATAGGGCACTGAGCTCCTAGTAGAAAATTTCAAATCCTAGTATTCCGTGATGCGGATACTAGGATTTTTCATTTACATTTAGAACCTCTACTGTGAATCTGCTGGCATGTCAGAAACATATGATCAGCTAAAGGGCCTGTTGTTAGAAAAATCTGTTAGGACCGGTGAGTTTACTCTCGCATCCGGTAAGAAATCTGATCTCTACATTGATTGTAGGGTCACTGCGCTAGATCCTGTGGGAGCTAGATTAGTAGGTAAGCTTGGGTGGGCGACAGTGCGGGAGAGGATTCAGTCTGAAGGGCTGAGTATTGATGCGATTGGCGGTATGACAATGGGGGCAGACCCTATTTCGCTCGCTGTGGGTATGACTTCAGCGATGGAGCATCCGGAGGAGATGATCCAGGTCTTCAATATCCGTAAAGAACCTAAGGGGCATGGTAGAGGGAAGCAGATTGAAGGGAATTTTAAGGAGGGTGACGAAGTCATCGTGGTGGATGATGTGATCACTACGGGTGGTTCTACTATTCAGGCTATTGAGGCGATTGAGAAAGCTGGTGGAAAGGTGAAGTTTGCGCTTATCCTAGTAGATAGGGAAGAAGGTGGACGCGCAGCGATTGAAGCTAGGGGAGTGCCAGTGGTGAGTCTCTACTCGCGTAGTACGTTGTTGTAATCTGCGACTCAGTTATAAAATCAAAAACGCTTTAGATCTTTTCAGGTCTAAGGCGTTTGTTTTGATAATTACTAGAATTAGTCCTTTTTAGGAGCTTTTTTGGCTGCCTTTTTAGCGGCTTTCTTTGCTGTCTTTTTGGCTGTTTTCTTAGCGGCTTTTTTCGCTGTCTTCTTGGCTTCGCGTGGTAGGAACTCGAAGACTGGGCGGCTAGCTTTGAAGTCGTAGAGGAGATGAGCTTTGAACTTGCGTTTGGTTCTGTTTGAAACGAAGTCGGTCATGAGTGAGCTCTTCTCGCCTTGGAACATGAGGAGTGCGTCTGCTGCGCTTACTGGCTGCTGGAGTAGGATCTTGGAGATCTTGATGCCGTTCTCTTCTTTTTTGGTTTTGAGTTCTGGGACGCGGTAGAATTTCTCTGTTTCGTAGACTTTGTATTCTTTGTCGTCTTGGGTGAAGGAGCCGATGATCATGGTGTCATCGAGTTCCACTTCTTCGTCGTCGTTACCGAAGTCGAAGGTGACTTTGAATTTCTTGTCGAGGACGAGTGCGGCGTCGAAGGGTTTGTTGAAGCGAGATTTGAATCCTTCGAGTGGTCCGACCATTCCTTTGGTGAAGAGTTCGTTGGCTTCTTTTTCTTCTAGTAGACGACTGGCGATGTGTTTGCCCATGCGGAAGTCACACTCTGGCTCGTGACACTCGTAGGTGGCGTCTGTCTGCTTGAGGGTGGGTGCTTGGCATTTAGGGCATGGTGCCTTGATGTCTGGGAAGCTTTTGTTTTTGAGGTATTCTGCGCGTTTCTTCGCCTTCTCCACGATGTCTTCTGTGAAGTTGATGATTTCTTGCATGAATTCCTGGCGGGTGAGTTTGCCGTGCTCCATTTGGTGGAGTTTGTATTCCCATTCGCCGGTCATAGATGCGGAGGTAAGGGTGTCTACGCCGAAGCCGAGGAGTGTCTCGATGAGGCGGAGGCCATTGGCGGTGACGTGGATGTCACGGCCGTCACGGAGGATGTATTTCTGGCGGAGTAGTGCTTCGATAATGGATGCACGTGTTGCCGGAGTTCCTAGTCCGCGTTCTGCCATGGCTTCGCGGAGTTCATCGTCTTCGATGGTTTTGCCTGCGCCTTCCATGGCTGATAGGAGGGTGGCTTCGTTGAATCTTGCTGGTGGGCGGGTCTCATCGTCTTTGACTTCGATGTGGTCTACGCTGGCTTCTTCGCCTTCGTTGACTGGACATAGCTCGTCTTTACCAGCAGCTACGCCTACTTGTCTGCCGTAGACTTCTAGGAATCCAGGCTCGACTAGTACCTTACCTGTGGTGAGGAAGGTGTCTGTCTCATTTCCGTGGTCAATGGCGGTGAGTCTGCGGGTATTCTCGAAGACTGCGGACGGGTAGAAGATGGAGAGAAATCTTTTGCAGACGAGGTCGAAGAGTTTGGCTTCATCTGGTGATAATTTCACGAATCTGCCAGTAGGAATGATGGCAAAGTGATCAGAGATTTTGGCGTTGTTGAAGACGCGCTTGGTCGGGATGAGGAGCCCTTTGTCTAAGATGTGCTTAGCGTAGGGGGCGAGAGGCTCGTGGTCCTTGGCCACGGCTCCGATGGCTGACTTTACTTCACCGACGTAATCTTCTGGAAGGTAGCGGGAGTCAGTTCTTGGGTAGGTGAGCATTTTATGGCGCTCGTAGAGTGCTTGGGCGATGCGGAGGGTGTTGCGCGCTGAGAATCCGAAGCGGCTGGATGCTTCACGCTGGAGGGTGGTGAGATCGTAGAGTTGAGCGGGTGCTTGTTTGGTTGGCTTTTTGGTCTCGGTGACGGTTCCAGTTTTGCCGGTGCATCGTTCTGCGATCTGCTCTGCTAGTGATTTGTCCCAGATGCGCTCGGCTCTGGAGTGTGGGTTGGCTGGGTCTTTCGCCCATGTGGTGTCTATCCATCGGCCATCGTAATTTCCGGCGGAAACTCCGAAGTCGGCGTGGACTTCTGCGTATGGTGTGGGTTCGAATGCGCGGATTTCTTTCTCGCGTTTGGCTAGGATGGCGAGTGTGGGTGTTTGAACGCGGCCAGCTGAAGTGATGTTGAATCCACCGTGGCGTGAACGGAAGCAGGTGAGTGCTCGGGTTGAGTTGAGGCCAACGAGCCAGTCGGATTCGGAGCGGCATTTGGCGGCGTCGCCGAGGTTTTTCATCTGATCAGCGCTGCGCATTTTGCCCCAGGCTTCAAGGATGGCGTTGTTGGTCATGGACTGCATCCAGAGGCGCTGGACTGGTTTATCGATTTTGCCGAGTTCGAGGATGTAGTTGAAAATTAACTCTCCCTCACGGCCGGCATCGCATGCATTAACGATTGCGGAGACGTCTTTGCGACGGGCTAGTCGGAGGACTTGCTTGAGGCGGGTCTCAGATTGTTCGATTGGTTGGAGTTCGAATTTTTTAGGGACGGCTGGTAGCACGTCGAATTTCCATGGAAGGTTTTTACCATTTGGGCCGGTGGGCATTTTCAGCTCAACAAGGTGACCAACGGCAGAGGTGATCACGTGGGTGTCATTCTCAAAATAATAGTCGCGACCTTTTCCTTTCTTTTCAAATTTGCCCACATTGGGTGCTTTGGCTAGGGATTTAGAGAGGTCCGTCGCTACGGAAGGTTTTTCTGCGATAATGAGCGTCTTTGACATGGTTAAAGTTGAATTAAGACGGAAATCAGGATTTGGAAAGGGAAATTTTTCTTCAAACTGATTTAGTTGCTTATTATAGGGGAGGTTACGTGGGAGTTACAGCTGGCTCATCGCCATATTTGCCAAGCTTAGGACGAGGAAGAAGCCGCTCATGTCGGTGCATGTGGTGAGGATGGGTCCAGAGGCGAGTGCAGGGTCGACTTTGAAGCGCTTGAGCAAGAGTGGGACTAGGCCGCCGATGGTTACGGATATGATGGTATTTAGAGCTAGAGCTCCACCGATGACGAGACCGAGGAAGACATTGCCCTTCCATACTGCGGCGATGGTTCCAAGGACGATTCCAAGGACGATTCCGTTGTTGAGGCCGAGCCAGATTTCTTTAAATAGCACGCGGACATAATCTCGTGGTTGGATGATGCCGAGAGTTAGCTCGCGGATGCTGACTGCGCCGGCTTGGTTTCCTGAGCAGCCGCTCATGTCGGATACCATTGGCAGGAATACAGCGAGGGCGATGACTGCTTGTAGGGTGTCTTCGTAGCTGGCGATGATACTGGCGGCGAGGAGGTTGAGTAAAATATTGGGTCCGAGCCATGCGAGGCGTCTGATGCAGCGCTCTTTTAGTGGCATACTGCGGAGTTCTTCCCCTCCGACGATACCGCTGGATTTCAAGTAGCTGTCTGTCTGGGTGTCTGAGAGAGCTTCTTGCATGGCGTCTCTGGTTACGATTCCGCGGAGTTTGCCATCGGCGTCAACTACAGGGAAGGCGAGGTAGTTTTTGTTCTCGAACATGTCGTGGAGGTCTTCAAGCTCCATATCGACTGGGACTGAGGCAGGGTCCTTGATCATAAGCGATCCGATTTCAAGTGCGCGGCGGCCTAGAACGAGGTTTCTCAATGCGAGAACTCCTTTGAGTTTTTCCATTTCATCTACAACGTAGAAATATTGGACCTCGTCGTCGGTGTAGTCCTCGGCGTGGTCGCCTAGTTCGGTGAGGACTTCGGCGACGGTGGTGGTTTCTCTGAATGATACGACGCGGTCAGACATTAGGCCGCCGGCGCTGTCCCACTCGTAGCCGACACGCTCGCGAATCTCGTCACTTTCCTCTGAGTCATCGAACTCTGCGAGGATGGCTTCACTGCTGTCTTCATCTAGTTCACGGAGGAGGTCACCACTGGCGTCTGGGCCTAGTTCTTCCAAGACGTCTGCGGCGCGTTCTGCGGGCATTTCTTCGAGCATCTCTACCGCTTGGGCCTCTGCCATGTGTTCGATGAGCTCAGCGGCTTCATCCACTGGCAACATAGCGCAGAGTGCATCTCGGTGTTCTGAGTCGAGTTGGCTGACCATACGGCGCTGATCATCAACGGTTGCGGCCTCTAGTATGTTATGAGCTGCCTCGACGTCATTGGCGTCTACCGCCTCGGTCAATAGTTTCCACCGCGGGGTGGATTCTGTAGGTTCTATTAGCTCTACGCCGCCATTTTTGTCCTCATGTTCCCCGTTGTTAGGCTCCTCAGTATCCATAGTTCAAAAGCTACACACTGAAGCTCATGCAACAATCTTAAATGAAAAATGGAGGTTGTAAATATCGGCATTACTTACTGCGGATACTGACATGGGTAGGGGTAATGACGCTGCGGTATTTGGCTTATTTGTTTCACTATTCAGTACAAGGTTACTGGTTATGACTTCGGTATGGACTCTGTAAATGGCTCTGTAAATCTACTAGGGGTAAGTTTTTTTCTTAAGGGGGTTAAGCTAGGGGTTATCAAGAAAGTGGGCATGAAATTAACAAAAATGTTCCAGTGAACACCTTTTTTGTTGCTATGAACACTAGTTTGGGGTAGTTTTCAGTCATCAAGACGAGCCTGATGTGCTCATATTTACCTAACTAACTACTTATAAGACTCAAACAACAATTACGATTATGGCTAAAGAAACAGCAGCAGAGAAGGCGGCGGAGAAGATCGCAGAAGCACGCAAGAAGAACCTAGATCTTGCGATTACTCACATTCAAAAGGAATTTGGCGAAGCTGCTATCATGCGTATGGGAGATGAGAACTGTATCGATGTGGATGTGATCCCGACGGGGAATCTTCTGATTGACCGTGCGCTTGGAGTTGGTGGATTTCCACGCGGGAGAATTGTAGAGGTATATGGACCGGAGTCATCTGGTAAGACGACTCTAACACTTACGGTTATCGCTCAAGCTCAGAGGCTGGGTGGTTTAGCGGCGTTTATCGATGTGGAGCACGCTTTGGATCCACAATATGCGCAGAAACTTGGAGTTAATATGGATGATTTGCTAGTGTCTCAGCCGTCATCTGGTGAAGAGGCGCTGCAGATCTGTGAGACGCTTGTTCGTTCGAATGCGATTGATGTGGTAGTTCTCGATTCAGTTGCTGCTCTTGTGACTAAGCAGGAACTTGCTGGCGAGATTGGTGATTCTACGGTTGGTGCTCAGGCTCGACTCATGTCAGCGGCTATGCGGAAGTTGACTAGTTTCATTTCTAAGGCGCGTACTTGCTGTATTTTTACTAACCAGATCCGTGAGAAAATTGGTGTGATGTTTGGTAGTCCAGAGACTACTCCTGGTGGTCGTGCGCTAAAGTTCTTCTCATCCGTTCGTGTGGATATCCGCCGTATTGGTCAGATTAAGTCAACTGATGGTGTTGTGACTGGTAACCGGACTAAGATCAAAATCGTTAAAAACAAGGTGGCTCCTCCGTTCACTGAAGCGGAATTTGATATCATGTATTCTGAAGGTATCTCATCAGTAGGCTCACTTCTTGACCTTGCGTTAGAGTATAACATCGTGATCAAGCGTGGATCATGGTTTAGCTATGAAGGAAACCAGCTTGCTCAAGGTAGAGATGCTGCGAAGGAGGCTCTTAAAGAAAACAATGAACTATACTTAGAAATCGAAGCGAAGGTTAAGGAAGAGCTTGCGAATAAAAAAGGTAAGTAGCCGTTTGTAAGTAAAAAATCAGAGATCAGGATAGTAGTGGGCCTTCTCGCGGAGGCTCTACTACTGCACTTAGTCTGAAGGGGGGCTATATTCTTTAGGGGATATCATGCCACTCTGTAAAGTAACTAAGAGAAATGGTTTCTTAGAGGTGTTTTAGATAGTGTTTCACATTTAGAGAGGGTAGGCAGAGAGAGGGGATGCGTTAGGGTATTTGTTGTTTCTTTCTAACTGCGTTGTTGCTCGGTGATGGTGTTCGCATCACTTTGTTCTCGCTCCTGATTGTCAGTATGGGGGGGCTTACGGTTTGGTTCTGTCGATCCGCTCTATTGTTGTCGCGTATATATAGATTGGAGGAAGAGTTACTTTGTGATTTGTCTTATTTGCTTGGCTAGACGTTAAGGTGTAAAGGGTATTTGATTGGGGGGCTAGGAAGAGTAACAATTTGGTTTAGTGGCTTGGTAGGGGAGAAGTTAGTTATTGATCATGATGAATATTATTCAATGTGGATAAATACGATTTCACTTTAAACAAGTCATTATTGCTGTTATAGGTTAGTGTGTTATGAATATAAAAATGATATTATCACTAATTGTAAGTGCCATGTATTTAAGTATGGCAACCGTATTTTCTCAAACAGCGACTACAACGGAAAAGATGACGATAGCTGATGCCTTGGATAAAGCATTACAGCATGCTCAGATAGCGCCTCAGGCAGATAAAGTAAAACTGTATCTGAGTTCCTGCTCACTATCGGAAGAAAGAAATACTTACTCATTCACTTTCTATGATGGCGGGACCTTACTTCACACGATAAGTATGAATAACGGGAAACAGTATTATAGCTCTCGTGAAATTGGGACTACCAAAGTATTCAAGGAGTTGGATTTTAGTAAGGTTCCAGCACCTAAAGATGTGGTGATTGAAGGGGTTATTGATAAGACTGAGAAAGCGCTTACCGCGCTTGAGTTTGGGCCTACAGTTGAGAAACTCTATGTTAATTACAATTTAAGAAACGACTATAAAAACAAGGATCAAGCACACCACTACTGGAATGTATCGATGCCAACAGGTGATGGGACAAGTGGTAAGTCTGTGGGTTTTGTAGATGGAGAATTGAGCACGATCAATAATAGCACGATCAAGAAATAGAAGAGGAGTTAATACCTGCGCCTGAAAGAGTGCTCTTGCCTCCGGTTGTTGGTGTGACGATGATCTGGGTGGTGAGGCGTTCTTTTAGTTCTTGGACGTGGGAGATGACTCCGATGAGTTTTCCGTCTTGGCGTAGGGCGCTGAGTGCGTCCATTGCCATTTCGAGTGTTTCTTCGTCTAGGGTTCCGAAGCCTTCATCGAGGAATAGGGAATCCATTTGGATGTTATCGCTAACCATTTGTGAGAGTCCGAGTGCTAGGGCGAGACTGATGATGAAGCTTTCACCGCCGCTGAGGTTTTTTGTGGAGCGTTCTTGGCCGCCTTGGTAGTTATCCAGGACGTTGAGCTGGAGTGGGGCGTCTGTGTCGCGGGTGAGTAGGTAGCGGTCGCTGATGGTTTGGAGTTTGGTGTTGGCTAAATTGACTACCCATTCGAAGGTTAAGCCTTGGGCGTAGTTGCGGAATTTTTTACCGTCGAGGGAGCCGATTAGACCGTGTAGTTGTTTCCAGACTTTGAGGGCTTGTTGTTGTGTTGCGAGTTTCTCGGCGTCTGCGGCTTGGCGTTTAAGGTTGTCTGTGTGTGTTTTGAGGCGTTGTTGGATTTTGCCTAGGTGTTGGTTTTTTTCGGTGAGTTGTGTTTCTTGATCATTTAGTAGGGTGGTGAGGTCTTCTGGTGATTCTTTGGTGAGTGCTTTTTCACGTTCTGCTTGTAGTTCTTGTTCGAGGTTGGTGGCTAGGGTTTGTAGCCTGTTCCATTCTGTTTTGATGGATTCTTCTTGAGCTCGGAGTTTAGTGAGGGTTGGCTCGTCTAGGAGGGCTTGTAGGAATGAGGGTTCGTCTGCGAAGCTCTGTTTTTCTAGTGCTAGGGTGTAGGTGGCTGTGGCTTCTGAGAGTTTTTTCTGGGTGTCGGTAAGTTGTTGAGATGTGTCTTTCTGGCTTTGTTCGGTTTGGGCTAGTATTTTCTCTGCGGTGTGGTGGGTGGTTTTTGTGGTGGTGAGTTGCTCGGTGAGGGATTTTAGTTCGGCTGTGGTTTGCGCTTCGACTTCATTGACGATCTTGGTGGAGAATTTCTGTTCTCTTTGTTGTTGGGCTGTGGCTAGTGTTTGTTGTTGTGCTTGGAGTTCTTTGGCTTGAGTTTGAAGTGATTCTTTGAGGCTTTTGCTGCGTTCTTGGTGTTTGCTGATTTCTAGGGTGATTTGTTGGAGTGAGGATTTGATGGGGTCTGCTTTTTTAGTGGCTTCTTGCCAGCGTGAGCCTCTTTGGGTGAGGTCTTTTGTGATGGAGTCTAATAGTGGGGATGTGAGCTTGGTGTTTTCTGTTATGTGGGATAGTTTTGCTAGGCGGGTTTTGAGGTCGGTTTCTAGTTGGGTGAGGTTGGTTTTGGATGCTTCTGTTTCTGTGGTTAGTGCTTTCTGTTGGTCTTCTCGTTCGGTGAGTCTGGCTTGGTAGTCTTGGAGCTTTTCGGTTTGTGACTTGAGTTGGATGGTGGCTGTTTCTCTGGTGTTTTGGGCAGCGGTAATGGTTTTTTCCGATTCTGTGATGGAGGAGAGGAGTGTGTTTAGTGCGGTGATCTGGGTTTTGATTAGGGAGACTTTGCTTTCACGTTGTTGGCCGTTTTGGGGATCGATATATGGGTGGTCTTTTGAGCCACATAGTGGGCACTGGTCTCCTAGTGTGAGGCTGTGACGATGTTGTTCTAGAGATTGGATTCTAAGCTCTAGTTCTTGTTTTTCGTTGAGGTGGGTGAGTTGTTTTTCATACTCACGGGTAAGTTTTCCATCAAGTAGGCTGGTGAGGGTTTGTTGAGCTTTTGTGAGGTTTGTTTCGGTGTCTGCGAGTGATTTGGTGGCGCGGGTAACTTCATCGGTTTGTTGCGCGATTAGGAGTTTTCCTTTGGTGATTCTCTCGGTGAGGTTGGTGGCTTCTGAGGTGAGTTTGTTTTGTTGATGATCGGCTCTTTGCCATTGCGTGACGAGGCCTTGGATGAGTTCGATGCTGGTGGCAGCTTGTTCGTCTGCGGTGTTGTTTTCTAGGTATTCTTGGGTGGTTGCGAGCTCGGCTTCTAGTGCGGACTTTTTGTTGGTGAGGGTGGTTCCTGTTTGTTGTTCTTGGGTGTGGGATTTTGTTGTGTGGGTGACTTTTTGCTGTGCGTATTTTACTTGTGAGTTGAGGCTGTCTAGCTGGGTGTCTAGGGCGCGGACTTCTGTCCAGAGTGGGCGTTGCTGGGAGATGAATGTTTCTTTGGCTTGGTGGGCTTCTTGGGCTGTGGTGAGGAGTTTTTGTGCTGTGGCTAGTTCAGTTTTTTGTTGGGTAATTTGCTGGGAGAGGGTTTGCTGTTTTGTTTTGAGAGATTCTAGATTTGTTCTTCCTTCACTGACGTTGTGGTAGCTTTGGTGGACTTTGGCGGCTCGTTCTCCTTGTTCTAGTTGGAGTTGCTTGGGTTCGAAGTCTTTGGCTATGGTCAGGTGGTGCTCTATGAGGGTTTTGTTCTCCAGGTGTTTTTTCTCGCGGTCTGAGATTCCTTTTAGCCAAGTTAGCTTTTCTGTGGTGTCGCGGCGTTTGTTGGTGAGGTGTTTGACTGCGGTGTTTAAGTCGGTTTGTTCTGCGGTGTGGAGTTTGAGTTCGTCTTCGCTGAGGAGTTGGACTCCTTCCATGCGGATGGAGATTTCTTTGAGTTTGGTTTCCTCGTCTCGGTGTCTTTCGTGAACTTTCTTGGAGATCTGGGTGTAGATGTCTGTGCCGGTGATCTGCTCTAGGAGCTTGGAGCGGGTTTCGTCGTCTGCTTTTAGGAATGCGGCGAAATTTCCTTGGGCGAGGAGGATGGTGCGGGTGAAGCGCTGGAAGTCCATGCCTGTGACTTCGGTAACTTTAGCGCCTACGGCAGTGAGCTTTTCGGCGAGTGGGTCATATTTCTGGTCCTGTTCGTTCCAGCGGGAGATCTCACGTTTGACGGCTTGTAGTTTTTGGTCGGCTTTGGCGCGGGCTCGTTTTTGATACCATTTTGAGAGGTAGCGTGTGCTGCCTATTTCGTATTCGATTTCTGAGTGGCACTCGCCGGTGTGCTTGGACATTATCTCGTTGCTGTTGGCGTTGATGCTGTCTAGGCGAGGGGTTTCTCCGTAGAGGGCGAGGCAGATGGCGTCCAGGATGGTGGATTTTCCTCCTCCTGTGGGGCCCGTGATGGCGAAGAGGCCGGAGTCTTGGATCTCTGGGGAGGTGAAGTCGATTTCCCAGTTTCCGTAGAGTGAGTTTAGGTTTTGGAAGCGTAGTTTGAGGATTTTCATGTTATCTGATTGCCTCCGATTCTACTAGGTTTGTGATTTGGTTGTAGGCTTGTCTTAGTTCTTGGCGTTCTTCTTGTGCGACATCGTGGTCAGTTAGGCAGCGCTCGAAGACTTCTGTGACGGACAGTTGGTCTAAGGTTTCATCTGCGTTGGCAGCTTGCATCGTTCGTTGTCTTATGGTTCTGTTTTCGACTTTAAGCACCTCTAAGGCTGAGCCTTCAATCATTGCTGATATTTCTGATTTTAAATCACCTTGGAATGCTTCTCCGGTATAAATGATTTCCAGCCAAGCATCGCTTTGTTCGGTTATTAGTTGGGAGATCTGGTGATTTATCGATTCGAGATCACCTTTGATGCGCTTGAGAGATTGAAATGTTGGGATCTTTAGGATTTCTAACTTCATTGCTGATTGGTCCTCTTTGAAATCTAACAGAATGACTTGTTTTGATTGTCCTGCTTCACCGTAACCCATGGGGATGGGGGCTCCGCAGTAGCGGATGTGTTCTTTTTTACCGACAATTTGTGGGACGTGAATATGGCCTAGCGCTACATAATCATAGACGGTTGAAAACGTTTCTGCTGACACGTGGCCGAGGCCGCCTACGTAGAGATCGCGGACTCCATCGCCTTCAGTTTCTGGGTTGCATCCTGCTGCGTAGAGGTGGCCTACGGCGATGGTGGGGATTTTGGTTTCGCCTCGTTTTTTCTGGATGAGGTTTGCTAGGGCGTCGTAGTGGGCTTTGATTCCGTGGCGGAGGTTTTTTTCTTTTTGTTGTTCTGATTCTCCTGCGGTTGACTGGCGTAGATCTCTGTCTCTGAGGTAGGGGACGGCGGCGATGTAGGCAGAGGTCTCTCCATTAGCGTTTTTGATTTCTACAAGTTCATCTTCTAGATTTTCACATTTTTTGCCTACTACGTGGATATTTAGATGATGGAGGAGTTCTCGTGAGCCATTGAGGACGGATGGTGAATCATGATTACCACCAGTGATGACGATCCAGTCACATTTCTTACATGCTTGGGCTAGGAATTCTTGGTAGATTTTGCGAGATTGTTCGCTTGGGTTGGCGGTGTCGAAAATATCACCAGCAACGATTAGTCCGTCTACTTTCTCGTTCACTAGGGCCTCAAGTAGCCAATTTAAAAAACCACTATGTTCAGCAAATCTTTGCCGTCCATAAAGCTTTTTACCAATGTGCCAGTCCGCCGTGTGGAGAATTCTCATATGTCTACTAATCTGATTCCACATATAGTACAGTCAACGTTAAATATTAAATTCAAACTTTGAGGTCAGGGGAATGTGGATTGATTTTTATAATCGCGTGGGTGGGTATTTTTTGACATAAAGAGTATGTAATGTCTGGGGATCTTGTATTTATCATCGCTATCGTGATTGTTGTTCTACTGCTGTATTGGTTGGTAGTTTATAATTCTCTTGTGAATGGGAGGAATCAAATTAGGCGCGCGTTCAGTGGGATAGATGTGCAGCTTAAAAAGCGTTGGGATTTGGTTCCTCAGTTGGTGAACATAGTGAAGGGGTATGCAGTTCATGAATCGGCTTTGTTAGAGAAGTTAATTGATGCTCGGGCACGCGCTCAGTCGTCATCATCTCCCTCGACGTTGAGCCATCAGCGTATTAATAAGGAGCAAGTTCTTACCCAGCATTGCTCACAAGTGGTGGCGCTGGCCGAATCTTATCCGGAATTAAAGGCGAGTGAACAGTTTATGATGCTACAGCGTAATCTGGCAGAAATAGAGGCGCAGGTGGCGGCTTCTCGTAGGAGTTATAATGCTTATGTGGTTCGCTATAATAATGCGATTGAGTCATTTCCCTCTAACATCATCGCTAGTAGGCATGAGTTCAGGCTGGCTGATTACTTTTCAATTGATCTAACAGAACGCGAAAATGTACGACTCTAATCAACTATACGAAAGTCTTCTCCCTAAACTAGATGCTCTGGAAAAGAAGCGACGTGAGATTCTGGTGAAGCGGAAGAAGGCGTTGTTGAACTGTGGGTTGATGGGGGTAGGAGTGGTAGTTATTGCGTTATTTTTGATGCAGTCAGTGGCGCCAATAGCTGGTTTTATTTTTCTCGGGTTGGGGCTCTTTGGTAGTTATTATTTATATCAACACCAGGTGGGTAGAGAGTTGAGTCAATTTCGCTATTTATTTAAACAGGAAGTTATTCGTAGTATTGCTAGCACGATAGAGCCCACGCTCAGTTATGCGCCGTATGAGGGGATCAGTAAGCAGCATTTCAATAAGATAGGGCATTATTCAAGGAGTATTGATCGTTATGCGTCTGAGGATTATTTTCAGGGGCAGTTAGGCGCTACGAATCTCTATTTTGCTGAGATTCATGCTGAGTATAAAACTAGGCATAGGAACTCAAATGGTCACACTAAGACGCGTTGGCATACGCTGTTCAAGGGGGTGTTATTTGCTGCGGACTTTCACAAAAACTTCAATACGTGGGTGACGATAAGGCCGGATAGTGAGGCGGGGTTATTTGGGTGGATTGGTAACAAGTTGCAGAAGTTTAGTTCCTCACATATTCGTATGGAGAGTCCTGAGTTTGAAGAGAATTTTAAAGTGAATACAGGGGATGACCAGCAGTGTCGGTATTTGCTTACTCCAGATATGCAGGAACGCTTGTTAAAGCTGAAGCGGTCTCATGGGAGTGAGGTCATTGTTTCGTTTCAGAATGAATCTGTGTACATCACGATTCCGAAAACCACTAATTTCTTCGAGACATCGATTCATCAGAGTGTGCTTTCTGTTGAGCAGGTGGACCGGGTTGCTCAGCAGGTTGTTTATTTTCTAAACATTGTGGAGGATTTAAATTTGAATACGCGGATTTGGACAAAGGAGTGATGACAAAAAAGGGAGCCTCCGATGAGGCTCCCTTTTGAGATATTTGTTTGATGCAGGGACCTATAGATCGTTGTAGATCTGGATCGCGTCAGATGGCTTGAGGCCGTCATGAACGACTGCTTTAACAGCTTTCATCATGGCGAGTGGCTTCTCTGATTGGAATACGTTACGTCCCATGTCTACGCCGGATGCACCTGCGTTGATTGCTTTGTAGCAGAGTTCAAGAGCTTCGATCTCAGGAAGCTTCTTGCCGCCTGCGATAACGATTGGCACTGGGCAAGCTGCGACTACGTTTTCAAATCCTTCTGTGTAGTATGTCTTAACGATGCTTGCGCCGTTCTCGGCACATACACGTGAAGCAAGGCCGAAGTAACGAGCGTCACGAGCCATTGCCTTACCTACTGCTGTAACACCCATTACTGGGATGTCATACTTTTGGCCGATGTCTACGAGGCGGCTGAAGTTAGCGATGGTGATGGCTTCTGTGTCTGCGTCACCTACTGCAAGCATTGCTGCCATGCATGATACGTTGAGACGGATAGCGTCTTCTTCAGAGATGAGAACATTGTTGTTCATTTCTGTGAGGATCGTAGTACCTGTGTCTGTACGAAGGCAGAGTGGCTTACTGTTCTCAGGTGGGATAGATGAACGGATCATTCCGCGGCAACCCATGAGGCAGTCTGCCTCTTCTGCGAGTGGTGCGATGTTGAGGTCGATGCGCTCAAGACCTGATGTAGGTCCCATGAGGAAGCCGTGGTCAAATGCGAGCATGACTGTGCGTCCTGACTGCTTGTTGAAGATGCGTGACATGCGGTTCTTGATTCCCCATGATTGGTTCTTGAGTCCCTTGAGGTAGAATGAGCTTGTGTCTGCTGGTGTGTTGAGGCCGAAGTTATCTCCGTCTCTGATGTCGTCTAAGTCTGCCATAATGGTAGTTTGTTTGTTGTTTAGTTAGTTAGTTTGGTTGTTTTTTCGTTAGAAAATATTATATCACACGGTCGTTTCCGCCGTCGATAGGAATTTGTGATCCTGTAGTAGCGCAGAATACTGGTCCGGCTACACAGCTGACCATGCGAGCGATGTCAGTGGATTTGATCTCTGTGCGGAGTAGGTTCTTGGTCTTGTATTCTTGAACTGTCATGCCGTAACGAGTGGCTGACTTCTGAAGTGCTTCTTCTGTCCAGATCTCGGTGTCAAATACTGCGTCTGGGTGAATGGTGTTTACGCGGACTCCGTCTGCGGCGAGCTCAAGAGCAGCTACACGTGCGAGCTGAGTAACGCCAGCCTTGGTGACTGAGTAAGCAGCAGCTCCTGGTCCAGGTGCGCTGAAGTTACGTGATCCGATGATGAGGATGGATGGTGAGAAGCCGTGCTTGATGTATGGGATAGAGAACTTGAGGAATCTCTGAGTTGCTGTGAGGTTGATGAGGAGGTGGAGGTCCCAGCTCTTGTCTAGCTCTTCTATGTATTCACCTGCTTTGAAGATACCTGCGTTTGCAACGATGATGTCGATGCCGCCGTATTCTGCTGCTACTGCGTTTACTGCTTCTTCGAATTTTTCGTTGTTTGTGATGTCGCAGACTACTCCGCTGATGCCTTCGCCGCTGAGATTCTTAGTGATGTCTGGATTGATGTCCATTCCTACTACGACTGCGCCGTCTGCGTGTAGACGCTCTGCTGTGGCTCTGCCGATGCCGCCGCATGCTCCTGTGACGATGGCTACTTTGCCGAGGTGTGGCTTTGCTTCATCTAGCTCAGGCTGGAATGCTTTACGGGCTTTAGCGATGGCGAGTGCGTCAGCACCTGCGCCGGCAGCGTCTTTGGCTTGCTGGAGAATGTTGGTTACGGTTGTGAGTTGGTTTGACATAAATTTAGTTGGTTTAGTGTTTGTTAGTTTGGGTTTGAAAATTTAAGAAACGCTGCTGATTGAGGCGTTCATTTCGGTGATGTTGGCTGCGGCGTCGTTGCCGTCGAAGACTGCGCTGCCGGTGACGATGAGGTCTGGCTTGATTTTAGCGATGTCTGCGATGTTGTTCTTTTTGACTGCTCCATCGATGGCGATGACTAGGCCTGGCTTGAGCATGCGGAGTTTGTTAACGCGTTCTGTGACGAGGTCGAAGAATGTTTCTTTACCAGTGTCTGGGCCGATGGCGAGCACGAATACGACATCGATTTTATCGAGGTATGGTGTGATCTCTTCTAGCGGTGTGGATGGGTAAATGCCCACGCTGCTAAGTGCGTCTGTGGAGTTCAGGGCGTCTAGAGCTTTTTCTAGGTTGTCTGTGTGCTCTGGGTGGATGGTGATGATGTTAGCGCCTGCGCCGATGAAGTCAGCGATGTGGTTTTCTGGGTTGCTTACGAGCAGGTGGACGTCCTTGATGAGGTCTGTCTTAAGGCCAGCTAGGAAGGGTGCGCCTACGGTGATCTTTGGCCAGGCGTGACCGTCCATGACGTCGAGATGAAGGAGATTAACTCCTGCGTTCTCAAGGATGGAGATTTCCTGTCCTTGGTTCATCATGCTTCCTGTGAGGGTGCCGATGCTGAGCTGGGGAGTGCCAGTTTTTAATTTTGAGATGAGTGCTTGTTTGGACATGAGTTTGTTAGTTATTTTCGATCATGTTGATGAGGGTTTTGACAGCGTGTTCTACGAAGGCTGGGTCTTCTGCTGTGTAGTCTAGAGCTTCTACTTTGATGGTGTCAGGTAGGTGCTTTTGGAGTGATTCCCAGTAGGCGGCATCGAGCTCTGGGTTGTAGAGTTCTCCGCCTTCTGCTGAGTAGCTGGAGACGCCTTTGAGAGGCATGAGGAAGACGGTGTCTTTGGTAGAGTGCTTGAGACGTTGGCCGATGTTCTGGGCGATTTGGTCTTGTTCTTCTGCGTTAGGACGTGGGACGAAAACGTATGGAGTGTGCCAGGTGACCATGTGGTCTTCGTAGCCGGCGGGGATTTTGCTTGGCTCCTGGACGAGGAGTCCGAGGTGCTCTGATCCTCCTGGGCAGATGACTTGTGGTAAGCCTAGTTTACCGGCGACTGTGAGGCGTTCTGGGCCTGATGCGCGGAGGGCATTGAATGTGGCGTCTGCGATTTCGCCGAGGCCGTAGTCGAATACTGCGGTGATGATTCCTTCTTTCATCATTTGTTCCATGGCTTCACCGCCTGCTCCGATGGCGTGGAAGGTGATGACCTCGTAGCCTGACTTCTCGAAGAGTTCGATGGCGTGCATGGCTCCTTTTGTGAGGACGCCGAGGTTGGTCATTCCGATGACTCCTTTAGCTTCTGATTTGGTGATGCTGCGCTCTACGAGTGACATGCCGTATGCTGCTGCTGCTGCGTTGGCGATGATTTTACGAGAGAACACGTTGAGTCCGAGTATGTCTGAGACGGCGAACATCATGGTGATGTCCTTGATGCCTACGAATGGGCCGACGTCTCCGGATGCTGCGGTGGAGAGCATGACTTTAGGGAAGCCGTAGGGTAGGGCTTGGAGGACTGGGGCGCAGGTTGATGTGCCTTGAGTTCCGCCGAGTGTTACTACGCCGTGGATGGCGTCTTTGCCGATGAGTTCGATGAGTGTTTTCTTGGCTCCTTCTGTGACGTATGGGCCAGATTTCTCACGGCTGGGTTTGAGTAGAAGTTCGTCTAGGTTGCCGCCGCCGGTGGCAATGACTTCTGAGCGAGAGATGTCTGCTTCGATTCCCGGCTTCCCGACCACACCGATATCAATGATCAGCGCTTTTCCGCCGAGTGACTCGATTTCTTCGCGCATCAAGTTGGCTTCTGCAGCCTTGGTGTCTAGCGTTGCTAGTATGGCAATTGTTTTTGACATGGTGTGATAGGGTTAGTGGGTTGTAGGGATTTGATTATGAGAAACGTAGGTCAGCGAAGTCTTTGGCTGCTTTTGAGACAGCAACTTCGATAGGTAGACGCTCGGTGGATGATCCTGTCCAGAAGCCGTGGCCGGTGGTGTTGTCTAGGATGTATTGAGCATCAGCTGGTTTTTCGAGAGCGGCACCGTGTGCTACTAGGATGACGTCTGGGTGCACTTCGCGGCATTTAGCGTATGCTTCTTCTGTAATTGCTGCTGTTTCGTCGAGTGTCATGCCACCTTGGTATCCTTTGAGTCCACCTTGGGTGGTTCCTGCGTGGAAGCAGAAGATGTGTGGTTTAGCTTCTCCACAGATGCGGATGGAGTCTTCTAGTGTGAAGCCGAGGCCAACTGAGACCATGTCCATTTCTTCACGAGCGTATTTGAGCATTTCGATTTCGTTGTCGAGTGTGATGCCTGCTGATGACATTACTTTGAAGATTTCTGAGTCTTTATCGACGTATGAGATAGATGGTCCGATGTTAGAAACGGCTTGAACTCCCATGTCCTTGCATTGCTGGAGAACCATGTGCATGTCTTTGAGTGGGTCGTTGGCGTTGAGGCATGCGCAGACGAATGATTTGCCGTTGAGTGCAGGCATGATGTCTTCACGTGTGTAGTCGAGTGTCTGCTTATTAGAGTCAAGGATAGGCCACATCATGGACATGGTTCCCATTCCGTTTGCGCGGAGGCGGGCACCTGAGAATGTGTTGATGCAGTCTGTGCCTGCTTGCTCTTGGAGCTTAGCTACGAGACCTGATCCAGCGGATGAGATCATGATTGGTAGGCGGTTGTCGACTTTGTGTTTGAGATTTGCGAGAATTGTTTCTGTTGAGATGCGTTTAGTAATCATAGGTTGTTTGTATTGTTGATAATAATGTAGCGATAGCCGCTGGTTTGGTCTTGCATTATTTTGGCAATGTTTTGAATAAAATCGTCAAAGGGTGATGTTTGGTGTTTTAGGTTATTTATTTAATCCTGAATCGTGACCGGTAGGATGATGGTGGTTCTTTCATGATTTTGGAGAATTCGCGGGAGAAATGGCTTTGGTCTGCGAAGCCGCATTCGTAGCTGATTTCAGCAAAGCTTTGTGTGGTCTGAACGATCTTATGGCAAGCTTCCTGGATACGCAAGTGGCGAATGTATTCCTTGGGTGTCATACTGAAGCAGGTCTTGAATTTACGTAAAAATGAACTAAGTGAGAGGTTGACGCTTGCGGCGAGCTCACTGATGGGGAGGTTTTCGCGGAAGGACTCGTGGATGGTGTCTAGCGCGTCTCCTAGTTCCTCGTTTTTTCTCATAGAGGTGGTGCCTTGGCTGAATGGGCGTGTGACGCCGACGATTCCGCAGACTTTACCATCGCGGTCTTGGAGGGGTTTTTTGGTGGTGGTGGACCAGTCTACAAATCCATTTCCACGGGGGACGAGTTCGACGCGGTTGAGGATGGATTCTCCGGTTTCGAGGACTAGGATATCGTCTTTTAGGATTTCTTTGTAGAGGTTGGGGGGCATGAAGTCGTCATCACGTTTGCCGAGGATGCTGGTGGGGTCTTCGACGTCAAAAATATCGACTAGTCTTTTATTGTAGGCGACGTAGCGTTTATCGAGGTCTTTGACGAAGTAGACGAAGCCGGGGAGGTCATCGAAGATTCCTGCGAGGGCGTTGCTCACTTGGTGGGTTTGAAAGAAATCGTCATTCTGCATGGTGGTTATTTATCGCGTTTAACTTTGGTGTTTTTGAAGGCTGAATGACAGCTTGAGCCGATGCCGATTTTGAATGGTATGGAGGTAGGTTCTCCCCAGTGGGAGGGGGTGTTGAAGGCGTTGTCTTTGAGGGGGAGGGTGGCGATGAGTTCGCCGTTGATGGAGGCGAAGATTTCGGTGTGGTTGACGGTTATTTCTAGGAGGTAGTTTTCACCGGTTTCGATGGCGAGTTTGGCGGGGTATTTTTGTTGGGATAGGTCTTGGTTGTTGATAGTATGGAAGCCGGTGAGGTGGGCGTCTGTGTGGTCTAGTTCAAAGACGACTAGTCCTTTGATGGTGGGGAGGAATACGCACATGTTTCCATCGCCGTAGATGCGGCTGAACTCTGTGGAGAATGTGTAGTGGTAGCCGGCTGAGAAGCTGAAGAAGCGTTTGGCGTGTTGTTGATCTTGGGTGTAGATGGCATCGATATTGGTGTTAGTGTCAGAGTCTGCATCAGTCCACCATTCTCCGACTTGGGCGAGTGGTGTGCTGTGGGTGAGGGGGGTCCATTCGCCAATGTTTCCGTCGAGTTTCCATTTGGAGATGGAGGGTGTCTCGGGGATGTGTGGCTGGTTTTTCTTGGTGGAGACGTAGGTGACTAGGGTGATGGCGCCTAGGGCAGCGATGGTGCAGAGTGCGAGTGATTTGTAGTTTTTGTGTTTGCGGTGATTTAGGAGGTGGTAAACTTTTCTGAGGGAGAGGGCGAGGGTTTCGGCTGATGCGGGGCGTTTGTGTTTGTCTTGCTGGAGGCATCGCATGATGATGTATTCTAGCTTGCTGGGGATGCGGGCCTTGCTGAGGGGAGGGAATTTACCTCTTGGGGTGACGCCCATGAGCATTTCGTAGAGGAGGACGCCTACGCTGTAGAGGTCAGATCTGGGGGAGAGCTCTTCATTTCTGGTTTGCTCTGGTGACATGTAGTCCGCGGTGCCGACGGTGGTTCCGGTCATGGTGAGCGAGGTATTTTTCTCTTTGGTACGCATGTCCTTGGAGATGCCGAAGTCGGTGACTTTTACGGAGCCATTGGTGCCGAGGAGGACGTTTGCGGGCTTGATGTCACGGTGGATAATGCCGAGTTGGTGGACGGCTGAGAGGGCTTCACAGACCTTGATGGCGATGCGGACGGCGGTGCGGTGGTTGAGGGTGAATTCGTTGTGGAGTTTTTGTTGTAGGTCCTCGCCTTTGATGTATTCTAGGACGAGGTAGGGTGTGCCGTCTTCCATGACGGCGGCGTCGTAGATGGAGAGGACGTTGGGGTGCTTTAGCTGCGCCATGAGTTGTCCTTCTCGTTTAAGTCGTTCGATGAAGAGGTCTCGATCAGAGGCTTTTGGGGAGAAGATTTTGAGTGCTACGGTGCGGTTGAGTTCGGTTTGGATGGCGCGGTAGACGGTGCCCATGCCGCCTTTGCCGAGGGTTTCCTTGATGTCGTAGCCGGGGAGGACGATGGTTTTGTTTTCTCTGGGAGCATCTAGCCGCTCAGTGAGTGCCCAAGCCAGCATTTTTTTGGCTTTTTCGGCGGTCTGATTGGCTTTGGTGTTTGGCATCTCTTGTTAGAAGTGAGTCAGAGGTAAGTTTTTGAAGTGGAGGTAAGTTTTTCTGTTTGGGAATTATTCTGAGAGGATGGCGATGAGGTAGCGGAGTTCATCGTCTGGGTCTTCGTTCTCGGTGATGGTTTCGATGATTTCTGCGCGGAGCATTTCTCCGTAGCGTTTGCGCATGCGGTGGACGCCTACTTTTACGGCGGAGAGTGAGATGTGGAGGTCATCTGCTATTTCTTGGTATCCGGTGGTGAGTTCTCCGCTGAGGCTGGGGACGAGTGCGTTGTAGAGTTTGATGTTTCCTTCGGCTTTGTATTTCTGGCGGAGTTGCTCGCCGGCGGCTTCAACGACGATGAGTGCCCAGCGTTTATCGAAGCTTACTGTGGGGTCGATGGCTTTTTCGTCTCCCCAGCGTTCTTCTTCTGCGGCGATGTCGGTGGTTTCGACTTTGCCTTGTCCTCGCTTGATGGTGACTTCTTTGGCGTGCTCGTCTCTGAGGTAGCGTTTGAATGCGGTGAGCAGGAAGGTGCGCATCTTGCCTTTTTCTTTCTGGGCTGCGGAGAAGAGTGCTTTCTCGATGCCTTTAGCCATGAATCCTTGGACTACGTCTTCTGAGTCTTCCATGGATCTACCGAAGCTGCGGGCGTAGGCGTAGAGTGGACGCCAGTACATGGTGCAGAGTTCGTTTAGGGCGTCTGTTGCATCGGTGGCGTTTCCTTTGACTTGCTGGACGAGTGTCCAGCGGGTGGGTTGAAATGATGAGCTACTTTGGGACATGGTTCTAGGTATATCAAAGCGATGAATTGCTAATTGGCAAAGAAAAAAGTCACTTGAAAAATATCGGATAGCGGTCAGGGTGTTGTCATGTTCAAATTCTGGAATGTTAGCTTATTGAGATTTCACTCTCTTATACTCATGGTAGTATTTGTAGGCTCATCATTGGTTCATGCTCAGGGTGACATGGAGGCGGTGAGGAAATCGATGGAGTTGCTTGAAAAAATGAAAGTATTTGAGAGCGAGTTGAGAGCTGAGACTGAGGAGAAAATTGCGATTAAACGTGAGCGTGCTGCTGAGGATCTGGAGAATGTCATCGAGCGGGTTCTGACTTCTGGTGAAGTGGCTGAAGCGGCGTTGATCATGAATGAGATCAGTAGGCTCCGTGAAAAGAAAGGGGAAGCAAATGTGGTGAAGCCGAAGGTTGATAAAGATAAGCCGAGTGGTGATTCTGGGAAAGGTCTGTTAGGTAACAAGTATTTTCTGTTTAAGACGGATTACCTTTTCAAAGAGGATGGAGTCATCGCAGGTAAGTTGATATTTAGGCCGCAAAATAAGGTCAGGGCTGTTTATAAATACAAGGGGAAAGAAGTGGTGAACACATGGGAATGGAAAGAAATTATCGATCATATAGAGGTGGAGACTGAGGGGGCATTAGGCACGATCATTATTTCTGAGCGTCCGAGTTCTAATCTGAAATCATTGCTTATCCGGTGGGGCGGCGAACTGACTAATGTCCTGACTGATGCTAATGCTAACACTAACTAATCATCTTATGAGAAATTCACAAACACTTGTCATTTTAACGGCTGTAGTAGGATTACATGGTATAGCCAATGCTCAGGCTGTGGAACTGCCAGATAAGGCTAAGCGTGTGTTGGATCAGCTGGCGGACTATGAGGAGCGTGAGCGAAAATCTGCTGAGGTGGAGATACTGAAGAAGAAGCAAGACGTTCTGAAGGCACTTGAGAGGTATGAGAAGCGGGTGGAGAATGAAGGGATGCTGAAGTTGTTTGGAGCTCGGATAGTGAAACTTAAAAAGGAGATAGCGGATTCCGAGAGGCTTATTAGTGGTGTGCAGGTAGCTGATATTGTGGATTTTGATGTGGTGTATCATTATAAACATCCGATTGCGGATTTCTCTAGCCAGCGCGGTGAAATGGTCTTTTTAAAAAATGGTAAGGTAAAGGTTCAGCATCTAGATACTACTGGGAAAACTACTTTTGAGAATGAGTTAAGTTACAAGTTGGTGGAGGAGGAGCTGAAGTTTAGTGATCTGATTTTTGGTGATGTGACGGTGAGTAAGAATGGAGGGGCTGGGAATAAGAAGATCAATGTGGAGTGGGCTCGGCTAAATAAGACGATCACTGCTGAGGCTAAATAGCTGAGCTTGCGGTGTTTTTCAGTAATTACTGAAAATTCAATTATTGACAAATGTGGATACCCGCCATAGTAATGCAGTATGTCAGAAAATGTGAGAGACGAGCTTCAAACTGCCTATTGGAAGTATCTGTTAACCGAGGGTGAACGTCCTAAAAGTGTGTATGCTTTTATGGATGCTCTTGGGCGTGAGGAGGCGGAGTTTTATGAGAGTTATGCTAATTTAGAGGCGGTTGAGTCTGGTTATTGGCAGGCGACGGTGGATGAGACTATTAAGGTGTTAGAGGGGGATGCTGATTACGCGGAGTATTCTGCGGATCAGAAGTTGTTGGCGTTTTTCTTTACTTACATCACACATATTCAGGGGAGTAGGTCACGGTTTGTGGGGTTCTTTCCTAGGCCGGTGGGTGGCAATAGTGGGATACTGAAGGGGATGAGTGATCGTTTTAGGGAGTTTGCGAAAGGGATAGTTGGTGAGGGGGTGCAGCAGGGGATTTTTGCGGATCGGAAGAAGTTGTTAGAGTATTATGATCGGTTTATTTTTATGCATTTTTTAGGGATCATTCATTTTTACATTAAGGATAGTAGTGTGGATTTTCAGGATACGGATGCGTTTATTGAGAAGAGTACGCATTTTGGGATTCAGTCAGCGGCGCATGGTGTGCTGGAGTCTGGGTTTGATTTTGTAAGATTTATGGCTGGGAAGGATGATAGGCTCAAAGGGTTGAGCAAAATGATTAGTAAATTTATACCTGAATAAAGAATGAAAGAACAAACATCTATCCCGAAACATAAGTTAGGCAGAGCGGCGTCCCTTGCGGGAGCAGGGATGAAAGTGGGCGTGAATTACTTGCGGTATAAGGGGACTAAGGCGCTAACCGGTAGGGATGAGAAGGAGAAATTTCACGAGCGGACGGCGGCGGATACTTATAAGACGTTTAGTAAGTTGAAGGGTGGTCCGCTGAAGTTGGCTCAGATTTTGAGCATGGATAAGAATATGATTCCGGCGCAGTATGCGGATGAGTTTTCTAAAGCTCAGTATTCTGCTCCGCCGTTGTCCTATCCGTTGGTGGTGCGGACATTTCAGCGGGAGGTGGGGAAGTCGCCTACGGAGATATTTGATACCTTTAGTAATAAGGCTGCGGCTGGAGCTTCTATAGGGCAGGTGCATAAGGCGACTAAGGATGGGAAGACCTATGCTGTGAAGGTGCAGTATCCGGGGGTGGCGGATAGTTTGCATAGTGATTTGGCGATTGTGAAGCCGATAGCGATGAAGCTATTTCAGCTGGATGCTAAGGCGATAGATCCTTATATGCAGGAGGTGGAGGCTAAGTTGATAGAGGAGACGAACTATGGCTTGGAGTTGCGGAGGTCTGTGGATCTGGCGGAGAGATCAGGTGATCTGACTGCTACGAAATTTCCTAAATATTTTCCTGAATATTCTAGTCAGAAGATTTTGACGATGGAGTGGGTGGATGGTTTGCAGCTGGATCAATATGCTGAGAGTGATGCTCCTCAGGAGGAGAAGAATAAGATTGCTCAGGCGTTGTGGGACTTTTATGCGCATCAGATTCATACGTTACGGGTGTTTCATGCGGATCCGCATCCGGGGAACTTTATTGTGAAGGATGGAGAGTTGTGGGTGTTGGATTTTGGGTGTGTGAAGGAGGTTAGTGGGGAATTTTACGAGAGTTATTTCCGGTTGATGGAGCCAGAGGTGTTTCAGGATAGGGAGAAGCTGAAGCCGGCGCTATATGGGGTGAGTTTATTGTTAGATGAGGATGATGAGGCTACAGTTGAGAAGTTGTTAGGGATTTTTCAGGAGTCTATTACTTTATTGAATACGCCGTATATGGCTGGGGTGTATGACTTTGGAGATAATGGATTTTTCGAGGAGTTGGCGGCATTTGGTGAACGTACTCGGACGGATAAGGAGCTGCAGGCTATCAATTCCGCGCGTGGGCAGGCGGATGCTTTGTATCTGAACAGGACGTTTTTTGGGGTGTATAATTTGATGGGGATGTTGAAGGCGGAGGTAAATACGTCAAAAGAAGTTGAACACAGAATCCATAAAGTGTGTTAAGAATTCGTCATGAGGATAGAGATTATTAATACAGGATCGGAGCTGCTTTTGGGTAGCACTTTGAATACGCATGGAGCTTGGTTGGGGCAGGAGTTGCTAGGGTTGGGGTTACGTGTGCAGAGGTTGGTTACTGTTCCGGATGGGGATCCGATTAGGGATGCGCTGAAGCAGAGTATAGCGGTGAGTGATGCGGTGATAGTGACTGGTGGGCTGGGGCCTACTAGTGATGATGTGACTCGCGAGGCAACGGCAGAGGCGCTGGGTGTGGAGTTGATAGAGGATGAGCATGCTGTGCGTTGTATTGAGGCATTTTTTAAGAAGATAAATAGGGAGATGACTCCTTCAAATTTGAAGCAGGCGTTGCATCCTGTGGGGGCGGATGTGCTGCCGAATCCAAATGGGACGGCACCTGGGGTGTATGTTCCGCCGAGGTTGGGTGATTCTGCTTGTGCTATCTTTTTATTGCCTGGGCCGCCGCATGAAATGCATGCGATGTATCATGCGGAGGTGGAGCCGAGGTTGAAGGCGCTCACTGATATGCCAGCGGATCATGGGGTGACGAATATTAAATTTTCGGGAGTGGGGGAGAGTTCATTTCAGGATATGCTGGATGCGAAGCTTCACGAGGTGGGTGACTTGGAGGTGGGTTATTGTGCTAGGCCTGGTGAGTTGGATTTACGGTTGATTGGATTGGCGGGGGAGAGGATAGTGGCTGCAGAGCTAGCGGTAAAAACTTACCCCGAGCAGTTTGTGAATGACGATGAGAGATCGCTAGAGGAGACTGTGGTGCATCTTCTCACAGAAAAAGGATTGAAGCTTGCGCTGGCGGAGAGTTGTACTGGGGGGAGAATTTCTAGTCGCATTACTGATGTTGCAGGATCTTCTGCTGTGTTTACTCATGGGTTTGTGACTTATGCGAATGAGGCTAAGGTGGAGATGCTGGGAGTTAGTGAGGATAGTCTTGAAGAGTTTGGTGCAGTGAGTGAGGAGGTGGCGAAGGAGATGGCTGAGGGCGCGCTGAATCGTGCAGGTGCTGACATTGCTATTTCAGTAACTGGGATAGCAGGACCAAGTGGTGGATCTGCGGATAAGCCTGTGGGGACTGTTTGGATTGGCGTTTCTGTTAGAAATGGGGACGAAATAGAGACCTGTGCTGAGATGAAATTCTATCCGAATGGGAGAGGAGTGTTTAAGCAATTAGTAGGGCAGGCAGCGCTGATGAGGATTCTGAGAAATGTTAGAGATCGCTAACTGAGACAACTTTTTTATCCAAGAAATATTCAGCTAGGGCGTCACGGGTTGAGGTGTCTAACATTGTTTTGTTAGATGCGGTGGCTTGGCCTATTTTTCTGAGCGTCATTAGTTTTTGTCCGCCGGACTGGAGGTCGTAGCTGTTGAAGAGGACGGTGATGCGGTGGTTTGGTGGGAGGGCTTTGTCGCCTTTTTTGATCGCTACGAATTTCTTATCTTTTTCGATGGCGGTGAGGCCTAGGAGCTCGCGGTCGGACATTCTTGATTTATCGGCTTCATTGATTACGGCGAGCATTTCTTCGACGGAGAGTTCACATAGGGCGAGCATGTTGTCATATGGGATAAGAGTCCAGAGGTCTCCCATGGTGACTTTTCCTGCTTTCAGTGTGCCGCCGAATGTGCCGTGGAAGATGGCATCGACTTTGAGTTTCTGTTTGGCTGCTAGATGATTAAAGGCGTTAGCGAAGAGGGGAAGGGTGTTTTTGTTAGGGCCTTTGGCTTCGATGTCAACGAGTAGTTCACCTACTTCTTTTTCAGTGTATTTCGTTGCGGTGTCTAGGTAGGGTTGAGCATGTTGGAGGACGATGGGGTCTTCTGCGAAGCGGTCGTCCATGAGGTTGCTGACGATGCGTTTTTTGAGTAGTTTACGGGTTTCACGGTCGAATGTTAGGTCTACTCTGCCGCATTGGATTCCGTGGTAGGCAGCTTGGGTGCAGAGGACGCCGTTGACCTTGAAGTAGGACATGTCCATGTGGGAGTGCCCTCCGATGTAGAGGTCGATGCCTTGTACTTTGCCGAGGATCTTATCTAGCGGGTTGGCGTAGTCGTAGCGGAACTTGAAGCCCATGTGGCCGGTGACGATGATGGCGTCTGCTTTCATTGCTTGGAGTTGGGTCACGCTGTTTTGTAGGCATTCAACGGGGTCGAGTGGCTTGACTCCTTTTAGTAGGTCTGGGCTGAGCCAGTATGGGAGGCCTGGGGTGACGAGTCCTACGATGCCGATTTTGAATCCGTCGACTTCTTTGAGCATGAAGGGGGCGACACGTTTTGCGAGTGGGTGGTCAGCGTTTCCCCATTTCCCTGGCTTACGGCCTTGATACTCGATGTTGGCGGTGAGGATGGGCATTTTTGAGAGGTTTGCGGCTTCTTCTACGGCTTGTAGGCCCCAGTCGAATTCGTGGTTACCTAGCGTCCATGAGTCGTATCCTATTTTGTTGATTAGCTCTACCATTACCTTTCCATTACATAGCTGGCTGACTGGGGTTCCTTGGTAGAGATCTCCAATGTCTACTAGAATGTTAGATGGATTCATATTTCTCCATGATCGGATCTGTGTAGCGCATTTGGCTAGTCCGCCGAGTTTGGTGTTACCGTCGTAATCTGTGCTAGGTAGGATGTGACCATGGAGGTCGGTGGTGTGGATGATGGAAATGGTTTTCACCGAAGACTGCTGCATTGCTGCCATGAGTGGCGTTAGGGGCATCCCTATGATGCTGGCTGCTGTGCCAGTCATTGCCTTAAGTGCATGTCTTCTAGTAGGATTCATACTTTACTAAAGAGGCTTGTATTTAATTAATTACAAGTGGAAAGATGTGACAGGACTGGAATATATGTGGTCCTTTTCAGGGATCCAAATGAACGTGTTCATTTGCTTCAGGTAGATGGATCATCAGTTGAAGGGGGCGATGGTCAGAGGTGTTATTTTCTGTAACTACTTCGCAAACTACGCCCTCTGCCTTCCAATTTCGTAGCCAGAAATAGTCAATTTCGATGGTTGGGGTGTCTGCTGGGAAGGTGAGCTGCGCGCCTTTTTTCGGGATGTTGCGCCATTGCTGTTTGAGCATTTTGATCGTGTTGCTTTCTGGCTGAGCATTGAAGTCGCCCATTAGGATGATGGGGTGAGTTACTGATTTCAGAGCTTGTTGGAGGGATTTGATTTGGAGTTGTCGGGTTTCTTCTGAGTGAAAATTGAGATGCACGCTAATGCAGGAGATTTTCTGTCCTTTGGCTGGTTCAATGATGATTTCTAGGGCGATTCTAGGTTCACCTTCGCCGGGGAGGCGATGCACTTTACTTTTTAGAATGGGGTATTTTGAGAGGATAGCTTGTCCGTAGTTGCCTCCTTGTAGATCCATTGCTTTGCCGAATGCGTGGTCCATTCCGAGTTTCTCCGCAATGTGAGCAGGTTGGTCGACTTTGTTTGACCGGTCACATAGTTGATCCACTTCTTGGAGGGCGATGATGTCAGGGGTGAGGGATTGAATAGCATTGATGGTGCCATTGAGGTTGAGCTCATTTTGCATATTCACTCCGTGCCTGATATTATAAGAGACAACGCAAATTTTATTAGCAGGTGTGATTTGTATGCCCATGATTGTGAGTAATGTAGCCAGAAACTTACTGATTATACGAGAACTTTATATTCACAAAAGTGCTCCAATTTAGAGGGGGCTGAGCTGGTCTCACTTTTCGGAGATGGAGGAGTTGCTATGGGCTCTATTTTAAGTATGAGATGTGCCAGTTGAATCCCGAACTTGCCAAATTAGCTTACCTAGACTTTAGTGTAGAAAGGGTATTGTACAGGGGGCATCCTTAAAACTGAGTAATCTGTTATGAGATGAATGAAGATTATAAATTAGCGATTAGAACCATATTGAAAGAGTTGCGTAAGAGTGAAGCGAAGATGTCTTCACTCAGCAAGAATCTTTATGATGATTGCAAGCTTCTGAAGCATAATAAAGAAACGTATGAGAAGGAGCGGGAGCGGATGTTTAGATACACTCATGGTATAGTATCTAATGTGGTCAGGCGGCTTCCCATTAGGGCGCTGTATCAGCTTGCGGTAACTTCTAACCCGAATGCTCTGTGGAGGATGCCGAGCACTTATTGCGCTTCGAATTGTTGTAGAAGACGACTCATTGCTCATGCGATGCACGGGCTGGTGGCGAGGTTGTTGAAGTAGGCAGGAGGCCTGAGATACTTGAATTGTCAGGGGATATAAAGTTTTTGATAAATTATAATCGCAGAATGTGACTTTTTAATATGAAATGCGTGTGTCGTGAAAGAATTATGGATACAAGCAACTGAGATTTACAATCTGCCCTTTACTATTGGGTTGATGTTCTTCTGTGTATACTGGCTGATCAGCAGTTTCGGGGTTTTAGATTTTGATACTGATGTGGATGTCGATCTTGATACTGATGTAGATATCAATGGTGGTATTTTCAGCACTATATTGAGTTTTGTAAATGCAGTGGAGGTTCCGGTGATGCTTGTTTTGACAGTTCTAAATGCTGTGATGTGGGCGATCTCCTTGACTAGTAATGAGCAGTTCAACCCGGAGGGTAGTCTGAGCATAGCGGGGATGTTGCTGATAGCGAACTTCGTTATTAGTGTGATCATTACAAAGTATTTCACTAAGCCACTGGCTCCACTTTTTAATGCTATTAAAAAGGATGTTGAGGCGGCTGAGCCACTCATAGGACAGTCTGGAAAAGTGAAAAGCCGTGTGCTGGATCACAACTATGGCCAGGTAGTGGTGCTTCGCCATAATACCTCTCCCGCGCTAGTGAATTGCAAGCTCCGTGAGAGTGATAAACCACTTGTGAGAGGTGAGGAAGTCTTGATCATTAGTCATGATAAGGCTGCGAAAAAGTATATAGTTAGAGCTGTATCAGACTCCTCTGAGCTTTTAGGTGAGAGCATTTCTTCCGAGATAGAAACCAGTATGGGAACTACGACCCGAGAATAAAATTTAACAACATCAGAATAAATATATGAAACTAGAAATACTAAATCCAGTTTTGCTGTCAGTAGGGCAAAACCCATTCGTCATAGGCGGTATAGTAATACTTTGTGCCTTTGTAGCTTGCGTAATCGTGATACTTACATTCTACCGGAAGGTAGAGAAGGGCACGGCAATTGTCCGGACAGGTATTGGAGGCACTAAGGTGTTCTTTAATGGTGGTCCAGTAGTGCCATTTATCCATAGGGCAGATCTGATGGATATCTCGTTGAAGCGTGTGGAGATTGATAGGACTGGTAAGAATGGTCTTATTTGTAAGGATAATATGCGAGCGGATATTAAGGTGGCATTTTTTGTTCGGGTGAATAATGCGGATGATGATGTGCTTAATGTTGCGGGGTCGATTGGTTGTGACCGTGCGTCTTCTGTTCAGGAGATTAGGGATTTGTTTGATGCTAAGTTTTCTGAGGCGTTGAAGACGGTTGGTAAGCAGTTTGATTTTATTCAGCTTTATGAGCAGAGGGATCAGTTTAGGGATGAGATTTTGAAGGTTATTGGGACAGATTTGAATGGGTTTGTTCTTGATGATGCGGCGATTGATTATTTGGAGCAGACTCCTTTGGAGATGTTAGATCCGGATAATATTTTGGATGCTGAGGGTATTAAGAAGATTCACACGCTGACGGCTGAGCAAGCTAAGCTTTCTAATCATATTCAGAGAGATAAGGAGAAGGTTATAAAGCAACAGGATGTGGAGGCCCGTGAGGCGATTCTTGAGCTGGAGCGTCAGCTTGCGGAAACAGAATCTAAGCAAGCGCGTGAAGTGGAGATTGTAAGATTACGCGAAGAAGCAGAGACTTCTAAGGTGCGTGAGGAAGAGCACCAGAAAGCAGAACGTGCTCGTATTAGTTCCGAGGAGGAAATCGAGGTTGCGGAAGAGAATAAGCAGCGTCAGGTTCTAGTTGCTATGCGCACTAAGGAGCGCACGGATGCAGTGGAGATAGAGCGTGTAGAGCGTGAGAGGATGCTTGAGTCTATTGAGCGTGAGCGTGTGACTGAGCTTAAGACGATCGAGAAGGAGAAGGCTATTGAGGTGGAGAAGAAGAATATCCAGGAGGTTATTAAGGACCGTGTGGCTCTTGAGAAGACTGTGGTTATTGAGCAGGAGAAGATCAAGGATACGGAGGCATTTGCTGGGGCTGATCGTCATAAGCAGGTGACTGTTACTACGGCGGAAGCTGAGGCGGCTGAGATTCTTATCCGTCAGGTGAAAGAGGCTGAGGCTCATAAGGAGTCTGCGCAGCTTAAGGCTGATGAGGATGCTTATAAGGTTACTAAGGCTGCTGAGGCTAGCAAGTCTGCTAGTGAGAAGGCTGCTGAGGAGCGGATCATTATGGCTGAGGCTAATCTTACAGCGTCTGAGAAGGATGCGGCTGGTAAGAAGATGCTTGCTGAGGCTGTGGCTAAGGAGACTGCTGCTGAAGGACTCGGTGCTGTGGAGGTAAGACTTGCAGATGCTGAGGCGACTCAGAAGCAGGGTGCGGCAGAGGCAGATGTGCAGGCACTGAAGTTTGCTGCGGAGGCTACTGGTATAGAGCAGAAGGCTGCAGCGATGAAGTTGTTCGAAGAAGCTGGTCAGGAGCACGAGGAGTTCAAGCTCAAGCTGGAGAAGTCGAAGGTTATCGAGTTGGCAGAGATCGATGTTCAGCGTCAGGTTGCGGAGCAGCAGGCTATTGTCATCGGCGAGGCGCTTAAGCATTCTAAGATTGATATTGTTGGCGGTGAGACTGAGTTCTTTGATCGTATTACGAATAGTATTATCAAGGGTAAATCAGCGGATCGCTTAGTGGATAACTCACATGTTCTTACTGATGTGAAGGATACTTTCTTCAATGGAAACCCGGATTATTTTAAGGGTAAGTTGAGGGAGTGGATCACGCAGTTTGGGGCTAATTCTGAGGATTTGAAGAATCTTAGTGTGACGGCGGCTTTGACACAGTTGTTACCGTTGGCGAAGGGTGATGATAAATTACAGATTAGTAATTTGTTGGGGGCTGCGGAGAGGTTTGGGTTTGGTGATAAGCCGGCGAAGGACTTTCTTTAACCGCTGATTTTCTATTGTGCTGGGTGGATGATGAAGCCCAGCACGATGAAACTTTTGACCACGAATCTACACGAATTTTCACGAATGGGTGTACGATGAAACAAGGAATAGGAGACTAATAGAACTGAGCATGGCAATTATATATAAGGAGGAATCTTACAAAATTATAGGAGCCTGTTTTGAAGTTTATAATGAATTTGGGAATGGATTCGATGAACCCATTTATCATGAATCTTTAATGAAAGAATTTGAGTTACAATCTATACCAGCTGTTTCGGAGCCTCAAGTGAATGTATTTTATAAAGGAATAGCTCTAACTAAGTATTTCATGCCAGATATGGTAGTTTATAATAAGATTATTATAGAACTTAAAGCAGTGAAAGCTCTGAATGAAATTCACCGACAACAAGTGCTGAACTATCTCAAAGCCACTGGTTACAAATTAGGATTACTAGTGAATTTTGGAGCTGAACTTAAATTAGAGTATGAAAGAATAGTACTATAAGCTCAACCCAAGCAATATTCGTGAAAATTCGTGTAGCTTCGTGGTAAAGCACCGTAGGTTAAGGCTCAAGCAACAAAGCCCAATAATAATTCAGTAGTAAAAGCAGTATCATAAACCAATGTCAGAGGAAAATAATAAGCAGCAGCTCGAAGGTGGGGCGTATGAGGTGATTCAGGCTCGTTTGCAGAAGCAGGCGGGGGATCTTAGGGGGCGGTTGGATACGCTGAATGAGGAGCGGAAGTCTATTTTTGGGGCTGTGGAGGCTGCGTTGGTTTCTACGGAGCGGGTGACTACTGAGCATAATTGTACGCCTCGGGATCTGATTTCTATTGGGAATAATCGGTTTATTTTTGGGTATAATATTCAGTTTGGGTTGAAGACGACTACGGATATTAGTGATGTGTTTGCGGCTTATGATTATGATCCGGTGGAGCATACGTTTAGTCAGGTGCCTATTGAGTCTGTTTTGAGTGATGGGGCGTTTGGTGAGGATTTTCAGTATCTTTATAAGTATTATCGGGAGACGGTTTTTGCGAAGATGATGGCGATAGGGCCATATTTGTATATGGCGTTGAAGATTGGTAAGGAGTATACTGATATTAAGACGTTTAAGTGGTTGATAAATGGGGATGGGACGTTGAGCTATGAGGGGAATAGGTTTGATCATGAGTATGTGTTTCCTCGGCAGCATGAGTTTGACTGGAAGCGGTGTAATAGGGATATGCACCGTAGTGGGGAGCATCCGCATATTTCTATTGAGGATAGGGTTTTTGTGGAGACTGTGGGTGGTGATCTGACGATCAAGATAGAGGATAATACGGCTGATGGGGTGGGGGTTTATTCTGAGGAGGTGGAGGATAAGGATCAGTCACTGGATGATTCTGAGATTTATTTTGCGGTGGTGGGGCCGCTGATTTTGCTGAAGATTTTGCCTTATCGGGAAGCGAACTATCGTTATTTTGTGTTTAATGAGAAGACGCATAGTGTGGAGCGGATTGATGCGATTGGTAATTCGTGTGTGTTGTTGCCGGAGGATCACGGGATTATTTTTGCGAATGGTTATTATTTGTTGAGTGGTGAGTTGAAGACGTTTGATCACGGGTTAACGGATATGAGGTTTGAGCGTAGGGTGAGCTCTGCGAATGGTGAGGATACGTTGTTTGCTTTCTATAATCGGGTGAGTGGTGATTATGCTTTGTTGAGCTACAACCTGATCGAGCGTGAGGTTTCTACGCCGGTTTTGTGTAATGGTTATTCGATTTTTGATAATGGTGAGTTGTTGTATTTTAAGACGGAGTTAGAGGCGCAGAAGTACCATAGTATTCAGATCTGGCAGACGCCGATTCTTAGCCAGGAGGCGGTGGCGGCGCAGCAGAAGGATGAGACTTCTTATTTGTTTAAGATAGGGAATGCGGAGATAGTGGCTGCGATGGCGGAGTGTCGGGAGATTCTTACGTTGGTTGCTAAGGATGATAATTATGGGGGGCTTTATATTGATTTGGTTAAGAAGTCTTCTGATATTCTGGATGGTTATTTCTGGATAAACCGGGCGGAGACTCAGCATTTGGGTGAGCCGTTAAAGCTTATCAATGGGGCTGCGAATTCTGCGATTGAGGAGTTTGATAAGGTGACACGTTTGCGGATAGCTGCTAAGGATAGGTTGGCTGATATTAGTGAGCGTTGTGGTAAGATTTTACGCATTGCTGAGCATTCACCGCCGGATGATATTTTGGGGTTTGTTAGGCAGTTGTCTGAGCTTAGGACGATTCGTGGTGAGATTATTTCTACGAGGGAGATGCGGTATATGGATGTGGAGGCTACTGAGGAGCTGGAGGCGCGGGTGATAGCGGCTACGGAGGCTGTTTCTGATAAGACGGTGGCGTTTTTGTTAGAGCCGGAGTCATTGGATCCTTATCGGTCGAAGGTGGATGAGCAGAAGAAGGAGCTTGGTAAGTTGGTGAAGGTTACTGAGGTTGATGAGTTAGGGGAATCTCTGACGGAATCTGGTTTGGAGTTGGAGATGTTGATTGATGTGGTTTCTAATTTGAAGATTGAAGATTCTACGCAGACGACGGCGATTATTGATTCTATATCTTCGATTTATTCGACGTTGAATGGGGTGAAGGTGGAGTTGAAGAATAAGCGTAGGGATTTGTCGAAGTCTGAGGGTGTGGCGCAGTTTGGCTCGCAGATGAAGTTGTTGTCTCAGGCGGTGGTGAGTTATCTGGATCTTTGTGATACTGCGGAGAAGACTGAGGGGTATTTGACGAAAGTGATGATTCAGATTGAGGAGCTTGAGGGTAAGTTTTCTGAGTTTGATGATTATGTGGAGGAGCTGACGACGAAGCGTGAGGAGGTTTATAATGCGTTTGAGGGTAGGAAGCAGCAGTTGTTAGAGAAGAAGAGTAAGCGTGCGAATACGTTGATTAAGTCTGCGGAGAGGATTCTTTCTGGGATTAAGAATCGGGTTAGTGGGTTTAAGGAGATTAATGAGATCAATGGTTATTTTGCTGGTGATCTGATGATTGAGAAGGTGCGTGATATTATTTCTCAGCTGACTGAGCTGGGGGATAGTGTGAAGGCGGATGATATCCAGACGCGGTTGAAGACTACGCGTGAGGATGCGGTGCGTCAGCTGAAGGATAGGAATGAGTTGTATGTGGATGGGAAGAATATCATCCAGTTTGGTAAGCAGAAATTCAATGTGAATACGCAGGAGCTGCAGCTAACTGTGGTGCCTCATGAGGAGCATATGTGCTTTCATTTGAGTGGGACGGATTATTTTGAGCGGATTACGGATGAAACGTTCCTGTCTACTAGGGATGTTTGGGATCAGGAGGTAATTTCTGAGAATAAGCGGGTTTATCGTTCGGAGTATTTGGTTTATCAGATGTTGCGGAGTAGGGAGACGTTGGCGTTGCTTACTTCTGATGATAATGAGGCGGGTATTGATTTATTGGCGGAGGTGCAGAGATTTTCTCAGCCTAGGTATGCGGAGGCTTATACTAAGGGGGTGCATGATGTGGATGCGGCGAAGTTGTTAGAGGCTATATTACCTATTCATGAGGATATTGGGTTGTTGAGTTACGATCCGCGGGATCGGGCGTTGGCGATTCTTTTTTGGGAGAGTTGGGCGTCTGAGGAGAAGGATACTTTGGCGATCAAGGTGGCTTCTCACGGCCGTGGGCGTGCGGGGCGGAGTGTTGAGAACCATCCTTATATTTTGCAGTTGCAGAGGCATTTGGAAAGTTGGGTAGAGGAGAAGCCGGCGGCGCAGGCTGTGTCTGGGCAGTTGGGGAGTGTGGCGAATTATTTGTTTGATCAGCTTTGTGAGGATAGTGAGACGGCAGGAGCTGGTCGTTTTGTGGTGTCTCCGGAGGCTGCGGAGATGGTGAAGAGGTTTAGGCATCAGTTGGCGGTGAAACATAGGGAGAAGGAATTTGATGGGTTGTTGAGTTCTCTTGCTGGGCAGAATGTTGCTAAGTTTGAGGTGATTCAGGATTTGTTGGGTTATATTGATTTGGAGTCATCAAGTGCGGATCATTATTTGCCGGAGGCAGCGGCACATATTTTGCGAGGGGATTTCCAACAGCTTGAGGTTCTTGATGTGCGTGTGTCTAGTGAGGTTGAGGGGATGATAGGGGCGCATGGTGTGGTGGAGAATGGGATTTACCATCTGCATTATAATGAATTTATGGATAAGCTGAGGCAGTTTGCTCAGGTTGATGTTCCGACATTTCAGGCTTATCAGGATAGTAAGCATGAGTTGGTGGAGATGAAGCGGGTTGCGATGCGGTTGGATGAGTTTAAGCCGAAGGTGATGTCTGCGTTTGTGCGTAATAAGTTGCTGAATAATATTTATCTTCCGATGATTGGAGATAATTTGGCGAAGCAGTTAGGGACGGCGGATAAGGATACGCGGACGGATAGGATGGGGATGTTGTTGCTTATTTCGCCTCCGGGTTATGGTAAGACGACGATCATGGAGTATATTGCGAATCGGTTGGGGCTGACGTTTATGAAGATCAATGGGCCGGCGCTGGGGCATGATGTGGTTTCTCTGGATCCTGCGGAGGCTCCGAATGCGACTGCTAAGGAGGAGGTGAAGAAGCTGAACTTGGCGCTGGAGATGGGTGATAATGTGTTGATTTATCTGGATGATATTCAGCATACTCATTCTGAGTTTTTGCAGAAATTCATTTCTCTATGTGATGCTCAGCGTAAGATTGAGGGTGTTTATAATGGGGTGGCTAGGACGTATGATCTGCGTGGTAAGAAGGTGGCTGTGGTGATGGCAGGTAATCCTTATACGGAGACTGGTGGGAAGTTTCAGATTCCTGATATGTTAGCGAACCGTGCTGATACTTATAACTTGGGTGATATTATTGGTGGTGCTGCGGAGGACTTTAAGGCTTCTTATATTGAGAACTCGCTTACTTCTAACAAGGTGTTGAGTAAGTTGGCTAGTAAGAGTCAGAAGGATGTGTATGCGGTGATGCAGATTGCGGAGACAGGGAGTCAGGAGGGAGTTGATTTTGAGGGGAATTATACGCCGGCGGAGATTGATGAGATGGTGAAGGTGACGAAGCATCTTTATCGTGTAAGGGATGCGATTTTGCGGGTGAATTTGCAGTATATTGAGAGTGCTGCTCAGGAGGATGATTATCGGACGGAGCCGCCGTTTAAGTTGCAGGGGTCTTACCGGAATATGAATCGGATTGCGGAGAAGATTATTCCTTTGATGACGGATCAGGAGGTGTTGGATATTATTCAGGATCACTATGAGAATGAGTCGCAGACCTTGACGAGTGGGGCGGAGTCGAATTTGTTGAAATTTAAGGAAATGGAGGATCTTGCGACTCCTGAGGAGGCTGCTAGGTGGGAGAGTATTAAGAAGGATTTTACGAAGAATAAGATGATTGGGGGGAATGGTGAGGATGATCCGGTGACGCGGTTGGTGGCTCAGTTGACTTCGATTAATGATTCGATTAATACGGCATCGAGTAGTTATAGTAGACCGCAGACGTTGAATGAGGAGACGATTGGTCAGTTGGAGAAGATTATTTCTGGGTTGCGGGCGGTGCCGGTGGAGGTGGATATTAATTTGATCGCGGATCAGGAGGATGGGGTTGAGAGTATGGAGAAGACCAGTAAGAAGAAGGGGAAGAAGAAGTCTCCGATTGATATTGAGTCGGAGACTCGGCAGGGGGAGAAACAATAAATAATATTATATATGAAAGGCAAAAGACTATTTATCAAAACAGTGAGGATAATTTTCCCCAAAAAATCTCAACAACCCCCATATTTGACTAATAACTCATGGGAGAAAGAATTTAACTACAAATTGTGGGTTACGAAAGGAACTCGTTTTGCCTCTGCAAAACGATGTAAAACTTTAGAATATAATTCGCAGGTCGCTCTCACATGCTTATCTAGCTATCTCATTATTATAGGTATAGCCCCCTTCATATTAGACACGTTATCAAAAACGATAGATCCAAGTATAATCGCATTATTTACGACAGCTACTTCAATACTTCTTTTAGGGTTTGGTTTAATTGAATCTTCAAAGAATTATCAATTACGCTCTCACGAATTTGATCAGTGCGGTACTAAGATAGCTATTATTTATAATAAATTGAGACAAGCTAAGGAGTATTCTTCAGAAGATGAAATTAAAATTATTATACAAGACTTAACTACTGATTATGATAGAATAATATCCTCCTATCCAAATCATGAAAGTATAGACTTTAAAAAATTCAAAACCCAGAAGTCTAAATATCATAACTTGACAATATGTGATGTTATTAGAATAAATATATCTTACTACCGACAGGTGCATTTAAATTATCATCTTTTAATAATTATGCCACCTGCTGCGGCAATTCTTTATTTTTTGTATAAATAAACTATCTAAAATTATATCGTCAATGACGAAAAACATAAGTAATTGTTTTAATTAAAAAACTATGGATACAACGGATCTAGATATTCCACTTGCGCTGAAACGAGTAAAAAAAGATATGCGAGATGATTGGTTTGCTGATCCAAGAGGATTCAATGACATGCTTGTTCTAGAAAATATTAATGACTGGCTTGACACAAATCCAATAGTACAACGAACAGAACATTTTAATATACCTAAGCCAGCATTTGTAGTTAGGTCAGCACACGAAATATTTATTTATGAACGTATATTGTATCAAGCATTAATCGATAGATTTTCTAATGATTACGATGATTTGCTGAGTCCTCATGTTTATAGTCATCGTATTAGACCAGGTGAAAATAGTTATATGTTTCTTGATACTATTGAGGGTTGGAAAAATTTTAATAGACACACAGACTCATTAGCTTCGCATGAGGATAGTGTTGTAGTAATTACCGACATTCAAAACTACTTTCAATGCATTCGGTATGAACGATTATGTTCTCAATTGAGAAATAGTGAGCCTAATTCAGATGGGCGTTATGACTCAGTTTTTGACCGATTAGAAATTCTGCTTAATAATTGGAATGCAAGTGGTGTAGGTATTCCTCAAAATCGTGATGGTTCTTCTTTCTTAGGAAACATATTTCTTCGAGGTTTAGACGAATTTATGATTTTAAAAGGTTATAACTATTTCAGGTATATGGACGATATACGTATAGTTTGTTCTGATCAGTTCATAGCTAGAAAAGCACTGTATGAGCTTATTATCCATTTGAGAGAGTATGAATTGGGTGTTAATGGGAAAAAAACTTCTATTATAAATAGGACGGAAGACGGATATAGAGTTGCAATTCCTGAAGATAATCCAATTCTTGAAGAGATTGATGCTCTTTTTCAACAAAAGACTGTTAGAAGCGTAGAACAGGCACGTGTGAGACTAGATGAGTTAGCTAACAATCTAATAGCTAATGGTGAGACAGATAATAAAGAATTTAGATTTTGCATGTATAGAATTGAGAGACTTTCACGATGTAGTGACATTATTTACGATTCTACGCAATATATAGATGTTGCTATTCAGCTATTGATTAACCAACCGTGGTCTAGTGATGTTATTATTCGCTTCCTAAGAAGCAATGACTTGTCTAGTAATCAAGTGAGTAGAATCATAGATATTACACTATGCGATAGAAGAAATATATATGAATGGCAGTCATATTTATTATGGCAACTCGTCGCTATATTAAATTCTGAATATAGAAAAAACGAACTTAAGGCAGCAGCTCGTGATTGTATTGCTTCAAGCAAAGCTATACCCTATAAAGCAGGTGCAGCTTTATATCTAGGTTTTTGTGGTAACATACATGATAAAGAATATTTAATTGATCAATGTCAGCACCTCAGATCAAATATGTTAAGTCGTACACTTTCGATTGCTTGTTATACTAACGATCAGTCGCTCAGTACAGCACTCTATAATCGTATTATCCCCGCTTGTTACCGTAACTCGTCAAATTCAGATGCGGATGACTATTTTTCTCAATTACCTCAATTAAGAGCATCACAGATATATTCAGATCTACCGTGCTTTTATTTCTAAAATAATGATAGCGAAACCTCAATTTATTATACCTCTTTTCAATCCTGTTGATTTAGATTCAACTATACGGGTCTTTCTTACTGCCGAGGATATGATTATTTCTGAAGTAGAATGTAATTCTCTCAATAAACAAAATAGCACATACATAAGTTTCAATCCTCAATTATTATTACGTAGTTTTGGTGATGTCTATGGTGTGAAGGAGACTACCATTTTAGATATTGATTTAGTCTTAACATTATTAAGAGGGAAACCAAAACGCCTTCAATATAAAAATCAGCCAACTACATTTATTGAGTATCTAAAAAAATTAGAAAAGCCCGAACATGAACCTTATCTAGCCTACTGCTTTAAAGGAGTGCGGAAGCTAAATGAAAAATTATTATTAGATTCTATTCAAGATGTAGCCAATTGCCTGAATCAACTTTGGCTTAAATCTCAAGATGACTTAAGATCGAATAACGAGTTTGCTCGTTATTGGAATATAGAAGTTCCAGTTTCCCAAATAATGGCGCGTTCTCAGATAAAAGGTATAAGAATTAGCTCAGAATTTTTACAACATTGTATTGGCTACGCTAACAAATCTATTACTGAGTCTTCATATATTTTGAGAATTAAGTTTGGTATTATTGACGCAAAAAATATAGATCTAATTAAGAGGGCTATTGATAAAGATCCAACGTTATCAGGAGTAACTGAAGATGTGAAAAATCATAGCGGCCTACAATCGCTTTTAAAGCTATATTCTAAAGATAATGAATTAGCAGATACTCTGAAGAAATACCATGATGCATGTACTTCAAAATTAATTTTGCTCAGGTGTGGAGGAGTTACCAGCTCTTATATACATCCTGATTTTAATATTATTGGAACAGTTACAGGTAGAATTACAGTTCAAACGCCATCAATTCAAACGTTAGCCAAAAAATTTAGATCACTGATTATTGCTGATGAAAACAAAATACTTTTGTATCCTGATTTTGCTCAATGTGAACCTGGTATATTAGCAAATGACTCTTTAGATGAAAATTTCATAAGAGATTATAACACAAAAGATATTTATGTTTCTCTGTCGTTAACGCTTTTTAATTCAGAAGATTACAGAGAAGAGGCTAAATTGATATTTCTATTTTTCTGCTATGGGATGTCTAATGACCGAATCATTGGTATGATTTGCAATATAACAAAATCAGATACTAACGCAGCAAGTGATGCGTTGTTAGAGTTTTTTAGTAAATACTCAAAACTAGCTGAATGGCGCCAGTCTTTAATAGATGATTTGTATAAGACTAATCGTATTGGGACGGCACTCGGGAACTATAGATATTTCTCTAGTAATGAAAGTATTTCAAGTAGATTACGAGGTGCACAAAGTCAACGTATACAAGGATCAGCATCTTTGATTTTGAAGAAAATTATTATAAAAATTAATAATGAATTACCCGAAATAGATATTCTATTGCCTATGCATGACGCGTTATTATTACAAGTACCTAAAGATGATTTAGTAAGTATAAAAAAGCAAGTAGATGATATTTTTTGCGAGTGTTATAGAGAGGTCTGCCCATTTATACAACCTAAAGTCAAATTTGATGATTTCGCTGTATCTACACGATAATTATAAGTGTAGGTTAGAGAGTCTTGATTGTAATAATAAGAAAAAAGAAAGAGAAGTCGTCGGTTGATATTTACTAGGAGACTCGGCAGGGGGAGTAGGATGATGAAGTCTTGACATTACATTAAATTTTATGCGCATTGTCATCATTATGAAAATCACAATTATAATTGACGATGATGCTTTTGAGGAGGCTTCTTAGCTCACAGGAATAAATGAGAAGGTAAGCTGATCCGTGAGGCTTTAGATGTTTTGATTAATAGAGAACGTGGGCGGATGCTGAGAATGTGCCTCGGAGGAGGTCTGAGGATTAGGTTAAACGCTGAGCTTTCCTCTGTGCCTTTAGCACAGGATTTTGTTTTGGATTTTACCTAGGGATTTACCCTGACTTTTATACATAAGTCAGGATGATTTTTGGAATGCTTTCCAAGCTTCTCCGTAAGCTTCTACTTTTA
>JBPOGF010000020.1:0-98164 GCA_051251915.1 Akkermansiaceae bacterium | reverse complement strand
CGCCTTGCTACGGAACCGTATGGCAGGTGGTGTGAGAGGGAGTTAGGGGGTGACCCCGCTCCCTACTCGATGTTCGCTAGGCTCACAAAAAAGCCCAGTTAGCGGTGATCGGGGAGCAGTGATCGGGGCTAGCATTATGAAGCCTAGAATGATGAAGGATAAAGTTCTGCTATAGAGAACAGATGGTTTGGGTGGGGGGCACAAGGGGGGGAGCTTTTGTATGTTACTGTGCTCATATGGAATTTTCGTGTTGAGAATGTAAGGATCTAACACCAGTGGACTTTGTTAGAGGTAAGTTTTTGCGGGAGGTGGACATTTCTATGAGTCTGTTCGCCTAGGTTAGGATAAGGGTTTCTGATCTCTGGGATGCTCTTCGACTGAGATGCCCGCATCACGGTCTTATAGCGCCTTGTTCTAGGAAATTCTTTTGCCGAATCTAACCGACCGAACTTTTGGAAGAGGGGCTAAAGATGCTATGAATTAGCAGCAGAACTGATTTTGATCTATGTGTGATTCTTTTTGTTTACTTACTGCGTTTTTTCTCAGTAGTAGATGGTTATTTGCTTCATCGCTGCGCTTTGACAGAAAACAAAAATCCTCACACCCTACGCAAAATTTCTACTTAAAATACATTAAGCTTTGAAAAATCCTGAACTCACGTCTTGGGTCTTGGGATTGACATTAATCTCAAACTCATTAGCTTAATAATATGAAACAATGTTTTTCAATAAGTTTGTGCTTCTCTTTACTGTTGTGGGTTATTCTCATTCCAAGTGTAGTGGGGGTAGCTAGTGCCAACGGGGGTGGATATCATCATGGTGCTGAGTTTACTGGCGGTATAGCTCCATTCACTACGGAGGGTACAGAGCAAGTGCAGATACTTGATGAGGAGCTCGATATCGTATTAGACCTTAAAACGGCAAAGGTTTCTGTGAGATACCAGATGAAAAATGTCACGAACAAGATTGCTAATGTGAAGTTTGGATTTCCTGTTGAGGATGTGGTAGATAGATGGGACTATGCTCCTCCCGAGAAGAAATCTGCTTCTAAGCCGCCTGCGTATACTAAGAATTATCGTGTGTTACTAAATGGCAAAGAGCTCAAGCATACCTATTTCCATGAACCGTTTGGAGCAGATGGAGATAGGAACTTGAAACCGTTTGCTGGTAGTGAGGTACTTGCTAAAATCAAGGGTTGGCAGGTGTCTGATATGAAGTTGGATCCTGCTGAAACTATTATTTTAGAGATTATGTATGAGTCGCAGTATGACGAGGAAAACTACAGTATTAGTGATGATTTTTCAGCAGGTCCGTGGTTGTTTAGGTATCGACTGTCCACTGGTGGAGTTTGGAACGGAACAATCAAAAAGGGTAAGGTAACGGTTACTTACACCGATAAGCTAATAGCTGATGGTGTGCGGGTTGTGAGGCCGGTGAATCGCTTTAAGAAAACAGGTAAAACTTTCACATGGGAGTTCGAAAACCTTGAGCCTACTTTAGATGATGACATCATTGTTCAAGCAATTACTCAGGAAAGTGAGTATGCGTTTTATAGTGAAGATGCGAAGGAGAGGGCTAGGATTCATAGCTATCTTTTACGCGATGACCAATGGTTCTTGAAGCATATCAAATATTCAGTCACGGCATCGAGTACACTTCCAGATGAAAAGGGGATCCACTATGGTGCTGGTAACCTAAAGAGTCTATGGAACGATGTGTGGAGTGAAGGAGTGAAAGGAGATGGTATTGGAGAATTTCTTAGTTTTAAACTAGATGAAGCTACTGTTTTGGCTGCCATCAGTATCAAGAACGGTCATCATAAGAGTGAGAAATTATTTGCGGCAAATGGCAGAGTCAAACAGATTGAGGTCATGATAAATGGCAAGGTACAACGTCTGTTGGATCTTCCTGATTCGACCGATGAGATATTATATTTTTTAGACTATAAGGAACCAATTAGCTCTCTGAAAGTAACGATCAAGGCGGTCTACTCAGGTAGCCAATATCAGGATACTTGCCTTACCTCGTTTAGCCTTGTGGAAGCAATGAAAAGTAAACCTAAAACCTATGGGGCTCGCTAATTCTGGACGTTTAATGGTTGTGTAGCTTAGTTGGCGAGATGAATTCTGCTGGCATGACGTAGCCACTAATAATAATGATGTGTATTCTGAGGAATCAATACTTATGAAAGCTCGGTTAAGCTTGATGCTTCTAGTCTTCTCGCTCTGCTTAGGCTATAGCCATGCTAATAAACTGCCGATCTATATTGAGGATAGCCATGCGGGTAGTTTTGGTTTTTTTGGGCGACAGCTTGATCTAGAGAAATCATACACACTTGTTCTGATCGATGCTCATTCGGATGCTTCTGGAATCCCTAGCAGTGATCATTTGCGCGCTTCTTTACGCAGAGTTACTAGCGAGGATGAAAGACAAAGGAACATCGATATGTTGCGCCAAAAAGGAGTGATTCAGCCATTCAACTGGATAGAACCACTGATGCCGAGGCCTATTTCAAGGGTGATCTGGATAGCTGGCGAGTCGCTCACAGACAAAGAGATCTCTGAGAAACAAAAGGAGGCTCGCAATCATCTTGATTTTCATTACCAAGCTACGAAGCGTGAGGCGGGTTTATTAGCCGAGAGCTACATCGTCACAGATTGGCAGAGGTTTAAACGAGGCTATGATAGCGAATCTTTAGGCGAGGTTATCGTTAGTATTGATCTGGACTACTTTGTAGACATAGCGAAGCCAATAGAGAACCTAAGAACAAAGTGGAACGATGTGTTGAAGTGGGAGCGTTTGAGGGCAGTAAGTTTTGCGCTTTCAATGCCATGGCAGAAAGATAAACAGATAGCTTCCGAACTACTGCACACTGCATTTGAGTGTGCTTTAGCGATAGAGACTAGCCAGATCCAATACGAACCTTATCTGACTGATTTGGATGACCGCTCCGAAATGGCTAAGATGTATTACCGAAAAGGCAAGCCACCACCGCGCTTCAAACTTGAAGATACTGCCCATGAACTTAGGCAACTACTTGTCCGGAAACAATCCCAGATTAGTGTTTTACATAATCCACTGGCTTGGGAGGCGCAGTTGAGGGATTGGGATAAAGGGCGAGAAGACATCGTGTTAGAATTCCGTAATACGCAGGTATCGATTGATGGTGTGTGGAGAATACGGCACAACAAGGATGGTATGTTAGAGGATATCTGGATTAGGCATCCAGCCAAGAATGTTAAGCATGTAAGATGGTGGCTCCATGAGCCAATGCATCAAAACTACAACATTATCCCTCAAGCTGGTTTAGGTAAGGGGTTTGCAAATGATGCGCCAGCCTACATTACATCGCAGCGGGAGTTGATAGCGGAGACCGAGGATTCTGCGTTAGCAAGTAGGACGTGGCGGGATTTTCTCCATAGTGAGTATGAGGTTGGTATTGTAAAAATTCAAGCAGAGGTAGTCACAGAAAACGGCTCATATTTTAGTGAAGTAATTGAGATCCGGGTCAGTAAAAGCTTTGGGTTGTTAGGGTACTTAGAGGAACAATTTGGCTCACCGTATGTGTTTGGCATTGGGAGTTTGCATCATGCAGGGGAGACAGGTGCAGAGACATTGTTGGGTAACGACTGTGCTAATTTTCTAGTCTATGCATATCGTAAAGCTGGTGTTCAGATTCCTTGGTGTAACCCTGTGCAAATTAAGAAATTTTTAAGGCCTGTATCCGGAGCGGTGAGAGAAACAGATGTTATTCACTTAGGAAGTCACGTAGCTATGCTTTACCAAGATACAGGCGAGCTGGGGGTAGTCGAAAAAACTGATATAGTGGTACATCACTTAGGAGGGTTTCCTGAATTGATCACGCTTGAGGAGTTAGCTAAAGGTAGAGCTTTCACTGTGATGCGTCATGAAAATGATTTTGAGGTCGAATATTTATCGATAGGTGGCGACATTTGTCTGCATGGAGATGTTAAACCTTTCCCTGTGGAAAAGATTCCATCACTTTACGCTAAGCATCTAGTAGCCAATCTAGAATGCGTGATTTCTGATCGAGCCAAGCCTCTGATAAAAAAGAGATTTAACTATATTGTGTCTGATAAAAAAGCTGGATCGCTCAAGCACTTTTCTTTGTTGTCACTCGCAAATAACCACGCTGGTGATGGTGGGGAGCAAGGCTTGAGGGACACGATGGATTATCTCACAAAGCAAGGGGTCGCCTATGTTGGTGCGGGAACACTTAAACAAGCTACGGCGGTAAAGGTGATCGATGTAGGTTGTGTGAAAGTCGGTTTTATAGCGATGAATTTAATAGAGTCGGATGTCTTGCCTGCTACTGATGGAACGATAGGGCTAGCGACTTACCCTCTTCACAAGAAGTCTCTATTAGAAAGCATCGGTGAGGCGCGCAAAAGGGGAGTAAAAACGATTATTGGCTTGCCGCACTGGGGTGATGAATACACAACCAAGGTGAGCGATGAACAGCACGAAGCAGCCAAATGGCTGATCAATAACGGAGTGGATTTTATTGCCGGATCACATCCTCACAGAAAGCAACACTCTGAAACTTATCGAGGTAAAAGAATTATCTATTCGCTCGGCAATCTCCACTTTGCACCACAGAGCCACCGTGGATTTAATGAAAGTTTATTAGGGGTTCTAGAACTCAATAAGGAATGCCAGGTGCAAAAGGTTAGTGATTTCATCCTGAAACCTTGAGTGATTTAATTTTCATAATAATGATAAAACCAATTAGAACTAGCAGTTAACTGATTGTAATGAAATTAGTATAGTGATCTTTAGGAAAGATCTTGCCGGGAATATTTTTGTGGTGTAATCTTGTTGGATAGAGAAATTTTTTATTTTGCATATAAATGTCCGATAGATCAAACCGAGAATATTCAGAGGATCACCAGAGCACGAGAGGATGGCTACAACGTGCGAGGGATTATGTGTCTGGTAAGATTCAGGATTTGTCGAATGGTGTGAGTAATGGTGTCACAGATCTTGAAATGGGCGTTCAGAGGCCAGCTCGCACGAGGCCGCCGCGGATAGGATTAGCATTAGGTGCAGGTGGGGCAAAGTCGCTGGCTCATATTGGGGTTTTAAAAGTATTGGATGAACATAAAATACCGATTCATACTGTGGCCGGAACTAGTATGGGGGCTTATATTGGAGCGCTCTGGGCGACGGGGCATACTGTTGAAGAGATGTATGAGTTAGCTGCTGAAATGATGGATAAGGGGGCATTGAAGAAGCTCGCTGATCCTATCATGCCGCCGATTAAAGGAATTTACTACGGTAATAAAGTAAAGGCTCATCTGGAGAGGTCTATTGGTGATGTGCAGTTTGAGGATCTTGATAGGAAGTTGTTAGTTATTTCAGCAAATCTCAACAACTATGAGCGAATTGTTTTTCGTAAAGGTAGCGTGATAGATGCTGTTCATGCGAGTTGTGCTATGCCTGGTATCATTGCTCCTGTGGAAATTGATGGAAAACGTTGTGTGGATGGAGGTGTTGCCGATCCTGTTCCGGTAGGTGCTTTAAGGAAGTTTGGGGGTGTGGATAAAATTATTGCAGTCAGTACTACGATTACTTTGGAAGAGATCGATACCCTTAAGGATGCTGAGGAGACTGCTGAACGTGAGGAACAGATAGGTAATTCTTGGTGGCAGGATAAGCTTAGTGTGTTGAATCAGAAGCTGAATCCAGCAGCTCCTGGAAATATGTTAGATAATTTGAGCCGGAGTATTACGATTGCCCAAATACGGATTGCTTATGATGCCTGTAAGCGTGCTGATCTGGCTATTCAGCCCGTGTCGCGTGGTTCGCGATGGCATGAGTATTCGAATTTTGAAAAATTTATTCAGCTTGGCGAGCAGACGGCATTAGACCAGCTCGATGAAATTAAAAACTTATTAGAACCACTGCCAGAAAATACGACGACTAAACCCCAAAGAACCCAAAATGAAATCAACAAACAACCAATGGTGGGAGAAAGCCTCGCCGAGCGAAATTAAAAAACGTCAAGGAGACTTATTACATACATTTCTAAAGACTAGAGTGGTTCCTTTTGTAGCTCATTACAAAAAACTATTTGAAGAGAAAGGGCTTACTGCAGATGATATACGTAGCACGGATGATTTGGTGAAAATTCCTTTAACATCTAAGCGTGATTTGGAGGTGACGAAGGATTTTATCGTCATTCCTGATGAAGATGTGATCAAACGTCAGTTTGGGACGTGGTTGAAGATTCTTAGACATGGACCCACAGGAGTGAAGCAAGTGTTGGCGGAAGAGTTGAGGCCTGTTCACATGACGTCGACAACTGGTAGGTCGTCTGAGCCGGTGCCATTTTTCTACACGAAGCATGACCTGGCTAACTTGGAAGTGGGTGGTTTGAGATTGATGCAAATGGCTGAGAGTGCGCCGGAGTTTAGATGTATTAATGCGTTCCCATTTGCTCCGCACTTGGCTTTCTGGCAGGCTTGGTATGCAGGCTTGGCGAATACGACGTTTTGTTTGGCGACTGGTGGAGGTAAGGTTATGGGGACTTCTGGGAATGCGAAGATGATTGATAAGATTCAGCCGGAGTGTTTGATTGCGATGCCGACTTTTCTCTATCATCTGGTTAATTATGCTAAGACTAAGGGGATGAGATGGACTAACATCAAGCGGATTGTTCTTGGTGGTGAGAAAGTGCCTGAAGGTATGCGACGGAAGCTGAAGGATCTGTGTGCTGAACTGGGGTCAGACAATGTGGATATTATTTCCACTTATGGATTTACTGAGGCGAAGCTAGCATTTTCTGAGTGCCGAGTTCCACAGGGATCTGAGAGTGCTGGTTTCCATCTTTACCCTGACTTGGCATTTGTGGAAGTGGTGGATCCTGAAACTGGTGAACGAGTGCCTGAGCGGACACGTGGGGAGATAGTTTTCACTCCATTAAATGCGCGGGGCACAGTGGTGCTGCGTTATCGGACTGGGGATATTATTGAGGGGGGGATTACTTATGATCCTTGTCCGTGTTGTGGTAGGACTTGCCCGAGGTTGCTTGGAAGAATTTCTCGTGTTTCGGACGTGCATAGGTTGAACATTGGGAAACTTAAAGGGACGCTGGTGGACTTTAATGCTTTGGAAAACATTCTCGACGATACTCCTGGGATAGGGGCTTGGCAGATTGAGTTGCGCAAGCACAACGATGATCCGTTAGAGAATGATGAGATTGTGATGCATGTGGTTCCGATGGATGAGACGGGAGATGGTCTCGAAGATATTATTCGTAGGACGTTGAAGGAAGCGACTGAATTGAGTCCTAACAGAATTGAGTTTCACGACTGGAAAAAAATGCGTGAGCTTCACGGGGTAGGCAAAGAACTAAAGGAAAAGAAGGTTGTGGATAACAGGCCTTCTTAACATCTAACAGAAAATAACATCATGAAACAACCACTCTATATTTACGAAGCCATCCGCACGCCGTTTGCCCGTATGGGTTCGAGTCTGGCGTCGCTTAGCGCTACTGATCTTGGGACATCTGCTGTCAGTGCTTTGTTGCATGAGTCTGGGGTGGATCCTGGTCGGGTTAGTGAGGTGATTATGGGGTGTGTGGCGCAGCCGATGGACTCTGCGAATATTGCGCGGGTGGTAGCTTTGCGTTCTGGGATTCCTAGTAATGTGATTGCTAGTACTGTGCATCGGAACTGTGCGTCGGGGATGGAGTCTATTACTTCGGCTTATGAGCGGATGTTGGCTGGGCGTGGGGATTTGTTTGTGGTGGGTGGGGCTGAGAGTATGAGTAATGTGCCTTTGCTATACAATGCGGGTGCGGTGAAGAAATTTGGGCAGTTGGCGAAATCTAAGTCGATGATGCAGAAGTTAGGTTCGATGTTTAAATTTAGGCCGAAGGATTTCTCGCCTGTTGTGGCATTACGGCTTGGTCTAACCGATCCGTTTGCTGGGATTAATATGGGGCAGACTGCTGAGGTTTTGGCGCGGGAGTTGGGGATTAGTCGGGAGGAACAAGATGCGTTTGCGGCGGAGTCTCATGTGAAGGCTTTGGCTAGTAATGAACTGTTGAAGGAAGAGATTCATCCGATTTATCATCGTGGTAATGCGATTGCTGAGGATAATGGGATTCGGACGGATTCTACTCCTGAGCGACTTGCTAAACTTCGTCCTGTGTTTGAGAAAACTACTGGGACGGTGACTGCTGGGAATAGCTCGCAGATAACTGATGGAGCGGCGGCTTTGTTGGTAGGGAGTGAGTCGGCTGGGGCTGAGTTGGGGTTGAAGCCGATAGCGAAGATTAATGCTTATGCTTATGCTGGGTGTGATCCTGAGCGGATGGGGATTGGGCCGTTGCATGCGATGGAGCGGTTGTTTACGGAGAGTGATTATCGGTTGGATATGGCTGATGTGATTGAGATTAATGAGGCATTTGCGGCGCAGGTTTTGGCATGTTTGAAGGCTTCTAGTTCTGATAAATTTGCGAAACAGATTGGTTTGAAGCAAGCGTTGGGAGAGATCCCGATGGAGAAGCTGAACATGCGTGGGGGAGCGATTGCGCTGGGGCATCCGGTGGGTGCTACGGGTGCGCGGTTGGTGCTTACGGCGATACGTCAGTTGCATGAGCAGAATAAACAACACGCGCTTACGACGCTTTGCGTGGGTGGGGGGCAAGGGGCCGCGATTTGGATCGAAAAAATTTAACCATTGAAAAACTATGTCACATTTAAAATTAGAAATTAAGGAATGCTCTTCACAGGTTGTAGCCCATCTCATCTTTGATCGGGATGGGAGCTCGGCGAATATTTTCGATGGGGCTACGCTGGATGAATTGGATCGTAAGTTGGATGAAATTGGGGCGAATGGGGATTTGACTGGGTTGGTGATTAGCAGTGCGAAGCCGAGTATTTTTATTGCGGGTGCTGATTTGAAATCGCTGTCGTCTGCTCCGAAAGAAGAGTTGGAGGCTTTGATTAGTAAGGGACAGAACGTGTTTGATAAGTTGGCTAAGCTGAAGATTACTACGGTTGCGGCGATTCATGGGGCTTGTGTTGGTGGGGGATTTGAGTTGACCTTGGCGTGTGATTATCGGGTGGCGAGTGATGCTAAGGCTACTCGTATTGGGTTGCCTGAGTCTCAGTTGGGGATACTTCCGGCTTGGGGTGGGTCTACTCGGTTGCCCATTTTGATTGGTCTAACAGATGCGTTGCCGTTGATTCTTGGGGGTAAGCTTTTGAAGGGAATTGTGGCTTATAAGAAAGGGTTGGTTGATGCGCTGTGTCCGATGGAGAATGTGGTGAGTCATGCTGAGACATTTTTGAGTAAAGGTAAGCGGGATCATGAACTTCATATGATGACGCATAATCCGGTGAGTGTTGCGGTGATTAAGAAGAAGGTGGAGCTGGATCTGGAGAAGAAGACTCGCGGGCATTATCCGGCATTGCCGATGGCGTTGGATGTTGCTTGTAAGGCGGTGCGGAGCACGCATGATGAGAGTTTAAAGAATGAACGAGATGCGATCCTTGAGCTTACTCATGGGCCTCGCAGTTCTGTGGCGAAGCATTTGATTAATATCTTTTTCTTAACTGAACGTTCGAAGAAGCTTAGACCAGTTGGAGCTGGAGTGGGTGATGAGAAGCCTAAGCGGGTGGAGAATGTTACGGTGATTGGGGCTGGGGTTATGGGTGCTGGGATTGCTTATTGGCTTAGTACTAAGGGGATTCAGGTGACGCTTAAGGACATCAATGATGATGCCTTGGCGAAGGGGATGGAGACGATTCAGAAACTTTATGTTGAGAGTGTGAGTCGGCGGGTGTTTACTCAGACTGAGGCGACTGCGGGGCTTGATCATATTTATGCGACTAAGGATTTTCCTGATATGAGCCATTGTGATTTGGTGATTGAGGCGGCGGTTGAGAACTTGGAGTTGAAGAAGAAGATTTTTGCGGATTTTGCGGAGCGGGTTCCGGCTGAGACGATTTTAGCGACGAATACTTCTGCGTTGCCGATTACTGAGATTGCTAAGGTGATTAGTCATCCTGAGAGGTTAGTGGGTATTCATTTCTTTAATCCTGTGCATAGGATGCAGTTGGTTGAGGTGGTGGAGACGGAGCATACTTCTACTGCTACGTTGGCGTCTGCGGTGAAATTTACGCAGGCGATTGGTAAGTTGCCGGTTGTGGTGGCGGATTCGCCTGGGTTCTTGGTGAATCGGATTTTGATGCCGTATTTGGTGGGGGCTGGGGAGCTAATGAGTCAGGGGCATGATATTGAGGCGATTGATAAGGCGATGCTTGATTTTGGGATGCCGATGGGGCCGTTGCGGTTGTTGGATGAGGTGGGGATGGATGTTTCTTGTCATGTGGCGGAGACTTTATCTGAGGCATTTCCTGAGCGGATGAGTGTTCCGAAAGTTCTTACCGACTTGGTGGAGCAGGGGAGTTTAGGGAAGAAATCTGGAAAGGGGTTTTACGTTTATAAAGGTAAGGATGTTGAGCCGAATCCGGAGGCGGAAGCGATGCAAGGGACGTTGGCTGAGGGGGAGAAGCTGGATATTCAGGCGTATTTGGCTGGGTTGATGAGAGAGGAGGCGCAGCGTTGTCTGGATGAGAAAGTGGCGAGCTGTGCTGAGGATGTGAATTTTGCGATGATCATGGGGACTGGGTTTGCGCCATTTAGGGGTGGGCCGTTAGAGCCTGGAGGCTCGGTCAATGGTCATTAGACAATGGTCAATAGTCCAGCATGATGAAACTTCTAACTTAAAATATCTAACAAAACCTAACAGAGAGGAATAATACTATGAACGAGGAACCAGAAAAGCAGTCAGTGATTGATACTTCAAAGATGTCTGAGGGGCAGCGTGCTGCCTTGGAGATGGCGGAGAGCTCGCGTGATAGTCGGGAGATTAGCGGGTTTGCGGGGGCTTTATTTATGGGGGGGCCTGATCATGGGAAGTTGTCGCCGTTTCCGTTGCAGTCGGCGGAGGATAAGAAGGCGGGGGATGAGTTTATTGATAAGTTGCAGGTGTTTTTGGATAATGAGACGGATCCGGATCAGATAGATAGGGACGGTGAGATTCCGGATCGGGTGTTTGAGGGGTTGGCTAAGCTTGGGACGTTTGGGATTAAGATTCCTAAGAAGTATGGTGGTTTGGGGCTTTCGCAGACGAACTACTCGCGTGCTGCGATGGCGCTGGGGGCGCATTGTGGGAGTATGACGGCTCTTGTGTCTGCTCACCAGTCTATTGGGGTTCCTCAGCCGTTACTTGTATTTGGGACGGAGGAACAGAAGCAGAAGTATTTGCCGTTGTTTGCGGAGGGGGCGATTTCTGCGTTTGCTCTAACAGAACAGAACGTTGGGTCTGATCCGGCGAAGATGGCGACGATTGCTGAGAAGGGTGATGATGGGGATTATGTGATTAATGGTGAGAAGCTATGGTGTACAAATAGTTTGGTGGCGAGTCATCTGGTGGTGATGGCGAAGACTCCTACGGAGGCGAAGCCTTATGCGACAACGGCGTTTATTGTTCCGATGGATGCGCCTGGAGTTGAGATTGTGACTCGATGTCATTTCATGGGGTTGAAGGCGCTTTATAATGGGGTGATAAAATTTACGGATGTGAAGGTGCCGAAAGAGGACATTGTGGCTGCTGAGGGTAAGGGCTTGAAGGTGGCTTTGACTACGTTGAATACTGGTCGTTTGACGCTTCCGGCGGCTTGTTCTGGGATGTTGTATCGTTGTTTAGATATCGTAACGAAGTGGTCGAGTGAGCGGGTGCAGTGGGGGCAGGCGATTGGGAAGCATGCGGCGATTGCTGGTAAGATAGCTGATATTGCGGCGAATGCTTATGCGACTGAATCGCTGGTGCTTTATGTTTCAGCGTTGGTTGATCATGATAAGAAGGCGGATATCCGAATTGAGGCTGCGATGGCGAAGCTGTGGGGGACTGAGGCTGCTTGGCATTCGGTGGATCAGACGATGCAGATTAAAGGTGGTAGGGGGTATGAGACTGAGAGCTCGTTGCGGAATCGTGGTGAGACGCCTGATCCGATTGAGCGGATGATGCGGGATTGTAGGATCAATACTATTTTCGAGGGGTCTACGGAGATTATGAAATTGTTTATTGCTCGTGAGGCTTTAGATCCACATTTACGTAAAGGGGCGGCAGCGATTGATACTCGAAATTCTTTGGGGGGGCGGACTAAGGCTGGGTTGAAGGCTGGGTTGCATTATGGGGTTTGGTATCCGATGCGGTGGATTCCTTGTAGTAAGAATATTCCTTCGGCGATGCCATCGGAGTTGAAGAAGCATTTGCGGATGGTTTCTAGGTATAGTCGCAAACTGTCGCGTGCTTTGTTTATGTCGATGGTGGTGCAGGGGCCGAAGTTGGAGCGTCAGCAGTTGTTGTTAGGTCGTTATGTTGATATTGCGTCTGAGTTGTTTGCGATGGCAACTTCTGCGGCGAGGATGCATGCGGAGGGGAATAAGGCTGGGGATATGCTTACAGTTGATTACCTTTGTAAACGGGGGAAAGAGCGGGTTACTACGTTGTTTAAAGAATGTGGTAGTGCTGCGGACGGGGCTGGGTATAAGTTGACTAAGTCGTTGTTGAAGTAGAGGGGGCCGTGGCAGGGGGATCTAGTTGATTTAAGAATAGGTGTTTTCACACTCGGGTAGGCTTGGCTCAAGGTGAGCACATGGAAGTCATTCTATTGATCTGATTTTTGCTTTGTTTAAAGTGTGAAATTTGTTCGTGGAAGTTTTGATTTTATGCTTCCATTGATCGATGACTAGAATTCTTATATCCATTTCTATGCTACTTTTTTCAATGTTCAGTGCTTATGCTGATGAGGAAGTAGATGTATTACGCATTACTGAACTTGACTCATATTGGGCAGAGGTTTCTCGCGCTGTTGAGGCGGGGGACTTTGAGGCATACTCTGCCACATGCCATCCGGAAGGTGTGCTTGTTTCTGGTAAAAAGAAGGTTAGTTATCCGTTAGTTAAGGCGCTGAGTAAGTGGAAATCAGAATTTGATGACACGAAAGCCAAAAAGATCAAAGCAAGTGCGGAGTTCCGGTTTTCAAAGAGGATTGGTGATGCGACGAGTGCTCATGAGACTGGGATGTTACTCTATACTTCGACTGATGCGGAAGGCAAAGTGAGCTCTGCTTATGTGCATTTGGAGGCATTGCTAGTGAAGCGAGAAGGTAAGTGGCTGATTTTGATGGAATATCAGAAGTCAGAAGGGTCGAAGAAGGAGTGGGATGAGTTGGCGAAGTAGAGGACTGGGTAGCCATTTTGTAAATGAGCAAACAATGTTCTTGAGGGGGAGGCTTATTGAGTGAGCGATGTTTGGTTTATGTCTGTGTGGTGGATTTAATCGTTGTGTTTGGTTGGGGGAGAATTTATGAATGTGGGTATGATTAATCGTGTAGCTGTATTGGATGTGGTGGGGCTTACTGGGGGGCTGATTGGGGAGTTTACTCCGCGGATTAAGGCGTTTGTGGAGGCGGGGGAGATTTCTTCTTTTAGGCCGGCGTTTCCTGCGGTGACTTGTACGGCGCAGTCGAGTTATCTGACGGGGGTTGCGGTGGAGGAGCATGGTATTGTAGGGAATGGGTGGTATGATAGGGAGGATGCGGAGGTGAAGTTTTGGAAGCAGAGTAATCACATTGTGAGGGGGGAGAAGATTTGGGAGAAGTTGAAGGAAATGAATCCGGAGTTTACGTGTGCGAAGCTTTTCTGGTGGTATAATATGTATAGTAGTGCGGACTGGACGATTACTCCGCGTCCGGCGTATCCGGCGAGTGGGAAGAAGGTTTTTGATGTGTATTCTCAGCCGATGGGGATGAAGGAGGAGATTAAGAGTGAGTTGGGGGATTTTCCTTTTACTACGTTTTGGGGGCCTAATGCAGGGATTGCATCGAGTCAGTGGATAGCGGATTCTGCGAGGTGGGTGGAGCGGGAGAAGAAGCCGACGTTGAGTTTGGTTTATTTGCCGCATTTGGATTATTGTTTGCAGCAGTATGGGCCGGATTTGGGGGATGAGCGAGTGAGTGTGGAGTTGGGGAAGATAGATGAGTTGGTGGGGGATTTGATTGATTTTTATGCGGAGAATGGGGTGGAGGTGATGTTGCTGTCTGAGTATGGGATTTCTGCGGTGGATGAGCCGGTGCATTTGAATCGGATTTTTAGGGAGAAGGGGTGGATTACGATTAAGGATGAGTTGGGGTTGGAGATGTTGGATTGTGGGGCGAGTAAGGTGTTTGCGGTGGCGGATCATCAGGTGGCGCATATTTATGTGAATGATGCTTCATTGCTGGGTGAGGTGCGGGAGGTGCTGGAGAGGACGAGTGGGGTGGATGAGGTGCGGGATGCGCCGAGTGGGAATGCTGGGGAGCGGGCTGGGGATCTGGTAGTGGTTTCTAAGGCGAATGCTTGGTTTACGTATTATTATTGGATGGATGATGCGGTGGCGCCGGATTTTGCGCGTTGTGTGGATATTCATCGGAAGGTGGGGTATGATCCGGTGGAGTTGTTTTTGGATCCGGAGCTGAAGTTTCCGAAGTTGAAGATTGCGAAGTTTTTGTTGAAGAAGAAGCTTGGGTTTAGGGCGTTGTTGGAGGTGATTCCGCTGGATGCTGGGTTGGTGAAGGGATCGCATGGGAGGGATGATGTGGCGGTGGGTGAACAGCCTATTTTGGTGACTCAGGGTAAGGGGAATCATGAGCCTGTTTTGATTGCGGAGGATGTGGCTGAGAGGATAATGCGAAGAGTTATGGGGGAGATATAGAGGGGAATAGTGTGTAAATTAGTTAAGAATATTTAACAATTATTACAGGTTCAGAGCTTGACAAATGACTGTGTGTGAGGCATAGCGAGAACGCTTGTGTGTTAAATGACTTAGCGAATAAGCGATAAAAACAAACCCAAAATAAACTCATGGAGTGGTTCCTTTATATCTCATATGTTCTTGTTCTAGTTAGCCTTGCAGGCTACGGATTTCACAGACTCACGATTATTTATCTCTATCTTAAGCACAAAAACGATGTGCCTGTGGCTAAGGGAGAATTCGAGGAACTACCGGTGATTACGATGCAGTTGCCTGTTTTTAACGAACTCCATGTGGTGGAGCGTTTGCTTCAGAAGGTGGCTGAAATTGACTATCCTAAGGATAAGCTTCATATTCAGGTGCTGGATGATTCTACAGATGAGACTCAGGAGATCTGCCGCGAGCAGGTGGAGGCTCTTGTGGCTAGAGGGTATGATGCTCAATATGTGCACCGTACTGATCGCACAGGTTACAAGGCTGGTGCTCTTGAGAATGGGATTGAAACTGCGAAGGGTGAGTTTTTATTCATTCTGGATGCTGACTTTATGCCTAATGCTGATGTTTTGATGAAAACAATTCATTATTTCACGGATGAGAAGGTGGGCATGATTCAGACACGCTGGGGTCATCTTAATAGGAATTATAATGTTCTCACACGCATCCAGGCGATGTTCCTTGATGGACATTTGGAGTTGGAGCAGACTGCTAGAAACAGGTCTGGCAGATTTTTTACGTTCAACGGAACTGGTGGAATGTGGCGTAAGTCATGTATAGCGGATGCAGGTGGCTGGGAACATGACACTCTGACTGAGGACATGGATCTGAGTTATAGAGCGCAGCTCAAGGGCTGGAACTTTGTATTCCTCAAGGAGGTGGAGACTCCTGCTGAGCTTCCGGTAGATATGGATGGCTTTAAGAGTCAACAGCATCGCTGGACAAAGGGATCTATTCAGTGCTGTAAGAAGTGCCTTAAGAATATCTGGAAGAGTGATGCTCCATTGAAAGCTAAGATGGAAGCGACGGCGCATTTGACTTCTAATTTTGCGTATTTGGCACTGATTGTTTTGTGTTTCCTGATTTACCCAAAGCAGATGACTCATATCCCGCTTATTGCTGAGAACCCGATGCTTGAATACTTTATCAATATTCCGATCTTTTTCTTTGGTTCTGTTTCTGTGGCATTGTTTTATTTGACTGCTCAGAAGGCATTGCACCCTAAGACTTGGCTTAAAGAGATTATCTACTTACCACTGCTTATTGCGTTAGGAATTGGAATGAGCGTGAACAATGCGAAGGCTGTTCTAGAGGCTATTTTCAATCATCAGAGCGGATTTGTTCGCACTCCTAAGTATGGAATTGATAAGGCTAAGAGTGGGGCTGAGAAGAAGGCTGCAGGCTGGAAGTCAAGTAAGTATAAGGCGATGAAGTCAGTGACTCCGGTAATTGAGTTTGCTTTTGGAGTGTTCTTCTTGATTGTGGTTATCGGTAACTACATGGACGCTAATTTCGCTACAGCGATCTTACTTACACCATTCCCAATTGGATTTTTCTTCACATCTATCCCGTCCTTAAGAAGGATGCTGGTAGGAATTATGAAGAATAATGTTGAAGAAAGCATAGATTCTGGTAAGTAAGGATAAGTTAACTAATTTTTTTATGAAATCTCACACCTTACGTTCATCCCTCAAAGTTATTTCTATAGCGTTTATTACTGGCTTATTGTTTACGAGTTGTGGTAGTTCGCCGTCGAAAGACAGGAGTAATAAGATGATCGTGAGTGTGAAGGATCAGACTATGTTGCTGACTAAGAACGGGAAGCCTGTGAAGGCTTACCGAGTTTCGACATCAAAATTTGGTTTAGGCAATACTCATAATAGTAAAAAGACTCCACTTGGTAAGATGGAGATAGCTAGGAAAATAGGTGGTGGTTCACGAAGTGGCACAGTTTTCAAGAGTCGAAGAAAGACAGGTGAGATTCTTAAGCCTAATACACGCGGAAGAGATCCGATTGTGACACGCATCATGTGGCTAAAGGGTAATGAATACCGTAACCGCAATACTTATGCTAGATACATTTACATTCACGGAACACCTGCTGAGTATAAGATCGGAACACCTGCGAGCTTTGGGTGTATCCGGATGAAGTCTGCAGATGTGATTGATCTGTATCGTAGAGTCGGCGTGGGTGCGGAAGTTAAGGTGATTTATGATCATCTATATAAGACTCCGGAAGGTCGTAAGAGTGCTTCTCTTCTCCGCAAGACATACGCAGGTGGCGCGTAAGTCAGGTTATCTGATAAGCATATTTTTCTCGAAGGATTGAATTTATTTAAATGACACCTCTCCTGAGAAAAATATTAGGCATGAGTTGGTTACTCACCTTGTGCATGTTTGCCCTTTTGATATTGGGTGTATTTACCATTGAGAGTGCTGCTAGGCATCTAACTGGAGGAGGTGAAGCGATAGCAGCCAAGCAGGTGCAATGGATCTTCATTGGTGCTGGGGTGTATTTTATCACGGCGCTTATTGATTATAGGTGGATTAAGTATCTGGCGTTGCCGATGTATTTGTCTGGTATTGCTTTGATGGTGATTGCGATGAAATTTGGTAATTCGGTGCATCAGCTGCAGGTGGGAGGATTGAGTTTCCAGCCAGCGCAGTTTTCGATTGTTGCGGGATTTATCATGATGGCTTGGGTGTTACAGGATTTGGCTAAATGGCATCCTTTATTGAGTCTTCCTGGTGCGAAAGTGTTGGCGATAGCTATTCTTGCGCTGATACCATTTGGTTTAGTAGCGGTGATGGGGGATCTGGGGTCGGCGATTGTTTGGTTGCCGGTAACTGCGATTGTGATGTTAGTGGGAGGCGTGCCGTTTCGTTATTTGGCCGTGATTTCGCTACTTGGTGCGGCGATAATGCCGATTTTGTTTCATGTGATTCTGCCGAGTTTTTCGAGTAGGGGGGCAAACCGTATTGAGATTTATTTGGATATGTTGTATGGTCGCAAAGTGGACATTACTGGAGATGCCTATGGGCCGTATTATGTGTCGATGGCTGTTGGGAAATCAGGCTATAAGGGAGTAGGTTTCAAAGCGGATTCTTCTAAGCGTTCATTGCATGCGATGGGGTATATTCCTAAGAAGACGGCGCATAATGATTATGTATTTGGTGTGTTTGCTGAAGAGCAGGGGTTCCGAGGGAGTTTGATGTTGGTTCTTGGGTTTAGTTTGCTGTTGATTCAGTGCATATTTATTGGGTATTATAGTAGGGATATGTCTGGGCAAATTCTTTGTGGTGCCGTTGTGGGCTTACTGTTCGCGCATATATTTGAAAATATTGCGATGTGTGTGTTGCTGATGCCTGTGACTGGAATTCCGCTGCCGTTTATAAGCTATTCTGGAACATTTGTGGTGATGTGTATGTTCATGTTAGGACTGGTTCAGAGTGTGTGGGTGCATCGTAAGGGTGGTGATGGCGAAGTAGAGGAAAAGGTGAAATTATCCAAACGAGGGAAGCAATTTAAACTGAACCGAAGACGGTCAGACGAAAGGGTGAACCCTAATCAAGCGACCCAGCGTGGGGCTTAAATTTAAATAATAAGAATATGTATCATTGGTCAAAATTATCATCAGTTAAATGGATAGACGCATGGGAAGAGAGATTTTATGGGAATGACCAAAGTGTTATTTCTGAGATAAAAGGAGGCAAGAGTGTGCGGGTTGAAGTTTATTGTGAAACAGAGAAAGAGGCGTTGGTTATTAAGAAGCAATTTGGCGGAACGGTGCGTGAAGTGAAGAATCAAAACTGGGTAGCACTGAGTGCTGTAGAAAAACCTCCATTGAAGATTAGGGATGCAATTCTGGTTTGTGGGGCGCGAGATCTTGCTGTTGCCGATGAGTTGCGTAATGAAAACCCAAGTAAGAAGGTGATCCAGATTCCAGCTGAAATGGCGTTTGGAACAGGAGATCATGCGACGACATCTACGTGCTTGAGATTTCTGGTGGATATAGCTCGTGAGCAGAAGGGGGAGAGCTGGGAGATGCTTGATCTTGGTTGTGGGACGGCTGTTCTTGCTATTGCTGCTAGGATGTTGGGTGCTGAAGCTTGTGTGGCGCATGATTATGATCCACAGGCTGTGCGAGTTTCTAAGCAAAATTTGAAGTTGAATCGGGTGGATTGTATTGAAGTTGAGGAGCAGGATGTGCTGCTGTGGAAGCCGCGTAAAAAATGGTCAGTGGTTATTGCTAATATGTTCTCAACAATCCTGCAGCAAGCGTTTCCTACGATTGTGAAAACGATGAAAAAGGATGGAGATCTCGTGGTTTCTGGAATTTTAGCTGATCAATGGGAAGTGACGAAAGAGTGGGGAGAAGGTGCTGGATTAGAATTTGGTGAGGTGGTGAAAAAGGGTAAGTGGGTGACTGCGAGGGCGAAGATTAAAGCGTAATTTAGCTGTTCTTAACGAGTTCCGAAGAAGGCTATAGAGAATTTTCACCTCAGGGTTTCATTTCTCTTGCATGATGAGGTCTATAGGTTATTAACAGCGCGACTTCAGGGGGGAGTTCATAGTTTCACATAAATTTTGAATATTTGCCCTCTGCGGCTTCTAATCATCATCAATTTTAACTGAAAATATAAAGAGATAACTCTCATGGACAGCATTTCATCACGCATCAAAAACGTCACCCCGTCGCTCACACTGAATATCACTAATCAGGCAAAAGCCATGAAAGCCAGAGGCGAAGAAGTCTATGGTTTAGCTGGCGGAGAGCCTGAGATGGATACTCCGGAATTCATCAAGGAGGCGGGGATTAAAGCGCTCCAGGACGGTAAAACTAAGTATACTCCAGCAGCTGGAATTCCTGAGCTTAGAGAAGCCATTGCTAATAAGCTCAAAGTAGACAATAACATTTCTTATGAACCACGCCAAATTATCGTAGGTAATGGAGCTAAGCATTCATGCATGAGTGCGATTATGGCAGTGATCGAAGAAGGTGATGAAGTAATTATACCTTCTCCATACTGGTTATCTTACCCTGAGATGGTGCGCATCGCAGGTGGTGTTCCAGTGATTGTAGAGACCACTGAGGAGAATAACTGGAAATTAACTCCTGAGCAGTTTGAGGAGCATATGACTGGTCTTACGAAGATGATCATTCTTAACTCACCAGGTAACCCAACTGGCGCAGTTTACACTGAAGATGAGCTTAAGGCTATCGGTGAAGTGGCGCTTATGGAGGATATCATTATCTTGTCTGATGAGATCTATGAGAAACTCGTTTATGGAGAAGCTAAGCATGTGAGTATCGCGTCTATCAGTCAGGAGCTATATGACCTGACTATCACAGTCGGTGGATTCTCTAAGGCTTATTCTATGACTGGATGGCGTCTTGGATACATCGCGGCACCTAAGGAGCTTGCTGCTGCTATTTCATCGATGCAGGGGCACACTACATCGAACCCATGTACATTTTCTCAGTATGGAGGACTTGCTGCACTCACAGTTGAGAACTCCTTCGTGGCAGATCTTAAAGAGGAGTATGACATGCGTCGTCAGTTCATGCTTAACAAGCTCAAGTCAATCCCGAACATTTCCGTTACTGAGCCAGAAGGAGCATTTTACTTCCTTGTGAATACTACTGAATTGGGTATTAAGTCAGTGAATCTTTGTGATAAGCTTCTCACGCGTTATCGTGTTGCTGCTGTTCCTGGGATTGCGTTTGGTAATGATAATAGCATCCGTCTAAGCTACTGCACCACGCTTGATGTATTGAACGAAGGTCTCACTCGTTTTGAGGAGTTCTGTCGCTCACATTAAGTAAGCACATTTTTTATTCATTGCGCCTCAGGTAATTCTTTGCCTGGGGCGTTTTTTTGTGTAGTTTAGTCTCATGAACATAAAACCACTAACTATTTCAGCAGTTGCCCTTTTTGGGGTGTTTGGTCTTTACGTTGCTTCGGCTAAGCCGGAGAAGGCAAATGATGCCAAAATGACGAATGAGATGAAAATCAAGCAGGCTCTAAAACAGGCTGAGCTGGAGGTGCCAGATGGCGTTAAAGAAGGAGATGATGAGAAGAAAAAGATATTGGTCTTTTCCAAGACGAATGGTTTCCGGCATAAGTCGATTGGTGTTGGCAAGCAGACTTTAGAGTTGATGGCGGAGTCTAGTGGCGCATTTGATGTGGTGATCAGTGATGACTTAGAGAACTTTGATAAAGGTAAGATCGAGGGGTTTGATGCGATTTGTTTTCTTAATACGACGATGGATGTGTTCTCTCCAAATAAAAAACAGCTGAAGAAGATGTCAGATGAGGCTAAGGAGAACGCTGCTGAGCTTGATAAAGTGAGGAAGGTTAACTTAATGAACTTCATTGAAGGAGGTAAAGGGTTCATTGGTATTCACGCTGCAACTGATACTTTCTACGAGTGGCCTGAGTATGGTGAAATGCTTGGGGGATACTTCGACGGGCATCCGTGGAGGCATAACATGGAAGTCTCTATCAAGGCTGATAAGAAGAACAAGAGTCATGCATTGCTCAATGGGGTGATTCCTGCTGATAAGGGTGAGCTCAGATTCAATGAGGAGATCTACCAGCATAAGGATCCGTATGATTCAAATAAAGTGACCATGCTTCTTAGATTAGATGCAGATGCGAGCGATAAGCCTAAAAATGGAATTAAGAGGAAGGATAAAGATTTCGGTGTGAGCTGGGTGAAGCCACATAAGAAGGGCAGAGTGTTCTATAGCTCACTTGGGCATAATGATCACATCTACTGGAATAAGAATGTTCTTAAGCATTACTACAACGGCATTATCTATGCTTTAGGTGAGTAATTAGCTAGTTAGCGATAACAATTTACAATTAGGAGATCCTCATGACTTAGTGTTATGGGGATTTTTTTCTGTTAGATGAAGCGCATCCCTTAAACGCAAAAAAACCCTTATAGAATAAGGGGTTTAAAGTGGTGGCCCAACTCGGATTCGAACCAAGGACACGCGGATTTTCAATCCGCTGCTCTACCAACTGAGCTATTGGGCCATCTAGTGCAACTTGTGAGTAATCATTTCTGACTGCCTCGTTGCGGTGCGCATAATTAAGCCCTATCGATAGTTTTGACAATACTAAAATGAAACTTTTTTTCATTTAGTAGAATTACAGGGGAGATTGTGAGAGTGTGAAGCACTTTGATGATCGTTGATTTAATGATTTAGCTAACAATTAGAGAAGGGAAGTAAGTAACGGTAAGGGTTTGTAACGATATCATAAGTTGTCATATTTCAGACTCTTGCGCGTTACTTAGCACATATGGAGTTGGTTTCAAGGGTGAGAAACGGTGTTAGAACGGAGGTGTGTTGCTCGGTTTTTGGGTACTTTACTTAAAGAAGTTCTTGATGGCTTTTTTTTCATCGGGGAGGAGTGAATTCTTCCAAACACGCTCTCCTCCGGCTCCTTTATTCTCGGTTTCGCCACCGCCACGGATTTTTGCGTTGGTTTTATCGATGTCGTGCTCGCCATCGGTGGTCTCTAGGAGATCGCCGGGTAGGGTATTGGAGAGGTCATTGGATTTGAGGCGCTCTTCTTTCTTGAGTTTCAATTTTTCGGCCTCGTCTCCAAGCATGTCTGGAGCGTGGCCTGGTCCGCGCTGGATCTCACCTTGTCCGGGGTGTCCCGGTCCACGTTTGTCGCCTTGTCCATCTTCTCCCTCACTATCACCATTGCCTTCACCTTCATTGTCTTCGTCTCCATCGTTCTCGCCGTTTTGTTGCTGTTGCTTGAGCTTTTCAGCCATGTTGCGCATGTTTTCGCGGAGCTGGTTGAGTTGTTCTTCGTTAAGCTGGTTGAGTTGTTCAGGGTCGATTTTTTTGAGTTGTTCTAGGAGTTCTTTGTTGGGTTTCATTGCACCGGTGTCCATGTTCTCGACTGCTTTTCCGAAGTCATCGAGTAGGTTCTCTTTGGTTTGCTGGTTGAGTTTGTCGCCGTGCTTCTGGAGGTTTTGTAGGGTTCGCTCGGCATTTTGCATATTGCGCTGGAGTTCCTTGGCTGCAGCGTCATGGCTTTGGGTGAGGTTGTCGACAGCTTCTAGGCTTGAGTGACTGAACCATTCGTTGGGGTTTTGTTGTTTGAGTTCATCGATCTGTTCTTCCATTTCTTCGATGTAATCCTCTTGGACGATTTCCTCATCTTTTAATTCTTCGAGAGCTAGTTCGAGACTGTCTCTGGCATCGGGTGATGGATGGTTTTGGATCACTTCGGCATGACTTCCGATGGGGATAAAAAATGCGGCGATGATGATGAGGATGGAGCAGAGGGATGGAAGAAGGGTGCGTTGCCAGTGCCACGCCACGCCGGCGTTGATTTCTGATGGGGCTTCAGGCCATGGGGCGACTCCAGCTTTGGCGGCAGAGAGGGCGTTTCTGAGTTTCATTTTATCCTCAATTCTGACCATGCTCTGGTCTGGGCTTTCAAATTTTTTGAGGGATAATCTCCAACAGATGAAGCCGATGATTGAAACAGCTAGGAGTAATGTCCCGATTAACAGAAAGTAACTTGGTAATTGGTCAAAATACCGTGCTACAAGAATGCCAGTGGCAGCTAGCAGGGCGGTGATGGCGAGCGGTAGGTTTAGTCGTTCGATCCACCAAGCAAGGTTGAGTTTTTTGGAAATGGTGCGGGCGTGATGCGTCCAGATTTTTTCCTGATGAGACTGTGATAAGGGCTCCATAAAGGTAGTAGAAACAATAGCTTAACTGGAGGCTAGCGCAATGAGAAATTTTCTATACATTCTCGTCTAGCCAGTGTGCGATGGTATCGAATAGAAGTTGGTGGTCTGGCTCTGCGAAGGTTTCGTGTCGCATGCTGGGGAAGAGTTTGTAAGTTTTGTTGGTGAGCTTGAGGCTGTTGATGAATTTCTCGGCAATTTGATCTGGGCAGATGAGGTCCGTTCCGCCTTGAGTGTAAAGAAAGGGGATGTCAGATGTCATCAGAGGTAAGTTTTTGTGGACAAAGTCAGCTGTCTTGATGAGCTCAACTCCCCATCCGATAGAGATGTTTTGGTGGCCGGGATGATCAGGGCCTTTTTCCATGAAGCTTCCTTCAATGGGGGTTTGGCAGAGTTCTGGGGTGGCGCCAGTTTTCACGATTAATTTGGGGTGAATCTTTGCTAGGATTTTCGCGGAGGCCACGAACCAGTTGGCTTTGTTTTGAGTGGGGGAAAGTAGGACAGAGTTTACCCAGCAGAACTGAGGTAGGGGTAAGTTTCCTTGGAGTGCTAGGGTTAGGTGGCGGAGGGTGAGTAGTCCGCCCATAGAGTGTCCAGCGATGCCGTAGGGGAGGTCGCCAGCCATTTCGATACCTTTGTCGATAACTGCATCGACGAAGCTTACTTTGCCTACGTGACCACGTTTACCGGGGCTGCTGCCGTGACCATGGAGGTCGAAGGCTATGCAGCGAATTCCGCGTTCGGTAAATGGATGGAGCACCTGGGTGTAGCGCTCTGAGTAGTCTCCCTGACCATGGGTGAATAGGCAGACACCGCGAACTGTGACATCATTTGGCGGGTCCATTAATGTGCATCTTAGGAGGTGGCCTTCCACCAAGATATCTTTTCTAGAAACGATCATGCCTACTTATCTGTTTAGACTCTTGGAGAGGGAGGCAAATAATTTTAGATCTGGTTCGTGTGTTTCTAGATTACCTGACTGCTTAAATGCGTGCTCTATGTTTCCAATGAATCTCCAGAGGATATCGCCAAGTGAGGCGTGGCCGGCGATAGCTATTTTGGCGTTGATGGATATTTCCTTATGTTCAGCGATAACTTTTTGCGCTGGAATGAGTCTGCCTTTGTGAAAGCAGTCGACTAGTTGCATTTCTGATTCTGAATAGATGCGCGCTAGGAAATGGCCGGGGTAATTGCAACCGGAGACGTCTAAATTTAGGCGTCGGCCTACTAACATGAAGAGGGTGGTGAGGCTAATGGGGTTACCTAGTCCTGAGTCAGCCACGAAGCAGAGATCGCTATTCTGGGGTAGGTAGTAGTTTTCTTTATTTCCTTGAAATCTGCCATCTGCGAACATCCAGATCCTGAGTTGTTCTGCGCTGATGGATCCATTTTTCTGATTTTTAGAGAATTCATCAGCGATGATGTCTAGCGCATCTGAGAGTGGGGGGCGGAGTGAAATACCATCATGAAGGTAGTCAGAAATGAGTCTTAGATGATATTCAAAACTATCCCAGTCTTCAGCCATCGCGGCTCTTCCTCCAGCGGGGATTTGCCATTCGTTCATTAGTGTCTTGCGTCTGGCAGGGAGGAGGAGTTGGGTGAGTTTGGCTTTATCTTGGCTGGATAAATCTAGACCTAGCCCGAGAGCTGTGAGTTCATTACTGAGGTCTCCAGAGCTGGCGGCAAATTCAGTTACTAGTGCCGCTTGAGTGGCTGGCTCTTTATCGTCTAAGAGCTTAATTAAATAGGGGAGTTTGGTCTCGGTGATCATTTCTAAGCCGAACCTAAGCACTGCTTAGAAATGGATCAAGCGAGTAGTGAAGAATTTATCTTGTTCTCGACATTGAACCCATATTAAGCCGCAAAACTTTCCCCACAGGAACAGGTGACCTCTGCATTTGGGTTGGTGACTTTAAAGCCTCCTTGCTGCAAGTCATCTGAGTAATCTAGCTCGCTTCCGGCTACGAATAGTGCGCTTTTGGGGTCGATGACAACAGTCACGGCATTACTTACAACTAGCATGTCTCTGTCTCTAGGGCCATCGACAAGGTCCATTTTATACTGAAGTCCTGAGCAACCACCACCGACGACAGCGATGCGAAGTGCTCCATCTGCTCTGCCTTGTTTTTCAAGCAATGAAGATAGATGTGCGGCTGCACCATCAAGCACCTTGATTAGTTTTTCGTTTCCTACTTTGTATTTCACTGCTGACATACGCCACATGTAGGGGGTAGTTCAGCAATAGAAAAGCTCAAAAACAATGATTTAAAGCATAATGAAGAGTAGTGGTGTTAGGAATATTGTAAATTGGTGGAGAATAGCCTTTACACATGGAGATATGGTGCGATTTTAAACCTCATATTCAATGAGGTTTGCCTTATTGAGTTAAGAACTACCGGGTAAAATCCAAACAACAAGACAATCGATACTGACTGCTATGAGAAGAGCTGCTATACGCGCCTTTTGCAAGTAGTTGATAGAGAAATAATTTAATCAAATTATCACCTTCTTAACACATTATTATGAAGTAGTGATAATCACATAAAATGAGCGAAAATACATCGCCTGCTAACGAGTCTGCACCAGCAGCTCAACCAGCGGCAACTAATCAAGATAATGCTTCAGTAAACATACCAGCAGCTGAAGCTACAAGCACTGAACCAAAAACAGAAAAATCACAACCAGCCAAAAAAGAGCCTAAGCAAGGTGTCCGAGACACTCGCACAAATAAAGGTCCTGAGAATGCTGATCAAGCACCAGAAGAATCTAAGCCTGCTCCAGCTAATAAAAGTGATAATAACGGTAAGGATGGCAATGAGGGTGGACAGCCTCAGCCGAATAATCAACAAAACAACCAGCAGAATAACCAACAGAATAATCAGCAAAACAACGCTAATAACAACGCGAATAACAACGCGAATAACAACGCGAATAACAACAATCGCAGCAGGGGGCGTAGAGGTAGAAAAGTAAACGAGCAAAACCCAAACCAGAATCAGGTTAAACAAACACCTGTAAAGCTTAACGCTAAGTCTGTGTCTAGAAAGGCTTGGAAGATTTTCCTAGCTGAAGTAGGGGAAGAAGGATTGGCTCTGATTGGAGACAAAGAGGGCAAAGAGCTGACAAAGCGTAGTTTCAAACTTGCTGAGATATTCCAAGAGGAAGAGCAACGCAGAGTTGATCAGTGTAAGGATCAGAAAAGAGAGAGGCGCGCAGAGTGTGAAACTCAAGTCAAGCCGGCAAAGAAGAAGCTAGTTAGATCAAAGAAAGCAGCCAAAAAGGTGCAGAAATCAGAGGATGTGAAATCCCCTGAATCAGCGAATAAGACTGAGGCTAAATCAGATAAAAACGAAGTGGCTCCAAAGGCAGATGCTCCTAAGCAAGAAGACGTAAAGGCTGCAGCTGAGTCTAATAATTCACCTGCAGGAGCAGCTGAAAAATCTGAATAGTTTCTCAATCCATCAATTATTGTTTCTAAGCCCTCAAGAAGTTATGCTTCTCTGAGGGTTTTTTATTAAAAATAAACTAATTAGGATGAATAAACTTTACTAATGAAACGTCTTATTTTAGTAAGTCAATATATTAACAGTAAATTACTATACACAAAAACTAACTAATTATGAAGAAAACACACACAATGATCGCATTTGCGACTATGACGGCATTCACACTTCCTAGTTGCACCACAGTAAATCCATACACTGGACAACAAAAGACATCTAATACTATGAAGGGTGGAGTCATCGGAGCTCTTGGTGGAGCAGCCATTGGCGCGTTGACAGGTGACCGTCAAGATGCACTTAAAGGAGCAATGATAGGTGGTTTAGTAGGTGGGGGGGCAGGAGCCTACATGGATACTCAGGAGGCAGAAGTTCGCCGTCAACTTAGTGGCACAGGAGTTAGTGTGACACGTAGTGGTGATGACCTTATTCTCAATATGCCGAGTGACATTACATTCAGCACAGGAAGTGCTAATATCCAACCACAGTTTACTCAAACACTTGGATCAGTGGCACTTGTCCTTAAGAAATATAACCGCACTAGCATTTCTATCGTCGGTCATACAGACTCAGATGGTTCAGCGGCATCTAACCAGAGCCTATCTATCTCACGTGCGAGATCAGTCGCTAGTGTGCTCAACTACCAGGGTGTAGCGGGTAACCGATTGCTTACCTACGGATCAGGTGAAACCAGACCAATCGCATCTAATGCTACCGCGTCAGGTAAAGCACAGAATCGTCGTGTAGAGCTACGCATTGTTCCTCAGCAAAACCAATTCTAATAAAATCTAGAATAAAATTAAAATTTAAAGCCGCTACGAATTCTATTCGTGGCGGCTTTTTTTCTTAAAGTAGTTTGCTTGATGCCTGGTGCTACTGAGGTAAACAAATAAGACAAATGGACTCTTAGAGGTATTTTAAATAGTGTTTTAATTTTAGAGGGCGGGAGCTTTTCTAGCTAGCTACGCTTTTCCTCAGTCATGATGGCAGCATCACTCGATTCTCGCTTCCGCTCGTTCCTGTGGGGTAGCTCTACGGTCTTCGGTCTGGCTATGTCACGCCTAGTTAGAAAGAAAAATCACTCCGGCATGTTGGCTTATATGTTTCACTACCTAGTAGAGGAGTTAAAGTGAGAGATTAACCTCAATTTAGGTGTACAATATTCTTGCTAAATTTTCAGCTTCTGGCTTCGATGCGGTAAGCTCATGAGAGCGATGAATAAAATAGATAGAAGTAGTGATCAATTGGCTATAACGACAATCACTCATTGAGAGGGTATTGCGTGAGTCAGCTGCGAAATACACATAACAACAGGAGGAGGAGAAGTAAGTATATGGCACGTAAACCTCGTATTACAATTGATTGGTCCCAGTGGGATGATCAGCTAGGTAAAATTACTGATAAGGAATTATCTGAAAAAATAGGCAGTTCATTGGCAGCGGTGAGCATGCGGAGGAGAAAACTAGATGTTTCCGCTTCAGGAGAACGCGGTGCTCGTCCGCGTATTGACTGGTCTGAATGGGACGAATTACTCGGTACGGTGGAGGATAAAGTCTTAGCTGAAAAGGTAGGCTGTTCATTAGCGTCTGTCGTTCTGCGAAGGAAAAAGCTCGGTATTCCTGCGCATCATCAACGTAAGTCGGTGAATTGGGAAGACTGGGATGCTATGATCCCTGATATGGCGGACTCTGAGTTAGCTAAGAAAATAGGTTGTGCTCCAGGTAGTGTCCGCGTGAGGCGTGAGAAGCTGGGGATAGCAAAATTTAGTGGTGATCTCCGGAAGAAGGTGGACTGGGATAAATGGGAGTCCAGGATTGGTACTGTTGATGATAAAGATTTGGCTTTGCTTATAGGCTGCACTGTTGGCGCTATTTTAGCGCACAAGAAGAAGTTGGGGCTTGGCCTGCTTACTGAGAAGGAAAAAGTAAAACGTAGTGGAGCAGGCGATGGCTGGTCAAAATGGGATCATATTTTAGGTCGTTGTCCAGATGATGTTCTTGCTGAAGCCATGGGTGTCACGCGTTCGAAGGTAGGTGTTAGGAGGATGCGGTTGATGATCGCTAATTATCCGCTTGATTGGCCAGAGGGCGGTAAGCCGTGCTATGGAGGCTGTGGAGAAGTGCTAATGAATGATGATCCTGAGAAGAATACCTGTGGATCTGAGGTCTGCCTTGCTAAGCTAAAAGAAATCGGCTAGTAAGCGCTCACCAAACATTATGAGCAAAGGATTATTTATCACCGCGACCGATACAGATGCTGGCAAAACCTACATTAGTTCACTTATTATCCGCGCGCTAAGGAGCGAGCGTGTTGATGCTATCGGTTATAAACCGATCTGCTGTGGCGATAGAAATGACGCGCTAGAAATGGCGGATGCATCAGGTTTCAGCGACCCTAGTGATGATCTTCTAGATAAGATAAATCCAGTCTGGATGAAGACCCCGGCTGCGCCACATGTGGCATCGATGTTTGAGAATTCTCCGATCGAGAAAGAGGTATTGCTTCGGGGTCATCAGCACCTGGCGAGCGAGAATGGTTGTGTTATTACAGAGGGCGTTGGTGGCTGGCTGGTTCCTATCAATGGGATGAAGTTTAGTGTCGCTGAGCTAGCAGTAGCGATTGGTGATCCGGTAATTCTTGTAGTGGGGAATAAGTTGGGTGCGCTAAACCATACATTACTGACAGTGGAAGCTATGCGTTCGCGTGGTGTTGAACCAGCGGGGTTAGTATTTAATAACCTGATTGATGAACTGGATACGGCTACTATTACCAATAAAGGGATAGTGGAAGATATGTGCGGAGTGGAGGTAATTACGGATGTGATTCGAGGGCAGGAGGAAATTGAGAGTTGGCCATTTATGGAGATATTAGGTTTGTAAATCATTAGCCCGAGACTAAGCTAGTGCCATGATAGACATGATTGTAAATCTCCTTGAGTTACCGGACTCCAGTGAACTTTATACTAAAATAGACCAACAGGGGATCATCTTGCGTAGAGCGAGAGCTTATGAGCGGCATATTGTGGCGAACTGGGTGGGCGAGCACTTTTCTCCTAAGTGGGTGAGTGAGGTGAAGGTTGCTATGTCACGTCAGCCGGTAACTTGCTTTATCGCCACAAGGGATAAGAAGATCTTAGGGTTTGCTTGTGTGGAAACGACAGCTAAGGGATTCTATGGACCTACTGGTGTTGGTGAAGATGCCAGAGGTACTGGGATAGGGAAGGCATTGCTTTTCAAGTCCATGGAGGCGCTGAGGGATAGTGGTTATGTCTATGGAGTGATTGGTGGTGTGGGGCCGCGTGAGTTTTATGAAAAGGTCTGCAACGCTAAAGAAATTCCTAACAGTGATCCGGGGATCTATACCGATATTTTACCAGACTAATTTTTCCTAACAGTTCTATCTAACAGACTTATTATGCAAGATCCTAACTTCGTCAAAAATGCGTTCTCAAAGATCGCCGACCGCTATGTTCTCACCAATCACGTACTCAGCTTGGGGACGGATATTTTGTGGCGTAAGCGAGTGGGGCAGATCGTGATGGAGTGGGCGCCTAGCCTGATCTTAGATGTGGCTACCGGCACTGGTGATCTAGCTATAGAGTTACAGAAAGTGTGTGATGGAGCAGAGGTGATAGCCTCAGATTTTTGCCCAGAAATGCTGGCGCACGCTGGGCGTAGAGGAGTAAGAAATACTCAGGTGGTAGATGCAATGAGCATGCCGTTTGAGGATAATAGCTGTGATGTTCTCACGGTGGCATTTGGTTTGCGAAACATGGCAGACTATCCCAAAGCTCTCACAGAAATGCGCCGAGTGATTAGACCTGGTGGACATCTGCTGATCTTAGACTTCTCTTCTCCAGAAGGGATACTGCGAAAACCTTACGGGTTTTATCTGAATAAAATTTTACCGAAGATAGCTGGAAAACTTACCTCTGAAGAGGAGGCCTATACGTATTTAGCTGGATCTATCGGTGATTTTCCAAGTGGTGATGCGATGTGTGATTTGATTGCAGCCCAAGGATATAAAGAGCCTCGCTGTGAACCGTTGAGCGGGGGGATAGCCTCTATCTATACAGCAGAAGCTTAATGCTTTTGATGGTGTAATGAGGGGCTGTTGTGGGCTAAATTGTGCGGTTTATCTATTTGGTACAATTGTAAGTGGTGACTGCATTTTTTGATTAAATAGTGTGAATTTAGGCATGGATTCATCGTATTCATGTAGATGGTGATCTGTATTAATGATTTTTTTAATCGTTTTATGCATAGTATGTTGTGGTTGTGGTTGTGGTCTGATGGTGATGTTTGAAGGTCTCATCGTGCTTAAGAAGTGTTTATTCTAACCGTTTTAAAACTTTGTAACCTATTGGCATACGAAATGCTGAATAGGAATAGAATATTAAAATACGGTTGATCCTTTTATGTGTGAGCCACAAGAAATGGCCATTTTGGAACCAACCCGAACTAAATATAACCGAGTAACTAGTATAAAGTATACAGAGTATACATAACGGAAGAGATTAACTATGAAATTTACACTTACAGATACAACTACCTCAAATATAAAGTGGGCTACTTCATTGTCATTGGCTTCAAAGAAAGGCTTTGCCCTAATCACGACTATTATGGTGATGTCAATGCTTATGGTTTTAGGCATTTCTATGTTGTCATTGTCCTCAGTGATTACTCGTTCTACAGGGGTGGATAAGCACCAGGAAATAGCTCAAGCTAATGCACGCTTAGCGGCTATGATGGCCTTGAGCCAACTACAAGAAAGTCTAGGGCCAGACCGTAGGGTCACAGCTTCTGCTTCTATTTTAGATGAGTCTATCAGTAATCATAAGAAAAACTGGACGACAGTTTGGAATACTTCAGAGTGGGATGTGACTGATCCTGTTAATTCACGAGATGATAACGGCTATCTAACAACATTGGTGTCTGGAACGCATGCAAGTAGCCCTACTACAAGATCTGAAGCAACTGCTAGTTTCACAGCTCCAGTGGATGCATCAGACGATAACTGGGTTAACTTGGTAGGAGAAGGTACTGTTAATACTGATGGTGATTTCGTTTACGCTGAAAAAGTGGACATCACGAACGATACCGGTACTGGTAGCTACGCTTACTGGGTAGGTGATGAAGGTGTAAAGGCTAGATTAGACATCACTGCTCCTAGTGATGTAGTAGATGAGAACTGGGCTTCTTCAGGGCTTACTGGTGTGCCAGCAGGAACAGGTGTTCAGCATATGACTGGGATGGAGTCTTACACAGACTATCTTCCTGGTGCTACTTCTGAGGGAGATCTGACGAAGTTTTTCAAATATAAAACTCTTGATTTTGCTAGTAGTGGACAATCTCCAGTGAGAGATCGTTTCCATGATTTGACAACATCACATGTTGGTTTGCTGGTTGATAACAGATGGGGCGGTGTTCGCCGTGATCTATCAACCGCATTTGAGATGGACATTGAAGAATTTGGAGAGATTGCTGAATTTAATGCTGCTGAGGAGGTGAATAAGACAGAGATTTATAGTTCATTTGCTCCGAGTGATGCGACCTCTAACCCGTTGTATTATTCAGAAGATACGGATGAGTCTCTTGGGTATTTATATGAGATTCCAGTAGATTCAACTGATAGGTATAGAGGTCCAACATGGGATTTGCTTCGTAACCATTACAGGACTTATAAGAAAGAGCGTAATGAGCTGAACTTCAGGGGGCTATCAGTGCCTTCATCTTCAGATGCATTAGCTGCGCATAGTGTGGTGCCATTTTCTTACAATCGTGAGCCAGGATCTATTGATAACCGGTCACTTGGATCTCGTCACAGTGCTACACATAGTAATAACAACAGTAATAATGATTTCCCTATTGTGTCTGCACATGGAGTGGCTGGGAGCTATGATACTTTTCAAGCAGGTGCTAGGAATGAGCCTACGGTGCAGAAAGTTAGCCCTGAGTTGATAAGAATGGTCATGCAGTATGGTTTAGCGCGTGATAATGATAAGTATTACATCACGTTGAATCCGTTTTTCGTGATTCATAACCCCTATAATCATCCTATCGAATTTTACTCAATGAGTTTCGATTTGGTGTATTTCAATTTCTTAAATGGAATGGAAATGACCTATACAGATGCTACCACATCCACAGATAAAACAGTTCTCTTTACTTTAGGTGTCTCTGGAGGAGGTGCACAATCACAGAAGATGCAGAGCTTTAGAATCGAGCCATCACCTACTGGTAATAATAGATTGGAGCCTGGCGAGATCAGAACAGTTTCAGTGAGTGGTGGTTTTCAAGGGACTGATGGAGATGCTTACATTGTTCCTGCTCAGATGGGATTTGATATGGCTGCTGGTGTTTATCTTGGTGGTAGTTCGGCTCAAACTCTCGATGTAGATCCTGATGAGCCAGTGACTATCAAAGGATTCTATTCTCGGTTCAAAGATGGGTATTTTAAATATCAGATTCCTCATTTATTCACACGTTTACATTATCCTACAGCCGCTACTGGGGGAGCTTTTGATCTCTTTGATCAGAGCCAGGCCTCTACTGATAGTTCATTTATCTATGACCGTGAGCTACATTCCTTGGTGCAAGCGATCAAAGTGACACCTGCTGCAGTTAGTGAGGTGAGCGTAACGCTGAACGTTGATCAAATAGCTAGTCCTGCAGCAGGCGGTAAAGGTATCTTCACGCTCGATATGGGGCTCAAAGACTTTACTGGTGATGCTGCGGTGATGAGTGATTTTAATTACCGAAGCTTAGTGACCTGTCCAGCTGACTATGATAAAAAGCACGATGTCGCTCCCAATTGGGATTTGATTCTTAGTGAACGTTTGATTTCGGAGTTACAGATTACTGGAGCTGATGGGACAAGCTCTTACTGGGGTGAGGGCAAAAATGCTTCAGAGGGAGGATCTCCTAAGGTTGTATTGTTTGACCTTCCGTACGGTCCAACGGTTTCATTAGGAGCATTACAGCATGCAGACACCTCTAAGTTTAATTTACATGCAATGCGATCCATTGGGAATTCACGGTTACAGGTTGGCCAGACTGATTACACTCAGATTTATAATAAGCTCTCACCGACAAGGTTTACACTCAATGATGTAAAGCATCAGTTTGATACCTCATGGGCCGCTAACGAGGCACTCTGGGACAGATTTTACTTCTCTGGGATGAACTGGGGAGATGCTGCGGATCAAACGTATTCTACTCATGACGCGGCTGTGCAAGCGATTGTAGATGGAGATGTCGGTAAGGCGCTCTCAAATGCAAGAATGGAACTCATTGCTCCGGCTTCAAGTAGTGATAAAGATGAACTTAAGGATTATCAAGAAATAGGGAGTTACCTAGGCATCCGTGGCGCTTTTAATGTGAACTCGACTAGCGTGGAAGCATGGAAAGCAATTCTAGGTTCCCTCAGTGGTAGAGAAATTTCCTATCTGAACGGAACTACGGTCACTAGCGAAACCGCGGGTTCTGATGTTTCTCCTATTAGTCGATTCAGCACACCTGCTGGGAAAGATGATGATTACACAGGCTTCCGTTCATTGGATGATAGTGAGTTGGATTCACTCGCTGAGGCCATTGTCGAGCAGGTAAGAGAGCGTGGTCCGTTCATGGGGCTATCGGATTTTGTTAATCGTCGCTTAGTTTCTGATGAGACTGGGGAGGCAGGAGCAATCCAGGCTGCGATCGATAAATCAAATATCAATAGTGGATTCAGTATTGGTTCTACTACTGGCAATGGACTGGAGAATTCAGCAGCCACTTCTAGTGCTGGAATGGCACGTCAACTTGATCAAGGTGATGTTCTCAACCTATTAGGCCCAATCATAGCGACTCGATCTGATACCTTTGTAATCCGTGCATACGGCGATAGTAAAGATAGCTCTGGTAGAATTAAGGCTCAAGCCTGGTGCGAGATGATCGTTCAGCGAACACCGGAGTGGGTCAATGGGAGTGATGAAGATAGCACCATTCCGCATCCTGACTACCCAAGAGGCAATTCAACTGACCAGCCTATTTTACGCCAATGGCAGTCTAATCCAGATTTGAGTGTGTCTGCTCAAAACTTTGGCAGACGAATCAAAGTAACTTCATTCCAGTGGATGAAATCCGACGAAATTTAAACTAACAAACAAAACAAAATGATGAAAAAGCAAAAATCAATATACATAATAATGCTCATTACCTGGGCTATGTTCGGTGTTGTAAGCGCTAAACCGTTGACAACTGAGAATAAGAAAATAGAAGCAAATAAGGCGGGTTATCGTGTTAGCCTATTCAGTGATTGGGCGGGTCCTCAGCTTTATTACAAAGGCAAGAAAGGCAAGTATTCCGAGTTAGAAGCATTCAGAATGGCTTACACTAAAAAGCTACCTTTCACTCATGGTCAGCCGATCACCTTCTACACGAAGATAGAGACTGGTGTGGATGAGCCGATTTATCAGCCATATCTCACTTTGCCGATATCATCCAAGGTCGTCGAACCTTTGGTTGTTTTATACTGGAGTGCTAGGGATAAAAAAGGTCAAGGGCAGATCCTTGAGTTTTCACCTACTCGTTTCAAATATGGTTCATACCAAGTTGTAAACTTAGGGCAGACTCCAATCATTGGTTATGTAGGTGATAAGAGTGATATATTCAAGTGCCAGGCGAACAGGTCTATCATCAGTTCTTCTTCTCTTAAAAATGGGGAAGTAATTCCGATAGAGATGATCACATCCATCAAATCAACTCGCAAAGTGGTGTATTCAACCTCTGCCAAATACAGAGATGAAAAGCGCACAATTCTCTTTCTTTACCCAAAAACGAGTAGCACTCAGAGAATTAGCTATCGTGCTCAGGTGCTAGAAGATTTTAGCCAAGAGCCGATGTAGTGTAATTTGTTTTCAGGACTGGTTCTTAAACTAGGACTAGTCTTGAAAGTTAATGCAAAATACATTTTCATCCTTTAGTTGGTATGGGGTTTCTCTAGCTTCTTGAGGTTGATGTCCTTAAATAAATTTAGCTGTGCTCAAGGGCACAGCTTTTTTCGTCATGGCTTGATGGAAAGAAAAATCACTCCGGGATTAGTCCTCCTTATTAGTCCTATTTATTTGACTACTTTGTAGCACTGCTGTGATGAGGGGCAAGCTAGAGTTACTCGATCAAGAATGGGTAGCTGCTGAGTGCCATATTTTGACTGAGGTCGTAGATGTCTTGGCTGAATCTGCAGGTTAAGGCTTCTTTGGCTAGAGCTTGGCAATCGCCATAGTGGAGTGAGCGGACTGCCTTTTTGATTCTGGGGAGTTGGTGAGTTCCTACAGAAAGTTCGTCGATTCCGAGACCTACGAGAAGGGGGGTGAGGTTGAGGTCACTGGCCATTTCTCCGCAGATGCCTGTCCAGATGCCGTTATTTCTAGCGGCTTGGGCGGTCATGTCGATGAGTCTGATGACGGCTGGGTTGGTTGGCTTGTAGAGGGCTGAAACGTTTTTGTTTACTCGATCTACGGCTACCGTGTACTGGATAAGGTCATTGGTGCCGATGGAGAAGAAGTCTACGTGTTTACCGAGTTCTTCAGCCATGAGTGCGGCTGATGGAACCTCGATCATCATGCCGACTTCCATTTCTGGATCAAACGGGACGTTTGCTGCGGCAAGTTCATCCATGCATTCTTGTAAGATCTCTTTTGCTTTAAGGAGTTCTTGGAGACCAGAAATGAGCGGGAACATAACGCCTAGCTTACCATGGGCACTGGCTCTGAGGATGGCACGGAGTTGTTCTTTGAACATACCGATACGTGAAAGTGAGACACGAATACCACGCCAACCTAAAAATGGATTTGGTTCTGGTTCAGGAAGAGGCTCAGCAGGTAATTTATCACCACCGGCATCAAGTGTGCGGATGATGGCTTGGTGTGGCTGAGTGTGCTTGGCTACTTCGGTGTAAACTCTAGTCTGGCGGTTCTCGTCTGGGATTTCACCTACTCCTAGGAGGTAGAACTCGGTGCGGAACAGGCCAATGCCTTCGGCGCCAGCTTTCTCAACGTAAGGAAGCTCGTGCTCAAACTCTATATTTGCTGAGAGGGTGATGACGCGGTCATCGGTGGTGTGAGTTTGGCTTTCCTTTATATCATCGAGTTCGGTTTCCCGTTCTTGTTTACCGCGCTCAATGTCACGGTATCTCTCGATGGTTTCTGGCGTTGGGTTGAGGATGATTTGGCCCGTGTAACCGTCGAGAATAATGAAGGTTAGGGACTTGATGTTCATTACCGCATCTTCTAATCCGACAATGGCGGGGATGCCGAGTGAGCGGGAGAGGATGGCGGTGTGAGAGTTGACACTGCCTTGTTCGGTGACAAATCCTAGGGATTTCTGACGATCCATGGTTGCGGTGTCAGAGGGCGTGAGATCATAGGCGACGATGATGTGCTTATGATCAGGGTCGAGATCTAGTGATTTGTGCTCTTCATCTGCTGATGAGAAATTTCTGATTACTCGCTGGGCGACGTCATCGATGTCAGTGGCACGCTCTGCTAGGTAGCTATCGTTCATCCTACGAATAGCTTCGCAGTATGTCTGAATGACAGCATAATAAACAAACTCAGCATTTTGGAGTCTACTAGCGATGCCTGCTTCTACCTTCTTGAGAATGGATTTGTCCTCAAGGATGAGGAGGTGCGCCTCGAAGATGAGTGACTCATGATCTTCTGAGATGTCTTCGATTTTTTTCTGAATACCACTGAGCTGAATCTTGGTCTTGGCGATGGCTTCATGGAAGCGTGTAAGCTCGTAATCGATATGATCTTCAGAGATTTCGTAGACATCAGGAGCTATCATGCCTCTGGCAATCACATGCACGGGTCCAAAGGCGAGACCGGGTGATACCGCGGTGCCTTGAAGGATTTTTTCTTCGTGTGATGTGTGGAGTGGCATGAGTGGATACCCTTCTATAAAGGGGATATGGGAAGGATATAACTAGGAGTTATAAGTTAGTCCTCAAAGTCTCTTTCTACGAGAGCGATGAGGGCGTCGAGTGATTCCTTTTCTTGTGGACCTTCTGTAGTAATGATGAGCACGGAACCGTGACCAGCTGCGAGCATCATTAGTCCCATGATACTTTTTCCATCGATTTCCTCCCCATCTTTTTCGACGGTGATCTCGGCGTCAAATTTATTGGCGGTCTTGACGAATTGAGCTGCGGGGCGGGCGTGGATTCCAAGCTTGTTTGTGATTGTGATTTCCTTACTAGGCATGCGGTAATTGATATGTTCGTTTGATGTATAAAATCTTAGTGGGAGAAAACAGGGAGTGGAAGGGAAATTTTTCAGTCAGGGATAAAAAAGTGATTTATGAATGTTTTTCATTGTTTCCTTTATTGATTTTTTCATTGAGTCTGTTGTTAAATTCATCAGCCATATCGTAGCCTAGTCTACGAAGTTGAAGCTCTAGGATCGTTACTGCTACGAGTCTAACGGTGTCTCGACCTGGTGAGACTGGGATATTTACGTAGGGGACTTTTACTCCTAAGACGACTTCGGTCTCGCGGTCGATGCCAGTTCTGTCGACTTCATTGAGATCGCTGTGGGGGAGGAGGTTTACGATGAGATCTAGCTTTGAGTCTGGCATCATGGCTCCTAGGCCGTAGATATTGGTCACATTGACGATGCCGATACCACGCATTTCGATAAATCCTCTAGAGAAGCCTTTAGAATAGGCGGTGAGTTCTCCGCTGACGTTACGGATATTAACGTGATCATCCGCGATGAGGGCGGCACCGCGCTCGACAAGTCCGATGGCTGTTTCACTTTTTCCTGAGCCGCTCTTTCCTTTGATGAGAACTCCGAAGCCTTTGAAATGAAGCATGCATCCATGAACTGAGGTGGTCTGGGCGAATTCCGTTTCTAGGCCGAGAGCAGCCCGGTTAGAGAAGCGCATGGTTTTCATGGTGGTGAGGAAAATGGGGATGCGGAATGGAGCGATGCTGGCGGCAAGCTCGTCTGATATATCAGAGCCACGTGTGATGACGATGCATGGAATGCCGATTTCACAAATGGTCTGAATGCGGGCGCGGAGGGTCTCTGTATCTAGTGAGTTTAGGTAGGCGATCTCTGAGTTTCCTAATACCTGGACTCTTAGATAGGCGAAATAGTCTAGGTATCCGGTGAGAGCTAGGCCTGGTCTGTGAGTGGATGGCTCGGTGATTTTACGTGATAGATCGTAGCTTTCTGGGTTGTCTTTATTGTGCAGTTTGAGTTTTAATTTGTTGCCGTATTTCAGGTAGAAATCTTCAACGGTGATGTTGGTGACGCTGTGGATCTTTCTCTTCATGGCGGTAGTGTAGAATGTGGTGAGAACTAACCAAGGCAAAAAATAGTGACATACAACAAACAGATTAGTTAAATTTATTGCAAAATATTTTAAAACATAAGAAGGTTTGAGGAAGTTAACTCTTCACAAGAAATCTATTAAAATATGACTCTAACAAGCCAAGAACCAGTATATGTAATCGGTCACTTAAACCCAGACACGGATGCGATCTGTGCAGCAATTGGATATGCGGAATATTTGCGCGTGGCTGAGGGCACTAATGCGGAGGCACTGCGCTGTGGTAGTGTGCCATCTCGAGTGAAATGGGTTCTGGATCAGGCTGGTGTTCGCGCTCCTAAATTGGTGACTGATATCCGAACTACTGCGGAGTTGATCAGTGATAAGGCTACGGTAATGGTTTCTGAGGGAGATACATTTCTTAAAGTATATAATGCGATGCAGCAAAGTGGAGTGGAGTCTCTACCAGTGGTCTCAGATGATGGTGAGATCCGTGGGATACTGAACTTTACTCAGTTGATGCAGTTGTTGATGCCTCAGGATGTTTCTGGAAGTAAGGCGGTGAAGACAGTGTATGTATCGCCGCAGAAAATTTTAGAATCGCTAAAAGGTGTGTCAGTAGGGGCTCCAATTGCCGGTGAAGAGGAGGAGTTAGTGATGTTCGTGGGAGCGTCTAGTGAAGTGACAACTCGTGCAGGTTTGATAAGGGATTTGGATCTTGGTATCTCGAAAATGCAGTTGGTTATCTGTGGTGATAGAACCCGTTTGCAGCAGGTGGCTATTGAAAATCAGGTTAGGATGATGGTGGTGACTGGTGGGTTTGATGTGGAGCCAGAGATGCTGAAATTAGCGCATGAGAATGGAGTAATGATTATTTGTTGCGAATATGACACTGCGACGACCGTTCAGTTGATCCGTTGTTCTAAGATGGTGGATACTGCGATGGGTAGTGAATTTTTCTGTGTGGATAATGATGAGGCTGTGTCTGATATCCGGAAGAGGTTGAGCTTGGCCCAACAGGAAATTTTCCCGGTTGTTAAGAAAGGAACTAAAGATTTGATAGGGGTTTTCACTAAGGCCGACTTAGTGGCGCCGCCTGAAACGAAAGTGGTGATGGTGGATCATAATGAGTATTCACAAGCGGTTAAGGGGATAGAGGAAGCTAAGGTTGTGGAGGTGATAGATCACCACAGACTGGGTGGTAATGTTGTTTCGCGTGAACCTATTCGTTTCTTGAATGAGCCGGTGGGGTCATCATCCACATTGATCGCGAGGAAGTTTAAAGATAGAAACGCACCGTTATCTAAGGGTGTGGCACTTTGCCTTAGTGCTGGGCTTATTTCTGATACACTGAACCTTACATCTCCAACTACTACTGATGTGGATAGGGATATTTTGAAATGGCTGTGTGAAATAGCTGGAGTAGATGCGGCTCAGTTTACGAATGACTTATTTGCTTCTGGGTCGCTGTTAATCATGGGCTCAGTTGACGAGCTTCTGAACACGGACAGGAAGGAGTTCGAAGAGGGTGGTAAGAGCATTAGTATTACTCAGGTTGAGGAGATAGGCCTCGATGCTTTTGATGGTCGCCGTGTTGAGATAGAAGAGGGTTTGGAGTCTTTAATTAAACATAAGGGTTACGATGTGGCTATAGCTGCGATCACGGATGTGACTAAGCACATTAGTTTGATCCTCGCTAAAGGCGACGAGCGCATCATCCGCGAGATTGCTTTCGAACATCGTCCAGATGGTGTAATTTATGCTAAGGATGTGGTGAGTCGCAAGAAGCAGATTTTCCCGGCTGTGTGCGATGCTATCCATAGCGCTACAGCTAAACTCATCGAGTAATACATGAAAAAAATCATCATTAAGGTAGGTACTGGAGTACTCACGAATGAGAACGATGGCCAGTTAAACGGGGCAGCACTTGTGAAGCTCGTTACTGCTATCTCAGAGATTCCTAGTGAGGGCTATCAGGTGATACTTGTTTCAAGCGGTGCCGTGGGTGCAGGTATTTCGAGTCTAGGACTGAAGGAATACCCTACGGATGTGCCTACTAGGCAAGCTTGTGCTGCTGTGGGGCAGACTAGATTGATGCATGCTTATGAGAACTTGTTCCGGAATTTTGGGATCAGTGTGGCTCAGTTGCTCTTAACCGCAGATGATTTTAATAATGATGACCGCAGTGGAAGAGTGAGGGATACGCTCGGAAAGCTTTCAGAGATGGGGAATATTATTCCGATTATCAATGAGAATGACTCGGTTGCAGTGAAGGAAATTAGTCTGGGTGATAATGATATGCTATCGTCTAGAGTGGGGACGTTGCTTGGTGCGGATATGCTAATTTTGATGTCTACGATAGATGGATTAATTTCACCGGAGACCAATGAGGTGGTGAGAGAAATCGAAGATATTGACAGAGTTTTAGGTTTTGCCCGTGGTGATAGAGGTAAGTTTTCTATGGGCGGGATGGCATCTAAACTTCAGGCTGTGAAGCGTAGTGTGGATGCTGGTATTGAAACCGTGATCATGAACGGAGCGCACCCTGAAAGACTTGGTGATGTGGTGGCTGGTAAAGAAGGGGCTTTGTGTAGTAGATTCAAAGCGAAGTAGGTATATTGAGCTTCCGCTCTATTGATGCAATGCTTGGAGAGGATGAAAATGGCTCTGTTGGTTGTCTTGTTTATTCACTACTTGGACATAGGTAGGCAGCTCATGTGCTGAGTAGAAATGCGGGTTGGTTGGTATCAGTATTAAACTGATGTTTTTTCTGTGGTGAGCTGGTTTCAAGACCGTCACCGGCTAAAGTGTATTTGAGCGTTTGGTGGGTGTTCCAATGCCACGCGATCTTGGATGCTGTTTTGATTGCTATGACGCATTGGTTAACGACGATGCTTGAAGGGTGGTCTATTCCACTGAGCAGCTACCAAAGTCAAAAACTAGACCATTTACTGTCTTTCTAATGGATTTCAGATCAAAGAAGATGTCGCCTGGTTTTCCTATAGTGTCCTTGTAGATGAAGATGTTTCCGGACGCGATGAGCTTGCTATCCTGCTTTAGGGCTAGTAATTCTGCCGTGGAAATCTCATCAAATAAATCTAGGTTGTAATAATCCATGGTTAGCTTAGCGATTCTGGGCTAAGTGGACAGAACTGTAGGGGGGAGCTAGTTAATGATTTATTCCTAGAGCAAGAGTCCGGGCTTTATTTGTATTTGATCAGAGCTTTCTTGCGTAGTCTGCTGATGTAGCGCTCAAATCTAACAGATGATTTTTTATTCTGCACAGCTTGCTCCATTTCTGTACGAACCTTGGATAGTCCTGGGTATGGTCCATCGATCTGGCGAGTGACGCGGATGATTTGGAAGCCACCGGCATCTAGCTGGATAGGTCCAATGACAGTTCCTATTGGCTCAGTGAAGAGTGCAAAGCTGACGTCTGGGCGAAGATCGGTGCGCTTCACGTTGTTTTGCTTGCCGCCTTGGTCTGCGAAGGCGTCTGTGGAATATTCTTTTGCTAGCGCGGCAAAGTTCGCACCGTTCTTGATTTTCTTAGCGATGTCTTCAGCGAGTGCTTTTTGTGTTTCAGGTGTTGCTAGTAGGTCATCATCGTTGGTTACGGGAATGTAGATTTTTTCAAAATCAATCTTATCCTTCGAACGGTCACGCATGTCGCGTTTGTGCTTATTGTATTCCGCTATTAGTTCGTCCTGGGTGGCCGGTGTAGGATCATTGAAGTGTTGGGCGCGCATTGCTTGACCAATTAACTTATCTTTAGTGAGTTGAAAGTAACGAGTGTAGGAGAGGTTTGATTCTTTAAGTTGCTTGCGAAATTTAGCATCACTACCGTTGTAGGATTTATCAACTTGGCGTTTGATGTCAGCCTTGATGGCGTGGTCTGGAATTTGAGCGCCCATGGAGTTGAATTCGTGAATGATGAGCTGGCGGTCGATGAGTTCCTCTAGAATTTTCTTCTTACTTTTTGCTAGCTCCGAATTAAAAGTGGCGCCCATGCGAGGGTGTTTCATGGCGAGACGAGCTCTGATGGGGGCTAGCATGAAGGCTACTTCGTTACGCGTGACGACTCTCCCGTTGGCGATCGCAGCAATGCCATTTACCTCTCGACCTCTAGAGCTGGAGCTCGATTGATGATACACGTTAGCTTTAGGGGTGGTGACACTTTGCTGATCTATTGCTGGCGTAGAAATAGCATCAGGAGTTGTAGATCCGCATGAGGCTAGTGTGACGATAGTGGCGAATGCTGTGGTGAGAGTGAGGATGGTCTTCATGTGATGGTTTATTTCTAAGTAGAATATTCCTACTAATGTGGGTTAAAATTGGAGAAAATAAAGAGATAATTTGTTAAGATTTTGTGACTATCCCATTTCACTAGGTGATAGTAGATGATTATAGCGTTCAACGTGGGTGGCGAGGCCTGTCTCGGGATCAATGTCGACGATCATTCCGCACAGTCTAACTGGGCCCTTTGCTACAGGAAATCTGGTAGGTAGTCCGGTTTTAAATCTCCAGACGATGCTTTCTACATTTCTACCAAGGACTGAAATTTCTGGGCCGCACATGCCGGCATCGGTCAGGTGGGCGGTTCCATTTGGTAGGATACGTTCATCGGCTGTTTGCACGTGGGTGTGAGTGCCAACTACGGCAGAGACTGAGCCATCGAGATGGAATCCCATGGCGATGCTTTCACTGGTGGTTTCGGCGTGGAAGTCTAGGAAGATGATTTTGACGTCTTCCTCTTCTTTGAGTCTAGTGACTTCCTTTTCCACGACCGTGAATGGATTTTCCAGAGGTGGATTCATGAATGTTCTGCCTTGGGCGTTGATGACGGCGATTTTGCCGAACTCGGTATCTAGCGTAACTGATCCACTGCCGGGGGTGTCTGGGGGGTAGTTAATGGGGCGGAGGATTTTAGGTTCTATGGGGAGGTAGTCAAGTAGCTCGCGTTGATCCCAGACATGGTCACCAGTGGTGATGACTTGGACACCTGATGCGAAGAGTTCTTTTGCTATCTTAGGGGTGATGCCTCTGCCGCCAGCGGAATTTTCTCCATTAACGATGCAAAAATCGATGCTGTGCTTACGTTTAATATTAGTAAGTTGATTCATGACTGCCTTTCTTCCGGGCTCGCCAACAATATCTCCAAGAAAAAGAATGCGCATTTGGTCTGAGTGTCGTATAAAGTTTGTAACGGAGAAAGTGCTCCGTTATGAATTATCGGAACGCTGAACTTTAGCCGTCGCGGAGAGAGAAACACACGAATCGATTAGAGACCAGAATATATGAGTACGAAGAAACAAAAATCATATGCCCTTGAGGTGACATTAGTGGTTCTAGCCCTAGTGGTAGCTTTCGTGACTCAGGGGGTGATCAAGTCTGCTAACCCTCCTGAAATCCCAGATATGCCAGCTGGGGATAAAACTGCATTGGAAGATGCTATAGCTGAGGGAGAGGAAATAGCATTGGAAGCTAAACAGGAAGAAAAAGTGCCTAGGGAATACAATAAACATCTTACAGAACTTGCAAGTAATCCTGACTGGACGGAGCTTGATGCGTATCAGTACACGATAACAAGGGAAGATTTCGAGCGTGAGTTGGAAGAGGTTTATACCATTAATGGGAAGTGGAAAGACTGGGTCACGACTACTGATGAGTCAGCATTAATCCGCATGTCTGCTGCTGATGGGACGAAGTTATATAAGTTATTTTTTGCTTCTGAGGTAAAGCAAGAGCGGCCGCCTAAATTTTGGAGAAAACGTGATGAGCTTAATGTGAAAGACCCTACGAAACCATTATTGGGACTGCGTATCGTGATTGATCCGGGGCATATTGGTGGAAAATTTGCAAATATTGAGGAACGCGAGTTTTACTACAAGGATTCGCCTCCAGTGAAAGAGGGGAACCTTACGCTGAAGGTGGCTAAATTACTGGCTAAGCAATTGGAGACGCTGGGGGCGCAGGTGACTCTTACTCGTGAGTATCTGAAACCTGTGAATGTAAACCAGACTGATGATTATTATAAGTATGCTTATACAAAGTTGAGCAAAGCGAACTTGTGGGCGACTCCTGTGGCGATAGAGCGTGAGAGTGAGAAATTGTTTTATAGGGCAGGTGAGATACGTGAGAGGGCTAAGCATGTGAATAATGATTATCGTCCTGATTTGGTGTTATGTCTGCATTTTAATGCGGGGCCAACGAGTGAGGAATTGATCCAAGATGAGCATCTGCATATGATACTAAATGGTGCTTATATGGATGGAGAGGTTGCAAAAGATGACCAGAGGTTCGCGATGATGCAGAGAGTTTTACAGAGGATTCACCCGGAAGAAGCTCGGCTGAGTGCTTATGCTGCTGATGCATTTACTGCTCATACGGGCTTGAAACCTTACCAGTATGATCCGGCTTCAAACCGGGCGTTGAATGTGGATAAAAATCCTTACCTATGGGCTAGGAATCTAGCGGCGAATAGGTCGTATCTTTGTCCTGTGGTGTTTTATGAGCCATACTTGATGAATGGTGCTGATTCGCATGCGAGGTTGATGCAGGGGGATTACGAGGGGTTGCGTTATTTGAATGGGATGTTGAGACCATCGATTTTCCGTGAGTATGTGAATGCTGTGACGGAAGGTTTAGTGACGTATTACTCAGGGAGGAAATGAAGCGGCACCTGTTATTGATTGGGCCTGGGTATTTAGGTCAGGAGATTTTGCGTGTCTTTAGGGATGCGGGGTGGTCAGTTACGGTTGCGTCGAGATCTGATGATTCTTTTCCGGTGGATATTTCTGATTTGAAGCAAGTGGAGTCGCTTGCTGAAAAACTTAGCTCTAGTGGTATTGAGCCTACGCATGTGATTCATTGTGCTTCAGCTTCAGCTGGGCGGGGAGCATCTGTGGAGGTTAGGTTGGCGAGTTATGTGGAGGTATATAAGATGGGGTGTGAGAATCTAACGAACGTGTTTTCTGATGCGCATGTTTTATTTACCTCGAGTACTTCGGTGTATGGTCAGCAGGATGGGACTGTGGTGACTGAGGATTCTCTAACAGAACCTGAGAGTGATACTGCGAAAGTTTTGTTAGATGCAGAGCGCGCTGTTCTGGATGCTGAAGGGACGGTGGTGAGGCTTTCTGGGATTTATGGTGATGGGAAATCGTATTTGTTAAAGCGCTTATTTGCGGGTGAGGCGGTGATGGCTGGCGATGGGGAGCGTGTGTTGAATCACATCCACCATCGTGATGGAGCTAGTGGTTGTTTATTTTTGTTAGAGAATGATCTGCGTGGGATTTATAATGTTTCTGAAACTACAAATTTGACTGTGAAAGAAACATACAGCGCACTGTGTGAGAAGTTTTCACTGCCCATGCCCGGTAGAGGAGCATCAGAAGTTAGGCTAAATAAACGTGTCTCTAATCTGAAGATGTTAGATTTGGGATGGGAGCTTGAGTTTCCTTCGTTGTTAGATGCGGCGGATAGTGTGGTGGCTTCACTTAACTTATTAGATTCAAATGATTAAAATATTAACTACTGGCGGGACGATTGATAAGATTTACTTTGATGCTACGTCTGAGTATGAAATAGGTGAGCCTACGATCCCGCATATTTTCCAAGAGGTGGGGGTGCATGCTGAGTATGATTTAGAGCCGCTGATGCGGAAGGATAGTCTGGAGCTGACTGATGTGGATCGAGAGCATATTAGCGAGCGTTGTGGGAATTCGAGGTTTAATAAGATTCTTATTACTCATGGGACGGATACGATGTGTGAGACTGCGGAGCACCTTGTTCGTGCAGGTGGGATTGAGGGGAAGACGATTGTTCTGACAGGGGCACTTTCGCCTGCGAGATTTAGGGTGACGGATGCGGTGTTTAATTTGGGCTTAGCTATGGGGGCGGTTCAATCGATGCCGGCGGGAGTTTATATTGCGATGAGTGGGGAGGTTTTTTCTGCTGGAAATGTTAGGAAGAATCGGGAGATGGGGAGGTTTGAGGTCATTGGTTAGCAATTCTTCATTCAATCCATAAAAAAAAGGTGACTGGAGTATGATCCGGCCACCTGCTTTAAACTTTTGTTAGATAATATCTGCTTACGCGTAAACTGATTCTTTTTTCAGTTTTTTAACGATAATATAGCAGAATACTGTGCGTAGTTTCTGTCTGTTAGATGAGCCAATTTTCTCGATAGCGTGTGCGATGGCGGCGTCTTGCTTAGCTTCATCTGTTTCACCTAGTTTTTTACCAATGAAGTTTTTCTTCACGGTGGCGATCTCTTTCGCATCACTTGCAGCAACGAGCTTGCCGTCTGCTGTGTAGATGGAAGGTCCTAGACCTTTGGCTACTTTTCTAAGTAATTCCTCATCGCATGAAATGCTTTGAGCCTTCATTTGTTTTACTGCTGCTTCAATAGCTTCGTCTAGTTTACTCATAGTGAATAACATTCCCATAATATGTTTCATAGTGGAAGGAAAAATTAGAGAAGGTTTAATTACTTTAAAGTTTAATTAATAGAGGTGTGTATTTCACCGTTCAAATTGATTTAAATACTGGTTGGGCTCTCCTAGTCCTGAAATAATCATTTCATCAATTAAGTCTAAAGCTTGTATAGATAATGGTTCTGACTGGTATTGCTGGTAGATACGAAAGACCAATGTTCCAAGTGAGCTTGAATCGACATAATTTTGAGAAAATGCACGTGTGTTTTCAGGAGAAATTTGTAGAATGAAATTTTCACAGACAACCATCGTAAGCTCAGGTAGGCGATATTTGGTTTTTTCTAGGGTACTCATTAAACTGGATGAGTTTGATTTAAAGCTTAAGCTTTCGGAGAATATTCTTATTAATTGATTGTATTGCGAGAGGTCTTTCTCTTCGAGTTCTCTGAAGGAGCTAGCAGCAATATCTCTGACAGATGAATCTGAATCTAAAAACAGTCTTATAAGTGTTTTTTCACACCATTCTCGAGAATCAACTAGACCAATATTTTTTGCAGCTACTTCGGCTACACCTTTTCGTTGAGGAGGAGATCCGTTTAAAGCTTCTTCGATGTAACTGTCTGTTCGCTGTGAGTATAGCTTGGCTAAGGCTAACAATCGCGCTCCAACTTTGGATTCTTTTTCTTCACTAGAACGCAACAAAACTAATAAAGATGATTCGACAGTAGAAAATTCTTGCTGGATTGCCCAAGCCAGGAAGTGATCAGAGTAGTGGATAGCTAGAAGACGGGGATCAAGCTTAGTTATGTCTAAAAACAATTCTATAGCGCGATCTTTATCATGCCTTATAATCTCATATGAAACTCTTATAGCTGAAGCTTTAACAGAAAGAGTTTTTTCTTCTGACAGTAGTGAGATTGTTGTGCTAAAACGTTGAATATATTCTTCGTCTTTTTTAATCAGATCAGCAATCGCAATAACAGCTCGCCCTCTGTCTGAATTTAGACCGCAGTCTGAGATACTACCTCCATAATATTCTGTAGGATCTGTATCTGAAGGTTTCCATAACTCACGTTTAGGATTAGGGTGTTTTATTGCAAGCCAATTAAGCATTTCAATAAACTCATCGTCTAAGCGCTCGTCTATACTACCTAGGAGGCTAGCTATCCATCTACCACATTTTAATTTATGCTCTTGAAAAGCTTTTTTTGCAACATTGAGCTTAAGGTCTACAGGACACTTGGCTTCTTCAAATGACATCAAAAAATAATCAAAGTATACTGAATTGGTGTTTTTAGGTAAACTAAGAGCCAATTCAGCAAAACGCTCTGGTTCTTTAATTATAAAAGGCTTCATTGAACCTGCTAGTTCATAGGCACCGCCTTTTAAGAAATCTCCACTGAACCGCTCACGATCACTGGCACTGTATTTTTGTATTGCAGTCCTCCACTGGTCGTCAGTCATTTTTTCCTCTGCTTCAGAGGAGATCGGAGATACTACAGCGCCACCAGTAATACCACGAGGAGCTTTTTCCTGGTCACCAAATTTTCGAGCAAGTTCTTTTAGTTTTTTCTGTCCTGCTTTACTGAGTAGATTTTTGGGAATGCTGCCACTTAGGCTATGAATAGCGTCTCCTGTATATTTATAACCGCTCTTTGTCTGCTCCCATGTAGAGCGGTATCCTAAGACTAAATCTTCTAGATCCTTCATTCTTTTGTGAGACAAATTAGGAGCTATAGCTCCGACTAGGCAACGAGATGTCCAGTAAGAGCTATCAGAATATCCGCACCGAAATCGCCAAGGTTCGTTTTCTAATAGAGCAAGAGCTTGGTCAGCAAAATATTCTGCTCCAGCTGTGAAAATACCAAGTAGAATTTTATTGGAGAAATAAGTTTGTCTACCAGATAGATTAGAAACTACTGCCTCTAAATCTTGAGGTGAATTTTTAGCTGTCTTATTTAGTGAGGCACAGATGGATGAATGAATTATCTGACGCAGATCTGGATAATTAGATTTGAGAAAGTATCCCCACACAGCATCTCGGACGGGTAGGTTATCTCCTTCATATGCGCCTAGCTCTGCAAGTTCTAGGCTAAGCGGTAGGAGGTTTTTTAAAGTTTCTTCAGGGCAGAGTTCAATGGCCTTACTCACTGTCTTTACTCCCGACTGACCAGATGGAAATATATTTTCCCAATTAGGTTTTGTATTCTTTTCAGTCATACCGTCTTGAATAATCTTAATACGACGACGAATCCAAACTATAAGAAGTTCTATAACCCAAGAAGGTTGAACTTTATCTAAGTTGTAGATCATATCCCAGAACGTGCTATTGACTGCTATTGGTCCTTTTGCTTCGTCAAGGCAACCATTTGAGACTAAGTCTAAAAATAGATCAAAGAATGAGCGGGATTGCTCTAGATCTGCCCATTGCATGATTCCTTTAAGTCTATCTCTCCAAATCCCAGATTCGTCTTTAAAAGGGGTGAGAAGTTCAGCAACTACACTTGCATTCTCTTTCTGATGGCGACGCAGATAATTCACTCCTACGTTAATAACTTTTTCAGAATCGGAATTTAGCCACTTTGCTGGTAATCCTGCCGTATAAGCATAGGTGAACCATGAATTTGAGTGAAAAAAGTGCTGCCAAACTAGATCAGCAAAAGCTTCTGATTTTTCTTTTTTCAGCTTGGTTAGCTTTGTATCTATCCAAGGTTCAATTATTAGCCATTCCGATTCACTTACACTGGGGACAGCAACTAAAATTGAAAGAGCTAAGTCTTTGATGTGAATACGGATTTCACTCGATTTTAATAATGTTTCTAATTCTTTGGTGTATTTCTGGTGGTCAGAATCTCGTAAATAAGCGAGAATTTGACGGACCTGCGCCCTTCTAAACAAGTGTTGTTCTGAAGTGATTAAAACTGTGACTAGTGATTCATTTTTTCTAATAAAGCGTCTAGCATAACAGTAATCAAAGAAGCTCTCATGACCGAAGCCATACCGACCTGAATGTAATGAGAGAACGTTTTCTGAAATTAATTGCTCAATATATTTGGGAGGGAATTCATCAAGACACTCTTTAGCTACTGAGAGTTGTTGATTATTTGTCATTTCTCTAGCCAAAAAGTCGATAACATTTGACCAATAATCTTCTTCTTTCCCAAATCTCTTAGCTACTGCCATACGTTTTTCATTCCAATAGGTATCAAATAGATCTTTGGTGGATCCAAAACTTGTTACAGACTCTGAGTATTCTCGAAGTTGACTGAATAACGACAGATTTTGGGGTCTAGCTAAAAGTTTTAATTGTCTGTCATTGAGAAGGCTGTGGTCAATTGGCAACGTCTTGAGAACTAGCTGAACTTCTGGAAGACTAAAATCGCCAAGTTTGAATAATGAATTTTTCTGAGTGATCAATTTTCTTAACCTATGATCATTATTTAGATCAAACTTTCGGCAAGCAAGAATGACATGTATAGGTTTCTTCCTTTTTAGAGCTTTTATGTCCTCAATTATAGATTCTACTGCATAGATATATTCTGAGTAGCGACCTGAAGCAGTAGACACAGCATCTAATTGATCAATGACTAAGACAGCTGTTCTATTTGATTCTAAATTGGATAAAACGAAGGAAGGGGATTCCTCTAAGCCCAATTGTTCACCAAGTTTAAAGCTTGTAGTTGTAGGCTTTAAACGGTCAAGACGGAATGTTAGAACAGTTATCTCAGAAGCTCGCAGAGTTTCTGAAATTTCTGTTAAACAGACACTTTTCCCTCCACCAGCATCACTGACTAAGAGAGTATCTGTTTGTCCGGTTGCTGATAGAATACGGTCAACAATTTTTCCTGAAATATCACGCGGGATAAGACTTTCAGCAATAAGTCTGCGTCGTGTCTCAGTAATATATTGATCAGTTAATTCGTTAACTTTTCGTAGTGCAGAGTCTGCGTCGGTAATTGCTCTGAACCGATGCCCAAGAGCTTTGATTTTATTTCGAATATCAACGCCAGTAAAATTAACACCAATATTATTAGTGATGATTTCCTGAAGAATGCGGCGGATTTCTCCGTGATTAGATAAAAAAAGAGCTCTCAGCTTAGAGTTGATTATTGTAAGTATGCCTTCTTCATCAATGACTCTCACATATACTCTCTTAAGGATATTCAGAGCCTTTTCGTCATTGGTTATACCCCATTCTTTGAGAAGAGCGTTATAAGAATTCTCATGAGTTTTTGTAGAAAGAACTTTCTCTTTGTAATCTGTAAAATCTGAAACGAGTCTGGCTTGATCTGTCAGAGCTTTTAATTCAGGAGAGTCACTACCAGATACAAAATAGAAAGAACTGTTGTTCCCGTCTAGTTGTCTAAAAACTGCTGAAAGTATATCTGCATGATTGCTCCCTAATTGATTTAATGTCCAACTACCAGAAGCTTTCGATCGTTTATTTTGATGTAGCTCATCTCCTTTTGCTGACCTGATCAAGCATTCGGATTTATCTGCTGTGGGATCTTCGATACGAATACTATCAATCTCTCCATCTATAGCTCTGATAAATTGAAGAATCATCCAACGATCTTCGTATCGGTTTCCTAATTTATCGGCAGTTCCACCTGTTAAGAGACTCATACACTAATTATTAGTAAATACTTATTTAAGGCAAGGTAAATACCTTATTCTAAGTAGTGTAGTAAAATCATTTGATACTCTTGTCTTGGGCTGGCTCCGCTGACTTAAAAGAAGCAGTGAGGTCTATAAGGAAAAAGCTCCCTACAAACTAATGCAGAGAGCTTTGGGTGAGTTATTTAGAGTGTTAACCTTATTATGCTACCGTAGTGAACTTCTCGTCTAGGTAGTTTAGAACGAGGTTTTGGAGGGGTTCGTTTTCTAGGCGGTCGATGACTTGGACGCAGAAGCCACGGGCGATGAGCTGGCGGGCTTGTTTAGGGTGGATGCCGCGGGCCTGGAGGTAGAAGATTTCTTCGTCGCTGATGGCTGAGGCGGTTGATCCGTGTGAGCATTTGACTTGGTCTGCATTGATCTGGAGACCTGGCATGGAGTTGGCCTCTGTGGTGTCTGTCATGAGGAGGTTTCTGCAGGTCTGGTATGCGTCTGTGTAGTGTGCGTCTTCGTCAACTGCGATGAGTCCGGAGAATGTGGTCTTGGACTTGCCGTAGAGGGCGTTTTTGTAGAGGAGGTCACTGTATGTGTGTGGTGACGCGTGGTGCTGGAAGGTGCGCTGGTCATACTTTTGGTCTCCTGTTGGGATGTTTAGTGAGAGCATGTCTGAGTGTGCTCCTGTTCCTGCGAGGGTGGAGTATGATTCGTTACGAGCCCATGATGCGCCTACGTTGAGGACGAATGATTTGGCGCGTGAGTCACGGTCTACTGTGGTGCTGCCGATCTGGATGACCTTGGATGAAAGGTTGACGTTTTGGATGGCTAGGTAGTTGAGCTGTGAGCCGTTGGCGGCTACAAGGTCGTTCATGGCTAGGACGAGGTGAGTTTCTTCTGCGTCTTTATCGTAACAGACCTCGCTAGAGTTTTCAGTTTGACCTGCTTTGGCGGAGATGAAGTAGTCGACTACGCTGACTTTGGCGTTGTCCTCGGTGATGATGAGGGTGTGTGGGAAGATGGCTGCATTTTGTCCGGCGACGATGTGGTAGGCTTCGATGGGTTTTTCGACTTCGATTCCTTTTGGGACGTAGACGAAGAGCCCGTTTGAGAGGCTGGCTGCGTGGAGTGCTGCGTATTTCTCTGATCCGAGTTTGACTTCTTGTTTGAGGAGGTGCTGGTGGATGAGTTCGCTGTGTTCTTGGAGTGCGTCTGCTAGTGGTAGGCAGATGACGCCTTCTGGTAGGTTTGATTCAGCGTGGACTGTGTCTTCGTTTGAGAAGATGAATTGGGCTGAGGTTTCTTCTAGTCCGTTGAGTTCTAGCTCGATGTCACCGGCGTCGATTTCTGATGCTGGGATGAAGTTGTCGAGGTTGAGCTGCTTGAGGTCGCCGAAGCGCCAGGTTTCCATTTTACGGGTTGGAGCTGGTGTGTCTTGGTAGATTTTCCAGGCTGCGTTTTGGAGGTCTTGGAACCATTGTGGTGCGTCTGGTAGCATTGGTGGCTGTTGTGCGGTAATGCTAGGCATTTCTAAAGTTTGCATTTGTTGTGAAATTATTTGTTTTGTAATTATCGACCCGGAGGCCGATGTCACTTTTGGGTTAACCGACTGATCCTTCCATTTCTAGGTCGATGAGGCGTTTGAGTTCTACGGAGTATTCCATTGGGAACTCGGAGACTAGGTCGTTGACGAAGCCGTTGACTGCTAGGGACATGGCTTGTGTCTCGGAGAGTCCGCGCTGCTGCATGTAGAAGAGCATTTCTTGTGATACTTGTGATACTGATGCCTCGTGCTGGGTGACGTGTTGGTTGCCACGCACTGTGATGGCGGGGTAGGTGTCAGTTTGTGAGTTGGAGTTGATGAGTAGTGCGTCACACTCGGTGTTGTTCTTGCAGCCTTTGAGGTGCTTAGGGATGTGGACTTGTCCGCGGTATGTGGAGATGCCTTTGCCTACTGAGATGGATTTTGAAACAACGTTTGATGTGGTGTTGTTTGCTGCGTGGATCATTTTGGCACCGGTGTCTTGGTGTTGTCCATCGTTTGCGAGTGCGATGGAGATGACTTCTCCGCGTGCGCGCTCGCCTTTCATGACTACGCCAGGGTATTTCATGGTGAGACGTGAGCCGATGTTGCAATCGATCCAGCGGATTTCTGCGTCTTCGTGTGCTAGGCCGCGTTTGGTGACGAGGTTGAATACGTTAGCTGACCAGTTCTGGACGGTGACGTATTGGATCTTGGCTCCTTTGAGTGCTACGAGTTCTACTACTGCTGAGTGGAGTGTGGCGGTTTCAAATTTGGGTGCGGTGCATCCTTCCATGTACATGACTTCTGATCCTTCATCGGCGATGATGAGTGTGCGCTCGAACTGGCCGAAGTTTTCGGAGTTGATGCGGAAGTATGCTTGGAGTGGTTGTTTCACTTTCACGCCTTTCGGGATGTAGATGAATGAGCCACCGGAGAATACTGCTGAGTTGAGTGCTGAGAATTTGTTGTCACCAGTTGGGATGACTTTGCCGAAGTATGGGCGGAAGATTTCTTCGTGTTCGCGGAGTCCTTCTGTGGAGTTTACGAAGATGACGCCTTCTTTTTCGAGGTCTTCTTTGACGTTTGAGTAGGCTGCTTCTGAGTCGAACTGGGCTTCTACACCAGCGAGGAATGCGCGTTCTTGCTGTGGGATGCCGAGGCGCTCGAAGGTTTCTTTGATGTCGTCTGGGACTTCATCCCAGCTTCGTGTTGGGCGTTGGCCGTTAGCGAGGTAGTAGCGGATTTTGTCGAATTCGATGTTGTTGAGGTCTTCTGTTGCCCAGTTGGTGGGCATTGCTTTTGCGAAGAAGACTTCGAGTGCTTTGAGGCGGAATTCTAGGATCCAGTCTTTTTCTTTTTTGACCTTGGAGATGTAGCGGATGGTGTCTTCATTGAGACCTACGCCAGCATCGTATTTGTGATCTTCTGGGTATGAGAAGTCGCCTTTAGAACGCTCATCAATGGCGATGGCGTCTGCGGTTTCTTGATCTATTTCCTGTGGTGCAGAAGTTGTTAAAGTATTGTCGATTTCCATGGTGGTATGGGTGGTTGTGTGATGATTTCCGACCAGAGGTCGGAGGCACGGTTGGGTTACGCAGGGACTGGCTTGAGGTGGTCGTAGCCTTTTTCTTCTAGTTCTAGTGCTAGTTCTGGGCCACCTGATTTGATGATTTGGCCGTCGAACATGACGTGGACTACATCTGGTTTGATGTAGTTGAGGAGACGTTGGTAATGGGTGATGATGAGGAAGCCGCGGTCTTCTGTGCGGAGTGAGTTTACTCCTTTTGAGACGATTTTGAGGGCGTCGATATCGAGGCCTGAGTCTGTTTCATCTAGAATGCAGTAGCTTGGCTCTAGCATTGCCATTTGGAGGATTTCGTTACGCTTTTTCTCTCCGCCTGAGAAGCCTTCGTTTACGGCACGGGCGGTGAATTTGCGGTCCATTTCTAGGCCATCCATTTTGGAGTAGAGGTTTTTGTAGTATGCTACTGCGTCGAGTTCTTCTCCTTCTGGGAGGCGGGCGTTGAGTGCGGCGCGGATGAAGTTAGCATTGGATACTCCTGGGATTTCCATTGGGTATTGGAATGCGAGGAAGATGCCTTCACGTGAGCGTTCGTCTACGTCTAGTTCGAGGATGTCTTGTCCGTCCATTTCGATGCTTCCGCTGGTGACTTCGTAGTCATCGTGGCCGGCGATTACTTTGGAGAGTGTTGATTTACCTGATCCGTTGATTCCCATGATGGCGTGGACTTCGCCTTTAGGGATTTCTAGGTTGACGCCTTTGAGGATTTCAGTGTCGCCGATTTTTGCGTGAAGGTCTTTGATGATGATAGACATGGTGATTTGATATTTTATATTTAGTATTTGAGATTGATTGTTGGCTTCGCCAGTTTGTTTATGATGGGATGGTTCCTTTTAGAGTGATTTCTAGGTTTGATATTTCTGTTCCTTCTGGGAGGTCTAGGAGGTCAGTGAGTTTTGCTCCTGGTTTGAAAGTGATGTCGTGGATGGTGCCGGTGGCTTGGTCATGGAAGTGACCGTGTGGGATACAGTTCTGGCAGTATCTTGTGGGTTCGCGGTCGATGTTGACTTGTTTGACCGCGCCGTGCTCGACGAGTGCTTCTAAGCAGTTGTAGACGGTGGCGAGTGACATGGGTGACTCGTTGTCTTTCATTTGCTCAAAGAGTTCGCTGGCGGAGGGGTGGTCTTGGTTTTCCATGAGGGCACGGTAGACCTCCTTGCGCTGTTTTGTCATGCGCAGTCCGGGGACTTCTAGTTGGTGGTCGTGGATTCTCATCTGGGCGGCAATGTAGTCATGCCTCGACTCGAATCAAGTCTTATTTAGAATAATTCTAAGTTTGTTGTTTGGTAGTCTCAATAAGGGGGGCTTATAGAGAACGAGAACAGCCACGAGGAAGGGCTGAGGGGTCTCTGCCGATGAGGGTGAAGCTTTGAGAGTCGTGGAAAATGGCTAGGTCTTGGGTGCGGATGGCTAGGACTGAGTCGATATTTGCGAGGTCGTAGATGACTAGATAACCGATTTCGCCGGATTTTACGGGGAGATTGGTTTCTGGGTTGATGACTTTGATTTGGGTCCAGGGTGGGGCGATATGTGGGTTGCCTATTCCGGAGGTATAGAACTGGCTGCTGAGCTCGGTCATCGAGTATTCATTCCAGATGTGGTCTTGGGGGATGTTGAGGTGGGTGCGGAATTTCTGGTAGAGTTCTTCTTTGGTGAGTGACTTTTTGGAGCCTTTGTAGCCGCCTGTTTCTAGTGCCCAGCTGCCGGGGGGGAGCTGGATGGTGGGGAGTGATTCTAGGGTTTCGAAGAGCTGGAGGAAGGCTAGGGCTGTGCCTAGGAGGGTGACTGGGGTGCCTGAGTTGGCGCAGTCGATGATGTGTTGGTGGTCTAGGGTGCCGTTGCTGAGAATGAAGGTTGCTGACGGGGAGAGGTGTTGCTTGAGGGTTTCCATCATGTGGCTGAGGGATGAGTGTGGGGCTTCAGCGGTGGTGGGCGTGAGGATGAAGGTATTGGGATGGAGTTTGGGAAGTTGGCAGTATTTCCAGCCTTGGAGTATGGATGTCTCGTAGGTGTGGGTGGTGGAGAAGTGGTGGCTGCCTTTGGTTTCGGTGGTGGTGCCGGATGTAAGGAAGGTGGTGGTGATTTCTTCTGGTGTTAGGGAGGTGGGATTTGGGGTGAGTTTGAAGGCGTCTGTGGGGAGAGCAGGGATGTTATTGATGGACTGGATGGGGGGTGTTATGGATAAATCACAGAATTTTCTGTAAGCTGTGTTTTCTTGGTGTTGCCGATGGAAAATATCGAGAAAAAGTTGGGTTAGAGCAAGGGGGGGAGAGTCGGTGAATTGGCCATCTGGAGAGCTAATAAACTGAGTGGTTAATCTATGTAAGTCTTTGAGTGACATGAGATATTGGGTGTGTCGGAAATATTCCTATAATAAGTGTGACAATTTTTAGTTTGCTGAGTATCTAAAGCTGTGAACTCAAAAGTAAAGAAGGAAGCAGTTGATACCAACTTATTCTTTGCATTGAGTTTATAATCATAAAAAACAACGGAAAATAAAAATATGAATAATACAATGATGTTTCTCGGGAATACATTCAGAGATACAATGCAAGACTGGATCAATACAGTTCAAGATCTGTTTTCAAGTCTGGGAAGATTTGGAGATATTTTGCTACTAATTTTGATCCTATGGGTCGGTAAGTTTATCGTCAAAGGTGTTGGCAAATTAGTGGAGAAGTCTCTCTCTAAGACCAGTATTGATGACAAGATAGCTGCGAGATTTGGACATGACACAAATGTCACGGGTGGAATCGTAGGGTTTGTAAAAGCACTTTTGATGCTTTTCATCCTCATTTTTGCACTTGGCGTAGCTAAGCTTGATGTGGTGAGTCAACCACTCAACGACATGCTTACTAAGGTAACTAACTTCATTCCTAACCTCGTAGTAGCAGGTGTACTTGCTTACGTGATCGTTCTCATTGCAGGACTAGTTAAGAAGCTTCTAGCTGATGTGCTCGTAGCTACTAAGTTGGACGAAAGGCTTGGATCAGTGGCTGGAACTACTCCAGTGAGTAACTCACTAGTTACTGCTGTTTACGCGTTCATTCTTCTTTTATGTGCTCCTGCTGTGCTGGATCTCCTAAAGATTGATGCGATTTCATCTCCTATCAAAGGGATTGTGACATCTATCACTGATGCTGTGCCAAGAATCTTGGCCGCTGGTGTGATCATCTTCCTTGGTTGCCTTATTGGTAACATTGCGAAGCGTCTTGTAAGCAATCTTCTTGAAGGTACTAATGTTAACACATTCCCAGCTAAAATGGGATTGAGTGTTCCAACTACTGGTGCACGCTCTATCTCATCTGTCGCTGGTACAGTGGTGATGATCTCAGTGGTGGTTCTTTCACTCACTGCAGCAATTAGAGAACTTAATATCGATATTCTTTCTAGAGCGTCTGAAGGCCTTTACACAGGATACTTTAATGTGCTTCTAGCGCTTATCATCCTAGCTGCTGGTATTATTGCTTCACGTTTTGTTTATGATAACCTAGTGGGTGGGAATCCACTCCTCGCTAAAATTTCGAAATATGCGATCATCATCTTCACTTCAGTGGTTGCGATAAACCGCACTGGGATTGCAAATGGTCTAGCATCACTTCCATACACTGTAGCGATCTGTGCTGCTGGTGTTGCTTTAGGAATAGGCGGCGCTATTGCGATAGGTCTTGGTGGACATACATATGTTTCACGCTGGTTAGACAAGCGTAGCCAACCATAGGTCTAGAAAATAATTATTAAAGCGGGATTGGGTAAGCTGGTCCCGCTTTTTAAAACTAAGGTGAGTAAGTTTGCTGAAAACCAGCAATTTATTCTCAAGAAAGAAGACAGAGGGGCTTGACAATTGTCGTATTGAATACAACGTTGTTGGTCTCAGGAATAATACAACAACAGAACAGATTATAAGCTCTGAACGAGCTGCGGATCTAAATTTTATCTAATACAAAAATGAAACTTCCAGAATTAAAACAGAATTTTAAATTCACCCTATTATCAGTAGCGTGTCTGAGTGGCTTGGTATCTTGCTACCCAGTGACCCCTATGAACCCAGGGACAATACAGCCTACACCATCTGGGCTAAAAACTCCTGCTGAGCTAGAGGCAGCCGCTAAGAAGAAAGCTGAAGCAGCTAACTCAAAGAAGACGGCGCTTCAGCGTAGTAAAGAACGACTTGAGAGAGAAGAGAAGAATAGGTTGAATGCTGAGAAAAGAGAGGCTGCTGAATATAGAGATCAAGTAGCTAGCAATGCTACTGGTTCTATAACTCCTGAGGTGGCTAAACCACCAGTAGTTAAGCCAGCAGTAGTGAAATTTGCAGCTCCTGTTCCAGGGAAGCAAGGGTTTGTCTATAATCCGTATACTCACAATCAAGTGGATGTGAGAGGGATACCGAGTGGGACAAAGGTGCGTGACCCGCATGATTCTAATCCAGCACACATTTTTAAAGTGCCTTAAGCGCATAAGTATATGAGGAGGCAAAATTCACTTATGGATGTAACCGAATCAGTATACTAGATTTTATCTACACCGAGTCTTGCTTGTCAGGCCTCGGTGTATTAGTTTTCTGGCCGAATGATCAAGCGAGTGGCAATATTAGGGGCGGGGCTGTTAGGTGGCTCGGTGGCAATTTCTACTAGGGATAACTTCCCTGATGTGGAGGTGGCGCTATGGGCAAGGAAGTCAGAGACTGCGGCTGAGGCTAGGAAAATGGGGATAGAGCTTGCTTCTTCAAACTTTGCGGAGGTAGTGGCTGGTGCAGATATTGTGATTTTAGCCACTCCGGTGGGGACGATGCCTCAGCTTGTTAGAGAGTTATTAGAGGTGCGTGGGGGTGAAGGATTTTTGGTCACTGATGTGGGGAGTGTGAAGCGGATTACGCATGAGCAGATAGAGCCGTTGCTGGTGGGGACTAGTATTAGGTATGTGGGGAGTCATCCGATGGCGGGGTCTGAGAAGAAGGGGTTTTCTGCTGCTTATGGTGAATTGCTAAATGGTGCTGCTTGTATTTTGACGAGTGGTGATATGTATGCTCAGGTGGCTGATGTGGAGTTGTTAGAACATTTTTGGCAGTCGCTTGGGTGTAGGGTGCGAAAACTTACCCCTGAGGATCATGATTATGCGGTGGCTAGGATCAGTCATTTTCCGCATGCGATGGCGAGTATGGTGGCGATGGTTGGCTTGTCATTTGACGATATTGCTGAGTTGGCTGGTGGTGGGTTGCGAGATACGACTCGTGTGGCTGCGGGTGATCCGGAGTTGTGGACTGAGATTATGTTAGAAAATAGAGATGCGCTTCAGCGGTCTCTGACTGAGAGCATAGCTGAGCTGGCTAAGTTTCAGGAAATGCTGAGGACGAATAATGCGGGGGAGCTTCTGGAGTATCTAAGCGAGGCCAAGCGACGCAGAGATTTAATATAGAAAATTAAGCATTTAGAATTTAAGAATTTATCATGGAATCATTAAGACTAGAACCGATCGCTAAGGTCGATGGAGTAATCAATTTGCCGGGGTCAAAGAGTTTATCGAATAGGGCGCTTTTGTTGGCTGCATTGGCTGAAGGGGTGACTGAAATTCGCAATCTGTTAGATAGTGATGACATTCGGCATATGCTGAATGCGCTGACTAAGATAGGTGTGAAGTATGATCTGTCTGAGGATAAGACTGTGTGCTCTGTTACTGGTAACGGTGGTACGTTTGAGAATGCGGAGGCCTTGGAGCTTTTCTTGGGGAATGCGGGGACTGCGATGCGTCCTTTATGTGCGGCGCTTTGTCTTGGTAAGGGTGAGTATACTTTGACTGGTGAGCCTCGTATGGAGGAGCGGCCTATTGATGCACTGATTGATGCATTGCGTGAAGCGGGGTGTGGTGTGGAGTGTTTGAAGAATGAAGGTTATCCGCCATTGAAGATTTCAGCGAATGGGATGAAGGGGGGGAAGATTAATATAGATGGTTCTATTTCTAGCCAGTTTCTGACTGCCTTATTGATGGCGGCTCCGATGGCGCAGGAGGATAGTGAGATTACGATTGTTGGTGAGTTGGTTTCTAAGCCATACATTTTGATTACGTTGGATATCATGGCGAAATTTGGTGTTCAGGTGGAGCATGATGATTTCACTGTGTTTAGGGTGAAGGCTGGGCAGTTGTATCAGTCACCGGGCGTGTTCATGGTGGAGGGGGATGCGTCTTCCGCATCTTACTTCATGGCGGCGGCAGCTATTAAGGGTGGTGAGGTGAAGGTTACTGGGATAGGCAAATCTAGCGTCCAGGGTGATGTTCAGTTTGCGAATGTTCTGGCAGATATGGGTGCTGAGGTCGAGTGGGGAGATGAGTATATTTCTGTGAAGTCTGGCAAATTGGTCGGGGTGGATCAGGATATGAATCACATTCCGGATGCTGCGATGACTATCGCTACGGCGGCGCTTTTTGCTGAAGGGAAGACGGCGATCAGGAATATTTATAACTGGCGGGTGAAGGAGACTGACCGACTTTATGCGATGGCTACGGAGTTGCGTAAGTTGGGCGTGGAGGTAGTGGAGGGAGAAGATTTTATTGAGATCACGCCTATTCCGTTGGCTGAGTTGAAATTGGCAGAAATTGATACTTATGATGACCACAGGATTGCGATGTGTTTTTCACTAGTGGCTCTGAGTGATACGGCTGTGATTATTAATGACCCTGGTTGCACGGCGAAGACGTTTCCTGATTATTTCGAGAAGTTCGCTAGTATTTGCACAGGATAATACTTTTCATTTCTTAAGAATCAGCTACGGTCTGCGCATGAGCGGGGATAAGAATATAGCAGTCGCAATCGATGGGCCAGCGGCCTCTGGAAAGAGTACGGTTGCGAAGACATTAGCGAAGAAGATGGGGCTGATCATGGTGAATACTGGTGCGATGTATCGTGCAGTGGCATGGGCAACATTACGCGATGGTGTGGATCCAGATGATTCTGTAGCGGTGACAGAGATGCTGTCAAAAGTGGACTTTAGCTGTGGTGTGGAAGATGGAGTTTCAACGATTTTGGTGGATGGTTTTTATCCTGGTGATGAGCTGAGGCAAGATGCTGTGAACCAACGAGTTTCTCGTGTGGCTGCTATTCCTGAGGTTAGAGAGCTTTTGGTGGCGAAGCAGCGTGATTATTTACAACTTGGTAGTGTTGTGATGGAGGGAAGAGACATTGGCAGTGTGGTATTTCCTGATACGCCGTTTAAAATTTACATTGACGCTTCTGAGGAAGTTCGGTTGGCGAGAAGATCTGCTGAGGGGCTGGATGATGCGGTGGCGAAGCGCGATGCTGAGGACAGCAAGCGCAAGACTTCTCCGCTCAAGGTTGCAGATGGTGCGGTGGTTATTGATTCGAGTGAAATGAGTATTGATGAAGTTGTTTCGGCTGCGATAGAGGTTCTTAGAGAGAATGGAGCGCCTGAATGTATGCTGGATAAGGGTAACGTTAACTGTTAATAAAGAAGCTATGAAGACAATTTACTGGATAGGCTACACGTTTTTTAGGAGTGCGGGAAAAGCGTTTTACAACTTGAACGTTGTCAATGAGGAGAAGCTTGTGAAAGAGGGTGGAGTGATGATGGCTGCGAATCACGAGAGCTTTTTAGACCCACCATTGATTGGTATTTCGCATCCTGAGAATGTGACTTATTTAGCACGTAAGACTTTGTTTCGAGGGCTTGGGAAATGGCTTTATACTCGGTGGGATGCTATTCCTGTGGATCAGGATAATCCTGATATGACGGGGTTGAAAAAAATTATTAAGGCATTGAAGGAAGGCAAAAAGGTAGTGATGTTTCCTGAAGGTGAGCGTACGCTTACTGGTAAACTCTTACCGGCGCTTCCTGGTGTGGGGTTGATCATTGCGAAGTCACAAACGACCGTTCAGCCGATGCGCATCTTTGGGGCTAGAGAGGCTCTTCCTAGGGGGTCTGGTAAAATGAAGATGAAGCAGATTTCAGTGGTGGTGGGTGATCCAATTCACTTTGATAAAGAAACGCTGAAGCAGTATCGCGGTAAAGAAGGTTATCAAGCGATTGCTGATATAGTGATGAAGGCTATTAGCGAGCTTGAAGATCCTCGTTGATTTGATTTCATCTATTTTGATTTGAAAAATCCTATTACATTTCTGCGTTATATGCCAGCCTCCCGTAACGGTCGCAAGGGTGGGACGTTGGTTAATGTGTTGGTTTTTGTGAGTGCTGCCACGGTGGTGGGCTTTGTCTCTTGGCTGCTGTTGTTGCATCTATTTCCTAGGACGCCAAGAAACTATGAGTCGGAAAAACTACCCCTCAAAGAGGTGGTTGTTGAAGAGCAAGTGACTAAGCAAGCTCCGCCCGAGCTTACAGCGGAACAAAAATTAAAGATACAGAAGGAGCTTGATAGGAGAAAAGCTGAGAAGGAGCGTAAGCTTATAGAGAAGGCTGAAAAAGATAAAGAAGAACGCATCTCGAAAAATGTAAAGGCCGTGGAACAGGCTCTTGCTGCTAGACAGTGGAAGGTGGCGGAGAATAAGATTGGGTTACTGTTAGATGATGAATATGCGCTTACGGAAGTGGCTCGTTTTAATGATTTGATAGTGAAGGGGAAGGCTAAGGAGCGTGAAGATATACTTGAGGTCGAGAAGTTGCTAACAGCTGCTAAGCAGTTGGATGATGGTAAATACTCAGCTGAGGCTGTAGCTTTACTAGACCGTGCTTTACTGATTTATCCAATGCATGCTCCATCCGTTGAGTTACGCAAAAAAATTAATGCTTATCCTTATTCGCTGCGAGTTCCTGAGGACGTGGCGACATTAAGCGATGCGGTAGATCGATTACGTGCTGGCGATACGGCAATTCTTGGAGCGGGAGTGCATAAGTTTCCGACGTTGCTCAATAAGGGGGTGAACATTAAAGGTCAGGGAGAAAAACTTACCTCTATCGAATGTGACACTACGACTAATTCTGCTTTTACTCTTACAGGGGCTGATGAGTTCTACACTATTTCAGATCTTACGGTAACTGGATCTAACTATGAGGACGATAGAGTGGAGAGGTTCCCATTGATTGCGTTGAATGCGAATTTAACGATGCGTAATGTCACTGTGGAAAAGGGATCTGGTCACGGTGTGGCAGTAATTTCAGGAAAGTTGATCATGGAGAAGTGTCATGTTTCAAAGAATGCTTGGGATGGGGTTAGCGTGATGGGGGTGAAAAGCGTTGCTGAAATCAAGGATAGTGATATTTCTGGTAATTTTGACCATGGGGTTGATTTCTGGAATGGAGCAAGCGGAAAGCTCACGAATGTTACAGCTGATGAAAATGCAGGTACTGGAGTTCTGATCATGGGATTGGGAGCTAAGGTGGATTTAGTTCAGGTGAAAACTCAGAATAACAGTCAGTGTGGGATTGTGATTAATTCACAGGCCGAAGCTAAAATGGAGCGTGTATTTTCATCAGGCAACCTACTTTCAGGCTTAGTGCTGCAAGGTAAGGGGACAAAGCTTACCTGTGGGATTATTGTTTCGAATAAGAATGGTGAGGCTGGATACTTTATTGATCCAGCTTCGACTGTAGAAAACTTTATTTCAGCGACCGCTGAGGGGAATAGAGCTGGGAATGTGATTAGGGAGGCTATGGTTTTGCCTAAAATACCTAAGGTTCCAGAGCCTCCAGTTGCGGTTCCTGTCCCTGAGGATGTCAAAAAAACGATTTAAATTACCTGCCTATTTTCTGACAAAACAAAGCAACATATTCGACTTGCCCACCTTGGCTAGATCCGTTAACAGCACATCACTAATTTTCAAAAACAACTCAAGAAACTGACTCTCTTCCATCTTATCTAATCAATTACAACATTATTAATCATATGGCTATCAAACGCGCACTACTTTCAGTATCAGACAAGACCGGATTGGTCGAATTCGCAACGGGACTTCACAAGATGGGAGTGGAGTTACTTTCAACAGGGGGCACAGCCAAGGCAATCCGTGATGCAGATCTACCAGTGATCGATGTCTCTGAATATACTGGAGCACCGGAACTATTTGACGGTAGAGTAAAGACACTGCATCCGATGGTTCATGGTGGTCTGCTACAGCGCCGAGATAGTAAGGAGCACCAACAGCAAGCTAAGGATAATAACATCCCTGAGATCGATCTCGTTGTGGTGAACCTTTATCCATTTGAAGAAACTATTGCTAAGCCAGGTGTGACTCTGGAAGAGGCGATCGAGAACATCGATATCGGTGGGCCATCAATGCTTCGGTCAGCTGCTAAAAACTATGATAGTGTTACGGTAGTAGTGGATGTGGAAGACTACCCGCGTGTGCTTAAAGAAATGGAGGAAAATGGCGGTGATACAACACGTAAGCTGAGAGAGGCTTGTGCGATCAAGGTATTCCTTAGAACATCTACTTATGATGGGGCGATTAACAATTTCCTTAGTCAGTCATCTGAGTGCACTCGGTCATCTTTCTCCCTTACATTACCATTTGAGCGCAATCTTCGTTATGGAGATAACCCGCATCAGACAGCGACACTGTATGGTAACTTTAATGAGTATTTCAGCCAACTTCAGGGCAAGGAGCTCAGCTATACAAACGTGCTAGATATCGAAGCTGCTGCTGACATTATCTTTGACTTTGCTCGTCCTACTGTAGCGATCTTGAAGCACACAAACCCATGCGGAATAGGACAGGATGATGAATGTCTTCGTAAGGCATGGAATCGTGCATTCGAGACTGACACACAGGCTCCGTTCGGTGGCGTGATTGTTTGTAACCGTCCGCTTACTGAGAAGCTGGCTCGTGTGATTAGCGAAATCTTCACTGATGTGATCATTGCTCCAGATTACGAGGCGGAAGCACGTGCTATCTTGCAGAAGAAGAAAAATCTCCGCTTGATCAAAATGCATGTAGATAAGTATAAGATGGAAAAAGAGCAGCCAATGCTGAGATCTGCACCAGGTGGAATCATGGTGATGGACCGTGATCACACGGCTCTTGGACTTGAGAATCTAGAAGAAAAAGTAGTGACGAAGCGTCCTCCTACGGAAGAAGAAATGAGAGCGATGAGGTTCGCATGGAGAGTGGTGAAGCATGTGAAGTCAAATGCTATTGTATTTGCTAAAGCTGACCGCACACTCGGTATTGGGGCTGGACAGATGAGTCGTGTAGATTCATCAAAACTTGCTGTTTGGAAAGCTGAAGAAGCTGGGCTTTCACTTGAAGGCAGTGTGCTGGCATCTGATGGGTTATTTCCATTTGCTGACGGGCTAGACGCAGCGATCAAAGCTGGAGCGACTGCTTGTATCCAGCCTGGTGGTTCAATCCGCGATAAAGAGGTCATCGCTGCAGCAGACGCTGCAGGAATCGCAATGATCTTCACTGAGCACAGACATTTCAGACATTAAGCGATGTTTAACGAATCGTTCCGAGATCTCTCAAAGCCACAACTCTTGAATATCATTGAGGCGATCAAAAAGTCTCAAGGTATGGCTGTGGCGGATCTCGCACGCGAGTTAGAGATGAGCTATATGGGGGTGAAGCAACACTGCCAGAAGCTCGAAATCATGGGATATCTGAAGACTTGGCGTGTTCCAAGGAGTGGGGTGGGGAGACCGGAGAAGCTCTATAAGCTTACCCCTAAGTGCGACGAGCTTTTCCCTCAACCAGGTTCAGAGTTGGTGATCAATGTTATGGAGGGGATGCAGAAGTTCTTTGGTGAGAGCTCACCAGAGAAGATTTTCTTTCATCACTTTGAAAAGCTCAGGGATGACTGGTCAGTGTCGATCAATAAGGGGAAGTCATTGGTAGAGAAGGCAACTAGGCTGGCAGACTTACGCGATAAGGCAGGGTGCTTCAGTCGCTGTAAGTATGATGTGGAGTATGGTTTCCGGATCGAGGAATATCATAATCCGCTACATGATCTCTTCCGGATTTATCCTAATCTCATCAAGCAGGAAATCCGCTTAATGGAGCAACTACTTGGTAGCAAGGTGAAGCGGCAGGAAGTGGAAATGGATAAGGGTGGTACTTTAGTGATCTATCAGATAGGGACGCTAGGTTAAGCGTGTGCCTATAAAGTAGCCTAAGGACGTAGTTTCCAGTTTGCCAATTAGTATTTGTATGCTAGTTCATCTGTCCTAATAAATATTAGAAGTAAGCAGCAATCACAATTTCATGAGCCATCCTATAAAACAGAACCAAGACGCGATCAAATTGATCAGCCATGAATTTGCTATATCGGGTGAGTATGTGGAAGGTATAGAAATAGATAGTGGGCATATAAATAATACCTATTTGGCTGTCTATGAGGAGTTAAGTGGTAAGCGATCTAGGTATATTCTTCAGCGTATTAATGAGTTTGTTTTTAAAGATCCATTGCTTGTGATGAGGAATGTGGAGGCGGTGACTCGACATATTAACTGGAAGGTGCTGCGGGTGAAAAAGGATCTTGGGGGGCAGACTTTGAATATTTATCCAGCGCGAGGAGGGAGGTCATTTGCTTATGATGCTGATGGTGGTGTTTGGCGTTGTTATAATTTCATTGAGGACTGCCACACTTATGATGTGGTGGAGAATACGCGTCAGGCCTATCAGGCGGCTAAAGCGTTTGGTTCATTTCAAGATCTGGTGAGTGATATGCCCATCGATGAGGTGGAGGAAACTATTCCAGATTTTCATAATACTCCGAAGCGCTATGCTAGGCTGATGGAGGTGATAGCGGCTGATCCGAAGGGGAGGCTTGAAAGTGTGCAGGCGGAGGTGAATTTTATCCAGCAGCGTGAAGGTTTGTGCAAACATCTAGTGGAGCTGGCTGAGCAAGGGAAACTGCCTGTGCGAGTGACTCACAATGACACGAAGCTGAATAATGTGATGATGGATGCGGAGTCTGATGAAGCGGTTTGCGTGATAGATCTGGATACGGTTATGCCTGGTCTTTCACTGTATGACTTCGGCGATCTGGTTAGGACTGCTACTTCACCGGTGGAAGAGGATGAAAAGGATCTAAGTAAAGTAGAGATGAGGATGCCGATGTTCGAGGCGCTAGCTGAGGGCTATATCGATGGTTGTGATTGTCTGACGTCTTTGGAGATAGAAAACTTAGTGACTGGTGGGAAGCTGATGACTCTGGAAGTGGGGATTCGTTTTCTGACGGATTACCTGGAAGGTGACATGTATTTCAAGACCGAGTATACGGATCACAATCTTGTGCGTTGTCGAACGCAGCTGAAACTTGTGGCGTGTATCGAGGAAAAAGAGGCGGAGATGAATAAATTTGTTTCTAGGGTGGCAAAAGCCAAACATTAGTGTAAGAAGTCTCTCGTCTCAGCGACGCAAACACTTATAAGTGGGTTCATAGTTCAATGGATAGAACGACGGTTTCCGGAACCGTAGATCTAGGTTCGATCCCTAGTGAGCCTACCAGTGTTGATCTCTTTCTTGATAAAGGGTTCTATTCATAAATGTTACGAATCTTTGATGAATACAGTCAGATTAATCATTTGCATTCTGAACTTATAAATTTACTATGAATTTACTCAGCCGTTAGTTCGGTGAGACTAAGACGTCGTGTTAGTGGTTGTAGCTAACAATATGTGATGTCAATGGAGGATAACTCAGCCCATCTTTTTGATAGTCTCGCTAAACTGATTTCAGGCTAGAATTAAATAACAACATATATAAGTGGATAAAACAATTGTAGTAAAAGTCGGAACAGGGGTGCTCACAAGAGCGGAAGATGCATCTTTAGATGGAGAATCGCTTCTTCGTTTAGTTAACGCTATCGCTAGAACAGTAGGAGATACAGGGAAGTGTATCCTCGTATCCAGTGGAGCGGTAGGAGCAGGAGTCACAGCATTTGGGCTACGAGAGTATCCTAAAGACCTTGCTACTAAGCAGGCGGTGTCTGCAGTTGGGCAGTGTCGGCTTATGCATGCTTATGAAAATTTATTTGGTCACTACCGGATGAATGTGGCTCAATTACTTAGGACGGCTGATGATTTCCGCGATGATGAGCGGAGATCAAATACTAAGGCTACTTTGACGCGGCTGTTAGATGAGCCAAGAGTGGTTCCTATTATTAATCAGAATGATTCAGTGGCATTCAATAATTTCTCAGTGGGAGATAATGATATGCTAGCGGTACGTGTGGCAGAGCTAGTGAATGCTGACCAGCTCATCATTTTTTCTACGATTGATGGACTCTATCCACATGGTGAGATAGGTGGCGACATTATCCGTGAGGTGGAAGATATTGATAAGGTGATGGATTTTGCTGAAGAGGTGTCTGGTAAAATGTCTATGGGTGGAATGGAGGCTAAGCTTACGGCGATCCGCAGGGCGGTCAAAGGGGGGATAGAGACTTGTATAGCGAATGGGCGTGCACCTGAGCAACTTTCTGCTATCGTAGAGGGTGGCGGCTATTGTACTAGATTTAAATCGATGGCTCCTGCTAAAGGTTAACTAGATTCGCTTTTATTATTCATTAAATCACTCAATAATTTAACAAATAAACTAATGACTTCAGAAGAAATTCACAGCCAAATTTATGACATGGGGCGTCAGGCACGTAGTGCTGCGCTCGCTATCTCACTCCTTAGTGCTGAGCAAAAATCCGACATTCTCCGAGCAATGGCGGCTTCGGTCCGCGCGAACAGTGCGCAGATACTCAAAGCTAATGCGGATGACATTCATTCCGCAGATGAGCGGGGTATTACTGGTTCTCTTCGAGATCGGCTTATTTTAGATGCAGCTCGTATTGATGCGATTGCTGGTGGGATTGAGCAGGTTGCAGATTTGCCAGATCCTGTTGGGGAAAAGCTAGAAACGATTGATCGTCCTAATGGGATTAAGATTGATAAAATTCGGGTGCCTATTGGTGTGATAGGGATTATTTTTGAGTCTAGGCCGAATGTGACATCTGATGCGGCGGTACTGTGTTTCAAGTCAGGAAACGCGACTATTTTGCGTGGTGGTTCTGAGGCGATCCATTCTAACAAAGCGATAGCTAAAGCGCTACAAGAAGGTGGCGAGAAAGCTGGGCTGCCTAAGGGGGCTATTCAGCTCATTCCATTTACGGATAGAGAATCTGTGCAGGTGCTTGCGGGGATGGATAAATATTTGGATCTTATTATTCCTCGTGGAGGTAAGGGGTTGATTGAGGCGGTTGTCTCGATGGCTCGTATGCCTGTGATCAAGCATTACGATGGAATTTGTCATGCTTACGTGGAGGCTGAGGCTGACCAGGATTTGGCGGTGGCTATTATTGATGATGCTAAGACTCAAAAGCCATCAGTTTGTAATGCGCTAGAGACTGCGTTGGTGGATAGCTCTATTGCGGCGGAATTTTTGCCGAAGTTGAAGTTACGTATGGATCAGAGAAATGTCGAAATCCGCGGTTGTGAGAAGACACAGGCTATTATTTCTGGTGTCACTCCGGCTACTGAGGAAGACTGGTCCACTGAGTATTTGGATCTGATATTGTCTGTTAAAGTGGTGGAGGGTATTGATGAAGCAATTGGTCATATTAACCATTACGGTTCTCATCACAGTGAGGTGATTATTTCTAAAAATGACCAACAGGCAGGGGTGTTCTTGAGTTCGATTGATTCAGCTTGTGTGTATCATAATGTTTCGACTCGATTTTCCGATGGCGAGGAATTTGGCTTTGGGGCTGAGATTGGAATTTCGACTGATAAATTGCATGCTCGTGGGCCGATGGGCTTGGTTGAGTTGTGCTCATATCAATATCGCATCACTGGTGATGGACAGATCAAGGATACTGCGCGGCAAGAGGGCTTAGCGAAATAAGTTAGATTTATTTCTGAGTGTTATTTAGGCTTTGAAAGAATGGACAAGCTGAATGCTAGCCTGTAATAAGGCTGAGTGAATGACATGGATATAGCGCGTAGCGTGATAGGCGAATGCCTGACTAAAGGGGTGAGGGAATTTGTGGTTTGTTCTGGAGCTAGGAACATACCACTTATTTCGGCGCTGCTAAAGTGTGAGGATGTGGTTGTATGGTCACATTTCGAGGAGCGTGCGGCGGGATTTTACGCCTTGGGTAGGATGATGGATACACGTGAACCGTGTGCTGTGATCACTACCTCGGGCACTGCTGTGGCTGAACTTCTGCCGGCCGTGGTGGAGTGTCATTATCAGGGGAGACCGTTGCTGGTGATTAGTGCTGATAGGCCGTCTGAATATAGGGGGAGCGGTGCACCGCAGGCGATCCAGCAGGTGGGGATATTTGGGGATTATGTGGGTGGTTGTGAAGATGTGGAGGCAGAAGCTGCGGTGCTTTTCAGTGGATGGAATGGCAAGATCCCGTGGCATGTGAATGTTTGTTTAGGGGAAGATTGTGAGGAGCTCGATGCTGAATGTGGTGCTTTAGATGAAGTAGGGGAGTGGAATCCAGAGCGTGAGAAAATCAATGTTTCTAGTTTGGTGAGATTTTTTGATGATGTTTGGCAAGGGGTGGTTGTGTTTCTTGGTGGGCTGGAGCCGGAGGATAGGGCTGATGTGTTTGACTTTCTTAAAACGCTTAAAATTCCTGTAGTGGCCGACCCAACATCGGGATTGCGTGAATTGTTAGGTGATCTGTGTTTGGCTGATCCAGATAAGGTGCTGAAGAAGGCTCAGTTTGCTAAAGTGCTGCGGATTGGTGATGTGCCGGTTGGTAGGTTTTGGCGAGATTTGGAGAAGTTACCTCAGGTTGAAATCTTAAATATTTCTAGGACTGGCTTTAGTGGGCTGGCTCGTAAAAGTGAGACGATCACAGGGAGTATTAGCAGGATTATTAAAGGTATAGGGGGAGTGGATGAGGTGGGGGATGTGACAGATATACTCAATGGAAATGGTTGGAGAGTAGCTCAGATCGATGAGCTGTTAGAGAGATTTCCGGATAGTGAGCCGTCATTTGTTAGGATGACTTCCATTTATGCCACGATGGCGGAGAGTGTTTATTTGGGTAATAGTTTACCGATTCGAGAATGGGGGTTGTTTGCGCAGCGAGACAAGGACGTGCCACATGAGTTGGTGCGGGCAAATCGTGGTGCAAATGGGATAGATGGGCAGTTAGCTACCTGGGCTGGCTGGACGCATGGGATTCATGATGCATGGATTTTAATTGGTGATTTAACTGCGCTCTATGATTTATCGGCACCTAGTTTGTTACACGATTGTGAAGCTGAAGGTCGCGTCATCGTGGTGATGAATAATGGTGGTGGAAGGATCTTTGATAGGCTACCGAGAGTTCAGAAGATGGATGGGGCGCAGAAAGGGATCATCGCGAATGAGCATGCATTTAGTTTTGAGTCATGGGCGATGATGTGGGGATGGGATTATCAGCGTGTTGAGAATGTGGATGAACTTGAAATAGAAGCGGGGGAGGCACCACTGGTAGTGGAGTTAGTTCCTTGTGAAAAGCAGACGCAGGCATTCTGGGAAGCCTATGAGAAACTTAATAATTAGAAATTTAAAAGATCAGGAATATGAAAAATAACGGATATGTCAGTACTTGTCTGATGCTTGCAAAAGGCATCTTGCACGATCGAACTCTGAGGAGGAAAATGATGACTCAGCTAGTGATTTTTATGCTGGTCTTGGTTGGAGTTGGGTCTTACGTGATCGATGATTGGTTGAGTGATGGGGTGGTTAGGTTTACCTTTTTTTGGGGATTGGTGGGTATGTATGTTCTGTTCATCATTTTGATGGCAGTTTACGATATACTGAAAGTGATGCGTGGCGAGTAGTTAGCCAATATACTAGATTATCCACCTGCGACGGGTGGGATGAAGACGACTTCGTCGCCCTCTTTGAGGAGTTGATCCCAGGTTGAAAACTCTTCGTTGATTGCGACCATGAGGTGTTTCTGTTTGTGAGGGAATTGGTATCGCTGTTTGACCTCTTCATAAAGGCCGGCGGGTGTGGCGGATTCTGTTTGGAGGGTTTCGGAGTCTTTCTGAGCTATTTCTCGGAGTTGGGCGAAGTATTTGAGTTCGATAGTTTTCATCGTTCTGGTCTGATTTAGTATGGACATGACCTCAATTTTTTCTGCTGGGGAGTTTGCATTGAGTAAGGCTTGAGGGGTGGTGAGCGTGATGTTTTTGGTGTTGTTTTGCTGTAATAGACGTCTTGGGCAATATTGGTTATTTTCTACCGCTTCGATGATGGCGGGGAAAAATGCAGGTTCGTAGATTGCGCATAGTGGTTCTGGTTTTTGGTCGATGGCACTGGTGTAGCAGGTCGCCATTACTGACGGGTCTCTATGCTCGATGAGGTGAGTGATGTCTTGTGTAGTGAGTAGGGGGGTATCACATGCTAAAACTAGTAGAGCGCTGTTGGGGTGGGATTGTAGTTGTGCTGCTGTGGCGATGGCGGCAAGTGGGCCGTTTCCGGGGTCAATGATGCTGGGGTGTTCTTGGGGTTGATCGGCACGATGGCAGAGGTAAGTTTTGTCGCAGAGCTTGTTGAGGATTTTATACAGGCGTTCTTTTTCAGTCTGTCCGTTTTGATAAATTAGTTCAGATTTGTCTTCGCCCATGCGACTAGATTGGCCTCCAACTAGTAGAATTCCAGTGATCATATGAGTGGGTTATTTGGTGTTGAAATCTGATTTTCCTCCGGTCTTGGAGATGAGTTTAGTCTCGGAAATGATGATGGCTTTATTCACAGCTTTGCACATATCATAGATAGTCAAACCGGCGATGCTTGCACCTGTTAGGGCTTCCATTTCTACTCCTGTTCGAGCATTTGTTAGGCAGGTGCAACGGACCATTACCGCAGATTTACTGATGGGTTCGATTTTGAATTTGCACTTTTCAAGTGGTAGTGGATGACAGAAGGGGATGAGATCTGAGGTCTTCTTAGCTGCCATGGTTCCAGCTATAATGGCGGTCTGAAACACGGGGCCTTTTTTGGACTGGATGTCATCGGAGTCGAGTTGGTTCATCAGTGCTTCGCCGAGCTCGACAATGCATTCTGCGACTGCTTCACGTTGGGCAGTTTTCTTATCAGAAACGTCTACCATTCCGGGCTGATTCTCCTCATCAATGTGTGTGAATTCTTGCATGACTTTTCTTTATAGTAGCGGACCCGTAACTTCCAGATTTATCCCGGACTGCTGGCTCGAATATTATCATTGAGATCAGATGGTCTTGAGGGGAATTACTTTTTGGTTGGTGAGCGTTATTGATTATTTTTTATTATTGTGGCGAATAATGAATATTAAATCTAATGATTTAATCATTTGTTTGAATGAATGAATTCGCTCCTGTGGGGATGCTTTTCTTTTGATGCTGGTAAGGTAGTGAGGTGGTGATAATTAGTTATGAGGTATCCACAAGTTATTCACAACACTATTGGATTTGGAGAAAGTGGTGTTTCTATTGACTGAAGCATTTGAAGGGGGAGGGTGAACTCGTGGGTGTGGGAGATTATTATGTGTGGCCTGGCTAGGATTAAGTTGTGAGCTTTGGGTTTTTTGTATGGGGAGGGTGTGTTTACTTTGTGGTTTTTATTCGTCAGGGCGTATTTTATATTTATTGTGCTGATGGTTGGGTGGGGGATTTTACTTTTTGGATCGCAGCTGGGGGAGTCTTTTGCTTAGAAGGTTCTGGTCGCGCTATGATTAGGCTCCGGTTAGGCTGTGTTCTGGATTATTATTTGTTGCAGAGTGAGTTTAAGTGAAGCCTAAAGTAGTTGGTATTTAGCTGTGTCGAGTGTTTTATGTGGTTTTTTAAAAGTAAATATTCTGTTAATTAATTTGTTTTGAGTTAGTTGGGAGATTTTACACGTATTTGAATCAAACAGTTTAGTGATTAGTTTTAGATTTATGACTCATTGCTGATATTGTATATTTAATTCACTTGATGTTAATAATTTATGAATTTTTACAGGATTTTAAATTAAATGTTTTAACTTGATTATCAACGTTAGTTAAATTTTATGGTGTTATTTTAGGTTTATTGATTAAGGGTGTATGGTTGCGATGCATGAATAGTTGGAGGTTTTGTGGATGTGGGTGGGTGCTTAATTGAGTGTACTTTAGTGTTGGGTTCAATGTTTTTTTTGTTAAAAATGGTCATGTTTTTTATTTATCAGAAGTGATGTTGAAGCTTTACGAATGTGGATTGAAGTTTTATTGGGGTGGTTATTTTGCTGTTATTTGGTTGTTTTAGTGAGGGTGTGTCTACTGGTTGTTTGTGTTTGGGGTGTGTTGAAGGTGGACTAAGTTTAGGTTTGTTCTTTGTTTTGGTGATAGTGGTCTGATGTGGTGTGCGGGATCTGTGTGACTGTGATGTGTTTGGAGCGTTGTGAATTTCTCTTGATTCGAGGGTTTGATATTTTTTTGAGGTTGATTGAGTTGTTGTAGGTGACGATTTATTACTATTAATGTGAGGTGGTATTATGATGATTGTTTTGTTTTGGGGTAAATTAGAGGATGGGTATTTTGGAAATCTCGTGGTGAAAAATCTTTTCCTAATTATTGGGAGTGGTAGTGTGTGAGTATGAAATTAGTGCGTTATGGAAAACTTGGTTTTGAGGATGTTGGGGTGGTTGTGAATGGTGAAATCATCAATGCTGGTAGTCAGTGTCAATCTTATGATGAAGCCTTTTTCACTGATGGAGGAATGGACACTATGAAGTCTTGGATTAAAAACGGCTGTGAAGGGGGAGTTCCTGGTGTGATTTCTGACGATGTGAGGATTGCAGCTCCGGTGGCTCGGCCGTCTAAAATTGTCTGCGTGGGGAAAAATTATGCGGAGCATGCTAGGGAATTTGGGAGTGAGGTTCCTGCTGAGCCGGTTTTATTTATGAAGGCTACTACTTCATATTGTGGACCATTTGATAATGTGGAAATCCCGTTGGGTAGCACGCATCTGGATTATGAGGTGGAGCTAGCTGTGGTGATAGGCCGGACAGCTAAGAATGTGAGTGAGGAGAATGCTGGTAATTATATAGCGGGGTATTCTGTAATTGGTGATTATTCTGAGCGAGAGTTTCAGAAGCATCGAGGTGGGCAGTGGACGAAGGGGAAGAGTGCGGATACTTTTGCCCCGATGGGACCGTATCTAGTGACGGCTGATGAAGTGTCAGATGTGGGGGATCTGCGGGTTTGGACGAAAGTGAACGGGGAGTTGCGTCAGGATGCAAATACTCGGGATATGATTTTCAGTGTTCCGTTTTTGGTGAGTTATATTTCTCAGTTCATGACTTTGCTTCCGGGTGATGTGATTGCGACGGGGACTCCGGCGGGTGTGGGGATGGGGATGAAGCCACCTCATTATTTGGGAGCTGGTGATTTGGTTGAAATGGGGATTGATGGAGTTGGAGTCATCGCTCAGCGTGTGGTGGCGACGATGGCGGGATAGTCCGATGGGAAGCTGATCTGAGGGGGACTTTAGAGGTTTTTTGGGCTGTTATGAGTTGTTAACAGATTTAGATGTATTCTTATCTTGCCAGATAGGAAATATAGCCTATAACATTGCGTTCCCTTGACGCGCCAAAATGTACCGAGGGAGGTAGTCACTACGTCTGCAAACTGCAGCAAGTGAGAGACCGAATTAACCATATAAATTATCATTTCGGATGAATCCAGATAGAGCAACATTGAATTTCCTTAATAGCTTCCCAGAAGAAGCTCGTAATCGCGGTGACGATCTCCAGCAGGAGGGTGCCGTTACCCAAATCTTTGGGAATCACCTTTTCATTCAAGGACGGGTGGAAGACAAGACAGGTACATATAGAACGAGTCTCAGATTACAAGGTAACCGCTGGTTTGGAAGCTGTACGGCTGAAGACGAAACCATAGCTGGGGCATGTATGTATGCAACAATGATGGAGCGCATGCACCGTGGTGAAGATTTGCCGGAGTCACCGAATGAGTTTGATGATACTCCGATTATTGATTTGATCGAGGAGAAGCTTGATCGTGAGCTTGATGATGGGGAAGCGGATTTCGTCACTAAGGTGGAGAAGCGTTACCGTCGTTATGTGATCGAGGGAGAGATCCACGATCATGATATGGTCCGACTTAATCCACGTTGGGAGATAGTGAGCTATGAGCCTTTGGAGCTATGGCCGATGCCTCCTGGGGATATTATAGAGTTTTGGAATTACTTGGCGTATGCATTTTATAAGAAGAAGCTTCCGTATGCGGACTTCATGAATGCGATCACGGATCTTAAGTCAGTGCAGAAGAAAATGCAGGACTGGGAGAAGGAGCGCGAGGTGGCTGAGTGGTATGATAGGATTGAGAGTGTGAATGATCGTCCGCCACAGGAGAAGCCGCTTAAGATAGAATTTAGGATCGTATCTACTATTAACGAGGCGAGAGTGGAAGTTAAGGAAGATGAGTCTGAGTGGTTACCTCTTCGTGAGAAGAATGATATTGATCGTCTTGTAGGCTTATTTGAAATGGCAGCACTTCGAATGGATGCGTCAAGTCAAGTGATCTGGGAGCATTTCCTCGCTTTCTATAGTAAAGAGGGAGCGGCTACTATGGATCTTGATACTGAAGAAGCTTGTCGATTTATGAATCGCCTCTTCCGTCAGAAAGCGCTGAAAGGCTATATTGTGAATTTGGATGAGAGAGTCTTTAAGGTTTCACCTAAGGAAATCAGTTGGATTTGTGAGGATGATCCTTACCATCCGGATTCATTTGCACTTCAGCTTATTACAAGTGAGGGAGAAAATGTATCTCACTCTGTGCGACTACTTCCTGGACGTGAGGAGTTGTATCAGTCAGATGAGACCGTATTTTCTGGTCCACCAAGATGGCTTAATAATACGGAGGTAATGCCACGCTACATGATCCCGAAAGAGGTGATTGATAGTCTTGAGGGTATTGAGTTCTTACGCAAGATTGGAGCGAGACTTCCTGAGTCTATGAAGAAGCGTGTGATGGATCTGGATCTGTATCCACGTTTCCAGATGCGCATTGAGCAGGGGCTTACAGCTGCTGAGACGGAGCACTTGGTGATTGATGTCAAAGCGCTAGAGAAAAAGGAGCGTCGTACTGAGAAACTTATCAAAGAGGGGTGGGAGCTTGTGGAGCAGAAGCCGGTCAAAGGGAAGCAGTTGTTGCGTTTTGCTCGTGAAGATCTGTATCCTGTGCCGTCCTTGCTACAAGAAATGGGACTTACCTATGATGAGAAGTTAGATGAATTTAAGACACGTGTTACTAAGCTATTTCCTGAGAAGTTCTCAGAGTGGGCACAGGATATGCCTGAGTCTGTCGAAGTAGAAATGGATTTCAAGCTGAAGACGTTGCTTGCTGATCCAGTGACTGCAGCGATTCGTTTCGAGGTGGTGAATCAGGATATCGATTGGTTCGATCTTAGGATTGTGATTGATGTGGAGGGTGTGAATCTTTCTAAGACTCAGATTCGTCAGTTAGTGGCTGCTCGTGGTGGTTATGTGCGGATGGAAGATGGTGGTTGGATGAGATTGGAGATCAAGCTCGACGACGACCAGCGCGATGCTGTTACTAGACTGGGACTCGATCCGTTCGATCTCTCTGGTGAGACGCACCGGATGCATGCTCTTCAGCTTGCTGATCCGAAGGCGGCTGAGGTATTCGATCCGAAGGCTTGGAAGCGCATCAAGGATACAGCTAAAGATATTGTTGTGGACGTGGATGTGGAAGTTCCAGACGGGTTGAATGCGACGCTTAGACCATACCAGGTTGATGGATTTAAGTTCTTGGCTTATTTGGCAACTAACCGCTTTGGTGGTATTTTGGCGGATGACATGGGTCTGGGTAAAACGATTCAGTCTCTTACTTATATTCTGTGGTTACGCCTGGAGAATGATAAGGATGAGGCGACTAGTCATAAGCCTGCGTTAATTGTTTGTCCGAAGTCTGTTCTTGATGTCTGGGCTACGGAGGCGGAGAAATTTGCTCCTGAGCTTAAGGTGAAAATTCTTAGAACTAAGGATGATCTTAATGTTGATGAGGCTCAGAATGAGTTAGACATGGTGGTGCTCAACTACGCTCAGCTTCGAGTTTGTGGTGAGGAGCTGAATACGATCAAGTGGCTTACTGTTATTCTTGATGAGGGTCAGCAGATTAAGAACCCAGATTCTAAGGCGGCTAAGGCGGCTCGTGAATTGAATGCCTCTAACAGGTTGGTTCTTACTGGTACTCCGATTGAGAATAGACTGATGGATATGTGGTCGCTTATGGCGTTCGCGATGCCGGGTGTTCTTGGAACGAAGGCTTACTTTAAGAAGCGCTTTGATAAGCGTAAGGATCCGACATCTCAGAGCAGACTTGCTTCTAGATTACGTCCGTTCTTGCTTCGTAGAACGAAGCTTCAGGTAGCGAAGGATCTTCCGCCTAGAACTGAGGAAGAGGTCTTTGCTGAAATGGAAGGCATCCAAGCTGATCTTTATAAGGCGGAACTTAAGCGGATTCAGAAGGCTCTTCTTGGGCTTGATTCTGATGAGGCGGTGAAGAAGAATTCATTTGCGATTCTTCAGGGGCTGATGCGTTTGCGTCAGATTTGTTGTCACCCTGGGTTGATCGATCCTAAGTTCCTCAAGGAGGAGAGTGCGAAGATGACTGCTTTGTTCTATCTTTTGGATCAGCTCCGCGAGGAGGGTCACAAGGTGTTGGTGTTCTCTCAGTTTGTTTCGATGCTAGATATTATTAAGGCTCGTCTTGAAACTGAAAGCCGTGCCTATAATTATCTTACAGGTCAGACTAAGGACCGTAAGGGTGAGATTGAGAAGTTCCAGACTACGAAGGAGCCATCTGTATTCATGCTATCGCTTAAGGCGGGTGGTGCGGGTCTAAACCTTACCTCTGCGTCTTATGTTATCCTTTATGATCCATGGTGGAACCCTGCTGTGGAGAATCAGGCGATTGATAGAACGCACCGTATTGGTCAGAAGAATAAGGTGATTGCGTATCGTTTGCTTACAAGGAATACGGTTGAAGAGAAGATCCGTGTTCTTCAGCATCAGAAGACTGCGTTGGTGACTAACGTTCTTGGGGACGAAGGTTTCGCAAGTAATCTTGATATGGAAGATCTTCAGTTCATTCTTACGCATGGTGCGAATGAAGAAGAGGACGAGGATGATATCATTGAGAATCCTACTAAGCCCGCTAAGAAAGCTGCTAAGAAGGCAGCGAAGAGAGGGACTAGGAGGTAGACTAAGAGTCCTAACTATTTTCAAAACCACCTTTTCTGCTGAGGCGGGGGAGGTGGTTTTTTTGTGGTTTTTTAGATTTGGGAGTTATTTTATTTATGCTTAATATTATTAATTTACGCATTGAATATAGGGTTATATTGGAAAAATAATTTAACTTATGTAAATTATACGATTAACATTTACATTTGCTCTGAACCTTACAGAGTAGAAAGATAAGTTTTGAATTATTCTCATGTTACTAATTCAGTAGAAAAAAATGGGATGCAGTGTAGGGAAGAGTGATTTAATACTGCTGGGTTAAAAAAAAATATATGCCAAATATCATAACAATAATATTAGTGCTCGCAGGCTTGCTAGTTGTAGGTTGGCTAATTGTAGTAGGCTTCTTCCGTGCATGCATACTTCGCGAACGAAAAGAAATTGAAAACCGGCTTGAAAATGTGGGAGGATACTCATTAGGATCTGCGTATTATTCTGATACCTCGAATAATACTATTGCTTTTAATTTTGAAGATAGAAATGTAATATTTATATATAAGGATGTTTCTAGTGATTATGACTCTCCTGTTTCGATGGATTTTATATCTGATATCTCTTTGGAAAGGATAGGGAATGGTTTATTCAATTCGTTTTTAGTTATTAAGATGAGAATTAATGATGCAGCTGAGATGAAGATTTCTGGAATCGCTGGAGGGTGTTATGAGTCACTCAAAGAGGATATAGATCGAGCAAGAAGCCTGAGAAAGCTATCATAGATTTTGAAAAACGAATAAGACCCTACCCAAGATGTTCGTCCAAGAAATAAATACTTAGTAGATAAATACGATGGGAAGATGTAATCAATGTGGGGGCTCGGGTAATGTGAATAGTGGAGGAAGCCAAGCTTGCTCCTCATGCGGCGGAGGCGGAATAGCTGGAGGAGGGACTTGTTATGGTTGTGGAGGATCTGGTAGATCTTCGCAATTAGCTACTATGAGTTGTCCGTCATGTAATGGTAGTGGCAGTAATGGGAGTAGTGGTGGAACGACTCGTTCATCTAGTTCAAGCACTGAGAACTATGGGTGTATAAATAGTATCATTGTGATTCTTGGTGCAGCTGGATCTTTCCAAATAGCAAATACAACTTATGGATATAGTGAAAATGCATCAATAGGTTTCGCTATACTAGGAGGACTAGTCTGTGGGGTTTTTGCACCTATACTAAGGTTTATGGTTGGACTTGGTCTTTTCGCCTTGATGATATATATACTATTCAATGATCGTTAACCATAAATGAGCATTGAAAAACAGAGAGGTTAGGTATGCTAATAAATTATAGTAGCTATTATCTTACGAAGCACCTAAGTTAAATTTAACCTTATTTAAAATCCTCATTCATAAGACTAAGTTCGGCCACTCGAAGAATTTGGTGAGCTAATAAGTTCTCGAAAAAAAACATCTCACGACATGACTAATATTAATTCATTTAGAACGAACGTCTCTTACATTACTATTACAATTCTATTATTGGTCTTCGTTTCTTGTTCTGATGACAGTAACGAAGCCGAGATGAAGAATGACTCTTCGGCTTCACAATCAAGCCAAGCTACTAGTCCTACCGATCCCAAACTATCGGCAACGGGCAAGAAGGCAGCTGATAGAATTGAACTAGTGGATCAACTGTCCCATGAGCTAAAATCCCTATCTGAAGAGTTTAATGCTAACTCAAATAAATTACTCGAACATGCTCAATTAATGGAAGATACTGCAGCCAAACTAAAGTCATCTAATTCGCTCACTCCTGAAGAAAATAAAGTCCTTATTGACCAGATTATAAAAGCCCGAGAATTGCAGGCCGTTAGTAAAGTATTGAACGCTAAACTTGCTGTAGTTAAAAAATCTCTAGAAGAAGCCGAAAACAAGACTAACTAACCAATTATTTAACTACGTAGACTAAGAAAAGAGTTTTATCTTTTATTACAGATCATATTATTAAATTTATAATAGTGTGCCTTAGTCGTAGAATTTAGCCTAAGTAATAAAAATAACATCACTCTTGTAAATAGAGTAAAAAAATATAAATAACAATAAATTATAATGACACGAAAAATCAGCTATACAAAATATCTAAAATTAACAATTTGCATTAATTGCTTTCTAACTTTTACTAGTGTTGCTCAAGGTGCTATAGTTTGGGAGATTACAGAAGATTTGATAGGTGGAACTGTGACAATGAAAAAGTCTGGTTTCTTTAGTGATACATATGTTTCTACAGGTACGCAATTTCTTAATTTACCCATCACAGGTAACAATTATATCCTTAATGGTGTGGGTAATTTGATGAAAACAGAAAGTGTTGGAGTTACTACTGATTCGCTTTTTGTCGCCTCGAACTGGATGGGAAGTGGTGATTTTTTTGGCTATGATGGTACTGCTTTGGCATGGGATAATGCATTTGGGGAAGAGTTATCCCCGTCTGAATCAGCTAGTATTGTGTCAAGCATGACTCGTTCTGGTACTATAGCATCTAGTTTCGGTACAATATTTTCTGCCTCATCACCAGACCAAGTTATTTGGACATCTTCATCTAATGCCTTGGATACTATATCGGTAACTTTCTCCTCAGTGCCTGAACCTAGCACTCCTGTTTTACTAGCTTTAGGTTTTTATGTGTTTATATCAAGGCGACGTCGAGCCTAACAAATAGCTAGTCAGATAAATCAAACAGATCGGTTGCTTACGCGAAATACGGTGGAGGAGAAGATCCGTGTTCTTCAGCATCAGAAGACTGCGTTGGTGACTAATGTTCTAGGAGACGAAGGATTTGCAAGTAACCTTGATATGGAAGATCTTCAGTTCATCCTTACGCATGGTGCGAATGAGGAAGATGATGAGGATGATATCATTGAGAATCCTACTAAGCCGGCGAAGAAAGCTGCTAAGAAGGCAGCGAAGCGAGGGACTAGGAGGTAGATTTCTCCATGCATTACTCAGTGGGCAGATCGCTCACTGAAACTATTTCCAAACCATCTTTTCTGCTGAGGCGGAGAAGGTGGTTTTTTTAGTATAGACCAGATGAAGCCATTCGACCGTTTAGGAGCCTTTGGCTCGTCAGAGGTCATGGGTTGATAAGTCATGGGTCGGGATTCTTTGGTGACGGATTCTTCGGTGGGGTGTGATGGTGGTTGGGAGGTGGTTTGGGTAGAGATTATTAATCTGTCGATTTCTCGCGGGACATGTTTAGGAGGGTTTTGGCGGCTTGGAGTTTGGGGTTGTTGATGACTAGGCGGAGTTTGTCTGAGTCGATTCTGGTGCGGATGGTGGTGGCGATTTTTTCCTCGATCTGGTTTGAGGTTTTGGTGACGCGGCCACGGCGGCAGGTGAGGTACATGATGATCATGGCGATGATGCCGGCGGGGATCATGGAGAGCATGAAGCTGGTGAGCCAGAGTGAGGCTGGTGGTGTGGGGTAGTGTTTCCAGCCTTCTGAGAATGATTTGGCAGTCTCGTTTAGGGAGCTGAAGTAGTCTGTGTAGAGGGCTAGGGCTGGGCCGAGGAGCATGGTCCAGAAGATGATGAAGGCTAGGATGCCACCGAGCCAGATGGTGAGGTTGGAGATGCGGCGTTTGTTGATGGCTTCGGTGATGATTTCTTGAGTTTCGATTTCTAGGCCTGTTAGGCCTTGGATTTCGATGAGGTTGGCGTTTTCGTTGGGTGAGGTTTCTTCTGGGTGGTTTGTTTCATTGGTGACGGCTGTGAGGGCTAGGGAGAAGTTTTTGATGTCTTCTCGGTAAGCGTCGTTGATGAGTGAGTTGAGACGTTCTCGGGATTGGTCGCGGAGGGTTTGCTCGAAGTTTTTGGTGTTGGACCATGATTTTACGGAGTGGAAGGCGGTCATGACGAGGGAGGGGACGCTGCCTAGGGTGGTGAAGATGAGGCGATCCCATGCTCCGTGGGTGAGGCCTAGGATGCCCATTAGTGAGCGGTATGGGAAGAGGAGTGCGGGGGTGCGCTCGATGGCGTCTGCGCGGAAGCGGGAGCGGATGCCGATGTGGAGCTGGGAGGTTTCGCCGATGACTTCTTTCTGGACGATTTCTGGGAGTGTGGCTGAGAGTTGGTCGAGCTTTTCTACTGGGGTGCCGATGCGCTGGCGGAATTCTGTTAGAGTGTTGGCGAGGTGGGAGCGGGTGAGTTGGATGCGTTGTTGGAGCTGGCTGTCGCGGTGTTTGGCTAGGGTGGCGGGGTCTGCGATGAGGGGGGTGAGTGCGGCTGAGATGAGCTGGCGGGTGAGGGTGCGGGCTTCTGTGTCTCCTGCGATGCCTGCATCTGGGATGAAGATGGGGGGGAGGATGCTGGCTGAGGGGGCGTGGGCGATCCAGTTTTGCATTTCTGTTAGGCTGTCGTTTCTAACAGAATCACTGGGGGTAAGTTTTTGGTCTTCTGGTCTGAAGCGGATGACTGGGAGGATGAGGGAGCCGTCCATGGAGCCGATGAATGTGGCTAGGGATGAGTCTCTGATGTGGGAGACGGAGGTGGCGAGGAGTTTGATGTTAGAGGATGCTAGGGCTACACTGGAGAGTGCTTCTAGTGAGGGATTGTGGTCTGAGTAGCCTGGGGAGTCTGCTAGGATGTAGGGAGCGCCTAGGTCGAGGAGGTTTTGTGGTGAGGTTTTGATGAATTGTTCGCCGGAGGTGAGTTCTGTGAGGGGTTGTTGGGAGCCGATCCAGGTGAGCTCCATGCTGCGTTCGGCGGCGTTTTGGCCGGACTGGATGATCTGGTTTGCGGGATCATTTTCTGCGAGGAAGGTGCGGGTGAGCCAGCTTTTGCCTTCGCCTACGCGACCGACTAGGGCGAGGGTGACTGGGCCGGCGGACTGGCCGGAGCGGATGCGCTGGATGTCTGAGCGGAGGTTGTCTGTGATAGCGGAGACGGCGTGGGTGAGTGGGGCATCGTGGCCGAAGAGTTGGCGGACGGCGCGGTCTGCTCTGTCTGCGAGATCGATGGGGATGTTTTTTTGAGTGGTCATTGTTAGAAATTGTTAGAGATTGTTAGGCTTCTTCTTTGTCCGTTTTATTCCAGAGGCGTTTGTCTGTGAGTGGGGTGACTGGGGGGAAGACGGGGAGTTCTGGTGAGGGGGAGAGTTTGTAGGTGGTTTTGTTTCCTTTGGGGTTTTTAAAACTTACCTCTGTTGGTTCATCGCGGATGGTGCGTGGGATGTGGAAGATGTCACAGGTGATGGAGAATAGGCGTGAGAGGTAGGGGAGGGTGTTGTCTTTTAGGAGTGAGTCTTGGAAGCCCATCATGGCGGTGGCTGATCCGCCGGCGGTGATGACGGCGGCGATGCTGCCATTGATGGCGTGGGAGACTGAGGTGGCGGCGAAGAGGGTGGCGCCGCCGTCTACTGCGAGGGTGGCGATGCCGCAGACTGCGGCTAAGCCGCCGATGGTTCCTAGGAGGGCTTTGCCGCCGATAGTGAACTTTTGCATGACGCTGAAGCCATCCCAGCGGTCTTGGGCTGAGCGGTCTAACAGTTCTGTGTCGAAAGTTTCGATGGGGTGTTTTTGGAAGGTTTCAAAGACGCTGTTCCAGGCTGTTTCTAGATTTTGGATTTCGGCGTTGGCTGGGCACCAGCGTTGGCTTTGCATGCGGCGGGCTAGGGCGTCGCTGCTGGCGATTTTGATGGAGCCTAGTTTGAGGTGTTGTTTGAGTTCTCCTTCGAGGTCTTTGATTTTGTCTGTGGCGAGGGATTTGAGGTTGAGGGTGCGAATGAATTTCTTGGTGCTATCGAATGCTTTGTCGAATGGGTTGGCGAGTCTTAGCGGGAGTTTGAGGGCGAAGGGGGCGGTTCTTACTAGGCTCTCGTGGAGGGCGCTGGCGAACTGTGGGGACATGATCTGGAGGGGTTCGCCAGTGCTTTCCTCGGTCATCATGCGGTGGCAGGTGGTGAGGAGGCCTTGGTGGATGTTAGAGATTTCTTCCTCTGACTCTGTGACCCATTTGCTGATGGAGGTGGAGGCTTTGTTGAGGAGGTTGGTGAGTTCGCGCTGGTGGTCAGCGATTTTGGTGCGCTGGATTTCTGCGATGTCGAGGTTTTCTGAGAGGGTGTGGAGGTCGGTATTGGACTCTAGGCCCTCGGCTAGTGGGTAGAACTGAGGGGCTTCTGCTTGGTCGAATTTTTCTACTAGTCGGGTGGGTGTGTAGTGTCGCCAGCCTAGGCGGTCTCCGCGGTCTTCGATGGCGAAGTCGAATGCGCCGAAGACGTGGTCTGGGGCGATGCGGAATTGTTCTAACAGACGTGTGACGTCGCTGTCTGACATGGTGCGCTGAGGTTGCCCTTCTTCGGGGCGGATCATGTTGATGAGTAGATAGAGTGGTGCGGATGCCATGCGTTGGCGGAGGGCGCTGAGCATGATTTCTATGAGGCGGTCACGGATGGCGGCGCGGTTCCAGACGACGAGGAATGCTGAGCAGACGCGGGCTGCTGCTGATAGGAAGTCTAGGCGTGGGTTGTCTGCGGGGATGAGGGAGAGTTGGCTTTCTGTGTGGTCGTGAGTCTGGATGTCTGGGCAATCTAACAGGCCGGTGCCGAGGTTGTCTAGCTGGGGGTCGCCGGCGATGAGTGGGATGGAGAGGGTTTCTAGGTGATCGCGTCCGCTGCGGTATTGCTCGGCGGCTTTTTCTGGGTCTGTGTCTAGGAATTCTACGCCGTTTGGGTGTGCGGTGGCGATGAGGTCTAGGAGGAGGGTGCGGAAGGAGGAGTCGTCTAGCCATGATTGTGGGACCCAGTAGACGAAGCGGTGGGTTCCGGTGGCGCTGGATGATCCGCGTGGGACGCGGGATCTGCCTGATGGGCTGAGGAAGCTGGCGACGACGCTGGATTTTCCGGAATTTAGTTGTCCGGTGACGGCGAGAATGGGGTGTTGGCTGAGTTTTTGTGCGGTTTGAAGGCTACGCTGGATGGCGGTGATGTCTGTGGAAATTTCTGCATGGTTAGCCGCTTCAAGTGCTTGTGAAAGATTGAGTGCGGTGCCGTCTGCTGGCCATTTGGAAATCCATTGGGAGTTAGTGGTGACTGGTTGGGTCATATGGTGAATTTACAGGTGTAAATTGGATTTCACAAGGAAGGTTTTAAGTGGTTAGGTTTTATGTTTTAGGTTGCTTGGGTTTTGACTTGCGGTGTGGGACCACGGATTTTCGTGATTGGGGGTATGATGGAATATTTTTGAACCGCTGAAGTCGCTGAATTACACTGAACTTGGTTGATGAAAATAAGCTTGGGTTGATGGATTTTTTTTGAACCACGGAAGGCACTGAAGGCACGGAACTTGGTTGATGGGTAGGGAACTTGGGTTGATGGAACTATTTTTGACCGTGAAATATACGAATTACACGAAAGGTTGATGAAGGTGAAGTTTTTGGTTGGTGGATTAGGCTGGGGAGCTGGTTAGGTGTAGATTATTGCTTCCTGGAGTTACGGGCTTGTGGTAGTGATTTAGTATGACGAAGGAAGAAAAGGTTGATATTTATGATGGGTGCTTGATGAAGCTGAAGGGATTGCTGGATGGTGAGGGGGATGAGATTGTGAAGATGGCTTCTGTTGTGGCGGTGTTGCACAATGCGTTTGATTATTTTTATTGGACGGGGTTTTATAGGATGATGGATGGGGGGCTGGTGGTGGGGCCTTATCAGGGGACTCCGGCTTGTTTGAGGATTGCTGTGGGTAGGGGTGTTTGTGGGACGGCGGTGGAGAGTGGGGAGACTCAGGTGGTGGAGGATGTGCATGCCTTTGCTGGGCACATAGCTTGTGATGCTGCTTCTGAGAGTGAGGTGGTGGTTCCTGTTAGAGTAGGTGGCGAAATTGTTGCGGTGTTGGATATTGACTCGACAGCTAAGAGTAGTTTTGATGATATAGACGCTGAACATTTAGAGCGAATTATTGGCCAGTTTTTTTAGGCGGTTTGTAAAATTTAATCGATGATTATACGAGTATGGCATATCCAAATTTGAGAGACATAGCACCGATTGATGAGGTGGGGGTGAAGGAGAGAGCAAAGCGTTATCAGACGCGGAGCTTGAAGGGTGAGACGAAGATTTCTGCGTTGAAGTTGGCTGTTACGATGCTGGATGTGACGACGCTGGAGGGGAAGGATAGTGCGGGGAAGGTGAAGCAGATGTGTAGGAAGGCGATGTGTCCAATGGCGAGTGATCCTAGTATTGGGCCGGCGGCTGCGGTTTGTGTTTATCCTTCATTGGTGAGGGTGGCGAAGAAGGCGGTGGGTGATAGTGGGGTGCAGGTGGCTAGTGTGGCTACGGCGTTTCCTAGTGGGCAGAGTAGGTTGAGGGAGCGGTTGGCGGAGATCAAGTATGCGGTGTCTGAGGGTGCTGATGAGATAGATATGGTGATTTCTAGGGGTAAGTTTTTGGCGGGTGATTATAGGGGGATTTATGATGAGGTGGCGAAGTGTAAGGATGCGTGTGGGGAGGCGCATTTGAAGGTTATTTTGGAGACGGGGGAGCTGGAGACGCTGGATAATATTAGGGTGGCGAGTGAGCTTTCGATGGCTGCTGGGGCGGATTTTATTAAGACTTCTACGGGGAAAATACAGCCTGCGGCGACGTTGCCATTTACGTTGGTGATGTTGCAGGCGATAGCGGATTGGCATGAGCGGACTGGTGTGATGGTGGGGATGAAGCCTGCGGGGGGAATTTCTGATGCGAAGTTGGCGTTGCAGTATTTGGTGATGGTGAAGGAGATGTTGGGGAAGAAGTGGTTGTCTAACAAATGGTTTAGATTTGGTGCGAGTTCGCTGACGAATGATTTGCTGATGCAGTTGGAGAAGCAGCGGACGGGGTTGTATCAAGGGGGGGATTATTTCTCGAAGGACTAATTTTAAATTTTAAGTTTAAGTAATAGAAGAAGAAAACTATGTATGATTTTATCAATGGCAGCGAGTATGCGCCAGCACCAGAGTCCGCTGGGATTGTGAATATTAAGGAGAAGTATGGGCTTTTTATTGGTGGGAAGTGGGTGGATGCTGATGGAGGGAAGACTTTTGAGACGGTGAATCCGGCGAATCAGAAGGTGTTGACTGAGGTGGCTGATGCTGGGGAGAAGGATGTGGATGCGGCGGTGAAGGCTGCTCGGGCTGCATTTGAGGGTGAGTGGGGTTCTATTAGTGGTGCGGAGCGGGGGAAATATTTGTATAGGATAGCGAGGATCTTGCAGGAGCGTGGGCGTGAGTTTGCGGTGTTGGAGACGATGGATGGTGGGAAGCCGATTCGGGAGAGTCGGGATGTGGATATTCCTTTGGTGGCTGCGCATTTCTTTTATTATGCGGGGTGGGCGGATAAGTTGGATTTTGCATTTCCTGGTGCGGGGATTGTTGGAAGGAAGGTGAAGCCTGTGGGTGTGGTGGGGCAGGTGATTCCGTGGAATTTTCCGTTGATGATGGCGGCGTGGAAGATAGCGCCGGCTTTGGCTACGGGGAATACGGTTGTTTTGAAACCTGCGGAGACTACTCCTCTAACAGCGTTGTTGTTAGCGGAGGTGATAGAGGAGGCTGGGGTTCCGGCTGGGGTGGTGAATATTGTTACTGGTGCGGGTGATACAGGTAAGTTTTTGGTGGGGCATCCGGATGTGGATAAGGTGGCTTTTACTGGGTCTACTTGTGTGGGTAAGGAGATTTTGAAATCGGTAGCTGGGACGGATAAGAGTTATACGTTGGAGTTGGGTGGTAAGGCTGCGCATGTGATTATGGATGATGCGGCTATTGATCAGGCGGTGGAGGGGATAGTGAATGGGATTTTCTTTAATCAGGGGCATGTTTGCTGTGCTGGTTCTAGGCTGTTGGTGCAGGAGGGAGTGGCTGATAAGGTGGTGAAGAAGTTGAAGAAGCGGATTGAGACTTTGATTGTGGGGGATCCGATGGATAAGAATACGGATATTGGGGCGATTAATTCTAAGGAGCAGTTGGTGAAGATTAAGGCGCTGGTGAAGAGTGCGAGTAAGGAGGGTGCTGTAGTTTGGCAACCTGAGGTTAGTGTTCCTAGGAAGGGGAATTTCTATCCGCCTACGTTGATTTTGGATTGTGCTCAGAGTCATACGGTGGTGCAGGAGGAGATCTTTGGGCCGGTGTTGACTGTGCAGACGTTTAGGACGGTGAATGAGGCGGTGGAGAAGGCGAACAATACGCAGTATGGGCTTTCTGGTGGGGTATGGAGTGATAAGGGGTCTAAGGTGTTCAAGCTGACGGATCATATTAATGCAGGGATTATGTGGGCGAATACTTATAATGCCTTTGATCCTGCGTCGCCATTTGGTGGATTTAAAGAGAGTGGGATAGGGCGTGAAGGTGGTCTTCATGGTTTGTATCCTTACGTGAAATTTAACGCATAAAGTGATGAGTAGATTAGAGGTTAAAAAGACATATAAGTTGTATATTGGGGGGAAGTTTCCTAGGTCTGAGTCTGGGAGGGTGCATGCTCTGTTAGATAAGAAGGGTGGAGTTATAACGAATACTGCGATGGCTAGTAAGAAGGATCTGCGGAATACGGTGGTGGCTGCGAGGAAGGCTCAGGGTGGCTGGCAGGGGGCTAGTGCTTATTTGAAGGGGCAGATTTTGTATCGGTTGGCAGAGATGTTAGAGGGGAGGAAGGCTCAGTTTGTGGGGGTGCTGATGGCTGCTGGGATGACTGAGAAGGCGGCGGTGACGGAGGTGGAGAGCTCGGTGGATGCGTTGGTGTATTTTGCTGGGTGGAGTGATAAGTTTCAGGCGGTTTATAGTAGTGTGAATCCGGTGAGTAGTCCGCATTATAATTTTAGTGCTCCGGTTGCGACTGGTGTTGTTGGGGTGGTGTTTTGTGATGATGATAAGGCTGGGTTGTTGGGGATTGTTTCTCAGATGGCGCCGGTGCTTGTGGGGGGGAATAGTGCGTTGCTGGTAGTGCCTAATAAGTGGGCGACTGTGGCGATGGAGTTAGCGGAGGTGATCCATACTTCTGATGTTCCTGGTGGTGTGGTGAATGTGCTTACTGGGGATGTTTCTGATATGCTGCCGACGCTTTCTGGGCATATGGATGTGAATTCTGTGGTGGTTTGTTCTGGTGATGTGGAGGTACGGAAGTCTGTGCGTGAGCTGGGAGCAGAGAATGTGAAGCGGGTGGTTTTCCGTGATAGTTGTGAGGGTGATCTTAGTCCTTATCCGATTATGGATTTTCAGGAGATAAAGACGACTTGGCATCCTGTGGGGTAGAGAGATTTATGGTTGGTCAATTTCATCGTTTGGTGACTGGGGTGGCTGTGCTTCTCTGTCTTGTGCTGGGTGGAGTTGCCTCGGCTGTTGAGCCGGAGGTGATCTCGCCTGTTGAGATTTCTAAGGCTGTTAGGGAATCGTTGAAGGAGGTTCGGGGTGCTTGTGTTTCTGTGGAGGGTGGGGTGCGTGCTACTGGGGTGATTATTTCTCAGGAGGGTTATGTGCTGACTGCTGGGCATGTGGTGCGGATGGTGAAGGATGAGGGGAAGTTGGTGGTTAGATTAGAGAGTGGGGAGGTTTATAGGGCTAAGAAGTTGGGGTTTAATCCGGAGGCGGATTTGGGGTTACTGAGGATAGAAAATCCGGAGGGGGATGTTCTGCCAGTAGTGAAGTTGGCGGAGGGGGCGTCTAAGATGGGGGAGTTTATTTTCACGTATGCGCATCCTTCTGGGATTGTTAAGGGGAGGCCTGCGCAGGTTAGGGTGGGGAGGGTGACTAGCGTGAGGATGAAGGATGGGGTGCCGTGGTTTTTGTATTCGGATATGAACATTCAGCAGGGGGATTCTGGTGGGCCGGTATTTAATCTGGCTGGTGAGTTGGTGGGGATTAATAGTTCTGCGGCGAAGCAGATGGATTTTAATGTGTTTGGGACGATTGATCAGTTTCATTTGTATCGGGATGCTTTGATCAGGTCTGAGGTTAGTGGTGATGCTAAGCGATCGCCTTTGAGTGGGGTTTTGTTTTCGGCTGATTTTACTCCGGGTAAGGTGAAGTTAATTCAGGAGGAATTGATTAGGAGGCTGCAGGTGAAGCATGCGGCTACGATGGATTTTTTTGAGAGGAACTCGAATGAGAAGGGGCAGGTGAAGCTGGACGTTAAGAGTTTGGTGAGTTTTGTGGCTAAGGATTCGATAGCGTTGGCTCAGGGTCTGGATGTTGAGATGGGGTTGGATGATCCGGCGCTGGTTGGGTTGTTGCCGTTGGAGGAAAAGCCGGCGCATTTTTATTCGTTGTTGGTTGATGATGCGGAGGTAAAGAAAGATAAGGGGAAAAAGAAGTCGGTTACAGTTCGAGCGGTAGCTGTGAAACAAGATTTACTTCTGACTAAGGCTAGTGTGGTGGATAGGATGACGTCTCCGCAGCTTAGGATTCCTAACTTTAGTTTTTCCCTATCGGAGGTGAAGCGGTCTGAGGAGTTGGATCTGGTGCTGTTGAAGCTGGAGAAACCGTTGGATATGCCAGTGGTTGAATTTCCTAGAGGTAAGGATTTAGAGGTGGTAGCTGGGCAGTTACTGATTGCTCCGGATGGGAAAGAGAGGCCGGTTTGGAATATTGCTACTGATGGGCGCAGAGCGGTGAGGGAGAAACGGCATGTGGGACCGATGATGGATGGGTCATTGATTTCAGGTAGGCGTGCTCCATTTCCGTTGGCGATTAGTCATGCACTACCACTTTACGCTGGTGATGCGGGGACTCCGGTGTTTGATGAGAGGGGGGAGTTTGTGGGGGTGCATATTGCTCGGTTTTCGAGGACGTTTGGGCTGATCATCCCACATGAGGTGATAGAGGAGTTTGTGGGGGATGAGATCAGCCCTTAGGATAGTGGGAGTTATTTGAGGAGTTCTCGGAACTCGCCATCGACTTGAGTTAACTTACTGACGATGATGATGGCTAAGGTGGAGAGGATGAAGCCGGGGATAATTTCGTAGATGCCTGTACTTGCGCTGAGGCCGGATGCGACCCAGATGATGACGGTGGCGGCTCCGACGACCATTCCTGCTAGTGCTCCGGTGCCTGACATTTTCTTCCAAGTGAGTGATAGGAGGATCATGGGACCGAATGCTGCTCCGAAGCCTGCCCAGGCATTAGCTACGAGTCCGAGGACTTCTGATTCTGGGTCTCCGGAGATGAGTGCGGCGATGATTCCGACGAGGAGTACGCTGAGTTTTCCGGTGGTGACGAGTTGTTTGTCGGTTGGTTTTTTGTTGATGAAGAGGCGGTAGAAATCTTCTGTTAGAGAGGATGATGAGACTAGGAGTTGGCTGGAGATGGTGGACATGATGGCGGCTAGCAGTGCTGCGTATAGGAAGCCGGTGATGAGTGGGTGGAAGAGGAGGTCTGAGAGGACCATGAAGATAGTTTCTGGGTCATCGATGGCGATTTCATTACGGACGATGTAGGCGCGGCCGAAGACGCCCATGCCGATGGCTCCGAGAAGGGCTACGAGCATCCAGGTCATGGCGTAGTTACGCGCTGTGCTGACGTCTTTTACTGAGCGGACTGCCATGAAGCGGACGATGATGTGGGGTTGGCCAAAGTAGCCTAGTCCCCAGGCTAGTGCGGAGATGAGTCCGACGAAGGTGAGTCCATTGGTGAGGGAGAGGAAGTTAGGATCGACTTCTGTGGTGAGGCGTTGGGCGGCGGCGGTGAAGCCATCGCCTTGGCCGGTGGTGAGGATGACGATGGGCATGATGACGAGGGCTAGCATCATGATAATGCCTTGGCAGAAGTCTGTGAGGCTGACTGCTAGGAAGCCGCCGACTACGGTGTAGGCGAGGACGACGATGAGGGTGAACCAGACGCCGAACATGTAGTCGCTCATGAATGAGAGGTTGACTAGGTCACCGAATGCGCTGGCGAAGAGCTTGCCTCCGCCGACGAGACCAGCGGCGGTGTAGACGATGAAGAAGATAACGACGATGATGGCTGAGACGGTGCGGAGGGGCATGGCGCGGGAGGGGAAGCGGTTGGCTAGGAACTGGGGGACGGTGAGGGCGTTGTCGTAGCGCTCGGTTTGCTCACGGAGTCTGGGGGCGACGATGATCCAGTTAACTAGAGCGCCGAGAAAGAGTCCGATGCCGATCCAGGACTCGATGAGTCCGGTGGCGTAGAGTGCACCTGGGAGGCCGAGCAGTAGCCAGCCGGACATGTCTGAGGCGCCGGCGGAGAGGGCGGCTACAGCTGGGTGGAGATTTCTGCCTCCGAGCATGTATTCTTCTGAGTTTGAGGTAGATTTTTTAGCAGAGTAGAGCCCGATGCCGATCATCAGGGCGAAGTATAGTATGAGGCTGATCCAGATTCCGATATTCATGTAGTAATTTTGTTAAATGTAGTGTTGGTCGATCAGCCTTTCACACTGGTTTGGTCCTGTCAAGGGAAGTGGTTTTTTGTGGTCTACAGGTTAATTTGAGCGGCTAGGGTGGCTTGGAGCATTTGTAGAGCTGGGGGCTGTCGGAGGTTTATTGGTCAGTGGTCTAGGACGATGGAGCTCCGCAGTGATGCGTTAGATAGCGAAGAATCCTACTAATGACTAGTCAACTTCTGACTTCTGACGAGCCATAGGCACTGTAGAGATGGAGTGGCTCCCATTACTACCCAGCCATATAAACCGACTCATTCTGCTGTGGGTATTTCAGTAGGATGTGTTCGTAGAGGCGACCACACTTTCGCTCGAAGAGGTCGATGGTTCATTTTAGAGCCTCATTGCTTTTGCTAACCAGTCTGGCAAAGCATGCTATCTACTACCACTTGGAGAACCACAGAAAATACATTTTCGGATAGTGCGTTTGCCATGATTTATGAATAAACGCCTCCCAAAACTGAAATAGTGCGTTTAACGTAACCTTGTAACTCAGTGTCAGTAGTTGTGTGTGTTGCGTAACCATCAGGGTTTTGGTCGTGATGGAAGTGTTTTGAAAATTCGTTTATTTGCTCAAGTTCTGATAAGCTACCATTGAGAGGCTCTAAGGGGTGACCTATCGGAGCATCCCTCACCAAGCCTAGAAAACCACCGAGCCAATCATCTCGTCTAAATTGTCCAGGAAAACGTAAACGTAGGTTAGCCTCTAGTAACGGTCTGATGCATCTAGCCACGTTACGTGGATCATTTGGTGTGTTTCCTTTTAGGAAGTCCTCAAGTGTATAATAATTACGGTAATATTCTCCAGCAGTTTCTGACTCGATGTTCCATTCGTGTAGAGAACTGTCTGAGCGGCCGCTACGGCGTAAACATAGTGTAGTAGAGCTCTGTCCACTAGATTGATCCCAAGCTTCGCGCAGGAAATACGCATCATGGCTAAAGACTATCAGTTGTGTGGTGAGTCCAGCTAATCGAAGAATTTGAGCCTGTGTTGCTGCCCGCCTATTAGCATCTAAGCTAGTCATAGGATCGTCAAAAACTAGGACTTTATCAGCGAGGTCGTCACTCGCATCTAAGCGTGCTAGAAAAAATGCGAAGGCCAGCGTATTTTTATCACCGCTACTTAAGCAGGTCTTGAATGATGGCGTTGTGTTATTTGAAGAGGAGGCGTTTACCAAGTTATCATTTATTTTAATCTGGTAATGAACACTAGGGCTACCACCTCGATGCATTTCCCGAGTTGAATCAATTTCGAAACCTGCAGAAAACTGGGATAAGTAGCTGTTTATCGAAGTTTGAAATCTGGTTAGTAAACTACTTGTTTCAGTATCGAGTTCAGCTTTAGCTTCAATCTTATTGGAGGCTAGGTCTTCTCCGTGAGCCTTCTTTTCTGCGTATTGTTCTAGTAGTTCAATTGTGGCAGCTTCAGACCGTCTTAGCTGCTTCAAGAGTTCCTGTTTTTCTTGTTTGAGACTTTCTGTAGTGTTGCTTGCAAGCCTAGAACGTAACCCAGTAATCTCTATATTTGATAGTTTGACTGACTCATTATAGCTTATGAATTCTTCCGAGAGAGCTGTATAGCTAGCTATATCGTGTTCCTCTTCATTAGATAACTCAATCGGCTCTATAGGAGATGCTATTTTTCTCTCTAATGCGCTATGAAGTGCTGTTTTAGCAAGCTCTAGAGTCGAAGTCCATGAGGCAATATTGACAATTAACGGTGTAGTCGTAATGTGTAGAGACCAGAATTCAGCCTGGATACAGTTCATGGCTATAGTAGCTTCATGTGGGTGAGTAGGGATATTGAATACTGTATTGGTCGCCTCCAGTAGAGAATTCTTTAACGCTCGATACTCCGCGTTAAAATAACTGCGGTAAGCTGATATGATATCAGAGTTAGCTAAAGGCTGACGGCAGAAAGGGCAGTTATCATCGATAGAGAGAGTCAGACCTTTGCCAACCCATGACTCAGCTACGTGATTCATTTGGGAGATGTGGGCCGTTACACGTTCTTCCGCTGTTGCCTCAATATTGTCGAGTGTGTGAGTTAACAATTGACAGATATTAGATACATTTAAATCTGGGAATGAGACTTCAGCGAATATAGATCTTGCAGAGATCTCTAGAGTTGCTCTCTGAGTAGTTAAATCTTGTTCTATTGCCAACATTCTATCCCTAACCCCCTGTTTGCTCTCCTCGCTTTCTAAAACAGGTATAGCTTCTAAAGTCTCTACAGGATCGCTAAACCCTGTGTGAGTCTGGATCAGTGTTTTTAGTGCTCCGATTTCACGAGTGGTAGTTCTCTTCTCAGCATCTAATCTTTCTATTTCTCTAGCTAGTTCAACGCCTCGTTCTCCAATGGCAAATTTATGGAGATTCTTTCTGTGGTCATGACTGACTTCTTCCCCAGAATGAACATTTGTAGCAACGAACACTGGATCGAAGATTTCAAGAGAAGCTAAAGTGGTGCTCCAACTACTGCCATTAAAGCTAGATACACCAGAACTGAGTAGAATGCGGGCTGTCTGAGCATCTGTAGAACCAAGGGTCTTGCGTTGTTGTAGATGTTCAGAAGATCCGTCCGAAAGTGATCTGAGTAATGACACTAGAGTAGTCTTTCCTCGACCGTTTTCACCATAAATGAAGTTCAGTCGTGAGAAACGAGTATCTCCTGTTGCGCAGTAATTTCTGAACTTACCAGTGTTCTTGATTTCGATAATTTTAATGATCATGGCGTAAGTAGTTTTGGTAGGAGAATATCCCGATGGCCTTCAAACCAGCATCTGCCCAGAGCGCATTGGCTGTGGCCCAGAGGTGCTTTTCAATTTCGGCAGAAGAGTCATTGCTATCTGCGGGTTCAATCCATTCCATGTGTGTTGATCAAGGGTAAAAGTTTAGAGCTGGAACCTAACAGGGGGGGAGTGAACTTGGCAAGACAGCAAGAGAGAAAATGTTTTTTTTGATGTTGTCAGTCATGGGTGGTTAGAGCGCCCTTTCAGGGCTGAGTTGTTGTGGGGGTGTGGGGTCCCAGGGCGTTGCCCTGACTTTTACACAGATCTATTTGTGAACAAATTTTGATAGAATTTTAGACGTCTTAAAGTACTAGGAGGATGA
>JBPOGF010000002.1:0-279662 GCA_051251915.1 Akkermansiaceae bacterium | reverse complement strand
AACATTCAACATTCAACATTCAACATTCAACATTCAACATTCAACATTCAACATTCAACATTCAACATTCAACATTCAACATTCCTAATTCTCCCCCCTACATCAACTGGGCACCAGCCTCAGCCAACGGACTACGCTCGCCTCGGCTTAGAGTCACATGCGCTGTAAAGGGCTGACCTTTAAGTTTATTCCTAGTATAAACCAGACCATTGCTCCGACTATCCACATAAGGGTTATCTATCTGCGCCGGATCACCTACGAGCACCAACTTAGACCCTCTAGACATCCGCGTAACCACGGTTTTCGCTTCCTGTGGAGTAAGCTGCTGCGCCTCATCCAGCACGAAAAATCGATTCGGTATCGAACGTCCTCGAATGTAACAAAGTGCCTCAATTTCCACCACACCCTGCTCAATCAAATGATCATAAGCTTTCACACTCTTGACATCATCATCCTTCTTGCCCTGCTTCCTTCGCGGTGGCTGATTCCCACTCGGTGGAGCCATTAATAATTCCAATGCATCATAAATCGGCTGCAACCACGGGCGCATCTTATCATCCAGATCCCCTGGCAAAAATCCCAACTGATCTCCCATCGCCACCACTGGACGACTGATCGTTATCCCGTTATACTTCCTATTAAACATCTCATGCAAGCCAGCAGCCACTGCAACCAGCGTCTTGCCCGTCCCTGCCTGACCATAACATGTCACTAACGAAATATCTGGATTCAACAGCGCATCGATCAAGCATTTCTGCCCCAAATTAAGCGGCTTCAAATGATGCCCATCAGGAATGCGTAGCACCTCAGGAGTTTGCAGTCTCACAAAAAACCCCTCGCTATCTAACCTTGCGGGCATCGTTTGTTTCTCCCCAGCTGTAAGAAGCACATACTGGTTCAATACCACCCCCTCGCGACGCTCATGCGGCAACTCTAAATGACCACTACTCGCGAACCTTTGCAACTCAGCAGGATTCACATCCACAGGAAAAATATCATAGTTACTCACCTCCCGAGGATCCACCTTATCATTCTGATAATCCTCACACACAATGTGCACAGCACGTGCCTTCAACTGCATATTCAGATCCTTCGTCACCAGCACAACAGGCGCATCATTGTATTCTGCGATCAACAATGTTACCGCCATAATCCGATGATCCACCCTAGCTTTATCTGGAAAAATCCGCAAGAACTGAGCCAGCATTTCACTGTTATCCATGCAGAAAATTGGATCATAAATCACCAGTCGGATCGTTCCCCCACCATCAGTTTCCACACCCTGCGTAACACTCCCTCCGTGTGAGAACATCTCTGTCAATTTACGGTGAACCTGCCTAGCATTCGCCCCACGGTCACTCTGTTCATTTTTAAATTTATCTAGCTCACTAAGCACGTCAGCAGGTATACACAAATGGTTATCCGCGAAACGATTCAAACAACCTGGGTCATGCAATAACACATTCGTATCCAACACAAAGTTTTTCGCCCCAATTGGCGTAGCCGGTGCATGCAGCCCGAACTCCCTTAACTGCGATGCTACTTTATTTTTCTCAGGCTTAGTAGTTGTTCCTACTTTAGAATCTGCACTGTCGCCAGTGCCCTCATTTAGTTGTTTCACCGTCTCAATCATAAATTCATATCGTTAAAGGTACATACTCTAACAGCTCACACAAAAACTCACCTCTAGCCACTACTCCATTCCGCCCACTCTGTAAAAAATTATTCAATCTACCCTAACTATCCACACAACTCTCCTTCATGGCAACAGAAAACTTACCTCCAGCAAAGTTTTCCTCATCTAACAGCATTTTCACTCGAAGGATACTTTCCATTCACAGCAAATCATAAATGAATAAGAACTTTTTGCGAACCCGCAGGTTTCATCACTTATGATTAAAACTATATCGCCTTTCTTCTTTATTCTACTCAGCATTGCTTGCTCTGCATATCCAGAAGTCAAACATCCACCCTCAGCTAAAACCACTAGCCAACTCACTGAATTCTCCTACTTATATGAAGGAAAAGCACGCATGATTCCGCTTAAAATCTACTCCCCACAAAATCCATCCATAAAAAACGCACCCGTCATCCTCCTTAGCCACGGACTGGGAGGATCAAGAGAAGTAGGCAGCTACCTAGGTACATTTTGGGCCGAACACGGCTTCATAACAGTCGCCATGCAGCATGAAGGTAGTGACATCAACATCATCAAAGACAAACCATACAAGGACAAAATCAAAGCCCTCAAAAGCGGCATGAGCATCCAAAGCTACCTCAAACGCATGCACGATGTGCCCGCCACCATCGACCAACTCACAAAATGGAACCTTGATCCATCACACCCGCTCTATGCCAAACTCAACATGCAGCAACTCGGTATGAGCGGACACTCCTTTGGAGCCATTACCGCCCTCTCCACCTCTGGCCAATGGAATGAAGCAGCAGGTCAAAGGTTCACCGACAAACGAATCAAAGCAGCCTTTGCCATGAGTCCCAGCACCCCCAGAAAAAACGGCAAACCTAACAGTGACGCCACCAAGAAAGCATTTTCAAAAGTAAGCACCCCATGGTTGTTAATGACCGGAACCGAAGACAAAGTCATCCTCACTCCCCATGTCACCCCAGCAAGCCGCATGGAAGTATTTCAGAACTTACCCAAAGGAGACAAATACCAACTCGTCCTAAATAAAGCAACCCACATGGCATTCTCTGACCGAACCCTAACAGGCAAAAACCACCGAAACCCAAACCATCATGAAGTAATCAAAACCATCAGCCTTAAATTTTTTCAAGCCTATCTAACAAACGACGAAAATGCCATGCACTGGCTAAACTCCAACAAAGTAGAAACCATCTTAGAACCAAAAGATACATGGCAAACAAAATAGACCAACACTCTAACATTAAGAACATTACCCACACACCAAACCTGTGAGACAGACTTCTTTTCTAGACACTGAAGTAAGACTAACCTAACTTTCATAGACTAAAATCATACATCAAACCCACTCTTTATATCCATGAAACTATTCACCTATCTAGTCACTCTAAGCGTCACTATTCTTTCTCTATCATTATCTTCTACCTCCTTAGCTGACGACGAGCCACCAAAAACCAAAGTCGTCTGCTTCGGTGACAGCATCACCAAACGCGGTTATGACCAAATCCTCGCAAAAGCACTCAATGTTGACACCGTCATGTCTGGAGTCGCCGGCCACTCCACCGCACAAGCACTACGCAGAATGCAAAAAGACGTCATCGACCACAACCCTGACATCGTCGTGATCTTCTTCGGAACCAATGACCTCCGCGTAGACGCACCCAGAGTCTACGTCACCCTAAAGGATTACAAAAATAACCTCGAAACCATGATCAAAGCGAGCGAAAAAGCAGGCGCCAAAGTCGTCCTCTGCACCCTCCCACCCATCAACATCGAAAAATACTTCACCCGACATGAAAAGGACCTCTACGAGAAACAAGGCGGACTTGAAAAGATGATCAACAACTACCGCCATGCCGCTATCGAAGTCTCAGAAAAACATAAAGTCCCCCTAGTCGACCTCAACCAAGAACTCAAAAAAACACCAAAATGGATGAGCCCAGACGGTGTTCACCCCAGCCAAACTGGCACACGTATCATCGCCGAACTCATCATCGCCAAGGTCAAACCTCTACTCCCATAATCCTAGAAAACTGACTGATAAAAGTCGCTAACTCCATTCGTATCAAAGAAGGGAATAAATCATCATGAAAAAAATACTCACCACCATCGCAGCTCTATTCGTCATCCATTCCATCCCCGCATCAGCTACGGAATACGACGTCTACCTACTCGCAGGCCAGTCAAACATGGACGGCCGAGGCAAGACCAAAAACCTCGAATCTTCTCAACAAAAAGCATCTACCAAAACCATCATCTTCTACCGCAACCCACCACACGCATCAGACGGCTGGGAAAAACTCCAACCCGGATTCAGCATCCCACCAAAATACAAAGGCGGCCTCCCTTCTCCCACCTTCGGACCAGAAATCGGCTTCGCAGCCGGCATGCAAAAAGCCCAACCAAAACAAAACTTCGCCTTCATCAAAGGCTCAAAAGGCGGCACTAATCTCCGCAAAGACTGGACACCCGGACTCAAAGGCAAGCCAAAGACTCAAGGCCCATGCTACCTAAATTTCATCGAGACGATCAACCTCGCCACCAAACAACTCACCAAAGACGGCCACACATTCAAGATCAGCGGCCTCATCTGGCACCAAGGTGAATCTGACTCCAAAACAAACACCAAACTCCACCATCAACGCCTAACAGAACTTCTCGCTCGCATCCGCGAAGACACCGGAATCGCAGACCTCCCATTCGTCCTCGGCGAAGTTTACGATAACGGCAGCCGAGACAAAGTCCGCGCCGCCATCCAGGCCGCATGTGAAAGCGACCCCCTCTGCGGACTCGTCACATCAGAAGGAACCACCACCTGGGATCCCGGAACACACTTCGACGCCAAAAGCCAACTACTCCTAGGCCAACGCTACGCTGAAGCCATGCTAAAACTCACCTCTGCCCCCTAATTCACGAACCACCAACCTCATTCACATCCAAAGAACCATGCATCGATCAAAAATATCCACACTCAAAAGGAAGCTGACATTTCTCATCTCCGCCATAACCATCAACCTCGGCCTCAGTCTAACCCTCTCAGCCCAAGCAGACTTCATCCACCCAGGAGTCGTCCACAGCCAAGAAAGCATCGAGTTCGTTAAAAAGAAAATCCAAGCAAAAGAACAACCCTGGCTCACCGCTTGGCAAAAACTTACCTCCAGCAACCACGCCTCACTCACCTGGAAACCCCAGCCACGTGCAGACGTAGAACGAGGCGCATCAAATAACCCCAACATCGGCTCATCAGACTTCAGCAATGACGCCATGGCCGCCTACACCCACGCACTCTGCTGGACCATCACAGGAAATAAAGCCCACGCCAAAAAATCCGCTGAGATCCTAGACGCCTGGTCCGCCACCCTCAAATCCATCGGCAACCACGATGCCCGCCTCCTCGTAGGAATGAGCGCCTATCACTTCACCATCGCCGCAGAACTCATCAAGCACACCTCAGACGTCTGGCCACAACAAAAACAAGCACAATTCGCCACCATGCTCCGCGAAATCTGCTACCCCATCATCAAAGACTTCTACCCATCCGCCAACGGCAACTGGGACGCATCCATGCTCCAAGCCATGATCGCCATGGGCGTATTCCTCGATGACCGCACCATGTTCGACAGAGCAAAAGACTACTACCTTAAAGGCAAAGGCAACGGCGCTATCGGTAACTACTTCATGGAATCCGGCGAATGCCAAGAAAGCGGTCGCGACCAAGGCCACACCCAAATGGGACTCGAATTCCTAGCCAACACCGCTGAAACAGCCTGGATCCAAAACATCGACCTCTACAGCGCCCTCGACAACCGCCTACTCAAAGGATTCGAATACACCGCAAAATACAACCTCGGACACGATGTCCCATACGAGCCATACATCAGCTTCGAAGGCCGCTACCACTACAAAAAGCTCTCTAGCGACGCACGTGGCCGACTCCGTGCCATGTATGAGCGAGTCTTCAACCACTACCATCACCGCAAAGGCCTACCTGCCACACACACAGAAAACGCAGCACTCAAAACCAGAGAAGAACCACAAAAACGCAGTGACCGTAAAGACCGCCGAGGCAGAAAACCAAGAAGCAGAACCACCTTCTACATCGACACCCTCATGTTCGCCCAATCAGCAAAATAAAGCGGAACCCAAATAATACAATTTCAATCAGGAGTTAGCCTATTCAAGGCTGCTCCTTTTTTTTTACTTTGTGAACTTGATAGATTTGTCACCAAGGCTAGTATTATTGTCATGAAGAAAACGATCATCACTTCACTTATCTCTTCGTTAAGTGCTTTTTCCGCCGTCGCCGGCACCACCACGGTGCCCGCTGAGCTAGAAACTCAACTATTTGCTGGCCCAAAAATGACCCCGTGTCCAGCAGTCATCGCCGCCTCACCATACGGTGACGTTTTCGTCGGTGTAGACATGCAGGGCTCACTCGGAAAGAAGCCTAACCAAGGCTACGTTGCTAAATTACTCGATACCAATAACGACGGCAAAGCAGATAAACGCACCGTCTTCGCTAAAATGGACAACCCTCGTGGAATCCTCTCCATCGGCGACAGACTCATCGTCCTTCACAGCACCCAGAAAAACGGCAAGATCGACACCCAGCAACTCTCAGTTTACGTAGACGCTGACAACGACGGCGTAGCAGACGGCCCAGCCAAGCCACTCGTCACCAACATCGGTAACCCAAAATTCATCAAAAGCCGTGGCGCTGACCACTCAACGAACAACATCCGTCTCGGAATCGACGGCTGGATCTACATCAGCATCGGTGACTTCGGCTTCGTAGGAGCAGAGGGAACAGACGGCACCAAACTCAGCATGCACGGCGGTGGCATCGTCCGCGTCCGTCCAGACGGCTCAGAAATGGAAACCTTCATCCACGGCACCCGTAACGTCTACGATGTAGCCATCGACCCATTCATGAACGTAGTCACCAGAGAAAACACCAACGACGGTGTCGGCTGGTGGACACGTTTCAGCCACTACATCCAAAATGGCGAATACGGCTACCCTAGCCTCTACACAAATTTCCCTGAAGACATCCTCCCCGCCCTCGGCGAATACGGCGGTGGCTCAGGTTGTGGTAACATGTATTTTGAAGAGCCAGGCTGGCCAGAAAAATACAACAAAACCTTCATGATGACCGACTGGGGACGCTCCCACATCTACATCCACAGAGTAGAAAAAGACGGCGCATCATTCACTAACGAGCCAGAAGACTTCATCGGCTGCTCACAAGTCACAGACATGGACGTCGACGCCTCAGGCAGAATGTACATCTCCGCATGGGATGGTGCCGGATACAGCGGAAACCCTAACAAAGGATTCGTCTCCATCGTCACTCCTAAAAACTGGAAATATAACAAATTCCCCGAACTCACCAAACTATCAGCTACAGACCTAGTAAATCTTCTCAAGACTGCTAGCTCCACCGCCAGAGTCTACGCCCAGCAAGAAATTCTCCGCAGAAACCACATGGCATACCTTCCCCACGTAGAAGCTATCGCCGCTGACACCACCGTTTCTAAGGAAGGCAGAGTCGCTGCAATCTTCACCTACGCTCAGCTCGCCAATCAACTCAACACAGACTCAAATGCAGCCCTCAGCAAGCTCTCAGCAGACGCCAGCATCAAAGAACAATGCATCCGCGCAATGGCTGATCGCCTTAAAACAGCGAAACAAGCAGACCTCAACCTCATCAAAACAGCACTCAATGACCCAGAGCCTAGAGTCCAGGTAGCCGCAGCAGTCGCCCTCGGCAGAGTAGGCGATCCATCAGCAGTCTCACTACTCATCGAAAAAGCAGTGCCACCAACAGTGAAAGTCGAACTCTCTGACAATGAGGCAGACGGCAAAAGCATCGAAATCACCGGTAATCAAACCGTAGACATCGAAGTAGATATCAGCACCTACAAAGAACTCTACCTCATCGTAGAAGGCGGCGCAGATAACCACAACGACCACGTTGCTTGGATCAACCCAGTAGTCGTTCAGAAATTTGGCAAATCCACTGACATGACCAACTACAAATGGAAATCTACCAAACAAGACTTCGCCAAAACCCTCATCAACAAAACCGCCTACGGCAAACCGCTACCTAACGGAGCCAAAGGCATCGGCACACACGCCAACAGCGTCATCGCCTACAAAATGCCGGCCAAAGCCGTCACTTTCAAAGCCACAGGCATCCTCACAGACCCTAAAGGCTCAGCCAAGTTCATCGTCTCACGCTCACCAGACCCGTCACAAGCGGGTAAGATTGAGAAAATTCACTCCACTCCGAACTCAGCCATCATCCTACCACACATCGCTACCCAAACACTCTTGAAGCTAGACGCTCAGGACGCCTGCATCGCAGCACTAAGCTCAGCAGACGAAAACATGCAGCGCGGCGCACTAGCAGCCATGAAGTTCATGCACAGTGACAAAGTCGTAGACGCACTCATCACTGCAGCAGAGAAAGACTCAGCACTCAAACCACTCATCGTAGACACCCTCATCCGCCTTCACCAAAAAGAAGTCGACTACGATGGCTCAACATGGTGGTCCACACGCCCAGACCCACACGGTCCATACTTCTACCCAGTTGACTGGAGCGCCACACCGAAAATCTCTAGCTTCATCAACAACCACAACGCTCAACTCGACACCGATGCAAAAGCCGAACTCGTAACCAAGCTCAAAAAGAACAGAGCCTACGTTCCCGAGCTCAACCCACGCCCATCCAAAGGCGGCAAAGTAGTCAAGAAAATCGGAACCACATCCATCGAAGACATCGTCATCCACGTCACTAACAATAAAGGCAACCCAGCAAATGGAGCAAAGGTGATCAACAAAGTCGGCTGCATCGCATGTCACGCCACCAAACTCGGTGACCCAGTCAAAGGCCCAGACCTCACCAAACTAGGCAACATGAAAAATGCGGATCTAGCAGAAGCCATCATCAAACCAGGCGCTACCATCGCCAAAAGCTGGGTAAGCATCACCATGAAAGACGGCTCAAACCAAATGGGAACCCTCGTCAAACAAGACGACAAAGAAATTATCCTGCACAACATCGCCGGCATCCCAGCCACACTCGATGCCACACAAGTAGCCAAAACAGAGCCAGGCCTTAACATGATGAGCCTCCACCTCTGCGATGATCTCACCCTAAAAGAATTCGCCGACCTCATCGCCTACATGAAGTCCATGGACAAGTCAGCGAAGTAACAAATCACAAAAAACAGCATCCACGTTCCCTAATAATCCAGGAAGCGTGGATATCCTCTCCCTCCTCCATTTTTCAAATGATCACCCCTCTAGAATCGGACGGCTTCACCATTCAGCCCGCCATTATTTCTAGCAAACAAATTGAACTCTTCCGCCTGGAAGCCGATCGCATCGTCAACGAAACAGGGACATCCTGCGTCAGACACTTAAGAAAACGGTCAGACCTCATCAATAAACTTTCCCTATCCCCGCTATTACTCAACCTACTACCTACCAGCATGATCCCTGTTAGGAGCATTCTCTTCGACAAAAGTCAAAACGAGAACTGGGCAGTAACATGGCACCAAGACCTCACCATCACAGTCACCAAACAAAAGCAGATTGACGGATACGGCAGATGGTCACTAAAAGACAAACTCCCACACGTCCAGCCTCCTAAAAAACTGCTAGACAACATGGTAACCATACGTCTCCACCTAGATGACACCCCAGCCACAAACGGCGCTCTAAGAGTCATCCCTAAAAGCCATTTACTAGGTAAAATCCCTACGAATGAAGTAACCAAGCACGCACAAAATAATGAAGTAGTTTGCGAGTGCCTATCCGGAGATATTCTACTAATGAAACCACTCCTGCTCCACTCTTCACGCAGATCTTCACTACCAGGCAAAAATCGACGCAGAGTCATTCATCTCGAATACGCAAGAAAAGACGACCTACATCCCAGCCTTAAGTGGGCAGAAAATTCTCTCTGCCACCCCACCTCATCTTAGTTTTCACCCACTACATGCAGTCCTCAGGCTTAGGAATAATATTCCCATAACGGTGCGTTGTTTCTGAAACAGACTGCTCTCTAAGGTAATGAAGTAATTCTATTCTGCCATTGCTGATTGCTTCCCAACCAATGACCTGAATACGAGCATCATTAGCAGCACGGCGTAAATCATCACTCGCATTTGGTGCACGCAAGCTATTGTAAAATTTATTCACACTTTCCAGTCGCTCACACAACACAGCCTCAGACTCAATCACCGCATCTATCCCTTCCCTTTCAACGCCAAGACTGATGTCTACTGCCACGTCTAACACTTTTCCAGCAAGCAACACTAACGCGAGCTCCAGATCACTCATAGAGTCACCCCTCACTAAAATTCTACGCAGCCTACGATAGCGGAAATGATTGTCCTCACCTAGTAATTGAGTCGGATCATGCTCAATAGAGAATTCCCGCTCCCACCAATAAATATAACTTCCTGCAGCAGCCATCAGAGCATCCTGATCAAGATTTAAATCCTGACTCAGACCAGTGGCGTAATCAGAAATCTCATCATTTACCTGAGCCACTAATTTCGGATCAGACACCTGTGACCAATCCCCAAACAACGCCACGTAGTTAGGCCCACCAGCTTTAGCTCCCGGACCAAAACATGAATTCTTCCACCCACCAAAAGGTTGCCTTCTAACAATAGCACCCGTAATAGATCGGTTAATATAAGCATTCCCCACCTCCACCTGATCACGCCATAACTCTATCTCACGTGTATCCAATGTATGAATCCCCCCAGTCAGCCCGAAATCAGAATCATTCTGAATCTCCATCGCATGCTGAAGATCTCTAGCTCTCACAAGCCCCAACACAGGACCAAAACACTCAGTTTTACAATACCAACTCCCCGGCCTAGTCCCTAGCTTTATCCCTGGAGACCAAAGACAAGGATTCTCATCAATCATCTTAGGCTCTAACAACCACTCCTCACCTTCCTCTAACCTCGTAAGCGCACGATGCAACTCCCGCCCAGGAGGACGAACCACTGGCGTAACAATCGATGCCGGATCCCAAGATGAGCCAACAGTCAAAGAAGCCGCAGCATCTCTAAGCTGGCGTATAAATGCAGGATTATCATAAAGATCAGCCTCAATAATAGCCAACGACGATGCCGAACACTTCTGCCCTGCATGACCAAATGATCCTTTAACCAGATCCTTCACCGCTTGATCAGGATCAGCAGCATTCGTAATGATCAATGAATTTTTACCAGACGTCTCAGCAATAAGTCGCATGTTAGGGTTCCAATCTTGGAACATTCTCCCAGTCTCAAAAGCACCCGTCAGAACCACCGATCCAACTCTCGGATCAGTCACCAGTGATCTCCCTATTTCATTATTAGGACAGGTCACAAACTGCAACACATCGCGCGGCACCCCAGCATCCCAGAGCATATTCACCATCACCCAAGCAGTCAAAACTGTCTCAACAGGTGGCTTCATAATCACAGAATTTCCAGCCATCAATGCAGCCAGAATCCCCCCACAAGGAATCGCAAACGGGAAATTCCACGGCGGCGTAATCACCACAACCCCTAGTGCCTTCATTTCCGAGCCATCAAACATCCCATCCCAACCCAGACTCTCCGCATAATAGTTCGCAAAATCTATCGCCTCACTAAGCTCAGCGTCCCCCTCAGGAATCGCCTTACCCGCATCCATCACCATCACAGATATCGCCTCAGCTCGGCAGTTCGCCAACTCAATAGCCACATCTTTCAAAATCTTACCCCTAGCTTCTATCCCTAGTCCCTCCCATGCCGGTTGACACTTCTCCGCCACATCCAGCGCCATCATCACCTGATCTTGGCTAGCAAATGAAAACTGGTAAGTATCAACATTCCTAGATGGATCTCTACCAGTCCCAAGATCGGATGTAATCAGCGTCTCGCCATTGATCACTATCGGAACAGTGGAAATCTCTACACCATCAAAATCACGCACACTCTTCAACGCCCAGTTCTGATTATGCCGCAGCGACCAGTCAGTATCCGCCGCATTCTCAAAACGCTCTGAGTAATCCACAACATGACTCTCAGTCTCTCGATTCTGATTTCTGTTAGGCTCAGATTGCACACGGTCCTTCTTCTTACAAGCAGCAAGGAACATTGCCTTTTGCTTATCCCACAGCGGACACCCCGGCCTCATCCCGAAGAGATCATGCAGGAAATTTTGCTCCGCTGTGTTCTCATCCAGCCTCCTAACAAGATAAGAAATAGCAGAATGGAAATCCTCCTTCTTCACCACCGGAGCATAAAGCAACATCCCATTTGCCGACTTCTGCACAGCCCGAGCCTGATGGTTCGCCATCCCCTCTAACATTTCAAACTCAACATACTCGTCAACCCCATGCATAGCTCGGAGCAACAGCGCGTACGATATCTCAAAAAGATTATGAGACGCCACTCCAAGATTCACCACCTCAGCATGATCAGGCTGGCTACCATACTCAACCATCCGCTTATAATTAGCATCAACATCCAGCTTATTAGTGTAAGGAGCTTGCGCCCAATCATGAATACTAGCCTCCACACTCTCCATCGCCAAATTAGCCCCCTTCACAATACGTATCTTTATCCCCGCACCACCACTACTAACCCTAGACCTAGCCCAAACAGTCAAATCCTTCTGCACCTCAAATGAATCCGGCAAATACGCCTGCAGAACAATCCCCGCACGCATCTTCACAAATTCCCTCTCCATCAAAACTTGCTTAAACGCATCACACGTCAAATGAAGATCTCGGTATTCTTCCATATCCAAGTTCACAAATTTCGCCGTTTTAGTTCCATCCTGCTGAATAAACTGATGCTTCATCGAAGTCCGGTAAAGCAGACGAAGCCTCTCCTTAATTTCCTCCAGCGTCTGCTGATAAGCCACCAAATTGATCTGAGAAAAAATGGCGGATATCTTCACCGAAATATACTCACACTCAGGACTCTCAAGCCTATCTATCACCTGCTGCAGGCGATGCGTCGCCTCCTCTTCCCCTAGAATAGCCTCCCCTAGTTGATTAATATTCATCCGCGTTTCAGACTTACGACGCTTAAGCAAATGAGGCTTCAACAACTCATCCTCACTAGGAAGAATCACATTATCTGACTCAGACCTCATCTTCGCAGTCACCGCCGGCATCACTATTTCTGGTGCCACTGCAGACGCTGAAGCCCCCACCCGCATCGCTATCTTCTCATGCAAAGGAAGGTAATCTGGCACCCCATACTCATCCACCAAATATCGGAATTGATCCGCCGAGCGCACATGAGTCGTTGGCCGGAAAACCTGGTCAGCCATCGCAAGAGTCAACGCCTTCCCCAAAGGATCATCCATCATCCGGTTCATCTTCCAAGCCTGATATCGCTCAGATAACTTCATCTGTTTTGACGATGAAATGAGAATTACTCTAGCAAGTTCAATGGCTTTTTCAGCGAGTTGCTCATCAGTGAGCGAGGTTCCTCTTACTTGATCGAGTAGCGGAGTGATGATGTCTTTCTTCTTATTCAGCATTGTTACCACTGTAGCGCAAAAAACCCCGTCTGTATTGTCATAACCACCACAAATGAAAAAATAATCGGCACATGGATAAATTAGCTACCTTAAGCTTTTACGAGAAATGAACTTTGAGTTTGCCATGACTAAAAAAAATCCCTAGTTTACAGGTTCCACACACCAATTCTACAACTATGTCTCATCGGTTTAACGCCTATACACGCACCATACTCGCACTTATTTCTACGCTCATTTTTTCTATGTCTCTCTCGCAGGCAGCACTAGAAACAATGACCATCAAAGGACAGAAATACATCACCCTTAGAAGCATTAAATCAAACTACGGCTTCTCCAAGATGACTCTCTCAGGTGGCAAAATTGAACTGAGAAATAATAAGATCAAAATGGAGTTCACCAGAGGCAGCAAAACTTGCTACATGAACAACCTCAAATTCGGTCTCTGCTCATCAGTAGCATCAGCCGGAGGCAGACTCCTAGTCTCAGAAACGGATGTAGAGAAAATGATCGACCCCATTTTAAAGCCTAGCTACATAGCCAACGCCAAATCATTCAACACCGTCGTCATCGACCCTGGTCACGGCGGCAAAGACGCCGGAGCCGTAAACCGATACGGCACAGAAGCACGCTACAACCTTGCAGTAGCACGCACTCTCCGAGCAGGCCTAAAAGCCAAAGGTTTCAAAGTAGTGATGACAAGAGATACTGATCGCTACCTCACCCTGAACCAGCGAGTTGCCGTCGCCAATAAATACCCAAATGCCATCTTCATCTCCATCCACTTTAATGCCAGCAGCCGCTCCTCCGCCCGCGGAGTAGAGACATTCACCCTTTCACCAGTTGGAGTTGCCCACTACGGCAAAGGACTAAAAAGCTCAGACTACAAAACCCGCAGCGGTAACTACCAAGACTCCGCTAACATCGCACTCGCCACCGCCATCCACGGCCGCATCAAGGAACGAGTCGAAGGATATAATGTCCCTGACCGTGGCATCAAGCGCGCTAGATTCAGTGTTCTTTCCGGCATCAAACACCCAGCCATCCTCATCGAAGGCGGCTTCATGAGCAACCCTACCGAAGGTCAGCTAATCGAAAACTCTAAATACCAAGCCACTATCGCCACCGCAGTCTACGAAGGCATCTTCCGCTACCGCAACGCGCTAAACTCTGGAGCCAGATAACCTCTCACTCTCTACTTTATTCTACTTAAGAGTTCATCTCACACCAAGAAAAACGCCACTACTCATAATGAATAGTGGCGTTCTTATTTACTGATTTGAAATTGTCCTTCCCTTTGTCCTACCCTGTCACTCTCATTGGCATGATCACATAAAGGAATGATCCATCGATGCGAACCACACCTGGGCTCATCTCATCAATCATGTCGATATACACATTCTCAGTGCTGAGGTTCTTAAGCGGCGCCATGAGAAACTCAGGATTGAATGCGATCGCGAATTCCTTGCCCGCATACTTCACATCGATCTGCTCTGTAGCCTCACCCACATCTTGAGTATTAGCCATCACATCAACTGTGTTAGGACCAAAAGCTAGTTTGACTGAATTTGATTTATCTGTAGCAAGAATTGATACACGTCGCACAGTCTCAAGGAACGCTTCACGTCCCACTTCAACACGCTCAGTTGTATTACTTGGTATCACCTGACGATAGTTCGGATAGTTACCCTCGATCAGCTTAGATACAAGCAAGCTACCATTGATCTCAAATGAAACCTGGCTGTCATTAAGACGCATCGCTACATCACCTTCTGACTTGAGCAGACGCTGAAGCTCATTCACCGCCTTAGCAGGGATGATCACATCACACTCATTACTCGCTGGAAATTCTAGGTCATTCTCAACCATCGCCAAACGACGACCATCAGTAGCCACCAAGCTCATCTTACCCTCCTTGAAAGAAGCGTAAATACCATTGAGCACATAACGTGTCTCATCAGTAGAGATAGCATAAGACGTCTTCTTAAGAGCATCTAACAAAACCTCTTGGCTGATCTTAAATTCTTTAGCATCATCAAATGTAGGTAGTGGAGGAAACTCGTCCTCACCAAGCCCTATGATCTTGAAAAATGAAGGTCCACATTTAATAGACGCATGATTCTTACTATCCACAGATACCTCTACCAACTCAGCCGGAAGCTCTCTAATAATGCTCGCAAGTCGCTTAACAGGTAGCGTTGTAGAACCTTCTTTAGAAATCTCTGCCTCCACAGAACCTACCACTCCTACATCTAAATCAGTAGTAGTTAATTTAAGCTGTCCCCCTTTAGCTTCAATCAAGACATTCGATAAAATAGGGAGAGTTGTGCGGTTCGTAACCACATGTTGCACCTGTGAAAGCGCGTCGATAAATGATTGCTTAGAGATAGTAAATTTCATTTCAGTCTAAATTTGTAAAGTTGTGCATTCTACGCCCTCGTAAAATGCTTTGTGCTATAAACAAACTGAACTTTCCCCACACTATATCAAGCATTCTTTAGGGAAATATCGCCAGATCACCACATATTGTGCCATGATGAACAATGAGCACAATATACGGAGGCTGACTTAACGTGAAATTTCCGTCGATTTTACCAAGATCTCATTAGGATCTCTGAAGCATCGCATCCAGTAAATCAACCGTATCTCTGACCGAACTTTCCTTCGTAATACGCTGCTCCACTTTCTTCACCGCATGGATCACTGTGCCGTGATCTCTGCCGCCAAACGCATCACCAATTTCCATCAATGAAGACTGCGTAAGCTTACGGCTGAGAAACATCGCAACTTGCCTAGCAAATGCAATATTCGCCGGTCTTCTTCGGCTAGTCATGTCTGAAATATTTATATCAAAATGCTCAGAAACCATCTTCTGAATACTATCGATCGTGACCTTTCTTGAGCCCTCTTCACGGAGAATATCCTTCAACAAATGCTCCACCCTCTCGATCGTCAAATCCTTACCCCCAAGCGATGCAAAAGTAGCCACACGCACAAGCGCACCCTCTAGCCTTCTGATGTTCGACTTAATCTTATCAGCAAGAAATCTCACCAAGTTCTCAGGCAGCTTAGTGTGCCAGTCATCCATCTTCCGCTTAAGAATCGCTAATCGTGTCTCCATCATCGGGACTTGTAGCTCCACCGTCAGACCACTCTCAAATCGTGACACCATACGTGACTCAAATTTCTTCACCTCACACGCAGGACGGTCACAAGTCAAAATGATCTGACTTTGCAAATCAAGCAACGTGTTAAACGTATGGAAAAACTCTTCCTGAGACCTCTCCTTGCCCGCAAGAAATTGAATATCATCAATAAGTAAAACATCCGCTCTGCGATACTTCTTACGGAACTTATCTAAATTTCCCTTCTTAACCGCATCAATAAACTCATTCGTAAATTTCTCAGACGTCAAATAAGCAACCTTAGCATCCGGGTTCTTTCTCAGGATTTCATTACCAATAGACTGCATCAAATGCGTTTTCCCTAGTCCAGATCCACCATGTAAGAAAAGCGGATTGTAGGAAAATCCAGAGCCATTCGCCACAGCCTGACACGCCGCATGAGCAAACTCACTATTGTGACCCACCACAAATTTATCAAAACTATACTGAGGGTTAAGCCCCACATTTTTGATGCGTTGTTCAGACTTCTTGCTCAGCATCGGGATGATCACTCCATCGTCATCCATCTCATCTTCCTCCTCCACTTCACCATGCACCACTACTCTGGCTTTCACCATAGGATCTAATACCTCAGAGACTGCATTTTGTAACTCAGGCATAAAGTTAGTTTCTATCCAAACCTGATGGATGTCATTCGGCACTGAAATCTTCAACTCAGTCTCAGACAAAAAGACATCAGAAACACCAGAAAACCATCGACCAAACGCATCACTACTGACCAACTTCGAAAGCTTTTCAGAAACGGCTTTCCATACCACGTCCCCTCCATTTGCCTTGCTAGTATGATACTCAGTGTCGTTTGTGATTGCTCTACGGTTTGGTTCCATTGTCGTGATATGTGTAAGGGTGATGAAGTTCGGTTAGTTAGGATTTCGCTCTTTCTGACCCCGACGGAGAGGCCTCGTGAAGCGACTAATAGTGTTACACTGAACCATAAAAGTTAGACAAAACATTTTGCTTCAGAAATAAATTAGAGTCTCCCGTCTCCCTTTCCACAAGCTGTTCCACAGCATAAAAATATTAATACTTGACCGACCATTTAGTTAAGCGACCTGAAGGAATTTATACCCCTAAATCCACAAAGCACTCAGAATAAACAAATCGCCACCAACCCAGCACAACTAACTGTCAACCGACCCAAAACATAGTTTTAAAAAAACCACACACACCAAGTCTAACCCTTTAAAAAATAAACAGTAAGTCCTATCACAATTCCACAAAATCCAACGAAATATCCAACGCAACTGCACTATGCGTTAGCGCCCCCACCGAAATAAAGTCCACACCTGTGCGAGCTATTTCATAGATCGTATTTTCATTCACTCCTCCACTCGCTTCCAACTTAGGATACTCAGCATCACCACGCATCGCCACAGCCTCACGCATCTGCTCATTCGTCATATTATCGAGCAAAATGTGATCCACCCCATCCAGCTTCAAAAACGCCTCTACCTGATCTAGCCTATCCGCCTCCAGCTCCACCTCCACCTGTGGCTTCTCTCGCTTCAGTCTCACAATAGCAGCCTGAATATCATCAATATCATGCTCAGCCACTAAATGATTATCCTTCACCATAGCCCGGTCATAAAGCCCCATCCTGTGGTTCACCCCGCCCCCCTGAGTCACCGCATACTTCTCCAGCTCTCGCCAACCCGGTGTCGTCTTCCTAGTATCCAGAACATTTGCAATAGTCCCCTTAGTCAGCTCCACAAACATCGCCGTCTTAGTAGCCACTCCTGACAACCTCTGCATAAAATTCAGCGCAACCCGCTCCCCAGTGAGTATCGATCTAGCAGGCCCCTTTATCTCCATCACATAAGCCCCCTTCACCACCTTACTACCATCAGCAATCAGGATGTTAGTCTCTATAGACTCATCCACCTTCTGAAACACCCGCTGAGCTACCTCCAAACCAGCCACCACACCCTCAGCCTTCACCAGCATAAGAGCTCGTGCCTGTGCATCCTGCGGCACGAAATACTCAGAAGTCACATCCCCACTGCCAATATCTTCAGTAAGTGCCAGATCTATCAATTTTTCTACATGTTCAGTCATGCACCAAACATGCATCATCTATACTCAATAATAAACCCCTAATTTCACCCTCCTATACAGTTCTTTATAAACTTGCAAAGTCCATCATTTCACATTTCACTTAGCCATGCCTACTGAAATGCAACACACAATAGCTGCCTCCGCCTCACTAGAGGGAACATCGTTACACACTGGACAAAAAGTCACACTCACCATCAAACCAGCCCCCGCTGACCACGGATTTAAGTTCCGCAGAGTTGACCTCCCAGACCAACCATTCATCGATGCCGACGTCAGCAAAGTTCAGACCGTAGAGCGCGCCACCACACTCGCTGAAGGCTCAGTGAAAGTTCACACCGTCGAGCACATCCTCTCCGCACTCACAGGCATGGGAATCGACAATGCACTCATCGAAATGGATGCCAACGAGCCTCCCATCGGCGACGGCTCATCCGCGCCATACGTCGCTCTCATCAAAAGCGTAGGCCGCACAGAGCAAGACCAACCTGCCAAAGTTTGGGAAATCCGTGAGCCAATCCACTTTGACAACAAAAAAGGCTCCACCATCACCATCGTCCCAGACAAAGACTTCCGCATCTCACTCACAAACATCGGCCCAGATGGCAGATTCACCCAGTTCTTCTCCACCGTAGTCACCCCTGAAATCTACGAAAAGGAAATCGCCCCAGCCAGAACATTCGTCTACTACGAGGACGTCAAACCCCTCCTCGATAAAGGCCTCATCAAAGGCGGTTCCATCGAAAACGCCGTCGTCATCCGCGGCGAAGAAATCATGAGCAAAGAGCCAATGCGCTTTGACAACGAATTCGCACGCCACAAGACACTAGACCTCATCGGCGACCTCATGCTCGGCGGAAAACGCATCACCGGACACGTCATCTGCGTCCGCCCAGGACACGGACCAAACACCCAGATGGCAAATATTCTCAAAACAGAATACACCCGCATGCGCTCCATGGTCCCACCACTCACCATCCCTAAAGGTGAAGCAGTACTCGACATCAACGACATCTCAAAAATCCTCCCCCACCGCTACCCATTCCTCATGGTAGACCGCGTGGTAGACTTCGAAGGCGACAGCAAATGCACCGGCATCAAAAACGTCACCATGAACGAGCCATTCTTCCCCGGACACTTCCCAGATCACCCGATCATGCCAGGTGTCCTCCAAGTAGAAGCCATGGCCCAAGTAGCCTCCATCCTCATGCTTCGCAAACCAGAGAACCAAGGCAAAATCGGTTACTTCATGAGCGCGGACAACGTCAAATGGCGCCGCCCAGTCCTCCCAGGAGACACCCTCTTCATCGAGGCTGAAATCCTCAAGATCCGCCGCAACATCGGCTTCGCAACATGCCGCTGCCTAGTAAACGGAGAAGTAGTCTCATCAGGCGACCTCAAGTTCGCCCTGCTAGACAACTAAAAAGGTCATTCATCTAACCCTCCCAAAATGATTACTCCGCCTCCCCCTCGACCTCCTCTTTCTTCCCCTTCTGAATCTCCTCAGCCACCTTACGGATTTCTAAATCGATCAGCTTTTTCAAATACCCTTCCCTGCTCTTCGTGAGGTTATTCGTATCATGACCATACATATCAAGTGAGATCAGATAACTCTTAGGCTGCTCTTTTCTTATTTTTTTAAGCTGAAAAGTAGCCTCATCATTAATAGCCTGAATACCAACTGCCTCACCTAAGATTTGTCGGTAAGCCACCGCCGCACGGTGATACAACTCAGCCTTTTGATAATTCTCAGCAGCCATCAACATCATGAGAGCCTCTGCATCTTGCTTATGTGGATTTGCATCACTTTTTATACTCTGCTTAACTATAGATGAAGTTATCGTTATGGCCCGATAAAGCTCAGACCACTTCTTCTCTTTAGCCAGTTTGTTGAGATAATCCCCTATCCAGACTTGATCTTCATCATCTTCCTTGATGACAAAATCCTTAGGTAACTGAAGAGCAGACTTCACATAATCTGTTAAAATACTGCTCGCTAAACCTGATAAATAATGACTAGACCTCAGAGCCTGTATCCTCTCTAAACCATATTTAATATTGTTACGATGAATATAGTCGAGAGCTTCTTTTAGACCTCTAAGTTCATCCTGCAAATGTCTAACCTCTGAACTCATCCTTGAGCTAGATTGAGAATTAAGTTCATGGTATAAAATAATTGCCTCAGATACAGTATTTAGCCTGTGTTGCACATCTTTTATCTCCATATTAGTCGTCGTATTCTGATCGATTTCTTCTTTAGGCATTAAATCCCCAGACAACCTTAAAATCTTAGACCTAGGAATATACACAAATGTAGCTGAGAAATTTGCCACATTATTGATGTGATTCCTTGCACTCCTCTTGTCACCAAGCTCCAATGCATGCAAATAATCTTGCCACGAGGTAGCAATGCGCAAAGCCGTCTGTATTTCATCACGTAGCTGGCTAGGTAAACGTATGCTTCTCTGATAAGATGAATTAGTAGTCCAAAATTCTTTATAACCTCGACTATTCGGAATGAAATTCGTCGTAGGATTCCATACAGGTTGAACATAAAGATTATGTTTCCTATCACGCTGAATCTCCTTATTTAACTTGATCAACCATGGGTCAATTTCCTCAATGCTCTTGGCTCTAATCAACGCCTCGGAGAATTCTTTAAGAAATTTAGTCTTGCGCTCCACCTCTAACTCCGCCTGCTTAGCCAGCTCAGCTAGCAACACTCTAGATAACTCAGAAGCATTGCGTAATGATCCGGGATTAAGCTGTATATGATTCTGGATTAAATTAAGAGCCTGCGAGTACTGTTTATTTGCAATGCTAGACTGAATATTAATTAATGATTTCTTCTGGTTATCTATGCTTGTTTTATCAACAGCATTCTCAGCCTCAGAATGAATCGCCGCTTCATTAAATTTCTTAAGCTCATCATCGATCGCATTTTCATCAGCAAAAACTGTTAGAGAAAAAGCAAGATACACAAACAGAGAAAAAATGTTGATCGTTTTCATGCCAACATTCTAGTTACCTCATGGACCTATAGTCAATACCCCTAGTGTAAAAGGCTTGTAAATATAATCATAAATAAACCACCACCATCTCCTCAGCATTCACCTCCACAGAATAACTCTCCACCCCCTCCTCACCAGTATGCACCGCACACGCCTCATAAGCCTTCACCCTAACCTTATGCGGATTAAAAATACTCTCCCCAGTCTTAATATCAAACTCCCACGCATGCCACGGACAACGGATGATCTCCCCATCCCTCACCCAATTATACTCCCCCACCTTCCCCGGCAGATTCATCCCCGTGATCGTCCCCTTACAAAGCTCAGCCCCCTCATGCGGACACATATTCCTCAGCGCATAAAACTCCCCACCCACATTAAACACACCCACACTCCTACCAACGACCTCAGTGATCAACCTCTCACCCACCGGCAAATCCGCCACCTTACAAACCACATAACCCTGCTTCTCTCTCATAGTTTTTTCCTTTCTAACTTCTTCACCAAAAAACGACACCTCAACCAATTATAAACAAATAACAGAGCACACAACACCACCCATGGATGAAACTCCCCACTCTTCCACCACACAAATAAAAAAATAACGACACCAATAGCTGAAATCCATCTCTGCCCCCTCACATACCTCAAATCAGATAAATCATCGCGCAACTCAAGCCTTACCGGACTATGATAAGCACGCCTATACGCCAGTCTAACCTGCTCCTTTTTCCAAGAATCCCTCATTCCATACAAACCACCAAATATCCATAATAACGTCCACACTACCAAAAACGTCGACAACCCCCAATGAAGTCCAGGATTCAATAACTCCAACACAACCAACCTCGCAAAAAAGACCCCTATCGCGAACCAAATAGAAATACAAATAATATGCCCCACCAAAGATCCTCCCCTCACCAACTTAGTATTCTCCCTCAACATCTCAATCTGTTAGTCCATACAACTCCGCCGCATTCTTCCACATTATCCCCTCCTTCAGATCCTCCGGCAACTTAGGAAACGCCCGAAACGGACTATCATTATCCCAATGCGGATAATCACTACTAAACATCAACGTCCTCTCCCCCTGCATCATCCGCATGATCTGTTCCAGCTCCCCCCGCTCAAATGGCTCCTCCACCGGCTGCGTAGTAAACCTACACCGCTCCATCACATACTCACTCGGCGCCCTGCGCAACCACGGCACACTATTCCGCAGCGCCTTCCAGTTCTTATCCAGCCGCCACAGCAAACTCGGCAGCCAGCCAAATCCACCCTCAACAAACACAAACCTCAAATCCTGATACTCATTCAACACCCCACGACAAACAATACTCGTCAATTGCGCCATGAAATTCTGACTCAAATTCGTATGCCACTCCAGATAACTCGCTGGATACCCCGCAGAAAAACACTCGCTCACCCCCGTGCACTCACTCCCAGGATGCAGCGCCACAGGCAACCCCATCTCCTGCGCCGCCTCATAAATTGGCCAATAATACCTGTCCCCCAGCGGCACCCGCGTAGCACTCGTCATCACCACCTGCGCCACCTGCTTCTCCCCACCCACTCTCCGTATCTCCGCCGCAGAAGCCACCGGATCCATCTGACTCACCACTATACTCCCCAGAAACCTCTTATCATCCGCCAGCCACACCTCACTCTGCCAGTCATTATACGCCCGCATGATAGCCAGCGCAAAATCCACCTCAGGATGCACCCCCACCCCCAGAAACTTCGCCCCTATCAACACCGCATAATCCATCCCATACTCATCCAGCAACTGCCGCTTCATCACACTCGGCACCGACCCCGCCGGCTCACCATTCGGCCCCTCAGCATCCACCCGCAACACCCCCATCGGATTCTTTATCCCAAACGACCCCGGCATATGCACCCCACGCTGTCTAAAATAAGCCGGTAACCGCTCACTAATCTCACTCATTTTCACCGGCACATTATGCACATCGCAATCAATCAATTTCATACCCCTACAACCTAACAAAATCTCACCCAAATAGAAAATCAAAATCACTAGCTCAACTCTGAAGAGCCCTATAACCCAGAAAAAAGAGGATTTTCAAACAACCCAAATCTTTACAACTAAAAGCAAAAATAACCTAATTCATCATTGACGCTTCACCGCAGTATATTGTTATCCGTTTTCTGTTTTAGTTTTGCGCTACAAAGGTCTTACCGTCAACTATACTAACCGTGAATTTAGATTTTAGGCTTGGATCAAGATCAAACTTATATTGATCTATAGTAATATTCTTGCCTTGGTTAGTGATGTTAATTTCGTGTTTACCAAATTTAATCTCACATCGCTGATCTCTCGACCAAAAAGACACTCCTATTTTTGGGCGTCCAGCTTTCTTAGGCATACTCCGCCCAGATACCGATTGACGGAGACCGTATGGATCATCAGCTCCATCTGTATCTGGATCAAAAAGAGTGATTTCATCATTATAGCTACCATTAAAACTTAAATCCTCGAAAAGGATGGTAGCACCAGTAATATCCATCAAAGCCCCTTGAGTCGTCCCTGTGATAGACAAACTACAAGTGACTGGTTTTTCATTACTCTTACTGCAACTAGTAAGGAAAACCATTGAAAAAAAGATAAGAAACAGGGTTATGAGATAACGTAGATGAGCCATATTTTTTAGGATATTAAGGTATTAACGTCAGTTGCCTGACGTCCTCCTCGCTGATCCCTACGTGCGGTTTTCCCGCATAAGGCTCCTTTGGTGAAAGCGCAGTCCAGTTGCTCAGCTTCTGATGTGTTCTTATGTTTCATGTATTTGGACTTCTTGTATAAGATACTCTGGTGACTTACTGGGTGGCAAGGCTCATTTCAGTTTGTAGCTGTAGTGCTTGCCATTGCATCACTTCGTAAGAGGCTAAATGTTTTGCCCCATCCGCCACGATGAAAGCCACATTACCATCATTAGACATACCCCATCCTATTAACCCTCGATTTAATTACCGAACAGCCCTGCAGTTCGGCAATCGGCTCCTTCGCATGACATTAAACGCCACTAAGAACACTCACTGGCGCAACACCCCACTAAGGCAGAACACGGAATCAAAACCGCATAAGTAATGACCACCCAGAGCCACTCGACCTTGGCCCAGTTCAACAACCGATAACTCTCATGCTCCGCTATCGCTCCGATGAGAAGCTATCTTTGGGGTTCTGCGTTTTTATTTGGTTTTGTTAGCATATTCAAAGGTGGGGATCTAACTTCAATCAACTCATCGCCTTTGAGTGGAGAGTAGTCATAGAACCCTACCATGAATTCGTGATCAGACAACTCTTGAGGAAGGTTGACGATAACAGTAAAGCTCTCTCCTGTTTTGAACTTATGATCACCAGCACCTGTTCCTGAATAGCCTAAGTTTTGACTTACCCATTTTTCTTTACTGTTTTTTCTAGTGTAAACTTCAACAAAAACATATTTTAATGAGTATCCATGAACGTATAGGTCTCTCTTGGTTGTATTTGTCAGTCGCACGGTGCGTGATATTAGCTTCTTACCAGGGTGGTGAAAACTGTCTTTAGGCGAGACAGAACTCTTGGCAACATCTACGTATGCAGCTTTAATTACCAGTGGCTTAATAACCATTGGATTAGCTGAACACCCTAGTTTTATTAGTAGGAGAAATATCGTTGGGATGAGTAGGCTTTTCATTTTTAGTCGAACAGTTTTATTAGTCCACGCCTAACTGATATTCAACTGGCTGAATTGGGTTAAAAAGTGATGTGCTTTCGTTTTCATAGGCATTTTATTTTAAGTAAGTTACTCATAGTAAATTCACCCACCCTAAGCAAGTCGTTTTCATTATGAATCTGTTTTATTCCGAATTCCTTTCACTTCTGATATTTTGCTTTAGCATATCACCCCTTCAATTCTTGTTAATTATCAACAGCTTAACCCTCTCTTCCTCCTACTAAGCAGACACAAAAAAGCTCAGCGTAAATTGCTGAGCTCGATGTAATCATATAATCCAGATGGTACAAGGTGAGGGACTTGAACCCCCGACCAATTCGGTGTAAACGAACCGCTCTACCAACTGAGCTAACCTTGCATTATCTGATTTATTGTCTCACCGCGTTTTCGTGCTGCGAGGCGAAACGGAAAATGCATTATATTTTAAAATCTGCAAGTAAAAAAGCATACTAAAATGCATTTTTTTTCCGAACACCGTATAAAACCCTCCAAAATATACTTCACCCAAGGCTTGCAATAATCCGGTGTTCCCTTAAAAAGTCACCCGACCAATCAACACATCTCACAACTTAACAATCCGATTTAATTATGGAAGGCATAGCAATCATGACATCTGGCGGAGACGCCGCCGGAATGAACCCCGCAGTAAAATGCGCAGTAGAATTTTCCCGTAAAAAAGGATACAAGCCCTACCTCGTTAGAGATGGCTTACGCGGACTCATCGACAACAAAATCTCAGAAGCCACCAGAGAAGATGTCTCAGGCATCCTCCACCGCGGCGGCACAGTCCTCCGTTCATCTCGCTCAAAACGCTTCTTTGAATACGAGCACCGCAAGACAGCCTACGATAACCTTCAAAGGCTCGGCATCAACAAACTCATCATCATCGGTGGTGACGGATCATTCAGCGCGCTCAATCAATTTTACGCAGACTTCAAAGTCCCATTCGCAGGCATCCCAGCCACCATCGATAACGACATCCCCGGCACAGACTACTGCCTAGGAGTCGATACCGCTCTCAACGTCATCCGTGAATCCGTAGATTCCATCCGCGACACAGCCACCTCATTCAGCCGCGCCTTCGTCATCGAGGTCATGGGCAGACACTGTGGCTACCTCGCCATGACCAGCGCCCTCTCCAGTGGTGCTGAAATCTGTCTCGCTCCAGAAAATGAATACGATCTAGAATCCATGGGCAAAAGGCTCAAAGAAGACTGCGCCAACGGCAGAAACTACATCATCGCCATCGTTGCAGAAGGCACCAACATGGGAGACTACCTCACACGCTGGATCAATACCACCCTCGGAATGGATGCCAGACTCACCGTCCTAGGTCACGTTCAGCGTGGCGGATCACCAACAGTGCGTGACCGCATCATGGCTTACAAATTTGCAGTAGCCGCCGTAGAATCACTCGCCGCAGGACACACTAACCAGATCATGGTATTCAAAGACGGAGACTACGGCGCCATCCCTATCCATGAAGTCGCAGACTCCCAATACAAGATGGACGCATCCCTTATGAAAATGGCAGAACACCTATCCAAGTGATTCTAAAATCATCCAATACTTATACTTGCGGATTAATCTATAATCAGTAAGCATCAGCGGAACTCAAAAATACAACCAACACTAAATCAAATGTTTAAAAGAATAGGAAATCTCATCAAAGGATTCTTCGGGCTCTTCGTAGGAGGTCTCGAAAAACGCAATCCAGAAGCGCTCCTCGAAGTTGAAAAAGAAAACCTTCGTAAGCAAATCTCTAAATTCAACCAAGGCCTAGCATCACACGCAGGACTCGTAGAACAGCTCATCTCGCGCAAAAAGAAGCTAGAAAAAGAAGAAAATGACCTTCGCGCAAAAACAGCAGCTCACCTCAAAAGCGGCAACCGCCAGCTCGCTGGTGAGTATGCCCTCAAACTTAAAAAAGTAGATGCTGAGCACGATGAAGTCCAAACCCAGTTCGAAAGCGCAGAGTCACAATACAAAGAACTCATCAAAGCAAGAGACGTCTCAGTCAGAGACGCACGCGCTAAAATCGAAGAAATCAGCCGCGGCCTAAACGACGCTAAAGTTCAAAAAGCTGCTGCTGAACTCAACGAAATGGCATCCGGCATGATCACCTCCATCGGTGGAGCTGGTGACACACTCAACAGACTTGAAGAAATCGTAGAAGAAGAGCGCACCCTAGCCGCAGGTCGTAGCCGCGTAGCTAGAGACAGCATGGACCTCTCAGAAATCAACATGAAAGAGTCCGAGCAAGAAGCTCTCCAAGACATGGCACTCGCCGAGTTCGCCGCCGAACAAGGCATCGCTATCGAGGGTGCAAACCCAGCACCAGCAGCAAAAACTCCTACAACAGAAGCCGCAGAAGAAACACCATCATCTGGCTCCATGGGCCCAGGAGTCAGCCAGTAAGCCAGTAAGCCAGTAAGCCAGTAAGCAACACTGACTAAGATTGACTGACACTACCTAAACCATCCTAAATTTTACTAAAAACGCCTATCCTACACCAAGGATAGGCGTTTTTCGTGATACGCATAATACCAAGTAATGAAACACCTCCTTGTCACCCTCATAAAAAATCAATAAAACCAGCCATCATGAAACTAAACAAGCTCACCCTAATACGCGGGCAATATCTCATACAAGCGTTAATCGTGCTCAGCTTGATAGCCTTCGCCATAGAAACAACACCAGATCTAAGCCCCGCAACCATCAAATACCTCTATTGGTTTGAATTCTTCACAGTCACCGTTTTCACCATAGAATATCTACTTCGCATTTACATCACCAAGCCATCTACAAAATACATCTTCTCATTCATGGGCATCGTAGACCTCGTATCCATCTTACCATTCTACCTCGCCACCAGCCTAGACCTCCGCACAGTCAGAGCGCTACGCCTTTTAAGACTATTCCGCATGTTCAAGCTCGTACGCTACAGCTCCGCCATGAAACGCTACCAACGAGCATTCGCAATAGCCCGTGAAGAACTCATCGTATTTGGAGCCGCCGCACTCATCATCCTTTACCTAGCCTCAGTAGGCATCTACTTCTTCGAGAATCAAGAACAACCAGAAAACTTTGGCTCCGTCTTTGACAGCATGTGGTGGGCAGTAGCCACCCTCACCACCGTTGGCTACGGTGACGTCTACCCTATCACCGCCGGTGGTAGAATCTTCACTTTCTTCGTCCTCATTACAGGACTAGGAGTCGTCGCCGTTCCAACAGGGCTAGTAGCATCAGCCCTCACCGTAGCTCGTGAAGAAGAGAAAAAACTAAAAAAGAGAGCTCATACTAAAACAATAGATTCCACCAAGAACAAATCATAAAATCCCCTACTTAGCCTACAAACTGACTCCAAACAATTAGAGAGATCGTTAATTTTTTTCAGAATACATGAATAAATCCTCAAACACCACGGTCAAACATAGTGAACCACAACAACTAATTAACTATGAAAAAACTATTAACATACCTAAGCATATTAACAGCAGCTGTGCTATTCACACCAAATACAGCAGAGGCAAGACCACACTCACACGGAACTACTACTTACGTTAGCGGACACTCATCATGCGGATGCCCTATCTACACCAAGAAAGTATTCGTAAATCACGACCGCTACGGCAGACCAGTTTACAGATACTACAGCGTCCCATCTAACTGTAACTGCAGAGTAAAGGCCTACCGCCCAAGCAGCCACTACAGCTCACACAGAAGCTACCACACGAATAGCCATAACAGACACTATTCACGCCATACTAGCAGCAGACACAGCTCACACGGTCATCACAAGAGCGGCACTAAATTCCGCGTAACCTACAGAAGATAAGCAGAAAAACTTACCTCTATCAAAACAAACGGAGCCTGATCACAGTCTCCGTTTTTTTGTACCCCTAATCACTTCGCCTTCGCCTTATCAATATCCCAAGCAGTCATCCAATACTGATCAGTCTTCTCAAAACCCATCTTTACCATCCTATCCTCCATATCAGGAAAATGTGCCGCGCCATAAAACACCCCAATGTTCTTTTTCCCCTCCGCAATCTGATCATTCATCACCCGCAAACACTTCTCATTCCTATCACCAATGATCACACTCTGACCCGCAAATGCCGCAATCTGATCATCTCCCTGCCCCAACGTATGCACAATGTTCAGCTTCAATAAATCCGCATTCCCTGTCACCAACGCCTTGAACATCTTCATCATACTCGGCTGCTTCACGGGCTTAGCTGCCTTCTTCTCAGCCTCTTTCGCTTCCTTCGCACTCTTCAGCGCAAAACTGAAAAGTGACTCCTTTTTCTCCTTCTGCAATCGGTTAAATTCTTCCATAGACAAATCCGCATGCACAAAATTATCCATGCTATAATCCACATGATCTTTCTGCCCCGCCAGATCTAACTTACTCTGCATCGTATTATACATCGCCCCTAAAAAACTAAACTGCGCATCTTTCTCCTTGGCCTCATTCAACTTTTGACCGCGCTCCATTTTATCCCCACCCACCATCTCAAAAAGCAACACCTCAAACTTCGTGAACAACGTATTCAGATCCGTAAAATACTTCTCATCCGCCACATGCACCGCACCTATCAAGTCCACATTCACCCCCTCTTTCACATAACGCGTCACTGATGTCTGAAGCCTAACATTTTTCTCATCTTCATCCACCCGAATGAAATCAGTCCTCGCCACCTTATTCTCCACCACCTTAGTCTCCAGCTCAGCCACCACACCCGCGGTATCCTGAGCATGAACATTGATAGGAAACATTACCGCCAGCGCAGCAAGGGATACTTTCGTTAAATAATTCTTCATGACAAACCATGCCCCATAATCCCTGAACATCCAGTGAAAAATTGCGTCAATAAACTATTCGGAATGCTCCAATCAGTATTTTAGAGTGAAATATCCGTCACCCCGTGCTAGTAGTAACTACTATCAATAGAAGCGTTCCACATCCGCGCGCTTCACCCACAATAAAAAAACACTTTCATGAAACGCATACTACTAGCATCACTCATCGGCATTTCTACCACCCACGCACAGCAAGGCGACAAAAGGGACAACAAACCACAAGTAGATCCCATCCCAGCATCCGAGATCCCACCCGCTCCCATCCTCACACCTGAGCAAGCACTCAAAACCATCCAGCTAGCAGACGGCTTCTCCATCAAAAACATCGCAGACTCAAACGTCCACCAACCAGTATGCCTATCGTTCGATGCAGATGGCCGTGCATGGGTCGTCGAAATGACTCAATTCATGATCGATGTCCATGGCTCAGATGAAAACTTACCCACAGGAAGAATCAAAATCCTAGAAGACTCCACCGGCGATGGTGTCCTAGACAAAACTACCATTTTCCTAGACAAGCTCGTCCTTCCAAGAGCCGCCGCAGTCACCTCAGACGGCCTCCTCTACGCCCACCAAGACCAGCTATTCTTCATCAAAAGAGGCGGCGAAAATGGCCTCCAGCCCATCGGCGAACCTGAACTCATTGATGCAGAATACGCCGCTGGCGGAAACGCTGAGCACAAACCAAACGGCCTACTACTCGCCAGAGACAACTGGTATTACAACGCAAAATCAGAATACCGCTACCGTCGAGTAAACGGAAAATGGCTCAAACAAAAAACCGCCTTCAGAGGACAATGGGGCATCACCCAAGACAACGCCGGAAGACTCTTCTTCAACACCAACAGCAACTACGTCATCGGGGACCAAATGCGGCCCAACCTCTACCGCCAAAACCCAAACTACATCCCAAAACACAAAATCAACCACAAAGTAGGCAGCAACGCCACCTACTCCATACGTATCAACCCAGGCGTCAACCGCGCCTACCTCAAAGACACACTCAACCCAGACGGCACACTCAAAAACTGCACCGCAGCCTGCGGCCTCACCATCTACCGAGGCGATAACTTCCCAGCAGAATTCCAAGACGTCGCATTCATCGCAGAACCATCCGCCAACCTCATCAAGGCCATCAAAGTCACCCGAGATGAAACCAACAAACCAAGCGGCACTTTCCCATACGGCAAAAATGAATTCCTTGCCTCTACAGACGAATGGTTCCGCCCAGTAAACATCTACACAGCCCCAGACGGCACCCTCTGGTTCATCGACATGTCATGCGGCCTACTCCAGCACAAAGCCTACATGACCACCTACCTCCGCAAACAATACGAAAGCAGAGGCCTTAACAAACCAGAAGAAAACAACGGTAGAATTTACCGCATCAGCTACGACAAAAACAAAATCAAAGCCGTCCCTCAGCTCAGTAAATCCACCATCGCAGAACTCAGCAGTCACCTCAACCACCCAAATGGAACCATCCGCGACACCGCCCAGCGCCTCCTCGTAGAGCGCATCACCAGCAGCGATGACACCCAGCTCACCCAGTGGTCCAAGCTCAAAGTCCCTACCGACTCCATGCACGCCCTCCAGCAGCTCCACACCCTCTGGGTATACGAGGCCACAGGCCACATCCCAGCAGACCTCATCCTCAGCAGCCTCTCCTCCACAGACTCAGACGTAGTCAACTCAGCCCTAGAGCTAGCCCACCTCTCAGACCCTCAGAAAGTCGCCCCAGCAGTCCTCAGCCTACGTGCTAAGAAACAAACCGTCCACTCACACCTATTCGCACTCGCTAAAATAGCCTCAGAAAAAAGCCACATTAAAGCCTTAGACACCATCAAGGAATTCAACAAAGTCCCACAAATCAAGCCACTCTACGTAGGAGCCCTAGGACTAGGAGTTATCAAAACAGCAGATTACCAAGCAGCCAAAGACAGCGGCCTCAAAAAACTCCTCGCAGAAGCCATCGACAAAAGCGAACACGTCACCATCGTCAAAGCCCCACCAGTCCCTAAAGCCTTCGCCAAAAACTACCAAGAAGGCAAAAAACTCTACCTCGGAGCAGCCGCCTGCTCAGCATGCCACGGCCTAGAAGGACAAGGACAAGAAGGACTCCTCCCACCACTAGCACCATCTAACTGGGTCAACGCAGACAAAGAAATCATGGCCAAAGTCATCCTCACAGGCCTCACCGGCACCATCCACGTCAACGGAGAAAAATACGCCACAGGACAGTTCATGCCAGCCCGCCCAGACCTCACAGACCAACAGATCGCAGACCTCATGGTCTACATCAAGCACATGAAAGGCAACAAAGGCGGAACCATCACCGCAAACGAAATAAAAGCCATCCGCCAAGCTACCAAAGACCGCACCGCCCCATACACAGAAGCCGACCTCATGCCAGCTAAGTAAAAATAATCACACCTCCCTCACCAATTCTGTTGCTAAAAAAGCTAAGTTTTGCTAAGTGTTCATTTGTTCACAAATGAACCATCTTACAGAACATGCTTAGTCTACTGAAAATCAAAAATTTAGCCCTCGTTGACCAACTCACATGGCAACTCGGCTCTGGACTCATAGGAGTCACTGGTGAAACTGGCGCAGGAAAAAGCGTCATCGTCGGCGCCCTCAAGCTCATCCTAGGTGAGCGCGCAGACAAAGGACTCATCCGCACCGGAGAGTCCACCTGCACCATCGAAGCCGTCTTCACACTCACCAATGACTCCATCGTCAACGACATCCTAGAAGACTCCGGCCTAGACATATGCGAGGATGATCAACTCATCATCAAACGCGTCATCGGCCAGTCCAGCACCAAGCAATTCGTCAACAACAGCCCCGCCACACTAGCCGTCCTCAAAAAACTAGGCACAGAAATAGTCGACCTCCACGGCCCACACGACCACCAGTCCCTACTCTCCACAGACCGCCAGCTCAGTATGCTAGACGCCTACGCCAATAGCGAAAAAGCACTAAGCACATACGCACAGCTCTACAGCGAATGGCATGAGAAATCCATGCGCCTAGAAGACCTCAGAAACTCAGAGCGAGCCACCGAACAAGAACTAGACATCCTCAAATTCCAAGTCGAAGAAATTGACAGCGCCGACCTCAAGCCAGATGAAGAAGAAGACATCGAACTCCAGTTCCAACGCGCCACCAACAGCGCCCGCCTCATCGAACTCTCCTCAAAAATCGCCGGCACCCTAGAACACACCGTCAATGACGCCCTCACAGAAGCACTACGCGCCGCCCAAGAACTACAAAAACTAGACCCAACCGTAGCAGACAGACTCAGCGGCCTAGAGCAAGCTGCACTAGAACTCCAAGACCTAGAGCGAGAAATGACCAGCTACACAGATGACCTAGACACAGACCCAGAAGAAGAACACAAACTCTCAGAACGCATCAACACCTTCGAGACCCTCAAACGCAAATACGGCTCCACACTAGAAGCCGTCATCATCCACGGAAATGATGCCAAACAGCGACTAGAAGAAATCGAAAACCGCGACGGCGTCCTCGATGACCTCCAACTAGAAATCGATAACCTCCACGGAAAAGTCCTCACCGCAGGAGAAAAACTTACCTCCACCCGTCAGAAAAGCGCACCAAAACTCGCCAAACTCATCGCCACACACCTCAAAGAACTAGGCTTCAAACAAGCCGCCTTTGACCTCAGCCTCATCCCCACCACAAAACCTACCACAAACGGCCTTGAAACCGTAGACTTCCAATTCGGCCCCAACCCCGGCGAACCACTCAAACCCCTCCGCCAAATCGCCTCCAGCGGTGAAATCTCCCGCGTCATGCTCGCAGTCAAAAGCTCACTAGCAGACCAAGACGCCACCCCACTCATGGTGTTCGATGAAATCGACGCCAACGTCGGCGGAGAAATAGCCAGAGCCGTAGGTGACAAAATGGCCGTCCTCGGCCAGCAACACCAAGTCATCTCCATCACCCACTTCCCGCAAGTCGCAGCAGTAGCTGGCCAACACTTCGTCGTCGAAAAACAAGTCGACGCCGGCAGAACCACATCCAACCTCCGAGAAGTCACCGGCACCAAACGCATCGATGAACTCGTCAGAATGCTCGGCGGCGGAGACGGCAAACAAGCCGTCGCCATGGCTAAATCATTACTGAAAAACTAGCCCTATGAGATTCCTCGTGCTAGTCACCATGACACAACCATGAAAGAAGAACCTGCAAAATTCATCACTCCCGAGTGGCCAGGCTGGAAACTAATCAACGCAACAGAATCCACCTCTAACAAAATCACCTACAAACTTGTGGTCGATGAAAAAGTCATTAATGACGTCATGGAATACGGCGGCATGGTAGCCAAAGCAAAAGAGCCCTTCATGGAATCCATCATGAACATGTTCGTCAGATTCATCTCCGGCATGGTCCCCGGAGCTGACCTCAAATGCGCCTACGTCCTAGATTTCGGCGACGCCGGTAAAGTAAACCTCTTCATGGCGAATGACGTCTGGAGCTCACACGCACTCATCTCCACCAACCACCCAGAAAAACTAGACCTCCTCGTTGACGCCACCAAAGAATACATCCGCTACCGCTGCTTCGTAGACTCCATCCAGCCCCAACAATAAAAACTCACCTCTAACCAACCGAATCTAACAATAGGTGATTCTACTTCTCCTCTATAGAAGTCTTTACAGCTTTGACTCTTTACTTGAAGCTGTTAATTTACTACAGCTAAATTAGATAACCCATAGTCCACAGCCCTTTTCCATGAATTATTCTCGCACTCTTTTTACCCTTTCCACATTGTGTCTTCTGCACAGTTTCACCCTAGCTCAAGCCCCCACCACGGAGACGCCGTCAGCAAAAACGCCACCCATAGAAAAAAATACTAAGGTCGTTCCTCCAAAAGCGATAACCGTGGAAGATGAGACAAAAGTAGCTGAAGAAAACCTTACCCCTGCCATCTTCGTTCCAACCGGTGGAATGGCGGACCTAACAGATCCAGGTGACATCGAACTATTCACCAAAGGAAAAGACGTCGGAAATGTCCAAAACAACCCTAAACTCTACCTTCGTAGGCTCGTCCAACGCACAGTCATGCCTACTGAAAAACTCCCAAGCTACGGCTTCACACTCACCTTTGATGACCAATTAATAGGCGATAGCCCGTCTCAAGGAAATGCCATCGACATAGTAAACGACCTCGCACCACTAGGAGCACGTTCTATCTTTTTCGCAAATGTCCCCAGAGTTTCCGCCAAAAGCGTGAATGGTATCATCTCCAGAAACAATACTTCAGCAAAGCGACTAGCAGCCACGAAACAACTCCTAGAAAGCAAACGTGAAGAATTCATCACCACCATCCGCTCCATCATCAAAGTCAAATGCCCACCAGATGCAAATGGTAATTCCGAGTACGCAGCAGAAGTATACAACCACACCGCATTCCACCAAAACATGGGCCGATTTAGAATCGACTCAGATTATTTCAAAATCTGCATCATGGGCATAGAATTCATCGAGGAATGCCTAGATGAAGCATACCTCGCGGAACGACCAGACTGGGAGCGCGCCAGATACTTCCGTTTCCCATTCCTCGCAGAGCCTAGAAATCAAGCAGCCAGAGACGCCCTCAATGCAACATTCACCAAACTAGGCCTCGTCTCCCTAGGAGAAACCCAAGACTCCAAGGACTACGACAACTACAGCTACAAGCAAGCCTACAACTCACTCATAGCCGCCAAAAAAGGCAGACGCTACAACCCTAAATATGGCACTTACGGGCAAACAGAAAAGCCTATCGCCCTATTCCACACCAAAACCTGGCCCAAGATCAAACGCGGAGTGATCAATGCCATCGTAGGAAAGTAATCAATATGAAAAAATTGCTCTACATCTCCACCCTCTGCGCTTCACCCGCTCTACTAAGCTCATGCGCCTTAGTCACAGTGCCAGTCAAAGTCGTCGGCAAAGTCGCTACCACCTCAGTAGGCGTAGCCGGTAAAGTCGCTGGTGCAGGAGTCGGCTTGGTCACACCAAACCGCTCATCAAAAGACGAGGAATAAGCCCCCCTTTAACAACAACAACTTAGTTAGCATCAACTACTAATCTGATGTCACACTGGTGATCTCTCTAGCCCGCTTACTCAGATCATACCATTCACCAGTTTTTAACGTCTCCCACTTCTTATCGTCTGGCGTTTCCTCAACCCACTTCTTAGGATCAAAGATCAGCACAGTACCGCCCTTCTTTCCTATCACCTCAAGTTTGTCGCCTCGAACAACAATTGCTACATCCTCATCAATACCGATACCTAACATCTCGGCCCTATCATATTGCTTCTGCATTTTCTTCAATGGATCTTCTAACACTTTAAGTAAGTCTTTCTCCCTCCCCCTCGCTACCACATGCTGATCAATAGCCGTATTCCGCATGTAGCCAAAACCACGTTGTACATCCCCCACCATAACCCTATTACCACGCGTATCACCTCTAGCGAGAAATGAACCCTGAATACTAGCCCCTGCAGAGGAACCTCCTATAGCTCCTCCTCGTTCCAACACCTTGCGAAACTCCACTTCAGATTTCGTTCCCCCATAAGCCTTCACATACCTCCACTGCCTACCCCCATTAAACCATACCCCAGTTGCCTTCGTGATAGGCTCCACAAACTTCAACGTATCAGCTTCCTTTCGATCATGAGTATGCACCACAGTCACATCCTTCACCCCCATTGACCTAGCATAGCGTTCAGCCAGAGAGCCTTCATAATCATGACCCTCACTACTAGAAGCCGCTGTAGGAACAATAACGATCCGCGCCTCCTTCCCCCCTGCTAACTTCACAAACCTCGCAAACACCTTGCTAAATGCTCGGTCCTTCCCACCCCCACCCATAATCACCAATGAACCCTTTGCCGGCCCCACTACTGGTCCTAAATCCTCCGCAACAAGATCCCCACTAGTCCCCAACCAAAAACCAACGAGAATCAAACAAAGCAACCGACTAAATTTTATCATAACAAAAACTACCACAACCAAACCCGCTCGAACAAGTAAGATTGTTTTTCAAATATCACCGGAGGACCCTATATTTCAATCCACTATACCCCATTCATACAGACAAAAAAAAGGATCACCATTCAGTGATCCTTTTTTAGTAAAATAGTAAGAGAGTTGATTACTTGGCTCCAATCTCCTTCATTCTTTCCTCCAGATACTCACCGACCCAAGCGATGTTATACTTACCAGCCTTAAAATCAGGATGGTTGATAATTTCTATCTGGAATGGAATGGTAGTCTTGATCCCTGATATCATGAATTCCTTCAACGCCCGATTCATCCTAGAGATAGCAATATCTCGGGTAGCTCCCGTACAGATGAGCTTAGCAATCATTGAGTCATAATACGGCGGAACTGAATACCCAGAATAGACATGCGTATCCACACGCACACCCTTTCCTCCAGGAGCATACCAAAGATCAATCTTCCCTGGACTTGGAGCAAAATTATTATAAGGATCTTCCGCATTAATTCGGCACTCGATAGAATGCCCACGTGGTGTAGCATTCAGAACATGCTCAGACATTGGCTCACCTGAGGCAATTCTGATCTGCTCCTTAATAAGCTCACAGCCCATCACCTCTTCCGTGATCGGATGCTCTACTTGAATACGAGTATTCATCTCCATGAAGTAAAAATTCTCACCTGCTGAATCCACCAAATACTCAATCGTCCCCGCGTTCTCGTAGCCGATCTCAGTAATAAGCTTTATAGAAGCATCACCCATGCGCTTGCGCATATCCTCGTTGATCAACGGACTTGGACACTCCTCAATAATCTTCTGGTTACGCCTCTGCATCGAGCAGTCACGCTCGTTCAAGTGAATATAGTTACCATGAGTATCCCCCATGATCTGGAACTCCACGTGGTGCGGATTAAGCACCAATTTCTCAAGATAACACTCACCATTACCAAAACAAGCAATCGCCTCCTGACTCGCAGCCTCATACAGACTAATGAATTCTTCAGCTTTATAGCATGGACGCATCCCTCTACCACCGCCACCAGCCGTCGCTTTGATCATCACTGGGAAACCCATCTCAGTCGCCAGCTCTAATCCATGTGCAGCAGATTCTAAAATCCCATCTGAACCAGGAGTCACAGGAACTCCACTCTTAAGCGCCGTAGCACGAGCAGTATTCTTATCCCCCATCATCGTGATGGTATCAGCTCTTGGTCCAATGAATTTAATGTCGCAGCTATTACAGATCTCCACAAAACGTGCATTCTCTGAAAGAAATCCGTAACCTGGGTGAATCGCATCCGCCTCAGTGATTTCAGCGGCTGCTATGATTCGATCCGGCATCAGATAGGAGTCCTTACTAGGCCCCGGCCCAATACAGACGGCTTCATCCGCAAGTTGAACGTGCATGGAATCCACATCCGCTTCCGAATAGATTGCCACTGATGCTACGCCTAACTCACGGCAGGCCCTGATGACACGGAGAGCAATCTCTCCACGGTTTGCTACGAGAACTTTCTTAAGCATAAATTGATCTGGGAAAATAAGCCGACTAAGCAGCCTTTGTTAAAATAAGTTAAATTACTTGATGGTGAACATAGTGTCACCGAACTGAACAGGCTCGCTGTCATCGACAAGAATAGCTGTGATCATGCCGCTTCTCTCAGCCTTGATCTCGTTCATCACTTTCATTGCCTCTATGATACAGATAGTATCACCCTCATTGACACTAGCTCCCACCTCTACGAAGTTAGGTGCATCTGGTGATGACTTCCTGTAGAAAGTCCCCACCATTGGTGAGTCGATCGGCTCGCCATCCATTGCCGGAGCACCGGCTGCGGCTGGTGCACTTGCTGCTGCGGCGCCGGGTGCGGCGGCTGGCGCGGCCATTTGAACTGGAGCAGGAGCAGCCATTGGCATCGCTGCCATGATAGCATCAGCATCCACACCTTTTTTGAGTTTGAGGTTGAAGTCTTCTTTTTCTAGGTGAAAGAAGGAAAGTTCATGCTCATCCATGAGCTCTACGATTTTCTTAATGTCTTTGAGATCCACGATAAATGATTGTTAGATGATGAATAATTGTTTCTAGGTTGGCCTCGGATGAGGCTGACGTGATTAGAAAATAACGTTTTATTATGAGATGCGTCAAGGGTAGATGAATGAATCTTTTGCTTTCCAAATTGCCACTACTCCATCAAGACTGTAGAAACCCCATACAGGGACTCACTGAGCACATGGAAATCACCGAAAAATGGATCGCAAAAGCAGCAGGCTGGAAGGCAAATAAAGCAGGTAGAGACCTGTTCAAACAAGGCTCCGTACTTGATTCCACCACTAAAGGTAGCGTCATCACCGGCACATTACGCGCAGGAGCCAGCCCCAAGCCCACACGCGTCACTGTCAAAATCCACTCAGAAACAGACATAGATACCGTCTGCCCCAGGATGCAATGCCGCCGCACAGGAGAAATCTGCGCACACGCTGTAGCCCTCATGCTACACTCCATTTCTGTAGCTTCCCCCCCAGAAACAACCAAAACCAGAGCCAGCTCCTCAGCACAAAAACTTACCCCCAACACCAGCAAAAACACCTGCATTCCCCTCCAAATCGACCTCCCCCCCACCTTTCCTGACAGTATCAACGCAGGAAAAGGAGGTATCAGCGTCAAACTATCACGTGTCGAAGACACCACCATTTCACTCACTGACCAGTCCCTCACCGATTGGCTCATTCACGTCACCGGCAAACCATCCCCCCCCATCCTAGGTCTCCGCGGCCCACAAGCACTAGTATTCCTAAACAAAATAATAGGCCACACCCGAATATATGCCGCAGGGAAGAAAGCATCCATCCACAATAACGGTAGCCGCATCCCCATGACCCTCACCCGTGACGATGACCGCATCAACGTCCGCCTATGTCCGTCAGTCCTAGAACATGGCATCGCCTGGCACGCCGAAGACCACCTCTACCTCTGGGACAAACAACACCACTACCTCATCATCCACGACGTCGCCCAACTCTGGAAACCCCGCTACTGGCAACGCATCACAGACGGAAACCCCGTCTCTCTCCCCCTCACAGAATTCCTCACTAGCCTAGACGCCCAGAGCGACCTCATCATCTGGGACGATGACTCATCCCTCTCAGACATCCCCATCTCCACCGCCGAACCAAGTATCACACTCATACTAGACGGCTCCACTCAGCTCCTCTCCGCCCAGATCCAAGCCCACTACTCCAGCTCAGACACCCACACTCACACTATAGGTCTAACCCAAAGTTGCGACATCGAATTCCCCATCCCTCACCCCAGCAAGAAAAACCACTACCTCACCAGAAATAGAGACGCAGAAGACCTCGCCGCAGGCACACTCATGCAAGCTGGCTTCCAGATCACTGACCCACGCGGTACCTGGCAGATGAACAACGAGGACGCCATCATAGAATTTCTTACCTCCACGCTCCCAGACCTAGAGCACGAAAGCGGCTGGAAAATAAAATCCTCCCAGAAACTCAACTCCCAGAAAAACAACATCGTCCGCATCACCCCATCCTTCGACTTCAAAGGTGACCAAACCCAAAGCTCAGGACAAGACTGGCTAGCCTTCGATGTAAATTTCAAAACCGACAGCGGCAAAGACATCCCCAAAGAAGTCATCCAGCGCATGCTCGCCAGCGGCAAACGCAGCGGCACATCCAAAAACGGTAAACGCGTCATCATCTCAAACTTCGATGCAGACACCGTAGAAACCGTCCTGCGCGACACCAACCCAAAACAAGAAAACGGCCTCTACTACGCCCCAAAAGCACAAGCTGCCTACCTCAAAAGACTCCAAAACCACTACTCCAATAAACCCCTCACAAAACCAGATCTCTCCATCATCAAAAACTTACCCCCAGAGATCCAGAAAACCCTCCGCCCTTACCAAGAAGAAGGCATCGCCTGGCTCCATGACCGCACCACCCATGACGGCGCTGCCCTCCTAGCAGACGACATGGGCCTAGGTAAAACCCTCCAAACCCTCTCCCTAATCCACCTACTAAAAGCCAGCAACTCCTCTACCCCTCCCCCTGCAGGCAAACGTCAGCGAGTGCAAGCCCTAGTAGTCTGCCCCACCTCCCTCCTAGGAAACTGGCAGGCGGAGTGTAAGAAATTCTTCCCAAACCTAAACACCCTCATCCTCCACGGACCAAAACGCAAAGACTACTTCACCGTAGCCCACAGCGCAGACATCATCATTACCAGCTACGCCCTCATCGCCCGAGATCTAGATTTCTACACCAACCAGAAATTCCACACCCTCGTCATCGATGAAGCATCCCTCATCAGAAACCCAGACACCCAAGCAGCCAAAGCCCTAAGAAAGCTCCACGCAGAACACCGCATCGCCCTCACCGGCACTCCCGTAGAAAATGCCGTGCGAGATCTCTGGTCCCTCTTCCACTTCCTCCTCCCTGGCTACTTAGGCACCAGAAAAGATTTCCAACTTCACTACCAACAACCCCTCTCTAACAACTCCGCAGACTCAGCCATCATGAAGCGTCTCCGCATGCGCGTAGAACCCTTCATGCTCCGCCGCACCAAAGCAAAAGTCGCCAAAGACCTCCCACCAAAAATCCTCCAGACCATCTACTGCGACCCCAGCCCCAGCCAGAAGAAAACTTACGCCCAGCTCCTCAGACAAGGCGCCCAAAAAGTCGAATCCATGGGCAAAGATCAAGCAGGCGCTGCCCGCATCCAGATCCTCACCGTCCTACTCCGCCTCCGCCAAGCCGCCACTGACCTACGCCTACTAGACTCAGAAATGGACATCACCATGGACGAAGCCTCAGGCAAACTCGTCCGCCTCCTAGAACTCCTCAGAGAAGCAAAAGAAGGCAACCACCGCGTCCTCATCTTTAGCCAGTTCACCAGCATGCTAAGCATCATTAAAGCAGCTCTATCAGAAGCCGGCATCACCTACGCCTACCTAGATGGCGCCACCAAAGACCGCGCCAAAGAAGTAGAAAGATTCCAATCCCCCACTGGCCCAGACACCTTCCTCATCTCCCTCAAAGCCGGCGGCTACGGCCTCAACCTCACAGCCGCTGACACCGTCATTCACTTCGACCCATGGTGGAACCCAGCCGTAGAAGCCCAAGCCACTGACCGCGCCTACCGCATCGGCCAAACCAAGCCCACCACCGTCTACAAAATGGTCACCACAGGAACCGTCGAAGAAAAAATCATCCGTCTCCAACAAGCTAAACAAGGCCTCATCGACTCCACCCTCGGAGACGAAGATGACGCCCCACTCATGCAAGGCCTCAGCCAACAAGAAATCTCCAGCCTACTCACCCAATAAAACCTGCCATTCAGCCGGCATTTCACCAGCCCTCCCCGCACTATCTACATAGGCCGTGATAAGTTTCCCTTTAGCTGAAATTTCACCATGCACAGAAATCTCAAATCCCCACTGGATTGATCTAGCTGAACACTTCAGCAAAAACAGCTCAACGCCCAACTCGTCCCCAAACCTCAATGGCCTCATATAATCACACTCCACATGCACCTTAGGCAACCCACCATTTTTTGAAATAGGCGGAATCCCAAGCTCGCGCAGAAACACATGCTCCGCCAGCTCCACATACCCTAAAATACGGGAATAATGCACCACCCCCGCCATGTCAGTATCTTGAAACGGAACACAGTGGTGATAGAGGTAAGTTTTCATAAAAATAGAAATAAAAATACCGCCATGCCGTCCATAGAACTAAGAGCCACTAATCCGAAAGCTCAGTAAGTGGGAACGCCTTTCAGCACGCTGTCTTCCTAAAAAGGCATGACATTGCACCTCTGGGTTAATGCTCCCGTTGTATTATCATCGGTCTGGGCTTGTTCTATATGTGGACGCACATAGCAGCGAAATGAACTTAAAGAAGCACTAGAAATTTAGCAATACCAAAATTCTTTATTACTCATCATTTTGTAGCTTGTCGCCATTCTGAAATTTGCATATTTTACAGCATTCCTGAAAAAATATGGGGAATCAACAACAATTAAACCAACATGAAAAAGACACTACTTAAGATAGCCATCGCATCCCTTTGCCTTGCCCTACCTATGACCATCTCTTCTTGCGATGGAAGCGACAACTCCACAAATATAGTGAACAATGGAGGTGCCGGAGGAAGCGGTGGCGATGATGACGAAGACGATAATGACAGCAACGCTGATTGCTTCGAGGGTAAATCCTATCGCTTCATCGGAACACAAACCACTACCACTGAAACAACTATTCCTGTTTCATCACGCACAGTTTCAGACATCAATTACGATCTCACAGTTGAGTATCTGGATAATGGAACTACTCACATTACGGGAGTCACTGACATTACCAAAATCTCAACCACTGTAGCTGGTTTTACCACCAACGTCACGGCTGGCTTGGGGCCTGTAGATGTGGATCAATTTGGAACTTACACCTGCTCAACGGACACAACCGATAACACAAACAGAGAAGTTACCGTTATTGAAGACGGCATCACAACGGTCTACACACTGACTTTTACATCCAGTAGCTCAGGCACCTTTGTAACGAGTGTTAGTGGCACTAAGGATGGCGCCACTATCGAATCAAGTTCATCAGGAACGTTCACGGAGGTATAAAACCAAGTAGTGATAAAATAAGACCAATGACGAAGTGATTTCTCTTCCTACCAAAGCGTTACAACAACGGAATGGTGCGACACAGCCAGACCGTAAGGCCCAGGGCGGAGGAACAAGCCAGTTAGAAAGAAAAACCACCCGCCCCGCTCTAGATTTGAAACACTATCTATAATACCTCACTGAAACCATTTCTCTTATTTGTTCTACGCAGTGCTATAAATTAACTCGTATTCATTAAAAGAAAAAGCCCCGCTTGACTCTCATCAGGCGGGGCTTTTTATGAGTATATAAAACTTACTTCTTCAGCTTTTCTAACATCGCCTCAGAAGTGAACTTCTGAAACTTCTTATACTTAGCCGGTAGCTCAACTCCAGCACCAAGCCCCGCTTTGTCATAGAGACGCGCAAGAGCATTTGCCTCCGCTAGCTTACGGTATCCGGCACTTGATTTCTCTTCTTCAGGCTTACCCCATAGACTAATGGCAATCTTGATTTCCTCATCCGCATCAAAGATACGCAATGAATTCAAAGCAGATTCGCGGACAATGCTCTCTGAACGTGTAAAGTCAGCAGTCATCGCAGTAGCATAAGCATTGAGAGCATCATTATCTTGCTCCAAGCCTTCATAGGCTAGACCTTGACAGAATGACACCTGAGCACGTTGACCAAGAGTAAGCATCGGATCTTGAATGTAGTCCTGACATAAGGAGTCAAGACGGCTCCAGTCCTTCTTGTGCACCGCGTCATACATTCTGTAGAGCTTAGTCTGCTGAACTTGTCCTGGACGAGTAAGTCTATCAGGAGCATAGAGCTCTAATTTTTTAGCAAGTGTCTCGTAATCTTTAAGCTTACGATAGCACTCCATTTCGTAAAATTGACTAAGCTCATAGTAGCTATCCTCTAGATACTTGTAGTTCTTATAGCGCTCCTGAAGAGCGATAAATGCATCCTTAGCCTCTTGATACTTTCGCTCCTCATACAGGTCCTTAGCCGCAGTGAAGTCAGCAGGCTCAAATAACCAGATCCCTGAGAAAGAATCGATTGGAGCTTTGACTGTTTGAACAGAGTTAGCATTTTCTTTATAGAAAACATTCCCTGCACTATTAGACCCGATGACCAGAACACGTTCGTAAGAAGCGTCCGCCTTGATCAGGTATCCTGATACCATCGGCATCTCTACCTGAGCATTAGTCATTGTCGCACTGAGTGCTAAAGTAGTGACTGCTGCAGTGATTGATTTTAGAATTTTCATGATGATTATTAGTTAGTTGTTTTATGGTTCACTAGTTATCTTGATGCTTCTAGTTCTTTCTTTTGCTGCTCAAGCGACTTGATGCCCGCTTCGTCTTCCCAACGCTGCACTTGATCTCTGAGGTCCTCCCATGACTTACGCACTTCTGGTGGCATTTTCAGCTTGTTCTCATCATACGCCCTAGTGGAATCCCTGATAAACTGAGCCGCCATATCGTAAGCTATCTGCTTAGGTGACTTACCTTTGAATTCCTTACCTTCAGACCTAGTGAACTCAGCTGCCTTAGTAAGCGCAGGGATAGAAATAGCCCAGTCTGACTTGTAACGAGTGTAAACACTAGCATAGACAGCGAGCGCTTTAGACTTGTTACCCTCATTCTCGTAAGCCTTCGCAAGCAATAAGCTTACACGTGACTTGTTCTTAGTTGAGTAGCCCTCTTGGTTGTAAATCACAGCCTGGTTGATAAGCTCTTTCCAGTTTTCTTGGTTGTTATATACTTCAACAATACTGTATGTCGCTCTCTCCTTGGTATCTCTGCCGATATCCTTGGTTGAAAGCACATCCTTTAGCGTCTCAAGTGCCTGGTTCTGCTCGGCAGCCTGATCACTCTTAGCGAGGATGCCAGCTTTACCAAACTGTGCCATGGTGCGGAACTGATTAGTATTTCTACCTAGAACTTCATCGTAGTAAGGGATCGCCTTACGTGGATTTCCAGTGCGCTCAGCAATGAAGTCAGCTAGACGCATAAGGATGAAATCACTCAGTTCAGTTTTCTCAAATTTGCTATCCATGTCATTGAACATTGCGTCAATCTTAGCTTTAAGAAGTCCCACCTTATCCAAGGATGCTTGGTCTTCACCTTTCTCAGCATCTTTGATGAGGTCTTCGTAAACACCGATCACCGCGATACGCAGGAGAGCTTGCGCTCTCTTATCTCCAGCATCTACATCTGGGAAATCTTCAAAGTGTGTCTTCAGTTGCTCAGGAGACTTTCCTGACTGTAGGTAGTATTTCCCGTAAGTATTGATCGCTTGCTCCATACCTGGCGCGCGCGCTAGTTTTGCCATTTCAGAAATAACACTCTGAACATTAGCTAGACCTTCATCACCACGACCCGCAGCCGTGAGTGCAGGAACACCAGCTACTGCTACTTGGGTCTTGTAAACTGAGTCTTGGCGGTCTTTCCAGAATTCATCATAATACGGAATTGCATCCTTAATATTAGGGTTAGGCTCTTTGCCCTCCTTCTCATTACCGTGAAGTGCCACTAACTTATAAAGTGATTCTTCTGATACGATGTCAGAACCCTGTTTCTTGGAAAGGTTCAGCGCTTTAACATAGTAGTCATTAGCCTTCGCCTTCTCACCTTTGGCTCTGTGCACATCACCTCGTAGGTTGAACGATATATCTTCAACAGCAGATGATGGAAAGTCAGTTTCTATTTTATCCAGAATAGCGATCGCCTCGTCATATTGCTCTTCTGCGAAATGAGTATTAGCTCTATCGAAAAGCGCGAACGGAATATATGCGTTCACATTTGGATCCGGATAGTCTGCGAGAAATTTATCGAGATAAGTTGCTGCATTCTCCCAGTCCTCAAGTCGTGAATAGTTTGATGCCACAAAATAACGTGCCGCTATCTTGTATTCACTCTCTGGATACATTTTCACGTGCTTCTTGAGAAACTCATCAGCATCATAAAATTTACCAAGGTAGAACATAGAACCACCTAAAACGTGTAGGCAGAGATCATGTGGCTTAGTATTTTCTGCGAGATCTTCAATAAGCTCAGATGAAACCTTATATGCCACTTCATACTCACCAGTGTAGAAGAGAGAAATAAGCATCATGTTCTTCACTGAATCAACATACTGACTATCTGGGAATCTCTTAAGGAACAGACGTCCAAACTTCTCAGTCTCCATGACTTCACCAATCAATGAAGAAGTACGCACGAGGTTATAAAGGTTATCTTCACGCCCCTTAGTCTTTGGATAGTAATTCTCCATCGACTTGTAAGCATTATAAGCACCTCTCACATAGCCTTCGCTTTCGTGAGTGAAGGCCAGTGAACGTAATGCAAGTAATTCGTGAGGCTCACCGTCTTTGATAGATTTCTGGATGTGCTTCAGATCTCCCTGAATCTGTCCTACTGACTGCCTTGCATTTCTATTGATAAATCCATCTGCCACACCTGCTCGAGTATAACCGATGAGATCCTTGTCATAAACACTAAGATCTTCCTCAGTTTCGATCGTCCCAGGCATTAGTGCGTAGAGCGTGAATGCTCCATCAACCATGTCCTTAGAGAATGCCTCAGCAGCATATTTTCTGAAAAATGGAATGAACTGATACATTTGGTATGGATCTAGAGTCAGCACCCCGCGATTATTATTCACGAAATCCACCATCATCTTCTCTTTATTATCCACGATTGCAGCAGCTGCAAAATCCTTGAACGCTGATACAATAGCCGCATCAGGCACACGCATTTTGTCTTTATTCTTAAGCGCGGTCTCATAGTAAACCAAACCTTCTGCAAGCGCAGGCTTCTCTAACTTGAAGTGACAGATCGCCATATTGATATTGAACATCCCAATGTGGTAAGTATCTTCACCTCTTTTTTCAGGGTCTCTGTCAGCGATGAATTTTTTGTAATGAGCAATAGCCTCTTTACATTCGTTAAGCGCCTGTTCTGCTTGTCCCAGATACAGCAACGCTTTGAAGAAGAATTGGTTTTCGCCCTTATCATCAGTTGGGAATTTCCGGCACATGTTAAACGACTGCTTAGCCGCTTCATACATCTTCTTAGATTGCTCCAAGTTCTTTTTACCACCAGCTCCTGCAATCTGCTTTGCCAGCTGTAGCTCAGTATAGCCTTTGTTATAATAAATAAATCCAAATTTACCACCATAGAGAGCCTTTCCTCGCTCACCATTTTCCTTGATGATCTTATCATATAACCCTTTGGCTTGCGCCCAGTCCTTGTCCTGCATCGCCGCAATGGCTGCCGGCACGTCTTCGCCGATCTCTGCGCTGACAGTCTGAGGCATTATACCCACAAGAGCTGAACCAGCAAGCGTGACCGCGAGTGTGATTGATTTTCTGTTTTTCATAGCTTTTAAATTTCTAAGTTAAATATATTGTTCCTTTAGACATAGAAGGACGACTCTCCTTGGAAAGACGCCCATCTCAGACCTCGTTTCCTACAGTGAATATAACGTGTATCTCTGTGAAAACATTAGGTTTATTTTGATATTATTGTAGTACCCTTATTTTGCAACTTGTGAGAAGGTGACACTATTGATGCCAGCACCTTTAAGACAGTTAAGAACGTCCATGGCGGTCTGTTGCTCCACTAATGGATCGATGAACAGCTGCACCAACGGCTTCGTATCATTGGCATTGGCAAGGTTACTGTAAGTCGTAAGGCTTTCAAACAACAGCGGTAACTGTCGGCGCTCGCCCTCCACTGAGGTATCTAACACATCATTCTTGTTTACTACCACCGAGAACCCTGAACCAGTCTTCTTCACAGCGATGAGCATCGGCTCGATCTCTAGTGGTGCGTCTGATTTCTGACTTGATGGCAAGACCATTGGTAGATCTTGCTCACGAGGTTGGATGGTAGAAGTCACGAGGAAATAGATGAGGAGCAGGAAACACACATCAATCAATGATGAGATGTCCAATGCTGGTTCATCGTCTTCCAGCAACATGCCTCTTTTGCGTCTAGCCATAATTTAAATAAGTATTGAGTAAGGTTGGATTGTATTAATTTTTGTTGGTTGCTATCTAGATTAGCCTATTTAGCAGCAAATGGATAAACTGAGAAGATGATCTGGTTCACGCCAGCTCTAGCAGCACCTGCAATAGCAGTCTGTGAATACTCGAAGAGCACTTCCTTGTCTCCACGTAAGTGAAGCTTCGGCGTGTATTCTGAACTCATCGCAGCGATGCGCTTGACTTCAGCTTCTACATAATCAGCTATCTCGTCTTCATTTGTCATTTTCGCATCCTTATCGTTGAAGTTCAACTTATAATAATCTTCCTCTCCTCTGATGTTAATAACGATCCTTCCGTTCTTTTCTTCAGCGGGTGTGGAATTAAATGCAACTGCCGGCTTCACCTCTGGATCCATTTTCACGATCATAGGTGAAGATACAACGATGAAGAAAATGAGGAGCAGGAACACCATGTCAATCATTGGAGACATGTCCATTTCTGCTTCTTTTTCTTCTTTGGCGTTTAGCGCCCTGAGTTTATCTGATGCCATAATTTTAAGAGTGTTTTTAGGTTATGAATAGTAGATCAGAGGAATGCTCTTTCAGACCTCTGATCTCTTTCCTTATCCTTTAAACGGCTAGACCTTCTGGAATCTTAGCAAGTTGTGCATCACCATTAACAGTTTGCACAGATGCATTGAGTAGTTCCTCAGCAGTTTGGTTACACTCTGCAATAAGCGCCTGATAACGACCCTTGAAGTAGAAGTAAGCGAATACTGCAAGAATCGCAACGATTAGTCCCCACATAGTTGTAAGTAGTGCGATAGAGATTTGCCCCGCTAGTGCCGCTGGATCCGCGTCACCATCTTCAAGCTTAGCGAACGCACCGATCATACCGAACACTGTTCCGAAAAGTCCTAACATCGGTGCAGCCTGTGCCACGAGTGAGATAAGGTTAATCCAAACCATGTTCTTTCTGCCTTCGTTGATTGAGAAGTCAGCCATGGAATCTTCCACGCCATCTCTACCGAGATCTTCTGGACGAGTTGCGTCAACATTTGGAAGTGCGTAAGCCATCATTCTTCCAAGATAAGAAGGGTGTGATGCAGATAGCTCGATTGCTGATCTTACGCGACAGTTTACCATGTGATCAAGGAGTGCTCCTTTGAGATCATCTGGGCAATATTTAGATTTTGAAAGGTTGATGAAATTGTAAACAGTTAGACCAATCAATGAAATGAGACCGAATGCTACGATGAAAATCGTAAGTGGCCCACCATCAAGCAGGTAGGCATCAAGTGCACTTTTTTTAGGTTTTGCTGTTTCTTGAGCAAGAAGCGGAGCTGCTGTTAGCAGGACTGTGGATAGGGTGATGCCGGCAGTTTTTAGCTGGCTAGTAGCTAGGTGTTTCATGATTTTATAATCGTGTGTGTTGTGATTTGGTTATTACTAGTATTAACAGTTACTCATTCTGCGAATCAAACGCAGCTAGTAAAGAAGCATTTTAAGAAAAATGACATCATCCAGCACCTTTCATACCTGAAACAAACTAGAAAACACTTATACCACTAGACTTAGAACCTTCTAACAGACCCTAAAAAAAAATTATCCCCCATCGAATTCACACAAGAAGATTATTTTAGATATCTTAATTCTCAAGAGCATCCTACCGCCTTAAAACCTTCTTAACCGACTCCAGCGCTCACATTTCAAGCCTGTAGCGCGACACCGATGAATCTACCTGCCTACTCCAAGCATCAATCCCACCCACAAGCGCAAAAGTATTTTTCATTTCATGCCCAATAAACCACGCACATGTATCAATCGCACTCTTCCCTGTGTGATCGTATAAAATGATCGTCAGCTCCTCAGACCTATCCCATTTTCCAAAAATTTCCTGCTGTAGTTCCTGCGTCATGAAATAAGAACCCGAAATCGCAACAGCCTCATGCTCTTCTCGCGTTCTAGTATCTACAAATCTCACCTCCTTGCCACTATCTATCATCTCCTTTGCTACCTGAGGATCAATCAACATCTTCTTATCCTCTATATGGCTATTCAAAATATGATCAATCGCTTCCGCAGCCGTGATCTCATTTCTCACACACACTTCTTCTAGCTTCTCAGTATCCTGATAGGCACATGAACTACATCCACCAATGTGATACCGAGCAAAAAGCGCACGCCTTGCACCTGGAAACTTTGTCGTGATCTCCCCCATCGAGGTCTGCTCCGTGATGTCATTTTTTTCTATCAAGTCTTCCATAAGCGACTCTTACATCGGCTCAGGTAAATTTTCCACTGTTTCTTTCGCCCAATTTATGCTGATCTATCCCTGCATGAGCGACCAACCATCTCAAAACCCGGCGGACGCCCCTTCGTTAACTCCGGAAGAAGTAGCAGCAAAGAACTCTGATAGTGCTGAATCCACTGACTACTCCCACCTAGAACCCAAAATCTACCTTTTGCCTAACCTCATGACGGCAGGTAATTTACTTTGCGGATTTCTAGCCGTCCTTTCTATCTTCAAAGGCATGCACGGTGAAATCACTGGCCTACCACCAATGGAAATCCACTCATTCTACGAGAAAGCTATTTTCTTCATTTTTGGATCCTGTATTTTCGATCTTTTAGATGGTAGACTAGCCAGACTTGGTGGACAAGAATCACCCTTTGGAAGAGAATTTGACTCCATTGCAGATGTTATCTCCTTTGGAATGGCCCCTGCCTTACTCGTATCTAAAGCTGTCTTATTTAACCTGCCTCCAGAAATCGAATGGATTGGCTGGGCGGTATCCTTCTCATATCTACTTTGCGGAGCCATGCGCCTAGCTCGGTTTAACTGCCTCGCTGCGATCCCCCTTCCCGAGGGTGAAGAAAGAAATACAGACTTCCTAGGTATACCCATCCCAATGGCAGCAGGCTTCATCGCCTCACTCACCTTCCTCCTCTCTAATTTTTACGAAGTAGGAAAAAACCTCGGTGCCTGGAACTACGTCCTTGTTGGAGTCATGATCGGTCTATCTATCCTCATGATCAGTAACGTGCGCTACCCTAGCTTTAAAAAAGTAGACTGGCGAACCAAAGGCTCACTTTGGGGAATCTTACTAGCCACTCTATCCATCGGCCTTATATTCAACGAGACCACCCGCTGGTACACTCCTTCTGTGATCTTCTCACTCTATCTGCTCTACGGACTTATTCGCCCACTATTATCTAAAAGACTTCGCAAATCACTAAGCGAAACAATTGGTGGCTAGTAAGACCACATGCTATAAAAAATTTATCACAGATTTGATTATTTTATTGATTTCTAAAAAATTACTTCCCCAATGAAAGATTAAGGGATATAATTTTTTTATGATTAATGGCTTACTCTCAATTTTCATGCTTTTTGCATGCGCTACTACTGCTATAGCTGGCAAATACACCACCGTAATCATTGACCCTGGCCACGGTGGAAAAGATAGAGGAGCTAAATGGGGAGGAATCAGTGAAGCATACCTAAACCTGAAAGTAGCCACTAAAGTAGAGGCCATGCTTAAGGCTAAAAAAATTCCCGTTAAGCTGACTCGCCGTAGTGACGTTTACCTCTCCTTCGCCCAAAGAGTAGCTGTAGCCAACAGATACAAAGATGCCATCTTTGTAAGTATCCACTTTAACGCTCACACCAACACTTCCATTAAAGGAGTTGAAACGTTCTACGCCAGCGCTACGGGAAAAAGAATTGCCTCTAATATTCAAAGCAAAGTCAGCAGCCATACTAAAACTCGCAATCGAGGCATCAAGTATGGAATGGGGTTTGCCGTTCTAAACAAAACCAAATGCCCAGCAGTCCTAGTAGAGTGCGGATTCATCAGCAATCCATACGAACGTTCTCGTTGTGCTCAGTCATGGTATCAGACTCTAGCAGCAAGAGGAATCGTTGAAGGAATTATCAAATCTCGATAAATCTAACAACTTTCATACCGAATACATAGCCTATCCCCAAACTAGTATGCACGTCGTATATACACAACGTGCAGAGTGAAATTTTTTTCATAGTTCTTAAAGGAATTACTTGATCTTTAGATCAAATTGCTCCATTAAATGCCCAGCGGCCTATGGTTTTTGGTCTTAAGCTTTTGGGAGGGGGCTTAAGATTCTGTTTTACCATAGGTCGCTACTTTTTTGCCCTTATCACTCGATCTCCCCAAAAGCAACATCCAGCCTTATTGCAAGCTCTGTAATGTACTCTAACTCATACAGTGTTATAAATCACTGAATAAATCTGGATCACCCCCTTCAGCCACATACCCCTCATCGAGAGCTAAATTCTCTCCTAGAGCGGCTGAGGTTGCTAAGTGATCACAACGTTCATTGTATTGATTTCCTGCATGACCTTTCACCCAAGTCCACTTCACATCATGTGACCGCACAGTAACATACAGTCGCTTCCAGAGGTCAGTATTCTTAAGAGGCTTCTTATCTGCCTTATTCCACCCCCTTTTGCACCAGCCATGAATCCAGCCCTTATCCATCGCGTTAATCACATACCTAGAATCAGAGATCACCTCCACCTCACAGGGCACCTTTAGAGACTCTAAAGCCACAATTACCGCCATTAGCTCCATACGGTTATTCGTAGTCTCCGTATACCCCCCGCTCTTTTCCTTCTTATGCTCACCACACAACAACAGCGCACCATAACCACCTGGACCAGGATTTCCCCTAGAGGAACCATCTGTGTAGATAAGCACTTTCTTCATAGTCAAAATCATAGTAGAACGTAAGAGTAAGCCAACTTCAATCACCGACATGCGCATCGACATCATCACACTATTCCCAGAAATCGCTCTAGCTCCGCTCAACGAAAGTATCATCAAGCGCGCTCAAGCGGCTGGAATCGTAGAAGTCTATGCCCATAACCTCAGAGACTGGGCCACAGACAAACACAAAAAAACTGACGACTACCTCTGTGGCGGAGGCCAAGGAATGCTACTCAAGCCCGGCCCCATATTCGCCGCCATCGCCGAGCTCAGCACAGAACACAGCCGCACTCTTCTCATGACCCCCCAAGGCAAGCCATTCAAACAAGCCATGGCCCAGACCTACTCGGAAGAAAAACACCTCATCATACTCTGCGGTCACTACGAAGGAGTTGATCACAGAGTCATTGACGAGCTCATTGACGACGAAATCTCCATCGGAGACTACGTCCTCACCAATGGAGCCATCGCCGCAGCCGTACTCTCAGACGCCATCATCCGCCTCCTCCCAGGGGCACTAGGCGACGAACGCTCACACCAAGACGAATCCTTCTCAGACCCAAACCTCCTAGAAGCCCCTGCCTACACAAAACCCAACAACTTCAACGGCCTCAACGTCCCCGAGATTCTCCTCAGCGGTAATCATGCCAAAATAGAAAGCTGGAAAAAAGTAAAAGCACTAGAGAGAACCAAGCTCAATCGTCCAGACCTTCTAGAGTAAAAAGTGGCTAGCCCACAACGTATTAGGGGAAATACCCACAAATAAATGAGGTGCTGTTCTGTATTAAAGCTCCTAATCACACATATGGACCACTATCAAACCAATCAATAAAAAAACCACAATCAACTCTATTTGTTAACATTACACACACACAAATAATACCCTATCTGGATAAATATACGTCTTTTTTCATCAAAATATAGACAAAGTATAGGTTCTAAAGTAATAATAGTGGACAACAAATAATACTATGAATGTGAACATTTCTAACCCGAATCAACGATTCATCAGTGTCTTTTGCTTTGTTAACCTGAATACGGGACAACTTCATTTTTAAACTTTGGCCTAACACAAAACTAAAAATGAACACGCCCCGAAGCAAGGTGATATCCAACCTTTAGTAGGTAAATTATTGTGTGCTACTAACTGTTTAGGAGGCACTTTATCCCACATTGGGATAAAGTGCTTTTTTATTTGGTTCAAGCCTCTCCCGCTTCTTGCCAGCAGTTCTAACAGCAACGTTTATGAGATGTTAGCAGGATAGTTTAAGATGATCCAAAGAGGCCTATTTAACCTTTATAAACCAGTAAGAAACTTAGCTTACCATAGGTATCAAAACCCACTACCTAATGCGGACTATATCTTATATGACATTTCATTCCTTACACCAAAAAACATAAAACCTCAATTACAACAACATAAAGCCTATTCAACATAATCTACCCCCCATCGACTCATGCTTTTCTACGAAACTCGTAACCCAGTCTTCGAGTGACCCCGTGAGTGATCTCTCCTTAATCGATTCCAGTGTCTTCCTAAGACCACCCAGAATCCCACCTATCGTCAAATGCTCATCTATCCTATGCTCTAACCAAGGCTTGAGACACACCAAGCTCTCATTGATAGCCTCCATTATCTCATCAAAAAGGGTTAGTGAATCTACCATCACATTCTTCGCTGTAGACAGTCTCTGTTCACTTCTCCCACTCATAATCAGTTAACTAATTCAGATCCTCCTCTAACTCACCATTCATAAACATAATCAGCGCAGGCAATGCATGCTCAAACACCTGTGCCACAGCCTTATAAGCTCTAGAACCTTGCCCTATTGGATCAGGCACATCCATTCCAACTTTCCCGTTAAACGATATAAAATCACACACCAAGTTACACTTCTCAGCATAATCAGGAAAGGCCTGCACTAACATATCCAAGTGGCTTTCAGTCATCGCAAAAACATGAGTAGCACTATCTAACAACTCCTCATCCACTGGACGACTACGAAAATCTCTCATCGCCTCATCTGCAGCTTGCTGCTTCAGCACCACAACCGTCTCTGGACTTATCCTATCACCAGGGTAAGCAGACACTCCAGCGGAACCCAGTACTTCATAATCAGACTTTTCCGCCACTAATTTCCTAAATAATCCTTCAGCCATCGGGCTCCGACAAGTGTTTCCCGTGCATACAAACAGCACTTTCTTTTTCTCAGACATCTTTCCTTACTTACTAAAATTCAACTTCTTCACCGAGTACACCCACACTGATCTCACCATTGTGAACTTCCTTCAGTGCCTCGCAGAAGCTCTCACTTCTACTCTGCTCACCATGAATCAACCAGACTTTTTTCTTCGGTCCAGTCATAGCATTAAAATAATCAATCAACTCAGAATGATCCGCATGACCAGAAAATGAATCCATGATCTCCACATTCGCCCTAAGCGGATAAGGCTGACCAAAAATCTTCACCTCATCCCACCCCTCACGGATCTTCCACCCCAGCGTATTCTCCGCACAGTAACCCACAAACAAAATCGTATTCTTAGGATCATCAATGCTATTTTTGAGATGATGGAGTATCCTCCCCGCCTCACACATCCCTGATGCAGAAATAATAATCGCCTGCCCCTCACGCCTGTTAAGATCCTTAGAACCATTCACACTACGTATCAATGTTAACCCTTCAAAACCAAATGGATCTGACTTCTCAAACAAAAATCTATAGATCTCTTTGTTAAAGCACTCAGGATGCAATCGGAAAATTTCCGTCGCATTAACCGCCAACGGACTATCCACAAACACCGGAACATCTGGAATAGAACCATCCTCAAATAACTGGTGCAATACATACAACAACTGCTGAGTCCGCTCCACCGCAAAGGCAGGAATAATAATCTTACCCCCACGCTCCAGAGCCCTATTCACGATCGATGCAATCTTCGCGTCGGCTCGCGTCCCAAGCTCATGCTCACGTCCACCATAGGTACTCTCCATCAAAAGATAATCCACATCTTCCACCGCTACAGGATCACGTAAAATATCATTATCCCCTCTCCCCACATCGCCAGAGAACAGCAACCTTTTCTTCTTACCATCAGACTCATCCTCAATATCTAATACAACCTGAGCACTCCCTAAAATATGCCCTGCGTCTACAAACTGCATCGTCACACCCTTACCAATAATCAACGGCCTTCCATACCCCACATTGACAAACTGCCTCAAACACAACTCCGCATCTACACCCAAATAAAGCGGCTCCACTGGTGGCAAATCCTTCTTCTTACGCTTCTTATTCAGCCACTCCACATCCTTCTCCTGTATATAAGCACTATCAGCAAGCATGATCTGACACAGATCCCTCGTCGCAAAAGTAGCATAAATATTCCCTTTGAAACCACGCTTTGTTAGGTTAGGAAGATTTCCACTATGATCAATATGCGCGTGACTCAGCACCACACTATCTATCTCCTCTGGCTTAAAATGAGGAAAACAACAGTTCACCTCATAAGCATCATGCCTCCTACCTTGATACAATCCACAATCTAACAAAATCTTCTGTCCATTAACCTCTAACAGATGCTGAGACCCTGTTGTCGTTCCTGCTGCTCCACAAAATTTTAGTTTCATAACTACTAAACTACTCCACATCTCTGACAAGAAAAGAGAAAACTTACCTCTAACACCATTCACCCAAATCCCCATTCCTTAGAGCAAAGTTAGAGGCAAGTTTTACTCTCACTAAAATATCACCTATGACCTACTCCCCCCATAAATCACCGTCATATTATTATTACTTAGTTGTAACCTACCCGTAATTAGTTACTAAATAAGCACAGAAAGAAACACCATCCGATGAAGCTCTAATACTTAAACACATACCAACCAAACAACGAAAACAATGAAAAAGAAATACCTATTCATGCTACCAGCTATCTCACTAGCCGCTAGCACATCATCATGGGGACAAGCCGTCGCTGACGTACCTGCAGCATCAAAGATCAACATCAATGCAGAATTCACCGAAGCCAAACCAGCAAACGAGCTATTCGACCAACTCGCCGCACTGATCAACGAGCAAGCCAAAAAAGAAGGTCAAGAAGTAGACGGCAAAGCCATCCTCAATGCCCTAGGCCTCGGAGACATCACCTCCTACGCCATGAGCTCAGAAAAAGTAGGCACAGAATGGAAAAACCTCATGTTCCTCCACAACGGCGGATCAGATAAAGGAATCTTCTCACTACTCGGCAAAAAAGACGCAGAATTCTCAGCCCCACTAATGAGCCCTGCCGGATCTGACCTCGTCCTCCAAATGGACCTAGACCTCAGAACCGTCGAGGACCTCATCAGAAACGTCATGAAAGCAGGCAATGCCCCTCAAGAAGATCAGCAAGACTTCGAAGAAGGAATGCTTGAGAAAATCCCTGATCTAGAAATGTCTGTCTCAGAACTCCTCCGTGAGCTTAATGTCCGCGTCAATCTAGCCATCGACCTCGATGACAAAGTCAAAATGGCTCTACCTATGGTCGGCGAACTAGACAAACCACGCATCGTTGCTCGTCTCGATGGCCTTACTTGGCTCTGGGACAAGATGGGCGATGACTTCATCGCTGAGTCAGGAATGCCATTCCAAAAGAAAGAAGAAGGCGGAGTCACCACCTACAGACTGCCAGACGAAATGGCAGCACAGTTCATGGGCTACTCACCACTCTTTGCTATAGATAAAGTCAACAACCAGATCTGGATCTCATCATCACCAGAGTTCCTCCAGCGCAGCATGAGCGGCACAGACACACTCGCCAAAAGCCCCGCATACAAAGGAACCATGGAAAGTCTCCCTCAAAAAGGAAACACCATGACCTACATGTCCAAGGACTTCGCTGACCTCCTACTCCGTCTCCACGGCATCGCTACCGCAAATGGCATGATCGAAGGACTCGGCGCTGATGAAAAAGAAGCAGTCGATACAGCAGTCAAAAGCCTCAAGGACATCACCGTAGGATACGTCTCCACCCTAGGCAGAACAGAAGAAGGCATCCACCTCTCAGGACGCAGCACAGAGAACTTCCAAGAAATGATCGCTGAATTCAAAAAAGCCATCAAGAAGCTCTAGTAGCCTAAAAAACACCATCTAACAAATAAGCCATTCCGCATCATACGGAATGGCTTATTTTTTTGCCTCAGATTTTAGTGCATCTTAAATAAAATGGTAGCCACTGGTGCAAGGAATTTTTGTCTAGTTCAAGGCTCCGTGACTGATCAGTAACGTAGAGATTGGAAATTCTTACCCTAAGATAGGCATACAGACTTTTGGATGTGGATCTAATATGCACCAACAGCTACTATTCATCAGTCGCCCCAGACACCTTCAATCTCACTCGCAGCCCATCATTCTCAAACTTCATCGAGCTCTCCACCTCACCAAATAACCCCATCAGCAAGCCATCATCCTCCACCTTCTTAGGCTTTGCAGGATAACCATAAACCACAGACTCCATCGTCATCCCCTCCGCATTCCAGACATAACCCTTCCCACCTGGACAGAAAACATCCTCTCCAAACTTAGTAAAATGAGCTCCCACTGGATCAGCAGCATCAAACCTTCTCTTCCACTCATTCAGAACAGCAATAGCCCTATAACTCTGCTCTCTTCTCCTCTCAGAAAAGCTCGCCCCATCCACTGATGACAACGCCATCAACATCTGACCACTAGCCTTCAAATAAAAATGATCCGCACTCTCTTGAATCGGCGTTAAGGCCAGCTTCCGTTCCAACTTCTGCCTATCTATCTCACGCTTTATCACATCCTCTCGTAAAGTAAAAGTGAGCGTATTCTTCGTGATCACATAATAAAGCTTCACCTCATCATCCAGCCCCAAATCCTCCTCAGAACTCACCACCGCATAAGTCACCTCACCATGCTTCCTCGTATCCCACTTCACTGCATCCGGTGCCGCCTGCGCAACAGTACTTTTCACAGCCAGCAAAAATGCCGCCAACTTAATCTGACTCGTATGCTCCACCCTCAACCCTATCGGAGCCTTCATGAAATGCTCATCAAATGACCACTCATCACTCCCAAACTTCCTCCAGCTCTCATCCTTCTCAGCAAACACCGTAACCGAACTCCCCAACCACGACAACGGCTCCACCTTCAAATCCTGCATCAACCCACTCAATGACCTATTCACCCCAAACAAAGTCTCCCCTTCCTTATCAATAGCCAGCGAAGCAGTAATAACATGCTCATCCTCCGCAAACCTAGCCTCCCTAGAAAGCACCGCCTTCCCCACAAGCTCGATAAAATCATCATACTCATTATTCACCGTCAACGGCATCACCGTCAGATCCAGCTCCTTAGTCTTCTCATCTAAATCAAAACTAAAACCAATCGGATCAAACACCTTACTCCACCCATCCTCATACCCACGCTTCCACTCCGCATACGCATCCGCCTCAGTCTTCGTCACCTTATCCATCACCATCTCTATACTCGGAGTCATAAAATGCAGACTCCCCATCTTCTCACTCACCACCACCCCATCCTTCACACTCACCTCACCTAACAGAAACTCCTGATCCATACTCAACTCCCCAACCTTACCCTCAGAAATACTCCGAGCTGTTAGACCACTCAGCGCCGCTACAGACTTCGTCCTACGTGACGCCGCTATCCGCATCCTTGGCCCCCCCCAACGACGAATACACCCATCAGAAAGAAACACAAACCCACTCCGCTTCTCCGCTACCGGATACCGATGACGAAAAAACTTATACTCATCCAGCGACCCCAGACTAGCCACCTTCCCCGCATGCACCTCCCTTATCCTATCCAACTGCGCCTTAGAATTCGCCACCACAACCACATCCCCCACCAAAGCCAACTCCTTATCTTGAGACTTATTCAAACCATCTAACATCTTAAATAACAACCCAGGATTATCAGACTCTAACAACACAGCCACATCCGTCCCCGTAGGAAAAAACGGATCATACCCCGTCACCGCCACAGACTTCACCGGCGCAAGCTTAGCAAACGCCGTAGGAAAATTCAGCCCAAGCTGCACCTTATATCTACTAGGCAACGTCCTAAACGGATTCCTCACCGTGAACCCCTGAAACAACGACGCCCCCTCCTTCTCCACCATAGCCACTATCTTCTCCATCTCCGCCAGCGAAGGACAGATCAAAACATGCTGATCTTCCGGCACCAACATCGCCAACCCATCAATCTCAACATCCACCTCTGGCATCAAATCCTTCCAATCAATCGCCTTCGTCTTTATCCCCTCCAACGTCCCAACATCCACCTTCGCATCCACATCATCCCTCATCAACCTCAACTCCCTATCCAATGCCAAATTATCAGAAATCGCCCGCCCCCCAGAATAAAACGAAAAATCATCCCTCACATTCCGCACTCTCACCACATCCCTACCAAATTTCACCCCACCCGCCATCTCGTTAAACAAAGGAGCCCCCAAGTAACCAGACCGCGCCAACAAATGATAATGCGTCTTCTTAACCCGCTCCACCTCCTCCTTCTTACCCACCTCATACCTCTCAGGATCAAAGCTAAACTCAAACGAACTCACCCCAGGCTTATACCCATGATCAATATCCACCACCCCAGAAAACACCCTATCCTCCCCCATCTCAACCACCACCATACTGTCCCCCCTCTTCTCACGCCTACCCGTATCAGACCTCGGAGCAATATACACCATCACCCCATCCGGCGTCCGCGCACACATATTAGGCTCCCTCCTTAAATCCCACTGACCATACCCCCGCTCACCCTCTAACAACTTCTCTAAATCCACACCCTCATCCACAAAATCCAACTCCCGTAAAGCAACCACATAAGACTCCGCACACACAACCTCACCCCCAAACCCACAAACCAACAAAGCAACCCCAGTCATTAAATTTTTCATCCACCCACCATACACCCCACTCAACCCCTTGACCACAAACTAATCCCAAAACCCCCATCGATAATAAAGATCAAACCATCACCAAAATCAATCATCCCAAAAAAATAAATCGCATACGACAAAGCCGTCATACAAGACAACACCAAGCCTTCACCCTTTCTACTTAACCTCTAAACTTCCTCAAACCGAAACCGCCGCCTTGATATGCGGATGCGGATCATAATCCTCCAACCTAAAATCCTCAAACACAAACCCATCAATATCCTTCACCTCCGGATTCACCCACATCCTAGGCAGCGGCCTACACTCCCGCGTCAACTGCAACTTCGCCTGATCCAAATGATTATTATACAAATGCAAATCCCCAAAACTATGCACAAAATCCCGCGCCTCATACCCCAAAACCTGCGCTATCATCATCACAAACAAAGCATAACTCGCGATATTAAACGGCACCCCCAAAAACAAATCCGCACTCCGCTGATACAACTGACAACTCAACCCCGGACGCTCACTCCCCACATCATGAACATAAAACTGAAATAACAAATGACACGGCGGCAACGCCATCTCATCCACCTTCCCCACATTCCAAGCAGACACCAAATGCCGCCTAGAAGTAGGATTATTCTTCAAATCATCAATAAGTCTAGCAATCTGATCCACCACCGTCCCATCATCCTTAGCCCACGCACGCCACTGCTGACCATACACCGGCCCCAGATCACCATTCTCATCAGCCCACTCATCCCAGATCTTCACCCCATTCTCCTGCAAATAAGAAATATTCGTATCCCCCTTCAGAAACCACAACAACTCATGAATAATGGACCGCAAATGCAACTTCTTCGTCGTCAAACACGGAAACCCCTCCCGCAGATCATACCGAGCCTGCCTACCAAAAACCGACAACGTCCCCGTCCCCGTCCTATCCCCACGGCTCTCCCCGTTCTCCAAGACATCCCTCAGTAGATCATGATATTGTTGCATACCACTACTTAAACACTCACCACTCCATTTCAACATCAAAAAAACATCCCTCGGCTTGATTTCCTCCCCCACTCACCCCACTATCCCCCCAGACCACATTACCAACACCCATGAACTTCCTCGACATCACCGCCATCCTACTCACCCTCGCAGCACTCTTCGCCTACGTAAATCATCGCTGGATCAAGCTCCCAGTCACCATCGGCATCATGCTCATCTCCCTCGTCGCCAGCCTCGTCATGATCGCCGTCGGACAATTCATCCCCACATTCGATGACTCCGCAGAAGCCTTCGTCGCCTCCATCGACTTCAACGAAGCACTCATGAACGGCATGCTCAGTTACCTCCTCTTCGCCGGCGCTCTCCACGTAAACCTCCACCAGCTCAAGCTCCAGAAACGCATCGTCGCCATCATGGCCACCATCGGAGTCACCGTCAGCACCTTCGCCGTCGGCACCGCAGCCTACTACATCTTCGGCATGCTAGACGTCCACATCCCATACGCATGGTGCCTCGTCTTCGGCGCACTCATCGCCCCCACCGACCCAGTCGCCGTCCTCGGCATCCTCAAGACAGCAGGTGCACCCAAGTCCCTAGAAACCAAAATCACCGGAGAATCCCTCTTCAACGACGGCGTAGGAGTCGTCATCTACCTCGTCCTCGTTGGCATCGCCACCACAGGCATCGGCAACGTCACCATCGGCGGAGTAGCCACAGACTTCCTCATAGAAGCAGGCGGCGGCATCATCCTAGGACTCATCCTAGGTTACATCTGCTACAAAATGCTCAAATCCATCGACAACTACCACGTAGAAGTCCTCCTCACCCTAGCCCTCGTCACCGCAGGCTACAACCTCGCCATGAGCTACCACCTCAGCGGCCCACTCGCCATGGTCATCGCCGGACTCATGATCGGTAACCACGCCCGTGAAAACGCCATGTCAGAGCAAACCAGATCAAACATCGACACCTTCTGGGAACTCATCGATGAAATCCTAAACTCAGTCCTCTTCCTCCTCATCGGACTAGAAATATTCATCCTAGACTTCTCCACCCCAGTCATCATCGCCGGCCTCATCCTCATCCCAGTCTCCCTAGCAGTCAGATTCATCTCCTCAGGAGCCACCGTCGGCCTACTCAGCAAAATGGGCAAAGAATTCACCCCCGGAGTCGTCAAGATCCTCACCTGGGGAGGCATCCGTGGAGGCATCTCAGTAGCCCTAGCACTAGCCATCCCCAAAGAAGCCGGCGATGCCCGTACCCACATCCTCGTAGTCACCTACATCATCGTCATCTTCTCCATCGCCGTCCAAGGCCTCTCCCTAAAAGCCCTAATCTCAAAATCCCTAGCCAAACAAAAATAACCCCAGCCACCAACGTGCCCGAGATTTCCAATCTCCCAAGCCACCAAAGCACCAAGCCAATAATCAATCTCCACTATTCAATAATCAATTCAAAATGACCATCCAACAAGCACAAGCCGAACTCCTAGACAACCTCTCCATCTTCCAAGACTGGACCGAACGCTACGAATACGTCATCTCCCTTGGCAAAAAACTCCCCCCCATGGAAGACTCCCTCAAAACCACAGACAAACTCATCCAAGGCTGCCAATCCCAAGTCTGGCTAGAAGCAGAAAAACAAAACGGAAACATCATCTACCGCGCAGACTCAGACTCCCTCATCACCAAAGGCATGATCGCCCTCTTCGTCAACACCCTCAGCGGCCAAACCCCAGAAGACATCCTCACCGCAGACATGTCCTTCATCGATGACACCGGCCTCAAAGAACACCTCGCCCCCACCCGCGCCAACGCCCTAAACCTCATGGCCCGCCAAATGAAAAAACTAGCCCTAGAACTCTCACTCTAAAGAAAAAAGTTACCCGTTTCACCATACACAAAATTAAAAAAGCTCTCTCTCAAAGCACACAACCCAAATTCCGCTCCATCAACCCGGTTCCGTGATTTCCGTGCTTTCCGTGGTTCAAAAAATCCATCATCCACAGGTTTCATCGTCCACCATTCGTGAAGATTAGTGCGATTCGTGGTAAGCGCCGCAGGCAACAACCCAAGCTTCCACCATCAACCAAGTTCCGTGTCTTCAGTGTATTCCGTGGTTCAAAAAGCACCGCAGGTCAAAATCCAAGCCACCACCAACCCAAGCAAACTTTCGTGTATTTAGTGTATTTCGCGGTAAAAAAAATCCACAACAAAAGCCACCAAAGCACCAAGATTTCAAAATTCCACATTCAAAATTCACCATTCAAAAAATGCTCACAGATTCCCACTGCCACCTAGCCTCCCACAAATTCCCCGCAGAAGAAATCCCCGCCCTCATCCAGCGAGCCCAGGACAACCACATCCACCGCCTCATCACCCTCGCCACCTCCCTAGATGACCTAGAGCCAAACCTCCACCTCGCAAAAACTTACCCCCAGATCCACGCCGCCATCGCCATTCACCCCTGCGATGTCCACAACACCCCAGACCACTACCTTACAACCCTCCAAGAAAAAGTCACCCACCCCAAAATCTGCGCCATCGGAGAAACCGGACTAGACTACTTCCACCCCGCCCCACAAGGATGGACAGAAGAAAACTACCACGCCCGCCAGCGACAATTCCTCCACCAACACTTCCAACTCGCCGCAGAACACAACAAAAACATCGTCATCCACACCCGTGACAAAACCGGCCACGCATCCCTAACAGACGCCGTAGAAATCTACCGCCAATACGCAGACAAAGTCACCGCCGTATTCCACTGCTTCCTCGGCCCCTGGGAAAATGCCCACCACATCCTAGACCTCGGCGGCTACCTCTCCTACACCGGCATCACCACCTTCAAAAAAGCCACCATCACCCTAGAAGCAGCAGTCAAAACACCATCAGACCGCATCATGGTAGAAACAGACTCCCCCTACCTAGCCCCCACCCCTCACCGTGGTAAGCGAAACGAACCCGCCTACACCCTCCACACCGCCACCCACATCGCCGCAGCCCGTGGAATTCCCCTAGAAGAATTCGCCCACATCACCGAACAAAACGTAAACACCTTCTTCAAACTCTAACAAAAAACATGAGCATCGACCAACCAAACCTCATCGACTCCCTCACCACCAGAACCACAGACAACACCTGTATCGTAGCCATCGCAGACCACCTAGAATGGGACAACAGAGAGCACCTCCTCGCACTCCAGAACAAACTAAATAACTACCTATCATTCATCGAATCCGGTGAAATCTACCAATCCAGACCAGACGCCATCAACCAAGAAATAGAAATATCCATCTGCTGCCTTCACACCCCAGAAACAACAGACGACCTAAAATTCCTCCAGTTCGCCAGAAACACCATCCAAGCCGCAGGCTTCAAATTCTCCGTCATCATCAACAACCAACCATTCAAAATCCCCAACGACCCCCAGTAAAACCCAAAATCACAACCATACCTAAAACACACCACCATGCAACCATACGACCTAATCATATTCGACTGCGACGGCGTCCTAGTCGACAGCGAGCGCATCACCTGCACCGTCCTATCCGCCATGCTAAACGAACTAGGCCTCCAAGCCACCATGGAAACCACCTATCAAGAATTCGTCGGAAACTCCCTAGACCGCTGCATCACCATCATAGAAGAAAAACTAAACCACCCCATCCCCACCACCTTCGTCCCAGAATTCAAACAACGCCAAAAAGAAGCCCTCACCCAGTCACTAAAAGCCGTCGATGGCATCAAAGAAGCCCTCGCACAAATCACCCTCCCCACCTGCGTCGCCTCCAGCGGAGATCACGAAAAAATGAAAACCACCCTCGGAGTAACCGGCCTACTCCCACACTTTGAAGGACGCATCACCAGCACCACAGAAGTCGCCCACAGCAAGCCCGCGCCAGACGTCTACCTCCTAGCCGCCAGCAAAATGCAAACCACACCAGATCGCTGCGCAGTAGTAGAAGACACAGTCATCGGAGTAAAAGCCGCCATCGCCGCAGGCATGACCGTCTACGGCTACGCCAAGCTCACCAACCCAGACCACCTAGCCGCAGCCGGAGCCATCCCATTCGACAACATGCACAACCTCCCCACACTCCTCCAACCAAAAAAATAACCCCACAAACCATCCCCCCACCACCACCAAGAAACCAACTTTCCGCATAGACACCACCCCCCAAATGATATAACACCCCTATCAATCTAACAAATTAAACATATGAAAAACAAAATCTTACTCATCCTATTCTCACTCCTAGCACTATCCAGCACCCAAGCCGCAGACATGCAGAAGCTAGTCCAGGACACCCAGAGAATGACCCAAGAAGGATCTAAAATGAACCTAATCTGGTGGATCCCATCTCAATTCTGGGAAGTAGCCCTCAGCGAAGACCCAAACCTAACAGACAACCAAAAAAAAGAATTCGTCGCCTTGCTCGATGACTACTCAGCCTTCGTAGTCGTCAAAATGAACACCGCCGGCCTCGCAGGCATGACATTTGAAAACCGAGAATCCATCCTCAAAAACGTAACCCTCAAAGTCGACGGCAAAGAAATCGCCCCCATCCCTAACGATGAACTAAACCCACAAGCCCAAGGCTTTTACGCCATGATGAAACCAATGATGGGCCAAATGCTCGGACAATTTGGCAAAGGCATGGAATTCATCATCTACCCTAACAAAAAGGACGGAAAATACATCCTCAACCCCAAAGAAGAAGGCAGCTTCACCTACACCTGCTTTGAACAAAATCACGAATGGAGACTCCCACTAGGCAGCCTACTCCCCCCAGTCTGGGACTCTAACACCAAAGAAACATTCCCAGGCAACTACAAATTCAACCCATTCACAGGATCAAAACTCACCCCAAAAGAAACTCCTTAACCAACAAGCTAAACCCTTCTCAAACCTCACCCCTTGGAAAACACCTCCACCAACAAGTCAGAAAGATTAGCTGGCGTCATCCTCATCAGCCTACTCTACAGCATATTAGCAGTGAGCTTCATCTGGTTCTACCTCCGTAAAACCCACACCCCAACACCCCTTCCCATCGAATCCGCCATGTACGTCACAGACTGGAACATCACCAAGATCTACGGCCCCGGCACCCCCCAACAAGCCACCATCGTAGAAAAGTTCCAATCCACCGGCAAACAACTAACCTTCATCACCCCAGTCCTCTACCGAATGGGCGCCACCCACTCCGACTCAGCAGAAGGCATCCTAATGATAGGCTTCGATCCCACCCACCCAGAAACCGCTCACCAACTCAAAGCAGCACCATAACCTCCAGAAAAAACAGCTTATCGCTAAAATATTAGGAATAGCACCATCAATTTAGCATCCTAACAGCACAGTGAATTTTCACTAACACTCACTAATGAAAATTCTACTCCTAACAACTCTAGCCATGACAGCCTTCGCCGGCAACTCCCTCCTCTGCCGCCTCGCCCTAGACCAAAACCAAAACCAAGACCAAGCCGGCATGGACCCCGCCAGCTTCACCACCATCCGCCTCCTATCCGGCGCCCTCATCCTCTGGATCATCGTTCATTTTAAGAACTCATCTAACAAAACAGCAGGAAACTGGCTATCCGCCCTCGCCCTATTCGCCTACGCAGCCTGCTTCTCATTCGCCTACGTAAACCTCTCCACCGCCATGGGCGCACTACTCCTCTTCGGCGCAGTCCAAGCCACCATGATCGGCCACGGCATCTACTCAGGCGAGCGCCTACGCACCCAACAAATCACCGGCCTCATCCTCGCCCTCGCCGGCCTAACCACCCTCCTCTGGCCAGGCCTCTCCGCCCCACCACTCACAGACTCCCTCATCATGTTCGCCTCAGGCATCGCCTGGGCCATCTACTCACTACGCGGCAAAGGAAGCGCCAACCCCACCTCCACAACAGCCAGAAACTTCATCCTCTCCATCCCATTCACCATCATCCTCAGCATCATCACCATAAACCAAGCCAGCATAAATCCCCTAGGCATCACCACAGCCATCCTATCCGGAGCAATAACATCCGGACTAGGCTACGTCCTCTGGTATCAAGTCCTCCCCTCACTAAAATCCACCACCGCCGCCACCGTCCAGCTCTCCGTCCCCGTCATCGCCGCCTTCGCCGGAGTCATCTTCCTCCAAGAATCCATCACCCCACGCCTCACCCTAGCCTCAGCAACCATCCTCGGCGGCATCGCCCTAGTCATCATCCAAAAAACAACCCACACCAAAAAACTCTCACCCACACCCCCAGTAAATAAATAATCAGTTTACAAACCACCCCCACCCACCAAGCTTAGCACCATGCCTACAGAAACCATGCTCATCCTCGCCATCTCCGCGCTCTGCATCGGCATCTCTAAGGCAGGATTCTCCGGAGTATCACTCATCGCCGTCTACCTCCTAGCCCAGACCTTCGGCGCCAAAGAATCCCTCGGCATCGCCCTCCCCATGCTCATCCTAGCAGACCTCATCGTCTACCCAGCATTCCGCAAGCACGGCAGCTGGAGCCAAGTCTGGCCAGTCCTCTTCCCCGCCCTCATCGGCATGACACTAGCCTTCATCCTCCTCCCCTACCTCCCTAACAACGTCATGAAACCCATCATAGGAATCATCATCCTCTCCATGGCACTCATCCAGATCATCCGCAAATTCTACGCCAACCAGATCGAGCACATGGCACGCTCCATCACATTCCGCTACGCCTCAGCATCATCAGGAGGCATCGCCACCGTCCTAGCTAACGCCGCCGGCCCCATCTTCCAGCTCTACTTCCTCACCATCAAAATCCCCAAAATGGAACTCATCGGCGTCTGCGCCAGATTCTTCCTAGTAGCAAACCTCATCAAACTCCCCCTCAACGCCCAGCTAAACCTCATCACCCAGGAAACAATAACCATGAACCTCTACCTAGCCCCCATCCTAGCAACAGGCATCTTCGCAGGCAAAAAATTCCTCCACCGCATCCCCCAGAAAAACTTCGAATACATCATCCTCGCTACCGCCATGCTAGCAGGCATCAGACTAACATTTTTCTAAGATAGAAAATTTCACCAACTCTTCACACCACCTTCATAAAGAATTCATAAAGATCAGTCAGCTTGGCTACGTATTAAACCACAATGCCACGCATACTCACCATCATCTCAGAAATCCTCAGCTCCATCCCTGCACTCTGCAGAGGTGACCGCACGCTGATAGACCACTGGATGAAACAATCCCCGGCATTCATCCTCAGCCGCACCCTCCCCCTCATCATCCTAGGCTGCGGCAGCTACGGCCTCAGCATGGGCCTCTGGCAAGGCTGGCAAATGGCCTCCTACGCAGGCATCAAATTCCCCCTCGTCGTCATCGCCACCCTCGCAGTGAATGCCCTCATCAATGGCATGTTCGCCATGGTCCTCGGCTCCGGCATCACCATGCGCCAAAGCCTCCAGTTCCTCTTCACCGCCTTCGCCATCTGCGCACTCATCCTCGGCGCCCTCAGCCCCATCACCATCGGCATGGCTCTCCAAGGCCCCAGCGCCGACAGCTCAGACGCCACATTCTTCCACAGCATCACCCTCCTCACCCACGTCTTCATGATCTCCTACGCCGGCATCGTCTCCCACTCCATGCTCCTCGGAGCACTCAAAAAATACGCCCAAACCAGAAAAGCCGCCACCCAGACATTCATCGCATGGCTCGCAGGAAACCTCTTCGTAGGCGCCCAGATCGGCTGGATATCCCGCCCCTTCTTCGGCTCACCAGGAAGTCCTATCCAGTTTCTCAGAGACAACAAATTCGCCAGCTCATTCTACGAATCCATCTTCAACTCCCTCCAAAACATTTTCTAACAACATCTAACCACTAACCAACCCATCAAAATCATGCACCCAGAAGAACCAAAATACACATACCCTCCAAATCCACAACGCGAACCAGAGACACCCTACGTCAAAACCTTCATCGAAGGTGACTACAGCTTCTCTAACATCATCAGCCACCTACTCAAAAAACCACTCAGCGTCATCCACTCCATCGATGAACGCGAAGGAGTCCGCTGGATGCCCATCTTCGCCATGACCATCCTCTCACTCACCCTCTTCGGCTTAATCGTCGGCAGCTTCCAAGGTGCCACCGAGCAGATGTGGCTCGCCCCACTCAAGATCGTAGGCGGAGTCCTATTCAGCTCACTCATCTGCCTCCCCAGCCTCTACATCTTCTGCTGTATCGGCGGATTAGATAAGAAATTCTCCACCATCCTCGGCATCCAAAGCTGCACCATGGCCATCACCAGCCTACTACTCATCGGCTTCTCACCAGTCATCTGGCTATTCTCCAGCAGCAGTGACTCCATGAGCTTCTTCGGATTCCTCTGCATCGCCATCTGGATCATCTGCCTCTTCATGGGACTCAAATTCCTCACCAAAACCGGCAAAGCATTCGGCATGACCCACACCAAGCACCTCTACCTCTGGGCCTCCATCTTCACCCTAGTCACCCTCCAAATGCCCACCACCCTCCGCCCCATCATCGGCCAGTCAGACAAAATTCTAGAACTCGATGGTAAGAAATTCTTCCTCCAGCACTGGGGCGAACAACTCTCCGCCCAAGAAACTAGAAATAGAGAAAAATCCTCATACCCTACACCTAAACCTAACCGCGGAGAATAATCACATCAAAAACTTACCCCTAGCCGGCTCAACAGACAATCCCAGCACCTGTATATATATGTGTGTGTGCGTTCAAGGTAGCACTGATTAAGCCAGCTAGGGTTCCTCATCACCACTCTAACAAATAAAAAATAACAAATAACAAAACCTCCCACATGGACCTCACCATCACCTACCCCACCTTCTTCAAAAACCTAAAATTCTGGGGATTCCACACCATCATCAACTCCATCCCCAGCATGTTCATCGCAGCCATGCATGATTGGAATAGACCAGAAAGCTTCATCGCCATGGCACTAGGCATCATCATCTTTGCCCTCATACTCACCTACTTCATGAGCATGAAAGACATACACACCTACTGCACCACAGGCACCATGGCCCGCGCCCTCAGAGCCGGAACCTACCTCAGATTCATACTCTTCCTCATCGCCATCCCTGGCTTCATAAGCTTCTTCATCTTCTTCTACGCAGGAAATGAAGCACTCGCCAAGTTCGCCAGCTTCACAGGCCTCCTCTGGGCTCCAGACTTCGTCATCGGCATCGTTTCTCACACCTTCTACGGCGAGCTACGCAGCATACTCCCATTCAGAGGCATTCACGGCTTCTTCCCCACCATCACACTCACCATCCTCCAAGGCATTTTCCTCATGGCCATGCTCGTCGCCGCCGGACTCCTCCTAGCCGCCATCGGCTTAGGAAAAGAAAAAAACAACCGCACATTCCTACCAAAGATAGCCTAACAACAATTAAACTTCACACTTCTACATTCTACATTCACACTCCCTCCATGCCCATCATTTCATACACAGGAGGATACGTTTCTACCAATGGATACATCATCGACCACGCAGGCGAATGCATCGTCGTAGACGCACCAGCACTCATCCATGAACTCATCAAATCAGAAGGACTAAAACCCACCCACCTCCTACTCACCCACCAACACTTCGACCACACAGAAGACGTCGAAGCCCTCCAAGACCTAGGCATCAAAGTAGTCGCTCACTCCCCATATCAAGAAACCCTCATCCGCCAAAAAGAAGCCCGCGAGAACTGGGGAATCCCCGTCAACATCAAACCCTTCACCCCAGACATCCTCCTAGAAGGAAAAAATGAGCTCGAAGTAGGAAACCTAAAATTTAAAGTCTCCCACATCCCAGGCCACTCACCAGACAGCATCACCTTCTACCTACCTGAACTCAACGTAGTCTTCTCCGGTGACACCCTCATGGCAGGAGGAATGGGCCGCACAGACCTCCCCGGCGGCAGCATGGAGCAGCTCTTAGACGGCATCAGAAACAAACTCTACACCCTCCCAGACGACACCATCTCCCTCTCAGGCCACGGCCCAGAAACCACCATCGGCCACGAAAAAGAACACAACGACTTCGTCTAAGCACTAACTTATTCATGGACACCTACAGGTAAGTTTTTAATATAGAACAGCTATGAAACTCATCACCCTCCTCACCTGCCTATGTTTATTTACTAGCTGTAATATTGTATCAGCTAAAGAAAAGCTCATCCACGTCTTCGTCGCACTCTGCGATAATGCCACCCAAGGCATCGTCCCAGTAGGCAAAGCCATCGGCGATGGAGACAAACCAGACGCCAACCTCTACTGGGGATGCTCAGACGGCATCCAGCGCTACTTCACCAAAAGCCCCCTCTGGAAAAAACTAGAAACCCACAAACCCCAATCCACTGATCCCACCTCCCCCATCCTTCAACGTATCATCTTCCAACACAAAAACACCCACTCCCTCCTCATCGCAGACGCCTACCAAGGCAAGCACATCAAACAATGCATCACCAACTACCTTAACGCCTCCACCGGATCATACCACCCAGTAGTCGAAATAAAATCACTCAACCGCCAACTCCAACTCGGATCCAACTCCGACCTCACAGCCTACATCGGCCACAACGGCCTCATGGAATTCCAAGTAGAAACCACCCCCGCAAAAACCCTCCCAACCATCGACACCATCACCCTCTGCTGCATCTCAGACCGCTACTTCACCAAGTTCCTAAACAAGACCAAAACAACTTCCATCCTCCAAACAAAAAGCCTCATGTACCCAGGATCATTCATCCTACACGATGCCCTAGAAGGATGGTTCAAAGCCGAGACCAAAGCACAGATAAGGATGAGAGCAGCAAAAGCCTACGCCAAAAATCAGAAAATTTCCACCAAAGGAGCACTCACTATTTTCAAGAATTTAGATGATAATTAGGTGTCAGTGGTAAGTTTTTTTATTTTTATAAAGTTTTCGCTTGGCAAACACCCCTAAATCGTGCAGTTTTCCGCCCCATTGCTGCACCAATTGCGGCATTAACAAATTTTAACGTCCACAAAATCATGGTAGCACTTCGTCTCAGCCGTCAAGGCACAAAAGATCGCCCTTATTATAAAATCGTAGCAGTAGATAGCCGCAAGCGCCGTGATGGCCGCCCTATCGAGCAGCTAGGAACATACAACCCAATGGTTGAAGGTGTGAACTACACTATCGACCTCGAGAAATCAGAACAGTGGCTCAGCAAAGGCGCTCAGCCTTCTGACACAGTGAAAAGCATCATCAAGAAAGCCCAAAAGCAGGCTCTTGAAGCTTAATCACTACACTCTGACTTGATTCAATTTCAATTCACCAAGCCACATGCTCGCATGTGGCTTTTGTTGTTCCCTCAAGTTTCCACCTACACTAAACTTCCCATAAATGTCATCGCGGACTTTTGACATTTAACAATCATCGTCTAGAATCCCATTATGCCATCTGCAAAATCGACAGCAACTGATTACGACTCCATGATCCCCTTCAAAAGCCACGCCCCCGGATACTGGCCAGTAGAAGCCATGGAAAAATGGGATGACTATAAATGGCAACTCAGAAACAGGATCAATTCCCTCTCTGACCTAGAGAAGCACATCAATCTCAGTCAAGAAGAACGCACCGGCATCATCCTCTCAGGAAACCGCCTCGCCATGTCCATCACCCCACACTTCATGAACCTAGTGGATAAAGATGACCCAAACTGCCCCATCCGCAGACAAATCATCCCACGCATGGAAGAAAGCCTAGATGACCCACAAGAAATGGACGACCCCTGCGGCGAAGACAGCCACATGCCCGTCCCCGGATTAGTTCACCGCTATCCAGACAGAGTCCTCTTCCTAGTCACAGACCGCTGCGCATCCTACTGCCGCTACTGCACCCGCAGCCGCGTAGTCTCAGGCGTCGGCGAGCAACAACTTGAAACCCAGTGGGAAGCCGCATTCGAGTACCTTGAAAAAACCACCTCCGTCCGTGACGTCCTACTCTCAGGAGGAGACCCACTACTCTTCTCAGACTCCAAACTAGAGAAAATCCTCTCCCGCCTCCACGCCATCCCACACATCCAGTTTGTCAGAATCGGCTCCAGAATCCCCATCTTCCTACCCCAGCGCATCACAGACGACCTCTGCAACATGCTCAAGAAATACCATCCCCTCTTCATCTCCATCCACTCAAATCACCCCAAGGAACTAACCACCGAAGTCAAAGCAGGACTTGAGAAACTCTCAGACGCCGGCATCATGACAGGTAACCAAAGCGTGCTGCTCAAAGGAGTAAACGACAACGTCGAAACCCAAAAAGCACTCGTCCACAAGCTCCTCATGTGCCGCTCCAGGCCATACTACCTCTACCAGTGTGACCTCATTAAAGGCTCATCCCACCTACGCACCAGCGTAGCAAAAGGCATCGAAATCATCGAGGGACTACGCGGCCACACCACCGGCTACGCCATCCCGCAATACGTTATCGATGGCCCTGGAGGAGGAGGAAAAATCCCCATCAACCCAGACTACATCAAAGAAATCACCCCAGAAAAAGTAGTCCTCAGAAACTACGAGGGCAAGGAGTTCACCTACCCAGAACCCCTCAGCGAGAGAGCCAAAGTCTAGCCCCACACACGCGTATTCCGTAGAATTAAGATTGCGCTCAGAAGGAAGTTGTCTAGTCTAGCCATATTGGTTGAAAAGCCATTCTCCGGCAACTTATGCAACTTTTTCGCGCACAACTATCCAAGTACATCCCTCACCCACACCGTGACTCGTGGATGCGAAATAACCTAGACGATTGGCTCCAGCTGCTCCGAATCGGAAGCTTCCTCACCTTAATGGCAGCCGCATGGAACATCACCAAAACCTCATCACCACTAGGCATCCCTGACCAATTCCTGCCCATACTCCAAGAAACTACAGGTAAGTTTCTCAAGGACTCCAATAACAACAACTTCAACCTCACTGAGCTACAACAGTATCTCAACTACGGCATCGCCGCATTTTTCGCCATCGCTGCCCTCACCAGCTTACGCTGCGGCAATCGCCGAAAGCCAAAATACACCCTACCCGTCTTCATCGCAGGGTCACTCATGGTCCTAGCCGCAGTAGAGCACTACATCGACTCTAATTTCGAGCCCATCTCGGTCGTTTCCTACCTCCTCCCCATCGCCACCCCATTCCTCCTCCTAGGCTACCGCCGACTCGCCAATAAAATCGATCACTGGAACTACTACGCTAATTTCTTCTGCGTCACCACCATCTTCGGCAACACCCTCACCTACCTCTTCTATCCTGATAAATTCCCCAACTTTGAGCAATCCATCTTCACCTGGCTCAAACTCCCAGCCGCCTCTGGAGACCTAGCAATGACAGCATTCTGCTACACCGCCATCTTCTTCGCCCTCCTCACCGCACTATCCACCACGCGTCGGCTCGGACTCTTCGCCCTCATCGCCATCGGCTTACTCACTTGTATTTATCGCGCCTTTGCACTATCGTTTAGTTGCACAGGTAAAGTATGTTATGACACCATCATCACGAACACCATCTTCAACACATCCTACTGGCTCATCCCACTACTCATCCTCATGAGCCTTGCATCTAGAAAAAACAACCAGACACTCAAACTCTAAATTCCGGTATTCTCATGAATCCATACACCTCCCCAGAGTCCGACCAAAATTCAGAAAAAAAGCCCGTCAACACCGAACTACGTAACATCGTCATCGGCTGGGAAAGGATGCGCATCCTCTACAACATCATCCTATTTCTCGTCGGCATCGTCGCCATCTTCTTCTCCATGCGCGCGCCCTACTTCAGCCTAGAAGAAACTGTGCTATCTTCCATCGTCTTCGGAATCTTCGCCAACCTCTGCTTCTGCGCAGGCCCCACCGTCGAGACCTACGTCCGCGTCATATTCAACTACCAAGACGTCAAAACACTCAGAATAGGCCTATTCATCCTAGGCACTCTCCTCTCTCTAGTCCCAGCATTCTTGGTCATCATCAGCGTTGATTTCCTATTACTCTTCTAAAAAACCTACACCTTCGCCAACTCATCTAACAGAATCTGAGACATCTTGATTCCCCCCTCAAAGTTCTCTAAATAATAATTCTCATTCGGCGCATGAATCTGACAATCCGGCAACGCCAACCCTAACAACAGAGAATCTGCACCCAGAATATCCTGCATATCCTTAATGATAGGAATACTCCCACCCTCACGGATCAGCACCGGCTTCTTACCAAACGCCTTTTCCAGCGCAGCCTGGCCAGCCATCCCAAAAGCAGAATTCGGATCAGCATAATACGGCTTCCCATCATGCCCAGCCACCACCTCCACCATCACACCCACTGGAGCATGCTTCATTAAATGCGCCTCCACCTTCCGCGCAATATCCGCCGGATCCTGATTCGGCACCAACCGGAAAGAAAACTTCGCCATCGCCTCAGCCGGCAACACCGTCTTGCTCCCCTCACCCTGGTAACCAGAACCTATCCCATTCACCTCCGCCGTAGGCCTCGCCCACAACCTCTCAGCACTACTATACCCCGGCTCACCAAATAAATCCGGTGACCCAGTAATCGCCATGAAATCCTCTTTCGTCATCCCCGGAACCTGAGCCCACATCTCCCTCTCCCAGTCCTCCAGCGGCTTCACATCATCATAAAATCCATCAATCGCTATCTTCCCATCCGCATCATGCAGACTAGCCACCAGCCTAGCCACAGCCGTCGCCGGATTCGCCACAGCCCCACCATAAAGCCCAGAATGCAGATCACCCTTCGGCCCCTTCACCTTAACTTCACAACAAGTAATCCCCCTCAAACCATACCCCATCGTAGGCACCCCACGCGCCACCATCCCAGTATCAGAAACAGCAATAATATCACAAGCAAGCTCCGCCTTATGCTTCTCTAAAAACGGAACCAAATTGGGACTCCCTATCTCCTCTTCACCCTCGAAAAGGAAAATCAAATTCACCGGCAACTCACCCTTCTCCTCCAACATCTGCTGAACACCCAGCACATGCGCCATCATCTGCCCCTTATTATCCGTAGCTCCCCGTCCCCAGATCCTACCATCCCTAATCTCAGGCTCAAACGGAGCACTATCCCACAGCTCCACCGGATCCACCGGCTGCACATCATAATGCCCATAAATCAACACCGTCTTCCGCCCCTCCACATGCTCATTCCTAGCCACCACCACCGGATGCTTCGGCGTCTCATGCAGCTCCACACTCAATCCCATACCAGTCAGCTTAGCCACCAACCACTCACCACAAGCCCGCACATCCCCCGCATGATCACTAGCCGTAGAAATGCTAGGAAATCTTAAAAATTCAAATAAATCATCCACCTGCTTTTGTAGTTGCTCAGTCATGCCCACATACTCATTCTTCATCCCAAAACCTCAAGCAAGAAACCAACCCCACCTCAAAATAAATCCCCCCATCACAACCTACACCAAAAACTAAAAAACCTCAGGAAATAACCCACGCACTCCAGACGCCAACATCCCCATCGCTATCGAAGCCAAAATCATCCCCATCACACGAGTCACCACCGCCATACCATTCGCCCCTATCAAAGCAGACATCTTCTTAGCAAAAGAAAACACCACGCCTATCACACCAGCAAAAAGAACACAAATCGCACTAATCGTCACATGACTCTCAAAACCCCCATTCTGCCCCGCAGTCGCTATCACTAATGAAATCGTACCCGGCCCCGCAATAATAGGAATTGCCAATGGAACCACCGCAATAGAATCCTGCTCTAATGCCTCCTCAGCCTCACTCTCAGTCTGAGCATGTGAAGTATCATTAAACAACATCCGCAGACCAATAAGTAGCACAATAAGCCCCCCAGCAGCACGTAACTCATGAACATTAATCCCCGCCAACTTCAAAAACCAAGCCCCCGCCCACGTAGAAATCAAAAGGATAATCACCACCGCACAAGCACACTTCCAAGCTATCTTTCTTGACTCAGCATCACTCATATTAGGAATCATACTCGCATAGATACCCGCATTCCCAATCGGATTCATGATTGAAAAAAGCGCAGATGCAAATGCTAATACCCAAGGTTCCATAACTGATCCCTTCTATAAAACATTATCCACCACAGCCACCACATAAAAAAACATTATCTCCCCATAATTCTTTTCTCCTCCCCCAATACTTGCTAAATCTCACTTACCCCCAACAAACCTCACCCCAAAAAAAAACAATCACACCATGACTCCCCTCCAAAAACGTTCATTCCGCTCCATCATCGCATCGAACTGCTTCATCAGAATCGGAGACACCCTCTCAGACCCCAAGACCATCCTCACCTGGCTACTCTCCGCCCTCGGCGCACCCGCCTTCGCCGTCAGCATGCTCGTCCCCATCCGCGAATCCGGCTCCATGCTCCCCCAAATCTTCCTCGCCACCTTCATCAAAAAATTCCCCAAACGCAAACCCATCTACACCACCGGCCTCATCGCCCAGTTCCTCTGCATCACCGCCATTGGCCTCGCCGCCCTATTCCTCTCCCCGTCCATAGCAGGCTACACCGCCATCCTAGCACTCGCCCTCTTCGCCACCGCCAGAGCCTTCTGCTCCATCACCTCCAAGGATATCCTAGGTAGAGCCATCCCCAAAGGAAGCCGAGGCAAACTCTCCGGCATCGCCTCCACCCTCTCCGGTATCTTCGCCACCCTCCTCGCCATCATCCTACTAACAAATCGCGACCAATCAGACCCCACCCTCCTCGCCTCCATCATCATCGGCGCCGGCTTCATGTGGCTACTCGCCGGCATCTCCTACCACTTCGTCCACGAACCAGCAGAAGACAAATCACCCACCACAGAAAACCCAAAACTAGGCATCCTCCACCGCCTATCACTCGCCAAAAATGACCCCAAATTCAGAAACTTCATCCTCGCCAGGACCCTCCTCCTCGGCACCGCACTAGCATCCCCCATCTTCGTAGTCATGGCACATCATGCCGGCTCAAGCACAAACTCCCTCATCTCCTTCATCGTTGCAGGCGCACTCGCCACCGCAGTCTCATCCTTCATCTGGGGAAACTTCTCAGACCGCGCCAGCCACCTCTCCATGGCATTCGGCGGCCTACTCGCAGCCCTCGCCGGCATCGCATCCATTATCATCTTCTATCAGTTCCCAGCCCTCGCCGTCCGCCCCCTCACCTGGCCCATCATGTTCTTCCTCTTCAACATCGGCTACATGGGCGTCCGCCTAGGCAGAACCACCTGGGTAGTCGATGCCGCCGAAGGAGACAAACGCACCGACTACGTCTCCGCCTCTAACACCATCATCGCCATCCTCATCATCATCCTAGGACTCATCGCCGCCCCCCTCCAGTCCCTAGCCCCCATCTACCCCATGATGCTCTACACCACCTGCTGCATCATCGGCGCCATCTTTGCCCTCCGCCTAAAGCTAAATTAGATAATGAATGAGAAAACACAAAAAACAATCATCCCAAAGCATCTTTCTCCTTCCTACCTATTACCAGACTCTATCAACACCTTAAGCCTAAGAACCCGCAAAGACTGCGGATCAATTGACAGAGCTTGCTCTATCTCATCCTGAGCTTCCATTTCCTCTCCTGAGTCATGATAAGTAAGCGCTCTATGATAATGAACCGTAAGAAGATCCATGCCGTTCCTCTTAGCTAAATCACAACTTTTAAGAGCCTCCACATACCTACCAAGTGCTCGTAAAGCACCACAACGAAGCAGATAAAGATCCGCCGTGATCGGAGATTCCCGAGATAAGCAAATTTCCAGAGCCTCTAATGAAGCAGCAGGACTCTCCATACTAAGATAAATACCTGACAGAGTCTGCTGCCCTCCGTATCGATGGGGATGCACCTCAGTGATAGTTCGTGCAACAGGCAGCGCATTTTTAAAATCTCCTGCAAGCGCAAGCTTATTGGCGAGATGCAGATTAGCCAAATAGTGCTCAGGCTCATGATGCAAAATATGAGCAATGAGAGCTGAGTCACTTTTCCAGTGACTAAGCTGACGATGAGTTAGAGCCACCAAAAACCCAATAAAGAGCAGCGCAGTCACAGAAAAGACTCTTCTACACCACACCATCGAACAACTCTGTGCAATAACCAGAACCAGCGCGGCCCAGAAAAATAAACTAGGCAGATAACTAAGACGATCTGCAGCAAACTCTAAGGGCGTAGTCACAAAACCCAACGTAGGAAAAATAAGAACAATGAAACACACATACAAACTTACAGCAAGTGACGGACGCTCAGAGCTAAAGAAACTCCTAACATACCCCCCCACAGGAAATAAACATAGAACACCTATCAGAACCTGCCACCATAGCTGATTTGCTGGGTATTCAGGGAACAATGGATAAGGAAAAAACTGCATCTTAAAGTAATGCCCCAATGCTGACAAAGATTTAAGTGGAGCCACCCTACCATCAATAAATTGATTCACTGCAAGAAGTGAGTTTCCCGCGTTGGCATTCATAGCCGCCACTGCACCCAGCATACTTAAGACACCTAGCCCAACATAAGTGACCTTCTTAAGTCGATACTCAGGTAAAGCAGACGCCAACAAAAAATGAACACAAGGAAGTAGAAATAAAGTTTGCTTACTAAGTAATGATAGCAAAAAGAAGCCGATCATAAGAGTAGATCGATATCTAATCTTAGGACTCATCTGAACCAAAATGGCACCAAGAGCAAAACAAGTTGCGAGCAGACCTTTAATAGAAGAAGCCCAAACCACAGCCTCCACTCGGAGCGGATGGAGCGCAAAGATGAGAACCACTATCACTGTCGGAACAAGCCTAAGCTTTAACCTACTTAATAAAATGAAGACAAGTAAACTATTTAAAAGATGAAGACCAAGTGAAAACGCATGAAACGCTTGAGGGCTATGAGATGTCGCATCATCCAAGAGAACAGTGACACTCCAAGTGAGCGGCATATAGTTAGAATCAGGTGAGTGAAACCAACAAGCTAACAGCCGATCCAGAAGCCTACCAGGACCAAAAAGAGGGTTAGTTTGATAGTACGATGTATCCTCAATTCCCAGCCAACCATATGAGAGCATAGGAAAAAAAATCGCCATGACAACCATGGCGATTAAAATAAAGACAAAGATCCTGCCTTTTAGCTGTCCGCATAAATTCATTAGTCACGACGCCTACGTAATAATAAAGCAGGAACACAGATCAAGGTCAACAGAGAGGTAGAAGGCTCTGGTATAGGCATATTAGATACCGTGAAATTATCAATTGAAGCCGTGAGACCCGTAGTAGTGGATGCCACGAACTGGTAATCATTGACATCATCATTGTTGCGGTTCTGTGCACCATCAAAAGTTTCTGAAGCCGTAATAGCCACTCCACTAGAATTAAAGCCATCCACAGTGAGAGTGAAGACATTATTCGATTGTCCAGAGTTCTGAGCAGGGACCGGCATCCATTCAAGACTAAAGGTGGCTATTGAGCCAGCAGCTAGACCAGAGAGAAGATTGACAGCTTGACCATTTCCAGCACCAGTATAAGCTGTTCCTTGACTATTATCTGGAGCAAACACAGCCCCATCGTTGATATAGAATGTGAAACCATTGGTGTTTTGCCCAGTAGTGATCGCTCCAGATTGAGCTTCTGTCACCACAGGCCCAAGAAAGAACCCAAGCTCCTCCTGAGCGTTCTGCACGGCTAAAGGAACAACAACACTGATCTCAAAATAGAGCGTTTGCGGAGCTGTGTCACTAGCTATGTCGCCAGGAAAATCATCCAGGAAATCCAAAATCACACCTGAGCCCTGATTATTAGTACTAGTGAACTCTAGAAACCCATTATTCGTAGGCATAACCTGCGTGTTGTTCAGGGCTGTAAAGTCTCCCCAATCGTTAGAAAAATCTTCATTGATCACTGTGCCTGCTTCAGCTGTGGCACAAGCCATCAGAAGCGTTAATGACGATATAATACGTTTCATAATATAGTATAATTACTTAATATTTAATTGAGGAAATACTTGATTGAATGAGGTTCAAAAAAGCTCGGAACTGCGGCATGAACTATCTTCGGCTTATTTATTACAAACTAACTATTAATCAATAAACCCAAATAATCAAGTTTTTTTTAAAAACTACAGGAGATTTAAAAAACAAACTACTGACCATATCTAATTAATCTTTAAAACCACAAGAATAACCTAGAGCACCTCTCACGAGCCACACCCAACTTAATCACCCCTGCTCCACATTAGTATAGACTCCATGGATTCTGAGCTCTCGGCATTTTCAAAAGGATACCCCACCCACCTCTATATCAAAATCTACGTCTTACCCCCATTATGCCTTTGCTCTTCCAGCCAGAACTGCTACATCCCAAACATAAATAATTTATAACCACCAAAAACAATGGCTAACAAAGACAACACAGATCCGCAGAAAATGGAAAAAATCGTATCCCTCTGCAAAAGCAAGGGCTTCATCATCCAATCAGCAGAAATCTACGGAGGTCTCAACGGTTGCTGGGACTACGGCCCACTCGGTACCGAGCTCAAACGCAACGTCAAAGAATACTGGTGGCGCAAAAATGTCCAAGAACGTGACGACATCCTCGGCATGGACGGCTCCATCCTCACCCACAAAGAAGTCCTCACAGCATCCGGCCACGTCGGCGGATTCTCAGACCCAATGTGCTCAGACCTCCTCACCAAGGAACGCCTCCGCGCAGACCAGATCGACCCACAAACCGGCACCGCATACCACTACACCGGCGCATCACATGAAGAATCAGGTTGGTCAATCGAGCGAGACTACTCAGTCCTCATCACCGACCCTAACCAAGGAGAAAACAACGCCCGCAAGATAGCCAAGAACTACTACGCGGACTTCATGAACAACAAAGAAGTCCCAGCCAAAAAGCTAACCCTAACAGGCGAATCCACCACCCAGGAAACTGACACCATCGCCTACAACCCAGAAAGCGGATCACTCCTCGGCGAAGCAAAAGACTTTAACCTCATGTTCCAAACTGAAATGGGAGCCACAGGTGGCGACGTCGCTTACCTCCGCCCAGAAACAGCACAGACCATCTTCGTGCAGTACAAGCATATCCTAGACACCTCACGCATCAAGCTCCCATTCGGCATCGCCCAGATCGGTAAAGCATTCAGAAATGAGATCAACCCACGTAACTTCACCTTCCGCTCACGCGAATTCGAGCAAATGGAAATCGAATACTTCTGCCACCCAGATGACGGCCTACGCCTCACCGAAGAATGGCTAGAAAAACGCCTCCAGTTCTACACAGAAATCGGTGTCCCTCGTGAGAAAATCCACGTCCTCGACGTCCCAGACGACGAGCGCGCACACTACTCATCCAAAACCTACGACCTCGAATACGAATTCCCATTCGGAATCCAAGAACTCGAAGGCGTAGCCTACCGCGGTAACTACGACGTCTCAAAACACCAAGAACACTCCAAGAAAAACCTCGAGTACATCGACACCGAGACCAACGAGCGCTTCGTCCCTCACGTAGTCGAGCCATCCGCAGGATGTGACCGCACCTGCCTCGCAGTCCTCTGCGAAGCCTACCACGTAGAAGACCTCACCAAAGAAGGCGGAAAGAAAGACGAACGCACAGTCATGCGCTTCAAGCCAGCCATCGCCCCCATCAAAGCCGCCATCCTGCCACTCCTCAAAAACAAACCAGAACTCGTCGCCAAGGCAAAGGAAGTCAAAAACCTCCTCCAACCATTCATGAACGTATTCTACGATGAAGCCGCAGCCATCGGCCGCCGCTACCGTCGCCAAGACGAAGTAGGAACACCATTCTGCATCGCCATCGACTTCGAGACCCTCGGAGAAGAAGAAGGATCTGAAGACCTAAAAGACACCGTCACCATCCGTCACCGTGACTCCATGGAACAAGAGCGCATCGCCATCAAGGACCTCCTCCCATGGCTCCTCCAAAGAATCCGCTAAAGTGCCCAAAGTGCCCTAGATTTCCAATCTCCCCCACAACCCAAGCCAACAACCCAAGCCATATTCGTGAAAATTCGTGCGAATCGTGGTAAGCACCGCAGGTCAAAACCCAAGCAAACAAAACCCAAGCAAACTTTCGTGTATTTAGTGTATTTCGCGGTAAAAAAATAACCACCAAAGCCATGCCAAAAACCCTCATCCTAACCCGTCACGCCAAATCAGACTGGAACTCCCCCTCCCTCTCTGACCATGACAGACCACTAAACACCAGAGGTAAGGATTCCGCAAAAGCCCTCGGCACCTGGCTTCGCGAACAAAAACTTACCCCCACAGAGGCCCTAGTCTCATCTTCCCTCAGAACCCAAGAGACATTCGCCAACCTTAAACTCAACATCGAGCCCTCCATCCTCCCAGCACTCTACCACGCCTCCTCAGACACCCTGCTACAAAACATCGATACCGCAGAGGACGACACCATCATCCTCATCGCCCACAACCCGGGCATAGGCGAACTCGCATACCGCCTAGCCCGCATGATGCGCCACCACCCCAGCCACCCACGCTTCGAGGACTACCCCACCGGCGCCACACTCGTCGTCCAGTGGAACACAGACACCTGGCAAAACCTAGATTACAGCCAAGGCCAAATATTAGAGTTTATAGTCCCGCGAGACTTGCTATAAACACCCCATGCAGCCACTCATCTCCACCGCAGAAGCCACCGCACTCATTGCAAAAAGTCAGGTTCTGTTAGACTCAGAGAAAATCCCCCTCAGCGACGCACTAGGCAGAGTCCTAGCCTCAGACATCCTCGCAGACCGAGACGCCCCACCCTTCGACCGCGTCATGATGGACGGCATCGCCATCAACACCTACAACCACGCCCTAGGCTCCTGGAGATACAAAATCATCGGAACCCAAGCCGCCGGAGCCCAGAAAATGACCCTCCCCAAAGGAGAATTCGCCATCGAAGTCATGACCGGCGCCCCCCTCCCCACAGACGCTAACGCCGTCATCCCAGTCGAGAAATACGACATCACAGAAGACTACGCCCTCCCCCACGACGGCATCGAAGTAGACGACAACCACCACATCCACCAACAAGGCACCGACGGCAAAACAGGCGACATCCTCCTAAAAAAAGGAACCACCCTCACCCCCAACGAACTCGCCATCGCCGCCAGCGCAGGAGCCACACAACTACAAGTCACCCGCCTCCCCCGCATCCACCTCATCACCACCGGAGACGAAGTCATCCCACCTCACGAAACACCCACCGACTACCAAATCCGCCGCTCCCACCCCACCGCCATCACCTCCCTCATCCACTCCCAACACCTCGGCACCGTCACAGACCAACACCTCCCAGACGATCCAGATCTCATCGAAGCCAAACTAAAAGCCGCCCTAACAGACCCCACAATAGACACCCTCATCCTAACCGGCGGCATCTCCATGGGCAAATTCGACTGGGTTGCCCCCCTCCTAGAAAAACTCCTCGGAAAACCCACCTTCCACGGCGTAGCCCAACGCCCCGGCAAACCCTTCGCATTCTGGACAACAGAAAAATCACCCCTGCGGACGAACGACAGCGAGTGCAAGCCCTTGAATATCTTCGCACTCCCAGGAAACCCCGTATCCGTCATGGCCACCATGCACCGCTACGTCCTCCCCACCCTTCGCAAAATGCTAGGGAAAACAGAAGCCCAACAAAACTTCCCCCTAGCCACAGACTTCACCTGGAACTTCCCCCTCACAGGCATCCTCCCCTACAAAACCAACAACGGCCAACTCACCATCCACCCACCCCGCAACTCCGGCGACTACATCTCCCTCCAAGCCACCCACGGCTTCACCGAAGTCCCACCAAACACCACCCTCAAAGCCGGGCACCTCCTCCCCATATACTAACATGCACCAACTACCCAAGTTCCGTTCCATCAACCAAGTTCAGTGTAATTCAGCGCCTTCCGTGGCCAGCACCGCAGGTCAAAACCCAAGCAAAAATCACCAACATCCACCACTCCCCCTTAATCATATTTCACAGTAAATAATCCACCATGGAAACCCAAGTCCACATCCCAGAATCCGAGCCACCAGCAACCATCCGCGAAGTAGTAAATGCGCTCAAAAAGCAAAAACTACCCGCCACCCACGACAAACAAACCTGGGGCGACTGGATCAACCTCGAAGGCAAACAAACCGTCATCTCCATCGAATCCGCAAACGGCCTCACCACCCGCGCCACCATCGAAGAAGCCCCAGACGGAAGCGAAGACGACACCCTCATCTCCATCATCAACGCATTCCGCAAACTAGGCTGGCACGGCCAAGACACAGACGGCCCATACCCACTCTAACACTTTATACAAATCAACATGAAATACGACCTCATAGTAATCGGCGGAGGCGCCGCCGGCTTCTTCGGAGCCATCACCTGCGCAGAGAACTCTAACAGCAAAGTCCTCATCCTAGAAAAATCATCCCAGCTCCTCCAGAAAGTAAAAATCTCCGGCGGCGGCCGTTGCAACGTCACCCACGACTGCCAAGACCCACGCGCCCTCAGCAAACACTACCCCCGCGGAGAAAAATCCCTCATCGGCCCCTTCAATCGCTTCCAAGCCTCAGACACCATCGACTGGTTCACCTCACGCGGCGTAGAACTCAAGACAGAAGCCGACGGCCGCATGTTCCCCACCACAGACAACTCCCTCACCATTATCGAAACCCTCATGAACGCCGCAGAAAAAGCCGGCGTAGAAATCCGCACCTCACTAGGTGTAGAAGCCATCCTCATAGAAGGCGACAACAACTACATGATCATCACCGAAGACGGAGACACCATCTCAACCTCTAACATCCTCATCGCCACCGGCGGCACCCGCCTCGCAGCAGGCGCCAAGCTCGCAGGAAACCTAGGCCACTCCCTCACCCCTCCCGTCCCCTCACTCTTCACCTTCAAAATAAAAGACTCCCGCCTCCACGACCTCTCAGGCCTATCCGTAGCCCACACCAGCGTCAAAATCCCCGGCACAAAACTCGCCAGCGAAGGCCCCATCCTCATCACCCACTGGGGCATGAGCGGCCCTGGCATCCTAAAAATCTCCGCCTGGGGAGCCCGCACACTCTCAGACCTCGGCTACAAATTCCAAATCGCCATCAACTGGGTCCCTAAAATCGACCCACAACAAGTAATAACCGACCAGCGAAACCAAGCCGGCAAACGCCAAGTCGCCACCTACTCTCCCTTCCCAGACATCCCCAAACGCCTCTGGCAAAGCTTCCTAAAAGCCGCCAACATCGGCCACACCACCCTCTGGTCACAACTCTCCAAAGACCACATCAAAAAACTCACCTACCAACTCACCGACTCCAAATTCCACGTCGACGGAAAATCCCTCAACAAAGACGAATTCGTAACCTGCGGCGGAGTCCAGCTCAAAGAAATCAACCTAAAAACCATGGAATCCAAACTCCACAAAGGCATCTACTTCGCCGGAGAAATCCTAGACATCGACGGCATCACCGGAGGCTTCAACTTCCAAAACGCCTGGACCACCGGCTACCACGCAGGCATATCAGTCGCCACTCTTTAAACAATAAAACAAACAACACAACACCATCATGGACGATATAGAATTTACAGGAGGAATATTCTGGGAAAATTATCAACAAAGAAGAATAAGAGACGCTGAGAAAACCGCAGACCGAGCAGAAGCAAAAGTCCACGGCTCCGACTACGTCCTCGCCCAGATTCAAAGAAAAATAGACCGCCTCGCACTAAGCAGCCAAGCCATGTGGGAACTCCTCAGAGATTTCTCCGACCTAACAGAAGAAGACATCATCGCCAAAGTCCTAGAAATCGACAACCGCGACGGCAACACCGACGGCAAAATCTCCATGCAAACCATCGACTGCCCCACCTGCCACCGCCCCACCAACACCAAACGCACCAACTGCGTAATCTGCGGAGCAGAACTCCAAAAGAAACACCAGTTTGAGGTGTAATCAGTTTAGATCACATCACTCCCCAATCTCAATCTTCATCTCATCAGAATTCGCCCTCAACTCAGGCGCATACATCGCATCCGCAGTCGCAGGCAATGCACTAAACTTCCCAGGAATTTCAGCTCTCAGTTTATAGCTAAGACTATGCTTCCCTTGCGGAAGCTTACGAATAAAGAAGCACACCTTCTCATCGTGCACCTCCATATAAGCACTCACATTCCCCGTCCGTGTATACCCACTCCGCACCTCCTCAGCCTCAGTTCCCGCCGCCTTGAAGTCAGAGAACATCAAATACTCATAATCATTCTTACTCTCTAACAGAAGCTCCACCTCAATAGTATCACCACTCTGCACAGCATCACCCACCTTAAGCGGAACCCTATCATACTTATCCACCTTCTGCTCCACCACCTGTCCGTGATTCCCAGCTACCTTGTCCGTAGCCTTCTTCGGAACTAACTTATAAAACCTCCGCTCCACCTTCACCTCCAAGCCAGCTTTCTCAATGAAGTCCTCCTTAGTAAACACCGTAAGATAAGCATTCGTATAAAGCGGCCCATTACCCTTCCTCCGAATCTCCACAGTATGCTTACCACTAGTAAGAACATCACCCGCAAGCGTCATCTTATTATCGAAGCTAAATAAATTCTCCTTAGAAATCTTCACCTTCTTATAACTCTTACCATCCACCAGAACCTCAACCTCCGCATTCGGATCCGCCTCACCACTTGCCTCCATATAAGCCGCTATCGCCTCAATCGCATACGCCGTATCACGAGTAGAATTCCAATAAGTAGCATGCTTCCGGTTATTCACCAAAAACTTCACCACCCCCCGCGCCTGCTTACTCTCAGGCTTAGCTAAAACCAACAACTTCAAATACCAAGCATGAGCCTCAATATCGCTCCCATACCAATACCACCAATAACCAGAATTCCCCATCTCAAGAAATGCCGTCTGATTCTCATCATCATAGTTCAAAAACTGCTCAATATTACGAATCACCTCATCCCTACGAGTCACATCCTTAGCCAAATGCAAACTCATCCCAAGCATCGACTTAGCATACACTCCAAAGTCCTTCTTATCACGGAACTGATAACCTAACATTTCCTGGTTAGAAACCTCATTCTCCGCAAGAACAAGCCTCACAAAAACATCCATCGTTTCAGGTCCCTGCTTAGTATTCTTCTCACGCTTCTTCCACATCCGGATCCTCTCAGTCTCCCGCGCCTCATACCGCTTAAGCCACTCCACCCCGAGCTTGATCCTCTCCTCAGGCACTTGCGCCCCATTCTTCTGAGCCAATCTCAACCCATGCACCACAACCGCCGTAGTATGCGGATATGACCTCTCACCATAACCAGAGAACCATCCCCAGCCACCGTCAGACACCTGCATATCAATCAATTTCTGCACTCCTTCACGCGTCATCTTATCCACCTCTTTTTCACTAAAGACCGGATTTCGCTGCCACCTCTTCCACTGCTTAGCACGCTCCTTATCATCCCCCATTTCCTGCGGGTTCAAATTAGTCCTCTTATTCCTAACATCCTCCAAATTAATCCCCATATCCTTCAGAATCTTCTGAGTAATCACCGTCGGAACAAACCTATTCAACGTCTGCTCAGTGCACCCATAAGGATACTCCGCCAAATACGGCAACGCATCCACAATAGCACCAGCAATCGTCGGAGAAAACCTTACCTCCAACCTCGAATCCTCAGGCCTCCTCTCCTCAGGAACCTCAATAATAATCTTCGCCGAATCCTTCCCAGGCTCCACCTCTCTACTCCAAGCCATCTGCTTCAGTATCCCATGAACATACACAGGAAACGTCATCTCCATCGCATCCGCATCATTCGCCGTCACCACCTTCATCCGCACTATCGCCTCCCCTTCACCCTTCACCTTCACTCTCCAGTTCACCCGCTCCTCACCATTCTCTCCAGCCAATCTCACACCCTGTGAAATATCACCCTCAATCACATCCAGCGTCCCCCCCTCAAGCTCTAACGACACCTCCGCATCAGCCGCAGCAGCATGGTAATTATGCACCACAGCACTCAACACAACCTCATCCTTTTCCACAAAAAATCTCGGAGCCTGCAACCTAATAATCAGATCCTTACTCGTAATCACCTCCGCAGAACCATGCCCCACGCGCGTCCCATGAGCCATCGCCCATGTCTGAATTTTCCAAGTCGTCAAATTATCAGGATACTCCACCGGCACCTCCGCCATCCCATCCTCATCCAACTTCACCGACCCAGACCACTTAATAAGATCCGCAAAATCCTTACGAATCATCACCTCAGGCTCGTTACCACCATCGGCTTCATCCATCTCTCCACCAGCACTAAACGCTTCCGCGCTTAAGCTGTCAGACTCCATCACAGCCGCAGATGGCGTAGGCATGGCCAAATTACCCGCTGCTCGACCCATAACTGCCGACTGACTCTTTTTACTAAAGCGAACACCACCTCCACCTCCAGCATCACCAAAAGGATCTCCACCAGCAAGTTCCAAACTCAACTGCTGCCCAAAAGCACCAAGATTCCCCATCATTTCGCTACCCTTCTTCACCGTATTACCACCAGCAATAACCATCGACTGACGCCAATAACCTCTCTGATATTGCCTCCTCCACTTCCAGAAAAATGACTTAATCTTAGCCACATTACTACCACCAGAAATATACTCCAGCGACTTGTCATAAACCGCCAACACACAATCCCCAGTCACAGCCTCACCATTCTCATCAGTCACCTTGATCTTCACCGTCCCCTTTTCCTGAGGCTTATACTTCTCCGAACTCGGGACAATCGCCACATTCAACACCCTCTTCGCCGGCGGCACAATCACCTCTAACACCTGCGTATGAACACGCGCATCACTAATCGTCATCGCCTCCACAAAAAAGTTCGGCATATCACCAAGCGCCACCGGAATCTCCACCACCTGGCTATTACCCTCCAACGTAAGCAATTTCCTATCACCAGTCCCTCTAACAAATAACATCACCGTACTACCCTTACGCTTCGTATTCACCAGCAACTTCACACTCTCACCAGGCGCATAAGTCCGCTTATCAGTGATCAGTTCAATGTCATTATATCTCACATCCCCCTGCTCACCCGCCGGCCCTCTAACAGAAAACAAAATCGCCCCCTCAACTTCACGCCCCTGCTCATCAGTAACCAGATTCACCAAACGATACTGCCCAGCAACATCTACCTTGAAATCAAGACGAGCCGTCTCACCACTATAAGCAACCTTATCCCACTGACGCACCACTGTCTCCTTGATCTCACCCTCTGCATTCGAGTTAACCTTATACAACGTAGTTCCCATCCACCCCTTCACCACACGCCCATCGAGCGTATTAGCAGCCACACTCGCCTGGATTCTCTCCCCAGCCAGCGCATACCCACGGTTCAGCCAAGTAGTCACCTGAAACGGCTTCCTAGTCGCAAGCACAGATCCACTCCCGAAAATAGTCCGTCGTGAAGCATCTACCACTTCAACCTTGATCTCATAACGATGATCTTCATCCCCATGCACCAGCTTAGCCAATGCTGAGTCCACCTTCACCTTCACAGTCCCATCCTCACCTATCTTCATTTCCTCATCCAAGACAAGCTCAGGCTGCTCATGATTCCCCCCATACCAAAATGGATACGGACTCCTACATCCCCAGTGCGCCCACCCCGGATACCAGCTACGCTCCACATCCATCCACCCATAACCACCACCATAAAGCCAATCCCATCTCCCATACGGAAACCATCTAGCATTATGAACATGCCTCAGAACTTTCACCTTCACCGTAGCATTCGTCACCGGCGCACCATGATAATAATTCGCCTTCACCGTCGCCTCAAAAGCATCACCCAACTCCACCGGAATAGTAGGCGCATCCACCTTCACCTCATACTCTGGCTTCTTATACTTCTCCACCCTAAAATTTCCATTACCCGCATGACTACCCGTTGCACTATCAAAACGCAACACCACTCGATAACTCCCCAACGTAGCATCATGAGCAATATCCACACTAAACGGCACACCACCATACTCATCAGCCACAATAGTCTGCCCCTCACCTACCTTCTCGCCCCTTGGGTCCACCACCTCTAAATAAAACTTCCTCCCCGCAAACGCAGACTTATCCCCCAAATCATACCTCACCTCACGCACCCAAAACTTCCCCTGAACCTCACTCTCAGGCTTATAAACCGGCTGACTAGTTATACAAAAAGCCTTGCGCGTTACATACTCACTATTCTGATCCCTATGCCATGACCAGATCCTATTCATCCCCATCCAAGCCCGCATCTCACCTTTCCTAGCCTCCACAGTCCACTGAAAATTACGCCCACTATCATCACCATTCTTCAGAATCACCTGTCCATTCTCATCAGTCACCGCCTCATAATTCGTAGTGATCGTGTTATACTTTCTAAGCAACGACTTCTTCTTCAGCGCCTCAGTCCTATACCCACGCACTATCAACTCAACCCCTGCTATCGGCTTTCCAGTCTCAGCATCCGCCGCAATATAAAGCGTCCCACCACTCACCTGACGAGATGCCAACATCATATCATCCACCCACACCATCGTGTAAAATTTCTTCCCATCACCAATCTCACCCCTTAGCAAATAAGCACCCGCTTTATCTATCTTCGGCAACTTCAACTCAGCCCTAGTATCCCAATGCCCACCCCTAGGCTTCAACTCATAAACCTGCTCAGCCACCTGATCACCAATGTATTTGTTATGCCTATCATTAACACTCGTATTCAACAAATCCCCCCAGTTCACCCTATTCCAATCCACCGTCCTCGGATTCCCCTTAAGATACTCCCAAATGTCATCATTGATCCCCTGCACATCTATCTCATGCAACGTCAACCTCACCTCCTTCGCATTCCTATAAACCAACGACACCCGCTTCTCATCCACCACCGTAAACGCCCCACCGCTCTGCTCAAACCTACCCCACTCACTCGTAATCTGCTCCAGTCTCTTATTTCTAGACTTCTGCTTATCATCTCCCTTCGTCGCTATCAACACCCCTAACAACTCCGCCGCCCTATCATACTGCCTCCTATCCAAATAAATCTCCACCAACCTATCCGCAGCATAAGCATCTCCACCATCCCAAGCCTCCTCATACATCTTAATAAAATTCTGACTATCCGGCAGCTCAAACCTCTTCACCCCATTCGCCAACCTAGCAATCGTCTCATTATCCTTCAACGTATGCACCTTCATAATCCCCGCCTGATTCTCCTCACCATCTTCCGCTGCCATCCTATGATACCACCCAAAACTCTGCATACTACGCACCCCAAACTGCTGATGCAAAAAAGCCGCAAGTTGACGACTCACACTAAGCTTATGCTTCGGGTCAACTTTCACCTGCTCATCCAACAACCATCTCCAGCGCTCCCCATCATTCTCAGCATCTGCATAACTAACAGGAACCTCATAAAACAGCGCATCACCCTCATCAGTCATCGGCGCACCCTGTGTCCCAGAGTAACTATTATACCCACGGAAAACTTCAGGCAGCTCACCAGTATCTGTTAGAATTTGTAACTTCCAGCTCTGATTATGAGTCCTATTACTTTGCACCATCGTAGCCCAATATTGAAGAACATTCAGTTTACCTACCCCATCATTAGCCTCCGTCAAACCGTATGCTCTCTCTAACAACTGCAATGCCCGCACTCTATCTCGCTCCAGGCTATTAGCATGCTCACCACGCGTCCCTTTCCGCGAATACGGGCTCGCTCCACGCAAATACTCATTATCAAACCAAGCTCCATTACTCGGAACAGAGCTCAGACTATGCGCAGCCTCAAGTAGCACTTTAGCATTAGCCCCATGCTTTTCATTGACCACAGCAAGAAGTCCCTCATACCCCTCATACTTCCTAAGCTTGTTCATACACTTGATCGCAAGATCCAAGTCACCATCAGACTTCTCATCAGACACGGCACCAAAATTCTTCTCAGCAGCCTCCAATGCCTCCTTCCAGTTCCCATCTTCAAATAACTTATTCATCGCTAACCTATCTTCTACAACAGTAGCCTGAGCTATAAAAGGCAACAGACTACAAAGCACTGCGAGCACTACACACTTGATTTGGGTAAATTTCATCATGATTAAAAGGTTTGGTTAGCTGTAAATAACAAGGAAAACACCGAGCTACAACCCTACTTGTCACTAACTCCACACTTTGTGACATTTTTATCTGATTTATTTTAACACTAGCCAACCTAGCACCGCTTTGAAGATATTAATTGATAAAATCACCAATAAGGATGATCTTACATTTATGAGAGACGATCTAGACTTAAATTTCCTGGCTAAAATAACCTCCGAGCAACTCGACCCATTGGTCCAAATTCTCACCCAAGACAAAAAAGGCAAAGCCAGATTCTCAGAATCACTTACCTCCAACTCCCTCTACCAAGACAACCAACCCGACCACCACCAATACTGGCACATCATCGCAGATGAAATCCAAAGATACGGCGCTAACACCATAGCCACAGCGGTAAGAGGAAAAGGAGTGCTCTACCGCGAAATTACCTCAGATGTGGCCAAAAAACTAAAAGTAGATGTTAATAAATCAGATTCAATAACCGAGATTGAGCTAAGCATTCTTACAAAAATCCTCACCGAGTCACTTACTGACCTAAGCACCGATGAACTAAAGAAAATCTCCGATGAACTCGACCTTGAACTAACTAGTTTTACATCTCAAGACCTCTCCACCGCAATAGGATCAGCCGTTAAAAACAGCAAAGTCATTGCGTATCAAGTTGCTCTAATCGTATCAAGTGCGGTCACGAAACAAATGATAGGACGTGGTCTCAAACTTGCCGCAAACATCGGCATCACCAGAACACTAGGCTTCATCCTAGGCCCTATTGGCTGGACAGCCTCAGCTGCATGGACCGCAGCAGACGTAGCTGGCCCTGCCTACCGCGTTACCATACCAGCAGTAGTCCAAGTAGCCATGCTAAGAGCCCAACAAGAACATAATAAACACTCAGCCTAAATCACCACTTAAGACTACTTAGTATCGTCCTTCATCCGCGCCCTACTATCCCAATAAGTCTCCCACGGAAGAACCCAAGCCTTACCAGCCTCGACCTTATAACGCTCAGTAAAGCCCTGCCCATTAGTGTGCTGAGCACGAAAAACCAGCAAACCATCCTTCTGCTCACCCTCGCCTTCAGCAGTCAACGAGACAATCTCCGTAGAATAATGCCCCTCGTGATAATCCTTCATCTCCTGCACAGTCGGAAACCGATAGCACAACTTCTGGATGAAAAAACCACTCGCCGCCACCGCCACCACGAGTAACACATACTTATAAATAAACTTCATCTTACTGAATTTTAATATCTGCCGGATCCCAATCTGTCGTAGGATATTTCATATTGAGCGACTCCAACGCATCAATAATAATCTGACTCACCACCAGATTTCTATACCACTTCCTATCAGCAGGAACGATAAACCAAGGCGCCTCATCAGTACTAGTCTTCTCAAAAATATTCTCATACTCCGCCATAAAGTCATCCCACCTAGCTCTATCTTCAAGATCACCAGGATTGAATTTCCAGTTCTTATCAGCCTCATCCAGCCTCGCCTGAAGCCTCTCCTTCTGTTCATCCTTAGAAATATGCAGGAAGATCTTCACAATCTTCGTCCCCTCCTCAGCCAGCATCCGCTCAAACTCCACTACATGCCTATACCTCTTACTCCACACAGACTCAGGGAAAATCTCCTTCACCTTCACCGCAATAATATCTTCATACTGACTACGGTTAAACACCGCGATCATCCCATTCCCAGGAGCATGCTGGTGAATTCGCCACAAATAATCATGCGATAACTCCTCCTTAGATGGCTGCTTGAACGAAGAAACATGAATCCCCTGAGGATCCACACGGCCAAACACCGACTTCACGCACCCATCTTTACCACCAGTATCCATCGCCTGAATAATAACCAGAAGCTTCTGCTTCCCTTCAGCATACAACAAGTTTTGCAACTCTCGAAGCTCCTCTCTTAAATCATGAAGCTCATCATGATGGTGCTCCTTACCAGCCGTATAAAGTGATTTATCATTCGTATCTATCTCAGACAGCTTAACCTTACTACCAGGTTTTACGATGTACTGCTTACTCGCATTTTCAATGTGCATGAACACAAGTTGCACATTTGCCCAGCCCCTATCAAGGGTAAACCATAAATTCCAGTAACCACTCCTAAGCATCATTACTGAGCAATAACGCAGATAGAAACAAAAGCACCCTCCTCCTCTCTAAGTGTGAAACACTATCTAAAATAACCCATACCAACCCATTTGGCGGATCTGTTTTACAGATTGGTCTAAGCCCCCAGCGCCTCACAAAACGCAATACAATCCTCCAACGCAGATATCCCACCAGAAGGAGTCAGATCACAACGGCAAACTGTCGAAACAGCCAAACCTTGCTTAAGACACACCTCAACAGACTTTTCATGATACATCCCCTCAAGAAAACCAGAAATAAACGCATGATCCACTCCAGCAGATCCCACACGCTGAGCCCAAGGAAGGAAATACCCACTCTGATGCTCAAACTCACCATCAGCTCCCAAGTAAACCGCCGCCGATCCAGACTGAATCACAACAGCCTTATTCAACCCATAACCCAACAACATCTCACAAGCCTTCCGCGCCAACTCCGGATCAAACTGCCCCTCAGAATACAGCTCCACACTCAACAAATTCTCAGCAACCCTATCATTGATAATCAAGAAATCAGTAAACGGCAACGCCTCCGTAAAATCCCCTATCTTAGCCTGCTGATCAATTGGAGCTATTTCCACCACAGTAGTGATATCCTGTTTCCGCGCATCTCGCAGCAGTTGTGCCGCACCAGTCCGACCATACTCAGGATTATGACAGTCCATTTTCCCCAGTGCTCCTAGAGAACCCAGTAAAAGAATTTTTGGTTTCACCGCCCTCAACTTCACATCTCGCCGAGAAAACGTATCCCCAATTCCACAAAAATGAAAACAAGTGTGCTTCCCCGTGCTCTCCACAGTATAAACATCCGTATACCCTGTGCTTGCATCATCCACAGGCACCAGCTGTGAAGTATCTATTTTGTGCTCTTGACAGCAATCGATAATATATTTCCCATCAAGATCTTTGCCAACCTTAGCCGCCGCAAACAAAGGAAATTTAACCTCCAGCTTAGCCAAATTGATCAATATATTAAGAGGAGCCCCACCATTACTAACCAGCTCTTTCCTCACTTTCGTCCCTGAGCGTTCTTCCGGATAATGGTCGACCACCTTCTGGTAATCAACAACAAATGTCCCCACTGCAAGTATCGGAGGTAATAAAGTATCAGGCTGCTTCATCTTCGTTTGTAGTAAGTATAGAAAGGAGTAGCACCCAGATCGTGACTGCTAGGATAGCGAGAGGTAGTTGTAACTCCCCAGGGAAACAGTAAATAATAGAAACCATAGGAATCCAAAAAGCCCAGTTCGTAATCAACACAGGTAAAATCTGCGTTCCCCAGAATTGTCTAAAAGGTGACATCTGCTCACCCACACGCTTAAAAGAAAACCCCTTATTCTTCCACAGATAGAGAATCGTCTGATAAGGATTCGCCAAGAACACCGTCCAGACAAACTGATCAAAAAGCACCTTCGGAACCAAAACCTTCCAAGAACTCCCCATCCCAAAAAGCGTCGCCTGCAATGCATAAAAATAGCTCTGTAAAACCCCCAAAAAACCAAACATCAACAAATTGAAAACCGCATTGCCTGTATTAGCCCTAGTCCACCGCTTCTCCTTAGACATCACCACCTTCACAGCTTCAGCTAGAAAACCAACAGACAACCCCATCCCCAAGAACGGAAAAAACAACCCCATCTTCGTCTGCAGCGCATCAAGTGCCGTAAAAAAACTCTGCGTCGCTGGCACCGCATAATAGAGCACAGCAATAAAAGCCATCACCCCCCAGACAAAACAAGCCGGCTTCAGACTCTGCCTAGCCGCGCTAATTCCAGCTCTAGTGCTATTTGCAAACATGTCATCCCAATACGGAGCATCATGCGGAATAGACCGTGCATTATCCCAATCCAAGACCTCCTCAGGAAGTATATTTCTCGCGCGGTAAAAACGCCTGACTGAAGATGATGGACTGCTTGTCGCCTCAGTATTACCAAGTATGGTATCCTTTAGAATGAACATAATATAAGGGGTGCATGAATTCAATTCACCAAGCCACTGTAGAGCGTTAGGATTGATGTTACTGAAAAATAACGAGCAGATCCTATGCCAATGCCCCCAGGTTAAATATGCCAAATAAACCACTTATAGCTCTAAAATCAGAGCTATTTCTACCTCCCTCAGCCAGCCCCTCATTCAATAATTTATCCACTAACAGCAACCAAAAGAGACACTGCTAGCAGAGAAATGATCATGAGAGAGCAGACATCCAGATTATTCTCCTTCGAGCGTAAGAGGATAGGACTTGCCTGCAACAGTTTCTAACACCCATTCCTGTTTTCCATAAACAACCTTACAACCACCGCTAGTCTTCGAGTGAATAGTAGCACCAGTCAACTTACCAGCCGCCCAGGTCATATCCACCTCAAACCCACCGCGAGCACGCAACCCCTTCAGTGAACCAGTAGCCCACGCCTCAGGTAGCGCCGGAAGTAACTGGATCTGCTCCGCATGACTCTGCACCAGCATCTCACAGTATCCCGCAGTCGCACCCAAGTTCCCATCAATCTGGAAAGGTGGATGTGAGCAGAGCAAATTAGAATATACTCCACCACCACTATTACCATAAATCGTCCGCGTCTCACTAACCAGGTTGATCAAGCTACGCAGCAACTTATGCGCACGGTCACCATCTCTAAGTCGTGCCCAAAAATTAATTTTCCAAGCACGGCTCCAACCAGTGCTCTCATCACCACGCGCATTAAGAGAAACCCTTGCCGCCTCAGCCAGCTTCGGAGTCTGAGCCATATTAATCTGACGCCCAGGGAACAAACCAAACAAATGAGAAACATGACGATGTTTATCATCAGGATCATCCTTATCCACCTCCCACTCCTTCAGCTGTCCCCAACGACCAATAGCAGGCTTCAGAAGATCATCACGCATCGCCGCTATATGATCACGGAATTTCTTATCATCCCCCAGCTCATCAGCCGCCTCTACCGTATTATTAAACAAATCAAAAATGATTTCCTGATCGTATGTCACCCCCTCTTCCGGCTCATACTTATACTGCTCAGGAGACCACCCATCAGGAGTAACAAGCGTTCCATCAGCACGACGCTTCAAATGATCTTCCCAGAAATGACAGATCTCCTTCATGATCGGATAAGCTTTGTTACGCAAATACTCCTTATCACGACCAAATGCATAATGCTCCCAGAGATGCTGTGCATACCAAGCACTACCAGGTCCATTCCACTTCCAGTAAGAAATCCCACAAGCATTATTCATCGTCCGGATCGTCCAGCCGCGCACATCCCCATACTGAACCTTCGTGATCTCAGCACTAACCTCGCGGATACTATCCACATAATCAATAAACGGCACATGACACTCAGCAATATTCGCTGTCTCCACCGGCCAATAGTTCATCTCAAGATTAATATTCGAATGATAATCACCAGCCCAGACAGGCAAATTACTATTGTTCCACACACCCTGCAAATTCGCCGGCAACGCACCAGGACGTGAACAAGAAATCAACAAATAACGCCCAAACTGGCAAAACAAAGCCTCAATCTCCGGATCAGCCGTCTTCTTACTCGTATAAGCTTCTAAACGCTCAGTCGTGCTCTTAGCAGCAAGCTTCGCATCCGTTTTACCTAAATCTATCGAGAACCGGTGGAACAAGGACTGATAATCCTTCACGTGCTCAGCCAATAAATCATCAAAACTTTTAGCCGCAGCCATATCCACATTACCACTCACCCTCTCATGCGGATGCTCGCCCAACCACTCCTTCAAGTGATCCTGCTCAAAATTCGTTCCCGCACCCAACACCAGCGTAACGCTGTCACAACCTATAAACTCTACCCCCAACGGAGGCATCGGACTTATCTCAGAGTTCTCCACCTTCCCTACTTTCAGTTCACCACCATTATTCAGCACCTGAAGCTGAGATTCATACTCAAACTCATTAGGCATCTTACCCACCGCAGTGAAACGATTCTTCTCCAGACTGATATCAGCATTATGCATATCAGTCAGCCAGAGTCGCCCACTACATGAACCCGGCTTATCCGCAGACAGCTGAACCACAATAACCTTCGCAGGATGACTAGCAAAAGCAGTCTGAGTGTATTTCACCCCCTCATATTCATAAGTCACCGTATGCACCGCACGATCAATGTTGAGCTCCCTACAATAATTACTCACCTTCTCGGGATCATGCCCAAACCGTATGAAAACATCACCAAACGCCTGGTGTGCACCAAGATTATACACCTCCTCATCATCAGTATCTCCCAGCACCGTCCCCTTAGGAGCAACACGATCTCCACTCCACAAGCTGATCTCATTAAACTGTATCCGCTCAACTTCCGTGCCACCAAACAACATAGCACCCATCGGCCCGTTACCAATCGGCAACGCCTCCTTCATCCAGTTCTCCGCAGGCTTATCATACCAAAGAGACAAAGGCCCAGAAACATTTGCTATACTTGTTTTCTTTGGCTCCGTAGCGCCATAAATAGACCCCGGAACCATCCCTAGAACTGCCGTTGCCAATGATGAGCGGCGGAGGAATGAACGTCTGGACACAGCATTTTCTTCTGAATTAGTTTTCTCGTGCATGATTGTAATATGAGTAAGTTGAGTAAAGTCAAAAATCCATCACTTCAAAGACACACTGAGACCTTTTAAAAGTTGAGAGACCTAAACTAACAATTGTCATAACTCTCAACCGAATTATTTTCGGATACAAGAATTTACTCGAAAATCACAACTCTAACCTAATCCCTTTATTGACCCAATTTAAACCACACCAAAGCACAGTTTAGACCCTTTTCCAAAAGTTCGGTCGGTTAGATTCAGCAGAAGAATTTCCTAGATCAAGGCGCGATGAGACTGTGATGTGAGCATCTCAGTCAAAAAGTAACGCAGAGATTGGAAATTCTTATCTAAAGATAGGCGAACAGACTTTTGGAAATGGGCCTAAACAAGCATCCATAAAAACAACAATAAGAGCCCCGCGCACACTTTTAGAATGCCGATCACGGCAAATTAAGCCCACATGAACTCAAAAACTTCAACAACCTACTCAGCTGTATGCTCAATCATCGCATACGCATTATGATTGTGAATCGACTCAAAGTTCTCAGCCTCCACTCGATACCACGTGATATTGTCCTGAGCATTAGCCTTCGATGCCACATTACGAACCAGATCTTCCACAAAAACAGGATTATCATAAGCTCGCTCAGTCACAAACTTCTCATCCGGACGTTTCAGCAAGCTATACAGCTCGCAACTCGCAGATGATTCCACCAAGTCGATCAAATCCTCAACCCAGATCGGGCGCTTCGCTCTAACTGCAAAAGTAACTAATCCACGCTGATTATGCGCTCCATACTCACTGATCGCCTTAGAACACGGGCAAAGAGTCGCCACCGGCACCATCACAGTGCAGATAAAATCAGTCGTCCCATCACTGCTAGCATCGACCTCAAATTTCACCTCATAGTCCAACACCCCACCTTTACCTGTAACAGGCGCAGCCTTAGTGCGGAAAAATGGAAACTGAAATTCAACATGCGCACGAGACGCATCGAGTCTTCCTAACAACTCCTCAGGAACCTTCTTCATCTCTCGAACATCAAGACAATTTCCGTGAGAGTTTAACACCTCCACAAAACGACTCATATGAGTCCCCTTGAAATGCTCAGGAAGATGCACCGCTAGCGAAGTAGTAGCCACCGTCCTCTGTGACCCACCCTGCTTCTCTCTAACCTCAACAGGAAATCTGAGCGCCTTCACACCCACACGATCAATCGCTATGTTACGATCATCTCGCTCGTTCTGAGTGTCTTTTAGCTCTTGGAGCTTCTGATTTTGATTGATCTGCGCTGGCATTTTCTAAAGCGGTGGCTGTGATTGAAGGTAATTATAGAATAGTCGTAGTGATTACTGAAATCTTAGAAATTTAAAAACGAAATGAGCCTGCCTAAATTTACTAGACAAGCTCGTTTTGATTTAGAAAATCATGCTTAAAATGATAGCGAGATCAGCTCACCATTCCTACAGCATGTAGGATTATGGTAGAAGGTTGCAAGAACGAGCTCGCTTGATCTCACGAGTGATCTTACGGTGAAGCTTAGCAGATACTCCAGTCACTCGACGTGGAAGGATCTTACCAGTCTCGGTAGTAAATTTGCTTAGAATATCAGTGTTCTTGTATTCAATAAGTTCTGCAGGTAGATCAAGGCGTTTCTTGGTCATGCAGCGGTTTGCTTTACGGAAAGCAATACGGCGTTCGATGGTCTTTGGTTCAGACATAAAGTTTATAAGTTAGTTTTGAAATGGATTATCGGAGCTCACGGTGAAGCGTGCGGCGTCTGAGAGCAGGATTATATTTCTTTTTTTCAAGACGTCCCGGTGTGTTGAGACTTTTCTTGTTACGTGTAGTTGTGTAGCGGGAAGGAGATTTTCCTTCGCCTCTAGCTTCTGTGCATTCTAGTATGATGATGTCGCGTGGCATGATTTAAATTGGTTGAAATCGGGAGGCGCAAACTACCTAAATCTGAGATTAGGTCAAGCGAAACCGACACTTTACGTTATTTTTTTTACTTAGTATTTGTTAATTAATGGAGGGATTACTAGTTTTAAAGCTATTTTAGTAGTCTAATGTGGCCCCAGTGTAACCAGGTTCATCACTACGGCGGTATCTGAGTTTACCATGTTTTTCTTCCCATCGCTCCTGCACCTGAACGGTGAGGCGGCAAAACGGAATGGCTTCTAGACGTTCTTTCACTATCTTCTCCCCAGAGATCTCACAGTATCCATACACTCCTTTTTCAAGGCGTTTAATGGCATCCTGGATTTCATAGAGAGCGTCTTGTTCTTTAGAAAGGAGATTCAGTGCTAGATCTCTATCATACGCATCACTCCCTGCATCCGCAGTGTGCTGCCCAGAGCCAGAGAGATCACTCCCGTCTCCAACGGTCTTCAAAGTGTCCTTGGTGTGCCCCACAGTGGTATCAATCAGCTCATCCTTCAGATCAAGTAGGCGCTTATACTGCTTCTTATCGAATGCTGTGAGCTTCCTAGCCTTGATTGGCTTCTTCTTAAGATTCTTAGCAGATTTCTTAGGAGCCCCTGTAGACTTGAGCTCAATTGTTTTGACTGGCTTTTTCGCAGTAGTAGATGTTTCTTTTTTCATCGCTTTTTTGGGAGACGCATTCTTTGGCGCTGCCTTCTTTACAGTCTTCTTTACAGTCTTCTTAGAGACTTTCTTCGCTACCTTTTTAGGTGTAGCTTTCTTAGGAGTTGTTTTTACAGCTTTCTTCTTCACTGCTTTCTTAGTGGTTGCCTTCTTTACCGCCTTCTTGGTGACCTTTTTGGCCACCTTCTTAGGAGCCGCTTTCTTAGTAGCTTTTTTAACAGCTTTCTTCTTCACCGCTTTCTTAGGTGCGGCCTTCTTTACCGCCTTCTTAGATGCTTTTTTAGCCACCTTCTTAGGCGCGGTCTTCTTCGCAGCCTTCTTCGCTTTTTTAACAGCCTTCTTGACTGACTTCTTCTTAGCAGTTTTCTTACCAACCTTTTTAACAACCTTCTTTTTCGCTACTTTTTTCTTTGCCGCCTTCTTCACTACTTTCCTCACCGTCTTCTTGGTGGACTTTTTAGCTACTTTTTTGGGAGATTTCTTAGCAATTTTTTTAGCCACTTTCTTCACTGCCTTCTTTTTAGTGAGTGCTTTTTTTGCTGACTTCTTGGCTGTTTTTTTCTTTGCGGCCATAATATGGTGAATTGTGTTAAATGTTGGGTTTAAGCTAACTTATTGATCATATAAAATTCTACTAGCAGTAGTTCAATTATAGATTCTCCGCCTCACTGCAAGTTAAAATTTCCATATCTCATCAAAAAGGTATTATTTTTAATGATAAAAGGCAGCACCAAACTCCCTGATACACTTAAAAGTTATACACCCCGATATCAGACCTACTCTGCATTCCGTCAAATCTCACATGATCTAATTCAGCATAAGCAGCTTTAACAGCTTCTCCGCGAGTGCTTCCACCAGAAACCACTGCTAGAACCCTACCTCCATTGGTTTCCCAATTACCGGCAGCATTTTTCTTCGTTCCCGCATGATAGACTTTACCATTCACTACATCTTCAATCCCTGAGATTTCATCCCCACTACGTGAACTATCTGGATAACCAGCAGACGCACGCACTAGACAGACAGACCATCCATCGCTAAAACTTAATAGTTCAGGAGAAAGCTTACCCTTAGCTCCATCAAAACAAAATGCAGCCAAATCACCACCAACTAGCGGCATCACCGCCTGACACTCAGGATCGCCAAAACGACAATTATACTCAATAATTTTTGGCCCTTCAGCAGTAATCATTAGTCCAAAATAAATAAACCCACGATACGGAAGCCCATCCTTAACCAACCCATTCACAGTAGGCTTAACAATTGTCTCCTCAATCGTAGCAAGCAACTCAGAATCGATCAACTGACGTGAAGCCACAGCCCCCATACCCCCAGTGTTAGGCCCCTCATCACTATCCAGTGCACGCTTATAATCTCTCGCAGGAGTGAATATCAAATACTCACCATCCACAACCGCCGCAAAAATACTTACCTCTGGCCCCACCAAGCACTCTTCTACAAGTAACCTGCCTTCGCCAAATTTGCGCTCCACCATCACCTCTTGCAGAAATTCCTCAGCAGAAGCCTCATCCGCACACACAGCCACACCTTTACCAGCTGCCAACCCATCAAACTTCAACACCGTAGGATAAACCCCATCAATAGCCGCTCTCGCCTCATCAGCATCAGCACAGCCCGTCGCACCACCCGTAGGGATGTCATGACGCTGCATAAATTCCTTAGCGAACTCCTTTGATGCCTCCAATTGAGCAGACTGCTTATGCGGCCCCCAGCAAGGAATCCCCTCCTGCTCACAAAGATTAGCAAGCCCCTCACCAGTCACCAAATAACTCTCTTCACCTGCCACACAAAGATCTATCTCATTCTCCTTCATCCAGCTGATCAGTGACTCCAGACCATCCACATTCACCACCTCAGCAAGCTCAGAAATAGCATCACTTCCTGGAAAACTATATATCTCGGTTTCAGTCGCTGACTCACACATCGCCGTGATCAATGCGTGCTCACGCCCTCCTTTTCCTACTACTAAAATTTTCATAATAAAGCAGTCAAGCCGAGCTCCTAGCCATCGTCAAGGCTCATTTAAGTCTCATTTAAGATCTCTTTCTCTGATGCTTACCAAGCACAAATATCCTACCTACATCCACGATGAATCTACCCGCAAGCAACCTCCTGCCCAGCAACACCGGAAACTTCATCTTTGACCTATCAGTCAGACTCAGAGTAATTGGGTATTTCTTACCATTTGCAAATTTCACATGCGTCTTGATAAAATACCTACTCTGCTTTTTACCATTTGAACTGCGCACATACTTCTCCTTCCAGAGCCGAGCCTCCAGCCCAATATGCTCCTCAAAATCAAATCTCACCCAGCGCTCATCATCCTTCTCGAACAACTCCATATTGGCAGCGTGCATCGATGAAGTCCTCGCCCCCGTATCCACACGGCCATCCACCGCCTCCATTTCTCCATTTCCTAACTCTGGAAATCTAATCATCTCATCACGTCCTATCACCACTTTTTTCATTGATGACTATCTAACAGCAACTAACCAGTGCAACGCAATACTTTTTCTCCCCCAAGAACACCCCTAACCCCAGAAACACTTTTGGCGGAGAACCAAAGTCCCCCGCCAAAGTGTGTGTGTCGTTTTGCTTTGTTGCCTCAAGGTGGCAACTTCAATATGCATCACATCCAAAAATCTGTCTATGAAAAAAATAGTATTTTATATAAAAAATCGATTTAAGCCGAATATAACAGCTCCACAGAACCTTGATTATAAAAAATCAATCAATCTTCAATCACTCCCCACTGAATCTCCTCAAGATCCCCACCATTAAACCAAAGGCTCAAATTCGCATCCGGATAGATCAATCCACGCTGCACCTCATCTTCAGACTCACCTATATCCTGCTCATCCAGAAACTGCTTTACGCACTCCTTACTCCGCCCCATCAAAGCCTCACCAAAAAGCTCCACCTCTGGCGCAGCCACATCAATAGAACTCAACCTGAACTCCTGCCCCTCATCAAAATTCAACGAAAGACCAATCTCCCAATAATGCCACGCGATAGACTTCTCCCCACGCATATCCAGCTCATCAGTCTCCTCCGCCTTACCCAAGACAGCCTCCACCTCACCTTGGCTCGCGCCAAATGGCAGATCATCCAGACCCTTCCCCAAAATAATAGTTTGCACCTTTTTACTCATACAGACTCCTCCCTACTTAGTTCCATCCACATCCTTCACACAGCGGAAACCAGTATGCTGACTAGGAGTCAACACCTCATGATGATGCCTCGCAGCAGGCCTAAACCTCAGACAATACTGTGAACTACACAAAAATGAACCACCCTTAGCCACACGCAAATGAGTCAACACATGCGTATCACCACGCGGCTCAGGACAAGTCCCCGCCACCGGATCATACGCCATCCGCTCCTCATCTGTAATCGGACTAGCCGGCCCCTGCGGATTCTTAATCGGGTTCTCCACAAACATATGATAATACCCAGGATGGAAGAAATCATTACAGATCTCCCACACATTCCCCGCCATATCATACAGCCCCCACGCATTCGCCGGATAACTCTTAGCCGGAGAAGTAAGTAAATACCCATCCTCCTCCTTCAAAGTGCTCGGAAACTCACCCTGATAAACATTCGCCATCCACTTCCCATCCACCTGCATCTCTTCACCCCACATATAAGTTTCGCCATACTTCCCAGCACGCGCAGCACGCTCCCACTCAGCCTCAGTTGGCAACCTCTTACCAGCCCACTTTGCATAAGCCATCGCATCATTATAATTCACACATGTCACCGGATGATCCATCCTATCCTTAATGTCAGACCCCGGCCCCTCAGGACTCTTCCAAGACGCCCCTGGAGTGAAATTCCACCACCTCCAAGCCGACCCAACCCACGGATCTATCTTCCCATTCGTCTTCTTAAACACATTCGCCCCACCCTGCAGATCCTCAGGTCTAGCCATCGGAAACTCCTCAGCACTCAACCCCTCCTCCGCTAAAGTCTTATAACCCGTAGCCGCCACAAACTCCGCAAACTGAGCATTCGTCACCTCAGTAGCATCCATATAAAATCCATCAACCTCAGCCAAATGCGCCGGATACTCCTCACCATACTGCTGCCTATGCTTAGCATTCAGATCCCTACTCCCACGTAAAAACTTACCCCCAGGCACCCATACCATCCCACTCGGAGCACTCGCATTCTTCTCAGCCCTCTCACTCTCCTCACGCTCATGCTGCTCATCCGCTATCATAGCAAATTCCGCATCAGCCGCAGCCAAATTCTTCTTCTCAACCTCGATCACATCCAGCAGCTCACCAGCCCCCTTCTCGCGCTCCATCAGCTCCTTCATCTCCTCCTCCTTCTGCTTCTTACGCGCCTCCTTCTGATCCATCGCCATCAGCAATGCATCCTTAATAAACGGATCCATCTCCTTATCCTTCTCCAGCCCCTCTTTCGTATAATTATCCAGATTCTGTACCTCCTCCTGAAGCTTAGCACGCAGCTTCTCCTGCTCCTCCTTAGCCTCCCTCTCAGCCTTCGCCTTCACAGACTCCACCTTACCCACTTCGCTCTCCTCAGGCGGCAACTCCACCACCTTAGCATCCTTACAACTAGCCGTAACAGCCACCGCCCCTGTCGCTCCAATCAGAGCCAAAATCTTCAACTTGCTTCTCATCACGCACACTGTAACCTCACATCACAACAAAGCAAGCCACACACATGACAAAATTCAGACCCTGCATCGACCTCCACGACGGAAAAGTAAAACAAATCGTCGGCGGCACACTCACCGACAACGAAGACACCATCAAAGAAAACTTCGTCTCAGATAAAACCCCAGCATCATTCGCAGACCTCTACCGCCAACACAACCTCACCGGTGGACACATCATCCAGCTCGGCCAAACCCCAGGCAACAAACAAGCCGCACTCAGCGCCCTAGCCGCATGGCCAAACGGCATGCAGATCGGCGGCGGCATCACCCTAGAAAATGCCGCAGAATGGCTCACCGCAGGCGCCTCCCACATCATCGTCACCTCATACCTCTTCGCCCCAGACGGCACCTTCCTACCAGAACGCCTCACCCAGCTAGCCTCAGAAATCGGCAAAGAAAACCTCGTCATCGACCTCTCCTGCCGCCGCACCAAAGACACTCCAGACACCACCAGCTGGACCGTCGCCATGAACCGCTGGCAAACCCTCACAAACCTCCACATCACCCCAGAAAACCTAGACCACATCGCCCAGCACTGTGACGAACTCCTCGTCCACGCCGCAGACGTAGAAGGCCTCTGCAAAGGCATCGACCAACAACTCGTCCAGCTCCTAGGCCAATGGGCCGCCCAATCAAAACTCCCCATCACCTACGCCGGCGGAGCCACCACCATCGCAGACATCCACCTCACCCACCAGCACTCCCTAGGAAACGTAGACATCACCGTAGGCAGCGCCCTAGACATCTTCGGAGGCACAGGAATGACCCTAACAGAACTCACAGCCTGGAATAACCAATAACCAAGCCGTTTCATAACCCAAGCACACAGCCCAAGCAAGACATGCCGTTTCATCAACCCTGCCACTGATCACCGATCACTGCTAACCGATCACCATTTCCCAAATGCCCGCACTCATCAAAATCCTCCTCTACGCCCTCCTCTTCCTCATCCCCATCCTCCTCATCCGCCGCATCAAGCACAACCGCATCATCCGCCGCCACACCATCGCCAAACTACGCCTCACACCAGAACAACGCACCGAACTCGGCCATGACTTCCCCCTCTACCTCACCCTCCCCCAAGACCTCCAACAAGAACTAGAAGGCCTCATCCACGTCTTCATCTCAGAAAAAGCCTTCGAGCCCTGCGGCGGACTAGACGAAATCACCCCCCACATGCAGCACGTCATCGCCGCCCAAGCCTGCCTACTCCTCCTCAGAAAACCCCACGACCTCTACGCCAAGCTCCGCACCATCCGCCTCTACCCAGAAGCCTACATCGCCACCGGTGACTACGGTGAAGAATCCGTCCGGCTAGGAGAATCCTGGACCACCGGCTCCGTCGTCCTCGCCTGGTCCAGCGTCCTCAGCGGAGGCAGAAACTCAGAAGACGGCCACAACGTCACCATCCACGAGTTCTCCCACCAGCTAGACCAGCAAGACGGCGCTGGCGACGGCGTCCCCCTCCTAGAAACCCGCAGCTGCTACCGAGAATGGGCCACCATCATGAAACCAGAATTCGACACCCTCATCTCCCGCAGCTCCGAAAACAAACGCACCGTCCTAGACTCCTACGGCGCCACAAACCCCGCAGAATTCTTCGCCGTAGCCACCGAAACCTTCTACGAAAAACCCCACCAACTCCAACAAAAACACCCCAAACTCTACACCCTCCTAACCAACTACTACGGAGTAAACCCCCTAGACTGGCAATAAAAAACCTCCTCCCAGAGCAACTCTAACATGTCACTCCTCACCGAAATCATCAGGGACTCCGGAGTCAAAAAATCAACCTTCAACTCCACCCTTTTCGCTTTATTCTTCGCCGCTATCTTCGGCTTCGGAGGCATCCTCATATTCACCACAGAATTCCTCACCCCCTTCCTAGAATCCCGCCAAGCCAATGACTGGATCCAAATAGAAGCCCACGTCACTAAATCCAAACTAAAAAACAATGACGGAGCCCTAAACATCAACCTCAAATACAACTACCAATACCAAGGAAAACAATACCAAGGCAACCGATTCGAACTCACCAAAGCAGGCCGAAACTTCAGCACAAAAACCTACAGAAAAACCGCGAAATCTTACCCCAAAGGCAGCAAAATCCCCATCTGGGTCAATCCACACAATCCAGAACAAAGCGTCTACAAACGCAACATGGTCATCACCAACTGGATCGCACTCCCATTCTCCATACCTTTCCTCACCGTTGGAACTCTAGCACTCCTCTACGCTCTACTCAATCCTCTTGCCTTCAAAATCCAAAAACAAGCCTGGCTAGAAGCCGCCGTCATCGCCAGCAGAAACTCCGCACCTGAACTCCACAAAGCACTCTCTGACGAGAACCTAAACTCCCACCAACATACCAAAATCAATTTCCTAAAACGCCACCACTCCCTCACTTCTCTAACCTACCTATTCCTCATCCTCTTCGCTAACGGAATCATCTCAGTCTTCGTCATCGTAGCAATAGGAATGCACATAGAAGGTAACCCACTTGCATACATCCTCACCATATTCCTCATCCCTTTCGTTATCTTCGGGTTCACTTTTATTAGAAAATTCCTCAACTCACTCTTCCACAAAATAGGCGACGACTACGTCATCCTCTCTACCTGGAATTACAAGCTTACCCTCGTAACCCACCACTGGCTCCTCTTAACAAACCACCGCACCGCTGACGAATTCCAAATCTTCACCACTGCCACAAAAAACGCCAGAGAACTAAAGAAAATCCTCAAAACCACCCCAATCCAAGACACCTACAAAGCCCCAGAAAAATCCGTCATCACAGGCACCACCACCCACGCCATCACAGGCTCCTCAGAAAAAGAAATCCACCTCCTAATCACGACCAAAACCCAAACCAGCAAAAAAAACAACACCTACCAACTACCCCTCCAGCTCCCAGATAATTCATAATCCACTCCACAAAACCGCCCGCATCCCAAGCAACTAAATCAGTGAACTTAACCACCTAGGACCTACTTTTTCCCATCCTTCGTTTTCTTCTTCTTTTTCCCCTTCTTCTCCGGCACCACAGCATCAGCATCATACTTAGGATTCACCTCACTAGGCACCGGCGCTCCCGCAGACACCTGCCACGCCTCCAGCTCCTTAATTAAAGCATCACGCAGCTCCGGCATCTTATCCGCCAAGTTCTCACGCTCACCCACATCACTCTCCAGATCATAAAGCTCCACCGCATTATTCGTCGCCACACTCGCTGCACCACCATCCAGCACCCACTCCTCCAGATACAAATGCAGCTTCCACTTCCCCTTACGCATCACACTCACAGGCCGCGTCCGGAAAATCTCATCCCTACCACGCGTCACCGGCTTATCCAGATACCCCGGCATATGCCAGAAAATCGACTCCCGCTTCAACTCACCACCCCCCTTAAACAACCCCACCAAACTCTCACCATCCACCACATCCTTCACCACCTTAGCACCCGCCACCTCAGCAAACGTAGGCATCAGATCCACCTGGATCACCGGCACAGCACACTCACTACCAGCCTCTATCACACCCGGCCATAACGCAATCATCGGCTCACGTATCCCACCCTCATAATAACTCCCCTTATTACCCCGCAATGGCTCCTGAGAACCAGTCCCACCATTATCACTCGTAAAAATTATCAACGTCTCCTTCTCCAACCCCAGCTCCTTCACCTTATCCACCACACGCCCCACACTCGCATCCAGATCAAACACACAAGCCATATACAAATCCTTTATCTCCCTCCGCGTTGACTCCCGCGCCTGATACGGACCATGCGGAGCATGATGCGCCAAATACACAAAAAACGGCTTCTCCCTATCCCTATTCTCCTCCATAAAATCACACGCCTGCTTAGACAAATCAAACACCCCCTTCGGATCACTCTTCGGCCCAGTCTTATTCCCCTTAGCCCCCTCAGGCAGCGCCCCATCACCAAAACTATCATAACTCACATCAAACCCCTGCGCAGTAGGCAAAGCCCCACCCCCACGCTTCCCCTTCGCATCATACAAATGCCACTTCCCAAAATGCCCAGTCGCATACCCTGCACCCCTCAGCACATCCGCCACCGTCCTATCATCATCCGTCAGCCCATCCTTATTAGGCACCGGAATCAACCGCATCTTATTCTTCGGCCCACGGCTAGTACTCTGCACCGCAAACACATGATGCCGACCCCCATAATTCCCAGACAACAAACAGGCCCTAGCCGGCTGACAATTCGCCGCATTAGAATACCCATCAGTAAACACCATCCCCTCCTTAGCCAACCTATCCAGAACAGGCGTCTTAAATTTCCCCCCAGACTGATACCCCACATCCTTATAACCCAAATCATCAGCATAAATCAGCACAATATTCGGCTGCCGCGCAGCACACTCCATCACCCCCAACAACCCCACCAAAACAAAAACCCTCCTCAAACGATTCATCATACCCCATTCAATCCCCTCCCCCAACCCACCACAAGAAAAAAATCCCCCACCAACCCAAGCTCCATCGCCCACCATTCGTGTAAATCAGTGCAGATTCGTGGTCCAGCACCGCAGGTCAAAGCACCAAGCCCCCAACCCAAGCACCGATCACTGATCACCGCTAACCGATCACCCTCTCCCCCAAAAAATCACTTCTCCCTAAAATCCACATCCATCAAATCAAACCCCTTCACCTCCCGCTTCACCGGCGGCGTCCTCCTAACAGAAGGCAGCACAGCCACCCCCCAGATCACACTCACCACCACCCAGCAAACCGCCGCATAAACATGATGTGAAACCCGCATCACCGGAATAAAATCAGCAGAAACCCGCGTCGCCATCGCCAGCAAAACCAGCGCCACACACACCACCAACGGCTTCAACCACCGCTTAAACTTATCCCCCTGCCCGCTATGACCAAAAATCACCCGAGTCGCCACAATCATCGTGATCAACCCAAACCCACCAATATACAAAATATGATCCAGCGTCACCCGATAATGCTCCATCACACCCCTAGCTAACAACGCCAACAACAAACACCCTACCCCCGCCCGCAACCCATGAGCCATCACCCCCTTACTAATCTTCCACCGCAAACACCCACACGCACCAAACAACCACCACCCCGCCACCACTAACCGGCACCAAGACATCTCCCGCGCATACCCCATCACCTCAACATAATAAGACCCCACAATCAACACCCCCACAATCCAAGCCCAACAAGCCCTCCGCCTCCAATCTCTACCACTCAACTCCCCATCATCCTCCGTCCCCAAAATCATCGGAAACATAAAACTCCCCACCCCCAACAACGGCAACAAAATAAACCCCTGATATAACAACCGCTGACTAAATAAAAATCCATTCTCTCCACCAATATCCAACAAAAACGCACCCCAAAAAGCCCCAAACACCCCACACAACAACCCCATCCCAGCCAACACCATCCCAGCCGGAGGACTCTCCTTCCGCCCCAACACCCTAGGCACCACACACCCAAACAACACCAGCATCAACCCCACAAATAACCCATCACCCACACGCCACTCACCCACCAAATGCGCCACACATAACCCAACATGCAACACCAACATCACCAACACCTGCCACAACCTAAACCCCGCCACCCCCAGCATCTTTGGCAACGCCGTCCCCAGAAAACCCACCGCAAATCCACCCACAAACCCCTCAATCATCACCCTCGCATGACCCAACAACGGATAAAACCCCAAATACTCACCATAATACATCGGCCACATCATCACACCCAGCACACTCGCCAAAATAGCCACCGGAAAAAACACCCGATACGGCTCACTAGCCACCCGCTTCATCCCACCACCCCACAAATAAAAGACATTAAGCTCTTTTATTGTTTTCTCATAAAGCAGCAAATCCAGTTACCCTCTACCTAACAATAAAAAACACCCACCAATCACCCACCAAAACAACCTGTAATACAACAATTAACAGACACACCACACTCAATTTAAACCTTGCCACTTTCTCAATTCTCCCCAATATACACTCCCCATGTGTTGAACTCAGACACAGACACACAACAAAAATACACAGACACATAGACTATGAGACGACCTCATATTCACATAAATACAAAACTACATTATGAACATAAAAACACCCTTAATAATAGCTACGCTACTCGGCGTAGCATCGTCATCACAAGCCGCGGTATCGCTCCAAATCGACTTCGATAGCACTACCGTTGGAACATATTCAGGAAATGATGCTCCAGCAGCCATCGCCGATACTGTCTGGAACGGTAATGCAAATGCAGATGTATTCAGCGGCTTACTATACGGAGACGGAACAGCAGCTCTTGGAGTCACTCTTGAGCTCGGAGCTACCGATGAGAACGCTTCAGGAACAGTCCTAGATTTCACAGGCAATGACGCAAGAGGACCTTCTCAGAATACGGATATTCAAGGTGGCATCTATGATTCAGACTTAACTGATGACTGGGTCTTCGATCGCAACAACGCTGACATCGGAGCTAGAATCACAGGTTTAGCAGTAGGTGTATATGATGTTTACGCCATCACGAAAGAACCTAACGAGCTAACCAGAACTTATGACGTCGGCATCGGTGTTTTCACAGCAGCAAATGGCAACAGCATCTCAAGCGCATCAACAGAGCTAACAACAACCGCCATCGGTGATGCTACAGGCACCACAACATGGGTTAATGGACTGAACTACGCTCTTACCAGAGTCACCATCACTGACACCACTGACTACATAGCAGTCGTTGTTGACCCTACTAATGAAAGATTCGCCACCCTCGGAGGGCTTCAAATCGTAGCCGTCCCTGAGCCAAGCTCAACAGCACTACTAGGACTAGGAACCCTCGGCTTCATCCTACGCAGACGCCGCTAGATTCTAGCAGCCTGCTAAATATAAAAAATATCACCACCACAAACCCTACTCTGCACCACGCAGCGTAGGGTTTTTCTTTGGGTAAAAACCCTAACCGCTCCATCACCCCACCCAAAAGTTGGCTCATATACTGCTAGAATATTCTAAACTTCGTCCACCTTCTACATCACCCCAAGCCGCCAAAGCACAAAGAAAAATTTCGCGTATTTAGTGTATTTCGCGGTAGAAAAAAGCTGTTCCATCAACCCAAGCACCGATCACTGATCACCGCTAACCCATCACCCTAATCCCAAGCCGTTTCATCATACCGAGCACCGATCACTGATCACCGCTAACCGATCACCCCAAATGACCCCAATTTCACTTGGCAAAACCACATTACTGAGCTTAACTTCCCTCATAAACACAGTCTCAAAAGTATAACCATAAAATTTCGACCGTCATGACACCATATCACCAATCATACACACCAGATTCCTCCGGCTCACTCCACTCATTCTCCAATGAGAAAGATAACTGCGGAATGGGCGCCATTGCTAACATCAACGGAATCCCATCCTTTGACATCCTCAGCAAAGCCATCGAATCCGTATGCAACATGACTCACCGTGGTGGAGTAGACGCAGACATGAAGACCGGTGACGGATCAGGCGTCCTCTCCCAGATCCCGCGCAAGCTCTTCAAGCAAGAAGCTGAGAAATTCGGCGCCACAGTCAGCGACCCAGCTAACCTAGCAGTAGGCGTATTCTTCCTACCTAATGATAACCCTGCAGCCGCAGATGACATCATCGCCCTCACAGAAAAAACCCTCAAAGCTCGCGGAATCGAAATCATCGGCTGGAGAGACACCCCAGTTGCTAAAGAAGAACTCGGCGTCCAAGCCCAGAAATCCTGCCCAGTCATCAAGCACCTCATCATGGCCAAACCTGCCGGTCTAGATGAACTCGCATTCGAGCGCCAACTCTACCTCTGCCGCCGCACCATCGAGCACGGCACCACAGACATCGCTAACTTCTACATGCCATCCTTCTCTAGCCGTCTCATCAGCTACAAAGGACTCGCCATGCCTGCCACACTCAAAGCATTCTACCTAGACATGCAGAACCCAGACTTCGAGACAGCCATCGTCGTCTACCACCAGCGTTTCTCTACCAACACCTTCCCAGCATGGCCACTCGGTCAGCCATTCCGTATGCTCGCCCACAACGGCGAGATCAACACCGTCCGCGGTAACCGTAACTGGATGGCATCCCGTGAAGAATTCTTCGAGTCAGACGTCTGGGGAAAAGACATCGACCTCGTAAAAAATCTCCTATCAGACAAAGAATCAGACTCCGCATCACTCGACCACTGCCTCGAGCTACTCACACTCTCAGGACGCGAGATCGAGCACTCCATGTGCATGCTCGTACCACCAGCATACCGCCACGATGCCGAGATCTCAGAAGACCTCCGCTCATTTTACCAATACCACCGCTCATTCGCTGAGCCATGGGACGGCCCCGCAGGACTCGTATTCACCGACGGCGTTAAAATCTGCGCTGGCCTCGACCGCAACGGCCTCCGCCCATCACGCTACGCACTATCAGACGACGGCCTACTCTACATCGGCTCAGAAATCGGCTGTATCGAATGCTCAGAAGCCAACATCATCCAGAAAGGCCGCTTAGGACCTGGACAAATGCTCGTAGCAAACACCTCCACAGGTAAACTAGAGAAAGACCGCCAAGTCAAAGAACGCCTCGCCAAGAAAGCACCATACGGCCGCTGGGTTGACGAAAATCAAGTCCGCCTAAAAGACTACGTCTCAGAAGAACCACACGCACCAGCATCAGACATCGATCCCGTCAGCCTCTCACGCGCACAGATCATCAATGGTCTAACAGCAGAAGAAATCGACATGGTCTTCCCTCCTATGATCCAGGGCGCACAGGAAAAAGTCTACTCCATGGGAGATGACATCCCACTCGCAGTCCTCTCAGAACACCCACGTCTCCTCTTCACCTATTTCAAACAACTCTTCGCCCAGGTCACCAACCCACCTATCGACCCTATCCGCGAATGGGCAGTCATGTCACTCTCCGCCGGACTCGGTGCTGAGCACAACATCCTTGCAGAGTCACCAGCACACGCCCGCGTCCTCACACTCAACTCAGCCATCCTACTCGAACAGGAAATGGAGCGCATCAAACAGATGAACGAATACGGCTTCAAATCCCGCATCATCGACACCACCTGGCCACTCACAGACGGAGCAGAAGGCCTCAAGGCCGCCGTCGAAAACGTCTGCGCTATCGTCGAGAAGACAGTTGATGAAGACATTGACATCCTCATCCTCTCAGACCGCGCAGCATCAGCAGACCGCGTCACCATCCCATCACTCCTCATCACAGGAGCCGTGCACCACCACCTCAACAGAGTGAAAAAGAGAATGCGCGCATCCATCGTCGTTGAGACAGCAGAAGCTCGTGACACCCACCAGATCGCATGCCTCTTCGGCTTCGGCGCCACAGCAGTATGCCCATACCTCGGCTACGCCACCGTCCGTCAGATCGTTGAAAATGACACCAAAGGCAAACTCGGCGAAGGCATGTCACCAGAAAAAGGCATGACCAACTACCGCAAAGCCCTAGAAAAAGGTCTCCTCAAAATCATGTCCAAAATGGGCATCTCAGTCCTCAACTCATACCAGGGCGCACAAATCTTCGAAGCAGTCGGCATCGGCAAAGAAGTCATGGACTCATGCTTCACCGCAGCCCAATCACGCATCGCAGGAGTCGGATTCAAAGAAATCGCAGAAGAATCCATCATCCGCCACCGCGCCGCCCACGCAGACATCCTTGAGACAGGAGTACCAACCACAGAACCACTCCCACTAGGTGACCCAGGATACTTCCGCTACCGTAAGACCGGCGAGCGCCACTCCATCACCACAGACGTTATCAAAAACTTCCACACCTTCGTCAAAGATAACAAAAAAGAAGACTACGAAGCCTACGTCGCAGCATCATTAGAGACACTCCCAGTCACCATCAAGGATCTCCTAGAATTCGTCCCACTCTCATCCGGCCCAGTCCCAATCGAGGAAGTAGAACCCATCGAGAACATCCGCCGCCGTTTCACCACAGCAGCCATGTCCATGGGCGCACTCTCACCAGAAGCTCACGAGACCCTCGCCATCGCCATGAACCGCATCGGCGCCAAGTCAGACTCAGGTGAAGGCGGAGAAGATCCTAAGCGATTCCTCCCTTACCCTAACGGCGACTTAGCACGCTCATCCATCAAGCAGATCGCATCCGGTCGCTTCGGAGTATCTGCACACTACCTAGTCAATGCTGATGAACTAGAAATCAAAATGGCACAAGGCGCCAAGCCAGGTGAAGGTGGCCAGCTACCAGGGCACAAAGTCAACGGCATCATCGCCAGACTACGTAACACCCAGCCAGGAGTCCAGCTCATCTCACCACCACCACACCATGACATCTACTCCATCGAGGACCTAGCTCAGCTCATCCACGATCTAAAAGAAATCAACCCCACTGCAAAAGTCACCGTCAAGCTCGTATCAGAAGCCGGCGTAGGAACCGTAGCAGCAGGTGTGGCAAAGGCATCAGCCGACAACATCCTCATCTCAGGACACGACGGCGGAACAGCAGCCTCACCACTCTCATCCACCAAACACTGTGGACTACCATGGGAACTCGGACTAGCAGAAGCACAACAAACACTACTACTCAACAACCTCCGTTCTAAAGTAACACTCAGAACAGACGGCGGCATGAAAAACGGCAAAGACATCGTCACCGCAGCCATCCTCGGAGCTGAGCAGTTTAACTTCGGAACCATCGCCATGATCGCCATGGGGTGCGTCTACGTCCGTAAATGCCACCTCAACAACTGCCCAGTTGGAGTCGCCACCACAGACCCTAAATGGAGAGCTAAATTCAAAGGAACCCCAGAACAAGTCGTCAACTTCTTCAACGCAGTCTCAGAAGAATGCCGTGAAATCATGGCAAAACTAGGAGTCAGAAAACTAGACGACCTCATCGGCCATCCAGAATTCCTCAAGCAGCGTAACGTCCCAGGACACCCGAAAGCAAACATGCTCAACCTAGATCCCGTCCTCAAAAACGTCATCCCGGCCACAGCCAAAGCATTCAACATCGAAGAATCATCCATCTCCAGAATCTGCACAGAAGCACGCAACGACGGCAACCACATCCCAGAACTAGACCTACAAATCCTTGAAGACATCAAGAAAACGCAAGGAATAGAAGACCTCAGCGGACTCGCAGACAGAGCACCACTCACCCTAGACTACGGCGTCATCAACACCAATCGTAACCTAGGAACACGCCTCTCAGGACGCGTCGCAGAAGCCTTCGGCAAAGAAGGACTCCCATGCGGCTCCATCATCCTCAACCTCACAGGCTCCGCCGGCCAGTCCTGCGGAACATTCCTCACCAACGGCATCCAACTCAACGTCATCGGTGAAGCCAACGACTACGTAGGAAAAGGCATGTCCGGCGGACGCATCACCGTCAAGCCACACCCAGTCCACCAGTTTGACCCAGCCAAAAACTCCATCGTAGGCAACACCTGCCTCTACGGAGCCACCGGCGGCAGACTCTTCATCAACGGCCGCGCAGGTGAACGCTTCGGAGTCAGACTCTCAGGCGCACAAGCAGTCGTAGAAGGCTGCGGAGACCACGGCTGTGAATACATGACCAACGGCCTCATCGTCATCCTAGGAACCACCGGACAAAACTTCGGCGCAGGAATGTCCGGAGGCACCGCATACGTCTACGACGAAGACGGCATCTTCCAGTCCCGCATCAACACAGAAATGGTAGCAGCCCTACCAGTTCAGCGAGACATCGACAAAGCAGAAGCCAAAGCCCTCATCGAAGACCACGCAGCCCTCACCGGAAGCCCAAGAGCCAAACAGCTCCTAGCCAACTGGGACAAAACCTGCAAAAAGCTAATCCGCGTCATCCCAAAAACCAAGGCAGCCCTAGAACAAGCCGAAGAACAACACGAAGCAGCCAGCATCCCCAAGACGAATGCCTAAGCTTTAGCAGCAACAACAACTCAAAACAAAGCCCGCTCGGAGAAATCCAAGCGGGCTTTTTCACACTCCATTTTTCTTGGCGATAAGCAATAATACATTAGCCTCAAATAAAGCCATGGAAAATCCGCCTTTCACCATCACCCCAACCATTCTAGACCTGCTCGCTCAGACGCAGAGACAATCGGGTACCTTGGCATCAGTGACAGCACCCCCCACCCCACCAAAGCTTCGCCGTGAAAACAGGATCAAGAGCGTCCACGCATCCCTAGCCATAGAGAACAACTCACTCAGCCTCAACCAAGTCACCACACTATTCAATGGCAAACGCGTTCTAGGACCACTCAAGGAAGTGCAAGAAGTCAAAAACGCCTTCACAGCCTACGAAGCCCTAGAAAATTTCAACCCAACCAGTGTAGCTCACCTACTCCAGGCCCACTCCCTCATGATGGACGGCTTAGTAGATCACCCAGGCACTTTCCGCACAGGCAGAGTAGGCATAGCCAAAGGCGAAACCATCGTCCACGTAGCACCACCCGCCTCACTCGTCCCAGGACTAGTCAATGACCTCCTAACATGGCTAAAACAAACTGACATCCACCCACTCATCGCCAGTTGCATCTTCCACTACGAGCTGGAATTCATCCATCCCTTTACCGATGGAAATGGACGCATCGGCAGGCTCTGGCAGACACTCATACTCAGCCACTGGAAAGCCCCCCTTGCCTACCTCCCAGTAGAAGACATCATCCGTTAAAACCAACAAGAATATTACGACGTCCTCGCCACATAAAAATCACCAAAGATTAACAAATAACGTATGCACATCAAACATTTCATCATTACCCTACTAGCAGGCCTCTCCTTCAGCTCCGTCTCGGCGAATGAGAAGCCAAATATATTAGTCATCCTGATCGATGATATGGGCTGGAAGGATGTCGGCTTTGCTGGCAGCACCTACTATGAAACACCTCATATTGATCGGTTAGCAGCTCAGGGAGTTATCTTTAAAGATGCCTATTCTGCAGCGCCCACTTGCAAGCCATCACGTGGAGCTCTTTTCTCTGGAAAAAACCCAGCACGCACTAAGGTCACTACCGTCATAGGAGCTCTGGCTCAAGCCAATGAAAAGCTCTATTCAGTAAGTAAATATCAAGGGGGTAAGGACCAAACGCTCGAAGCTAAATTCCGCCAAGTCCTGCCTAAAAAGGAAGTTATTTTTGCCAAAGCGCTATCCGAAGGAGGTTACTCCACCGGGTTCTTTGGTAAGTGGCATATTGGTGAAGTAGATGGCTATTATCCTGACCAACGTGGTTTCGATGTAGCCAAAGGATATCGCTTAAGATCGCTCAGCACCTCGAAATCCGGTCACTGGATGAAGATGTTCAAGCACGTAGGCGCCAACATGGATGGAGTCCGTGATGATGAATATGTAGCCGATGCGATCACTCAGCAATGCATTGAATTCATCACCGAAAAGAAAGACCAGCCATGGCTCACGGTGCTCTCTCATTATCTAGTGCACACCCCCCTCTCACCAAAATCTGAAAAGCTCGCAAAATACCGAAAGAAAAAGGGTAATGACCAAAATAACCCCGCTTATGCAGCGATGGTAGAATCGGTCGATGATAGCGTTGGTAGAGTGTTAGAGACCTTAGAAAAACTCAAGCTTACCGACAATACGCTCATCATTTTCACCTCAGACAATGGAGGCTTAACCCCAAAAGTCACTTCTAACTATCCTCTCCTAGGAGGGAAATCTTTCCCATTTGAAGCAGGAACCGCTGTGCCACTCGTGGTGAAATGGGAGGACAAGATCAAACCTGGAACGACTTCAGAAAGAGTCATCAATATGGACCTTTACCCTACTCTATTGAGCGCTGCAGGCCTACCATTACGTCCTGAACAACACGTGGATGGGGTTAATTTGATGCCTCTTTTAACCGAGGGTAAATCTCCCTCTCAAAGACCACTCGTTTTTCACCACCCACACTACACCCATGCGACTGGGCCTTACTCCATCATCATCGATGGAGATTGGAAGCTAATCCGTTTTTATAACGATGCCAAAGGGGCTTACCTCTTATTTAATATCAAAGCAGATCGTGAAGAACGCAAAGATCTCGCTAGCTCACATCCTGAACAGGTGAAGCAACTCAGTGAAGCTCTAGAGCAACAACTAACTGCGATGGACGCTGAGATACCTAGTCCCAACCCTAAATTCAAAGACGCCCCTGGATTTGGTAAATTTAATCTCGAATATACTCAGAAACTGGGAGAAAAAGAACGTTCACAGTTTAAAAGAAACCTCAATAAATAAATCCCAGCCCCCCCCCTTTCTACCCCTATACGATCACCACAACAACGTCCACAGGGACACAACTAAAAAAGCAAATACCTAGCAGTCAGTTCTCAGCGCCGAAGAGGGTTTAGCCGTGCTGAGGAAATAAGATTCTGGAGAGGAATGGTAAGCTAAGCAAAACTGAAATGTTACGCTGTAAGGTTAGGTACTTTACCGAAAGACATAGGTAAAAGACATAGGTAGTAGTAGTAGTAGTAGCAACATAACAACCACTCAAACAAAAGCCCGCTCGGAGAAATCCAAGCAGGCTTTTATTTTACTTAAAAATCGCAGACATATCAGCTACAAGACTACCTCCTTTGCTTTGTCTAAAATTTGATGCTCTACTATTTCGCAGTAGGCCTTCCCTTCGGGAAATAAAGATCGATGATATCTTGCAGAGCATCCTGTGATTTTTGCCCATGTTCATCATTATATTTTTTAAGCCATAGACGGTAAAGCCCATGCCCGAATAGTGGATTAGTCTCATTAGGGATCTGCCCTTCTTGTTCGACACGTGGAAACAGCTTCTTAGCATGAACTAAAAATTCATCCGCACTCATAGGAACAACTGATTTATAATGCTGTAGCCGATCATAGATCTTAGCAGAAGGCTTTAATCCATTTTTCTCCATTGCATTAGCTAGCTCCTTGAAATCCTCAGGATGACGTCCCCAAAAGTGAGCTAACGGCCTAAGGTCTACACCAGCCTTGATCGATAATCTCAGAATACGATTATCAGTAGGATCTTTATTGATATCTTTAGGAAAATCCTTCCCTTTCTCCATATCACTATTTTGTCCTGCTATGTAATTCTCCTGATCTTGAGCCCAGAAACTCGTTAAAACATCCCAACCAAAGAGCTTGGCAATATCCCCATAAATTGCATATCCACGATGTTGATACTTCACCTCATCTCCAGGTCGGTTAGAAATGTTACAAGGTTCTCCCGCACGGAAAGTCGGAGAAATCATTCTATCTGCAGCTGCTACATCGATAGAGATCGCTGCATTGTCTCGAGATTTCCCAAATGCGAGATCCAGGTCTGTTCCATATCCAACATTATGAATGTAGACATAAGGAAAGTTAACCACAGCTTCCGTGCCACCCGTAAACTTAGAAAAACGTGAGTGATGCCCCATTTCATGGAACAGCACACTAGGTGCCTTATGCGCCCCTTCTATCACCCAATGATCACGGGATGTAATCTCTGGATTTTTCGGATCCCAATTGAAATTAGATTGTGGGTAACCTGGGAAAAATGCCTTTCCTCGGAATGTTACATCCACCTGCATGTAAAGAATATGCTTCGATCTAATCTTCGGTCTTCCCACCAATTCTGAATATAGATCCAGACAGTTATCATACTCTGCCATCATTGTCTCAGGATTTTTTAGCTCTTTCGCCCATGCGTATGGAACCTGCATCATGAACTTTTCTGATTCAAAATCCACCCATGGTGTTTTTTTAGCCAACTCACGCTCCCAGTCTGCATTCGTCAACTTCCTCGCAGAAGTCGTCGAGAAAAATGGAGACTCTGCTAAGCCTCTAGAATTTATTGTTACCACACCTGCATCAGCCTCCCAAGGCACCTCAATATAGATTGCCCCACCCAGAGGATGAGCAATCGTTACTTGCTCGCTATCGATAGGATATACAAGTGACACACGGTCCAAACGCCCCACCTTTGGACGTTTTGCAAGATCCCAAGAATGAGCACCCACTCGAATATTAAAACCTTTATTCACTAATGCTTTAGGAAACGATAACTTAGCGACTTCGCCTGCTGGCAAATACCACCCGGTAGGCTTACGCACTGCATCCCCATCATCAGTAAGCGGATAGCCATAACCTATGATTTGTGTAGCATTAATATCCACAGAAAGAGTCTCCTTAGCTACTTCCTGTTCACACACACCAGGGAAATAATCCGCTGTCTCAAACTTAAATGCAAACACCTCAGAGTTTTTGCCGACAGACTTCGGCTCATAAGCATAATCCAAAAGCCCTTGCTGCAGAGCAAAGATCACCCTTTCCAACTCAATCCCCTCATACCTCGAACGCATAAACATCCCGTTCACCTTATCATTCATGAAAAGAGGACCATACTCTGACTCATAGAGCTTAACTGCAGCAAACCCTTTCTCTACCATACCTAAATCAGTCTGGAACTCTTTTGACTGATCTATTATATCCTCTTCTAGACCCATAAGTTCCTCTGCGTTTAACACCTCTTTCTTCTGAAGATGTGAATAAAGGTCATTAAGACTGCTTTCGAACTTTTCAGCCGCGACAGACAACATTGCTAGAGCACCATAGATGCCCAAAATAACAAAATTTAATTTAATCATAATAGCATAACAGCCCAAGAAACTATTTTATTTCACGCAACCATTACTTTGTCTATTTCTACATCGATAACTCTTGTTTCGAGCTAAATCAACCTTCCTTAAAATCTAAAATGGATAGCTACTCTTTCTAAACCAGTACCACCCAAGGCAACTTAATTTGGAACGCCAATAGGCCGACTGATAAAAAGTCTAAAGTCCGTGAATCGTAAATATTCACAATCAAAATCACCCACCTACAAATAGCTACCGTTCCATTGGATGATTCTCATATGAGATAAATCGCACGACTTTTCCACATGTAACATAGCCACAACTACTTTAATGGCCTTTTCCATTTAGTAACTTGATTCACTTTTTATTCTGAGCTTTATTACATCATGAATCATCTCAGAAAGTCCGTCCTAATTTCGCTGCTTATCTCCTCACTAGCTGCTTATTCTTATCCTGCCGGTCCGGCTGATTCTACAACAATAGAAAGCCGTAAAATGAAAATTACTACCACTACCGAGCAGGACGATAATGACCACTTATATCTCGAAGAAGTTCTAGGCGAAAAAGCACTTGGAGAGGTAAAAAGTTGGAATAAACGTACTCTAGACCGTCTTGAGGCTGACCCTCGGTTCCAAGTGATGGAGGCAGAGGCGCTAGAGATTCTCAATTCAAAAGACAAGATCCCTTACGTATCATATCGTGGTGGTGAAGTTCATAATTTTTGGCAAGATGCTACTCATGTCCGAGGCATCTGGCGGAAATCTAACTTGGAGAGCTATCTTTCTGACACTCCCACTTGGGAAACCATTCTAGACATTGATGCCCTATCCAAGGCTGAAGGAAAAAACTGGGTTTACAAAGGTAGCGACCATTTAGCACCAGATTACGAGCTAGCCATCCTCAGCCTTTCTGATGGCGGTAAAGACGCAGTCGTGCGCCGCGAGTTTAATGTGAAAACAAAGAGCTTCGTCGATGGAGGATTCGAAGTTCCTGAGTCCAAGGGCAGAACTGACTGGTTAGATGCAGACCACCTAGTCATTGGAACTGATTTTGGCCCCGGCACCCTAACTGATAGCGGCTACCCAATGATCGCTAAACTATGGAAGCGCGGAACACCTCTGACAGACGCCATCGAAATAGGCCGTGGTGAGACCGCAGATGTCTCTTACCGTGCTTCGGTTTTTGAATTATCTGATGGGCGCCGCGAAATAGTCACTACACGTGGGATCACGTTTTATGAATCAGAAACCTTCTGGCTGCCCAGAAAAAAGGACGGCTCGATCAGTAATGCCATTAAATTCCCGATACCTAGAAAATCATACATTAGAGGTGAATTCAAAGGTCAGATTTTGCTGTTACTCAATGAAAATTGGCGAGGTCACCAAAGTGGTGAGCTAGTCAGCTTTTCAATCGATGACTTTATGCAGGATGGGAAAATTCCCAACACCTCCCTCGTCTACGCCCCTGATGCAAAATCATCGATCGGTAGCCTAGGAGTGACAAAATCTAAACTACTACTCAGCACCACAACGGACGTGAAAGGATCCGCCCACGCATTTGACTGGAATGGAAAATTATGGGCCTCCAAAAAGCTAGATTTCCCAGCTAACGGATCTGTTTCTATCGGATTTACCAACGATAAAGAAGACATCGCTTTCATTTCCACCGAGAGCTTTCTCACCCCAGACACCCTCTGGACGCTCAACACTAATACGATGAAAAAAGCCCAAGCCAAGTCACTACCGGACTGGTTTGATGCTGACAGCATGCTTGCTGAACAGTTCTTCTCTACCTCAACCGATGGCACCAAAGTCCCCTACTTCGTTATCCGTAAAAAAGACCAACCAAAGAACAGCTCCGCACCCACCTTACTATACGGCTACGGTGGTTTTAAAATCTCGTTAAACCCATCCTACAGCGCAACTAGAGGCAAACTCTGGATCGAGCGTGGCGGAGTCTATGTGCTCGCTAACATCCGTGGCGGTGGTGAATATGGGCCCAAGTGGCATCAAGCAGGCCTCAAAACTAACAGACAGAAAATCTACGACGACTTCATCTCAGTAGCAGAAGATCTCATCGACAAAAAGATCACCTCTCCAGCCCATCTAGGCATCGAAGGCGGATCAAACGGCGGCCTACTAATGGGAGTGATGTTTACTCAACGTCCTGACCTTTTTAATGCCGTCATCTGCAGCGTCCCACTCCTCGACATGATGCGCTATCACACTCTGCTAGCCGGCGCCTCATGGGTCGGTGAATATGGTAACCCAGAAGACCCTCAAGAAGGTAAATTCCTCCGTTCCATCTCACCCTATCATAACATCTCACCCAATACAGATTACCCAGAAATCTTCTTCCTAACATCCACAAAAGACGACCGAGTCCACCCAGCTCACGCCCGAAAAATGGCCAAACGCCTCGAAGATCAAGGGCATAAATTCCTCTACTACGAAAACATAGATGGTGGCCATTCAGCTGCAGCTAACCTAAAAGAAACCGCTAAACGCATGGCTCTCCAACACACGTATTTATTACAAAAACTAAAACACTAAGTATAATAAGAATCTGTGCGTGAACGGAGAAGATGGCATTTAATGATCAAACCTTGAAACGAACTTTGAACGAACAGAATTCTAATACCACATAGAAGAATCACCTTAAAATACCTTTCTTCAAATAATGAAAGATACCGCGACCCACATCAGTATAACAGGAACATAATTGTGAAAATCAGAGAACAATTGAATAATTGAATAATTCTCATTCAACATTTGTTCCCCTACTTGAATTGAAATTTTATAACCATTTTAGATCTTATGCTAAGAAAGAATCACGCCCAGCACACACCCTCAAACATCGTCAACAAGAGAATCTATAAATTCATATTTGCGGTTTCTCTTTGTCAGATGGCCCATGCCTCAGAAACAGCCACTTCAGAAATCCAGTCTGCTCATGCTGTCTATCCAGGTCATTTCACCAGACCTCCATCTCTAGGGGATAAGTATAACACTTGGGAAGGAGCAAAGGGCGCAGATGTAGGCTCTAAGAAATTAGACCTTTCCCGTCTTCCATCTCGAATTGATAATTCTGAGCGCCCTGAATTCCCTCCAGTCTACAAGCAAATCTGGGGCGCATGCGGACAATTTGCCGCAGTAGCTAGCATGTTCACCTACGAAATGAATGTTCTCACTGGAAACACTGCAGATTCTCTCAAACATAGCTACCCCGCGCATTTCTCATGGAACATGGTAAATAGTGCCAAGAATCAAGGTTCTGAAGCGTATCATGGTTGGGAAGTGGCCAAGAGAATCGGTATACCAGACGCTGAAACTTATGGAGGAGTCCGTCTCAATGAAATTGGCCTGTGGCCTAATGACTATAACATCTGGCGCAACGCGATGAACAACCGCGTCACAGGATACCGCTACACCCCAGCAGTCACTATCGAACAACTCCACGAAGTTCGTGGCTGGCTCTACGATCGCAATAACCCAAATTCAGAAAAACCTTCTAAAGGCGGATTACTAGCATTAGACGGCAGAATGGGAGAGCTGAAAAAAGTAACCGTAGAAATTCCTAAAGGCAGCCACGAAGAAGGCAAAAAAGTCTGGAAAAAGTGGGGTCCATCAGGATACGGCCACGGTATCGCTTGCGTAGGTTATGATGATGATGTCGCCGTCGATTTAAACGATGATGGTAAAATCACGAATAACATTGATATCAACGGTGATGGAAAAGTAACTCTAGCAGACTGGGAGAAAGGCGCATATATCGTCGTGAACTCATGGGGAGAGGAATTTGCCAATAACGGAAAAATCTATCTTCTTTACAGTGCCATGACTGATTCAACTTGGCTCCGTGGGAACTTCTTTGGAAGAATCGAAGTTGCTCAATACACTCCTCGTAAAACTCTAAAACTGAAATTATCCCATAGTGACCGTTCCGACCTGAGAATGACTGTAGGAATATCTAGTAATGAAAATGCAGTAGAAGCAGAATTCAATTATAACCCAGAACATCTAAACGGTTGGGAAATCCTTGGTGAAAATAAACCAGGTAACACACCAATGGCCGGAGTTGACAATGATACTCCTCTAGAGGTAGGCGTAGATATCACTCATCTCTATGAGAAACTAGCTAATGACAACGACGGTAAAGCCCGCCTGTTTATTAAATTTCATACTGTAACAGGTAGTAAAGCTAGCGGTGAACTTCATAGTTGTTCAATCCGAAGCTATTCAGAAGTAGGCAAGTTCATCGATGAATCCACGATAGAAGTTGAGAACGGCAACTTTGGTGATGCCAAAAACCCCTCTATTTCGCTGCAATCTACAATCAATGTAGAATAGCCTACAAACAAGAATCGAACGTAATTTTCTGTCAGAATAATCTCATGAATAATCTAATCAAAATTCTATGCATCCCATTGTGTGCTGGCTTCATCTTCATCTCCTGTAAACAAACGCAGCCGATAACCGAAGCCGTAGCAGAAGCACAAAGCAAGAAAGTGCTCTATGTCACGCATTACCCTGGAAACTTTCATGACTACAAACAACAAGAATCGTTTTTCCAAGAATATGCCAAAGAAGCTGACTGGGATGTAACCGTGATGAAAACTGACATCGGCATCTCCTATGCTGATCTGAGAAAAGCGAGAAAAGGAACAACACCAGAAGACGCCGCCATCAGAGAAAAACACCCACGACATCAAAATTACGCAGAACTACTAGGCTTACTAAAACAGAAAGATTATGCGAAAGGATATGACGCAGTCGTCTATAATTTTTGTATAGCATCCAGTGCCGACCTAGAAGCAACTCACAACATCATGGAACAAACCCGCACCAACGGCGTCCCTGCTATGCTCATCCACTGCTCCATGCATTGTTTCTGGCCCACATACAGACATGGCACAGCTAATATCATCCCTGGCAATGACGGCCCAGCAAGAACCACTCAGGAATTAGTAGATAAATGGACCGCAAAACATCCAGGCGTCGCTTTCCCTGCCTGGGGAGACTTCACAGGCATAGCATCCAGCAAACACGGTGACCATGAACCAGTCACCTACTCAGTCGTCGCTAAAGATCACCCCGCCACCCAGCGCATTACAAAAGATTTCGTAATGATAGACACCGAGCTCTATGACAATCTCTATGAGGTCGATGGCGTGGTTCCTCTCATCAATGGACAACAGGGAGAAATGAAAGCCGTAGCCATGTGGGAATGCCCTCAGGGTAAATCTAAAGTGATAGGCATCTCAGCCGGCCACGCCATGCCAGACTGGACCAATGAAAACTTCAAATTTCTACTAATTGACGGTATCAACTACCTCATAGAAAACCCCAACTAAATAAAAGAAAAGCAATGAACCTGTCCGTGATTAGTAAATAATTTAAGAGCTAGTCATACCAAGTAGTGAAACAAATAAAACAAATGGAGTAGTGATTTTTTCTTTCCATCAAGGCGAGACGACAATGGAGCTGAGCGATATATCCAGACCGTAAGGGCGAACGGGGGCGAGAGCACAGTGTTGCGGACATCATGACTGTGGAACAATATAGTTAGAAAGAAAGAGCGCCCGCCCTCTATAGAGGTGAAACACTATCTAAAGAACCTCTAAGAAACAATTTAGCTTATTTTTTTACGCAGCGGTATCATTAACGTATGGTGAGACATCTAAACGAATACAATTTAAAGAGATCCTTAAACGCTTTGAGAGTAACTCATTGAAAAAACTTACCTCTACCCTCATCAGTCATAGCCATTATAAATCAACAACAATCCGCATACGCCAAAGCCCTCATAAGCACCAACTTGGTTGAGCGTCCTTCCGCGCTTTCTGCGGTTCAAAATTCAATCAACCCAAGCACACTACCCAAGTTCCATCGTCCACCAATTCGAGGAAATCAGTGTTATTCGTGGTGAAGCACCACAGATCAAAACCTAAGCCTTCCCTATAAGCCACCAAAGAACAACACGGACGAACGAAGGGTGGACAAACCTTGACATGAGGAAGTGGAACAGTTGCTCGCAGATCTGGATTCCGCCTTTTCAGAAAATAATACGGAGAAGGTGCATCGCGTAGCCCACAGCCTCAAAGGTCTACTAGGGAACGACCATGCGCAAAGGGCTTTTGCACTAATTCGTGAACTCGGTAGCCTTGCACGTGCAGGTGATGTAGCAGGTGCCCTAAAACTGCTTTCCGAGATCAAAGAGGAATTGATTCATCTTAGTTCATCGCTAAACGATTTCAGAGACACTCTTGGCGGAACATAGCCTGGAACCCTATTAGCGATTTCCAGAAACTTGTAATAAGAACAGTCTATAATTTATAATTACACCAATTTTAAAGCAAAGTGATCGACTCCATCCACTAAAACTGTTCATATACCACGCCTTATACTTTAAAGATAAGCACTGCTCATCAAGCTAAAACGATCATATAGAAGAAACATGTTTAAACACGCCAGAGAATCACAAGTATCAATCACCCAGCTCATGCTACCATCACACTCGAATTTTAGTGGTAAAATTCACGGTGGTCATATCCTCAACTTAATGGATCAGATTGCCTTTGCTTGCGCTTCAAAACATTCTGGAAATTATTGCATCACAGCCTCAGTGAATAGAGTAGATTTCTTATGCCCTGTTGAAGTAGGTGAATTACTCACCCTTAAAGCATCTGTGAACTACACAGGCAGGACATCCATGGTGATAGGCCTCCGTGTAGAATCAGAAAACATCCAAACTGGCAAAATAAAGCATTGCAACTCCTCTTACTTCACCATGGTTGCTAAGGATGAAAATGGCAAAAATGCCAAGATCCCAGGTTTAATCTTAGATACGGAGGAATCCATCAGACGCTTTGCCAGAAGTATAGCGAGGCAGGAACAATCCAGACAGAGATTATCTAGCTTTAAAGATTCAGAGTTTAAAATCAACGATCATATCGAACACCTTAAAAAACAGAACATTAAAATAGAATTCAACCTCTAATTCCAGTTGAATAGTGAGAATCGATTGATCGCTAAATACTCAGGCAGTAAAAGATAACCATTCTATCATCAAAGCCACAGCAGGAATGAGTGGTATATGTGTCAGGAGTATCATAATTCTGCCTGGTTCCATAAACTTGAATAAAATAACATTCTAACTCCGTATTAGTGGTTTATCATATACTCTAGAAAACCATGAAACACATTCTCACCTTTCTCTCGTTAGCGATCGCCATTCTCTTAACAGGGATCAGCCATGCCAGCCCTGACAATGACTCAACCCCGATCCTGAGCACCTTAGAGGCGGAGCATCCTCGCCTCATGCTGAAAGAGGCGGAACTTCAAAACCTGAAGAATCGTGCCAAGAGCGACGTCGTGCTGCAGGGTATAATCCGCGGAGTCATCCGCAAGGCTGATGCTTACCTAGACGCCCCCTTACTGACCTACACCAAGCGTGGTCCAAGGCTGCTCCACGTAAGCAAGGACTGCCTGGAACGCATCTACGAGCTGGGGGTCGCTTGGCGATGGACGGGCGACGTTAAATATGCCAAGAAGATCGAGGAAAACCTCCTTGCCGTGTGTGATTTCCCCGACTGGAACCCCAGCCATTTCCTAGATACTGCTGAAATGAGTCATGCCGTGGGGCTAGGCTACGATTGGATCTATCATTACCTAGAGCCGAAATCTCGCACTACCATTCGTGAGGCGCTCGTCACGAAGGGACTCAAGCCCGGAATCGAACGCTACAAGGAAGGCTACCACCATTTTACCTACGCCTATAACTGGAACCAAGTATGCAACGGCGGCCTCCTCATCGGCGCCTTGGCGGTCGCTGAGTCCCACCCCGACACAGCAGAGTATCTTATCGACCGAGCCTTGGAAAACCTGCCCACAGCCCTCGGCTCCTACGCACCTGACGGCGTCTGGGCGGAAGGGATTGGCTATTGGAAATATGCTACGGAGTACACCGCTTTCGCCCTCACCGCACTGGAGACGGCCCTCGGCACGGATTTTGGTCTCTCGAAGTCAGCTGGCTTAGCCACCACCGGCTACGTGCCCCTCTACTCGACCGGCCCTACCGGACTTTATTTCAGTTATGCTGACGCTGGAGATTTCAAAAAACACAGATCGGCACCTTGCCATTTCTGGCTTTCTCGGACCTACGACAACCCGGACTTCGCCGATGCTGAACACCGCTTGATCAAGGATAAGAACTACAGCCCGCTCCATGTAGTTTGGTACACGCCTCCATCGGGGAAAAAGCCCGCAGACAAGTCGCTCGACCGCCTTCTGAAAGGCCAAGTAGAGACCTCTCTCTTCCGCAGTGCTTGGGATGATCCAAACGCTCTTTTCGTAGGCGTCAAAGCGGGCTACAACCAAGCTCATCATGGACACCTTGACCTGGGCAATTTTGAGTTAGATGCCCTCGGCGTCCGCTGGGCAAGAGACCTTGGCTCCGATAACTACAATCTTCCTCACTACTGGAGTTACCAAGAGGGAGGTACTCGCTGGACCTATTACCGGCTCGGTTCCGCCAGCCACAATGTCCCCATGCTCGACAACAAGAACCAGCATGCAAATGCCGTCGCCAAGCTGACACGATTTAAATCCAGCAAAGAGTTTCCTTTCGCCGAGATCGACCTGAGCCAGGCCTATGCCGCCGATACATCGAAAGCCCATCGTGGCGTGGCCCTCGTGGAGGGAAGACGTGCCGTCGTGGTGCAGGACGAAATCGATATCCTCCGCCCAAGCGAGCTGCTCTGGGGGATGACGACTGATGCGACCATAGTCCTTGAGAAAGCCGATACAGCACGGCTGAGCTTGAAGGGCAAACAACTCATCGCTAAAATATTGAGTCCGGCAGGAGCCCAGTTTGAGGTAGAGTCAGCAGAGCAACAGCCTCCGCAAAAAAGGAACAAAGGGGTGAGTCGGCTTGTTATCCGCCTTCCAGAAACTCAAGGAAAAACCACAGTCACTGTCCTTCTATCTCCGGTCTGGGAAGAGGGGGGAGCAGTGGAAAAGGTAGAGATGAAATCCTTGAGCGATTGGTAGCCAATACCTAACTTTGTCAGAAATTTATCCGTGAAGGAGATTTGGGAGAGCGGGAAAGAAATGAACCCCTTTCTATCATTAGCCATTCTCCCAAGGTAGTACGAGATCGAAAAAGCAAAAAGCCATCTACATTCAACAATGTAAATGGCTTTGTAATGATTCTTTAACGGAAGTCTAACTAATCACTTTCTGCAAGGATCTCCATTTCACCGATAGCCCAGAAATAACGTTTCTTACCGTTCTGAGTGATTCGGATGTATTTGGCTTCTACAGGAGCAAAAGTCATTTGGAGGTAGCTCTTACCCTCACCAGCGGCTAGCGGTTTACCCCAGTTTTTACCATCTTTAGAAACTTCTAAAATGTATGAGCTCGGATAGTCATCCTTCAGTTCTCTGCTATCTAAAATAATAGAGCTGATTTCAGTTAACTCAGGAAGTTCAACCTGAACCCACATGCCATCAACCATTCTGGCATCCGTGGAATACTTACTACCAGAATCACCGTCAAATGCGTTCTTCAGAGAACTTTCATTGTGACTTGCGCTAAGCTTCCACTTTCTATCGTAAGTCAGCTTTTGAGGTTCAGCTTCTTTCAAAGTCTCAACAGTCCATGGAGTTTTTTTACTCGCGTGCTTTTTACGAAGTTTAGCCACAGTAGCTGGGTCAATCATAGGAGCATCATTTCCAAAACTATTTCTAATATAAGTTAAAACGTCGGCAACCCATTGGTCATCATTGTTCGCCATAGCTACCATGTTCCCAATGTATTTCTCTCCTTCAATTGGTCCTTCTAGACCATGCAGAAGCACGCGGATACCTGACTGACCAGACCCCAAAACTCGCTCAGATTTTTTGAACGGAGGAGCCAAACGCTGACCATCAGCTCCCTGCATCTCTGCACCTTCACCATTCTCTCCATGACATGAAAAGCAAAGCTGTTGGTAAATAGTTTTACCATGCTCCATAGATTTTGAGAACTTCGCTCCCTTCTCCTTTTGGTGCGCGGCTCTGGCTACTTCTGCAGCAAGCACATCACGCGCTTTGATCAGCTCGCTCACTACAGGTGATTTCCTGTAATCATTTTCTAACTTCTCCCCCAGCTTTACTAACACCGGATCTTTAGCACCACTAGCGGCAAGAGAATTCAACATCTGTAACACCATCTCAATGTCCTTAGGAAACGGCTTTTTAAGAAGCGTTACTAATTCTGAATTTCCTTCCGCCAAGAATGGCTCAGCAACTCGAATCGCAGAAGTTCTGACCATTGATGATCTGTCTCTCAGAGCATTAACAACGACCGAGGCCTTCACTGCTCCCATACCTTCAAGTGTCCATAGTGCGTGTAGACGCCCATATTCAGAAGGGTTTTCACGAGCCATTTTCTCCAAATCAGGAATCACTGAATCTCGATCTTCTCTAAGAATGATCAGTCTCTGAGCCATGTCTCTCCACCAGCCATTAGGATGATCTAAATGAGCCACTAGTTCTTTCGTGGTTTCATCTAGCATCTTAGGTTGAGGTCCAGCTTTGAAGTCCTTATGCACAAGTCTATACACTCTTCCTTTGCCTATATTATTTTGAAGTCCCCATTTCTCAATGACTCCTCTCAAATAACTCCCTTTCTTAGTCCAATTCGCCTGTTGTATAATCCCGTGATGCATATCTACGAACATCATCTGCCCTCTAGGGGTAGTCGCAGACCATATTGGGCGGAAATTTACATCACGTGAGCGCATGAACTCAGATCCTGGATAAGCATTACTCAAAACACTCATTCCATCTTCGCGTGATATCTTGGCACGACGCACCAATCTGCCCACCGGCTCATTCAAAATGAGATCACCATACAAGTCCTTAGGTAAGCGATCACCTCTGTAGATAGACTGACCTCCACCACCAGTGAAATGATTCAATCCTCCATTTTTACCCACTCTTTTTGGGCCACCCTGCACATCAGGAATTTGGGAGATAGGATACACGGTTCCAAAGTCCTTTTCTTGCTCTCCTTTGAGCCTCAGTGAACCGTATACGAATGGTTGCTGATAGTCGATCGCAGGCTTTTCACCACCGGCATCTGAGAAATATAAACGTCCCCAGTCATCCTGAGCTATGCCCCACTGCCCACTTCCGCGAGGCAGTTTTTGAGTCTCCATTTTGCCCTCAGTAAATCGATAACGAATATTTTCGTAAGTCAGATACATCCAGTTATCTAAACCCCAGATCAGTCCACTCGGTTGGTGCTCCATGTTTCCTCCACGTCTGCCACCTTCGTAAATCTTTATTTTCTCGTCAGCAACTCCGTCATTATCGATATCCCTGTAAGTCCATAAATCAAGTGTATCAGTGATTCCTACAATCACACGATCATCTAGCGGAAGCACAAATCTTGGTAGGACAAGGTTATCAGCATAAATACTGAACTGATCATACACCCCGTCACCATTCGTGTCCACATGTCGGGTGATTCTACTTTTAGCATCTTTCTCGCCCTTGGCACTAAGGGTTTGCATGTAAGTATTCATCTGCACCACATACATTGCGCCATTTCCATCCCAAGTCACCATCACTGGCTCCTCTACCTGTGGATCACTCAACACAAGCTGTAGACTATACCCATCCTGGAGTTCTATCGATTTAAGAGAGTCTTCTTTTGAAAAATAACCCTGCTGATAAACTTTATCACCTGGATCCGCCTGAATGAGCCCAGCGCCCACAAAGACCAAGCTCATAGTTAACTGGGGGATTTTAAAAATACGATTACGCATCCCAGAAACTACAAAAATAAGCTCATTCTGTAAAATCAATTTCCAAAGCACTATCAAATTAGAGAAAATGATCGTAAAAGTATTAAAGAAAGCAAAGGGTTGAAGAGACGCTCTACTTTGCCTTTGGAGAATGCAAGTCGCGCGGTATTCCGTAATACATCAATGTGCCCCCATGAGATGTGCTGGCCGTGTGGGGCTTCGGGACGTTTGGTTTTAGCTACTTTCAGGCTGTAGGGCATCTTAAGCCTCATACGACTTCCCGGTAAGCAACAACAAGGAAACAATATATCAGGCCACAGCCAAGAAAACCTAGCCGTAAGCTTAGTAATAAATAAGAGGACTATAAATCATTAACTCCTCTAAGATTCAGCAGGATCAAGCCACCCTCTCACTGCTCTCGCGTCTACGCCTAGCCATCACGCCAGCCGCGCCGAGGGCAAGAAGAGCCACCGATGAAGGCTCAGGAACTAGTGAGCCAGTAAACTCTGTAGCGCCATCAAATTGAGTCCCATTTCCACCAACACTCAATTCTGGACGTGCATCACTAAATTCATCATCAAAAACAAAATGAGTAGCAACCAAATCTGTTCCATCACTTTGCACACGGAGAAAACCTCGCGTCCCGTCAGATAAATCCCAAGCAATGAGCCCTACAGCCACCCCTGGAGTCAGAAAAGAACTAGTCGCGAAACCACTCGTTGAAGTACCCAATTGTATATAAAAACTTCCACCAGATGTAGCACTCACATTATTGCTTAACACAAACGCTCTATTTCCCGCTTGCTCGAAAACCACATTGGCGAACTGTGATGTATTTGAACCAGACCCCCATTGACCAGCATCACTTATCCCCGCAAATAGGTTTGATCCATCAAGACTCTGCGTAAAATCAGTATTTCCTAGTCCTATTCTCATTAATGCCGCATTAGACGCTGAAGCTGAAGTAAGTACTATTGCTCCTGTCCCTATCCACTGTGCTGGTCGATTTATTTTATACTTCATAATGTTCGCTATACATATTCATAGATATCATCATCAAGTCAATACTGAATAATAATATGCTCTAAATAAATTAAGTTATTTTTCTTCTAGGCTCGGCTTCATGAAAACTAGTATATCTAACTATCCACATACATAAGAGCATCATGAAGCTGAACTACGACTTCTCTGCCTATGAAGCTTCGGATCTATAACTTCACGCATTTCTTCTACCTTCTCAGGACACCCTAAAAATGCCACCAACTCCGTAAGTAATGAATCAGGAGACTTCACCAGCGTAGGATAATCCACACTCATCGCTGGAATATTCCTTGTTAACAACCAAGCCTTAGCCGCCCTCACCTGTTGACGATAACCCTGCGTAGGATCCCCCTTCGGTGCCTCCTTACCTAACTTAACCAGCATACTACTCTGAGAAAGCAGCACCTGCTCCATCGGTCGCTCCATGAAGACAACACGATAATTCAGCCTCACAGCATCCTTCTCAGCACCCATATAGCCCGCCTTCTTAATATTCTGAAACTGATCATAAATAGGAAGCGAACTCAACAACGGAGCTACTACCTTCAGAGCCTGCCCCTTAGACTTAGCCACCCATCCCTTCTCCACCGGCTTAGCAGTCAGCAGATGCATCACACTCTCATGCTCATAATAGCCCTTCTGATTAGAATCATCAGCCTTCCGTTTCCCATCCTGAAATACACCAACCCCAGCAGCCTCTAACATTTGCATCATAAGAGACGTCCCGGAGCGTGGTAACCCAGACACTATCGTAATGATATTCTCCTCACCCACGCCCTCAAGCTTACTCGTATCAAAAGAAAGCTCAGGCATAGGCTGCCTCTCATCGTCCTTCGTAGCCGCAGCATTAGCTTGTCTATACTTCTTATGAGCCATATGCTTCAACCGCTTCCGAGACTCCTTTACCTGCTCCTTGAAAAATACCGTCTGATGAGGATCCCTCCTGTGATACTGAGCTATCTGCACCAGCCCTCTCCAAGCAGCTGGATTCAACGGAGCCTGATTCAAACTCACCTTAAAACAAGCCTCCGCAGTATCATTATCGTGTAATCTCAGATGAGCCACACCTAACATATAATGCCCCCTAGGATTAGAAAACGAAATCTCCAGGGACTGTTGTAAGTAACTAACTGCTGACTCAAAATCCTTCCTGGCCATCGCCACTCTCCCCAACCCACTAAAACAAGCAGCAGACTCTGAATCCAGTCCCAGACCCTCCCTATAAAATCTCTCTGCTTTATCAAATCGGCGCATCCTAGCCAAAATATTTCCTTTCAAGATAAGTCCATCCAAGCGCTCACCATGATGTTTACTTAATGTTTCTAACTTCTCTAATGCCTCAGCATAATTACCAGAAGCAAAGTCAGCAGTAGCCTCTAAAGAATGCAGAGCATACAGATTTGGTCTCGCATTACTAAGCAGATCTTTGTGCTTCTTAACATGAGCTCTCTGCTCTTTATCCTCCATAGCATCCACACTTTCTCGGTATGCCTTAGCCCCCTCCTCAGAATCGAGCTTCAATCGCTTAAGTTCAGCAAATGCCTCTTCAGCAACCTTCACCCTAGACGCAATTACACCCGTAATGATATCCTTTTGATCTTTATACCTGTGAAATGCTAGATAACAATAGGAGAGCTTAATCCCAAAGCGATACTCCATCGGCCATTTCTCATACAGCCGCTCTAAAATGATCAGCGCCTCACTGAAAATGCCACCATCCATATAAGCCTGCGCTAAATTATAATCCAGCTCTCGCACAGTCTGCTCTAACGCCATAGATTTATCCGCATTCGGCTCCTCAATGTATCCAAGAGCAACCAACTGATCAATTGCCGCTTTAGAATCCTCTGGAGAAATCGTCCGATCTGGCGAGTGCATCCCATCATCACCAGCCACATCTTCCCAGCTAGAAATGCTCTTCACCTCAGTATTATCCTTAAACAAGCTCATCAGCACCTTACCATCCATATCATTCCCAATTGGCAACCCAAAACAATGTAACAACGTAGGGCAAATATCTAACAGATTAGCTCCATAGATCTTCTCACCCACCTTAAACTGTGGCCCAGCCCCTATAAAAACCCCCAAGCTCCTATGCTCAGCAGCAGGACCAGCAGGCTCGTTAGGAATCGAATCTAAGCGATGCGCATCCGGATGAAACCCGTGATCAGAAATAAGAATAATATTCGTACCCTCACCAGCCAGTTGCATCAACGTCCCTAACAACATATCATGGTAAATATACCCAGCCTCCACTATATAATGAAACACCTTATAATCCCAGTCTTCAATATTCGCACGCTGCGGAGGATGATACTTCATAAACGCATGGCCAAAGTGATCAATCGCATCATAATAGACACTCATCAGATCCCAAGGCTCATTCTGCATCAGCGCAGTCGCAGCAGCATGAATACTCGTGCAATCCGCAATAATCTTACCGAGTGACTGTAACCTCGGATCCTTCTCTAACTTCCGCAACTCCTCCTCGCTCATATCCTTCATAGCAGGAATAAAATGTGCAAAATCCGCAGAATTTAGCTCCTCTGGATGGAATCGGATCTCCTTTAAATTTTCAACCAGCCGCTCCGGATGCACCGTCCCATTCGGCATCAACCAGCCCTCACGCTTACTAACGCTAGTCCGCTGATAATCATTAGAAACCATCACACCTCTAGAAAGAGGCTCCGCTGGATTAGACGGCCACCAACCTACAGTAATCGTATCCTTCTCACTCTGGTTTAAAATATTCCAAATTGCCTTACACTTACGGCTCAAATTCGTCACTGGTCGAATCGCACCGCTCACAGGATCAGGTTCAGAGAAACCGTGCACCCCATGCTTATAAGGCCGTTTACCAGTAGCAATACTACTCCACAACATCGGACTAAGAATCGGATTGAGAGTTGTAATATTCCCAGATACCCCCTCATTCATAAGACGCTGAAGGTTCGGCATCTTACCCTCATCCAAGAGCGGTGTAATTGCGCGCCAATCGGCAGCGTCCCATCCAATAAGTAAAGTTTTCATCAATCTGCTATTTGTAAATATTTAACTCATACAGTTAAAATAGATCCGAACACTCTGTCAAAAAAATAGATACTAGATAACCCCCTCATAAAACAAAAACTCAAATAACTATCCATTTCTCAGGTCGTCAGACAAATAATGTATACTCTACTTTGCCTTTAGAGGATGCAGGTCGCGCGGTAATCCGTAATACATTAATGTCCCCCATGAGATGTGCTGACCGTGGGGGGCTTCGGGACGTTTGGTTTTAGCCACTTTCTGGCTGTAGGGCATCTTAAGCCCCATACGATCTTGATAGTGATGTAAGGTTCGTTCATAAATGGGACGGAAGCGCCCGCGGGAGTTTTTCGAAATCTTATTGTAATGATAACGGCCATCGACACTCCGAAATGGCTCGAAAGGAACGTCTTCACCAAGATTGTATTTGGCGGTGTATTCGAATCCTTTGGCCAAGCGACTATCAGCTTCGGAGTAGAGGTCGACTCCTTGCTTCCAGGCCATCTCGCTGGCGCAGCTGAGGTAGCCTAGACCCATTTGGGTGTGGAGTTGGTCGCGACCACTTTCCTGGCATTCGCCAAACTCATTGAGATAATTGGTAATGGCTCCGTTTCCGTTGCCGGATCGGAAATAAGTCGTGGCTTGCTCGAACATCGCACGGTCATCTAGGAAAATACCCATGGCGATCATTGTCTGAATCATTGAGGCGTCCCAATTTCCGTTCGCGGTTGGGTAGAAATCTTTGATAACAGGATAAAATACTTGCCTCAGCATTTGTTCAAATTGTTTTTGATCAGCCGCCTTCCATTGATCGCTAGTGTGGCGGATGAGTTCCGCGGCATTGCAGAAGGAGATGCCATCCATACCAATGAGTAATTTGGCGTCGTGCCCGCCTACCGATTTTAAGCTACCTGACCACGCGTTCAGGATTTCAATCGCTTTTGACGCGTGGGCCTGTTCACCGGTAAGGCTCCATTGAAGCGCATGAGCATAGGCAGCAGCTGCATCGCTTGACATGTCCGAGCTACCGATATCAGGTCTGTTTCTGGCTCCTCGCACGACATTGGCGGTAGCACTTAGGCTGTGGTTGAGTGAGGCCACTTTAGCGGAGCTCAATTGTTCCCATGCAGACTTCCACGGCTCTTCTTCGGAAGCGATTTTCCCTTTGATGAAAGTCAGCTCAGCATTACTGTGCAGCATCCCAGGATGAACGAAGGGCTTGGGCTGGGAAGGCTCTGCCATGATCGTTGGGCAAAGCAGTAAAACGGCGAAAGAAGCCACTGTTAGATTAAAGAGTCTTTGTATCATGCTGCTAAGAATTTGATTTCTGAGTAAAATATAAGTAGTCAGATAAATAAAAAATTAACGGTTCAAGAGCTGCTCCTTATGAAACCTTACGAATACAGTTGCTCGGATATTTATCATATTCGAAGGTCGCCGCTCTTATTCCTCCAATTTTGCTTTAGTCGCGACAAGTGAGGCAGAGCTCTCTCCATCTTTGGCCTTCGATCCTCCGCGGTTTGCAAAGACCTGAAACTGTCTGCCATCAGCATGCGTCGCATTTAACCTTGAGCTTTTCTCATCAAGATCACGGCTGTGGGTGATCTCGAAGCCAAGCTCAGGAAGCGCTTGCTCATAAAAGTCAACAATCTCTGCAGCGGAACCTTTGAAAGCAATTAAAGCGGTGGATTCACCGCCACGTCGTACCGTGGTTTTGGAGAATGTTGAACTGCTATGGATGACTCGCGCATTGGGTATGGTCGGGATGTCCCAAGGTAGTCCCGCGTCTCGAGCGACGGGTGTAGCCTCCTCAGGAGCAGGCATCACCTCTACCACAGCAGGTTCAGATTCAGTAAGTGTTTCGCCCGTTGCGCTCTTTTCTTCGCCGCAAGCGGAAACTAGGAATAGGCACGGAAGCCAAATTAAATTTTTCATATCTTTGATGTTATTGTTAGGTATCTACTTATTGCGAAGTGCCCCTGTGGACATTGTTGAGGTGATCGAGGGACGATGGAGCAAGGCTATTGCGGAAGGAAATAATGATACACTGACGGGTGCGTAACGGTCTGACAAGGGAAAAGCGAAAAGATCATAACGCCTAATACCCATCAAATAGTAGTTGATTTTTACTATTTCCCCTTGCTTGGGAGTAATCCGTCGTTAGTATGAAATGGTATTTATCTCATTCATCTTTTCACCACAGCATCTCTTTTCAAACCCGATCTAATGCCCTCTATCATGTCAATTAAGAAGCACCCTTCTACTGGCTATACATTGCCTGCGGCATCCTCCCCGAGCTTGTTAAGTATCTTGTCACTATGCTTGATACTCACTTCACTGCTCAGCTTTAGCCAAGAGTCAGCAACTGCTGAGCCTTCAATCCCTTCTGAATCGGTTGCAAAAAAATCTGTCTATGTAATCCCCATTGAAGGACCAATTGATAAGCCGAATCTTTTTATCCTGCGTCGTGGCTTGAAAGAGGCTATTGAAAACGACGTTGATATGGTCATTCTTGACATGGATACTCCTGGCGGAGGAGTTGAATACTGCATAGAAATGATGGAAATGTTGGATAAATTTGACGGAATCACTGCGACCTATGTCAATCCTGACGCGATCTCAGCAGGCTCATTTATTGCTGCTGCTACCCAAGAAATTTACTTTGCGCCAAGGGGCAAAATGGGAGCCTCTGCAGTGATCCTAGGCGGTGGTCAAGATGTTCCAGAAACAGCACGTCTAAAGATTGAAAGCTACCTCAGGGCTCATGTTCGCTCAATGACTGAGGATTACCCTTATCGCTCTGATGTCATCAGAGCTATGTTGGATGCAGATTTCGAGCTGAAGATTGGCGATATTATTATAAAGCCTGCTGGGGAAGTGCTCACACTCACGGCTTCTCAAGCTCACGATACTTACGGAGACGACTCTAGTAATTTGCTAGGAAGCGGCATCTATGACTCGATTGACACCCTACTAGAAGCTCGTTTTGGCACAGATCAATTTGTAATCAAAGACTTTGAAATCACCTACTCTGAAAAATTTGCTAAGTGGGCATTTGTTTTCGCACCAGGATTGATTGGCCTGGGCTTGTTGCTACTTTTCCTTGAATTCAAGACCCCTGGTTTCGGTATCTTTGGCATTGGTGGTCTTGCGCTAATCGCAGTGTTCTTTATTATTCAAAATATCGCAGGCCTCGCAGGGAACGAACCTATACTCTTTTTCGCGATTGGAATATTACTGGTATTTATCGAACTTTTCTTTTTCCCAGGAACGATCATCTTCGCATTGAGCGGTCTTGTCCTGATGCTAGGTTCCGTATTATGGTCCATGGTCGACATCTGGCCTGATGAAGGCGTTGTGATCTCTTCAGATGCGTTGCTAGAGCCCATGGTTACCTTGATTTATGGTTTAACTATCGCCTTTGTAGGAATACTGATATTCTCCAGATTTTTTAAAGGTTCATGGATGGAAGGCAAAATGGTGCTCGTAGATTCTGTCAAAGGTTCCACTACAGCAGAGCATGAAGCATTACTGCCCCTTCCTGGTTCAAGTGGCTTGGCAATAACCGACATGTTTCCGAGCGGTCGAGTGGAAATAGAGGGTGTCCGCTACGACGCACGTTCTGATTTAGGAGTGATCGATAATGGAAGTGCCGTGCAAGTAGTCGCCGTTCGCGATCAAACCCTTATCGTGGAGGTGGCAGAATGAGTTTGATTCTTATCCTGATAGTTACCGCATTGGTTCTGATCGCCTTTGAGATCATCCTACCTGGTGGAATACTAGGAGCCATTGCCGCTCTGTGTGTCATTGCCGCTACGGTTTTGGCACACAATGACTACGGCATATGGGTAGCTGCCGCTGTCTTTTTTAGCGCTGGCTTACTAAGCACAGCACTGATTCTGATCGAGTTCAGGCTACTTAAAAACACCTCTCTAGGAAATGCCTTCTTCTTAAAAGAATCAGTTTCAGGTCACACAGGACCGACCACGGATATCTCATTGATAGGTAAACAAGGCGTGGCAATCACGCGGCTTAATCCTAGCGGTAAAGTAACGATAGAGGGCTCACACTATGAAGCTGCTTCTGAAGATGGATATATCGACGCAAAACAAGAAATCTCCGTAGTAGCTCAACACAACTTTAAAATAAAAGTTAGAAAACGATAAATATTTCCTCACACTTTCTCACCTTGACGATCGTCACAGACAGTTCTATAGATAGGATGCAAATGGCGTATCAGCTAGAGCCTTGAAAAACTTTTAGACAACAAATATAACATTATGAACTCACTCAATCTCATTCTTGGCTTAACTACCACACAGATAGCTATAACTACAGTTCTCGGAGTGGTCATCTTGATCATTGCTTTTATTATTATCAACTTCTTCAATATCTGGCTGCGAGCCTACCTTTCTGGAGCATCCGTCGGATTCCCTACACTCGTAGCAATGCGTCTCCGTGGCGTGCCTACATCACTCATAGTAGATGCTCGTATCACCTCCGTAAAAGCAGGGATCGAGATCAGTGCTAATAACCTTGAAGCACACTATCTAGCTGATGGTAACGTGCTCCAAACCGTCCAAGCCCTAATCGCAGCTGATAAAGCAAACATCACGCTCGACTGGCAACGCGCCTGCGCCATTGACCTCGCTACTCAGGGAACCGGCAAGTCAGTATTGGAAGCCGTTCGCACCTCGATCAATCCTAAAGTGATCGAATGTCCCGCTCCCAGCAGTGGGCGCTCGACCATTGATGGTGTTGCTAAAGACGGGATTCAAGTGAAAGCGCGTGCTCGTGTCACAGTGCGCTCGAATTTAGATAATTATGTAGGAAGCGCCCTAGAAGAAACAGTCATCGCCCGAGTAGGCGAAGGCATCGTGACCACGATCGGTTCGGCTGCATCCTATAAGGTCGTTCTCGAGTCTCCAGATATGATCTCTAAAACGGTGCTCGGCCGCGGCTTAGACGTTGGCACCGCTTTCGAAATCCTTTCTATCGATATTGCTGATGTTGACGTCGGCGAAAACATCGGAGCAAAACTACAGGAATCTCAGGCAGAAGCCGATAAGAACGTAGCTCAAGCCAAAGCCGAGATGCGTCGCGCAGCAGCGGTTGCCCTAGAACAAGAAATGAAGGCTCGCGTAGAGGAAATGAATGCCAAGGTAGTCGAGGCAGAAGCTCAAGTTCCGCTCGCTCTCGCTGAGGCATTCCGTTCAGGGAATCTCGGCGTCATGGACTACTACCGTATGAATAATATCAAAGCGGACACTGACATGCGCGATTCGATCTCCAAAGGCGATGAGTCAAATTAACAACTCTCTATGGATAATATTCTAGAAATCATCGGGCCAATCATTGTCGGCATTTTTTATATAGTGGGGAGCATTGTCGACAAAAAAAATAAAGCCAAAGAGAGCTCACCTGACCCTCTGCAAGATCACGACTTCGAGGCGGAGGAAGAAGAATACCAACGCCAAGTTCAGTCTCAAGGCCGCACACCGCCAATTACAGATCCTAGAAAACAAAATCCTTCCCCTATTCCCAATCTTAGCAAACAGCGCCTGCAAGCAGAAAGTGAACACTCCAGAGATTTCTCCTGGGATCAGTCCGATGATTCCTATGATAATGAAATGGAAGCCCAGCTCAAAAAAATAGAAGCGACCAAGCGCGAAGCGGCCCGACTCCAATCTCAGTCAACTCACAAGCGAATTCAAACGAACAGAGAAATCAGCAATCTCCAGACTACTCGTCCAATAAGCTCTTCGCGATCCGTGCGATCTAGCCTAAAAGACCCCAAAGCAGCACGTTCAGCCTTTATTTACGGCGAAGTCCTAGGCCCACCGGTAAGTCTACGTAAGAGCACAGGAGTCCCGGGACGGACATCTTAAGAAGATTAATCAAAGATTTAAACATTAGTCTAAATCTGTAGATATCCGAAGCTGCATTAAAGCCTAAAACCTCCAAGCCAAGACCCTCGTCACCTTGTTACCCTGCTGCATCGGAATCTCTTTTACCTCCCTCGCACCCAACTTAGACAAGATCTTTAGTGATGGCTTCACGTTCTCGATTTTTGAAATCAAGCTCGTGAACCACCCACACTGTTCGGAAAACATCTTACTCTCCTTCAACATTTTACGAAGAAATCTAATCTCTCCGCCTTTACACCACAACTCCGCCTTCTGACCTCCAAAATTTAACACCGCCTCGGACTCTGACTGCCCTCGTTTTCCAAAATCTGATCTACTCTGTCGCACCTGACGATTTCTGTTCAGATTCGCTAGCTTCTTTTGATTCCCCTTAAGAGCCTCCTCCAACGAAGCATGAAACGGAGGATTACACACACACACATCATAGACCTCTCCCTCCTTAACAACCCCCTCGAAAACATAACTATTATCTTTCTGTAATCGCAACTCAATACGCCCTTCTAACTCTGGATTCCGATCGATGATAGCAGCCACATTCTTTAACGAAACCTCATCGATATCACTCGCAGTGCATTTCCAACCATAAACCACACAAGCTAAAAAGGCATAAATACCATTAGCCCCAGTGCCGATATCCAGCATCCTAATAGGTTCGCATACACCATCAATAGGCACACCCACCCCTAACAACTCAGCAACATAATGGATATAGTCAACCCGCCCCGGTATTGGTGGACACAAAAACCCATCAGGAATGTCCCACCCCACTATCCCATAATGATACTTCAGTAACGCTCTATTCAAACTCTTCACCGCCTCTGGATCAGAAAAATCAATCGTTTCACCCCCATACTCGTTCCCCCTAACATACCCACCCAGATCTTCATCAAATTGCATCAATGCAGCAAAATCATACCCCTTCCCATGAGCGTTTCTCACATGCAATCCCTTCCCTCCCAACTTCTGCGATTGCCCCCTATCTTGCCGTTTACCCATAACTAACCCTTACCCATCTCCCCCCAAATGAAAACTAAGAAAAACACCCAAGCTCACCATAATCCCCCTCACCCCACCATTCCATCAGATAAATTCTGCACATTTCAAATACATAAAAAAGCACCACAGGTCAAACCCCACTCCATCCCTTCCTCAAAATTAGACCAATTTTATGCGTGCCATCACTACAATTTTCGTGAATCGTAATGAGATGAAAATAATTCTATGGTTAACAGCAGCTCTCCTAGGAGTATCTCACGCTCAAGACAAGGCGACTCCAAACATCGTCTTCGTCATCACCGATGACCAAGGCTACGGAGACCTCGCCTGCCACGGCAACCCAATCATCAAGACTCCACATATTGATAAGCTACACTCAGAATCACTCAGACTAACAGATTACCACGTAGCCCCAACATGCACCCCCACTCGAGCAGCCCTCATGACCGGCCGCTTCACAAACCGCACCGGAGCATGGCACACCATCATGGGCCGCTCACTACTACGACCAAACGAGACAACCATTGCAGACTACCTCTCCCAGGCGGGATACGTCACAGGTATTTTCGGTAAATGGCACCTCGGAGATAGCTACCCATATCAGCCTCAATACCGTGGATTCAAAAAAGTCTACATCCATGGAGGCGGGGGCATAGGCCAGACTCCAGATCTCTGGGACAACGCCTACTTTGATGACACCTACCTCGAAGACGGTGAACCCGTCCAAGCCAAAGGCTTCTGCACAGACGTCTTTTTCGAAGAAGCTACTAAGTTCATCGAAGAGCAACACACAGCTAAAAAACCATTCTTCGCCTACATTTCAACCAATGCTCCCCACGGCCCCTTCCACGCCCCAAAGAAATATCTAGACATGTATCCCAACCAAAAAGGCGACCTTGCACCCTTCTTCGGAATGATCACCAACATCGATGACAACGTCGGCCAGCTCCGCAAAAAACTCACTGATATTGGAGCCGCAGATAACACCATCTTCATCTTCACCACTGACAACGGATCAGTTAGAGGCACGAAAGTCCACAACGCAGGAATGAGCGGAGGCAAAGGCAAAACCACCGACGGCGGTCACAGAGTCCCCTTCTTCCTCCACTGGCCAAGTAAAGGCTGGAACAAAGGCCGTGATATACCTCAACTCTCAGCCCACATCGATATCCTACCCACCCTTGGCGAACTATGCGGCTTCAAGCTTACTGATACCAAGAACCTTCCCATCGACGGCTCATCCCTCGTTCCCTTACTAGAAAACGAAGAAGTCAAAGACTGGCCAGCACGCACACTCATCACAGATTCTCAACGCAACGTCACCCCCGCCAAATGGAAAAACTGCGCAATCATGACCCAAGACTGGAGACTACTAAACGGCTCAAAACTCTACCAAATCTCTAAAGACCCAGCCCAGAAAAAGAACGTCGCAAAGGAACACCCTGAGCGCGTCAAAGCTATGCGACAAAGCTATGAAGACTGGTGGGCGAGCATGGAAAAATCCTTCGCAGAAGGCGCACCATTCCACCTAGGAGAAAACCCTAAACCCCTCCAACTAACAGCCCATGACCTCGTAGGCACCGGTGGCACCAGCTCAGTAGCCTGGAATCAAAGATACATTCGCGAAGGCAAACTCACCGGAATCAACAAAGACGGCGCAGCCTACTGGCAGCTAAAAGTCACTAAACCAGCCGAATACACCTTCAAACTATCCCGCTACCCACTCTACACCGGCCTCGCCCTAAACGCATCTGCTCCAGTAGGGCAACAAGTCCCAGGTACAACAGACGCTCACCGCACCATCCCTGCAAGAGCCCTAAACATCAAGTCCGGTCACCTCCTCCTCAATGGAGAAAAAATAGCTGCAGGAAAAGCAGACCCCACAAAACCCGCACTAATACTCAAAGCCAAGCTACCCACCGGAGTCCACCAACTCTCAGCACTATTCGAAACCCCAGACGGCCCACACACCGCATACTACCTAGTCATCGAGTCTACCCCAAAATAGAGGTATTCTAAAAATCTTACACCTACTATCATTAACCAAGTTCAATGCCATTGTTTAGAATTGATAGACAGGTGAATGATGACTGCTATTGCGATGATGAGAATCTCGCCAAAGTGAGTTAGTCCTAATAGATCACCTCTTATCTTTTAATTAATTGACTGACACACCCCATAAATTAATAATCACAAGTAACACACAATCAAACACATGAAACTACCAACAATCATCAAAACAGCCTTCATTTTATCATCCATGGTCGTAACCTCCAACGCTGCCATTATGGCCACTGATGTCATCTCTATTGATTTCGGAGGAGTAACTACTGCAGCCATGAACTGGAATGAATTCACTCGCGATGACCCCGGAGCTAATTTTGATCACACCGAAACCAACTTAATTCGTATTTCAGACGGTGCCGATACTGGAGTAAGTCTTGAAGTCACCGGGATGGACAGCTCAGCCAGTGGCTCAAACACTCAGGGGTCTGGAAGCTCTGACAGCACCATTTTCTCAGATCATATTCAGTCATTTGGTAATGATAACGACACACTAACTTTTACCATTTCTGGCCTCAATGACAGTTTAACTTACGACTTGACGGGGGGCTTTTTTCGACCTTCAACAGCAGCCGCGGCAGATACATTTGGCCACACATGGAACGTCCAAGGAGATAGCCGACAGAATGATTTTGTCACAGATGTAGGCGTTGATGGCTACGAAAGCTTTACTGGACTCACTTCCACCGGGGGAGTGCTCACATTCACTATTACAGACACGGTGAACGCAGGCCGCGCCTCCATTAGTGAGTTAACTCTCACTGCAGTTCCTGAACCATCTTCCACTCTTCTTTTAACTCTTGCTGGCCTTGGCTTCATCACTCGCCGAAACCGCTAGACAAGAAAACCACTTCTGCCCATTGGCACAAAAAAGCACGTGATTAAGAAACAAGTCCTATAATTTCGAATTCTAGAAAATTTAAAATTACTCAATCTCAAAAGCCCACTAGAAGAAATCTCTATGGGCTTTTTTATGTTAAAAAAAAACTTACCCCCAGCCCCACAGTATCATTATTCATAAACCCTTACTTATCCTCAACCCCTTCAAGATCAGTCAGCCACTTGAATGCTTTGATCTGGGGTCTAGTGGTTGGTATTTGGTGACCGCCTTCGAAAGAAATCATCGCTACAGTACCATCATGGCTGTGTAAGATCTCTGTGACTTTATCGTTCACTCGGTTAGCATGATCGTTATTTCCATTGACCATCACCACGCGCATATTTTTAGAGTAACCCAGATCATGGTATTTTGGTCCACCTAGCCAGCCACCATTAAAATAAATGCCTGCCCACTTGTATTCGATACATGCACAATAGTAAAAAGCACGCCAAGCTCCCCCTGAGTTACCTCCCAGCTTCGTACTCAATGCATCAAGTTCTGCCCCTAGCTCACTCCACTCGAAGCTTCTCACCATAAGTAAGCTCCCACACTCTCTCATCCGTATTAGCATTCAGAGTAAGGACGAGATAGATAGAAGCCAAAGTGGCAAAAAGGAAAGATTTTATAGTCCCCCCAACCTAGCCAACACAACTCATATGGTCAAGTTCACTCTAGCTTATGTAAAGTATCAGCTAACGAAACTAACACACATCACTCCGACACTTTCACATCTTTCCCTGCCAATTCCTTGATCCTGATATTCCGATAGAGTAACTCCGCATACTCAGCCTGTAGGCCAATCCGCCCTTTTTCAAGAGGAACTCTCTTACCATCAACAAGTGTAGTCATCTCAGTAATCCTATTAACCACAACACCATTCAAATCAAATATAGCCTCTTTCCCAGCACGTACTGTTAAAGTAACCTCATTCCACTCACCATGAGGCTTCTCAGCATTAACCGTCGTAAACGAACTATCATAAGCCTGCCCCTTTCCCACCAATACCAATGGCGCCTCAGCCTTGTAAAAATGATCACTCCCTCGTCCATTCATCACCTGTACATCCTTACCAATCACCCATAAATCCCCCGTAAGATAACGCCCCTCAGTCTTCTTTGCATCCGATTCACCTAACTGCATTTCCAAACAAGACGGCCACAACTTAGTCAGATTCCCATGAATGTGAAACAGCAACCCCGCATCACGATCACTCGTCTCCCTAGGAGGAAAGCGCCTATCCAGCCACTTATACTCCATTTTCAAAATATAATCACTATACTCCTTCACCGTATAAAGGCAATCAACAGGCTGCTCAGCCCCATCCTTAGCTTCAGCATACACATGAATCGTCCTCCCTTCCTCATCCACAGAAAATGACCCACTGCCCTCCTTATTCCCCTCTCTAACAGACTGCCACCCACTTAAGTCTTTCCCATTAAAAAGCGCAACAAACCCCTCATCCCCAACCAAAGGAAGAGACAAGACAAACGAAAGACAAAGCGTAGAAATCAGTTTCATAATGAGATAAGGTAAAAAGTTAAGTCAAAAGATTATATCCCAAACTTATATCAGCAAAGAAAAATAATCAGCACTTGCTACTCAAACAGGCCAACAACAAACCCATCTGAACAGACATAATCAAGCCCTCGCCATAAACCCATCATCCCTGACAAGCCCTCACCTCGTCACCATCAAAAGAAGCTCAGCCCTCACAAATCTCACCCGCCAAATCAACCAACACATCCCTACCTAACAGCCAAACAATTCCTGTAAGAGACCTTCCACCACCTGAGTAATAATACTCACACCTATTCCACCACCATGAACCTATCCTCAGCACTCATTGCCCTATCACTCCTCATTTCCTCAACATTCGCTGCAGAACTCCCATGGCCAGCCGACTCTATACGCCAAGAAAACGTCCCAAAAGGAACCATCACCCAACACGAAATTAGCAGCAACATATTCGCCAATACTCGCAGACAATACTACATCTACGTCCCTGCTCAGTATGACCCAGCAAAACCTGCCTCAGTCATGGTCTTCCAAGACGGTCACAACTACGTCAACCAGAAAGGCGACTTCCGCACACCCATCGTCTTAGACAACCTAATCCATAAAAAACAAATACCCGTCACCATTGCCATCTTCGTCAACCCCGGCCTAAAAGTAGACAAAATTGAAGGCAAACAAGACTGGGGGACTCAAAAGAAAAAGAGCAACCGCAGCTTCGAATACGACTCCCTCACCCCCGACTACGCTACCTTCCTAGAAAAAGAACTACTCCCCGCCGTTGCCAAAAACTACAACCTCACCCAAGACCCTGACCAACGCGCCATCTGCGGCCTCAGCTCCGGAGGCATCTGCGCATTCACCGTAGCTTGGGAACGCCCAGATCTATTTCGCAAAGTCATCAGTCACATCGGTTCGTTTACGAATATCCGCGGAGGCCACGTCTACCCAGCACTCATCAGAAAAGAAAAAGTCCGCCCCCTCCGCATCTACCTCCAAGACGGCAAAGACGACCTCAACAACGCCCACGGCAACTGGTGGCTCTCAAACCTCCAAATGCAAAGCGCTCTAGCATTTAGAAAATATGATCACTACTGGGCACCAACAGACGGCGGCCACAGCGGCAAACACGCCGGCAAAATATTCCCAGAAGCACTCAAATGGATCTGGAGAAAATAAAAAATCTTCAACCTAAAAACACTGCATCGTCTTGACCTAATCAACCAATGATACTCGCAACAAAAGCTACGACACCTCCCAAAGCCTAAACCCACCCTTAAACGCCGCCGAGTTATCCACCTCACGCGCACCTTCTGGAAATGGCTTCAAGTCCTTTGCATTACCACCACCAATCACCAGATCGGTAGCGCAGAAACAATTTCGCAGAGCCTCAATGATCCGAAACGAATGCTTCAGCCACTTCACATCACCCAGCTCTCTACGCCCTGCTTTACCTACGTAATTCTCCAAACTCTTCTTCGTCTTATCATATGGCAAATGCCCCCCCTCTAACGGAATAATAGTGCCCTCAGCAATCAAAGTAGTACCCAGCCCCGTACCAAATCCAAGAAACAACATCGTCCCCCCCTTATAACACCCATAAGCCTGCATTGCCGCATCATTAATCAGCTTCACTGGACATCCAAATGCCTCAGAAAAATCAACACCCTTCCATCCCACACCAAGATTTACCGGCTTCCTTACCACACGCTCATCCAGCACCACACAAGGAACACCAAGTGAAATAACATCATACTCCCAGCCTGCTTCAGTAGTTGCTTCCTTTACTAGCTCCACCATCCTCTCCCCACTCATATCTGACTCAGATGGAATCTTAATACGAGACTCCGCACCCGTCACAATGATCTTGATGTTTGTTCCACCTACATCGATGACGAGAACTTTCTTTTCTGACTTATTTGCTACCATGAAAATAATCCTATCGTGAATCTATGCCATAGAACAATGTTTTTTCTGCAACGATACCTGTACAATAGCCAAGAAATACTTAAATTGACCTAATAAACACCCTCACCCACTCCAAACGACAGTTACTTTCAAACCTGAAATCTATGGAACAAGAATCTTTTCAAAGTGATATTGAGTCTTACCATCTGGACCAGTAAACAATAAGACGATAGAACCAGTCGCCCCATGTTTAAAGTCTTTAGGTATCTCCCATGTTAAGGTCTTCTTCTCCTGGTCAAATGTCACTCCTTCAAGCCCATCTTCAACACTAACCTTAATCCCCACAGGCACATCAACTTTACGAACATATGGAAAGCCTGGCTTGGCCATCTCCTCGACTACTTTTTTTGCTGACTGTATATCTATAGGAAATACATAAAGCTCCGGCAACTCTTCCTCAACAAGCACACACCGCTCTACATAACCCGAAGCAAAAACCTTGCTGCGGAAACTTGGCCGATAAAATTTACGATAAATCGACATCGGAATCTCCGTCTTACTCAAGACACGCCAAGAATCAAATCCACGCACCAGCAAAGAACATTTCTGATCTCTGCCATCAGGTCTATCAAATTGTATCACTCCCTCAAAGCCTGATATCGGCTCTACTCTGGTAGCAGAAACATTAACCTTGGGATTCATAAGTTTAAGATGTTTTTTAATCAATCCTACTTTCGCCTTATTGAACCCTAACTCACTCAGTTCAAATACATCCCAACCAGTGATGACATAACGTAAATCAGAACTCATCGTCGGATTAGAAAAGCTGCCAGAGTAGTTTACCACTTTCAGAATCTCCAAATCTTGCAGATCTATTAACCCAAACGTTGATTGCATATAACTAGAGCAAACCGTAGCATGCGTCCCACTTTCTATCACATTGATCGCGCGTTCGTGATGCAACCCATCGATACTTTTAGAGAATGTCATCCCCTCCTTCCCTCTGATCCATTTGGGAATACTCAACTTACAATCAGGTAAAGATAAAACCCCAATAGCATCTCCCGCATTATGCGAACTATCTCCATCCTTAAACCGAATAAGGGCAAATTCATCATTCCATAACCCCATCCCCATATCTCCAATCCGTCGCCGCACATGGAATCTCTTCTCAGATTTAAGCTCCCAAGTAGTCATATCCCATAGCTGTAACTTATTCGTCTTACCCAGATAAATAAGCAAAGTCTTACCCCCTGCCGCGAAATCACTAAATGGCTCTGCAAAATCGATATACTTGATGATTCCCCCAGCACTAATATCGAAAACCCCAATAGATTTCTGCTCCGGAAACTCTATCAACAAATAAGCCCCAGCATAAGCCATAATGACTTTCCCAGCCTTACCAGGAAGCTTAACAGTAAGACCTTCTTTTCCTATATCTACAGCACTAAGACGCCTAACTTCCGCCGCCTCCACAAAATATGCAGGTGCCTCCTCCTTACCCACTTCAGCCCCAGAGGTAGCAGAAAAAAGAATCAATCCACTAACCAGAAACAATAATTGCAACACCATCAAGGAAGCATTTTGACAAAATCGATTAAACATTACCCATAGGATAAATTCCCAGGAAAATGGAGCGAGTATAAAATGCTAAATAGATCAAATAGCCTTAATCATTCGCATGATCCCTAAACTTCAAATGCTCGTTCCGATCATGCAAAATACTAATCATATACTTTGAGTTCAGCAATACTACCCAGTTCCCATCCTGATCCCTAGCCACAGCACTACCCGTAGGCAACTGCACCTTCGGCGGATCTCCATCCTTCCTCATCGTATCTCGCTCTACCTCCTCAAACCACTGCACCACGGACCACGGCGGACTCTCAACACGTGTCTCCACATTATACTCAGAAGCCAAACGTGCCTGCAAAACCTCAAACTGCAACGGCCCAACCGCACCTAACATCGGCACCGCCTGCGCACTCCCATGCACCTGATAAGCCTGTGCCACACCCTCCTTCATCAACTGCTCCATCCCCGCCCTATAACGCTTAATGTTAGCCGTATCATTATTCAAAATATACGCAAAACACTCCGGAGTAAATCGCGGCATCTCATTATACACCACCTTAGGATCGCTCGTAAGCGTATCACCAATCAGGAAATTATAATTACCAATCAGAGCCAAAACATCCCCCGCATATGCAGTATCCAGCGTCTCCCTATCCTTACCAAACAACTTCTGCGCATTCGCCAACCTCACCTTCTTGCCACTACGCTGATCCATCACCTGCATATCACGCTCAAACACTCCAGAAACAATCCGGATAAACACCGCCCTATCACGGTGACGCGGGTCCATATTCGCCTGAATCTTAAACACGAATCCTGAGAAATTAGCCGTAGCAGGTGCCACCATCGCTTCATTACTCACTCGCCCTACAGGTTCCGGAGCTAACTCCAAAAAGCTCTCCAACATATTCTGCACACCAAAGTTATTCATCGCACTACCAAAATAGATCGGCATCTGCTCACCAGCAATAACACGCTCCATATCCAAAGGCTCAGTCAAACCATCTATCATCTCAATCTCCTGACTCACCTGCTCATGAAGCTCATCCCCCAGCGCATCACGCACCTTCTCATCCGCTATACCCGCCACATCCAACGGCGCCTTAAACGCCCCATGCGCAGTCTTCTCAAACAGATGAACCTCATCCTTATTCCGATCATAAACCCCACGGAAACGAGGACCATCACCCAACGGCCAGTTCACCGGCGCAGGTGCCAACTTAAGCACATCCTCCAACTCATCTAGCAACTCAAGCGGCGGCCGAGACGGTCTATCCAACTTATTAATAAACACAAAAATCGGCACCCCTCGGCGACGACAAACCTCAAACAACTTCAACGTCTGAGCCTCTATCCCCTTACCCGCATCAATCACCATCACAGCAGCATCCACCGCAGAAAGCACCCTATAAGTATCTTCAGAGAAATCATGGTGACCAGGAGTATCCAGCAGATTCACACAATAATCATTATACTCAAATTGCAACACAGTAGAAGAAACAGAAATCCCACGTTCCTTCTCCATCGCCATCCAGTCACTAGAAGTAGACTGCTGCTCCTTCTTAGACGTCACACTCCCCGCCAAGCCAATCGCTCCCCCATAGAGAAGTAATTTTTCAGTAAGAGTCGTCTTTCCCGCATCCGGGTGAGAAATAATCGCAAAAGTCCGCCTGCGTGATATCTCACGCTCAGCAGCAGCAGGAACTTTCTTTATGGAATCTGGAGTAGTCAAAGTAGCAATCTCTTAACTTGAAGCACAACAATTTGCAACCCTTCCTCTCTAGAAAAAATTACCTAACCTCAACGACCTTTCTCATCCAATGAGGTAGCTCAACTGTCTTAAGTTCCAAGCTAGTCACATCATTACTCTCCGAATTGGAAGTCTCAGCTATCCACTCTACCTCAGTCCCCGAATTATCAAATACATAACCACGATCAACAGTTTTTAAAGCCAGAGGCAAAAGCTCAATAGCCCGATGATACCGACTTTCAATCTTATCAACCGGAACATCATGACCTCCTTTCATCACACGCTTAGCCACTCGAGAAATATTTATCCTAGGGTCTTCAGTAGCTATAAAATAGAGGTAAGTTTTGAATCCTTCCTCTTTCGCCAGAATCAGGAAAGCTACTTTACTCTCATGTGACATCACCGTTTCAAACGTGAAGGAAATCTTGTGAATCAATAAATAACCGCGTATCAATTCAGCAATCATAGAAGCATAATATGAATTAACCTCTTTCTTATCTACCTTAACTATTCCGTTTTTACATTCTATTGCTGGCAGCTCTAGCTTCCGGTGTCTGCATTCATTATTAAAATCTTCAATGAAGGCATCATCATCCAGTTCTACTTTAAAAGTGCTTAAACTTACCCCTTCTGAAGGTAGCTGCTTTTCAATTTCATCAGCATTCACATAAATTCCAAGCCACTTTTTATTCACGTAATTGTTCAAACGACTTTTTCCAGAACCGTTAGGTCCTGCAAACATCCTAACTCTGGGAACACGTGACACTAATCTTAAGCTTTCAGAGTGTAGGCTACATTTGGTTTCAGCTTAATTTTAGGAGGAATGTCCTTAATCTTCACTTTCCTACCATCCTGAAACACTTGATAGAGCACCCCTTCCTCTACTGCAATAACTCCACCTTCTGAAGCCAATGCCTCCTGATACGCCTGTCCAAAAGCTTCACGGGCAAGCCTCTCAATACGGCTATTCACCATATCTCCCTCATCACTATGTGCTACTCCTTTACTCATACTATTAATTTAATCAAATACTGCAATTTTGTCAAACGTAAGCCACTAGCAATACGCCTCCTACAAATACAAAGTCCTAGGATCCACCGGAAATGTCTCCTGCTCTAGCAATCGCTCCCAGGAAGGAACTCCTATCCCATTAGTTTCATCCAGCAGCTCCTCCACCTCATGATCACGCATCCATGCATCAAACATCGTGATAATAGAATTCGTATCAAAATGCCCAAAATGCTTCGAAGTAGGAATAACCAACCCCATCACAGGATAAAGTTCACCCACCTTCGCTGGATGCTCACGCGGCATGATATGCGCACTCAGTCCATGTCGTGAAAGATCCTGCGTTTCACAGAATTTCTTACGGATCACATCCAGAGCCAAAATAATCTTATCCTTATCCCAGCCTAAAGCTTCATGAATATTAAATTCTATCGAGGTGTATTTTTTCGGTTTAGCCATAGTGCTCACTCCTTATGTGTAAGTCAGACAACAAGTCAAACACGGTTTGCAGTTCTAACCATCATTTAAAAAAGACGAATCAATGCAGGATTCTGTATTGTAGAGATCCTCCCATCACTTAGCATAACCCCATGACCATCCAGCAAGAGACTATCGATCTAGAAACCGCAACAGGAACCATGCGCTGCCGCATCTTCCGCCCCACCAATGCCGGCGCATTCCCCAGCGTCATCTTCTACTCAGAAATTTTCCAAATCACCTCCCCCATCGCCCGCACCGCAGCCTACGTCGCAGGACACGGCTACGTAGTCATCGTCCCAGAAGTCTTCCACGAGCTCAATGAAATCGGAACCGTCCTCGCCTACGATGACGAAGGCAAAGACAAAGGCAACGACGACAAATTCACCAAGTCCCTAACAGCCCACGACTCCGACACCCAAAGCATGGTTGAGTGGGTAGATTCCCAAGAATTTTGCAACGGCTCCATCGGTTCATTCGGCGTCTGCCTAGGTGGCCACCTAGCCTTCCGCGCCGGCCTACACCTCCGCGTCCAAGCCTCCAGCTGCCTCTACGCCACAGACATCCACTCCTCCACCATGCCCGCCGGCGATGGCTTACAAACCATCGACCGCCTAACAGAACTAGAAGGAGAAATGCTCATGATCTGGGGCAAACAAGACCCCCACGTCCCACTAGAAGGCCGCAAACTCCTCTACGACAAACTTACCGAGGCCGATGTCAACTTCTCCTGGCACGAATTCAACGCCCAACACGCCTTCATCCGCGACGAAGGAGACCGCTACGACCCAGAAATAGCCACCACCTGCTACCAACTCACCCTAGACCTCTTCCACCGTGTATTGAGATAACGTTGCTTCAGCAAACCGTAAATAGGCTATGTCCAGCTTATATATCCTTAGCCAGACATAGCCATATAATATACATTTTAATGCTCCTCTGACCTACGACCGCGCCTACGCCTACGACGATGCCGAAACTCATCTCTTACCGCCACAGCTATTCTCTCACTAAGTTCCCTACCGTCCTCCCTAGACCCTGGCTCCGCAACACCACGAGCAATATGAACTTCAATACCAGGTTCTATCTCTAATCTCACAAACACCTGCCTACCCTCTCTAGATCCTACAGATCCACAGTCACCTCGCCTACCTTCGCCACGCATTCCTCGCGCTAACTTCCTAGCCTGCATCGGCCCCATTTCCAACAGCGATTCATAATCCTCATCAGTCTTACCCGCTAGCATCTCACGGATCATCGGAACCCGAAACCCATCAGCGAGCAACACTCTAGTCAACACCGCTTGCATCACATGTCGGTAACAATAACGCGCCTCCCTCCCCTCCTTCTCAGGTGCATCAATAATATCTCTCCCTTGATAGTGCCTTACCGTGCGCTCATTAAACTCCGAGGTCACCCTACCATCTAAAGGTCTACCCGGCGGCAAATAACGCTCAGCTATCTTGTTCACCCTTTTCACAAATTTAGGAAGCGGAAGAACAGGATCCCTCTCCTTCACCTTCGCTAATCGGCGCCGCACAGATTCCTTAGAACTACGCGCCTGCTCCACCGCCATTTTAAAAGCCGCCTTTTTGGCACATTTCTTAGCACCTTTTTTAGCTGCCTTTTTACAAGGGCGCTCCATCTCATTTCTATCTTCTGGTTGGTTTCTCATGAGGAACAATAGCACAACTATTGTTAATGACAACAAACTGATGTAATTATATTTTTTCAACCCATGAAGCAAATTGACTTTCCATAGCCAGTCATTAACATCCAGACCATGTCCAAACCTATCAGACCTTGGTATTGGCCAGCCAAAGGCCAGCCAGAACGCACAGAACCATTCACCTGGATCATCAAAGACGAAATCGCCGCCTCATGGTGGCCAGACCCATACGTTTTCGACCTCTACAAAGAAAATGGCATCAAAGCCGTCGTCAACTGCTGTGAATTCGACAACCGCAAAGACGTCCCAGACGAGTTCTCTTACTACCACATCAACGTCCCAGACTACGGAGTTCCCTCAGACAAGCAAATCGACCAGTTCCTAAAGCTCATGGAAGAACACCACAAAGCTGGCGAACCCGTAGTCATCCACTGCGTAGCCGGTTGCGGAAGAACCGGCCAATTCATCGTTGCCTGGTGCGCCAAACAAGGCCACATCCCAAAAGGCGCAAACCCAGTCGACTGGATCCGCTCCAAACGTCAGTGCTGCTTAGAGTCAAAAGAGCAAATCAACTGCGCCATCCGTCTGTGCCAAAAATTTAAACGCTAACCAGTAAACGCCCCCAAAGAACATCATGAACTCAGTCACCAAACACATGTCCTGCCTAGACCGCTTCCTAACGCTATGGATCTTCTGCGCCATGGCACTCGGAGTCGCCATAGGAAATTTCATCATCACCGACCCCAAAGCATTCTTCGCCCCCATGACCGTGGGCACCACCAACATCCCGCTAGCGATCGGCCTCATCCTCATGATGTATCCCCCACTCGCAAAAGTCCACTACTCCAAGCTCCCCCAAGTCTTCTCTAACATCCGCCTACTCGGCCTCTCATTATTTCAGAACTGGGTCATCGGCCCCATCCTCATGTGGATACTCGCCGTCACCTTACTACGTGACCAACCAGAATACATGGTCGGACTCATCCTAGTCGGCCTCGCCCGCTGCATCGCCATGGTCCTAGTCTGGAATGACCTCGCTAAAGGCAGCCGAGAATACGCCGCTGCCCTCGTAGCCTTCAACAGCATCGCCCAGATCTTCTTCTACAGCGCCTATGCCTGGCTTTTCATCACCATCCTACCCACATACGTCGGACTAGAAGGCATCGCGGTCACCATCCCCATGGCAGACATCTTCCACAGCGTCCTCATCTACCTAGGCATCCCATTTCTAGCAGGCTTCCTAACCAGAGTCTTCCTCGTGAAACTAAAAAGCGAAGAATGGTACAACGACGTCTTCATCCCACGCCTATCCCCTCTCACACTCGTCGCCCTCCTCGGCACCATCATCCTCATGTTCACCTACAAAGGAGATGCCATCGTCAGCCTCCCCATGGACGTCTTCAGAATAGCCATCCCCCTCCTCATCTACTTCGTGCTAATGTTCTTCATTAGCTTCATCATGGCTGCCAAACTCGGCACAGACTACCCCAGAACCGCCAGCATCGCATTCACCTCAGCAGGAAATAACTTCGAATTAGCCATCGCCGTAGCCATCGCTATTTTCGGGATCGATTCCGGTGTAGCCTTCGCCGCAGTAGTCGGCCCACTCATTGAAGTCCCAGCCCTAATCGCACTCGTCCACCTCTCGCTCTACCTAAAAAAACGCCTAAGCTGGAGCACTACTTAAAGCAATCATCACTGCCAACCTCTAGAGCTGACAGTGACCCAAAAACTTACCTGTAGGCATTCCACAACTTACCAAATCCCTTCTTAATATCACTAGGAATCAGCATCAATGCCGGAAGCAGGATCAGCGTAATAATCGTAGCAAACAGAATACCAAACGCCAGTGAAGACGCCATCGGCTTCAAGAACTGAGCCTGAACCTCCGTCTCTAACAACAACGGAGCAAGCCCGAAGAACGTAGTCAGCGAGGTCAGCAAAATAGCCCGGAATCGATCAGCTCCTGCCTGACGACAAGCATCCGGCAAACTCATCCCTTCTCCTCTAAGATCGTCCACTCGGCAAACTAGAACCAATGAGTCATTCACCACCACCCCAGAGAGAGCTAGGATTCCAAACACCGAGAGCAAAGAAACCGGTATCCCCATCAAGTAATGCCCCATAAGAGCACCAATAATCCCAAACGGAATCACTGACATGATGATCAGAGGCTTCATGTAACTCTTCAGTGGAATCGCAATCAAGATATAGATGAAGATGAACGAGAACAAGAAGCCCGTCTTGAGCGACGCCTGAGACTTAGCTCTCTCTTCAGCTTCACCACTCTGACTAATAGAAATGGCAGGATACTTCGCCAACATCTCAGGGAAATACTCCTCCTTTAGCTTAGTGAGAACTTCCTGAGAAGACGTAGATGATTTATCCACGTAACCTTCCACCGCAACCACTCGCTTATTGTCATAACGCTCTATCGAAGCCAGAGATTCAGAATACTGAGTGCCCGCAACAGTATAGAACGGAACAGTAGCACCATCAGCTTTTCGGATGCGCATATTTCTCAGCGTATCAATAGAACCACGCTCCTCAATAGGGTAGCGAACCATCACCTTAACCTCATCTCTCCCACGCTGAACACGCTGCGCTTCTCTTCCGAAGAATGCATCACGCACATTGTTCGCAAGATCAAGTTTATTCAAATTAGCAGCCTGTCCCTCAGGTGTGATCGTATAGAGAATCTCAGGCTTTCCAGAATCAAAGGTATCATAAATGTCATAGACTCCAGGGTAGGTAGAGATCACCTCCTTTAGCTCTTGAGCGGCTAGCTTGAGTTCATCCAGGTTCTCACTTTCCAAGTTAATCGCCAGATCCCCTCCCGGAGGACCTGCTCTAGCACTGAGTGTTAATGAACGCGATCCAGCCACAGGACCAATAGCCTTCCGCCAATCATTCACGATCTGCTCAGTATCAAGAAATTCTCTTTCAGTGGATCGAGTGAACTCTACCGCTATAGATGCTGTAGTATTCGATGATGCTGAGATCTGAATTTCTTTAAATGGGTTGTGATTATATTTATCTTCATACCTCTCACCTAACATCTCAGCAGCTTTCGCCATACGTGTCACTGTCTCATGCAGGTATTTTACAGATTGCCCTTGCTCTAGTTCCAACACCGCAGAAGCATTATCTCGATAAATGTTCGGGAAGAAAACAAACCTAAGTTGCCCAGCCGGGAATAGAGAAATCACAATAATCAGAATCCCAATGAACCCGGAAAATACCACGTATCTCCAAGCCACAGAAAAATGAATCACCGGCTTATAAACCCTATCAATAAACCAATTTAAGCCATTCGATACAGCCTTCTGGAATCTTGCCCAGCCACGAGTGATGAAATTCCTAGGCTTCTTGTGAACATTAATATGAGCCAAATGAGACGGCATAATAAGCTTAGATTCCACCAATGAGAAAACCAGACAGAAGACAACCGTCGTAGCAATCTGCCCGAAAACATTACCCATACGCCCACTCACCTGAGTAAGTGGAAGAAATGCCGCAATCGTAGTAATCACACCAAAGGTTGCAGGTGTAACCACCTTACTCACACCTCTAACAGTCGTCCGTATAGATGACTCAGGATCATCCGGATGCTTAGCATTTTCCTTCTCCGAGTAAATAGACTCACCAATAACAATCGCATCATCCACCACGATACCCAGCACCACTAAGAAACCAAATGCAGAGATCACATTCACTGACATATCAATCCCCGGAATAGGGAAAAGCGTCACCGCCCCAGCAAGCGATACAGGAATACCAATAGCAACCCAGAATGCGAGCCGCAGGTTGAGAAACACCATCAGAATCCCCAACACAAGAAGCACCCCAATAGCACCATTGGTCCCGAGCAGATTTAGCCTGTCTCGGATATTCGTAGCTCCATCTAACCAACCAGCAATACTAACACCCTCCGGCAAATCCTTAAAATTATCCACCACCTCTTGTGCTTGGTTTACCGCCTTAAGAATATCGTCATTACCCTCTGTCAAGATCTTCAAACTCACCGTAGGTTTATCGCGAAACCTATTAAGTGTCTCCTGATCCACAAACGCATCTCTCACTACCGCTACATCTTTAACAAAAATCCGCGTCCCATCAGCATTCGTCCTTACCGGAATGTTCTCAAAGTCCTCTTTAACATAAGCCTGATCACGGGAACGAAGTGAAATATCTCCACGCTCAGAGCGCACCACACCGCCACCAAGATCCACCGAGTTGTTAGAAACAGCATCAGCCACTTCGCTGAAAGTTAGACTATAGAACCGAAGCTTCTCCTCAGAAGGCTCAATAGAAATTTCGTAATCGCGCCCGCCGTATGTTTCTATTTTTGAAATCGCATCCTGACGTAGCAACTCATCGCGAACACTACGTGCAGCTTCTTTCAGCGTTGCCTCTGAAGCATCCCCATATAGCTCAACCCAAAGAACAGTATTCTCCCGCTTCTTTTCCTCAATCACCGGATTCTCTGCCTGCTCAGGAAGTGAAGAAATAGCATCCACTTGAACTTTAATATCATCAAGTAGCTTCGTGATCGGATACTTTTCCTTTGCCTCCACAGTTACCACCGCTTGGTTATCGGTACTAACTGATCGGATATGCAGTATCCCATCTACAGACTCTAAAGACTCTTCTATCTTAATAGCAACTCCACGCTCCACATTCTCCGGAGTCCCACCCCGAATCGGCACTGTGATAGTGACTGTCTCAGCTGCAAAAGCCGGAAAACCTTCTTTCCGCACGGTAAGCGAAGTGAAAATACCTGCCGCCAAAATAGTGAACATCAGGATATTCGCAACAACGGGATTCGTTGCAAACCAAGTGATGAAAGGATGTTTTTTAAGTGGATTCATGATGAATTGTGATCGGATAGCTCAAGCTAGGGAACGGAATGACGGACTAGGGTTGATTAACTTCTTCTTGATCTTTTTCTACCTGCACTTGAGATCCCGAGCGGAACGTGCTCAGTGGCCGTGAGACAAGCTGGATCTCACTTCCTGCTAAATCAGATTTCGCAGTAACATAAGCGTAACCTTCACTACTCTGAATACGCTCAGCCTCTATCTTCACCAGCTTATCATCCTCACCCACGATCCAGAAAAATTGATCATTTACAAGAGCAGCCTCTGGAATCTTATAAGCATCTTTAATCTCCTTCGCAGGCAAAGCAACATTCACAAAACTACCAATAGGCAACGTTTTCTCTAGTGACTTGTAGGGATCATTAACAGTAGCAATCGCATAACTCACCTGATTCTGAGTATCTATCGTAGGATCTAAACTAGATAACTCAGCATCCCAACTTAACCCACTCTTACTAGGCATCGTAAGCTTAAGAACCGTCTTCTCCTTGTCAGAAAATTGAACCTGATTCATCTGCTCAGCAGTAAGAGGCACTCGCACCTCAGCTTTCTCAGTTGCTACCAGCCTCCCAAGCGAAGTATTATCATTAGCGAAATTCCCAAGAGCGGCTACTCTCTCCGTAACAATCGCCGCATAAGGAGCCACAATCTTAGTTCTCTCCAAATCAGCCTCTGCTTTCTTAACCGCAGCCTTGGCCGAATCTATATTTGACTCAGCTGCCGCCAACTGAGGTTTACGCAAAACATAAGAGGAAGCGGTAGTAAGCTTACGTCCAGAAGCAACCCAGTCCTCAGAAGCCTGCTGTGAACGGACTTCCTCTTCTGCTAAATTGCGCTCTTGTAAAATCAAATTTGCCTTCTGAGTAGCGAGCGCAGCTTGATAATCAGTATCATCAATCATCGCCAGCACCTCCCCCTCCTGAACCATCTTACCCACACGGAAATTCTTCGAAACCAAGATGATTTTCCCTTCCACCTCAGAGGTAAGGTTTGTTTCAAAATAACTCTGAACATTCCCGTAACTAACCACTTCAGGCTGATGGTTAGACTTATCAATTCTAAGAGTAGTCACCGTAGGGATAACCACAACAGGCTTCTTGCCCTTAGGTTCCTCCTTACCACTGATGAGCCACTGACCTAACTCATAGGCTCCAAAAAGCAGGGCAAATGAAACGACGACACGAATGATGAAATTTGGCATAATAAATAGATTTGTTAGAGTGTTACTGTTAGATTTTTTCTGTTAGAGACCTTTACCTAATGCAAGCGCTAGGCTGACTCGGTTCTGGTAACGGAGAGCTTTAGTATTAATAAGAGATTCCTCAGTAGTGAAAGATCGGCGCTGTGCATCAAGAAATGTAAGGATCTCCACCAGACCTTTTTCGTAATTCTTTTGAGTCCGCTCTTCCGCACTTCGAGCCGCACTAAGAGCACTGGTATATGAACTCTCCTGACGCTGTAAATAATACTCAGACCCTAGCGCATTCTCCACCTCTTGAAATGCAGCTAACACTGTAGACCGATACGTAGTCAACGCCTGCTTAGCTCGCGCATTCGCAGCACCTAGCTCTGAACGTCGACTTCCCCCGTCTATAATCGGAGCTGTTAGATTACCAGCTATCGACCACACACTAAAATTAGTATCGGCTAAACTCTTCAACACATTTGAACTCTGCCCAGCACTAGCCGTAAGTGGAAAACTCGGATAAAGATCACGATGCGCAACCGTAACCCGAGAATCCGCAGCAAGGATTCTCGTATAAGCCGCATGAATATCTGGTCGCTTCAACATCACTGAAGATGGAACTCCTGCCGGAACACTTCGTCTCAAAGATGGATAACTTCTTACCGATGCCCCAGCACTTGGGTAGCTCCCAGTTAGAGCAGCAAGCTGCCGTGCAGCCTGGTCTCGCGAGTCCTTGCGTTCTTCTACCTGCGCACGTGTATTCTCTACATCCGTGCGGGCTAAATCAAGATCACTAAGCTCTCCAGTACCCGCTTCAAAGCGCCTATTCACCAACTTCACAGTCTGCTCAAAACTAACCAAACGTCGCTGCGATAAATCTAACAATTTCTCCGAAGCGATCAGAGAAAAGTAAGCCTGCATCGTCTGCGCCGCTATCGATTGACGAGACGCCTCATGATCCGCTGCCAACGCCGCCTGATCACGTGATGCCGCATCCACACCAGCACGAATCCTCCCCCAAACATCCACCTCCCACTGAGCATCCAGAGATGCAGAATAAACCCCAGTGTTAGAACCACTAGACCTCGTTCTACCCAATGCAGCACTCGCAGAAAGCGACGGCAAACCAGGAGCATAAGCCTTTCGTGTATTAAATCCAGCCTCCTCTAACTTCGCCAAACTCGTCTGTAAATCAGGATTAGAATACAAAGCCTTATCCACATAACCATTCAACCGAGAATCAGAAAACAACGACTTCAACCCACTCGCCACCTCAGGCACCGGTTGTGGACTCGCATCAAATTGACTCGGAACAGCTATAGTCTGATTCGCATCAGTTGCCTTTGCTTTTGGCTGTAATGGCATATTACTGCATGAAGACACAACGGTCATTAACGGTAGTATAGTTGCAGAAATTAGATACTTAGAATTCATGTCGTTTTACGTTGGAAATTGTTTGGGCAAAGCATTCAGTGCCGCAAAGATAGCTGCCGTCTGAGACGCTGTCATCGCATCGATCTGACTCTGCTTAGGTTGTAAATTAGGCTCATTTTTGAAGATCCGCTTCTTCGCTCCCGATGGACACTTCGAAATCATTGTCGCAAGCGAAATAAACACAGCCACCGCCCACCCGATAAGTGGCTCATCCTTCGTGCCCAAATATTCAGCTAAAGCCGTCGATAAATATTTGATCTCAAATTGCTCAACCTCCCCCAAAATCATCTCCACTGGCGAGCCCGGCATATTCATCGTCTTACTCATAATGCGATTAAAATTCCCCGCCTTACCATAATCAAATGACCTACTCAATACAGCACTAGCCAAAGCCCCTATCTTCTCCTCAGCCGTAGCACTCTCCGGTAAATCCCCCCGGCTCGGATAAACCTCATCTGCATCAGCATAAGATTGCCTCAGCGCCTCAACAAAAAGCTGATCCTTAGAACCAAAATGATAATTCACAGCAGCTATATTAGCCCCCGCGCCCTTAACAATATCCGCTATCTTCCCCGCACGATACCCCTGCTCCGCAAACACCTCTATGGCGCTTCGTATCAGTTTTTCTTTGGCATCGTGTTTCATGTTGAATTTTCAATAGTCTCGGAATTGACAGAGATCAAATCATTTTTTCAAATAACCATTTGAATTTCTACAAACCAGATTCCTCCGTGAAAAATTACCCCTATCTCATAACATCAAAAAACTAGATAACTAACTATCTGCTACGACGCCACACCACACTACATGCCCCAAGAGCCAAAAACACCACCGAGGTCGGCTCCGGCACCTGCGCCAAGTCCCACCCTATCACATCAAATGCTTGCAGATCTAGATCCGTAACCACATTAACATTGCCAGCAGGCTGTGCAGTTGGATCCATAATACCTATACCAAGATTATCCTTCCAATGGCTAGCTTGTTGCCCATCACCATTAGAACTCCCAGTGGAAAATGCAGCCAGCGCGGTAGTTCCACCATCAATTGAAAAATAAGAGGCCGTCCCTACAGATAAATCCAGAACCCCGTCAGCACTATACCGAAACACATCCAAACCTGAAAACACCCTGAAATTTTGAACACTCTGAGGATTATCTATAACGGCATCCATCGTATCCACCCCACTAACAAAACCCAAACTATGGCCAATCTCATGAATAGCCACCCCCACAAAATCCTGCAACCCTGCACCCACACCATCCCTATTATCGTAATCCCATGAAAACGCATCATTAAAGGTAATAGAAGCATCTGAATCCACTCCTGCTTCATAACCTGAAAATAACCCCAATGCCTTAGCATTCGCCGTATTCAGATCTAGGAAAAGATTATTCCCACTATCATTATCATCCAGCCCCATAACCATAGATGAGCCATCAAAGATCTGAGTCCTAAAATCCATCCCACCAACACCAGACAATGCAGGCAAGTTTGCCACAGCTGTATCATCACTAGGCGAACTACTATCTAAAGCTAATGCAGCAAAGAAGCTACTCACAGCTATAGACTGCGTAGTAGAGCCTGCAGATCCAAGCACCCCTGGATTCAACGTAGTGAAATCAATATCAATATTAACCACCGCTGAGTCAGTCAACACACCTTCCCAGTATTGCGCAGCTATCTCGAAAGCATCGATCGAATCCTGACTCATTCCTGAGGCTGCATTCAAATTTATATCTAAGGCATGTGATACCGTTCCCGTTAAAGAAGCAGCTATGATAATTCTGGCTAAAATATTCATAAGTATAAAATACCCCCTAAGCACAAAAAATATCATACCCGAGAATGTGGAGGCACTAATTAGTGTATGAAAATTGAGAACCGATAGTGAGACGGCTATAAATAAATAATCTTAAATATCAAAACGTCAAGACTATCTGAATAATATTAAGAAGCTAGCTCAACAAAAAAAAAGCCAAACACCCCTCTATAACATGAGCAAGTGGCAACTTAATAGCACCAAACTAGACCCAAATTAAAGAGGAGTGAATGACTGAATACCCCCGTATTACTATATAAAAAATTTATTTCACTAACTTCGAAACTAAGCAACTTTAGCTAATGCACGCTTCACAGCACCCGCTACAGAACCCATCACAGATCCCGGAAACCCTAGCTCCAAACCAGAGTTAGCTACATAAGCAGCAACAGCACCCTCCAGAAACTCCACCCTTTTCGCCAATGATTCAGAACGATACTTCTGACACATGCTACGTTCAGCACACTGCATGACTTGAGTCGTGAGTTGCTTCACCTCCTGAGCCGGCCCTGCTGCATCCTTTAACAACGGTTGCACACTCGTAATGAACTGCTTACTCCAATTCGCATATTCTTTAAATTCAACTTTAGCCGCCTGACTCTCTTGAGCTAACTTCGAGAAAGTAGTGAGCTTTTCCGCAACCACATCTGCGAGCACCAACTCTAAACTTTGCTTTTCAGTACCAGCCAAGTTAGCTAGTGACTCAATACAGCCAAAGGTGAACCCTTTTAGCTCATTTTCAGAAATCTCGTCTGCTAATTTCATTTCATACTCCTCTTCTTTATCCCACTCAGCGAGTGGATCTATGCTTTCTTGATTAGATTTTGCTAAGTTGCCATCTTGAGGAACACTCTTAGCTAATTTTTCGCTAACTCCTCCACCAAGCCCCTTAAGAGACCCTCTGAGGGAACGGTTTGAAGCTGAGCCATTGAGACTAAACTGCTGTCTTGCTGGAAGTGTGTGGTAGCGCTTTTTCATGGATAAGTTGTTGTGTTTCGTTTGAGTGACTAAAAACTACCTCAAATTTGCTAATTTACGCAACCAATTCTATTAGCAATTTCTACAACCCTTCTAAAACAATGGAAATTTTAGCTAATTTAAGTAAAATTAATATTTTAAAAATGTTAATAAAGTTACGTTTTCAGCGCTTTTAAAGGCCTTTTTAGCTCTAAAATATTCACAATTAATAAATACTTGCTAATTTTTTAAAAAATTGCTAATTTAGCATCATGTCCGATACACATAACTTCCGGAATCTAACTCATTCACTCACCAGCGTGCATGAAGAACTTAGCGTGGAGCAGCTTCAGCTCTACCAAGAGTTCATCACCAAATCGCTAGAATTCCGTAAGGCAGAGGAAGCCTTACTATCTGCGATGGACCTCGATGACGGCGGCGACCAAAAAACATCAGACACACTCAGAACCATCCGAAAAGTCCTTGATGATCCCACCTATCGCCTCTCAGGCAGTGAGTGCGTTTTATTAGCATGCCTCTATAAAGAGCTAGAAGATGAAGAGCACGTTGAAACAAAACGCATCAACATCTACCTCCACAGCTACGACCGCAAACCAGCGAACACCACCAAGATTGTGGATAATCTAGAGAAGAAAGACCTCATCAAGATTAACAGCGACGGACTCCACTCACACAAAATGTACCGCCTCACCAAAGAAGGACAAAATAGCGCATGGACACTCATCGACCGCCTCAACCAATCAGGAGGAAATGAGAGACTAGCTGTAATGGACTAACAATGTAAGATTAACATCTAAAAATTAGATTGACCGGCCTCAGCCGCATTCTATTCTCATAGTTACTTATAACAAATATAATGTAACTATGAATGATTCGAACACTCCACCTACATCACCCTCCGAGTCTACCTCCCCCACTCCAGTAAACCTTGACCAAAGTTTTAGTCAAAAGTTGCAGACCATCCAAGCAACTACCAAAACATTCTTCCATCGCTTTATAAAAAGTGATTTCCAACAACAAGAACTTCTAGACAGCGAGCAAACTACCCTAGACGCCTCAGGAATTCCGAAAGAGTCTATTCTAGCGAGAAATTTTTTAGCCTGGCGCCGCGGCCTACTCTGGATAGCTGGCGTATCTCTAACTATCGCCGTCATCTTTTCCCTGATAGAATTAGTAGAAGTCATTGAAGACAAAGTCCCCGGCATCATCACCTTCATCCTAATCATGTTCATCATCGCTAAGATAGGAGCCACCTATTTTATCGCCCAAGCTGCACTAGCTTGGTCAAACGTTAAAAAAACAAAGAAATGCACCCGCCTTGGCTGGATGAGCATGTTCGTCATCCCCTTTGCCATCTCGATGATCCCTGTAGAACCCTTCCTAGACACCAATGTCATGGGACCACAACAAGCCATGATCACCATTGCTGGAATCGGAGCTCTCTTCCTACTAACCCTACTCCCCATGGTCCTAGGTCTCTTCCCCGGCCTCATCCGCTCATCACTAGCGCTAAAAACACTCATCCCAGAATCACCCATGCCCGGATGGATCGCCATTATCATCGCACCACTCTACGCCTTATTCTTCATCATCGCCCTAATGATCGCTGTCCAAGCCCAAAGCTTCCTAGCTATCGTCGCCCTAGCGGCATACAGCTTTGCCCCACTCACCCTAGTAATGAACGCACGCAAGCTCACCTCCCCCGCATCCGCTGAAGAACTTGATGAAGTACTACGCGGAGCACGCAAAAAATTACAATTCTACAACCTCATAGGAATAGTAGCCATGATCGCCCTCTTGCTCACCAAAGTAAAAGAATGGGACATCGCCACCATCGCATCATTCATTAGCAATTTCCTAGCAACGGTTCTCCTAGTCACCGTCGCCACCTCAGATATCCTGCTAAGCCTATTCCGCGCCGCATTTAACAGAGAATCAGAGCTCCACTCCTCAGATCAGCTAAACCACCTCAAAGACCAGTTCGCTGACCTAGAAACCCTCGGACTCACAGATCTAAATGTCCTCAAAGAGAAGCCACAGAACACAGAGTCATAAGCTATCCCTCGTAGTTACTAAATTTCTCATAAAACACAGTCCAGCATTCCAGAAATCCAGTAGCAAAATCTTCAGGTCGAGCAGCTATCCAATCATTGAGTTGATCCATATCGAACCAAATAGCATGCTCTATCTCGCTACACGGAAACCTCAATGCCCCATCATACCGCGCCACATAAAGCCCTATGTGCTCCAACCCTGTCCTCTCACTCGGCTTAAGCTGCGCTATATGCTGCACCTCAGAATCAATCGCTAACTCCTCCTTCAGCTCCCGAGGAGCACAGTCATCATAGCTCTCCCCTGTCTCCAGATGCCCCGCCGCACTGCTATCCCACAACCCCGGACACTTATCCTTGAGAATACTCCGCTTCTGCAGCAACACCTCCTTCTTCTTATTGAAAACCAACACATGCACCGCCCTATGTAGCAAATTCTCCGCATGCACCACACTCCGCTTCTCCTGCCTAACAACCACATCATCCTCATCCACCACATCGAAAATCTCATCCCCACACTGAGGTATATTTTTCAACGGATGAGCATCATAAGCCTGCGTAATCTTAATCCACTGCTCCAAGCTTATCTCCTCCGCCCTCGCCGTCACCGGCAATCCTAACGACGCAGAAAGCTCTTCCCAGTCCGCATTATCAGGCATCTGCTTCTTCACCTGCTTCCTTCTCTGCGAGAACCCACGTCGCACCAGTTCATCAAATAACCGCTTATCATAGACCTCACCATTCTCAGATGGCACACAAGTCATCACCGTAGAATCAATCAACGGCCTCGGATGAAACGCCTCAGGCGGCACAGTCTTCACCGGCTTACTCGCCCACTCACTCTGCATCCGCAACGACAACACCCCGTATTCCTTCCTCCCATGCTTCGCCACTATCCTATCAATAAACTCTTTCTGCAACATCAACACCGCCCTCACCACCGGAGTCGGGCTCTTCATGAAATTACGCATGATCGCACCACCAGCACTATAAGGCAAATTACCCAAAAACTTAATCGGCGCATGCTTATACAAACTCCTCACATCAAACCGCGCCCCATCAAAGTGATGCACCTCCACATCCTCACGATCGCTAAATTTATCAGTCAGATACTCTGCTAACCTCGCATCATACTCCACCAAGATCACCCGCTTCACCTTACCCACCAAATGCTCAGTCAGCGCCCCAGTTCCCGGCCCCACCTCCACCACAGTATCCTCAGGCTGCGGATCAAGCTGATCCACAATCCAGCGAGCAACGTTTGCATCACAAAGAAAATTCTGCCCCAACTTCTTACTAGGCATCACTCCATTCTCCTTCAAAACCTTTATTATATCGCTCGCTATCATTATCCACACATCAAACCCCTCTATTGACACACCGTCAAACATTTAGCATCCTAAAAACTATGTCTTACCCTCTCAATCCCCTCACCCTCCTCATCTGCTGCTCCACATTGCTCATCTCATGCAAGTCACCTGAGCCTCCCACAGAAAGCACCCCCACCACCTTCACCGACTACCAGTCCGCAAAAAATTGGATCAAACAGAACCACCAAGCCGAAACCATCACCACAGACTCCTCCTTCTTCAACAAACTCGAATACTACCCCTCAACCAACAACGGCTACCTCATCCTCCACCTCCGCAAAGGCCCACCGCCCATCCTCATCTACCAAAACATCAGCCAACCACTCTGGAACAACCTCAAGTCAGCCGACAGCAAAGGCAAATTCTACAACGAAAATATCCAAGGCAACAAAACCTACACCCTAGAGCTCAAAAAATAACCACAAAAAAAGAGGCTTACTTCGTATTGAAATAAACCTCTTTTTTCTGCATTCCTCTTCGAAAAGAGAAATGGCATCCCGTAGGGGATTCGAACCCCTATTGCCGCCGTGAAAGGGCGGAGTCCTAACCATTAGACGAACGGGACGCTGTAATGGTTGCGACTAGCGCGGGCGCAAAAAACCACATTCCAGAGTTTTATTCAAGATCTTTTTTGCATTTATTGCGTTTTTATTTCTAAACCACACCATGAGCAGGCTAATACCGCCATAGAAACCCTTAAATATCACTCCCTCGTAATGGATGATCCGCTGACAGATCCCCCTCTTCCACAAGGCCTAACTCCATTGCCTCAGCCATCGGCACCGGCTTTGCCTGACAAACTTTTTGCCAATCTTTAAAATTCCATCGATTTGGGAACCCCTTACATTGAAATGGTTTCACCGCCTGAATCGTGCACTTATCATTCTCCAGCATGATACATTCATGGTTTTCCCGCTCTATTAAGGACAATCCATTCCTATTCATCCGCAACCGCGTGAACTTCTGGATAAAGTCATCCTCATCCATCTCCAAATACTTAGCGATCTCCATCACCTCATCGTCCTCCACCCTCACATCACCAGGCCACTTACAGCAAGCAGTGCACCGGTCACATTGATACCATGTATCTGGATCCAATTCCGTAGCCATTATATTCTAGTAATACCTAGTTGATGTTGTTCCGTATGGATTTGCCGGATATGTCTGCCCCGATTGATACGGCGACCGGGAAGTCGGCGCAGCAGCCACAGGTCTAGAAATAAGATTATAATACCCCATCACCTTAGACTGATACGCTCTCCACTTCGCCCCAGGCCTACCATTATCTAACAAAAAGTGTGGGCAATTTTTATTCGGCGTCTTAGATCCCGCCCTAGGCCAATGATAATGCGGAACCACATTCCGTATAGGAATCCCATGCTGCTTCATCAGATAGGCAGTCAGCTTCGCCGTCCTCTCCACCGTAGCACTCCTACTATTACCACTATTCTCGCACATCTCTAGCCCCAGTGAATAGTTATTCCCAGGCCCATCAAAGTCTGCATGCTCACCTTGCTCATTATCCGGCAAATGCTGCACCACCCGGTCCTCATCAATCGTATAATGCCATACCAAATACCCTATTCTATTACCACCCTTACGCTTATACGCACGCAGCTTGCCATTCTTTAGTGCCTTACTATGCTGCCACGCATCCGCAGTCGCACTATAATTCTGCGTACTATGGATCGTAATATAACGCGGAGTCATCTTACGCCTGTACTTCCGCGCATGCCTCCCATATGGAATGTAATCCTTATTCAGATTCACCTGCCTCAACAACTGGCTAGAAGTCATCCCTCCACGAGCACCACCTATTCCAGGCTGCACCATACTCACCGGCCTACTATAACCTCCATTATAACTATATGGATCAGGATCAACACTACACGAAACCAACACAGCACCTACCAACATCACCAGCGGGATGCAAAGCTTGAAATGGAACAAATTAGAAAACATATACCCAGACAATTACCACACATCCACCAAAACGCGAGATTTCATTATCGGAAAAACTACTCTTCCAACACCCCTCCCATTGTGCTAATAAACCACTCCGCTTGAAACACTCAGAACACATTCACTGCGCTCTTACCCAAGCACTCCAGCACTCAGATCTAAGCCGCTCACTCACGGCCCATCCCACATCTGAGATGGCACCACTATGCCTATGCCTAGCAGACATGGACCGCCACTCAGGCCTCTCATTCATCATCGCCGCAGCAGCTCACCTGCACCGGAAAAATTTCTCTAACAAAAAGAACCACCCCAGAGTCTGGTTCCTCTCAGACCAACCCCGCCTCAACCAAGCCCTCACCGCAGAACTAGACTTCTGGAACATCCGCGCACAAATCCTCCTAGAAAATAAAACAGACGCCACCGCCACAGAACTACACGACCCAGAAGCAACAGCCGACCGCCTCCACACCCTCTCAAACATTGCCACAGGAAACGCCGAGCTCATCATCACCTCCCACCTAGAATCCCCCTGCCCATCACCCACTGCCATCTCCCTCCAAGGCACCACCCTCACCACAGGCAAAGAACAAGACCAAGACAAACTCATCGCCCTCCTAGAAAAAGCCGGCTTCGAACGCGTCGACCACATCCACAACCGCGGCCAATACGCCCTCCGTGGCGGCATCCTAGACATCTACACCTGGCAAGCCCCACTCCCCGTCAGAGTAGAATTCTTCGACACAGAAATAGACTCCATCCGCGAGTTCGACCTCAACACCCAAACCTCCATCCGCAAAGTCAAACAAACCCAGATCCAACTCACCGAACCAGAAGACACCGCCACCGTAGCAGACTACATCAACAAAAACGACCTCATCATCACCCTCCTAAGCGACGAAGAAAACTTACCTCCACATCCCTCCTCTCACGTAATAAACATTACCTCTGACCCACTCGCCTCACTCTCCATCCACCCCTCACCCCTCGGCGCCTTCGAAGCCGGCGACTTCGTCCTCCAGCAAAACAAACGCCACGCCTTCACCAAACAACTCGCCGAGTGGAATGCAGAAAATTGGCACATCCACCTCATCTTCTCTAACAAAGGAGAAATAGAACGCTTCACCGAGCTCATGGGGGACTCCATCCTAGCCGGTATTGAAACCTCCATCGGAGAACTCGCCCACGGCTTCACCATCCCCTCCGCAAAACTCTCCGTCATCTCCTCCGCAGAACTCTTCGGCAGATACCAAACCTCCAACAACCGCAAAAACACCCACCTAGAACACCAGCGCCGAGCACGCGCCCAGACAGACATCCTAGACATCGAAAAAGGAGACCTCGTCGTCCACACAGAATACGGCATCGGCAGATTCCAAGACATCACCACAGACCCAGACGGCACAGAAGAAATCAACATCCGCTACCGAGACAAAGCCATCCTCTCCGTCCCCATCGACCAAGCCCACCTCCTCGCCAAATACGTCGGCATGGGAGGAAAAGCCCCCACCCTCTCCAAACTAGGAGACCCCAAATGGTCACGCGCCCGCAAATCCGCAGAAAAGTCCATCATGGACTACGCCGCCCAGCTCCTCCGCCTCCAAGCAGAACGCCAAGTCGCCAAAGGAGAAGGCCACCCACCAGACACCAAATGGATGTGGGAATTTGAAAACTCATTCCGCTACACAGAAACCCCAGACCAACTCACCGCCATCGAAGACGCAAAGGCAGACATGGAATGCCCCAAGCCCATGGACCGCCTCATCTGCGGAGACGTCGGATTCGGCAAAACAGAAGTCGCCATCCGCGCCGCATTCAAAGCCGTCACCGGAGGCAAACAAGCCGCCATCCTAGTCCCCACCACCGTCCTCGCTGAGCAACACTGGCGCACCTTCCGCCAGCGCATGTCAGACTACCCCATCCGTATCGAACTCCTCAACCGCTTCCGCAAACCCTCCGAAATCCGCTCCACCATCGCAGGCCTCGCAGACGGCTCCGTAGACATCGTCATCGGCACCCACCGCCTCGTCTCAAATGACGTCCACTTCCACGACCTCGGCGTCGCCATCATCGACGAAGAACAACGCTTCGGAGTCAAACACAAAGAAAAATTCAAAGAACTCTTCGCCGGCATAGACCTCCTCACCCTCTCCGCCACCCCCATCCCCCGCACCCTCTACCTCGCACTCATGGGCACCCGTGACATGTCCACCATCGACACCGCCCCACCAAACAAAGTCCCAGTCCAAACCTCCATCTGCGGCTACGATGAGCGCATCATCCGCACCGCCATCACCCGCGAAATGGACCGCGGCGGACAAACCTTCTTCCTCCACAACCGCGTCCAAACCATCGAAATCATGCGGGACAAAATCCACGCACTCGTCCCAAACGCCAAAATAGTCATCGGCCACGGCCAAATGGAAAAAGACGAACTCGAGCAAGTCATGCGCACCTTCGTAAACGGAGACGCAGACATCCTCCTCGCCACCACCATCATCGAAAGCGGGATCGACATCCCAAATGCCAACACCATCATCATCGACCGCGCAGACCGCTTCGGCCTCGCAGACCTCTACCAGCTCCGCGGACGCGTAGGCCGCGGCGGCACCAACGCCTACGCCATCCTCCTCATCCCCCGCGACCTAACAGTCGGCGGCGATGCCTCCAAACGCATCAACGCCATCAAACAATACACCGCCCTCGGCTCAGGCTTCAAAATCGCCATGCGCGACCTAGAAATCCGCGGCGCCGGAAACCTCCTCGGCACCAAACAATCCGGCCACATCTCCAGCGTCGGATTCGACCTCTACTGCCAACTCCTCCGCCAATCCATCGAACGCCTCCGCGGAAACAAATCCGCCATCCGCATAGACGTCACCCTCCGCGCAGACTTCCTAAACTTCGTCGAAAGCCAATCAGATAAATCATCACTCGACTGCTACATCCCAGCCGCCTACATGACCGAGCCCACCATGCGCATTCGCGCATACAAACAACTCGCAGAAGCTGCATCAGAAAAAACCATCCGCCAACTCCGCGACAACTGGCAAGACCAATACGGCAAACTCCCCACCCCAGCCCAAAACCTCCTAGACACAACCCAACTAAAAATAGCTGCCTCCAAAGCCAACATCACCAGCATAGAAATCAAAGGCCAACGCCTCATGCTCACCCGCAACAACCAATACATAATGCTCTCCCAAACCAAATTCCCCCGCCTAAAATCCACCACCCCAAAAACCAAACTAGCTGAGGCAACAGAGATGCTAAGATCTATCTAGAGCAGAATCAACTTTAGCATCTTGATGTTATTCTATAAGCTCTAACAGCAGAATACCAATATCAGTTTAATCTTCGTAAGTTACCCATTTGCCTCTCCATTGAGAGCTCCAAACCTTTGAAGCTATATGTTCAGGGATTCCTATCTCCTCTAATATAGCCGATTCTATGATCCAGCGTAACTTTATATTTAAATCGGCTAAATCCTTACCACATAATATATGTTCTGAGTCGGACGGACCAGGGTGACCGTAATGAGTATAATAATTTCGTGATGAATGCAGCTGCTTTTGGAATAATTTTCTGTCACCTATTTCAATCTGTAGATCATGGGCCGCTCCTAAATAAATTTCTTTCGCCGCTTTATTAAAATCTATATTTCCTGCAACCTTAGAGCGTATTCTGTGAATAGATTCTATTGCTTGAGCGAGAAAGAGAAACTCTTCATTTGCCCAAATATCTCTTGGTTGTGTTGTTGCGAAAAACCTATGTAATACAGCAGCCCAGAGATCTTGAATGTTTAGCCAATTTTCGAAAATCACAGGAAACTCGGCCTCTATATCACAATAGGTACAATAAAAATCATGCTGTGTGGGCTCTTTATCAGGCAGGTTATTTAAATCACGGCTCTTCCAAATTTTAATACCTTCCAAAATATCTTTAGAACCGAAGATTAACACTTCTTCTCGATTTAAATCTAATGTTCTTAGCCTGACAGTTTTCCTTGTCAGTAGAGAGAGAAACCATTCCCATTGATGAATCAAGCCTAGTATATTTTTAATTGAGGTAGGATTTTTGAAGGAAATATTAAAAGATGATCGGTGTATAAATGATATACTATTATGCGTTTGTTTTACGCCATAACCGCAATATATTTCACTTTTTTTGTAACGCTCTAATCCAATAGAAATATTCTTCTTTTTACTAAACGGAATTGTAACTTTTTCGAGATCTTTACCGTCATTTATAGTCTCGTGGTATGTTGAGAACACTGACTTTGAGACCCATGTTTCTTGAAAATCGAAATGCATTTTAATACCATTGAAGTTTAAATCACCCATAGATAAACTCACACCTTCAAAGTAAAGATAGCACTTATATTTTACACTTGCCATGTGCAAGGTTCCTGACTTATTTGCGTAGCAATTGTATAGCGTCAGCAGTTTCCCATGCTTATTCTTACCGTGAATTAATTTCCTATTTCTAAAAACTGGAGTATGAGATTGATGATTTGATCTCATTCCTAGTTCTGCCATACCATTTGTTTCATAAGTATGAAGATTAAGAATAGAACTGTTACCAGGACGTATTTCTATAAAACCTTCATAGACTTTCTCAGTATCATCAGGAAACCAAAATTGACCATGAATAACTGTTTCAGTAGAAATTAAATCAAAACTCATAAATACAATGTATCTATCGATGATCATCTTACAATTATAACTGTTAAAAATAAAACAAATGCACCAAATTTAACCACTAAGGCCGAAAGGAGAGCTTTACCAAAAAAGAATCTTTATGTTCAAACCAAAATGCTCTCACAATCCAAATTCCCCCGCCTAAAATCCACCAACCCAGAAACCAAACTCAACGAATCCCTCACCATGCTCCGCAGTATCTAAACACATTCAAAATCGCTTAAGCCTCTATAAATCTAATCATAAATCTCACTTTCACCCCTAAGCGTTTATAGCACTAATAGCGAATATAGCGTTTAACCCTTGCGTAATACGCTTACATCGTTACATTAAAAGTGTTATGAGTACCATGAGACAACAAAATCGGCTAGACCCCTCTATGCTAGACAGTAAAACCTTAAGTGAAGTAGTCAAATTCCTCTCCACTAAGAATTCCCCAGCACTCATCAATGAACACGGCAAAAGAATAGACCTACCTAAACCTATTTTTAACACGCTACTCCGCGTCCTAAAACAAATGCAAGCAGGTAAAGCCATCGTCATGATGCCAGAGGAGGAAACCTTCACAAGCCAAGCAGCAGCAAACTATCTAGGAGTCTCACGCCAGCATTTAGTCGACCTCCTAGAAAAAGACGAAATCCCATTCCACAATGTAGGAACACACCGCAGAGTCTACTTCAAAGACCTAATTGACTATGAACGCAAGCGAGACGGAGACCGCCACCAGTCACTAGACAAGCTCATGAAAGACATCGATGACGCCAACCTCTACGACAGCAGCTACCAAGGCGAAGACTAATGCGGGCTGATTTCAAAGTCTGTATTGATGCCTGCGTCTTAGCTAACATTGCAGTGTGTGATCTACTGCTCCGCTTAGCAGAAAAACCCAGACTCTTCCTCCCCGTGTGGTCTAGCAAAATCATGGAGGAAGTAAGAAACACTCAGCTCAATAAACTAAATTGGCCAGAACACATCGTGGCATCATATCACTCTGAAGTAGAGAAAAGCTTCCCAGATTCTTGGATCGATGACTACGAACACCTACTACCAGTGATGACAAACGATGAAAAAGATCGTCATGTATTAGCTGCTACAGTCCGCTCAGGTGCCTCCGTAATAGTAACCTTTAATCTCAAAGACTTCCCCATAGAAGCATTAGAACCATGGAGCATAGAAGCCCTCCATCCACAAGATTACCTCATCACCCTCTACTCCATGAGTCCTGAAATAATCGTCAACAAACTCCATGACATCTCTAGAAAAAGAGATCTCTCGTTTGAAGACTTAATTCTCAAATTAGGAATCCCCCTGCCCGCTTTTGCAGCACACATCATTGATGACCTGTCCTTAGAGCTATAATTTCTTTGATTTCTCAAACCATACTCATCAGAATCTAAGCATCTTAAACCTAAACAAACATGAAACGAATCATCCTCTCCACCTTCCTCCTCAGTCTCGCAACCCTATCAGCAGACATAAAAGTCTCCTTCCACGAAGACAACGCCACACAAACCGCCATGACCTCCAGACCAGCTGGCTCCATCGTAAACACCACCACTAACACCTGGAACAACACCACCCAGCAAACCTTCACCAACATCCCACTCCTAGACTCTACAGGAGCAGCCACAACAGCTAAAATCACCTCAGCTGCAGGATTCATCAAAGACTTCAACAGCAACGGCTACGCCACAAACAACCAAGACTACGCCATGATGGAATCCTGGCTCGGTCTCAAGGGCACAGAATCCCTAACCATCAACTCCATCCCCGCCGCCTACACCAGTGGCTACAGCGTCATCATCTACGGAGACTCTAATGACACTGCCCGCTCCATGGACTTCTCTATCACCGATGGCTCAGTCACAAAATCAGGAAACATTCAAGACACAGCAACCTTCAGCGGAACATTTGACGCTGGAGCAAATAAACTCACCCTTACCGGCTTCACAGGCACCTCACTCACCATCACAGGTAACGCCAACGCCTCAGGATCACGCTCCGCCATCAATGGCATCGAAATCGTAGAAGGCATCCCCCTAACGATCAATTCCTTTACCCCAGATAGCCGCTACGTTCCTCAAGGAGAAACCGTAAGACTAAGCTGGGATGTTGATAATGAAACATCTCTCAGCATCAACCAAGGTGTAGGAGACGTAACAGGTCTAAACTTTATAGACGTAGTCATCAACCAAACAACCCAATTCACCCTCACAGCAACCAATTCCTTCGGCAATGAAACATCAGAATTAATAGTGTATGAAGGAAACCCTAAACCCAACATCGTCATCTTCCTAGTTGACGACATGGGCGTAAATGACACCTCTGTCCCCTTCGTCTATGACTCTAACGGAGCACCCATCCCCAGTGAATTTAATCAACTCCACCAAACCCCAAACATGGAAGCTCTAGCAGCAAAAGGCATGAAATTCACCCAAGCATACGCCACCCCCGTCTGCAGCTCAACCCGCGCATCACTCCTAACAGGACACAACACCCTGCGCCACGGAGTCATCTCCCAAGTCACACCCTCTGGTAACTACGACCCCGTCAGACAAAACCCAGCTACGAATTCTCATAGCGCTCCTAACAACTGGAAAAGAACAGGGATGCAAGCAGATGATATCACCCTGCCAATGTTACTAGGCGATGTAGGCTATCGCTCAATACACGCAGGCAAGGGGCATTTCGGCTCCAATGTATCCTATGCTAAATACCCAACCGCCATCGGCTTCGATGTCAACATCGCAGGCGACCAATCAGGCAGCTCTAGCTACACGAACTTTTCATCCAAACCGAACATGTCTCACTACAGTGGAACCAGCACCTTTTTAACTGACGCCTTAACCATTGAGACCGGAGCAGCTATGACAAATGCAGTCAACGATGAGGTCCCGTTCCTCTTCTACTTCTCCCACTACGCACTACACAGCCCATTTACTACCGACCCAAATGCCACCGGAAATTACAGTGCTTCACACAACAACGATCATCAGAAATTCGCCACCATGATCGAAGGAATGGATCAATCACTAGGCCAAACCATCACCAAACTAGAGTCTTTAGGAATCGCAGAAGAAACTCTAATTATCTTCTTAGGAGACAATGGTAGCGATAACCCAGCATCTACCAACAATGGATTAGCCTCAGGCATCTATAGCGACTTCCCACAAAGAGGTAAAAAAGCGACTGCTTGGGAAGGTGGCATCCACGTGCCCTTAATAGTTTCATGGGCAAAACTAAATCCAAGCAACCCCATGCAAGCAGCCTTCCCTATTCCAGCTAACAGCATAGAAACAGATCTTGTAACAGTTTGGGATGTATTACCAACCATATTAAAAGTGACCGATACTCCTACGACCCAGGAATTTGATGGATATGACCTCACCCCCTACTTGACGAATCAACCAGGAGAACATCGCCCTCAGGAGTTCCTAATGTATCTCCCTATTGATCACAGAAATGATTACTTCGCCATCTATCGAGAGGGTGACATGAAATTACATTACTACTTTGATGACAATAGTTTCAAACTTTACGACATCCCAAATGACCTAACAGAATCAACAGATCTTTCGGCAGCGCATCCCGAGATCGTGCTCCAAATGGCTCGCAAAATGGCGCAAGCATTTGAAGCCGGTTGGGGTATCAATGGAGAACTCTGGCCCACGTTGACTCCAACTGATGGCAGCAGTCGACCATACACTAATGACGTTTTCTTCATCGATTACAATGTCGATGGACTGAACACAGTTGATTCTGATGGAGATGGCCTCTTTGATTACCAAGAAGACATTGACAGTAACGGCCTTCTTAGTGACGGGGAATCAAACGTGGATTTGAGCGATTCGGACTCTGATGGCACCTCAGACTTCGTAGAAATCCAATTAGGACTAGACCCAACTGACAACACTGAAAGTTTTAAAGTTACCATAGCCAATACTCCACCATCCTCATTTACACTAACATGGCCTTCTCAACCTGGGCTAACATTCTCTCTAATGAGCTCCACAACTTTAGAGGGACCAATCAATGATTGGTCCACTGAACAAAATGCGATCCCGGCAGCGAGCAGCGGAGATTCCACGAGTCTAAGTATACCAGTACCTAGCGGAGATAAAAAATTCTATTCTATTAAACTAGAATAAAATCCCCCTAACATCCCCTCTCAGCTATGAATGGTTCATTTTTTCTACTTCTTTAAATCAGGCCGATCAGACTCTAGCTCACGCAGCAAAATAGCCTTCAAAGTTGTCACCTTCTCAGGATGCTTATCTGCTAAATTATGACGTTCCTCATTATCTTCCTTAATGTTATAAAGCTGGAAATTATCATTCTTACGCTCCACCTCCACTAACTTCCACCCATCATTCCCAATCAAAGCAGTCTTACCCATCCTATTGAATCGATTATTAATAATCACATAATCATGCACCTCCCTCTGAGGCTTGGACAACAACGTCGGCAAATAAGAAATACTATCCTTACCCCTCGGCACCCTACCACCCACAACATCAGCCAAAGTAGCCATGAAATCATAATGCGTATTCTGCACGCTACTCTCCGTCCCCGCCTTTACCTTACCCGGCCAACGAACAATCAACGGACACTGCATCCCACCCTGATAAGCAGCACGCTTCAATCCCGCACGTCCAGCATTACCATCAAACACATCTCCAGCCTCAGAAGTCCGCCACTTATTATCAGTCAAGTTTGTCGGCACATCATCCAGCCCATGCTTAGGAAATGATTTCTTCGGCCCATAATAAAGTTCATGCCCATTATCAGAAGTAAACACCACCATCGTCTTATCATCCAACCCCTGCTTTTTTAGCTCCTCCATAATCAGACCCACATGATCATCTAACATCTTCACCATCGAAGCATACTTCTTCTCCGCCAAACTCAGCGTAGGATGATCCGCAAAATCAGGATGCAACTCAGGGATCGCCACCGGACCATGCGGCAACTGAGTAGGATGATACAAAAAGAACGGCTCATCCTTGTGCTCTCGGATAAATTTCAAAATCCCCTCAATAAACACATTCTGCGAATAAGTCTCACCACCAGACCCCACAGGTTCATTCCCCTTCTCAGACATTTTACCACAGTCTATATCCGTATTCCCCTTCAAGAAAAACTTCTCCCCATTCCGCCACATATACGGCGGATAAAATCCATGACAACGAGTATGACTATACATCCCCTCATAATAATCCCAACCAAACCTAGTCACCCTATCATGGTTCGTCAGAAACCCCACATCCAGCTTCCCAAACTGCGCAGTAGTATACCCCGCCTTCTGAGCCACCTGCGCAAGAAACACCTCATCATCAGGAATCCGCTTAGAGGTCTTCTCTACATAAGCATTAAAGCGCTCCATATACTCATCTCCAGTCACTCCCTCCCTATCTAACTTTTTAAGAAATCCAGCATTATTAAACCCCCATCCACCCTTACGCCCATCATGCATACCAGTCAGCAAGGTCCACCGCGCAGGCGCACATAAAACCCCACCATAGGTATTATTAAACTTCATCCCCTCCTTAGCCAACCGATCAATATGTGGCGTCTTGATCAACTTCTGACCATAACTACCCAACATCCCAATCCCAAGGTCATCGGCATAAATAAGAACAACATTCGGACGCTCTACCGCGGTCGCAGTCATTGAACTCATTGCCACAACGGCACAAACTAGTGAAAAGATAATATTCTTCATGATATATAAAATTAATAGTAATAAGTAGTCTAGATCTACTACTTCTTGCCCTTCTGCTGATCAAACTTAAACACCTCAGAATCTGTCCGAGCCGTATTCATAGCCTTCAAAATGCGCTCCACCACTTCCGGATTCCCCTTCGCTAAATTCTTAGTCTCTCCTGGATCAACCTCTAAATCATAAAGCTCCATCATCGCATCCGGCTTGTTCAGCACATTATAACGCACCCCTTTCCACTTACCCATACGCACCGCAATACGGCCACCACGCTCATGAAATTCCCAATACAAATACGGATGCACCGCCTGCTCACCTTTCCCTGTCAAAGCAGAAACCATAGAAATCCCATCAGTATTCTCCGGCACAGGAAGCTCGGCTAACTCAGTAAACGTCGGCACCATATCCCAAAACGCAGAAATATGCTTAGACTCAGAACCCGCCGCTATCTTCCCCGGCCAGTAAGCAAACATAGGAACATGCACACCACCCTCGTAAAGATCGCGCTTATGACCACGATACGGCCCTGCACTATTGAAAAACTTAGGATCTGCTCCCCCCTCTTGGTGTGCTCCATTATCAGAAGTAAATATAATCAACGTCTTATCCGCTATCCCTAACTCCTCACATTTCGCCACTATCTCACCCACCTGATCATCAAGTAAAGTCACCATCGCAGCAAACGCAGCACGCGGAGTCTCCTGTGACTGATACGGCCCCTGGCGCAATTTCTTCCCAGAATCCACTCCTTTATACTTCCTCACCTCTTCTATCTTCCCCTGGAATTTCTTCATATACTCCTCAGGTGCAGCCAGCTCCGCGTGCGGAATAATAGACGCCACATACAAGAAAAATGGCTTATCCTTATTATCCTCCATAAACTTCAGCGTCTTATCATGAATCAACTCAGGTGCATACACCCCCTTCGCCGTCCCCGCATTCTCCTCTAACATCACCTTCTTCTCATTATCCCACAAATGATACGGATAATAATGATGCCCCAAACGCTGACAATTATAACCATAAAACACATCAAATCCCTGATTCAACGGATCACCCTCAGACCCCGGAAAACCAAGCCCCCACTTACCAAACGCCCCACTCACATACCCTGCATGCTTTAGCATCTCAGGCAGCAACAGCTCACCATCAGGAATCGGAGTCTGCCCCTCAGGCTTTATCTCCCTATTCCCTCGCACATACGTATGCCCAGTATGCTGCCCAGTCAGCAGCGCAGAGCGCGATGGAGCACACACCGTGCTCCCTGAATAATGATTCGAGAAAAACTTACCCCCAGCCTTAAGCTTATCAATGTTCGGAGTCTCAAAATGCTTCTGTCCCAAACTACTAATATCTCCATAACCAAGATCATCAGCCAAAATATAAATAATATTCGGCTTCTCCGCCTGCGCGGATAACCCCAGCACCAACCCTAACAATATCTGTTTAATCATATCTCTTAATTCGTTTATTTAAATAACCCTAACCTTATAAATTCCCTAACAACCCCTTCTCACCCAACAGTCCAGAAATCCGCCTGCGGCTCCCCGCTTCTCGCTTCCTGCTCCTGCACGCTTGCTGCAAATCTCCACTACTCACCACGAATCCCATCAGCCTTCCGCATCGCCTTCAACTTCGCCTCCATCGCAGCTGCACGCTCCGGATGCTCAGCAATCACATTCTTAGTCTCACCAGGATCATCTTTCAAATTATACAACGACTTAGGAATCCCCTTCTTATTCCCCCAGTTCGGCTTCGTCAGCTCAATAAATTTCCAGTCACCATTGCGCAACGCCAACCCAAAAGACTCCTCTATCATATACTCCTGTCCCTTAGCATCATTACCCAACAGCGCATCCAAATTATTACGGCTATCACGTGCCTCACCCTCCGGAAGCTCCAGACCCAGCATCTCTGCAAACGAAGCAATAAAATCAATATGACTCACCACCGCCGCAGACGTCCCAGGCTTAATCTTAGCCGGCCACCTCACAATAAACGGAACCCTAGTCCCTCCCTCATAAATCTGATACTTCCCACCACGATAAATCCCTGATCCATCATGACCACGGTCCACTTCCTTCAGAGATTTCTTCACCTTCGTCCCATCATCATACCCATCATCATAAACCGGCCCATTATCACTAGAAAAAATCACAATCGTATTCTCAGTAAGCCCATTCTCATCCAACGACTTCATAATCTCACCAGTCACCCAGTCAAACTGCACCATCGCATCCCCCCTAAAACCAAGCTCCGTCTTCCCCTTAAATCGCTCATGCGGCGCACGCGGCACATGGATATCCTGTGAAGCAAAATACAAGAAAAATGGCGCAGCCTTATTCTCAGTAATAAACTCCCTAGCCTGCTCCACAAACACATCAGCCATCGTCTCATCATCCCACAACGCAGCCTTCCCGCCAGCCATATAACCTATCCGACCAATACCATTGATCACACTATTATTATGCCCATGCGTGCTCTGATAATAAGTCATCGACGCCTTATCCTTCTTCGCATCCGGATACTCCGTACTCCCAGGTCGGTTCACCGCCTTAGGCGAATTCCCCACAAACAAAGGATCCTTAGGATCCAAATTCAACACATAATGCCCGTCCAGATAAACACAAGGCACCCGATCATTCGTCGATGGCAACAAAAATGAACTATCAAATCCTATCTCCAACGGCCCAGGAAACACCTTCCCATTCCAATCAGTATCCACACCCTTCTTCCCTATCCCAAGATGCCATTTCCCAACAACCCCAGTCTTATACCCAGCCTTCTGAAAAAGCTTCGGCAATGTCAAAATATCGGTCGCTATACTCAACGGAGCATTCGGAGGTAATATCCCCACCTTATTACGGAACCCATGAACCCCAGTCAGCATCGAATACCGCGAAGGAGTACAAGTAGCCGCCGTACAATGCCCATCAGTAAAAACCAATCCCCCACTCGCCAACCGATCAATATTCGGCGTCGGGATCATCTTAGACCCATAAACACCCACATCACCCTGCCCCACATCATCCCCATAGATAATAACAACATTAGGTTTGTCGGCAGCCCATGCCACTGTCGTGACCATAGTTAAGCATAAAGTGATAAGGTTTTTCATTATTTTAAATTGTCGGTGTTGATAGTTACTTAGACGCATTCGGCGCCATCTCTATTTAGGTAAATTACTGATCGTTACTTTCATCCGTGATGAGGTGTTCTACACTAAAGAAACTGGCCTTCGAGGGCGAGAAAATTTCATCATCATTCTAGCGATCACTCCAGTTATTCTTACTAAATACGATACCCACGGACTTTTCTTGCGAAAACTTACCTCTTTTTTCTCCCTTTCACCAGAGCCACTCAGACCACCTACCCGGTTTAGGGGTGTCATAAATTATTGCCTTGATTCGTTTCAACAATGCCCGATTCTCAACGAACCAACATCAATACTTTCCAAAACAAAAAGCACCAACATGAAATCTCCAGTTACATTAAAATCCACCATCCGTGCCATCACCCTCTGTTTCCTAGCATCCACCACCGCTCCAGCAGCCCCAAAACCTCTAGAAGGCACCCGCCCCAACATCATCTTCGTCCTCACCGATGACCAAGGCATGGGCGACCTATCATGCCTAGGAAACCCCATCCTCAAAACCCCAAACATCGACAAGTTTTACCAACAATCCACCCGCTTCACAGACTTCCAAGTCAGCCCCGCATGCACACCCACCCGCGCGGCCCTCATGAGCGGCCGCCACGAGTTCCGCGTCGGCATCACCCACACCATCATGTTGCGTGAGCGCATGGACCTCAGCACCTACACCCTCCCACAAGCCCTCCAGTCAGCAGGATACGCCACAGGAATCTTCGGCAAATGGCACCTCGGTGACGATGAACCATACCTCCCCCACAACCGAGGATTCACCGAGTCACTCATCCACGGAGCCGGAGGAGTAGGACAAACCGTCTGGGGTGACTTCCCCTCAAATGGCAAAAACACCTACTACAACTCCACCCTCCTACACAACAACCGCATCGTCAAAACTGAAGGCTACTGCACTGACCTCTTCTTCGACGCCGGACTAAGCTGGATCAAGAAACAACACGACGCCAAGCAACCCTACTTCGCCTACATCTCCACCAACGCACCACACAGCCCAAACATCGCACCACAAAAATACACCAAACGCTTCACCGACATGGGTTGGTCAGAAGACAGATACAAAGGACCCGCAGGACGCTTCGGAATGATCGAAAACATCGACGAAAACTTCGGTCGCATGATGGAAAAACTAGAAGCCTGGGGAGCACTAGATAACACCCTAGTCATCTTCATGACCGATAACGGAATGAGCCACATAGAAGGCAAGAAAAACGGCATAGTAGAACCCTTCTACACCGCAGGCCTCCGTGGCAAAAAATGCACCCCCTACGAAGGCGGCACCCGCGTCCCCTCATTCTGGTATTGGAAAGGCATCCTCCCACAAGGCAAAGACATAAATGCCCTCACCGCCCATATCGACGTCTACCAAACCTTCTGCCAACTAGCCGGAGCCAAACTCCCCGAAAAAATGCAAGAACTCGACGGCCGCTCCCTCATCCCACTCCTAACAGAACCCAAATCAGAATGGCCTGACCGCCACATCTTCGTCCACGTAGGCCGCTGGGAAGCCAATGCCGCAGCCAGCGCCAAATTCACCAACTGCGCCGTCCGCACCAACCGCTGGCGCTTCGTCAACAACTCCGAACTCTACGACATCACCACCGATCCCAGCGAAACCACAGACGTCTCAGCCCAGCACCCAGAAGTCATCGCAGAACTCCGCAAATCTTACGACACCTGGTGGAACAAAACCTTACCCCTAATGACCAACGAAGGCCTAACCACCAAGCGCAGACAAGACACCTACCCACTCATCGAACGCTACAAAAAAGCCCAAAAAGAAAACAACATTCCCCTCTGGAAACCCACTAACTAACCCATCCCCCACCTCCCCAACACCACTCCATCCACAGCCAGCACAACCCAATACCTCCTCATCACATCCTTCCACGGGCGCCAACTCGTCCCAGATTAAAGTCATGTCGCTCACCTATTTTACCTCCTTGGGCAAAAGTTAGGCACAAGTGGCAATTTTTTATTCGGGCAGCTTAGGTCAAGCTGGTAGTTAACGAACAAGTAGCGATGAGACCAAAAGGATACAGACTATAGGAAATTACTCTGATTCACTCCACTAAAAGGAACTATTTTTGATTTCTGAAAATCAAAAAAATATACCGTGAGATTCGTCAGCAAAGAACAAACCTCACAGTATAGCTTAAGATTTACTTACGGCGACGTAAGAGAAGTGCAATACCACCTAGGCCGAGCAAAGCTGTGCTGGAAGGCTCTGGAATTGGGGATATCCCTACTCCTGCAAGTGTAGTATCAAAACGAATTTCATCGAATACTTCTGTTTGTCCCTGACCAATAGCGATCATGTTGAAAGTAGACTGATCCAAATCAGCAGTCATCGTCGCGAAAGCCGTTCCTAATGCAGCAGTAGTATCGGTGACATTGTAAAGACTTAGCGTATCATCTGATCCGTTTGCAGCCCAATCAATTCTACCCACAATCATTACCGTATCGTCTCCAATATTGTCGTTTGTCCCACTTAAGGTTCGAGTACCATTTACATAAGTTATTGCATGCGCATTGACATTATCATAAATACCATCAGGCCCCTCAAAGGTTACTCCCAAAGCATTACCCCCAGTCCCTATAGTAGGAGGAGTTGTCCCTGGGTTATCTAAAGTAAAAGCTGTATCGCCAAATACGAGTGCCCCGTTGGAGTTAGTAGCAAAGCCATTTCCTCCATTATTAGAATCCATCAGAACGCTAAAGTAAACGGTTGTGCCATTCATAGTTAGCGCAGTTTGTGAAGTGGTACTAAGAACTCGGCTAGACTGAGCCACACCATTTCTAGCAGGACGGGAGTATGAGCCTCCTGTAGTAGTAAGTCCTGTGTATGTGAGACCAGCTCCTACTGCTGGGGTTCCAGCTGCATTGTCATCGTCTCCTAACCAGTCTCCATCCCAACCATTGCCAGATCCACCACCAACGATATCGCCGGTGAAATCAAATCCCTCATAGACTATCGCTGCATTTGCATGCATGCCTAAGCCACCCATTAGTAGACTCATGCCTACTAGAGTTTTCATCGTATTATTTTTCATAGTATTATTTTTCATAGTATAGTTTTATTTTTTTAAAGTTCATTTTAGGAACTAGTTACAGGCTAAAACTTCTCATTAAGCTGTCGACATTTAGTAATCACCTTTCACTGAGACCTAGACAGACTCAGTACAGCTTGACTCTGGCGACTAAACTCTTAAAATTTCCATATGTCAGAACTAAAGCGAAAATCCCTTACAGAGCAACTAGTGCAGGCTATCTCCAGAGATATTGCGGCTGGAGTCTGGACCAAGCAATTGCCTGGCTACCGCGTGCTGGCACAACGCTACAATGTCAGTCGCACCACCTGTGAGAAAGCGTTAAGAAGTCTTGTAGCAAATAAATTGATAAGCCAAGCTGAGCCGGGGAAGATGAGGGCCATACTTAGAGGTGTGGCTAAAAAGCAACATTGGGCAAAACAGAATTTACTCATCATCATAGACAGCCGGCACCCACCAACGCCATTGGATAAGGAGATGCTATTACAGATAGAAGACCACTGGAAAGAAGAAGGTGGCACGGTGAGCTACGTAGAAAGTGATCTGAGCCGAGCCCAGAAGCCAAGTTATCAACTAAAAAATTGGGTCAACAAATTCAACCCCAATTGCCTATTATTTGAAACCATCCCAAAGCAATGGATTAAACCAACTGAGAACATGGGACTGCCTTGCTACGCTACGGGAGGAAGCGTGAGGCAGAATAACGGTATCCTCTCTGGTACTGGTTTTGCCATTGTCCGTTGTATCGACAATTTATTAAATGAAGCTCTCAAACTAGGTCATCGGCGGATTCAGCTAGTACTCGCTCGAGCCACTAGAGAGCAGGATATGAGGAAATCTATCCAACGAGTCACTGAACCCACATTAAGCAAGGACTGGGGAGGAGAGGAAATTGATTTTTCCATCAAGATTCCCGATCTATGCAACCCATCCGATTGGTACAACTGGTGGGAAACGATGCTCCGTATTGAGCGCCCGACTCTAGTGCTGACAGACAGTGTCTTTCAGGCGATTTGTCTACACAATATCTGCCTCTCTGCGGGAGTCCAGATACCAACCGACATCTCGATGGTTGTGATGGAGGATGCTGAATTTCTAGAATGGCTGAACCCCATTCCTACCAGATACAGAACCCCAAAGAATGAAGCCTTTAGACACTTCCGCGAATGGATGAGTAATGGATTTCCAGAGGGTTCACACAAGTTTTTGGGGGCAGAGCTAATAGCAGGCCAGACACTAGGTCCAGCACCTAAAAGAGTCTTCTTGAATGAAACCAAGTGATCGATGCCCTAGATCGGAAATCGCAAGGGAGCAGATTGCTCTGACTCCCCCTTGATCCTCAACCTCTATCCTTTCCCTTTCATAGCACTGATACTTGTTGCTATGTGAAAGAGATTAGCAACAGCATTTTGTTTGATCCTATCCATAAGATCACCAAAAAGCCGATAGGCTTCGACCTTATATTCCACAAGCGGATCCTTCTGGCTTTGGCTCCGCAGAAAGACAGCATCACGCAGCTCATCCATTTCTGCCAAATGCTCCTGCCACCCATCATCAATGGCGAAAAGCAGAGCTCTCTTCTCTTCCTTTTCGAGTAATGTCGCAGTACCCCCATCTAACTGATTCTGATAACTCACATAAACTCGTCGAGCAATATCGTTTGCTAGGTTGCTAGGCGTGACATTTACAATATCGCTAGTATCAATGTGAAATACCTCACCCGCCCAATGATAAACCTGCGCCAGATCCGGGTCGTTCCTATCTAAGCTCATGAGTTGTTCTTGCACGCGCGGCACCACCACATCCTCGATAGTCTGCTGCGCCAAATCTCGAATATCCTCAGAACCCAGCACATTGTTCCGAAAATCATAAACGATGTCTCGCTGAAGATTCATCACATCATCGTAATCTAACACCTGCTTACGCCCCATCATCTCCCTTTGCTCCACCAAGTTTTGTGCAGTTTCTACGAGTTTCCCGATAGGTGGTGGGCCACCTTGTTGGGAACGTCCAATAAGTGCTGCCATCTGATACGCATTTCCATGTTTACGCATCAGATCGTCTTCGAGCGAAATAAAGAATTGTGAACAGCCAGGATCACCTTGCCGAGAACAACGCCCTCTCAACTGCCGATCAACCCTACGCGATGCATGCCTCTCCGTAGCAATAACAAAAAGTCCGCCAAGCTCCGCAACACCTTCTCCCAGTTTGATGTCTGTGCCTCGTCCAGCCATATTCGTAGAAACGGTCACCGCTCCTTTCTGACCAGCGTTAGCAACGATCACCGCTTCCTGTTCATGGTATTTCGCATTGAGCACCGAGTGGGGAATCTTTGCCATCTTAAGCATCCGTGACATCGTCTCAGAGGCCTCAACAGAAGCCGTACCAATAAGCACTGGCTGACCAGTCTCGTGTGCCGCTGCAACAGTTCTAATCACGGCCTGATATTTATCTCTCAGAGTTTTGAATAACTGATCATTACGATCAATCCGCAAATTCGGAGAGTGAGTAGGAATAGGCAGCACATCGAGCTGGTAAATAGAATGAAACTCTGTCGCAGCAGTTTCTCCCGTACCAGTCATCCCAGCTAGCTTTTCGTAAAGGCGAAAGTAGTTCTGGATAGTAATCGTAGCGTAAGTTTTAGTCTCCGCTTCCATCTCTACGCCCTCCTTCGCCTCTACAGCTTGGTGCAGACCATCGGACCACCGACGCCCCTCCATTTCCCGACCTGTACTTTCGTCAACAATCGTCACTTTCCCATCACGCACAACGTAATCTACATCACGCTCATGCAGGCAGTAAGCTGCAAGAAGCTGAGAAATACCGTGAATCGATGCAGCTCGCACGTTTCGCTCTTCATTGAGACTCTGAGCAACCCGAGTCTTCTCTTCTCGAGAAAGAGATCCATCAGCATCTATCCTCGCTAATTTAGAAGCTAGATCCGGAAGCGTGAAACTATCCGGATCTTTAGGCGACAGAAATAACCTCCCCTTTTCCATCAGATCAGCTTGCCGGTTCTTATCATCGACCCAGAAGTAGAGCTCTTCCTTAAGCTTATAGATATTCTTCCCTCTACTCTCTTTTTGATATTGCAGCTCAGTCTTTGACAAGAGCTTCCTTAGATCTGGATTCTCCATGAAACGCTTAAACTGACGGTTCCGTGGCTGCCCCAACTTAAGCTTAAATAGCACGATACCTGCCGCCTGCTCATCTCCGGATGCAAGCAGTTGCTTCACATCCGCTGCCAATTGATTGCAAAGTGCAGTCTGCTTCTTGACAAGCTGCTGCACCCGTGGCTTCAGCTCTAACAAAGGCTGAACAGATTGTTCGACCGGACCACTGATAATGAGCGGAGTCCGTGCATCGTCTATCAAAATAGAATCAACTTCATCGAGAATAGCAAAATAATGACCACGCTGAGCTTGCTCTCCTCGGTCTTGTGCCATCCCATTATCGCGGAGGTAATCGAAGCCAAACTCCGAATTCGTGCCGTAGGTTATGTCGCAAGCATACGCCTTCTGACGCAACTCTGGATCCATATTATTCTCTAGACAACCAACACTAAGTCCCAATGATTCATACAGCGTCCCCATCCATTCAGAATCGCGTTTCGCTAGGTATTCATTCACGGTGACAACATGCACTCCAAGACCAGTCAGGGCATTGAGAAATACGGGTAATGTAGCCACAAGCGTCTTCCCTTCACCAGTCTGCATTTCTGAGATCAACCCCTGATGCAGCGCAATCCCACCGATAAGCTGCACGTCGAAATGAACCATATTCCAAGTCATCGCCTGACCACTGATGAGCACCTCAGTTCCACAGAGACGTCGCGCCGCATTCTTCACCACAGCATAAGCTTCTGGTAAAATCTTAAGCAAATACTTCGCCCGCGCTGAGGCAAAATGATTCTCAACATGATAAAAAGCAGCCTTTGCTCTTTCGATGGATTCAAGAGTAGCCTCCACTTCCGAAGGCAGTGAGGAAAACTCCTTCCGCAGATCATCCAGCCTCCTGTCTAAAGTTTCTGCCACCTCGCCCAAATCAACTTCAGACATCCGCTGAAGTGATGATTTTGAGGCAATCTCTAATGGATGATAACGAGCCAGATGCTGCTGCCATTTGCTAGTTAACTCAAGGAGAGCTTCAGCTGGTTGGCTCTGTAGCTTATGTTCAATCTCGTTGATGAGTTTAACCCTAGGCTGAATTTTCGCCAGTTCGCGTTCGTTCTTACTACTAAATATTTTTGAAAGAAATGATGTGATCATTGTATGAAATGGTGTTGTGCGGATAGTATTCCAACCGCAAAAAAATTGGTTTGTTATAAAATTGGATGCCGCAGAAACGGCGATATTCTGCCAAACATGGCAGATAATACACCCTCACAATCGAAGGTGAATATAAGATACGCATCACCTCATTTATAAAACCTACACCCCAACCTATATAAGCCGAGCCAGTATCGTAACAATGAGTTGCGTTTAGAAAAGAAGCTGAAACGGTGGAGCGCGGCCCTGGACAAGACCAGATCGACTACCAAGTTCAAAATGCTTATTGCTAGAATCAATGCTGACTCGTTTTGACGCTAACACCCTAAGTTCGCTCTCAGAGGAACCGTTGCTTAGCACCGGAATGTATCGATCCGCCCCCGACTGAAGCCCCCCTTCATCCGCTATATGACTCACCTTGTCACCGCTGGACGGTGTCGACTTTTTCTGAATGACTGTCTTAAAGCTCACCAGACTACCGCCAAGCAATACCACCAATGCGATGAGGCAAGGTATCGAGGCGTGAGAATGGATTTTGTGGCGAAAAGTAGTCATCGTGGTTCGCCTCAGAATTTACAAGGCTTGTCAGCAACTCAACATCCAAGGGGTCGAGAATTTGTCAAATTATTTATATGAATTAGAGGCTTATTATTGAAACTATGATTTCCTTATCCCCTATTCTCATATATAAATTAAACACTAATTAGCAAAAACACCCTAACATGAAAAAACACCTATCATTCGCCATCGCCGCGCTAGCAGCCTGCACCACCACCGCAGTAGCTGCAGAAAAATCCATCGCCGGAAGCAAACCCAACATCGTCCTCGTCATCACAGATGACCAAGGCATGGGAGACCTCTCCTGCATGGGAAACAAACTCGTCAAAACCCCAAATATCGATAAATTCTACCAAGGCGCCACCCGCTTCACCGAGTTCCACGTCAGCCCCACCTGCGCACCCTCACGTGCAGCCATCATGAGCGGACGCGCACCATTCAAAAACGGCGTCACCCACACCATCCTCCAGCGCGAGCGCATGGCACTAGACGTCTTCACCCTCCCTCAAATGCTAAAATCAGCAGGCTACACCACCGGACTCTTCGGCAAATGGCACCTCGGTGACGAACCCGAATATCTCCCCCATAACCGAGGCTTTGACGAAGTCATCATGCACGGAGCCGGAGGCATCGGACAAACCCAATTCGGCGACTTCCCAGAAAATGGCACCAACACCTACTTCGACAACATCCTCCTACACAACGACACCGTCGTTAAAACCAAAGGCTTCTGCACCGACCTCTTCTTCGACGCAGGGCTAGCTTGGATCAAAAAACAACACCAAGCAAACCAACCCTACTTCGCCTACATCTCCCTCAACGCCCCACACGGCCCATTCATCGCACCAGAAAACTACAAAAAACGCTTCCTCGATCTAGGCAGCAGTAAAGACTCAGCTGGCCGCCTAGGCATGATCGAAAACATCGACGACAACTTCGGCAAACTCATCACCAAACTCACCGAATGGAACGCACTCGACAACACCCTCGTCATCTTCATGACCGATAACGGCGGAGTCGGAAAAGGCAGCACCAAAGAAATCCCCCACTTCAAAGCAGGACTCAGAGGCGGCAAAAATTCACCCTTCGAAGGCGGCACCCACGTCCCATTCTTCGCCCAGTGGAAAGGCATCCTAGAGCCAGGAGTAGACATCAACACCCTATCCGCTCACCTAGACCTCTACAAAACCTTCACCGACCTATCAGGAGCCAAACTCCCAGAAAAAATGCAACAACTAGAAGGCCGCTCACTACTCCCCCTACTCGAAAACCCAAAATCCACCCTACCAGACCGCCAACTCTTCATCCACTGCGGACGCTGGCCAGCAGGCAAACTAGACTCCTTCAAATACAAAAAATGCGCCGTCCGCACCCAACAATGGAGATTCGTAAACAACAAAAACCTCTACGACATCACCAAAGACCCAAGTGAAACAACCGATGTCTCAGCCCAGCACCCAGAAGTCGTCGCAGAACTCCGCAAAGCCTACGACACATGGTGGCAATCAGCCCTCCCCCTCATGGTAAACGAAGGCCTCCCCACCATCGCTCCCAAAGACCAACCCTTCGCTAAACTCTACGATAAACAACTCAAAGAAAAAGGTATCCCTGACTGGGCACCCGATGATCTCTAAGATTATTCATAGTGTATGATTGCTCTCGGGTCTTCAAACTAATCAGAAAACATAATAATGTGGATTATTGATATCTACTGGTGGGTTATATCATGTTGATAAACAACCACTATCATGACATCCTCGCTAAACCATGAAATCAAATATCTTATCAACTTTATCCATACTTACCATCGCCTCCTCAGGAATATCACAAGCTGCCATCACAGTAGTCAACGGAGATTTCCAAACTCAAATTGTAGCCGATAACAGCTGGGCCGCTACCAGCGTCGACGTTATCACTGGATGGACATTCACTGGAAACACAACTGGAAATGTGAACATCCTTGCTGACGGCGACCCAGCAGCTCCTGCAGACACCGGTAAAGCTGCTGGTGATCAATACGCCGTATTCAATGAAAGTGGTGCTGCGGCAAATGGCACTATATTTCAAACGATTTCTGGCCTCGATATAGCTCAAGAATACGAAGTCTCTTTCGAAGTTATCAGACTCTTCACAGGAACCGACAATACTCCTACTATGGCTGGAACATTCGCAAGTGGAGGCAGCACATTAGGATCCGGTTCTGGTTCAGACACCACAAATGGAGACGGAGGCACTGTCGCTACATTCAGATTCACAGCTACTGAAGCTACTGGCGTTCTAACATTTACCGACAACTCAGGTGGCTCAGCAGGAATCGATACTGGCCTAGACAACATCACCATCACAGCAGTCCCAGAACCATCCTCAACAGCCCTTCTCGGCCTCGCAGGATTCACTCTACTTCTAAGAAAACGTAGGTAATCTAAATTAAAATCCGAGCTCTTTAACGCCACCTCGTCATGACTATGTGCTGACTTGGTGGCTTTTTTGTGCCCATATAGCCCAACCGGATCACAATAAAAAAAACACACTACCATCTAAATATCAACCACTAACACCTCAACACACAAAAACACTCTATTTTATTGTTGATAATGAATCTCAATAGCGTTATCGATGCCACGCAGTCAGCAAGCAGACTACATCAGAACCAGCTTCACACACATACGAAAATACAACCATGAACAACCAACAACACACACCAGAGCACATCAGACCATCCAGCAAACGAAGCCACACCGCATTTGCAGGAAGTCTCGCCGGAGCCATGCTACTCGGAGGTAATCTCCAAGCGCAGACTACCCAGCCTGAAACAGTAGAAAATCTCGCAGACACAGTAGCCGTCGGCCAAGCCCAAAACGAGCTAAACCCAACCCAACTCTCATCCCCACGCTTCACCGCTCCACTCAAAGAGATTCCTAAAACGATCACTGTCGTTAACAAAGATCTCATGAAACAACAAAACGCCACCACCATCCAAGCCGCTCTCCGCAACGTCCCAGGAATCTCACTCCAAGCAGGAGAAGGCGGAACCCCAGCAGGGGATCAACTCTCCATCAGAGGTTTCTCATCCATCAATGACTTCTACGTAGACGGCGTCCGCGACATCGGTGGCTACACCCGTGACCCATTCAACATCGAACAAATCGAAGTAGCCAAAGGCCCCGGCTCCACAGACTCAGGCCGTGGCTCCACAGGTGGCTCCATCAACCTCAGCTCTAAAAAAGCCACCCTCGACAAATTCACCGACCTCTCACTCGGAGTCGGCACCAACGCCTTCTACCGCACCACACTAGACTACAACCAGCCACTCCCACTAGAAAACAGCGCATTCCGTCTCAACCTCATGCGCAATTCCTCTGACCTCGCAGGCAGAGAAGACGTCGACAGCTCACGCTGGGGAATCGCACCCACCATCTCATTCGGCCTCGGAACAGACACTGAAATCACCCTCAGCTACATGCACATGTCCATGGAAGGTCAGCCAGACTACGGCATCCCATGGCTCAACGGCTCAGCTCCAGATGTAGATTTTTCTAACTACTACGGCCTAGCAGACAGAGACTACGAGGAAACCGACACAGACATCCTCACCGCCGAACTCAAACACACCATCAGAGAAGACTTCAAAGTCAGAGCCCTCGCCCGCTACGGCAGAACTCACCGTGACTCCATCACCACCGCACCACGATTCGTCTCAGGATCAGAAACAGAAATCAGACGAACTGACTTCAAATCCAGACTCCAGACCAACACCATCAAAACCCTCCTCTTCGACTCCAACCTCTCACTAGAAACAGGAGCCATCCAGCACGACATCGTCGCAGGAATGGAATACAACTCAGAAAAAAGCGTCAGAACAAGCCGCACCGACAACAACCTCGATAACGCACCCAACACAGACCTATTCAACCCAACACCAGGTGACAGCTACACCACAGACATCGTCGAAACAGGCTCCACAGTAGGCACACTAGACACATTCAGCCTCTTCTTCTACGACACCATCAAACTCGGCGAAAAATGGACCCTCAACGGTGGCGCTAGATATGACCACATGGATGCAAAATACGTCTCCACAGACACCTACACACAGACGAACGACACAGTAAGCTGGAAAGGAAGCATCGCATACGCCCCTACCTCAAATGGTAACATCTACCTAGCATACGGCACGTCAGTAAACCCATCTGCTGAAACACTATCACTCAGTGATAACACCGCCGCCCTAGACCCAGAAGAATCCACATCCTTCGAACTAGGAACCAAATGGACACTACTCGAAAATCGCCTCAGCCTAAACGCCGCCATCTTCAGAACCAATAAAGACAACGCCAGATCTCGCGAAGGCAGAGGCTCAGACTACGAACTCGCAGGAGATTTCGTATCCCAGGGATTCGAACTCGGAGCCACCGGTGAAATCACAGAAGACATCAGCATCTTCGCAGGCTACACTTACCTCGACACAGAGACCAAAAAATCTCTAGACCCCACAGCAGTCGGCGACGTCCTAGGAAACAGCCCTAAACACAGCTTCTCCATCTGGGCCACCTACCAAGCCACTGACTTCTTCACCCTCGGAGGCGGTGTCCGCTATATCGGAGAAAGAACCAACGGCGGCACCAACACAGCTGACGGATACGCCACAGTAGACGTCTCAGCCACATACCAAGTCAACGATGACATGTCAGTCCAGCTAAACATCCTTAACCTAGCAAACGAAGAATATGTCGACCAAGTAGGCGGTGGTCACTTCATCCCAGGCGAAGGAAGATCAGCCGCACTCACCGTAAATTACTCATTCTAAACATTGCTTTTTCCATGGGCAATTCACGCTCTAGGTGCTACTAACCGTGCACCTAGAGCGTTTTTAACTTTATAAACACTACTAACATGATTCTCCAAATTCCAGACGTCTTCTCACCCACCGAGGTCCAAGAAATAAGACAACAACTCGACCAAGCGAACTGGCAAGACGGCTCCCACACCGCAGGCCAACAAGCAAAAAACGTCAAAAGCAACCTCCAGCTCGATATCCAAGACCCCATCGCCCGCGAGATTGGAGCACGCATCACCCAAGCCCTCAGCACCAATCCCCTCTTCCTATCCGCCGCACTCCCTAACACCGTCCTCCCACCCATGTTCAATAAATACGAAGGCGGTGGAACATTCGGCACCCACGTCGACAACGCCATCCGCTACATCCCCGGCACCAGCCAGAAAATCCGTACCGACCTCAGCGCCACCCTCTTCTTCTCAGACCCGGACGAATATGAAGGCGGTGAACTCCACATCGAAGACACCTACGGCTCACAAACCGTCAAACTCCCCGCCGGCCACATGATCCTCTACCCCTCCACCAGCCTCCACCACGTCACTCCCGTCACCTCAGGCGCCAGAGTCAGCTCATTCTTCTGGATCCAGAGCATGGTCAAAGATGACCAACACCGCGCACTACTCTTCGACCTAGACTCCTCCATCCAAAACATCACCGCACACTCAGAAGCCGGCAGCATCATTGACCAAAACGCAGTCAAGCTCACTGGCATCTATCACAACCTCATCAGACAATGGGCAGAACTGTAAAAAAGAAAAAATTCAAAACTGTCCTCATCAAACAGTTCTACATCTGGCACTGGGTCAGCAGCGCCATCTCGCTCACCACCCTCCTCCTCTTCGCCATCACCGGCCTCACCCTCAACAACGCCAAAAGCATCACCACCAAGCCAGTCGTCTCAGAGATCACCGGCGAACTCCCTGCCGCTCTCACCACATCACTCACAGATAATCCAGACTCCATCGACCCCAAAGTCATCCACTACCTCAACACCAAACTCGAAAGCAACATCGCCAGCATTACCCCACAAATCGAAGACGAAGAAATCTACCTCAGCCACGACAGCCCAGGCAAAAACGAATGGCTCAGCCTCGACCAACTCACCGGCGAATTCATCTACGAGAAAACCAGCCGAGGCTCCATCTCATTCATCAATGACCTCCACAAAGGCCGTAACACCGGCTCCGTCTGGGGCTGGTTCATGGACATTTTCTCCGTCGCCTGCATCATCTTCACCCTAACAGGAATCGGCCTCCTCTGGGTCCACAGCAGACGCCGCCCCACCACCTGGCCAGTAGTCGCCCTCGGCATCCTACTCCCAGTCATCATCGTCATCTTCTTCATCCACTAAATTTCACCAACAAATAATCAACCATGAAAAAACAACACATCATCACCCTAGCAGCCCTAGCCTCATCGCAAGCTGGTGCCCACACACTAGAAATCAACGTCCCTCAAATCGACGTCTCAGAATACCACAAACCCTACATCGCAGCCTGGGTAGAAAGCCCAGACAAAGCCACCATCAAAAACATCCTCGTCTGGTACCAAATCAACAAAGACACCAAAAAAGGCGAAGAATGGCTCAAAGACATGCGCAAATGGTGGCGCTCATCCGGCCGTAAACTTGACTTCCCCATCGACGGAGTCACCAGCCCCACTCGCCCACCAGGAAAACACACCGTAGACATCACCGAAGACATCACCGAACTCCAACAAGGAGAATACACACTCTACGTAGAAGCCGCCCGTGAAGTTGGCGGCCGCGAACTCATCAAAATCCCATTCAAATGGGACGGCAAACAACTCACCACAGAAACACCCACCATCAAAGGAACTGAAGAACTCGGCGACATCACTCTAACAAATACACCCAAACAATAACATCAACCATAAACACAACATCATGAAACAACCAAAATTTATCACCCTAACACTAGCTCTCCTAGCATCTAGCGTCCTCAGCTCCAACGCCCACAAAGCATGGATCAACCCATCCACATCCGTCATCTCAGGTGAGAACGCCTGGGTCACATTCGATGCCTGCATCTCAAACGATCTCTTCATCGCCAACCACAACGCAGCCAGACTCGAAAGCCTACAAATCTTCGCCCCAGACGGAACCCCAGTAGAACCAGCTAACCCACACTCAGGCGAACTCAAAAGCACCTTCGACCTCCAGCTAAACCAAAAAGGCACCTACCTCATCCAAACCTACAGATCCGGCCTCGGCGCCATGTGGAGAGAAGGAGAAAAACGCCAGCGCTGGTCCGGCACACTTGAAGAATTCACCAAACAAGAAATCGCCAAAAAAGAAGGCGTCAGACTCTCAGACAGCGACTCCAAAACAGTCGCATTCGTCACCAACGGAGCCCCCACACTAGACGCCCTCAAACTCACAGGAAAAGGCCTAGAAATCGACTACTCCAAGTCACACCCAAATGACCTCGTAGAAGACGAAGACGCACAACTCATCCTCCTCCACAACGGCAAACCAGCCGCAGGACTAGAAATCACCGTCATCAAAGGCAACGACCAATACCAAGACAAAGTCACCGAACTCACACTCACCACCAACGAAAAAGGTGAATTCACCGTCAAATGGTCCGGCCCAGGAAAATACTGGCTCAACACCAGCACAGAATCAGACAAAAAAGAAATCGAAGGCGTCCCTTACTCAAAAAGAGCCAGCTACACAGCCACTCTCGAAGTCCTCCAGAGCTAATAAACCCTAATGCCTCCCACTCGCACTATCCTCATCCCCCTTACCATCACCCCTGACTCGCTCCTCGGAGCCGGGTCAGGGCTTTCCATTTCCACCCTCCACGGTGAAACCATGGGCACCTACTGGAAGCTCACCTACCAAAAACCCACCCACACCTCCGACCAAACTGTTAGAACAACCATCGAAAAAACCTTCTCTAACATCATCGACCAAATGAGCCACTGGGACCCCACCTCAGAACTCTCCACCTTCAACAACCTCCCCGCCGAAGAACCACTAAAAATCTCCCCAGACTTCTACCTAACCCTCACCACCGCCCTACAAATCTCCACCCTCACCCACGGCGCATACGACCCCACCATCGGCCACATCGTAAACCAACTAGGCTTCGGCCCAAATAACCACCAGGACAAACAATCCTCCCCCCACTCCAAACCCTCCACCTGGCAAGACATCACCCTCCACCCCACCACCCACTCCATCAGCCACGCCGGCAACTGCCACCTAGACCTCTCCTCCATCGCCAAAGGCACCGCCGTAGACAAAGCCGCCCTCGCCCTAGAATCCCTCGCCATCAATAACTACCTCCTAGAAGTCGGCGGAGAACTACGTGGCTCCGGCTGCAAACCAGACGGCCAACCTTGGTGGACCACCCTAGACCCCACCTGCAACCAGAAAAAAGACACCCAGACCCTAGTCGCCCTCAGCGGCATCTCCATCGCCACCTCCGGCCCCGCCATCCAAACAAAAAATCAACACGGAAAAACCATCCACCACCTCATCGACCCCCACACCGCCACCTCCTCCCAATCTGACCTTACAGCCGTCACCGTCATCGCCCCCACCTGCCTCCTCGCAGACGCCTGGGCAACCGCCCTCTTCATCCTAGGTAAAGAAAAAGCCCACCACCTAGCCACCTCCCAAAACCTTACCGCCAGCCTCCACTACCTAGACCACCAAAACACCCCCCAACAACTCACCACCCCCCTCTGGCATCAAATGACCACCGAAGACTAACTCACCATAATCCCTACAAATACCTCCCCAAAAACTCCTTCACCCTCCCCCTTACCACATCACTATCCACCCTATGCTCAGAACCCTCAGCAACGAACAGCTCAGCCACTGACCCAGCCCTCAGGATCAAACCAGTCAAAATCTCAGACTGATCCATCGGCACCACCATATCCCTATCACCATGCACCGACAACGTCGGCGGATAACCAGGACTCACCCAATTCGTCACCGTCGCATCCCGCGCCATCTCAGAAGTCCGCGCATGATCCCCCCCAAACAACTTCAGCAAAGGAGACCCCACCCTAGCCTCCTCAGACAAATGCTCCACAAACACATCCAACGTCACCGGAGCACAATAATTGATCAGACACCTCACATCAGGCATCCCCTCACTCCTACACCCCCCAGCCAGCAACGCCGCCAAATGCCCCCCAGCAGAAGACCCCCACAGCGCCACCCGCCCAGCATCCACATCAGGAATCCCACTCTGAACAAAATCCAAAGCAGCAACAACATCATCCATCATAGCCGGCCATATCGCCTCACGGCTCAACCTATACCCCACCGAAATCAAAATATACCCCGTATCATAAAAATGCTTAAACCGCGCCACAGCCGTACTCTTATTCCCAGCCTCCCAACCTCCACCATGGAAATAAACCACCGCAGGTAACTTCCCTCCACCCGCATTCGCAGGCCTATAAATATCTAACCGATGACTCGGATTCACAGACCCGTCCAAATAAGACACATCATATTCTACACTATATTCCATAAGACTTTCTAACTAGATGTAAGGTTTAAATTAAATTACACCCGCACCCTACACCAATTTCAAAAACTACCAAGCCTAAGCCGCTACCTTCCAAATTTCATACCCATCTAACGCTTGACCTAATCCTCAAAAAAGCAACATTAGCCAAAGCATAACATAGAAAAGAAAATATGATCCACATCTCTAAAATCATCATCACCACCATGATTGCCCTTTGCTCCATCACCCCAGCCCTCGCAAAGAAACCACTCAAAATTTTCATCATGGCAGGCCAATCTAACATGGTAGGCACCGGCGGCATCGACACCTTCCCACACATCGGTGACGACCCGAAAGCCGCCCCACTCCTCAAAAAAATGCTCACCCCTGACGGCAAACCAAAAACCCTCGACCGAGTCTGGATCTCATCACTCAACGGCAAAATGAACCAACCAGGAGCAGAAGGCTTCGGCAAACTAACAGCCGGCTACGGCGTCCGCAGACAAGACCCCACCCAGCCAGACGAATTCATCGGCCCAGAATACCTCTTCGGCATCACCATGGAAGAAGCATACGACGGCCCCATCCTCATCATCAAAACCGCATGGGGCGGCCAAAACCTCAACGCAGACTACCGCTCCCCAGGCTCAGGCCCCTACGAACTCAACCAAGAACAAATCGAAAAATACACCGCCAGCGGCAAGCTAGAAACATTCAAAGCACAGAAGAAAGAAGCCACCGGCAGAAACTACCGCTACATGATAGACCACGTCCAGAAAGTCCTCACCGACATCAAACGCGTCTACCCAGAATACGACCCACAAGCAGGCTATGAACTCTCAGGCTTCGTCTGGTTCCAAGGCTGGAATGACTTCGTCGACCTCGGCACATACCCAAACTCCAAAGGTGAAAAACAATACCACCTCTATAGCCAACTCCTAGCGCAGTTCATCCGCGACGTCCGCAAAGACCTCAAAGCCCCAACTCTCCCCTTCGCCCTAGGCGTCATCGGAGTCTACGGAAACTACACCCCAGGCACATTCAAAGCACCAAACAACGCTGAAGACCGCATGAAACTCTTCCGTAAAGCCGTCGCCGCACCAGCCCACATGCCAGAATTCAAAGACACCGTCACCGCAGTCCAGACCGCCCCATTCGTCGAAGACTCCATCGGCCGCATCTCCCAAAAACAACTCAAAGTAAAAGCATACGCACAAAAACTAGCAAAAAAACACCCAGACTTCCCAAACGCAGACGGCTACATGACCCTAGACCAACGCAGAGAACACACCGAAAAATTCCGCGCCACCGTCCTCACCCCAGAAGAAATAACCCTCTGGCAACGAGCCACAGCCATCGGCGGATTCATCCACTACGAAGGCTCAGCCAAATTCCACGCCCAAGCCGGCAAAGCATTCGCAGACGCCTTACTTACGATCAACAAGAAGTAATTCACCTCCGTCATCTCTATGTAAGAAGAACCTAGGTGATTGTATCCTATGGAGGTAATTTGTATGACAAAATATCCAACTATTTTGCTTGAGCCAGTGTCCCCATAGACTAGTTTGCTTAACTAGCTAAAATGCTAGTTCTCTAGAATTTCTCACATATAAATTCCCTAATGCAAAATTTCATCCCGCTCAAACTCACGACCCTCGCACTAGCTCTAACATTAGGCGTAATCCATTCTGCATTGGCCGCAGAGACTCCCAGCACCACTCGCAAAGCCGCAGACAAACCAAACTTCATCATCATCCTCACAGATGACCAAGGCTACGCAGACCTAGGATGCTTCGGCGGCAACCACGTCAAAACCCCCAACATCGACCTAATGGCCGCAGAAGGTGCCAAGCTCACCGACTTCTACGTCGCAGGCTCCGTCTGCACCCCATCCCGCGCCGCCCTCATGACCGGCAGCTATCCCAAGCGCCTCGGCCTAGCAGCAGGCGTCTTCTTCGCAGGTGACAAAAACGGCCTCAACCCAGACGAAATCACCATCGCAGAAACCCTCAAATCCGTCGGCTACAAAACCGGCATCTTCGGCAAATGGCACCTCGGCGACCAACCAGAATTCCTCCCCACCCGCCAAGGCTTCGACGAATTCTTCGGCCTCCCCTACAGCCACGACATCCACCCCTTCCACACCAACAACAAAAAGCACAACTTCCCACCACTCCCCCTCATGGAAATGGAAAAAGTCATCGAGGTAGCACCAGACGCAGACTACCTCACAAAACGCATCACAGAACGCGCCGTCGACTTCATCACCCGTCACAAAGACGAACCCTTCTTCCTCTACATCCCACACCCCATCCCACACCGCCCCATCCACATGTCACCCCCATTCATGAAAGACATCCCAGATGAACTAAAAGAAAAACTAAAAGACGAACAAGGCATCGACTACTTCACCCGCGACAAAATCTACAACCACTCCATCACCGAGATCGACTGGTCAGTAGGCCAAATCCTAACCTCCCTAAAAGCCCACAACATCGACCAAAAAACCCTCGTCATCTTCACCTCAGACAACGGCCCATCCGTAGGAAAAACCGCCCCCCTCACCGGAGGCAAAGGCAGCTCCTACGAAGCAGGCCAGCGCGTCCCCACCGTCATCCGTTGGCCTGGCAACATCCCCGCTGGCCAATCCATCAACACCCTAATGACCGCCATGGATCTCCTCCCCACCTTCACAAAACTAGCCTCCGCAGAAATCCCCACCGACCGCATCATCGACGGCAAAGACATCCTCCCCGCCCTAACAACCAACGCCCCATCCCCCCACCAAGCCTTCTACTACTTCAAAGGCAACTCCCTCAAAGCCATCCGCTCCGGCAAATGGAAACTCCACATCGGCAAGCCCCACAAAGCAGGAACAAAATCTAACAACAAACGCGGCAAAGCCTCCAGCTCCCCCACCATGGCCCTCTACAACCTAGAAGACGACAAAGCTGAAGCAAACAACCTCATCCAAACCCACCCAGAAATCGCCAAACAACTCACCACCTACGCCAAAACCTTCCAAACCAATCTAAAACAAAACACCCGCACACCAGGACTGGTAAATGATCCAAAAACTCTAACAGAAAGAAAGTAAATGAAACTCTATCTACCACTACTCGCAGCCACCACCACACTCACAGCCACAGCACAGACTGAAACCTTACCCCCAGCCCCACGCCCCAACATCGTCTTCATCTTCGCAGACGACATGGGCTACGGAGACGTCCACACCCTCAACCCAGAACGCGGAAAAATCCCCACCCCACACACCGACAAACTCGCCGCAGACGGCATCACCTTCACAGACGCCCACACCAGCTCATCCGTCTGCACCCCATCCCGCTACAGCGTCATCACAGGCCGCTACTGCTGGCGCACCAAGAAAAGCGCCGGCGTCCTCAACGGCTACGGCAAACCACTCATCCCACTAAACCGCCTCACAGTCGCCAGCATGCTAAAAAAAGCCGGCTACAACACCGGCATGATCGGCAAATGGCACATCGGCATGACCCTTCCAAAAGGTCCAGGAAAAGCAAAAGTAGACTGGAAAGGCACCATCGCCAACGGCCCACACACCCTCGGATTCGACTACTTCTTCGGCATCGCCGGCTCCCTAGACATGCCTCCATACATCTACATAGAAAACAACAAATTCGTAGGCGAAGCAACCGTAGAAATAGAACCCCACCCCAACCGCCAAGGCCCCGCACACCCAGACTTCAAAGTCATCAACGTCCTAGACGAACTAGCAGAAAAATCCGTCGCCTACATCAACCAACAATCCAAAGACAAACCCTTCTTCGCCTACCTCTCACTCCCATCACCACACACACCCATCGTCCCCACAGAAAAATGGCAAGGCAAAAGCGGCCTCGGTGACTACGGTGACTTCATGATGCAGACAGATAACTTCGTCGGCACCATCGTCAAAGCCCTAGACGCCAAAGGCCTCACCAATAACACCCTCCTCCTCGTCTCCAGCGACAACGGCTGCTCCGCCAAACAAGCCGGAGCAACAGAACTCGAAGCAAAAGGCCACTACCCCAGCGCCCAATACCGAGGCTACAAATCAGACATCTGGGAAGGCGGACACCGCGTCCCATTCATCATCAAATGGCCAGCCAAAATCAAGCCAGCCACCACAAGCCATGAAATCATCTGCCTCACAGACTTCATGGCAACCTGCGCAGACCTAGCCGGCGCAGAAATCCCAGCAAATGCCGCCGAGGACAGCGTCAGCATCGTCCCCGCACTCACAGGCAAACAAATAGAAACCACCCGCAAAGGCATCATCAACCACTCCATCAAAGGCCACTTCGCTTACCGCCAAGGCAAATGGAAACTAATCCTCACCAAAGGCTCGGGAGGCTGGTCAGCAACCCCTAAAAGTAACACCAAAGGCCAACTCTACGACCTAGAAACCGACCCAGGAGAAACCAAAAACCTCTTCGACAAAAACCCAGAACAAGTAGAACGCCTATTCAAACAGTTCGAAACCTACGTCACAACCGGCCGCAGCAACACTGGTCCCCAACAGAAAAACGATAAGCCTAATCTTAAACTCTGGAAATAACCCCAGACACCAGAAAATAACGTAATGCCAAACCCTAAAACCAAGCAATTATCCCGTCTGATGAGCCTCATCAGCATACTTGCTTGTTTCTGGGTCGAGGCACAGGCCAACGAGCCATACTCGGATCCTCTTCGCCCACAGCAAGCCTCTGAAGTTTCTCAGACTACAGAGGTCTCTATGTTTCAAATCCGTAACCGATTAGAGAAATTAGCTGAACTCATAAAACAGGAGGAACAAGCCCTCAATGCTCTGGCCCCGCTACAGACTGCTAAACAACTTGATTCCTTTGGCTACCACTCTGATTACATACCGGCCGTTAATGGCTTACCAGAAGAACCGTTGTGGAAGATCAAATTTGGTGCAGGAACAAATCCAACCATGGCGGTGGTATTATTACCTGCAATCGATCAACGCTCCTCAGACCTAAAAGGCTACGCGTTTCCTAAGCGCTTTAGAATCTGTTCCCTAGATCGCTTTGGTAATACAAACAAAGTGTTAGTAGACTGGACAACTGAGGATTTCCCAAACCCAGGAATGCGGCCAGTGTATTTTAGTTTCCCAGAAGGTGAAATGCCCACAACTCAATTGCTCCTAGAGGTCTTTGCTGGACATGAAGAAAATGGAGTCGAGTTTTTCACACTGGGCAGAATTCATCCCATACGGCAGGGGGAACAACAACTGACAAGGATAATCGCGGCTTCATCTAGCTATGAATCCGCACCTTACTGGGGAAAAAAATATCTAGCATCTCAACGCCAAACCCTTGGAATGCCACTCTCAGCAACAAACGTAGGTGGAGAGAATCTGATCATGAACCTTCCTTCCTCTCACCTAGATCAGCCACTCATTATTCGGGTGGAATTAGATAAATTAGAGGAGCTAGGTTGGATAAACCTTTTTCCAGGGCAGAATCCTGATGGCATTGATGTCCCTGGCTATGGATTCCCAAATTCAGTGAAATTCTACCTACTAAGGAAGAAAAATGGCAGCAATGACTACCGTCGTCGTACCCCCATAAATGAATGGTCAATACTTGGAAAATACGACAATAACATGGTCCGCCTTCCTGGAAGCACTAGAAAATTGCACGCTCTTGAGATCGAATTTAATGATTTCCCCCTATATCAAGAGCAGGCTGTTTTTTCCCTAGGCGAGATCGAAATCATCAAAGGAAAAAAGATTCTATCGCAGGGTGCCCGAGTATCACTCCGAGGACTAGACCCAGAGATGAATTTCGACCTTGGAACACTCATTGATGGTAAAGTAAGCGGCCAGAACATTCTTTCGCTGCCTGATTGGTTCCAACAACTAGCCGCGGGTAAAAGCCACGAGTCTAGGCTTGTTATGCTAAAAGCCGAGCGCTCCCTGCTGAAAGATCGCTGGCAGCGCATTAGCAAGCGTGCCTTAATCGCCTCAGTGGCCCTGACCTTGACCGGAATTCTAGCCTTTGCATGGTTCATGCTACAAAGTAGAAGAAAGGCAGAAAATAGACTACGCAGACAGATCTATGCTGACCTGCATGATGAAGTAGGCAGCAATCTAGGCAGTATTTCCCTCATGGCTGGACAGCTAGAAGGAGTCGCCCGCAGTGACCGCATGAAAGCAGGTATGTTTGATCTCGCTCTCATGACCCGTGAAGCATGCGTCTCACTTAGAGAAGTAGTTTGGCTGGTGGATCAGAAATTGATCCGTCTGCCAGCTCTGGTGCAGAAACTCACCGAGCGAGCAGAAAGAGTCTTGAATGGAGCAGAAGTGACCGTAGAAATTCCAGACGACTGTCCAGATGAGATTATCTCACTGCCCATTAAACGTCATATGATCATGTTCTTCAAGGAACTCATCCATAATAGCGCACGTCATGCACATGCCACCCAAGTGAAATTCTCAGTCTCAGAGATTCAGCGACCAATAAGAAAGATACAGATTACAGTAAGCGATAACGGTAGAGGCTTTGACACATCGAAAAAATTAGACGGCTGGGGGCTCGGTAGCATGAAACAACGTGCGCAAGAAATAGGTGGCCACATGGATCTGAGCTCAACTCCAGCAAAAGGAACTACGATCGTATTAACCGTCCCAATGTCCGCTCTTTCCAAAGAACCAAACAATAGCTATAAAACCTCAAATTAACGATGACACCAATCATAACATGGATAGTAGAAGATGACGCAAGTTACCGCCGCACGCTCAAAAGCTTGTTCAATAACGAGGACAGCATTCATTGTAGTCGCGTGTTCCCTTCTTGCATCGACATGTTTGATGCCCTAAAAACCCATGGACACCCTGACCTAATCCTCATGGATCTAGGTCTTCCTGGCATGAATGGCGTCGAAGGCATCCGCAAGCTCGCCATACTAGCTTCTGATGTCGCAGTCATCGTCATCACCGTATTCCAAGAAAAAGAGAAAGTCCTAGAAGCTCTCGATGCCGGTGCCGCTGGCTACCTACTCAAAACAGCAACCGGCGCAGAAATCATCCAAGGAATACAACAAGTCTTCCACGGAGCAGCCGCCTTGAGCCCAGCTGTCGCCAAAATTGTCCTAGATGAAATGCGTAAACCCACCTCCAACGAGGAGTTCAATCTCACCGAACGCGAGCACGAAGTGCTCCACCTCCTAGCCGCTGATCACTCCATCAAGGAAATCGCTGCTCAACTCGGCGTCAGCCGCCGCACCGCAGCCTTCCACCTAGAAAACATCTACCGCAAACTACAAGTCCACTCCCAGTCAGGAGCTGTAGCTAAAGCATTTAGATCAGGAATCATTTAGTTTTTTGCAAAGATATTTGTGTCATCTATCCCCTATTCTGGTCATTTGACCAGTTGACACCCGTGGAAGACCAGATAGTATGACAGATCACACTGACTCTTAAAGATCCAGTAGTGAAAATAAAAATCACCTATTGAATACAACACATACAAAATATGAAAATCACCAAAAAAATGAAACTCAAATCAAATTCAATTTTTCTACTCTCGCTAATGATCCCATCAATGGCTTCTGCTGTAACTCTCTTAGTGGACTTCACCACTGCAGGTTCTTCCGGCAATGTTAACGGCGGCGGATTCGTTTTCTCATCCCAAGATATGGGTTCAACAGGCGTTACATTTGATGTCACAGTCTCAGCGGTTAATCCTGGGGGAGGCGCAAACGGCGCATCTGGAGATATTGTTAGAATAAATGGAGGCTTAGGTTCTACTGTTGAAAACTCTGGAACATTCCTCAATGTCATTGGAGGCACCTCAGAAGTGCTCACATTTACAATCAGCAATGTGACCGGACTAGGAGCAGGCCAGAGTATTCAGCTCACTTCTTTGTTGTCCCAAGACGTTAACGGTTCATTTGGGGGAACATTTGGAGATGTAACTCAGGACAGCATCACACTAACTTCAGATAATACTTCAACTCTTGTGGTCAATCAATCCGGCGTAGATCAAGGTTCAATTCTTCTAGCTGGAGATGACAATAATGCGGGTAACACCCAGAACACATTCAGCCATGCTGTTGGAACGTTCGCTTTTACGAATTCGTTCGATCTTGCACTGACTGACCTTACCCGTAACGATGCCATTGTCATCCAAGGTTTTGATTTCGTAGTCGTCCCAGAACCATCATCAACAGCACTTCTCGGACTAGGCAGCCTCGCCCTAATCCTACGCCGCCGCAAGTAGTAGTTGCTAACTAAACATTTTCCTAATCACTGGAAATCTATCTTATTCAGTCCGTTGTCCTCATAGAGGCAACGGACTTTTTGTTGATAAAATAAACACATAGATCATTACATCTCTGTGACTTTGAGTTGAAGCATCAAAGCTAAATAATAAATAGCCTTTATTCAAAAACATCACCACCTCCCCTAAAAAGGGTATGATAAATGTATTGCATCAGCTAAGCTGATTTTATTAGATAACAAATGTCGAGATGAATTATCATACAAATATAATGGTCATTTTTACACAAACCCCTTCTCAACGTAAACAAATACAACCTATGAAACACACACACACACTAACAATCATCACCGCCGCCCTCTGCGCCAGCACTATCACTTCGCAAGGCTCCATTTCCTTTGTGAACTCAATAATTGATACAAGAGCTACAACCAGATCCGGCAGTGTCAACTCCACCCCTGCCCTTACGAGTGAAGTGATCCAATGGAGCGATACCAGTTTCGCAAAGACGCTTGATATTGATGGCGACAACCGCTACGGCACTGCTGGCTATTTTTTCGCAAATACCACTGCTCAAAATGCTAATGCCAATACTGCTGTCTCGCAAGAGAGAGTCCCGTCATTTACCTCTGCTGCTGTTGCAAATGGCACCAATAATATAGATGGCAATTTCCAAAATGCCAACGGTACTACCGGTTTTATCCAAAATGACGCAAATAACGCCACCCTTCGGCTTGGTTACGTCGGTTTCAATGGTGGAACAGGTGGTGTGGCCATCCCACTGACCGATCTCTTCTCCTACACCCTGACAGCTGATCAGGCAATCGGAGAGACGCTTCGCCTCGGAGTCATTGGCGGAACAAACAATGGTGATTCTAGACTTGGTTTCACAGATTTGACAATCACTGCTGGTGGTTTATCTGCCAGCACTACAGATAATCGCGGCGCTAACACGGGTAATGCACCAGATCTCTACTTCTTCGACATCACCGGTCTTGTTACCGGCGACACGATCGTCATTTCTGCTGCCAATTCTAACACAGTTGGTAGTAACTTCAACGCAGCTACTATCGGTGGTATCACTTTTGACACTATCGTCGTCCCAGAACCATCCTCAACAGCCCTCCTCGGCCTCGGCGGTCTCGCCCTAATCCTACGTCGCCGTAAGTAATATCTGCTATCTAAGCAATTTCCTAATCACAGGATATCTATATCATCCAGTCCGTTGTTCCCATAGAGGCAACGGACTTTTTGTTGATAAAAATAAACACATAGACGATTGCATCTCTGTGACTTTAAGTTGAAGCATCAAAGCTAAATAATACATATCCTTCATGCCTAATCCCCTAAAAAGGGTATGATAAATGTATTGCATCAGCTAAGCTGATTTTATTAGATAACAAATGTCGAGATGACTTATCATACAAATATAATGGTCATTTTTACACAAACCCCTTCTCAAGGTAAACAAATACAACCTATGAAACACACACACACACTAACAATCATCACCGCCGCCCTCTGTGCCAGCGCTATCTCATCTCAAGCCGCTTTAATCGCGGAATATGATTTTAACCATAGTCCTACCGCTACCGTAACAGTACTATCAGGCAGCTTAGCTTCATCATCACTCTTCGCAGCCACGGATAACGATGCAAACGTCACAGCAAGCAATATCTCAGTAGGTTCTGGTCTTACCGGATTGACCTACGTTTCTAATACCGAAGACTACTTTCAGATTGCGGAAGGAAACGGTATGAGTGATGGAGTACATGCTGATGGTGGTGACATTACAACAGACATGAACGCTGCTTATGCAGCTGGTGATTACATAGAATTCTTGGTAACCGCAGGCGCTGGTTTCACACTTGATCTTACCACTTTGACCTTTGACTTCGCCCGTGCTGAAAGGGGCACAAATGACTATGCTGTCCTGACTAGTGTAGATGGATTTAGTGCTTATGCAGCACTAGTGGATCAAGCCGCACCCGAAGGCCTTCCTTCAGTCGCAGGCGCCGCTCAATCTGTAGATTTGAGTGCTGCCGCTTACCAAGGGCTTTCTGACATTACTTTCCGTGTCATTTTCGATGATCGCCAAAACGACACGGGTGGTGCTTCGGCTTCAGTGATTGACAACATCATTGTCAACGGAACAGTCGTCCCTGAACCATCATCAACAGCACTACTCGGACTAGGCGGTCTCGCCCTAATCCTACGTCGCCGTAAGTAATCCATAGCTCCACGAGCTAAAGTTTACTTCCTACCGACACACAACTTTCAAAGCCTACAGCATCCGCTGTAGGCTTTTTAATCTCCCCCCACCCCCCCCCTAAAAAGGGTAGATGAATAGCATTGCCCTAAGTCACCTTTTAATATTTAATCTTTAGAGCCGAGATAAACCTGTCACACAAATATGACATGCGTATTCAAATAAACCTCTTCTCACCGTAAACAAATAAACCATATGAAACACACACTAACAATCATTAGCACTCTATGTCTGAGTGTAACCTGCTCACATGGAGCTATTAGCTATGTTGGCGCCGCTGTTGATACAACTACAGGCACTTCAGCAATCCCATCTAGCTCAGCTACGAATGAGGCATATAACTGGAGTAATGCTTCTGTTTCCAAGACATATGACATCAAAGGCAATGACCTCTATGGCACAGATGGCTACGCAGTTTTTAATACTACAGGAACTGGTAACGCAGCTTTAAGTAGTTTAGAAGAGTCAGCCCCAATCTTTGCCTCCGGTGGCGTCGCAGCTGAGATGGCTAACTCCTCTGGTGCATTTTCAAACGCTGGTGGCAGCACAGGCAATATTCTTCAAGCCTCAGGCACCGGAAATTGGAGGCTTGGATATGCTGGCTTCAGCGGTGCTGCTAATACGGCAATTGGATTGACCGACCTCTACTCATTTACCATGACTAGTGATATGGCAGCCGGCGAAACTCTTCGTTTTGGAGTATTTGGTGGATCGAATAATAACGATCTAAGACTCGACTTTACTGATCTAGCAGTAGTCGCTGGTGGAGACACTGCAGTCGCTACTGGCCTTAACCGTGGCGCCAATTTAGGGAACGTGGCTGATATCTACTTCTTTGATATTACAGGACTAGTAACTGGTGATAAAATTATTATCCAAGCTGCTAACTCTAACGCCTCAGCAGGAAACAACTTCAACCGAGCCACCATCGGCGGAGCCACTTTTGACGTCGTCCCAGAACCATCATCAACAGCCCTCCTCGGACTCGGGGGACTCGCCCTAATCCTACGTCGCCGCAAATAGTGGCTTCTCACTAAGTTTTTCCAGATCACTGGAAATCTAACTCTTTCAGTCCGGTGCTCTCACAAGAACACCGGACTTTTTTCTTCATAAATAAATGACTTCCACACAAGCTACCATCTAATGAAAAAACTCTTTCTCCATACTCTAACCTTCCTCACCCTATTTACCACCCTGTCCGCATCAGAAAAACCCAACATCATCCTCATCTTTGCAGACGACGTAGGCTACGGAGACCTCGGCTGCTACGGCGCACCAGTCAAAACCCCAAACATCGACACCCTCGCTAAAACCGGCATCCACTCCACAGACTGCCTAGTAGCCTCCAGCGTCTGCGGCCCATCTCGCGCCGCCCTCATGACCGGCCGCTACCCCATGCGCGCCGGCCACCCCATCTCTCGCCACAACACAGAAAAATACAAAAACTACGGCATCCACCCACAAGAAATCACCATCCCAGAACTCCTCAAATCCGCCGGCTACTACAACAAAATAGTCGGCAAATGGCACCTCGGATTCCACGTCAAAGGCTCCCACCCACTCGATGCCGGATTCCATGACTACCTAGGCATACACGGCAACCACTCCACCAAACACGGAGACGCAGACACCCTCTACCACAACCATCAAGTCAAAGAGGAAAAAATCCCCATGACCAAACTCACCAAACTCTACACCGATGAAGTCGTCAACTTCATCCACCAAAAACACCAACAACCCTTCTTCATCTACTTCGCCCACCACATCGCCCACACCCCCGTCCTCCCCAGCAAACCATTCAAAGGAACCTCCGGAAAAAAAGGCCCCAACGGCAACTACTCAGACTTCATCCTAGAACTCGACCACAGCGTCGGCCGCCTCCACAAAGCCGTAGAAGAAGCCGGCATCGCCAACAACACCCTCATCATCTTCCTCTCAGACAACGGCCCAGCCAGATTCGGCTCAGCAAAACCCCTCAGCGGCGGAAAATACGTCACCATGGAAGGCGGCATGCGCGTCCCAGCCATCTTCACCTGGCCCACCAAAATCCCACCCAGCCAGCAATCAGACGCCATGATCACCAGCATGGACCTCCTCCCCCTCTTCACCCATCTAGCAGGCGCTAAATTACCCGATGACCGCACCATCGACGGCAAAAACATTATCGACATCCTCACCGGCAAAACCACCCAATCCCCACACAAATACTTCTACTACTACAACGGCCTCAACCTCCAAGCCATCCGAAATGAACAATGGAAACTCCACTTCCCCAGAACCGCCGAAGATCAACCCTACTGGGCCAAAAAAGGCGGAGGAGGCAACCCCAAGAAAATCCACACCACCCTCAAATCCCCCATGCTCTTCAACCTAGACACCGACCCCGCCGAAAAAAACAACCTCATCTCCCAACACCCAGAAATAGTCACCGAACTAACCAAACAAGCCACCCACATCCGCAAAGAAATCGGAGACATCCACACCACCGGCACCCACCAACGCCCCCACGGCCTAGTAAACCCAAATAACAAGGATTAGATCAATGTGGATTCTAGATATCGATCGGTGTGCTACTACGTATTGAAAAAAATCGAAACCTTTTTACTATCACAACAATTGCATTTTCATTCATTCTAGAATCCCACATGAAAACAAAAACACTTTTCCGCTACTGCCTTACCAGCCTGCTCTCCCTCTGCTCTCTTTCATCATCACTGATTGCACAAGAAGCACCCACTTCCACAGACAAACCAAACGTCATCTTCATCCTCATGGACGACATGGGCTACAGCGACGTCAGCTCATACGGTGCCACCAAAGTAAACACCCCAAACATCGACCGCATGGCCACCGAAGGCCTAAAATTTACCCACTTCCACACCGGCGCCTCCATCTGCTCCCCCTCACGCGCCGCATTCCTAACAGGAGCCTACCCACAGCGCAACGGCCTCTACATGGGCATCAACCAAAAGCGCGAAGCCCACTGGTTCCTCGGCCTCAACCCAGAAGAAATCACCATCGCTGAGCAATTTAAACAACAAGGCTACACCACCGCCATGGTCGGCAAATGGCACCTCGGCAAAGAAGAAAAATTCTCCTACTACCACCAAGGGTTCGACCACTACTACGGCGCACCAGACAACATGAGCCACAACCCAGAATTCCTAGACGAGAAAGAAATCATCTACAAAAACACCCCACTCGACAAACTCACCGACCTCTACACCGCCCGTATGGTCAAGCACATCCAGGACTTCAAAGACAAACCATTCTTCATCTACTACGCCCACAACTACCCACACACACCCTTCAAAGCAGGCCCCAAATTCAAAGGCTCATCCAAAGACGGCGTCCGTGGCGACATCATCCAAGAACTAGACGCAGGCATCGGCGAAGTCCTCAAAGCACTAGAAACAAACAACATCCTAGAAAACACCCTCGTCATCTTCACCTCAGACAATGGCCCCACATCCCCCCAATACTCCAAACCCTACAGCGGCACCAAATACGTCTCACTAGAAGGCGGCCACCGCGTCCCATTCATCCTCTACTGGAAAGGCAAAATCCAACCAGCAGAGTCAGCCACACCTGTCACAGCCATGGACTTATTCCCCACCCTCAGTGAACTAGCAGGCGCACCCATGCCTACTGACCTTGTCTATGATGGCATGAGCATCACCCCGCTATTCCAAGGCAAGCCCATCGCCCGCAACCAGAACGAGCCATTCTACTACTACAACTGCGAGAACCTCCAAGCCATCCGCATCGGTGACTACAAAATCCACCTCCCCCGCACCATGGAACAAATCCCATGGTGGGCACAAAAAAAACAAACAGCCATCACCACACCACAACTCTACAACCTAACAGAAGACATCGCCGAGAAAAATGACATCGCCGCCCAACACCCAGAAAGAGTAAAAGAAATGTTAGAAATGGCGGAACAAGTCCGTAAAAAACTAGGTGAATTCAAATCCCGTGGCTCAGAACAACGCCCCACCGGCACCCTCTTTCCAGAAGTCCCCATCCTCACCAATCAAAACCAAGACTGGGTCAAATTATCAGACAAAGAAAAAGGCCGCGCCAAATCAGAATTCAAGCCAGCTACTAAGAAAAAAAAGAACACCAAGAAAAAAGCCAAACAATAAAATTGATGAACAACAACACACTACTCAAACTAGGCCAACTAGGAATAGCCACCCTGCTACCCCTCACCCCTCAGCTAGCCAGCGCCGATGAACAAAAACTCCCCAACGTAGTCCTCATCTTCGCAGATGACCTCGGCTACGGAGACACCGGCGCCTACGGTGCCACCAAGCTCAAAACCCCAAACATCGACAAACTAGCCGCCGAAGGCAAAAAATTCACCGACGCACACTCCTCCTCAGCCGTCTGCACACCATCACGCTTCGGCCTCCTCACCGGCACCTACCCATTCCGTGGCAACAACGGCAAAGGCATCTGGGGACCCGCCCCCATGACCCAGTCACTACTCATCGATACCAAACAACTCACCATCGCTGACATCTTCAAAAACAAAGGCTACGACACCGCAGTCATCGGAAAATGGCACCTAGGATTCAAACAAGGAAAAAATGACTGGGCTCTCCCACTCAGCCCAGGACCACTCGACCTAGGATTCGACTACTACTTCGGCATGCCCATCGTCAACAGCGCACCACCATACGTCTACGTAGAAAATGACACCATCGTAGGATCAGACCCTAATGACCCCATCGTCTATCTAGGAAGAAATGCCGGCAACAAAGCTACTCCCATCACCCCCATCAAACCAGAAGAAGCACAGCGCTCGGCCAACCAATTCAGCGGTGCAGTAGCGGCTCACAAACTCTTCAACGACTACCAAGTAGGCACCAAGCTCACCGAAAAAGCCACCGCCTGGATAAAACAACGCGAGAACCCATTCTTCCTCTACTTCGCCACCACCAACGTCCACCACCCATTCACCCCAGCCCCACGCTTCAAAGGAACCAGCGAAGCTGGAGTCTACGGAGACTTCACACAAGAACTAGACTGGATCGTCGGCGAGATTACTAAAACCCTCGAAGACAAAGGCGTAGCAGACAACACCCTCATCATCTTCACCAGCGACAACGGCGGCATGTTCAACCACGGCGGCCGCGCCGCAGCCAAGCTAGGACACCACATCAACGGCACCCTCCTAGGCTCTAAATTCGGCGTCTGGGAAGGCGGACACCGCGTCCCATTCATCGCCAAATGGCCAGGAAAAATCGCACCCGGAACCACCTCTGACCAGCTCACCATCAGCGCAGACCTACTCGCCACATTCGCAGCCATCACCGGCCAAGAACTCAGCAACCAAGAGAAATCCGACAGTATCAACATCCTCCCAGCTCTCACCGGAACACCAGACAAACCACTCCGCACCGAGATGATCATCACCGGCCACAAACCCACCCACATGTCACTCCGCGACGGCAAATGGATGTACATCCCAGCCAAAAGCGACGGCGGATTCACCGGCTCAAAACCAAACCAACACGCATGGGGCGGCCCATCAGTCACAGCCCTAGTAGGCACACCAAACAGCGACATAGAAAACGGCAAGTTCAAAAAAGGCACACCACCAGCACAGCTCTACAACCTAGAAGAAGACCCCAACCAAACCCAAAACCTCTACACCCAAAACCCAGAAGTAGTAAAGGCAATGCAAGCCAAGCTAAATAGCTACAAACCCGCAAACTTCCCCAAAGGAGGCAAACCAAAAGCGAACAAACAAAAAGCAAAGAAAGAGAAAGCCCCCGCGCAATAGTTAACACCTACACCACTCTAACAGTCCATCGCTACCTATCCCACATAGGTAGCGATTTTTTTTACCTCCCACTTTCAAGATCGACACCAACTCAAATTCCCGCAAAACTAATACAATGAAGACTCAAGCCATACTAAAAAACACCACCATATCATGCCTGCTCATAGCATTCGGATTCATGACACTCAGCGTCTTCACCTCAGTCAAAGCCACCCCAACAGAACCTCGCACAGAAACCCAGATCACCAAACTCACAACCATCTCAGACGACGACCAACAACTCATCACCCTCCCCCTCCGCATCTTCATTATCTCCGACCTCGAACTAGAAAAAAAAGGAGTCAAAATGACCACCTGGCTCACCCCTGAAGACATAGAAAAAAACATCGTCCCAGAGATCAACCGCATCTGGAAACCCGCCGGCATCCAGTGGGTCATCGAATCCATCATCACCCAACCAGCAGCAGAAACAAAAAACCGCCAGCAAGACATCACCTACATCCAGAACTCCAAAAGAGAACCAAAAGAAGCCAAAGTAAAACACTACCCACTCCGAACCAATAAAATCCGCGCCCTCTGCGGAAAAGAAAACCAACACCCCCTCATCCACAACCTCTACTTCTTCCCCTACCTAGGCCAAACCTACCAAGGCTTCGCCGCCATGCGCGGCAACTACGCAATCGTCGGCTCCTACACAGACAAGCACAACCGTGGCCTCAAACCACCAGAAAAAGCCCTCCTCACAGAACCACAACCCATGAAACGTGGCTCCATCGCCCGCACCTCCGCCCACGAGCTAGGCCACAACCTAGGACTCATCCACCCAGATAAACCCACCCAAAAACAATTCCACCGCATCATGGGCGGAAAAAAACAAGGCTACTCCCTCACCCCAGAAGAAATAAAAATCGCCCGCAAAATAGCCCTAGCACGTGCCAATAAAATCCTTACCTCCAAGCCCTAGACATCACCATAATCTCAACTTCAGTCTTTCTAAAATCGCAAAAGACAGATCTCAGGAGCCTGATACATCACTAAAGTGATGTGGATTTTGAATATCTTTTGGTGGGTTCGAGCCTCTTGAGCATTTTGCTCAAATATGGTAAATTGGTTATCCAATGAAAATAAAACCAAAAAACAACAAACCAAAATTACTCATCAAGGCCGCGGCTCTTATGAGCACAATCGGGCTAGCTTCAGCAGCCAACATAATCACTGCTGGTAGCAATATTGACCTAGGTCCTGGCTGGAGAACATCCACAGATGCCAAAAATGACATCGATGGAAATAACGTCCTCGGAACAGACGGCTATAGATACGTTACTGATAACGCAGGTGGCAATGGAGCGAATGATGTTGAAAGCTCAGCACCATCTTATGCAGCCTTTAACTTAACAACTGCCAATTTCAGAGGCAACGCAAGTTACGCTCTTATCGACGACCCTACTACCACACCAGGCGGAGCACCCTCCACTTTAAGATCAGGAACATTCAATCCTACTGCCGCTCCAAATAATGCTGAAGGCGCTTTCATTAGCTTTGGTACTATTGATTTTAATCGTGCAGCCGCCGCTGGAGAAACAGTCCGCATCGGTTTAATGGTTGATAATCTAGATAACATCATTTTCAACTCTCACATGTTGAGACTATCCCACGGCGGAAGTGATTTTGATGTCAGTACAACAGCTGAAACTGATACTGACAATCAAATTTCAGATTGGTATTACTGGGATGTATCAGACTTCGCTGATGGTGATTCGATTGAAGTTTGGGCAACCAGTTCAGAAGGAAACCCTCCGCAAACTCAATTTGCAGCTACCATCGGCGCATTCTCCTTTGACAGCGTTGTAGTGCCAGAGCCAAGCTCAACAGCCCTGCTCGGCCTCGGAGGTCTAGCCCTGCTTGCCAGACGCCGTAAATAATTCAGTTTAAAATAATTTCACCACTAAGCGCTATCACCTCAACTGAGGCGATAGCGCTTTTTTATTCACAACTTCTTCTAAGTAGCACAATATATAAACACACCTCTAACACATCACAATTCATGACCCTATCAAAAATCCGCATCCCCCTCCTCCTATTCATTCTATCACTAGTCACTACCTCAGCAGCAGAGCGCTTCGTAGACACAGGCGATGTCGTCGTCTTTGACGGAAACAAGATCAACCACAAACCCGGCGACATCTTCAAAATCAAAGCAGGCAAACGCACCCACCTCACCATCCAGAACTTCACCGGCACCGCAGAAAAACCCATCACCTTCATCAACTCAGGAGGCGTCGTACACATCAACAGCATCGACAAAAACGGCTCAGCCCTAAACATCCACACCTGCAAGCACATCCGCTTCACCGGCTCCGGCGAAAGGGAGATCCGCTACGGCTTCAAACTCGCCTGCGGAAAAAAAGGCCCCCACGCCCTCAACATCAGAAAACGCAGCACCTCCATAGAAGTCGACCACATCGAAGTCTACGCCGCAGGTTTCGCCGGCTTCAACGTCAAAGACGAACCCAGCATCAAAGACAAAACCACCCGCAGCCAATTCACCATGCGCAACATCTCCCTCCACGACAACTTCGTCCACAATGTCACCGGCGAAGGCTTCTACATCGGCCACACATTCTTCGACGGCTTTGACCCCAAGAAAACCGGCACCCCCCTCATGCCTCACGTCATCGAAGGCCTAAAAATCTACAACAACCACACCCACAACACCGGCTGCGAAGGCATCCAAATAGGCAGCACCACCAAAGACTGCCAAGTCTACAACAACACCATCACAGAAAGTGGCAAAACCCCATTCGCACAATACCAGTCCAACAGCCTCCAAATAGGCACCGGCACCCAAGCCCACGTCTACAACAACTACATAGACACCTGCCCATCCAACAACCTCATCCTCTTCGGCCACGGAAACATCATCATCGAAAACAACATCTTCAAGAACGCTGGTAAACAATGCATGTACGTCAAAGCCTCCGCCGCAGACAGCTACATCATCCGCAACAACACCATCATCAACCCCACAGAAAAAGCCATCGTCATCGGGAACTCAAAAGCCCCTAAAACTCCCATTGAAATCACCAACAACTTAATCGCCCTAAAGAATAAAAAACTCCACGCCATAGAAATCCATAATAAAAAAGCCCCCATCAAAGAAAGCAACAACACCATCATCCCAGCAGACAAAATGACAAGTTCCCCAACCAACGGAGCCGTCTTTCCAAGTAAAAAATCAATCCTTAAAATGACCCGAGCCTTCCCCGCATCCCATAAACCCACCCCTTGGAAACAACCTGACCACTAATCACCCATAAAAGATAGTTTTGTAATTCACGGAATAAATTTCCCCCACTTGATCTCTAAGAGGGACACAACAAAATACACAAAACTATAATTATGAAATACCTACTCAGCCTATTCAACCTCCTCGCCGGACTCATCCTCGTTAGATTCACCATCTCAAAATTCGCCGCTTGGCCTATCTCCGTCGCCGCCTTCGAAGAAATGGCAAAACCCCTAGGAATCGACCCCACCCTCTTCCGCATCAGCACCGGATTCGTCATCGGATTCGCCTCACTCGCATTCTTAGTTAACGCCATACTCATCCTCAGCAAGTCACTCGATAAAGGAAAATACCTCCGCCTATTCACCCTCACCAACCTCTACAGCCTCGGCGCCATGACAGGAGCACTCTTCTCTGAATTCTTCCTCAGAACTGAACCAAAAATGATGCTCGTCTACATCGCCCTAGCAGTCATCGCAGTAGCCGCCACCAACCTATCCACTCGCTACAAACAAATCTCAGTCACCCTCCAGCAACCAAAATTAGCCTAAATCAACCAACAACAACCGACATCAATCATCTTTGATTGATGTCCAACTAATTTCTGGTTAGCCTGTGAACCAGTGGACAAAGTAGATCAGGTAAATAATTCAGGCCCCAAGTGGACAACATGTCCAGAATGCCAAGGCCGCGGACGTAGACACCGCAGACTCACCAAAAAAGCCCGACTCAACTTCCAAAGGGAACTCGAAACATTCGAGAAAACCCAGTCTAACACACCAACCCTCCCCCCACCCATCCGCCCCAAAGGCCACCTCTACGTTTGCCAAAACTGCGATGGCACAGGCCTCTCCCCCTCTCCCACTCACCCCCCAGCCGACACAGAAAACTACCCACACGTCGCCATCATCGGCGGCGGAATCGGCGGCGTAGCACTCGCCATCGCCTGCCTTCACCGCAGCATCCCCTTCACCCTCTACGAGCGAGACAGCAGCTTCGACGCCCGCTCCCAAGGCTACGGACTCACACTCCAACAAGCCAGCAAAGCCATCCAAGCACTCGGCATATCATCCCTAACCGAGGGCATCGTCTCCACCCGCCACGTAGTCCACACCACCGATGGAAAAGAAATCGGCGAATGGGGCATCAGAAAATGGGGCAAGTCAGATAAAAAATCCCTACCAAAAAGAACCAACATCCACATCGCCAGACAAGCCCTACGCCAAGCCCTCCTCAAACAACTAGACGGCCACGACTGCATAAAATGGAACCACCAACTAACAGAATTCAAAGACACCCCTAAAGGCGTCAACTTACACTTCGAAGTCGACGGCAAACCAAAACAAGCAAAAGCAGATCTACTAGTCGGAGCTGACGGCATCCGCAGCACAGTCAGAAAACACATCATCCCAGAACAAACCTCACCACTCCGCTACCTAGGCTGCATCGTCATCCTAGGCATCTGCCCTTTAAATCAACTCCACAAACTAGACCTCAAAAACCCACTACTAGATTCAGCCACCGTATTCCAAACCGCTAACGGCAACGAACGTATCTACATGATGCCCTACTCATCAGATTCCATCATGTGGCAACTCAGCTTCCCCATGCCAGAACCCGAAGCCAAGCAACTCAGCGCCCAAGGAACTCAAGCCCTCAAAGAAGAAGCACTCCGTAGAACACCATGGCACGCCCCCATCCCCCAGATAATAGCAGCCACAAGCGAAACCCACATCACCGGATACCCAGTCTATGACCGCGCCCAACTCGAACCAGAACACCTCCAACAATCCGCCCACGTAACCCTCATAGGAGACGCCGCCCACCCCATGAGCCCCTTCAAAGGACAAGGTGCTAACCAAGCCATCCTAGACGCTCTATCCCTAGCCCGCAGCATCGCAAAAGGTTGCCGACCATTCACCCAATGGCGCGCAGAAGGCATCCGAAAAGCAGCACTAGACGAGTACGAAACAGAAATGTTACAACGCAGTGCATCTAAAGTAAAAGACTCCGCAGAAGCCGCAGAATTCCTCCATTCTGACACCGTCCTCCACCAAGGAAATGAACCCCGAGGACGCTGCTTAAAACGACCTTAACAAAAGTCCCAAAACCCCCATGAATGCTTGATCCACAAGCTGTATTACAGTTGAAATAAATCATCATTTTTCTTGAATTTTCAGACCGCCCGTTGATCTTATCAGGATGAAGTTTCTACCAACAATAGCCATTTTCGGGAGTATCGTTAGCACCCCCCTCTTTGCCCAGTCAAAAACCGCTGCTACATTCGATCCAGATCTCTACAAGCAAATCGAAATGCTAAGCCCAGAAGAGACCATCGCTAGCATCGAACTCCCTCCCGGCTATTCACTAGAACCTGTCCTCTCTGAGCCTAACATCACCGAACCTGTAAGCTGTGTGTTTGATGGAAACGGTCGCATGTACGTCATCCAAATGAACACCTACATGCAAGACGCAGATGCCACTGGAGAAAATAATAGAACCAGCAGAATCTCCCGCCACGAAGACACCAATGGCGACGGAAAATACGATAAGCACAGCGTCTTCGTAGACAACCTTCTACTCCCCCGCATGGTCTTACCATTAGAAGACGGCATCGTCGTTGGCACCACCAATACCCATGACCTCACACTCTACAAAGACACCAACAACGACGGCGTTGCTGACCAAGATTCAGTCTACTACGTAGGCGGCAAACGCGGCGGTAACATGGAACACCAGCCCAGCGGACTCATCTGGTCACTAGACAACTGGGTCTACACCACCTACAACCTCACTCGCTACAAATTCGGACCTGAAAAGATGATCACCGTAGAGCCTACAGCTTCTAACGGCGGACAATGGGGACTCACCCAGGACAACTACGGCAAACCATGGTTCGTCAATGCCGGCGGTGAAAGAGGTCCAGTAAACTACCAGTTCCCCATCGTCTACGGAACCTCCACCCACTTTAAAGATCAAGCTGAACGCAACTACAAAGAAGTCTACCCCATCTGCCCCATCCCAGATGTTCAAGGCGGACAAAAACGTCTCAAACCATTTGAAGGCGGTAAAGGAGAAGTTCTCAACCACTTCACAGCAACATGTGGAGAAGACATTTTCCGCGGTGACAGACTCCCAGAAGACCTACGTGGCGACCTCCTCTTCGCAGAACCCGTAGGAAGGCTCATCCGCCGATCTAAAGTAGAAGTAAACGACGGCGTCACCCAGCTCAGCAACCCCCACGAGAAAAGCGAATTCATCCGCTCCACTGACCCTAACTTCCGCCCTGTAAACATGGTCACCGCTCCAGACGGAACCCTCTACATCGTCGACATGTATCGAGGTATCATCCAGCAAGGAAACTGGACCAAACCAAAGAGCTACCTCAGATCTATCGTCGATAAATACGGCTTCGATCAAAACATCCAACACGGACGTATCTACAGACTCGTTCACAAAGATTTCAAGCGTGGACCAAATCCAGAAATGATCGGCGCTAGCTCATCTGAACTCGTCAAATACCTCAGCCATCCTAACGGCTGGTGGAGAGACACAGCCCAGAAATTCCTCGTGCTACGTGGAGATAAATCAGTCGCCAACAAACTAGCCTCACTACTAACCGACAAAAACAACCTCACCCGCATCCACGCGCTCTGGACGCTAGAAGGAATCGGCGCACTCAGTGAAGACCACCTCCGCATCGTTCTAACAGATAAAGACCCTACAGTAGTTAGCGCAGGTATCAGAGTATCAGAAACCCTCATCAAAGCACAAAATTCCTCAGCTGAAATACTCACCAAAGCCATCTCTAACCTGACCAAGCACAACGACCCAAGTGTAGTAATGCAAGCCATCCTCACTGCCAATCTACTCAGCTTCGAAAACCTAGATGAACTTAAAGCCACCGCCCTACAAAGCGCTAAATCAGCTGGAGTAAAGCAAACCGTAGAAGGTCTATCTAAACCAAAAGATAACCAAACCGGTCTATCTAAAAACCTAGCCAAACAATACAAACGAGGTGACGAAATCTACCAGCAACTCTGCGGCGCCTGCCACGGTGAAGATGGTAAAGGTGTCGATGCCGGAGGCTCCCTCATGGCCCCACCACTATCAGGCTCTAAGTCAGTCAATGCTCACAGAGACCATATGATCAACATCCTCCTCCACGGTCTAGAAGGCCCTGTCGATGGCGAAACCTACACAGCGCCAATGGTAGCCATGGACTCACAAGATGATCAATGGATCGCAGACGTCGTAAGCTACGTAAGACACGGACTCGGCAACCGCGCCAGCTTCGTCACCAAACAAGACGTCGCCAGAGTCAGAGCAGACACCCGTAGCAGAAAAGAACCATGGACCATCAAAGAACTCCAAACAGAAGTGCCTCAGCCACTCGATAAATCAAAATGGAAAGTCACCGCAAGTCATAACGAAAAAGAAGCAAAACTCGCTATCGATGATAATGACAAAACTCGCTACAGCACTGGAAAACGCCAAGAAGAAGGAATGTGGTTCCAGATCGAGTTCCCAAGCACCGTTAATCTAGCTTCCGTAAAATTCGACACCAAGCGAAGTGTAAACGACTACCCTGATAGCTACAAAGCAGAAATCTCAACTGATGGCAGACGCTGGACAGAAGTACAAAAAACCACCAGAGGAGAACACGCCATCACCACCATCGCATTCCCACCTACCAAAGCCAGATACTTCCGAGTCACTACCAAGTCCAAGAAAAAACTCCACTGGTCCATCCACGAAATCGAAGCATACGCTAAGAGATAGGGGTAGTAATCACTCAGTCTCATCATCCAGTCCATTGAGCTCATCCAAGTAGTCTAAATACTTATTTTTAGGCCTTGGCTTGAGCTCTCTGTTTTCCTCCTCCATCATCCCATGCACCCTATCAGAACTATCACGGATCAATTCTTCAATGATCTCCGCCTCTGGTAAATTCTTCCAATACTTCTTAGGCATCTCAGACTGCATCATCTTTATCTTCACCCGTGCAGGGTTAAAAATGCTGCGGTAATACCCCTTCCATAAAGTTTCTAATTCATCCTCATCCGGAACTATATTCTTAGAAACCCCCTCAGTAAAACTTACCTCCACCCCGTTCCAGTGCATACACTCATCTGGTGTTAGAATAGAAAAATTCATCCCACCAAAACGTTTCCGAAAGAACGGAGCATTCAGCCTTACTATCCTATGATCAGGCTCGAACCATGATACAAACTGCTCTCTCCCCTCCTCTTCATCATCAGAAACATCCACCTTTCTAAACCTAACAAAAGCACGCATTTTATGGATATCCCTACTCACAGCCGCCCTCATCCTATCTAGCGCCCTCATCGTCACATCTGTCTGGTTCTGTAAAATTGCTCGATCATTCCCATACGTCATCTTCCATAAAACCTCATACAACATCGCCCACTGCTTACCAGATCGATGACTACTCACAGTCTCTGCCAAACGCACAAACTGACGCGGAACTTTAAGCAACTCACTTCCATTACTCGCTATATCATTCTTAGATTCCTCACCATCACCAAAATCTAACAAGCCTCCTTGCCCCCCTCCATCTTCATCCTCACCCTGATACAACTCACTAGTACCCCACATCACCTGCCCTGGCTCTACCATACCTGCCAATAACTCACGTGCCTTCTCTCTCCATTTACTAAAGCTAGGCTCTATTCTTACAGATCTCATACTCTCACCCTTTTCATTTAAAATTCACCGTGCTGAGCTTCCTTACCCGCCTCCTCAGTTAACTTCTTCCCAGCCTCCTTACCATCCACCACTCCAGCAGCATCATCCCCCGCAGGAAGTGCAGAGAAGTCTAATTCCATCTGCTTTGGCGGAGGCGCAAACCTGAGCCTTATATCCTCACTAGATAACTCCATCTTTGCTGGATGATGATCCTTACAAATCATAAATGACATCGTCTTTTTCAAATTCACTCGTAGCTTAATTAGATCCTCTAAACCTAAACGATGATGCTTTCTTAGCCTCACTATCCTCTGAGCATTTCTAACCCCTAACCCTGGAATTCTATACAACATCTCTAGTGAAGCCGTATTCACATCTAACGGGAAAAAATACCTATTCCGTAACGCCCATGACAGCTTCGGATCAATATCTAAATCTAGATTGGGTGACTCAGAAGTCGTTAGCTCATCCACACTAAATTTATAAAACCTCAATAACCAGTCAGCCTGATACAAGCGATGCTCGCGCACCAACGGGGGAGACTGAAGGGGTAATATCACTGAAGGCTCAGGGATTGGACTAAACGCTGAATAGTAAACTCTTCTCAGCTTGAAATTCCCATACAAGTCCTCCGATCGCTTCAAAAAATCACTATCATTAGAGCCATCAGCTCCCACTATCATCTGAGTACTCTGCCCCGTAGCAAAGCTTGGCTTCTTAGCTCTAGAATTCGTCTTCCTCATTTCCTTACGCGCCTGAATCGTTTCACTAATCCGACTATTTATCGTCTGCATAGCATCACGCGTTCGCACCAAATTCTTCTCAGGAGCTAATTTCTTCAAACTCTCCTGCTTCGGCAACTCCACATTGATACTTAATCGATCAGCATACTTACCCGCTTCCTCTATCAGTTCTGGAGAAGCCTCAGGTATAGTCTTGAGATGTATGTATCCACGAAAATGATGCTCTTCCCTCAATAGCTTCGCAACCCTGATCACCATTTCCATCGTATAGTCCGCACTCCTCACTATCCCAGAGCTCAGAAATAATCCCTCAATATAATTTCTCTTGTAAAACGACAACGTCAACTCCACCACCTCCTCTGGAGTAAATAGCGCTCTCCTCACATTACTAGAACGCCGGTTAATGCAATAATGACAATCGTATAAACACACATTAGTAAGCAAAACCTTAAGCAGAGAAATACATCGCCCATCAGGAGCATAAGAATGGCAAATCCCCGCACCACCAGTAGAGCCCACCCCTTTACCTTTCACTGAGTCCTTCCTCGCTCCACCTGAACTAGCACATGATGCATCATACTTAGCCGCATCCGCTAGCACTTCTAACTTCTGAAGAGTGTTCATAAATACACAATGTTCTAAAGATCACAAAACCGCAAGTTTTTTTATCTTAGAATCTAAAGCAACCAATCATCGATTCACTCAATACTCCCACCTATTTTATCGATTTCAAGAATCCTCTACGTAAATGCTAAGGTTCCCCCATGAATAGCGCGATCATGGAACAAAGAATTCAGCACTTGGAACTACAACAAAGTGATCTTGAAAAAGGTATCAAAGATCACCGCTATGAGATCCAACAGCTCAGACACGACCTAAAAGCTGATAACCAAGCAACAGAACCTAAATTTAAGCCCCAAGAAACCCCACCACCCATCAAAGCCGAAGAAACAAAATCACTGTTAGAAAATGTCACAGAAAAAACAACAAAGCCCAACCCCAACACCAACCCCACCCCAATATCTACTCCCAAAACTAAAGCTTCCCCAGAACCATCAAAAAAAACAAAACGAGACTTCCTCACCATCGAACAAGATTTCGGCAAGGTTTGGTTCGTAAGACTAGGCATCATCTCCCTCCTCACCGGACTCGTATTCCTCAGCAATTTCGCCTACAAAAACTTCATCATCGAATGGGGAGCTGGTGCCCGACTCGGCGGCATGTACTTCCTCGCCGCACTTCTCTTAGGTCTAGGGACCTACTTCGAAAAAGCCAAAGCCGCCCTCTCAAACTACGGCAAAGTCCTCGCCGCCGGAGGCATCGCCACACTCTACTACACCAGCTACGCAGCCCACCACATTGACCGCCTAAAAGTCATCGACTCCCCACTCCTAGCCGGCATTCTCCTCACCGCCAGCGCCGCAGCCTGCCTAACATACGCCCTTTGGAAACGCTCTAACATCACCGCCATCTGCTCCATCGCCCTCGCCTACTACAGCACATCCATCAACCCCGTAGGCGCATTCTCACTCGTCTCAGGACTGCTTCTAACCCTAACAGGCCTCACCCTACTCCACAAACTCCGCTCCGCATCCATCGGCTTCGTCTCCATGCTCGGCGCCTACCTCTCCTTCATCTACTGGCAAGTATTCGTAAATCACAGCACCACCAATTACGAATACGCCTCATGGTTCATCCTTGGCTACTGGATACTCTCCACCGCATCCATTCTCATTCCACGATCCAAGAAAAACCACCCTTTCGACAAATCACAACTCCTCACCTTCACCTCCCTCAACAACGCATTCCTAGTGATCTTAATGAGCATCAATTTCCAGACTCAAACTTGGCTTCAACCACTCTGGCCCGTCTCAGCAACAATTGGAACTGCATTCATCCTACTAGCCCTCTTCCTCCAGTTCGGTGAAAAACTTACCCCTAGAGTCGCTATCATTGCTCACCGCTCCAGCCTCTCTTCACTCTTCATCATGAAAGGCATCGCACTCATCACTCTAGCGCTCTGCCTCAAGCTCACCGGCCCATCACTCGCCCTCTCCCTCACCATCCAGGCAGCCCTCCTCCTCATCGCATCCTGCCGTGCCCATGAACCCCAGCGTAACTACTTCACCACAGCATTCTATCTCACCCTCCTCCTAGGTTTCGCCATCTACATATCAGCCATGAGCCTAGACCTAGCTGGATTCACCCTCACCAACTTCATCATGGCTCTACTCTACCTAGCCATCTCAACCATCGCCCACTTCGGAGTCCCAAATTCAGACGAAACCAAACCACTCCAAAGCGGCCTCCCAACCATCTTCAGCATCATCGCCACATGCTGCTGCATCAACTTCGCCCCCATCCCAGAACTAAACAAAATACTCATCCTCCTCACCCTAAATCTAGCCTTAACCCTCTATCAATTACTATCAAATAGAAAAAATATCCTACCCGACTTCTGCACCGCTAGCCACGCCTTCACCGCCCTAGCCGTCATCACCATCATCAAAAATGCCGCCATCCTAAGCACGCCACACCTCTTCCTCATCACTCTCATGATGTTCACAGCCACCGCCATCAATCTCTGCCTCTACATCCACCGAGACAACAAACTCCGCCAATACACCATCTACCTCATAGCCTCCACTATCCTCCTACTCAGCACACTAATCTCCACAGAAAGCATACCCACCATCCTACTAATCGGCACGCTCATCCCACTAACCTATCACGCCATCTACCAAAAGCTCATCCAGCACAACCTACGCTTCATCGCCATTCTAGGCTTCCTCGTCTACCCATTCATATGGTTCGTACATTTAGCTAGTCACATCAGCTACTACTTCGGCTCACACATCACCATCCACCTCATCGTCGCCGTCATTCCAGTGCTCCACATCATACTCATCAAACAAAAAACACTAACTGACTTCAAAGCCATCAGACCTATCCTCACCATCGCCTCAGCATCCATGCTCGCCCTCTGGCAAATCATCTACATCGCCCCATGGCAACTCACACTCGCTCTAACAGCCTGCGTATACCATCTGTTAGACCAGCAAGAAAATAAACTCCTCACCGCCATCTCCACCATCTTCTACACCACCAGCATCTATTCAGCAGTCACCATACTATCCACCAGCCAAGCCACCGTCAACTTCATCGCACTACTCCCACTTGCCATCTACTTCGCCCGCAAGGGCATACTCAACCACCAATCCCTCACAAACTCAAACTACTACCTAGCCACACAGCGCGGAATCGCAGTCCTCGCCAGTCTCATGCTATGGAGCATCAGCTCACTCCACCTCATCAGATTCTATGACGGCTCAGCACTATCCATCGTCTGGGCAGTCGTAGGCCTCATCATCCTCAGCCTCGGATTCATCAACAAAGACATCACCTTCCGCACCATGGCATTCATCATCCTAGGTTGCACAGTCCTCCACGTCTACGGAATCGATGTCTGGAAACTCAACGCCATCTTACGCATCGTTTCCTTCATCACCCTCGGAGTCGTCCTGCTCATCATCGGCTACCTCTACTGCAGAAAAGTAGACCAAACCGAACCCGAGTAATCCCACCTACTTGCCGATGAAACAACTCGTCGGCAAGCCCTCTTCATTCACCAAATTAGCATCAACTGGATCACTCTTCCAAGCATATCGCACATTACTAGGCTTAGTGACCTCCTCGCTAGAAACCACAACGTTATCACCCTTGATCTCTGCATCAGCTGGATACCAAGTCCCTTTAACATCACTGATCTCAAAACCACCCAGCGACTTCCCATCACGAGCTTTCAGTTTATCAGCATGAGAAAAACTTACCTCCACAGCAGCACCCTTAACCACATGGCTCTTATAAAGTGGCCCAGAAATCACAATATCTTTCATGCCGTAGTCTTTATTCAAAGCCCAACGCGCAAGCCTATCACCTACGTCCTTTTTATTCCGTGGATGAATATTTTTCTTATCCCCTATTTCATTGATCACTGCCATACCCACACCTTCACACTCATCTAACAGACGGCGCATCTCATCCTGGACATTCACCCAAAAAGGAGAGTCTTTCCCCTTTTCGAAGTTAGCTAACTGCACATAGTAAAATGAAAGATCACTCCCCCACTGCTTCCTCCAATCTAGAATCAAACCTTTTAATAGCTCACCATATACCTCAGAAGTATCCTTCCTAGCATTTGACTCCCCCTGATACCATATAACACCACGCGCCCCGTAACCCGCTATTGGCGCTATCATTCCATTGTAAATTGTAGAATGCATCCCCGGGTTCAATTCCGGATCATTCATCTTAGTTGGCTTAATAGCACCCGACTTCACCTTCTCCCAGCGCTTCATTAACCCCGCCTTCAATGCCACCAACTTCTTACCCTCCGGAAGCCCCTTCACCGCCTCATCACTCATATAAGCCTCCACTCGCTTACCTCCCCACGCACACTCGATGATCCCCACTGGCACATCTAACTTCTCTCTTAAAATCTTCGCATACTCATACCCCACTGCCGTTAAATCTTGATTGTTATCAGGATGAACCTTTTTCCAACTACCTTTAAAATCATTAAGAGGCGTTGCTGCAGTAACATTCTTAGTGACATAAATCCTCAACAAATCATCCTTCGCATTTTTAGCTCCCTCCGCACTGTCAGACTTTCGGATACTCCACTCCATATTAGACTGCCCACTAGCTATCCACACCTCTCCTACAACCACATCAGTGATCTCACGCACTTCTTTCCCACTAGTGATCGACATCTTTGCGCCCTTCTTACTTGCTTTCAGCCCTTTAAAATCCACTACCCATTTACCATCACCACCAGTTTTAGAGGTAAGTTTTTGCCCTGCAAATTCCACCTGCACACTCTCCCCCGCATCACCAAATCCCCAAACCTTAGCCCCTGTCTCCTGCTGTAGCACCATCCCATCAGCGAAAAATGCCGGCATCTGAATCTCTGCAAATGATGATAAACTCCCCGCAAGAAGAACGACTACTGATTTAAAACATATATTCATGACCAACACCTACTACCTGATAAATGATCAGTCAAGAGACTCAGTCAGTATTTACACTCACTTTCACTAGTTACAACTCAAAATCGATTAAGCAATATTGATAATCATATCGACTTGAGCACCCTGCCCCCCATGATACTATCCATACCTCTCACACCTCATTATGAAAAAGATACTCATCCCCATCTCCGCCCTCATTTCACTCACATCGTCTCTAATGGCTATCCAGATCGATAACCAAACATCAGCTACCAACGATAGATTTAGCAATAACTCTAACTTCATAGCTAACGACATTGATCTATCAGGTGTCGGTATTTCCAATAATTCCACGTGGGCCACCATGGTCAGCGAAAATGTATTCCTCAGCGCAAACCACTTTCATCCAAACACAGGCAACATTATTACTTTCTATGCAGGTAATGACCCCTTAGGAAGCTCCATCACGCGCACCGTATCCGGAGGCCAGAGAATAGGCACCACCGACATCTGGGTTGGAACTCTTGATTCACCTATCGCCCCAGGCTACGCATTTTACGATATCGCACTCAGCTCAAATATAGGCCAAAGCGCCTACCTAACAGGCAGATCGGCCAACAGCATCCCCAGTGCTCCAAGCTTCGCCATCGGCAGGAATACCTTAGAAGCACCTGCCCCAACCGATCCACAGCCGAATGTAGAAGGAAGTACTGCCAACGCCATACTCGCTTCTTACACATCAAGCGCCCTCTTACCCTATGAATCATTACTACAAGGAGGAGACTCTGGCGCACCACTATTCGTCCATAACGATTTCACGAATGAAACCACACTAGTTGGCACAAACTGGATCGTAGCCCAAGCAAGCTTCTTAGACTCCAACGGCTTCACTGATCTGAGCGCAGACCGCGCAGCCATCCAGACAATCATTGATGCCAACGCAGTCCCAGAACCGAGCAGCATCACTCTATTCTCACTCGCTTCACTATTACTAATTACCAAGAGAAGACGCTAACCGTTACTTTGGCGGCTCCCGCTTTATAATCTGACAGGTGTGTTTTTCAGGCTGTAGATGAAGCACCAGATTGTGATAAATTTTCTCTGCAATCACATTATCGCCACAAGTGAAGACATCTATCGCTGCATACTGATGCTCAGGCCAAGTGTGAATAGCAATGTGGCTCTCAGCTATTACGATGACTCCACTAAGTCCATGAGGATTGAATTCATGAAGTGTCGTCTCCACAATAGTAGCACCAGCATCTGTCGCTGCTTTATGAAGTAAGGTTTCTAACAGAAGTTTATCTTTGAGAATGGACACATCGATCCCAGAGCACTCTAACAGATAGTGCACACCATGCGGTAAGTGAGTGGGATGTGATGGAGGTGATGGTAGTTCAGACATGATCTATGATTCTAATAATGAAATGCTCCTGTAATGATAAGCGCAGCACCGATCGCAGTGATGGCCTCTATAGCTCCAGCTCCCCAGTTTTTATCTTTGCTCAGCTCACTACTCAATGAATGCCCCGGCAGGATAAGCTTATCCACAGCAAACCTAACTAACCACAGCATAATCATGGACAACACTGCCCAGACCACTAAACCGAGAATACTATCATAAACCGCGATGAAGAAGCTCAGTAGAATACCGAAAGCGACAATATTCCCACCTAGCGCAACACCCACTGCCGCGTTGTCTTCCTTAAGTTCAAGATGGATATCATGCTTCGTAGTTTTCTGATAGACCATCGAGTAAACTATAATGAGCGCTTGTGAGACCACAAACCATATTGCCGTAAGTCCTATGTCTTCTAACAATGGAGCAGCGGCCGGTGACATGAGTGATGCCTTAAGCACCATAGCTGTGGCAACGTAAGCTCCTGCTTGAACGAAACCTACCCCTACATTTCTATCTCTCACCAGTTCCACTCTATTACTAAACTTAGGCAACATGAGCTTATCACAAAGAATTCTAGAAATAAGTAATAGCCCTACCCCCACAGCAGACCAAATAACAGTCATTTTCAAGTCCTCCACAAAAGGACTACTAGCTTCATCCATATAGTCAAAGGTGCTAGGACTTAAGAGCACACCACTGATGACTATGCAAAGAGCAATAAGGAAGCCAGAGAAAGAGATAGCGATCGCTTTATTATCATTTTCAGTAAGCTCCTGATTCAAATCATAATCAGATAGCTTGCCGTTGATGAGCTTGCCTATGTACAAAATGAATAGCGATAGAAGAATGTAACAAAGCACACGCCAGTCTGCTATTTCACGGTATAAGGATAAGTCGAAGAGTTGATCAAGCATGATGTTTTTGTGTTAAATTAAGATTCTGTTAGAGTAATTATTTACCACCTCCGAAAGAACTCCGTGAGCGGGATGAACTAGAGCTACCGTAGCGTGAACTAGACGTGGACTGCACGCGCTGAGTGTATTTCGATGGTGTGGATTTCTGGTAAGATTTCTGCGCCGTGCTAGGGCTTTTAAGTGGTGCCTTTATCCTACTAGCCACCTTATTTGCATTCGGAGATTTCATTACCTCTGACAAACTAGAGCTTTTACTAACCTTCATACTACTACCGTAACCATTGGTAGTCGCACGCTTCTTATGATAGGCAGTGTAATCCTTAGGCGGGATTGGCTTGCTGGATGTGAAATTACTCGGCTTATTATTGTGACCATACTGTGATCGATGCGGCTTGTGATCTCGCGAGAAATACCCGCCGATAGGGAAGCGATTATAATGCGGCCTATAAAAGTAATAATATCCCGGCCCATAAATGTATCGGTTACCCTGCGTCTCCACACTATGCTTATCCTTCGTCAAATCATACTGAATAGTCGCTATCTCCTGCTCCTCCACTCCCGTATCAGTCGCCACTTCAACTGTAAGTGAGAAACCCTTCTGCTCACCAGTGATCTCGGTGATCTTGATGTAATCTATCTGGCCATCTTCATTCAGATCCAAATTATTGATCTTAGTCTCCGGATCGTTCAACTTCGTTTCAAACTCCTCAGCAGTCTCCACTTCAGAGGCAAGAGCTGTCACCGCCTTAAGGTCTAGATTATCCGCCGCGTAGCTAGTCACCGTCGTTGTATAGCTATCAGACCCACATTGCGTGCAGAAAACTAGACTAAGAATAGCCAAGATACTTAATTGATAGGGTAGTGTTTTCATATTCTTGTGTAAAATTTTATTCGATCCATCCATTCAGGTAGTGATTAAGAACCGCAGAGTTCGTGATGGTGGTGATGTCCGTCTCACTAGTATCAAGATCCTCTTTGCCAAAACTTAATGATGATTTAATAATATCTGGCGTCAGATATCGAGTATAATCCGGCAGTTTCTTTATACCCAGGAGTCTCTGCCTAAGCTGCGCCTCATCCGCATAGCCAGGATGCGTGGCGATCCACCACCCCCATTCACCAAATGAAGGCACATGATCATGATAAGGCACGGCCGCGAGCCCCACACTCTGCATCGTACGCCCAATACATAAAAACGCATCCTTAGCCCGGTAAGGAGACGTCGACTGCTGAACCAGATAGCCATCATGAGCCAGTTTCTTCATCAGAGCCCCATAAAAATGCATGCTGTAAAGCTTCGCTAACTCGGGGCTAGACGGGTCAGGAAAATCACAGATGATCACGTCAAACAACCCGCTTGCCTGTTCAACATACTTCGAGGCATCAATGTTGAGCACACTAAGCTCAGGTTTATCGCTCAGCGAACCTCCATGTATCGATCTATTCTGACTACTTCGCTCTAATAAATACGCATCCCCCTTCTCGACACTATCCCCAGCAGAAATGACCGTGACCTTATCACTCGTCAACGAAGAGTCATTAAGTTTGGTAAAAAGTGGATGCTCTGCAGCCAGTCGCGTCATAGCCGGATCCAGATCCACTAGCATAATTTTTTCCACACTCGGATATTTCAAAACCTCCCTCACCGCTAAACCATCACCACCTCCAAGGATTAAAATATTTCTCGGATGCCGGTGAGCAGCCATAGCAGGATGCACTAAATGCTCGTGGTAGATGTGCTCATCATTTGCCGAGAATTGAATATGTCCATTGATGTAACAACGAAAATTCCCATGCTTACTCTGCGTTAGTACGATGTGCTGGTACGGAGTAGTTTCTGCGTACACAATACGATCTTTATAAATCTTCTGCTCAGCAGTCAGAGCCCATTGATTAGTCTGAGAAATCCCGAAACCAAGAACTCCGCATACTCCAACAAAGGCGGTGAGGAAAAGAACTTTCCTATGGTTAACTCGTGCAAAATAAAACCAGCAAAACAACGTAGAGGCCAAGCTCACGAATGCTAATACAAATGCAGTTTCATTGAGCGAGAAAAACTTAGGCAAACAAAATACCCAAAGCAACGCACCAGCAAGCGCACCAATATAATCCATCTTAAGAACACGAGCAAGATTGTTACCAATATCATCAGAATAACGCTCGTTGATCCTAGAAATCAGCGGAATCTCAAACCCAATAATAATCCCCATCATACTCGTCAATCCATAATGCACCAACCCATACTGATAAGGAGCAGAAGTAAATGCCCACAACATCAAAATAGGGCCAAACCCACCGAGCAAAGCCAATAGCAACTGTGAGTAGAGTAGTGAGGACACTACTTTTTTATCAGAAATGTATCTCTGAATTTCAGAACCCACCCCCATAAAGAAGAGCATCACAGCAATGATGATCGCCCACTGCTGAACAGAATTCCCTAGCAGATCTGATGCTATCTTTGAGAACGTGTATTCATAGGCTAGCCCGCAGCCCCCCATCAGAAAGATGATCACTGAGAGCACCCAACCGTGCTGAGGAAGATTTTTTTCTGATGAGTTCATGGCCCCTTTTTCACTGAGGGCAACTTATGGCACTCTAGGGAACTTACTAAAGTCTGGCTTACGCTTATCCACAAAAGCATTCTTACCCTCCTTCGCCTCTTCGCTCATATAGTAAAGTAGCGTAGAATTCCCAGCCATATCTAACAGCCCCATCTGACCATCACAGTCCGCATTATGCGCAGCCTTTAGACAACGCAATGCCATCGGTGAGTGCTGCAGCATTTCACGACACCACTGAACAGTCTCATTCTCAAGCTCAGCATAAGGAACCACTGTATTCACCAAGCCCATATCTAACGCCTCCTTAGCATTATACTGACGGCAGAGATACCAGATCTCACGCGCTTTTTTCTGACCCACAATTCTTGATAGATAGCTAGAACCCAGCCCACCATCAAAACTCCCCACCTTAGGACCTGTCTGCCCAAAAATAGCATTATCCGCCGCGATACTTAGATCACAGACAACATGAAGCACATGCCCACCACCAATCGCATACCCCGCCACCATCGCCACAATAGGCTTAGGCAACGTCCTGATCTTACGCTGCACATCCAAGATGTTCAGACGCGGAACCCCATCTTCACCAATATACCCAGCATGCCCACGCACCTTCTGATCTCCTCCTGAGCAGAACGCCTTCTCACCTTCACCAGTGAGGATAATAACGCCCACCTTCGGATCCTCATGCGCCAGATCTAGCGCTACTAAAAGCTCCTTCACCGTCTTTGGTCGAAAAGCATTCCTTACCTCAGGGCGGTTAATAGTAATCTTCGCGATCTGCCCCTCATCGGCAGTCTCATACTTGATGTCTTCAAATTCTTTTGCAGTAGTCCACATAGTCCGACCACTTTCTACAACAAGTGCATAATTTGCAAGACCGGACTCTTTGAAAAATGATCCCCCATCTAGGATCATCTCATCAGAGAAATTTGACAAAAATAAGCAGATTGCAGATTTGTATAATCAGGTCATCTCTCATGCTTCTAACACGCAAGAAATGACCCAGTTTAAACCTGAACCCCACACTAAACGCAAGGCGTGCCTTCGCTATTAGCTAGCTTCCTGAAAGCAGTGATAAGTCGTCTAGTAAGCGGCCCTGGAGTTCCGTCACCAATCACCCTCTGGTCGAGCTTCACAAATGGTATAACCTCCGCAGCTGTCCCAGTAAGGAAAGCTTCCTCACAGATGAACACATCATGACGAGTCATCGATGCTTCACGGATTTCAATCCCTTCGCTTTCACAAAGATCGAAAATAACCTCACGGGTAATTCCATCAAGTGATCCATCAGAAACTGGCGGCGTGTAGACAACACCCTTCTTCACGATGAACACATTGTCACCAGTGCACTCAGCCACATAACCTTGCTCATTAAGCATAATGCCTTCCATCACGCCTGCCTGGATGCATTCTATTTTCGCCATGACGTTGTTGAGATAGTTGAGCGATTTCACTTGAGGGCTAAGCGATGCAGGTGTCGGCCTGCGTGTCGCACACGTAATCAGATCAAGGCCATTTTCATAGCTGTCATCTGAGTAAAGCTGGATGTTCGCAGCGATGATAAACATCGATGGAGTCGGGCAGAGGTAAGGATTTAATCCTAAACCACCCACACCCCGAGTGATCACAAGACGAACGTAACCATCCGTTAGTTCATTCGCCTTGATGGTATCAATCGTCGCCTGAATCACCTCTTCCTTCGTCCAAGGAAGCTTAAGCAAGATGGATCTCGCAGATGAAAAGAGTCTGTCAATGTGCTCATCAAGCCTGAAAACCTTACCACTATACATCCGAATCCCTTCGAAAATACCATCTCCATAGAGAAGACCGTGGTCAAAGACAGATATTGTAGCATCTGCTTTGTCGATTATTTTTCCGTCTAACCAGATTTTCTGGTTCTCACTTGTGCTGCTTGTTTCGCTCATTTCTAAAATCGTTATATTGCTTGTGTGCAAGAACGTAGAAACATTCGCCGAAAAACGCAATCCCGTAGTGAGGTTTGTGAGAATATTTATTTCCCCATCTCTTCAGCCTTCTTACTCGCTGTTCTCACCGCACTGATCACCGCTGATCGGAAACCATTTGCCTCCAGTGAAGTAAGCGCCTCAATAGTAGTCCCACCTGGGCTAGTAACCATATCACGGAGTAGCGCCGGATGCAGCCCTGTCTCAGACACCATCATCGCCGCTCCTTGCACAGTTTTCACTGCTAGCTCTAGCGCCTGCGCTCTAGGTAAGCCTTCAGCCACACCGCCATCTGCGAGTGACTCGATAAATGTATAAACGTAAGCTGGTCCACTACCTGAAACACCAGTAACAGCATTCATCAGCTTCTCCTTCACCTCAATAACACTACCTGTGGCTCCTAGCACCTTACAAGTAAGCTCTGCATCGGCATCTGTAGCCGCTGACCCCAGCGCATAAGCTGCCGCCCCCTGCCCTATAAGCGCAGGTGTGTTTGGCATACAGCGCACAAAACGCACCCCTAAAGGTAAGATTTTCTCTTGCTCAACAATCGTAAGACCAGCTGCCGCTGAAATAAGTAGTGTGCTTGTAAGGCAGTCAGATTCATTGGCTAGCTCCAACAAAACGAGAGGAATGTCTGCCGGCTTTGTGCAAAGTAAAACAACATCAGAATTTTGTGCCACTTCTACATTAGAAGCCAGAGCCGTTACCCCGAGCTCAGAAGTGATCGTCTCAACCGCTGACGGCGTACGACTACTAATGAACACATTCTCCGGTGCCACCACCTTATTCTTTAGTGCGCCCTCGATGAGTGCTCGTCCCATTTTGCCACACCCAATTAAACCTAGTTTTATTTCTGAACTCATGCTGCGTCTACTGTTGTTTTCTTAGTGAGTGCAGGTTCTTTTTTTCCCTCCACTACTTGTCGATTGATCGTTACTGTTTCAATATCTTTCCGGCTTGGGATATCATACATAATGTCTAGCATGAGTGTCTCAAAGATCGCACGCAGAGCTCGTGCTCCAGTGCCACGCTTCACAGCTTCTTCCGCAAGTGCCGCAAGTCCATCCTTAGTGATATTAAGCTTCACACCATTCATGCCTAACAGCTTTTGATACTGCTTAATGATCGCGTTCTTCGGCTCTGTAAGAATTTGGATCAGCTCCTCTTCAGTAAGCTTTCGGAGAGAGGAAATAACCGGAAGTCTTCCCACAAATTCAGGAATCAACCCAAAGTGAAGCAAATCTTGAGGCTCCACCTTCGTGAGCAATTCAGATTCAGTAAGGTCCTCGCCATTCACAAGTTCACCATCCTGCACAAATCCTAACGTGCGCTTGCCCATGCGGTTCTTCACATACTCATCCATACCAACAAAGGCACCTGCACAAATGAAGAGAATTTTCTCCGTATTCACCTGGATATACTCTTGGTTAGGATGCTTACGCCCACCCTGCGGTGGCACATTACAAACGGTCCCTTCTAAAATCTTAAGCAACGCCTGCTGCACGCCTTCACCAGAAACATCACGAGTGATCGATACATTCTCAGTCTTACGCCCTATCTTATCAATCTCATCCACGTAAATAATCCCACGCTCCGCTTTCTCGATGTCTCCATCTGCCGCTTGAAGCAGCTTTAAAATAATATTTTCCACATCTTCACCCACGTAGCCAGCCTCAGTAAGAGTGGTAGCATCTACGATCGTGAATGGCACGTTAAGAACACGTGCCAGAGTTCTAGCAAGAAGTGTTTTCCCTGAACCCGTAGGCCCAAGCATGAGAATGTTAGCCTTCTCAATCTCCACATCATCCCACTCACCACTCTCATCCTCTTCCTCGTACTGACGGAGTCTTTGGTAATGATTGTATACCGCTACAGAAAGTGTCTTCTTCGCGTGCTCCTGACCAATGACATAATCGTTCAGCAGCGCAGTAATCTCTGCCGGTGTAAGCAGATCTTCCGCATTAAATAACTCTTCAGGAAGTGAATCACCATGCGAGATATTCGCCAGTTCCTTGTGCATAATACCGCTGCACACATCGATACATTCATTACAGATATAAACGCCTGGACCTGCGATGAGTTTTTTGACTTCCGAGTGACTCTTCCCGCAGAACGAGCACATGGTGAGATTAGAATTTTTTGCCATTGTTTATGAATGTTTAGAATGAATAAGTAATACGATGCCACACACAGGACTGCACTTTAGAAGCGCGCCCCCGTTAACTTTTGTTCAGACAATATGGCACCTCAGACTCTTTTCGCAAGATCGATTTAAGACATGAACGTGACATACTAACGCTAGCATCACACCATTCACGCGTCCATATGCAGCTTCCTTACCCTACAGTCATTAATCCACAAAAAAGGCCACCCTTCATGAGTGACCTTAACATTGAAAAAAAAGACCCCTTACTTACGACGACATAAAATCAGAGCTAGCCCACCAAGCCCAAGTAAAGCACTAGAAGACGGATTCATTAACAGTAAAAGTAGAACCCATACCGCCCGCTTGGAATATTTAGATATAGGGTGCCCCTCAGCAACTAGCAACCCTGATGCGAGAGCCGCCGGCCACAGGCCACCTAAATACACAGCACAGAAAAACCCCCAGATGATTCACACTTATGTGACCGCCTGAGGATTAATTTAAATCACTGCTAGGACTTACTTCTTCGCCTTCTCCAAACTCTTAAGATACTCCATCACCGACTCAAACTGCTCCTCGGCATCCTGTTCGTAAACTGGGAATGGAGATTTATTGCCTGTCGTGTAGCGCGGCATCTTGGTTGTCGGCGTAATACTCTGAGGATTTTCCATCCACTTGTGATAGTATCCTGTCCGAAGTCTACGTGCCACTTGGTCGAAGTTCACACCCTCAACCTCGAACGCGGCAAGAGCTTTCGCACCTCCATCCGCATGACAGATCACACAAGCAAATCCACCAGTCGAACCAATGAGCTGCTTACCTACCTTAATCTTAGCCGCATCCAGATTCTCTGTATCCACTTTACTCGGTGCCATTCCGTGCTGTCCCGCTAGCCCCTTAGTAAGTAAATTCGCGCGTGAGTGGAATGCAGGCATACGCATCGCCAACCATGGACGTGGCCTCGTCTCCAACTTGCCATCAATCATCTTCTCCATGTAGTCACTATGCAACATCTCACCAATATATGTGAGCGATGGACGTGACTGATCAACCTCATGATGAGCATCAGTTGGAATCCCTTCCGTGAGATGCTGACTCTGTGAATGAAGAGAAGCTAACAGTGAAGGAAGCTCATCACGCTGGTGACAAGCGACACAGTTAAGAGCCTCGACCTGACGTTCTGAGAAATCAACGCTAGATGCCACACTAAGTGTCGTGACCGCATCTTTCGCAAAATGACTACGGAAAGCTTCCAATGCATCGCGGTCGCCATCAGACATATTGAGTAATGGAGCTTTGCCAGGAGTCTTAACAGTCACACACCCGTGATCCGCCCATGATTTACCAAGGATGCTCTTAAAACTTGGAAGCTCCCCATTCTCATTAGGTAAATTACTATGACATGAAGCACAGTTATTTGTCGCAACAAGCTTCGCACCACGTGCAGCATCACCTTTAGAAAACTCATTACTCGCTGGTGCTTTACCCTCAGACTCTGAACGGATAAATGCCGCAATCTCACGCGCTTCATCATCACTCATCCCAAAGTCAGGCATCTTGATCGATGCATGATTCTTATCTGGCTTCAGAAGAAACGCAGTAAGTGATGACTGACTGTATTTATCAGAAATTCTATTCAGCGCAATACGTCCAGTCTTAGCATCGTAATCTTGATCCGGAAGAGTATGACACGCCACACACCCAAGCTTATGGAAATGCCCACCACCTTGCTTAGCATCACCCGCTTTAGCTTCCACTACTGCCGGCTTCTCACCCACGAGCGTTGCAAGATAAGCAGCCATATCAGCCGCATCTTTTCTCCCACCCTCGGTGCTTCCATCAACAATAGCCGGCATAGTCGTGCCTGGCTTGACGCTATGCGGTGAAGCCAACCACGTAGCTAACCATTTCTCGCTCACTCGTGAACCAATCCCCTTCATATCAGGACCATGGTAAGCAAGCTCTGGAAGTGATAACTTCTCATCAGCACTATGGCAGCTCGTGCAATTTTGCTGAACCATAACATCACGCCCATGCCTCAATGCCATAGAAGTGCTCAATGCATCATTCTCCTGATGCTTAAAGAAGGATGACGGAATGCTCTGAACTGGGAAATCTCCACCCTCCCAAAGCAACCTCACATGCCCAGAACCATCTTCCGCTCCAGTGTAATTAAGCTCTAACTGATGCGCCCCCGGATCTAACTGAATCGACTCCGATGCCTTCACTCCAAAATTTCCATTTTCCTCTAAAATCACTTTTCCATCAACCTTAAGCTCAACAACTCCCTTCCCCTGGAAAGAAAACACCACCTGCTTACGTTCCTGCAGGTCGAGATAGCCAGTCCATTTTGAAGTGTAAGCCCCCTTAACATCACCGATCATATCACTAACCGCATCCGTCGCAGAATTATACTGAGCAGCAAGCCTCGCAACCCTGTGATCTGTTTTCCCTCCTTGAGTGATGGACTGCTGCAAGCCAGGCTTAAGGTTCTCAGGAACCTTCGTCCCACTGTCTTCATACTGAGCAATAGCATCATCAAGATGCTTACCTAGCTTATGAACCGTGTTAATAATCTCGCCATCGGCCGCTGAATCATCAGCAAACTTCAACGTGTAACGGATGCTCATCTGCTCAGCCGGCTTCATGCTCGGAATGACCAAAAATACTGTTTTGCCATCAGGAAGCAGAACACTCTTCGCCACTTCCACCTGATCATGCTTATGGTGCTTTTTACTCTCCTGAATAAGCGCCTGCTTCTCAGCTTCAAGATCCGGATTATCAATAGAAAATTCCCCTGATCCATACTGCACAGAACGAATGTATTTCCAGCGCTCAACCTTAAAGTTAAACTTATCTTCAACCGTAGATGGATCTAGCTCCTTTTCAAATCTGATATAAATTCCTTTCTCAGTAACGTCCAACTTATCAGGAATAGAAACATCTTTCCCTGTATAGCGGACACGGTTCAAGCCTTGCTCAGTCGCGGCATTCGTCTGCCATCCACGGAACCCCGTCACATAAAGTGAACCATCATTGTGATAACGCGCTCGCATTGCAGATGAATCAAACTTCACCGGAATACGAACCACACCACCCTGCATAACTCCATCCACCTCTTGTTTCAGCACACGATAAAGTGAACTCTGACCATAAGATAAATGGATCAACTCTCCAGGCTTAAGCCCCCAGTTCACTCCCTTTGGAACCCAAACTTGGGAACCTCCAGAGTTGTCGACCCGCATCGGAAAATAACACAAAGGCAAATGCATTTCCTGCCCTTTAAGATGCTGAGCAGTATCTTCCACACCTAGGAATTTATCCTTACTCGTAAAGTAGTTTAACTTACAACTCGGTTGCCAGGTCCCCTCATTCTCACCAGTAGTAAACTCACCATTCGGCCCTATTCCTAGTCCTCCAGGTGCACGCAAACCAGTAGCCATCACTTCAATGCCCTTACCATCCTTAGAAATTTTAAGCAGCGTTCCATTGTGTGGCAACACCCTATCAAATCCACGCCCACCTGCCAGAACCGGAGCACCCTTCGCAATGTAAAAATTACCTTCATCATCAGTCTGAAGACCAAATGTAAATTCATGGAAGTTAGCCGTCACATAAACGTCATTATTAAAACACTCATAACGATCAGCCTCACCATCATTATTCTGATCATGCAACCGTGTGATCTGCGAGCGACTATTCACATAAATAAGACCATCCACAACCTTCAGCCCAAGTGGCTCATACAGCCCAGTCGCAAAACGACGCCACTTCAGAGACTTCCAGTCACCATTCAAACCAGTCACTACCCATACATCACCATTCCACGTACAAACCGCAGCAGAATCACCATCTTCAAAGAGGTCCAACCCACCAGGCTTCACCATAGCATACCAAGGGTTCTTCACAGGAAGCGGAATACTATCCACTGCCCAAGTCACATTGTTAGAGCCTATCTTACCCTCCACCTCAATCACTTCCGGATAAAGCGCCGCCCCACCCTCAGTAAGACTACCGAGCTCTCGTGCATCAGGTGTGTTTTTCTCCAACACCTGAATCAACTCCTTATTATTCTCAGGCTTCCCTGCCGCATACCCAAGTGAGAATCGAGTCGCTTTATCAGTCGCCGGAATTTCCAACAAAAGCTGCCCGTCACCACCGTCAGTAAATTTCAATCCTTCACCCCTCAGATCCACACAATAACTAGCAATATTCGCAGTCATATAAGCCAAGCCCTTCAGCGCAGGTGCCTCTGAACTATAAATATCAATTTCCGAGAAATACGTGTGAGTCTTCGTCTTATTCTTACCAGGTCTACTGATGAACAAAAGCTTCTGAAACTCTCCAATAGAACCACCCTTAGGAGCCAACACCGCAACCCCATGCCTACCACTATTACCAAGCTTACCAGTCGTGTAAGCAGTTACCTTCACCCAACCACCTTTTTCTAGCTCACCCTCCTCCAGTGTCGAATCCGCTGTGTCCTTCGTCGCCCCATAAATCTCCACATTCTGTGATGCACGGTTCCCAGAATGCTGCGAATAAAGATGAATCCTATTCACCTTCTGAACCTCACCAAGATTCATTTCTAATCTTCCCGCAAACGGCGTCCCTTTAAAGAAAAAATTACGGCTCTGATCTTCATCATGGCGCGATGACTGCCCGTCATTCAAACGTACAGCAACCCCTTCCTCGTCCCCCGCCTTCCTGTCAGCATCAGTAAATCCTGGCACCACACGAAAATAAGTCTTCTTGTTCACACTCCGATCCACCGAATCCGTCTTACTCGGCGCCCCCATGGAAAGTTGATCCCAGTCACCAGTAGTTCGATCAGCCACCACAGTCACCTCATTCACCTTGGGCTCAGGGCTAGCACTCTCCTCAGCTGTTAGCTGCTTGCTAACAATAGCAGTAGTCCCTGCTTTATTAATCAGAATATCGGCACCCGTAATATCGGTCACCATCATCACCCTTTTATGATCACTCGCCGCAACATCCAGCTGCCTAAACGCAAGCGGAACACCTCCAAACACCCCAGCAGATGGCAGCTCCAACGCCCGAGACCCCAACACCGTGTAATCCAAAATAATCTGATCCCCATGGCGATAATGCCCCTTAAAACGCCCATGATCCTCAGGTAGATTCCCATAACCAGGTATCTCCCGTTTCTCATCAAATGAACCCTCCTTATCAGCCCACCCAGGCTTAGAAGAAGTCTGCATGATCGAGTTCTGCTCATTTGCCATCCGGTTGATACCACCATGCACACCAGTCCATGGAGTTCCAGACATATAAATATCACCCTGAAACACAGAACTCATCCGCAACGTCTCAGTATCAAACAACCCCCTAATCGAATCCTTCTGAGACAACTCCAAAGTCAACCCCTTAAGTGCAGCCACACGCTGAGTCCCTTGGTAATAATCCTCAAACACATTCGCCCACACTGGCCCCACATCCATCTTCTCATACCAATGTTTCATCTTCCCCTTCTTCGCTAAATACTCAGCTCGTTCAGCTTTCTTTGCAGGAGATAACTCAGCTGCATACATAGGGAGCGCTGTCAGCAATGCGATTGATGTACTGACGGCTAGGTTGGTTCGATTAAATACGTGTCTCATCATGTTAAAGTGTTCTTAGAATATAGAGTGTGGGGAAAATTTTATCTGAGGGCTAGTCAATAAACAGAAAACTATTCTAACAGCAAACAGAACTAATCGATAAGCCCTATTGTTCAAACATAAAATATGCTCCTGTTCCATATACTGAACCACAGCTTCATGAAATGACGTGAAAAAAGTTTTAACACACCTGAGAATCACACTATTAATAATTGTATGATAATCTCAAGAAACGCTCTCTCATTTTTATGCGTATTAATCTCCATACTATCTCCCGCTCTCTCCGCAAAAATTGAGCTAAAAAAAGACCAACGCATCGCCTTCATTGGCGGCAGCCTCGGCGCAGGCATGGATCACTACAGCTTCTTCGAAACCGAGCTCTACCTCCGGAATCCAGACAAAAACCTCATCATCCGCAACATGTGTGATGACGCAGACACCCCCGGAATGCGCATCCGCGCCGGACGCAAATCCCCCTGGGCATTCCCAGGAGCAGAAAAATTCCAACCAGAAGTAGCCAACATTAAGCGAAACACCAACGACGGCACCCTAGAAAGCGATGACGCAGTACTCACCCGCCAGAAAATCGACCTCATCATCGGCATGTTTGGTCATGTAGAATCGTTTGAAGGCAAAGACGGCGTCGAAAACTTCAAAGCCGAACTCGAAGGCTTCATCAAACACAGCCTCGCCCAGAAATACAACGGCTCAAGCGCCCCAGACATCATCCTCGTCTCACCCACCGCCTACCAAGACCTCTCCGCCAAATACGGCAACCTAAACGCCGCATACAGAAACGCAGACCTAGCCATCTACACCCAAGCTATCCAAGAAATAGCACAGAAACACTCCCTCCCATTCATCGACCTCTACACCCCGTCTAAAACTCTCTTCGCCAAAGCAACAAAAGACTACACCGTAGACGGAGCTCTCCTCAACCAAAAGGGCTATAAATGGCTATCCACTCATCTCGCTACGGAGCTTTCTGGCGAGCGCGATGAAACAGCAGCTTCTCACCACGACCTAGTCCTCGAAATGGTGCAAGAAAAAAACTGGTGCTGGCTCAGCGACTACAAAGTCCTCAACGGCGTCCACGTATTCGGCCGCCGATTCGCTCCTTATGGGCCGAAAAACTACCCTTTCGAGCTAAAGAAAACCCGCGAAATGATCGTCATCCGTGACTCCGCAATCTGGGAGTCCCTCAAAGGCAAACGCAAAGATCTAGCCGCAGCCGATGCCAAAACCCTAAAACTACCACCAGTAAAAACCAACTACACATTCAAAAAAGGTCACGCAAAATCCGGCCTAGATATAACCAAAGGCGACACCTACAAACCCGGCCCAGAATCCCAGAGTGATCTCACCGTCGCCAAAGGCTACGAAATGAAACTCTTCGCATCAGAAGCTGAATTCCCCAACCTAGCAAACCCCGCACAAATCTCATTCGACAACAAAGGCCGCCTCTGGGTATCTGTCATGCCAAGCTACCCACACTGGCGCATCGGCGATCCCAAGCCACAAGACAAACTCATCATCTACGAAGACACTGATGGTGACGGAAAAGCAGACAAGGAAACCATTTTCGCAGACGACTTGCACTTACCCATCGGCTTCGAGTTCACCCCAGAAGGAGTGGTTGTATCTCAAACAGGTAGCCTAGTACTCCTAAAAGACACCAATGGAGACGACAAATACGACGAAAAAGAAATCCTACTAAACGGCTTCAGCACCCATGACACTCACCATAACATCAGCGCCTTCACCAATGACCCATCTGGCGGCATCATCATGTGCGAAGGCATCTTCCTCTTCAGTAATGTAGAAACATCACGCGGCCCTGTTAGAGGAACCAACGGAGGCTTCTACCGCTATGACCCCAAACGCCGAGAACTCATCCGCTACGTCCAAGCCCCCCTACCAAACCCATGGGGCTTCGTCTTTGACAAATACGGCAGAGGTTTCGGCCAAGTAGCCGCAGATTACCTATGGGCAAAACCAGGCATGGTAAAACCACAATACAACGTCGCCATCAAACTACCAAGCATCATCACCAGCAACAAAATGCGCCCAGGTTCTGGCAGCGAAATTATATCCAGCCGCCATTTCCCAGAGAAAGATCAAGGAGACCTATTAATCACTAATACCATCGGTTACCTTGGAGCCAAACAACATCGTTTCGTAGAAAAAGACACCAGTATTTCAGGTGAATTCGTGCAGAACTTCTTCCAGTCAGACGACTTTAACTTCCGCCCAGTAGACCTAGAATTCGCTCCCGACGGATCACTCTACGTAGTAGACTGGCACAACTTACTCATCGGGCACATGCAGCACAGCGCGCGCGATCCATTACGCGACACCAAGCACGGGCGTATCTATCGCATCACCTATCCGTCCCGCCCACTAGTCAAACCCGCAGAAGTAGCCGGCGCATCAATAGACACCCTACTAGACAACCTCAAACTCCCAGAATACCGCACACGCTACCGCACACGCAGAGAACTCAGAGGTCGCGACGCCAACGAGGTTTTACCTAAGCTCACAAAATGGGTAGCAGCCCTCGATAGCAAAGAAGCCGACTACGAGCGCTTCAAACTGGAAGCACTCTGGGTAAGCCAAGGATTCGATCAAACCGATGAAGCAATCCTCCAAGATCTACTCAAAGCCAAAGACCACAAAATCAGAGCAGCAGCAGTCCAAACCCTACGCTTCAGTAAGCCATCCACCCTCGATAAAGTTGCCCTCATGAAAGCCGCAACCAAGGATGATAACGCACTAGTCCGTCTAGAAGCCATCGTTTCAGCCAGCTGGCTCCCGAAGATGCAAGGCCTAGATACCCTGAAAGACATCCAAACTACCGAAACAGCAAAAGACCTTAAGAAAACAATCACCTATGCCCTCTCATCCTTGAATAAAACAGGTGAAGCAGCTGGCTCAGATCGAGTTAACGTCCCTAAGCACATCGCGAAAAATAAAAATGTTAGAAAATCATTTATCTCAGGAAAAGAAATCTTCGAGAAAGAAGGAAACTGCGCCACCTGCCACCAAGAAAATGGCAACGGATTACCAGACGTAGGATTCCCACCACTAGCAAAATCAGAATGGGTAACCGGCGACGAAGAACGCCTCATCAAAATCACCCTCCACGGACTTATCGGACCCATCACCGTCAAAGGCAAAAAATACCCAGGACAAGTTCCCATGACATCCTTTAAACAACTATCCAACCAAGAAATAGCAGATGTCCTCACTTACGTCCGCAACAGCTTCGGAAACAAAGCTCCCCACCTCAACCACAAACAAGTCGCCAAAGTCCGCCAAGAAACCAAAGACCAACAAAGCTTCTACCAAGCCGAGCAACTCCTCAAAGAACACCCGATGGAGAAGAAGTAAGAACCTCATGAGTGAGTCCTGCCTTGTTAGCGCAGGACTCCTCTACCAATACAGCTATTCCAGTGAAAAAATAGTAATCTGTAAATAGCTCAGTAAGTTCCAGCGAACTACTACAAACAAAAATGCCTAGATCATAAGCGACCTAGGCATTTAAAATTAATCTGCTTTATGGACTAGCGACTACTTCTTCTCGTCCTGATCAGGCAATGGCTTGCTCTCTAAAACCTTGTCCACAAGGCCGTATTTCACAGCCTCTTCAGCAGACATGTAGTTGTCGCGATCCGCGTCTTTCTCTACCTGCTTCTCAGTCTTACCAGTGTGATGAGCAAGAATTTTGTTAAGTCTACCTTTAAGACCATACATGAACTTCACAGTGCGCTCCACATCAGATGCAGTGCCCTGCGCTCCACCAGAAACCTGGTGAATCATCACATGTGAGTTTGGCAGACAAAAACGCTTACCTTCAGTTCCCGCAGTCAGCAGAACAGCTCCCATTGAAGCACAGATCCCTATACAATACGTATTCACATCGCATGTAAGGAACTGCATCGTATCATACATCGCCAAGCCAGCAGTCACTGAACCACCTGGTGAGTTGATGTAAATATGGATATCCTTCTTAGGGTCCTGCATCTGCAAGAACAGCATCTGCGCGATCACTGCATTCGCCACATGGTCATCTATACCTGTGCCAATGAAGATAATCCGATCCTTAAGTAGTCGTGAGTAGATATCATACCCACGCTCCCCTCTCCCATCCTGCTCGATGACAGTTGGGATCGGGTAATAATTATTCTGCGGAGTCGATGACCCTTGAGTGTTATTTGTAATATTATTCTGCATCTGTTTCTGTAGTTTCAGTCGTTGTGATTTCCTTCACATTCGCCTTCTCTACCACAAAGTCAATAGTCTTTCCGATAAGCACTGAATTACGCACATTCTGAATCGCATTCGCTTTCTGAAGCTCCTTGATGTATTTCTTCACTGGCTTGTTCGCCTGCTGCGCCATACCTGAGATTCTCTGAATCACATCTTGGTCAGTGACTTCAATCTTCTCTTTCACTGCGATCTCTTGCAGAATGAAGTTTGTCTTAAGGTTAAGCTTAGCCTGCTTGTCCGCTGATTCAGAAATTTCATTCTGTTGCTCTGCGATCATTTCCTCTGTCATACCCTGCTGCTTAGCACGCTCAATCATGTTGATCGCATTGCCTTTAGCCTCTTGCTCTAGAAGTGCTGCTGGGATTTCGAAGTCCACACGCTCATTGAGAATCTCTACTACTTGATTCACCTTAGCATCTGCTACGCTCTTCTTCTTCTCTTGGCCTAGCTGCTCACGGATCACATCCTTAAGCTCGTCCATTCCTTTCTCAGGAAGAAGCTTACCAGCAAAATCATCATCAAGCTCAGGAAGAACCTGCTCTTTCACAGCCTTCACAGTCACATCGAACACGATATCTGCTCCGCGCACATCAGCAAGTGGAAATTCCTCAGTCATCGTGAGTGTAAGCTCTTTCTTGTCTCCTGCTTTAAGCCCTTTAAGACCACTACCAAATCCAGGCATGAATGAATCATCTTCAATCTTAGTCCAGTGATCTTCACGTCCCTCAAGGAACCCAGCTGCCTTACCAATAACCTCAGCCACTGGCTTGCCATCAGTTGTTGCAGTGAAATCAACCACAGCAAAGTCACCATCAGTAAGCTCACGCTCCACATCGTTGAACTCTGCAAATCTCTGCTGAAGGTCAGTAAGTGCATTGCTCACCTCTTCATCAGTCACCTCAGCACTTGGTGCCTCAATCTCTAATCCGAGATACTCAGGCACTTCAAATTCTGGAGCAAGAATGATGTCCGCTGCAAATGAAAGTGCACCAGCCTCACTGAGACTTGGCTCAGCAGTAACGTTCACAGAGATCACCTTAAGATCTTCCTGCTTGATCGCATCTTCACATCCTACATTGATCAGACGGCTGTATAGCTCCTCCTTGATCTGCTTTTCAAATCTCTTTTCAATCACCTTCAATGGTGCCTTGCCCGGTCTGAAACCTGGGATCTTCGCCTGCGCGGTATAGTTGCTAACGATGGTCTGGCGCTCTGAAGCTACCTTATCTGCGGGCACTTCTACATTTACAGTAGCCATGCACTCTGGTTTCTTTTCTACAGTGATGTTCATATCAGTTTATCTTGAAGTTCTTAAAATTTTATCGATTTTCGCTGCGTCAATTTGAGCGACATAGATACAGTTACCCATAACTCGCTCAGCGCAGGGGCGGGAACGTAGGCAGGAAAATCACGAAGGTCAAAGCCTTTTTCACCACACATTAGCACTTTATTTCTCCCTCATCCCCCCTAAGATCAAGGAATGAAACGCTGCCAATGGGTCACAGATGACCCACTCTACCTCGACTATCATGACAATCAATGGGGTCGCCCCCTCCACGATGACCGCGAACTCTTCGAAATGCTCATCCTCGAAGGAGCACAAGCCGGCCTCTCCTGGATCACCATCCTCAAGAAACGAGCACACTACAAAAAAGTCTTCCACAACTTCGATGTCCATAAAGTCGCCAAAATGACTGACATACAACTCGATAAACTCCTCCTCGACCCAGGCATCATCCGTAACAGACTCAAAGTCTACGCCACCCGCAAAAACGCCCTCGCCACCCTTAAGCTCAAAGAAGAAACCGGCACCCTAGACAACTACCTCTGGACCTGGGTAAACCACACCCCCATCGACAACGCCTTCAAAACCCACGCAGAAATCCCCGCCTCCACCCCTCTCTCAGAGCAGATCAGCAAAGACCTCAAAAAACGCGGCTTCACCTTCGTAGGCCCCACCATCATCTACGCCTACATGCAAGCCATCGGCATGGTCAACGACCACACCACAGACTGCTTTTGCTACCAAGCCTGCCTTTAAAACCTACCTCGACACTCGACCCCTGACCGCCTCCTCTATCTCCTCTGGCAATCCATACTCACCCAACTCACTCAAGAACTTCGCACGATCTAACTTAACCCCACCTCCCAAATAAGCATTAAGCCTCGTCGCCACAGTAGAATCAGCAAGTGACTTCGCATCAGGAAAAATTTCATCAAGCGCATCACGTATCTCACCACGAATAGAATACTTCTGATGATACTTCTCGGCATAAGTAAAAGTCTTCACCGGAATAATCTTCGTCGCCACTTCCTCGGGACTAAGCCCTAAAATCTTAGCCCTATTCCTCAAAGACATTTCCGCCAACTTCTTCTGCTCCTCATCCCTGTAAAAAACAGCATTTTGATACTGCGTGCTAGAATTATTCCGCTCACAACGATGCCCTTGCCAGAAATACTCCAATAATTGAGTATAGCCGATAACTTTAGGATCAAAATCGATAGAAATAGCCTCAGTATGATCACCCATACTATAATAATTTGGCTTCTCCTTATCACCACCACAATAACCGACACGAGTTCTTAGCACACCATCAATGCTCCCAAACTGAGAGTCAGGCCCCCAGAATCAGCCCATCCCAAAGGTGACTGTTTCAAAAGGAATTTTTGCTACCTCCTCATCGAAGCTTAGTTGAGAGACGGGCGCAGTATCGGATTCAGTGACAAGTTCTTCATTCATTCTAGACCAAAATATTATTACAATGGCGCCCATACCTACTAAGAGCCCCATTTGGATTAAATTAATTTTCATAAGCAGTAGCGGGTTAATCATATGAGTAGGATACACCACTATTTATTCCTGTTAATTCCCACCTTACCAACTTCTCACATACCAGCCAGACACTGAGACAATATAAAAAATACATATTATTTTCCTTTTGGTGGAATATTTTGACACTATCTTACTCTAATAGCATATGAAACATCTCAAACTTCTATTTTCAGCCCTTAGCTTACTGTCATTCTCATCACTCCAAGCTGCCGACACACCTCCAGAAATTAAAATCGGAGATCAAGCCCGCGACTTCACCCTCAACAGCGCTAATAATAAATCCATCTCCCTCTCTGACTACGAAGGAAAAAACATCGTCCTCGTATTCGGCAGATCCCACAGGTGACCATTCTGCATGAAACAGCTCGTGCAGCTGCAAGAAAAGAAAGCCGAATTCCAGAAAATGGGCATTTCTACAATCTACGTCTTCCGTGAAGAATCCAAAGGCCCAGCCGGAGCCCAAATCGCCGCCACCAAATCAGGCTTTTCACCCATACTGCTAGACACCCCAGCAGACAAAACAATCACCTACTCACAAGGTGACTTTTCCACTTACCTCATCGGCAAAGATGGTAAAATCAAAGCTGAAATCTCAGGCTCTAAAACCAAACGACCAACCGCAAAAGTCATCCTCGCAAAAGCAAAAGAAGTCTTTTCAGTATCCAAATAACATCATGTTAAAAGCACCACTCCGACACATAATCATCACTCTTGCAATAGTTACCAATATCGCAACCGCCTTTGACCTCAAGCCCGGAGACCGCTTCCCAGACCTACAGCTCCCCTCCATCAAAGACAGCAAAGAGTCCTCCATCTCAGAACTCACTGACAAGAAACTCATGCTCCACCTCTTCGCCTCATGGTGAGCAGGCTGCCGTAGACATGTGCCAGGTTGGCATAAACAAACAAAATCACTTGTCAAATCCGGTAAACTCAACGTTGCAGGCATCGTCCAAGAACAACACCCAGACCGCGCCGCCCTCTACATGCAATGGCAAAAAATGGACTGGCCAGTACTAGCAGACCCCTTCAATGACCTCGGCATCTCCGCTGTACCCATTACCCTCCTCATCGACCAAAATGGAATCATCCGCTACCGCAACCCCAAACCAAAAGATCTCCAACAATTCCTTGCCACCGACTATCAAAACCAAGCAAAAACACAGCCCATCAAACTCCTCCCCAAAGAAATCACCACCCTTGAAAAGCTCATTGCTCAGGACCCTAAAAACGCACCAGCTCATTTCAGTCTTGGCGTAGCCTACCGCATGCGGTTCGACTCTGATAAACGCCAACCAAGCGACTTCTCACAAGCCATCCTCCACTGGCAAACCGCCCTAGACCTCAACCCTAATCAATACATCTGGCGTCGTCGCATCCAACAATACGGCCCTCGCCTAGACAAACCCTACTCGTTCTACGACTGGGTCACCACCGCCCGCCAAGAACTCATCGCACGCGGAGAAACACCCACCCCACTCATCGCAGAACCCTCTGGCGCAGAATTCGCCACCCCATCCCGCGCATCCAAGAACACAGCTACCCCAGACAAGATCAACCTCAAACACCCAGATCCAGAAAACAAAATCACCCAAGACACCGAAGGCCTAGTCACCAGCAGCACAGTCACAGTCTTATCCACCAACAAAAAGAAATCCGCCATCCGAGTCCACCTCAAGCTCCAACCAGCACCTAACACCACCTGGACAAACGACGCCGGAAACGTCAGTTTCCACCTCCCCCCCAACTCCACAGTCCAAATCCGCGACCTAAAAATCCCACCACTCCCCAAAACCGACAGCAGTTCAGAAACCCGCGTCATCGAGTTTGAAATTCACCCTAAAGCAGGAGACTCACTCCCAGCCACCCTCTCAGCATCAGCCTTCTACTACGTGTGCACCAAGACTGACCACACCTGCAGATTCCTCCGCCATGACATAGTGATCCCGCTTAACAAATAGCAGAAAAACTTACCTCCAGCTCTCCTCTAAACTTATTGAGAGCCTGAATTCGCCTTAATCGCCGCAAGAACCTCTGCGCCCTGAGTCTTCGTAGCACCCTTCACATCGCGCCACACAAGCACTCCATCCTTGAAAAGATACGCCTGCCGTGATGACATTTTATTTGCTATCAAAGGCACCTTAAATGCATGAGTCACCTTCTTATCCGCATCAGCCACAAGTGTATAATTTACATTCTCCTTCTTAGAAAATTTCATCTGCGCCTCCACTCCATCAGTAGACACACCAAAAACAACCACCTTCTGCTCAGTAAGCTCCTCAAAAGAATCTCGCACCGAACACACCTGCTTAGTACATCCTCCAGTCATAGCCTTCGGATAAAAGAACACAAACACCCAGCGATTCCCCTCACCCGCAGCCATCGGCACCTCTTTGCCATGTTGATTTGTCACAGTCAACTCTGGAAGCTTAGCACCCAGCTCCAAGCCAAGCACCTTCTGAGAAACTTCCTTTTTTGCTTCCTGCGCAGGAACAGATTGAACCATCCCCGTGAAAACGAAAGCCATTGTGAGTAATTGATATCGCATAATTTTAATTTGTTAGAAAACTTACCTCTAGAAAACTTTAGAACGGCTTCATGAAGCCAAGATAAGCCGCCACAACAGCAAGACCTATCATCACAACCCAAGCCGCTGCACCCTTCAAAACATTGCGCTTAGCCAGCACGATAGCCGCACCAAAGATCACCCAGATAACCATCTTCACAATCATCCAATTAGGGAAACCTAACTTCAACTTAGCCTGCATCCCAAAGCCACCGAGAATGATAAGCAGCAACGCTATCCCATGCCCCATCACTGCACGCTTATTGTACTGAGTGAAAAGTGAACCTAAAGAAAACATCAACGTAAAGATGCCAACATAATGAATGATTTTATATACTGAGTAATCCATAATTTTAAAAGCTAAAGCCTATTTCCGACACTTATTGATCAGATCATCCAAGTAACGAGTAATATCTATAAGTCCAGTGGTGTATTTAGAATCTGTTAGAATGTTGAGCCCATCTCTAGCCTCCACCAACATTTCAGCAGCAGTATCCAGCGCACTCTCAATCGCACCCGCATAATCCGCTATCCCCACCAGCACCTCAAAGTCCAGCGCCTGCTGCTCAATAATACGCTTGTTAAGTTTCTTACGCTGCTCATCAGTAGCATTCTCTAACAGAGTCAGCATCGGCAAAGTCAGCTTCCCCTTCTCCAGATCCGTCCCCAGCGTCTTACCAATGTCATCCTCAGTCCCTACAAGATCCACGCAATCATCGTAAATCTGATAAGCAGTACCAAGCTTCATCCCATAATCATAAAGAGCCTTCTCCGTCTCCGCATCAGCCCCACTCAGATTCGCTGATATCCCAGTAGCCGCCGCAAATAATGCACCAGTCTTCATAGAAATCACCTTAAAATAATCCGCCTTCGTAAGCGTCATATCAAATCTTCGCTGACTCTGTATCACCTCACCCTCACAAACCTCACGTGATGCCCTACCCACCTTGCGATTTATCTCAATATCATCAAACTCCGTAGCCAACAGCAACGCATGTGAAAACAACGCATCTCCCAAAAGCACCGCCATTCCATTCCCCCACTTCGCATTCGCCGTGAGCTCCTTTCTGCGCGTAGTCGCCTCATCGATGATGTCATCATGAACCAACGTCGCCATATGAATCAGCTCTAAAATAACCCCAATCTTAATATTCTCGTCCGTAATAGACCCCATCGCCCCCCCAGTCAGAATCGCCAATGCAGGACGTATTCGCTTACCACTAGTATTACAAATATAGTCAATATACGGCGCCACATTCGGGTCAAAAGCCTCCACCTGCTCACGTATCTGCTTCTCCACCTTGCGGATTTCAGGGCGCACTAACTCAAAAGGCAACTTGCCCTTGGCGTCTGTGAATGGAGAGAAAGGTTTGATAATGGCCATGTTTTTAAAGCGGAATTGAACTTGTTATAACTATGAGCGAAATACACAAACTTGCAACCAAAATCTCCGACTTCTTGTATTTTCAATAATTACTGAAATGGTAATTTGCACTCTCAATGATACCGTGAACCGTCTCAGAAATTTCTAGATCGTCCGTATTGATAGTAAGATCAGCGACTTCTGCATAAATCGGATCCCTCACCGCCAACATTCGCTCTATCTTATCTCGCGGATTCTCAGTATTTAATAATGGCCTATGATTAGACTTTCCTGTGCGATCCAAGATCGTATCCACACTCGCACGGAGCCAAACCACATACCCTAACTTCTTCAACCACTCCCTATTCTGCTCCCTAACAGGCAACCCTCCTCCAGTAGAAATAATCTGATGCGTGCACTCAGTGGCATGGATCTGCCCCAGTAAATCCGTCTCCAGATCCCTAAAATGCTCCTCACCATGATCCGCAAATATCTTAGAAATCGCCATCCCCACACTCTCAACAATCAGACAATCCGTATCCACCAAGGAATAATTCAACTGCAAGCCTATCTCCCTACCAATAGTCGACTTCCCGCACCCCATAAAGCCAACCAGAACAATGTTCTGGCCGCTGGAAGCACACGGTAAGTTGGAAATATCAGGCATGACAAAGAGTCTGTAATCATGCGCCATGATATGCAAGGGTGAAAATTTTCCATGCATGTCGTTCTATCTGCTTGAAATCTCTCCAACCGTCTGTAACAAGCGCTCATGTCTCCAGCACCAATCTTAAAAGAAGTCAAAGTTTTCGCACCAGCCACCGTCGCTAACGTAGCGTGTGGCTATGACGTTTTAGGCTTCGCTATCGATTCCCCAGGCGATGAAGTGATCGTCCGTCACTCTAACAAACCAGGTCTCCGCATCACCAAAATCACCGGCGATGACGGCAAGCTCCCTAAGACAGTCGAAGGCAACACCGCAGGCGTCGCAGCTCAAGACCTACTCCGCCACCTCGGTATGCTAGACCGCGGCATCGAAATGGAAATCCACAAGAAAATGCCATTCGGCAGCGGACTAGGCTCATCAGCAGCCTCCGCAGTAGCTGGAGTATACGCAGTAAACAAACTCATCGGCGAGCCACTCTCCAAAAAGCAGCTCCTCCCCTTCGCCATGACCGGTGAAGCTAGCGCAGACGGCGCATACCACGCAGATAACGTCGGCCCATCACTCCTAGGAGGAATCGTCTTCATCCGCTCTAACCAAGAGCTAGACATCGCTCAGCTCCCAGTTCCCAAGAACCTCTGGGCATCCGTCGTCCACCCAGACATCGAGATCCTCACCAAGGTAGCACGTGAAATACTACCAAAAGACATCCCTATCGTAAATGCCACTCAGCAGATAGGTAACCTCGGTGGACTCATCTGCGGCATCATCCAGGAAGACTACGGCATGATCAGCCGCTCCATCCATGACGTCATCGCTGAACCACACCGCCAGAAACTCATCCCAGAGTTCTACAAAGCTAAGCGCGCCGCTCTATCTAACGGAGCACTCGGATTCTCCATCTCCGGTGCCGGCCCTAGCGTCTTCGCTCTCTGTGAAGGTGAAGAAGTAGCCAGAAAAGTAGCCGCAGCCGTCTCCAAAGTCTTCACAGACATCAAACTCGAGAACCAAGCCCACGTTTCCAAGATCAACCAAAAAGGCGTCCACGTAATCTCATAGAGATCACCAATAACATCCCACCTCCCAGCCACAAAATAATCTAGAAAAATGCAATTTTACTCCACCAACAATCCTGACCTCAGAGTAGATCTCAAAGAAGCCGTCATCCGCTCACTCCCAGCAGACAACGGCCTCTACATGCCAGTCACCATCAACAAACTCCCAGACTCATTCTGGGAAAACTGGCGCGCCATGAGCTTCCCTGAACTCGGATTCAACGTAGCCAAAAATTTCTTCCAAGGAGCCATCCCAGACCAAGACCTCAAGGAAATCGTAGACGATGCCATCAACTTCGACGCCCCACTCGTCCCACTCACAGAAACCTCTAACATCCTAGAGCTCTTCCACGGCCCCACACTCGCATTCAAAGACTTCGGAGCCAGATTCATGGCCCGCCTCATGGCATACCTCACCAAGGACGACACTGAGGAACTAACAGTCCTCGTAGCCACATCAGGCGATACCGGCGGCGCAGTAGCCTCAGCCTTCCACAACGTAGCAGGAACCCGCGTCATCATCCTCTACCCCAAAGGCGGCGTCAGCGACCTCCAAGAAAAACAACTCACCACCCTAGGCGGCAACATCTCAGCCCTCGAAGTAGAAGGCACATTCGATGACTGCCAGCACATGGTCAAAACCTGCTTCCTAAATGCAGAACTCGCCAAAAAGCACAACCTAACCTCAGCAAACTCCATCAACATCTCAAGACTCCTCCCCCAGTCATTCTACTACTTCCACGCCGCCCGCCAACTCCTAGACCTCCACGAAGGAGCCGAGCCAACATTCGTCATCCCTAGCGGAAACTTCGGCAACCTAACAGCCGGCCTCATCGCCGTCCAAATGGGCCTCCCCGTCAGACAATTCGTAGCCGCCACCAACATCAACGACGTCGTCCCACGCTACCTAGCAGAAGGAGAATACCAGCCAGTCAAATCCATCGCCACCATCTCAAATGCCATGGACGTAGGCGCACCATCAAACTTCGCCCGCATGCAAAACATCTTCGGCGACAGCTGGGAAGCCATGCGCGAAAACATCAGCGGCCTAGCCTTCGATGACCAAGAAACCCGCGACGCCATCAACACCGTCAAAGAAACCCTCGATTACACCATCGACCCACACGGCGCAGTCGCCTGGCTCGCATCCCAAGTCTGGCAAGAAGCATCCCCAGACTCACACACCATCATCCTAGAAACCGCCCACCCATCCAAGTTCATCGACACCATGGAAGCCCAGCTAGGCAAAGGAAACATCCACATCCCAGAACGCCTAGCCTGCCTCTCAGACCTACCAAAAGTCGCCAAACAAGTAAAACCAGACCCACAAGAAGTCATCGACTTCCTAGGCTAAATCAACCAGTCAACTCACTCAGCCCCATCGGCCTGAAACATACTCCAACCCATGGCAAGCAAAGCGCAACCATGGGTTTTTTCATCTCCATACTAAAAGGGCTAAAAGCCGGACACATGCAGTTCTGGCAACTCTGCTGAATTCCAACCTAAATTCATTCGCTAAATGGGTCTAGTCTATCAACCTTTTTACGACCTTCAATTCTCTTCAAAAGATCCTTCCCTGGAATATAAACCCCCGTTGGGTTCTCAAAAGCCAGCCAACGTCCAGTCTTCCTACTTTTACCAATGTATATCATTCGATGTGGTCTCCCCTCTCCACCAAAAGCTAAGTTCCAATCCACTATAGACTTATCATCAGGATCAACCACCTCGTCTCCTGGCCACTTGTTCTCCTTCCGCAAGGCCGCGTAGAGGGCGACACGTTCTTTAATACGCAGATCCTTGCCATGCCGTTTACACCAAAAAGTCTCAAGTATCACACCTGACATATGATCGGGGTGTATGAAGCCAAGTGACTGCATATGTTTTGCCATCGGCGAATCTCCCCACAATCCCCAAGAGTTCCTCAGAACCATTCCAATCCCAAAATGCAACTCACCCATCTCATCCTCCATCTTCATAGCATCAATCTTCGCAAGCTCTTCTTTAGGTAATAGTCGTTCTAGTTCCTGATGAGCTTCCGCCAAAGTAGATGGGATAGTGACCTGTTCTTCTGCCTCTGGAGACTTTGCCACTTGAGCATGACCTACCGTGAATGTCAGAAAACTAAGTAAGATGGTGAGCAACATTTTCATTTCCTGTTGATCCTCCTATGAATGAAGAGCATGAAGAACTGCCTCAGGATCTCTATCAACAACCCTCAACAAAGCCGTAGCCGGTCCCTCTGGCTGCCTACGCCCCTGCTCCCAGTTCTGCAGTGTCCTAGCACTCACCCCAATAATGGCCGCAAAGCGTGACTGCGAAAGCCCTAGCCTCTCTCGTATCTTCTTCGGGTCTGGAGCTTCATAGACAGACACACGAGAAGGCTTAGCCTTCCCAGATCTTATCTCCCCTGCTTCCTTAATGCTATCGCACAGTTTCTGAAAATCTAAATCATTCATTGTTTAAGTGGGTATCAACCAAGCTCCGTAGTATCTTAGCTTGGCTATCAGTTATATTCTCTTGTTTGTTCTTAGGGTAGGCATAGAGGAGGAAAATTTCATCTGCATCTTCAACATACGCCAACGGAGTATGTTCTGCAACATGTACCTCTGAAAACAGCCCTCATTATCTTTTAAATTGCCCATCCCTCCCACAATGGTAGCCTCCTTCACTAACTCACTCCATCCATATGACCCGCATCACCACAACTCTCTTCTCCATCGCACTATTTCTCTCTCCACTACTCCAGGCCAAAGAAAACGAACTCATCATCAGCACCCAAAAACAACAAAAAATGCGCTTCGGCATAGACTACGAACGCCTCTGGTACTGGGGAAAGAACCTAAACGATGAAGAACGCAAACTCATCGCAAAATGGTCCCTAACAGACACAGGAGTCGACTACGTCCGCGTCGCCATCAACTCGAAATACGAAATGAAAGAAGGCCAACTAGACCCAAAAGCCTACACCTCAAAAATCCTCCCCATGATGAAAGTCATGCAAGCAGAAAACCCAAAAATCAAGTTCTTCGCCTCCCCACGCCCACACAATGAAGCAGACAAAAAAGCCCACTGGGCCCCCTACCCACAATGGGTCACCGGTGACATCCACAACAAAAGACACTTTGACCTAGATACCAAAAAATGCGCCGAATACCTCCTCCGCTACTTCGACCTCATGCGCAAAAACGACCTCAAGATCAGCTTCCTAGACATCACCAACGAATGGCAAAGCACCTCAGACAAAACCGGCCGCCTCACAGGTGAAGACGTAAAAGAAATCAAAGCCTACCTCAAAGCAAAACTCCCCCCTTCCGAAATGCCCCTCATCATAGGCCCCTCATCATGGAACTACTCACAAGGCGGCCAATGGCTAAAAAGCCTATCCAGCTCAGAAAAAAGCGCCATCGACATCGCCTCATCTCACAACACAGACCGCACCGGCACCGCTGCCAAATTCGCCGAGCGAGCACGTCAAGCACTAGGCACAGACACAGAAATCTGGAATACCGAACTCCACGGCTGGAAAAGCACCTCAAAAGAAAAAGAAGTCACCTCATTTCACTACATGCTAGAAACCATCAACGCCGGCTTCTCAGGCATCAACGGCTGGCTCGCCCTAGGCACCAAAAACCAAGGCCACTCCTACATCCTCAACCCAAAAGGAAAACCCACCCGCAACGTTAAATACTTCCTCTTCCAAAAACTCAGCAGCACCTCCAACTACGGCCACGCCCTAGAAATCATCCAAGAACCCAAACAACTCTCCCACACCACAGCCCTCATCAAAGACAACCTCCTCACCGTCTGGGCCATCAACCAAACCAAAACCGAAGCCCCCATCAACATCATTCCAAAAGGCCACAGACTACTCAGACACCCAGTCTCCCAAACAACCTGGACCAATCCAGAAGACGTCGAAGGCCACACCAAAAACATCGACTTCACAAACACCGGCACACTCCCCACCACCATCCCCCCACACTCAGTCTCCTGCTTCGAAATCCAACTAAGACCCTAAACAAAATCCCAGCATGTTAATGAACGAACTACTTCTTTAATAGCTTCTCCGACTTCCAGCTCACAGACGAAGTCTTATTCTTCAAATCCACATCCACCACACAGTTCTCAAACTCCCTGTGATAAACATACCCTTTCTTCACAGCCTTGCCCAAAGGCTTCCCTATATTCTTCCCAAAATCCTCAGACCAATAAATCAGCGAGTCATCAGCCGCATAAGAATTCTCCGCCCCTCCCCAACTATAAAAAGAATAATCATTCGCCACCATCAAATAACACGCCAACGAAAACTCATGCGTCTTACCAAAAGCACCATCCCCAGCACCCCGACACAAAATATACTTATCCGCCGGAATCGCCAACAACTCATCCATCAACTTCACCCCCTCATCAGCCGTCTCCACAGATGACCTAAAAAACGCCTCACAAAACACCCCGTCAGCATGAGCCAAAGTACTCGCACCAGACGAACACTTAGTCGCAGACTGCACCCTATACCCATTATAAATCACAAAGCTCTTCATCCGCTCCAGACACCCCTCCACACTCTCCAACTGCCCCCGAGCCTTAGCCCCCGGCGCCCCATCACCAAACACCCCACTCAGAGCACCACCACTCCCCTTCACCACCCCATCAGCCGTATCAGCCCACCAATTCCGAGCCTCATCATGAGGATAAGTCCACCGCACAGTCCCCTTCTTAACCTCCTCCACCCACTCCGGATGCTTAGCCACCACATCCCTAACAGTCGTATAATACCGGTTATACGCAGTATTCGTACTCCAATAAAAAAGAACCTTCACCTCAGCATTATTAGCAACCAACTTCTTAGCCGTTTCTACCGCCGACTTCTCAGTACTAGTCGTCCCATAAACATTCTTCGCATGCCTCTTCTCCACCGTGAAAAAATAAAAATTATCCTTAATAAACTCATACTGAGCCGCCGTATAATCATCATTCCTAAAAGCATGACCAAACAACCGAACCTTAGACCAATCCCCCGGCCCCGCAGGCTTCGCATCCAAATTCCCAGGACCGTGAACAACTACCGCGGCAAGCACAGCAACCCGTAAAAACTTCCTAATGATTCCTTCTTTCATAAACTATTTCCGTAGATTATTCTTCAAGATCCATTTCAGGCATGGCAACAATTTGTATCATCTTTGTAAGCTTCATACCCTTCGTTTTTGGGTCAAATTGAGGCATGTCAATTTCTTGCACCATAAACTTAATTTTTTCGCCAACTTCCTTAGTTTCACCTCCAAACATATCAGGAACTACGATTTCTGATCCATTCCACATAACCACATATCCTTTATACATCGTCCCACTTTTAGCCTTTGCAGTATAAACCTTTAAGATAGTTTCTTCATATTGCTCCATCGACATATTCATATTACCACCAGGAATAGGCTTGGACTCTTTTTCATCAGTTTTCGGCTCCTCTGCCCTAATGAAGAGGCTAAGACTTGAAGTGATTAATAATGTTACTATTGATTTATTCATAATTTTAATAGCTTAGCGTTCCGCACCCATTCCATCAGATTCAGCAAACATCCAATAGTTCTACCACGACCTGTTCCCCAGTCAACATCCTAAATCACCGCTCAAGCTTTCCCACCCATCCTAACCGATATAGCACAAGCACCCCCCCAAAAGAACAGACCGTGAAGAACTCACCCCACTCGACCTAGACAATCTTCATAAACAACAAACCCTAGAAATAACACCTCACAGATTCCACAACCATAACCTCAGAAATGAAACCCTCTCTTCACATACTTGCGGTCAGTAAAACAGCCCCAATAGCAATTTGATTTCATTTCTGAAACGCTTCATTAGGCAACTTCACCGCAGCAGCACTCCTCACCAGCCAATTCGTATCAATCTTCTCCATAAAACATTCAATCCGAGCCTTCCCCACGTTGGGAACCCCCTCTATATCTACCGTCACATACGCCACATCCACAACTCCCAGCACTTTACGCATTGGACTCTCGAAATTAGTCCCTTTGGACATCCTCTCCGTCATCTCCAGATCAAGTTGAACACCAGAAATCCGTAGATCTTCAGGCTTTAAATAGAGTGCCCGCTTCTTAGCAGCAGCGACCTCGCTCGCATCACTCGGATCCTTTATTCTATGCATAACTCCCGCTTTCTTTTCACCCAAAAGTGTTTGCTGAAGAATAAGGAACTGTCGAACAGCTCCTGCATGACCAGCAAACGCCGCCATAGGAGAAGAAGGATCGCCCCCCATACTGCCCACATCCCAAACTCCTAATTCCTCAGTCCGCGCCTCAAATGTCATACGCTCACAAATCAACCGTAGCGATGTCGCCCTGAGAATCTGATCCCAATCATCATCTACCAAACCCTGCACAAATCCTCTAGCCCCCGCTTCAGCAGACCCAAACTCGTTCTCCTCCGCAAGCGGCAAAATTTCGATAAGCCTCCTCCCCAGCGGAACCTCACTGCCATCCACAGCCTCAGACTGCAATGCCACTTCTTCACAACTTGTAAAAAACAAAGGAAAGAAAAGTACTATGGTGGTGAATAATTTCATTTGAATAGATATTTTATGGCTATAGGCGACCTCCGGCAACCAGCGTTGACGACGCTGTGGAGCATTGTAGTGCATGTCAAGGCGCGATGAAGGCGCGGAAATTTTCCGTAACTGAAGAGCAACGAAGGCAGGCACTGCAATGCTTCACAGCCCGCAGGGTGGTTTTCCTTTTCAATCGCATGCAATGCCACTAACCCATACATATCTCATACAAATCCCATCCCACGGCGGTGACGAGGGTTGCCCGAGGTTGCCTATAGCTCATCCTGAACCACGCCTAGGTTAATAAATAAAAGATGATTTAAAACGTGAAACCTAAAGGTTAACTCTAACAATCAGAAGCCTCCCCCCTCCCTATTCCCCCGCCTTCTTTTTCTTCGCCTCTAACCTCTTCAGCTTTTTCACTATACGCTCGTCCACTCCCTCAGGCACCACCCTCACCCCTTCTGGCAACACCGCCGACCGCTCCTTAATCCTCACCTCATACGATCTCACATACCCTTCACGAGACATCTCCACTCTCCCTTCCAAAGGTAACGCACTCTTAACATCGTACACCAATGTAGCAGTCAGCTTGTTCCCCGGTTGCTTCATATTCGCCCAATAACGATCACTAGGATCATCAGCGATCTTCAGCGTAAAGCTCAGCTTATCATCCTCATGGATTGCCGACTCCACCTTAAAATTATCGGTTAGATAGGCCGCATTCGCAGCCGTAGGCACAAACCAAAAGACACTATGCCCAGCCTTCATCAACTTACTAGAACGCTGAGCCGGATCCTTAATCGGGTTAGCCAACTGAACACTAGATTTTGCATCACTAACAGACCAAGCCATCTCACGCCCGCCCTCGGACCGATACCACATCGCACCAGTTTTAATAATCACAACGTCTTCTTTAGGCAGCAAATACACAGAACTCGTCGTCAACGTTTCTCTCCTCCCATCCCCCATACTCTCACGCATCACAGTCTCAACCACAAAAGCGCGATCCCCAGACTTGTCCGACTTCGCAAACAAACTCTGCAACTGCTGCGCCGGATCAGGATCGCCTCCATAAGCAACAGTCGCCATAGCACAAGATAACAATAGTGGTCTAAAATAGAATTTCATAATTTTGGGTCTGATGCATATCGCCCTAGAAAGCCATATACTATTTACCACTCTACCGCTTCTCCCGCGATTCATAAAGAACATTTCCATTTCCATCTATAAGCAAGAAACCTTTGTAAATAGTAGCCTCAGCAGCATCACCACCTTTCTCGCCTAGAATAGAGTCAAGCTCTGGAGGACTATAATCTTCTAGCTCAGAATTTTCACCCAAATCAGGCTCTACCTCCAACGTCACTCCAGTAGATCTTGTCTCATAGGCATCCGGAGTTGCCGGAGTAATAGGAAATCCAGCCGGATCAGAACCAGGAAGTAAATGTAGAACCAGAGACTCGTTGATCTTCCATTCATCACTCACCCCACCCACCTTAATCGTTGCTCTAGGAAATAACCTCACCACATCAACACCAGTAAAACTCTCCTCATCCCCCAGTAACTTCAACTTCTCAACAATCACTTCCCTACTAAGCTCCCCCGAAGACTGATCCGCATTTATACCACCCTCAGAACTGCTCTTACAAGAAAGCAATGACAACAAGCCTAAGAAAATAAATGTGTGCCATTTAAACATCCCGTCTATTCCTCCCCATCCTCCGTTAATTTTAACAGATACTTCCCTAACTCTATCTCCCCCTCCTTACCTCTCATCTTCAAGAACATTTCCTTGCCTTCGTTCTTAGATGAATCCCTAAAGCGCACAGTATAAAACTCATTAGCTTCAATCGTCTCATAAACTGGAGCGTGGCAGCAAAGACTATTATACTTATGAAAATCTGACCCATATTTCAACTTACCCTCTGGATCAGAAAGCTTACCAACACGATAATAATTACTCACCGAATACCACTCCACCTGAATCGCCTTCTCCGATGTATTACGTAGCTTCACTTCCACAATATAGTCTCCCGAATGCATATCAAACTCTTCAGGCTGCCCGCTGTCCTTGATCGTAACAGATTCTATTTGCAAGTCTCCCGCCCACGCCACGGAGTAAATTAAAAAAGGGATGAGTAAGAAGAATTTCATAGTTAGAGTTCGCTTTGGATTATTCGTTGGCTTGGATGAGATCTGCGGTTAATAGCGCGTCAATATAAGGAGCCGCATCCATTGATTCAGTCTCAGACTTCTCAAGTAGTTCCATTGCTCTCACACTTTCCTCAGCCAAAATCGCACGCACAATCTCAATAAAATCCTTACCCATCACACCACAATCAGCCACGAACCCCTCACAACCACTAATATCTTCACCACTAAGCAAGCTAGAAACAACCACCTTAAACGCCACAAGCTCACCATACCCCCAGTTATCCGGAATCGCCGAATATGCCGTCCTAAACCCCTCAACAGCCAAAAGATAATCCCCTCTAACAAAAGCACACTCAGCCAAATTAATCATCGTCAAAAAGCTAGGCTTCATCTCATAAGCCTCTAACAAAGTTGCCTCAGCCTTTTCTACCTCATCATTCGCTAAATAAGCCTGCCCCAATAGCTCAATAAACTCCACAGAGTCACCCCATCTGTCACGGCCACTCTCAAGAACCCTAACAGCCTCAGGATAGTTCCTAGACTGCATTGCCAGATGCACCTCCTTAGTCAAGGATTCGTATGTCGTATGCTGAGTCATCACTTCTACTAAATATCAGCATTAGATTCCACCCGCAAACCAAAAAGCAAAAAGGAGATCTCTCAATAAAGCATTCACACTGGAATATTTCCTCCTCATCCACCTCATACATACTATGAAAAGTGCCATAAAAAATCTCATCATCCTAGGAACATCCACCATCTGCCTCCTCGTATTCACCATCACCACCTCATCCCTCGACGCCCAAAATAAGAACCACGCAACAGAAACCGGCCCCGCAAAATTCCTCCGCGATCACGACCAAGCCATCAAGCTATCAAAGAAATCAGGCAAACCCATCTTCGCCTTCTTCCAAGAAGTCCCCGGCTGAGCAGGCTGCAAACAATTCGGTCGTGAGGTCATGACCCATCCAGCCATCGTCCAAGCAATAGAAAACTCCTTCATCCCCCTCCTCATCCACAACAACACCGGTGGCCCAGACTCCATCATCCTCAAGAAATACAACGAACCCGCCTGGAACTACCAAGTCATCCGCTTCCTCACCAGCGACGGAAAAGACATCATCCCCAGAAAAGACAAAATAAACACCACCAAAGCACTAGCCACCAGAATGATCCTCGCCCTTAAAAAATCAAACCAACCTGTCCCCAAAAAACTAAAAGCCCTCACCAAAAAATAACCACCCCTGACGCAGATCAAAACCCTCCTCCCTGCTTCGATTTACGTTCTTCTTCGCCCACTCATCCACTACTTCTAAAGTGCACATAACCACACTAATGACATCCAAGGAAAATCAACAAGAGAAAGAAACCCAGCTCGTGCCATAAGCAAAAATGCAACCCATGATACCGCCCAGCCCATCACTCACTCCTAAACAGCAAATAACAAACTTGAGGTCAGAAATGCGGTATCATTCGTGAGAAAAACCCGCAGCATGTTTGGACGAAATTCGTGCATATTTACGCTTATTACGCTCTAGAAATCACGGCATAGATCATACCTTCTCTAGCACTGTAACTCCAATAATAATTCCAAGAAGGAGTTCTCTTTGAGCAGTAAATAAAGTCATCTTCCATTGAGCCTCCTAGATAAAAGCTCCCAACTAACAAACTGCCATGTTCCCAAGTAGAGTATCCGTCTTTTGCTAGCAGCTCCGCTAATCTTTCATAATCACCCTCTCCTATCTTCAACTGAAACTTCGGCGTCTCAAACAACTCCCAAGTAGAGACCGGAACATGTTCTAGTTCTAGATGCTTAAGTTCGGGCATTGAAAATAAAAAAGAACAGCGCTCAACCCCTCCTCGATCAGGCTTACTGAAATAGCCCATCCCAACGGCAAATACTACGGTAAGAATGATGATGATTACTTTACGGCTCATTATTCATGACTTATCTAAAAGCTCTGTCGATCCGCTCCTAGCCACGCCACCATGGCGAAGGCTTCAGATTCTATCAATCATTACCTATGACTACACCGCATGTAGCAGATTGCCCAGCATCTTGTTAGTCAATTTGGTTTAGTCATTTTCTGGGATGGTGCACTCCCATAATTCATCCAAATAATCTGGGGTTTCCTGCTTTTCAAGTTTTAGTGAAGTAGTAATCCTATTCCTTTTTATATTGTCTTTGTAAGCGGTCATCCACGAATTTCCTTGATGAGGAACATTCAGGATTTCTCCACCTCTTACTGAAAGAATTTGCCAATCTCTACGGTGGTAGAAATTCTGATTTTCTGACGCTGTATCTTCATTGTCGTTTGTGTCTATTTTACAAAACAAAAAAGAGCAGTGCTTTTCCATTGCTATGTTTTCTATCATTTTTAGAAGATTCCCACCATGACCATTTTTTCTAAACTCTGGATATATCTCTATCCATGTGATGTTCAATGCTGGATAAACTTCCTTGATATTGAACATTTCAAGTTGTTCCAAATATCTAAAATTACCATACCAACCATGTTCTGGATCTTCAGCTTCAGTTCTATTTTCAATAATTCTGATCTGAGCTTCTCCGATTACTGTATCATCAGAGGTTATGTTATATAGATGAGCAATCATGATAGGTTCAGAGCTGTCGACTTATTTTTAGGCTATTAAGGTAGGAACGTCAGTTGCCTGACGTCCCCCTCGCAGATCCCTACGTGCAGTTCTCCCGCATAAGGCTCCTCTGGTGAACGCGCAGTCCAGTGGCTCAGCTTCTAATGTGTTCTTATGTTTCATGTATTTGGACTTCTTATATAATATACTCTGGTGGTTTACTGGGTGGCAAGACTCATTTCAGTTTGCAGCCCGTCATGCTTGCCATTGCATTTTCGCAGGCTGGGGTAATTGCCAATCTCCAAACCAATGGCTCAAGTAGCTGCCTCAAGGACGACCACGAGCCAGTCGGCTCAGCCTGATCAAGCTCGCGCATCAAGGGACAAAGTAAAACTAGCGAGTCGAAGTCGCAAGGGAGCTTGGCGGATCTGCAACATAGAAATCGTAAGAAATGCGATGACGAATGTGTGGCTAGAAAGCCAAGGACTCCACAGCCTAGAAACCCAATGGGTGAATGCTCGCTATCCTCAAGAAAGTACTAAAACAACCTAAGAGGAAGTAAGTCTGATACATTGAAACCGCCGTGCTACACTGCTCTTCTCAATACAAAGTCTATCCGCAGAGCCCGTAGGCAAAGCCGTATGGCCGGTGGTGTGGGGGCGGGGGTTAGAATCCCCTGCCTACCCGATTCTGCAATTTTATTGAATTTCATTTTGCTTGGCTATTAAGTTGAATGATGTGTTCTTGATCTTCAGGAGATAAAGTAAGCGGACCAAATAGTTCACGTAACTTCTGATCTGAGGTGTCTAATACCAAAGACCATGCATAAAATCCCTGGGCTAAGATAGATAGACCGAAAATTATGGCAGTAGGAATATCAAAGCCTCTTCTGTCGAGTGATTGAAGGTGCCAGAAAACAAGACCAAATAAACTCACTGCAGCAAGCCACAGAGCGATTTGAAATGAGAGGTTTCTCTTCTTCTTTTTTCTAACTCTATGCAACGGAGAGCTAATGATAACAGCACCAAGCAACGCTAATACTTTGAATAAACTATCGGGTTGGAAATGAGATAGAATAACCCACATTTCCATAAGGATTACTGCTAGTATTATTCGAATTGCAAGAGAGCGTCTCATTTTTAGCAGAGATTCTATGGCTGAAGCTCATATTGAGCCACGCCTTGGTTAAAAAGTATGATGAGCTTAGGATTTACGTGGGCTACCTCTCTGACACAAGGTCGGAAAGACCTATCCATAATATTATCTGTAATAATAGAACCTAAAAATAAACTCATCATGAAAAAAATATACTATATCGGACTAGACGTCCACAAGAAACAAACATCCCCCAATAGACACCGCCTCCACTCAATCTCCATCCACCCAGAGCGAAAAACATCACACCAGCAACACTTAGTCATTCCCCACTATGTCTCCCTACCTAGATTGACTTGTAAAATCTCGACTAACTCTTGGTACTCACCATCCGTAAACCAACGCTTAGGAAACATGTGAAAAATAGCATCGTTTTGGTAAACCAAAATTAGATCCTTCCCAATCCTATATTTATGAAAATCCGCCCACACTAGCTTTGCAGACCCAAGTGAACTAGTGGATACAAAGTAATCCTCGGTTATTTCTACATCACTCGGCACAGAAAGAGCCTTCTGTTGCTTGAACAGCTTCTTACTTTTGTATGGTAACCAGACGCAATAGCTCAAAACCAGATAAGCGATCGCACCGAAAGGAATAAAAGGAAACGACCCTCTACCCACAGCAAATACAAAGAAAACCTGATACACAATGACTAGAACTGATAAGCCAAAAAGTAAAATACCAAGCCACTTGAACACTGGGCGAGGCCGTAGATGTAAAAACTGCGCAGACACATAATCAGCTGACTCAAGTTGGCAATGAATTCTCATATATTTACCGATCATTTGAAACTATTCATCGCTACGCAATCTTTTTTCATAATATCAAAATACGCTCTAACCTCAGCGCAATAACAAAAACATTACCACCCCAACTACCCCCGTCAACATCAACAGAAAAACTTGCAACAAAACTCCTCAAGCCGCAACACATACCCCTGTTTAGAAACATGCTCCACAAGGATAAAATCAGCACACAAATCGCTCCACTTCCCGTTCAAAGGCAAATCACAAGAAGCCGCACCCACTAATCCCGTAGAGTTCGGCTCATACCTAATCACTTCGCATTTCGGCTCAGGATTCCCTCCTTCAGCTTTCCTCCAGTCAGTCACCATAAACTCCGCCACACCTGGATAAATATCCGAGCGATACCGCCCCAACCCCGATTTAATCGAATCAACCGAAGCCGCATCACCATCCATCGTATACCCCACCGAAGCAAAAAATGCCTCATAATCCCCCCTTACCAGAACGTCTATCAAATCATGAACACAAGACATAATGCCCTCATCAGTAACATCATGTTCAAAAAATATCATTTTAACGCTTACTTATAACCATTATATCATCACAAATCATAATAAAAATAATCCTAATGTATCATTGACGATTCACCGCAGTATCTTCCATGAGAAGGTTTGTCTAGTGATTCTTTTGATTTTTAATTTTTCATAGTCTACATCCCCCAATAACTGGGGT
>JBPOGF010000019.1:0-100125 GCA_051251915.1 Akkermansiaceae bacterium | reverse complement strand
GGAGCGGGTGAAGAGATTCGAACTCTCGACATCGACCTTGGCAAGGTCGCGCTCTACCACTGAGCTACACCCGCATTCATTTTTTCTGTCAATATAGACCACCCAACGAACTCCTAAGGAGATCCGCATGGAGCGGGTGAAGAGATTCGAACTCTCGACATCGACCTTGGCAAGGTCGCGCTCTACCACTGAGCTACACCCGCATTTTACTGCGTTCCATATTGTCGATCTGCTTCAAAACCGTCTAGCGATTACTCACTGTTAGCTTCCTTAGCAGATGCGAGGCGTTTTCTACATGATCTGAGAGGATCGGCAAGCATTTTTTATCAAAAAATCGCATTTACAAGTAAGCACTACCATCTAGCTTGTCCACGTGGACAAGCTCACAGAAATAATCAATTACAAAAAAGTAGAGGTCGAAGCCCTCATTCCCCGCACTGCCAAGCTCCGCGCAGCCGCTCTGGAGAGAAACGAGTTTAGAGGATTTAGATCCGCCCTAGACCTCGGCCCAGATCAGCTCGCCGTTATAGCAGAGGTCAAAAAGGCATCACCATCCGCAGGAATCATCGACCCAAACTTCGACCCCGTGCGCCAAGCAAACATGTACATCCACGGCGGAGCATCCTGCATGTCCATCCTCACAGATGAACATTTCTTCAAAGGCCACCTCTCCTACCTTGCTCGCATAGCCCGTGAATCCCCTATCCCATGCCTAAGAAAAGACTTCATCGTCCACGAGGCCCAGATCTACGAAGCTGTCATCGCCGGCGCAGATGCCGTCCTCCTCATCGCAGCCGCCATGGATGCAGAGAAGCTCAAGAAACTCTACAACATCGCCAGAGACTTCCAAATGGACGTCCTCTTAGAAGTCCACGACTTACCTGAAATGGAAACAGCCCTCGACCTCGGCGCAGACCTCATCGGGATTAACAACCGAAACCTAAAAACCTTCACCACCGACCTAGGCATCACCGAAAGACTCGTCGACGAAGTCCCAGATGATGTCATCCTAGTTAGTGAATCCGGAATCAAGAACCCCGCAGACGCACAGCGCGTCCTCAACGCCGGCGCCAATGCCGTGCTCGTAGGAGAAACCCTCATGCGCGCTCACACTCCAGCAGACGAAATCCACGCCTACCTAGACCTCCGCGCCTCAAAAGAAGGAGCTGACCCAGACGGCTCAGATGTCATCGAAGTTTAATTTTCTGCAACTAATTGCTAAAACCCCTGTTTATTCTATACTGTAACTATGCCGATCCCTAAACCTTCTACCGACAACTCACCCGACGAAGAAAACGACGTTAACGTAGAGTTGATGCTACGCGTGAAGGCGGGCGGTAGCCAAGCTGAAGACGCATTTCAACAACTCGTAGAACTCCACCAAAATGCTGTTATCGGGACAGTGGCTAAAATGCTCGGAAATTCCTCCGAGGCAGAAGACATCGCCCAACAGGTCTTTATCCGTCTCTGGAAAAGCGCCCCCCGTTACGAGGTAAAAGCAAAGTTCACCACCTTCCTCTATACCATCACCAGAAACCTCGTCTTCAACGAAACCAAGCGCAAACAACGCAAAAAAGAGCATTCACTTGAAGAACAAGAAGAAAATTCCTTCACCCAGCTTGAAGACAAAGTAGCCTCCTGCCCAGACGAAGAGATCCTCCAAGCAGAGCTAAAGAGCGAGGTGGATAAGGCCATCCAAAGCCTACCTGAAAAACAACGCTTAGCAGTCATCCTAAGACGCTACGAAAATATGCCCTACGAGCAAATCGCCGATGTATTAGAACTATCCGTCTCCGCAGTAAAGAGCCAGCTCTTCCGCGCCAGAAACGCCCTACGCGAATCACTCAGCCATTATTTAGACCAGTCATGAAAAAACTTACCTCAATACTCACCAGCTTAATTATCGGCCAACTCGCAGTGAATGCCGATAGCTTGCCACGTGCCGTAAAAATCATCGATAACCTTGCCGAGCCAGTATTTCTAACCGCACCCAAAGCCACCACGGATGCTCTATACATTCTAGAAAAAGCAGGTCGCGTAATGGTCTATGACCGTAAGACCAAGAAACTACTCCCCAAACCATTTCTCGATATCCGTAGCCAGATCGACATCAAAATGAACGAGCAAGGTCTACTCGGAATGGCATTCTCACCTACTTACAAAAAGGATCGCAGGTTCTACCTCTACTACACCGACACCGAGGGCGACACTCAAGTATCAAGATTCACAGTAGCCCAAGACGAGGCAGAAATCACGGAAGAAAAGCTCATCAGCGTCCCCCAAGATTTCAGAAACCATAACGGCGGCTGGATCGGTTTCGGCCCAGATAAAAACCTCTACATTGCCCTAGGTGATGGAGGTAGCGGAAATGACCCCAAAGAACGCGCTCAAGATATGAGCAAGCTCCTAGGCAAACTCCTCCGCATCGATGTCTCTTCAGAAACCGGCTACCTCATACCAGACGACAATCCATTCATATCAGCCCCTAGCAACCGTCATGAAATCTACGCCTATGGACTCAGAAATCCTTGGCGCTGTAGCTGGGACATAAAAACTAACAGCCTCTACATCGCAGACGTCGGCCAAAATCACTGGGAAGAAATCAATGCCGTCACATACGAAGACCTCCGCGGTGCCAACTTCGGCTGGAGAACCCGTGAGGCGACCCATGCCACAGCAAAAGACTCTGTCGGCGGAGAAAAGCCAGACGCAGCAATCGACCCCATTTACGAATACGACCACTCAGTCGGCAAATCCATTACCGGTGGTTATGTTTACCGAGGAAAAATCAAGTCCATCTACGGCCATTACTTCTTCGCAGACTGGGTCAAACCAAAAATCTGGAGCATCGCCTACGATGGCGAAAAAATCACCGCTGAACACAACTGGACCAACTACTTTGCACAGCGAGGTCGCCCAGTGACGCACATGTCATCTTTTGGAGTAGACCCACAAGGAGAATTATATATCATTAGCCATAAGGGAGATATATTCGCTATAGTAGAATAACCTAAATAATTCATATTTTGTGTGACAAATAGTTAATTTCATCTGTCTAAATTAATGTAAGCTACAAACCTGCTTATTTTAACAACAACAACAATGAAATTATTATGTTTGAAATTTATCAAAGCGAAAAAACTAAGAAATTCCACTATAGACTAAAGGCAGCTAACGGACAAATAATCCTTTCTGGTCAAGCATACAAAGACAAAGCCAGCTGCGCTAACGGTGTTGAGTCCGTCCTTAAAAATGGAGCAGATGAGAATCGTTACGAAATCAAAGAATCAACTGATGGCAGAAAATACTTTGTCCTTAAATCATCTAACGGCCAGATCATCGGTCAAAGCCAGATGTATAAGTCTGAGAGTGGCCTAAAAAACGGAATCATGTCAGTAGGCAACAACATCGCCGACTCACGCTTAAAAGACCTTTGCTAAAAAACAGTTAGTTATACCGACATAACAATCGGCTAGTTTCTCCCCCCTATCCTCCCTATAAATTAATCCCTGTATACTCCCGAGTAACAGGGATTTTTCATATCCACCGCAATAAGCCATATAATAAGGCCCAAGCCTCACTCGACCTAATTTATCTCACCAAAACAAAGCAGGCACTTCGCATCTATAGTCTAACCCGGACCACACCCTTGCTGACCTTAGAGGTTAGTTCATCCTCAAACTTTGAGCGTCTATGAACGCTAACTAAGAGTCCCACTGCTATCAGAGTAAAGACTAGGTTGGTTCCCCCGTAGCTCACAAATGGCAGTGGCAATCCAGTATTAGGAAGAAGCCCAGTAGTCACACCGATGTTCATCATGCTAGGAATTACCACTAAACAAGTAACTCCAATGGCTAGTAACCTACCAAATGTATCACTAGCACAAATAGCTACCCCTATTCCGTAAACCGCGATGATAACAAAACATAATACAGTACCTAGTGTGTACCAAAGCCCTAACTCCTCACCAATCATGGGGAAAATAAAGTCCGTATGAGCGAACGGTAAATAACCATGTTTCTCAGCACCATTACCGAGACCTAAGCCGTCAATCCCGCCATTACTAAAAGCTAATTTACTACGCCATTGTTGCAAAGCTGGACCCAGTTTATTTGCCTCCATATCCATGAATGAGGTGATCCTGTCCCAGCGGTTTTGGTTCGTTTTCACGGCTAGAAACAATAATGTCATGCCAGCTACGGCACTGACAAAAAGATACCTAATACGAGTCCCTGCGATAAAGAGAATGGCAAAGCATGCTGCTGCTAACCCCACCGCTGTCCCCATATCTTTCTCAAAGAAAATAAGAGCCACAGGAAAAACGATCAGTATACCTGGAATAACAAAGCCCTTGATAAACGTGCGCGTCTCTGACTGGAAATACGCTAGGTAAGCCCCCAGAGCGATGATAACTCCCAGTTTGGAAATCTCGGATGGCTGAAACTGCCCAAGAACAGGCAGCTTAATCCACCTAGTTTCACCATTCACCGTATGCCTAATTCCAGGAATGTAGCACAGAACTAGAAGTATCACACTAAAGATGAAAATGTGCTTAGCATACTTCTTAAACAATCGGTAATCAACACAGGCCACAATAGTAGCCATGATGACTCCTATCCCAGTCCAACGCGCTTGCTTGATGAGATGGGAATATTTAGAATCCTCCGTCTCAACCCAGACACTAGTAGACGCAAGCATAATGAGTCCCAGCACCACCAGTGCAGTGGTGCCAATACAGATCATAATTGCGTTCCTTCTTCCCATCGTATTTACTGGTAAGTCTTAATTTTTCGGAACATTCACGATCATCCCAATCTTCATCTTACTCGCATTCACATTTGGATTCATATCGATCAGATCTTGTTGCTTAACATTATATTTCTTAGCAAGTCTGTAGAAAGTATCTCCAGATTTAATTTTGTAATGACCATAAGAGGCTACTGCTACAGCCTGAAACATTGGCTCGGCTTTGTTCGGGTCGCGTCTTGGTTTGATCACACGTGGCGTGCGCCTTCTAGGCTCCACAGACAGCGCAGGGTCTTGACTTGGGCGGTCATTCATCGCATCACCATTCTCAGAATTACTCTCAGCATTATTGTCTAAATCATAAGATGATGGAGTGTCTAAGTACACAGTCCCCGCATTACTATTAGAAGACTCGCCAGTTTCCTCAGCACTCTTATTATCAAGATCTACTGCTACGGCATTGCTCTTAGTTTTACCTTCATCGTCCTTCCACTGTGTTCCTACATAGATCGCCATAATCGCTAAAACGTGTAGAATAAGGATCACTGTGAGCGCCTTACCGATACCCACATTCGGGACATCGCCATCTAGCTCATCTGCTGAAGCAGCAGCTGATGCTTTCACTTTTTTCCCAACGGTTCGCGCATACATTGCACGGAATCCCTTTTGGGTTTTTCTCTTAGTTTGTATTTCGTTCTTTTTCATCTTTTTGTTCTTGTTTGGGGATTTACTTTAGTTTGTTCACTGCTTCACGGAATACATCACCTCGATGTTCATAACCTTTGAACTGGTCGAATGATGAAGTCCCTGGGGAGAGCAGCACAGCGTCGCCATGCTTGGCTAATTTTGTGCTTAAAGCCACAGCCTCTTCTAGTGTTTTGACCTCATGAGTCTCTACCACTTGTGAAAATAATGTTGCTAGCTGGGCTGAAATTTCTCCGAAGACAATCGCATGATGTGCGTGTTGCTTCAGTCTCGGTAAAAGAGCTGTGTAGTCTAAGCCCTTCTGCTTACCTCCTGCAATCAAGACCACTGGCCTTGTCTGACTTCTAAGTGCACTATCGAGTGCATGTAGATTAGTTGCCTTACTGTCGTTCAGATACTCCACACCATCTAAAGTGCGTATCAGTTCACAGCGGTGCATCGGCGGTGCAAATCCAGCCAGCGCTGGTGCTATCTTATCCACAGATATTCCTAATTGCAGACAGGCACCAATGGCAGCCATCGCGTTCTCTGCATTATGAAGTCCTCTGAGACGTGTATCTTCTAGATCTAAAAGCTGTTCACCACGGAAACAAATCCATCGATCCGTTAGAGTGAAATCTGTATCTTGAGACTCGGTCGTGAAGGTAAGTTTCTTAGCTTTTAACTCACCAACATCTTCACCTTCTCTTATGAGTGCAAAATCCTGTTCAGTCTGATTCTCAAAAATGCGAAGTTTTGCACTCTTGTAATCTTCAATACATGTGTAGCGATCCATGTGATCAGCATCAAAATTTAACCAAACCGCAACATCAGGCTTCAGATCCTTGATGGTTTCTAACTGAAAAGAACTTAACTCTAGCGCAATAGATTCAGGCACTTCATCAAGCATTACCACTTCGGATAGCGGTATACCGTAGTTTCCGCAAGCCACACAACTAGTCCCACTATATGACATAATTCTCTGCACCAGCTCAGTTGTCGTTGTCTTACCATTAGTCCCAGTAATAGCTACTATCTTACCCTCGTAGAAACTGAACCCAAGCTCAGTCTCGCCTATCATCTCCCCAGCATGTTCTGAAAATGCCGCCACATAATCACCAAACGTATCTATTCCAGGTGAAATCACCAACAGGTCGCAGGATGAGTTTTTCCCTGTCTCAATCGTCGCTTTAGGATGAACGGTGATACTCTCAGGAACATTAGTAATCTCATCTGATGAGTCAAACAGCGTCACGATGGCTCCACGAGACGCTGCTAGCAGGGCTGCTGCCCTACCGCTTCTTCCTGCTCCTAGAACGTGAACTGTTTTTCCTTTGATGGTCATACTACTTTTAATAACGATAGTCCAATAAATGCACAGATGATGGAGATGATCCAGAATCTGATAATAACCTGGCTCTCATGCCAGCCTCTAAGTTCGAAATGATGGTGAATAGGCGCCATCGCAAAGATCCGTTTACCGCGCATTTTGAAACTCCCCACCTGTAAGATCACTGACACTGCTTCCATCACAAAGACGAACCCAATGATCACAAGAAGAAACTCCTGCTTAGTGCAGATCGCCATCGTGCCGATGCTACCTCCGATTGCGAGTGACCCAGTATCACCCATGAAAACTTTCGCAGGGTGACAATTATACCAAAGGAATCCAAATGCAGCTCCCACCATAGCCATAATAAACACTGCTAATTCACTAAGTTGCGGATTAAACGGGATGTGGATTCTTGAGAATGAAATGATATTTCCAGCGAGGTATGCTATCACCGCATAGGCAATACAAGTCGTAATAGTGCACCCACTCGCTAAGCCATCTAGACCATCAGTTAAGTTTACCGCATTGGAAGCCCCAATGATAATAAAGATGAAAAATGGAATCGCTACATAGGATAGATCAATGATCGGACGCTTCAGAAGCGGAATACCCACAGCACTGATCGGCATATGCTCAGCCGCTCCGTCCTTACCCTTAACCCAAAATGCGTTTTCTCTGGGAATTTCCTCTGATGGCACCAACTTCATTCGATCAGTACTCGCTTTAAATTCTACTTTCGCCTTCTCAGTTGCTAGCACTTCACCTTCCACACCAGTGCTGAAAAAGAGGAATATAGAAGCCACTGCCGCCACACCAGCCTGCCAGACTAGCTTAAATCTAGAGCTTACACCTTCAGAGTTTTTTAACTTCACCTTAGTGTAATCATCCAGGAAACCTAGTGCACCTAAGCCCAGCATCACAAACATAGTCACTCCCACAAATGGATTCCAGATTTGCCCGCAAAGAAGGACAGCTATAGTGATAGTTCCTATGATCATCACTCCGCCCATCGTTGGTGTTCCCGCTTTTGCCCCATGGAGTTCGTGAAGTTTGTGAACCTCTTCCGCGGTTCTGATTGGCTGCCCCACCTTAAGTGAAATTAATCTACGTATAACACGTGGCCCAAGCCAAAGAGAAAGTCCAAATGCAAACAAACATGCCAGCGCGGCACGCACCGTGAGATACTTGAAAATATTGAGAAAACTAAACGTCTCTGCCCATGACGCACCTGCTTGGTTCGCCTCATTCCACCATTGATAAATTAAATATAACATCGTTTAGTTTGTTTTTGAAAATGCTTGGTTCATTATTTTTTCCATTCCTGCCGAGCGGCTCCCTTTAAATAGAACCACGTCTCCACTCGCGCATGTGTTTTGCAGCCACTTCGCCGCTTCGTCTTGCTGATTAAAATGCTTAGCCCTACCACCTGCTGCTAATGCCCCCTCTGTGATCCCTGCTGCTGCCTCACCTACAGAAACGGTAAATATCTCTCTTCTAGCAGCTAACCTACCTATATCATCGTGAGCCTTACCCGCATGTTCACCAAGTTCTGCCATATGACCTAAAACAACATACTTCTCACCCACAGTTACCTCCGGGTCATTCAGTTCAGTTAGGGTATCTATCGCTGCCGTCACAGACTCTGGATTGGCGTTATAGGTATCATCAAAGATAGTCACTCCGTTACTCTCATAGGCTCTTAATCGACCACTTGTTAGAGAAGCCTTGTTCAGACCTGCCGCTATATCTGAAGCAGTCATTCCCAATGCATGCCCCGCACCAGCGGCTAATAGTGCATTTGCAACCATGTGCCGACCTACGACGGGAAGGTTCACCCTGACCGGGCGTTCATCTAAGATAATCAGATCAAATGCTGAGCCAAGAGCCGTCATAATTAAATTATCAGCCCTCACTGCACCTCTACCATTTCCTACGATAAGAGTCTTTGCTTTAGTTCTAGCGTTGAAATAATCGATGTATGAACAAGCGGCTGACACGATGAATATCCCGTCCTCAGGTAAGCATTTCACCAGCTCTCCTTTCTCCTCCGCTATAGCCTCAACACTCCCCATGAACTCAATATGAGCAGTCCCAATGTTCGTTATAATCCCAATATCTGGTTGCGCAATGCAGCAGAGTGGAGCTATCTCGCCAGGGTTACTCATCCCCATCTCCCAGATGCAGACTTCATGCTCCCCCTCTGTAGCTAATATACTGAGCGGTAGACCAATGTGGTTATTGAAATTTCCAACTGTTGCCGTGACTTTGAATTTCTCACCAACCACTGCCTTCGTAAAATCCTTAGTGCTAGTCTTACCATTTGATCCAGTAATCCCTATCACTTTGATATCCAGACTACGACGATACCACGCTGCAAATTGCTGCAACGCCGTAAGTGTATCCTCCACTTTTACCACTGTCACACCACCGAAATCCACACCCTCTGGAATTCGACTCACTACAAGAACTTCCGCTCCACCGTCAATTGCTTGAGCAAGGAAATCATGTGCGTCAAACCGTTCACCACTCAGGGCAAAGAATGCGCATTTTGATTTAATATTCCTTGTATCAGTAGAAACAGATTCGATCAAGGTATCCTCAGATCCTTGATGAATAGTTCCACTCACTGATGCAAGTAATTCTTTAACCGCGGTCGCGTTCATTGTCGTCCCCTCTCTGGAATTTTTTGGCGTTATCCTCCTGTTCTTTTACTTTGGCCATTCGCTCTTTAAGATCTCCTACGCGCAAATCGCTTAGGACCCTTCTAGCTACTGCTCTGTCATCAAATTTTATAGTCTCATCCGCAAATTGTTGATACGTTTCATGCCCCTTACCTGCGATCAAAATAGCATCACCTGGTCTTGCAAAGTTCACCGCTGCTTCTATAGCCTCAGCTCTATCTACAATCACATGGTATTTCTTACCCACCATGCCAGCTTCCACCATCTTGATGATAGCCTCCGGATCTTCACTGCGTGGATTATCAGAAGTCACAATACAGAACTCACTACTCTCCACTGCAGCCTGCCCCATTAGAGGACGTTTACTATTGTCCCTATCGCCACCACAACCAAAGACTGTGATCAGATTTCTAGGTTCAAGTTCACGCATCGTTGCACACGCATTTTTAAGTGCATCTGGAGTATGTGCGTAGTCCACAAAGACACTCATACCATTTACATTACCCACATTTTCCATGCGTCCAGGAACTTGTGGAGCTTCTGTGAGAGACTTCACAGCATCACGCACTTTCATCCCCGCCGCAGCACAAGCCGTGATCGCACTGACCACATTGTAAACATTAAATTTCCCGATCAATGGCACCTGCACCAGATAAGATTTCCCTTTAACATCAAGCTGGAATGATGAGCCCTTGAAGGTCTGACGAATCTTTGAGAATTTGAAATCTGAGTGAGCATTCATCCCATAAGTCCAGACTGACATACGCCCATCGATAGCCTTCACCATACGTTGACCGTAATTATCATCCGTATTAATCACAGCGACTGACTTCTTCTCACTTCCCGCTTCTTTCATCGCGATCATTTGTTCGAAGAGCGCAAGTTTTGCTTTGAAGTAATTATTCATGTCACCATGATAATCTAGATGATCTTGAGTGAGGTTTGAAAATACCCCTACATCAAAGTTCACACTCCCCACACGTTTCTGCTCAAGACCATGAGAACTTACCTCCATGGCCACGCCACGGCATTCGTTATCAGCCATTTGTCTGAGTAACTTATGCAGCTTCACAGCACCAGGTGTGGTATGAGTCGCGTCTGAGACTTCCAACCCATCATCAAATTTGATCGTTCCTAGCAAACCTGCTCTTCTCCAGACATCCTTCATGATGTGATGGATCAAGTAGGTAGTCGTTGTCTTACCATTCGTACCAGTCACCCCTATCACCTTAAGCGCATCTGAAGGATAACTATTCAAAGTATTTGCTAGCTCAGCTAATACCTGACCTGTGCGTCGGGTATGAACCCAAGCTACTTTTGCTGACTGCTCCGGACTCGGAGCCTGTTCAGCCACGATGGCTACAGCTCCCATTTCAATCGCTTTATCGATAAATTGGTGTCCATCAATGCCGCCAGAAATAGCGACAAATAATGCGCCCTCTTTGACTTCACGACTATCGGATGTTAAAAAACTTACCTCTACTCCGCTGTCTCCTGAGACAACTGGATTTTCTAGGTTCTTGATGACTTCGTTTAATTTCATGGTGTTCTACCCAAGGTGGTTTTCACCTCCTCAGTTGGTGTTAAATTTCGATAAGCAGCGATCTGCTTCATGGTTTCTTTCCATATCGGGGCTGCTACCGTGCCGCCTCCGAAGTTATAATCTTTTTGTGCTCTTGGTTCTTGGACCACCACAACGCAGACGAATTGAGGATCTTCGATTGGCAGCATTCCCGCGAAAGAAACTGTCTTTCTCGTTTTGCTGTATTCCTTAAGTTTGTTGTCCCAGATTTCTGCTGTTCCGGTCTTCCCTCCCTCTGTATGTCCTTCTACGTCTGCTCTAGTAGCGGTTCCGCCCTCTTCAACCACACTTTTGAGTGCTTGTCTACAGTCTCTCGCTGTTCTTTCGCTGATGACACGGCGAACCACCTCTGGCTTGTATTCCACAACGGTCTCACCGAGGTAATTTTCCACCTTTTTGATCACCCTAGGCTTCATTAAATTACCTCCATTCGCGATCGCACAGTAGAAATTAGCAACCTGCATCGGAGTGACCCGAAGCGCATAGCCAAATGAATATCTGGAGAAATCCACCATATTCCCGCTATCGCGAACCAGCCCGTCACTCTCAGCCCCAAGACCAACCCCTGTGACCTGACCAAATCCAAAATCATGCACATAATCCATGTATTTGCGGTAGCCCACCTGCTTTGCCAGCATATAGGTTCCAATATTGTTTGATTTTTTAGCTATCTCCCAAACTTTAAGGTATCCTTTCCCGTGCTCGTCTCTGACAGTAAATTTCGGTGATGGGTTTCTATAATATCCGTTGTGACACCATACTTTATCATTAAGATGGCGAACCCCTTCATTCAATGCCGAAGCAATCGCCACTAACTTGAACGTAGACCCAGGTTCATATTCTCCTTGAAGCGCATAATTAAACTCACTTGTCGTGATTCCTTCCCGCGTAGTGAGATTATAATGCGGTCTACTGCCAATCCCAAGAACGTCACCTGTATTTGGATCCATAACTATGATCGTCGCCCTCACAGGATCATACTCTAGAACCGCCGCATTGAGCTGCTCATCCACTATCGCTTGTATCCCCATATCGATAGCCAGTTGAACATTATTTCCATTGATCGGCGCGTGAACACTCCCTTTATGAGCCGGCATCACTTCTCCTGAGAGATCTCGCATCTCTTTCTTAAATCCATCTTGACCAGCGAGATGCTCTTCACAGGCCTTTTCTATCCCAGCCTTCCCAACCGGCTTACCATCTCCTTTTCCGTGGAATGAATACCCAGTGGTATGCGTGAGCAACTCAGGAGAGTTGTGGAATCTCTTCATGCTCTCAGTGAACCTGAATCCTTTAATCCGCTTCTTAATAATGAGATCTTTCAGCCTAGACGCGATGTCAGGCGCTATATCTTTCACGATAACCTTATCGGCCATGCTTCTATCTTCAATGCTAATCAGAGCCTTTAGCTCATCCTTAGTCATCCCAAGCGGAGTCGCTATCTCGCCACATGCATAGTCCAAGTGGCGATCCACTATCCACTGCCTATCCTTACTCTCATTCAGCAACTTACGGCTTCTAAGTTTAATATTACGGCTACGCGTCTTGGCGTCCCACTCATACCATTCTGGAGTCTTGCTCAACTGCTCGCAAGCCACCCCTCTGACCACGGTGCGCACTTCCTTAATATGATACTTATCTACGATCAGAGTCTTAGAAATGATGCTCTTAGCGATCACCTCACCGTTACAATCCACAATAGTCCCCCGCTTAGCCAATAACGGATATGTCTTCTCATAAGAATTCCCCGCCTTCTGAGCATACTTATCGCGATCTACAACCTGAAGGAAATACAGCCTAACAGATAACGCACTAAGCCCGATCACCAAGATCAGGCAGAGTGCTAAACATCGATTGTAGGTCTGTTTATCCATCATTAATTTTTTTACGGAGCGTAGTCCGCGGAGGTTGTAGCAGCTATTCCCCCAGGCCCAGAAGCTCCAGGCTTCACTACTTCTAGCTGGCTTGGGTCCGTCTCTCTGAGCTCAGATCCGCGCGCTAGCAAATCCTCCTTCATTAAGTAACGATCTAAATTTCTATCTATTCTGACATTCGTCATATTTACTCCTGCGTAATATTCATCGATCTCTTTCTTAACCGCGTCTATTTTCCTAGCGGTATCGATCTCCTTATTAGAAGCATAAACGTGCATGATACCGCCAGCAGTAAGGATCACGGCTGCGACGCCCAATAGGACGAGTTCACTGATGCTAAAATTCTTCTTTTTTGTTTTTTTTACGTTCATTTCAAATCTTCCCCTTCTATAAACTTGTTATCCACTCTCTCAGCCACTCTCATAATGGCACTTCTCGATCTAGCATTTCTACCCACCTCATCACCACTTGCAGTAACTGGTTTTCTAGAAACGATGTTAAAATAATACTCTGGATTTGGCTTTGGAGCCGGCCACTCTTTTCTGTCGATCTCCTTAGCTGAAGTCGCCTTCAGAAACCTCTTCACCATCCTATCCTCCAAACTATGGAAGCTAATCACGCAAAGTCGCCCTCCTGGATTGAGCAACTCAGCCGCAGAATCTAGCAACCCACGAAGCGAACCCAACTCATCATTCACCTCTATCCTTAGTGCCTGAAACACTTTCGTAGCTGGATGAATCCTCTTACCCATTCGAGGACACCACTTCTCAATACTCTCAGCTAATTGAGTAGTAGTTAGATAAGGCGCCGCATTTCTATGTTCACAAATACGCTTAGCAATCTTCCTTGATGATCTCTCCTCCCCATACTCCCAGAATATACGTGCCAAATCGGCCTCATCCCAGTTGTTCACGATGTCACCAGCTGTCACGCCCTCATCACCCATGCGCATGTCGAGAGGGCCATCCTTGGAAAAGGAAAACCCACGCTCCGCCTCATCAAACTGCCATGAAGAAACACCAAGATCGACCAAAACACCATCCACACCAGCAACTCCACGCTCCTGCATATGCTGGAGAGAATCAGTATAATTCCCTTTCACTGGTCTGAAATTATCGCCAAATCTAGCCAAACGTTTGCCCGCATACTCTAGCGCCTGAGGATCTCGGTCTACTCCGTAAACCACAGCACCACTTTCTAACATTTTTTCAGTATGCCCTCCCCCGCCAAGAGTACCATCGATCAAAACCTTACCCTTAGCTGGTGCCATAAAATGCACAGCTTCCTCTAAAAGAACAGTTTCATGATAATAACCCAAGTCATCACCACCTCCACTACCACTAGACTCCTGATTCACTGACTCATTCCGGAACCACCCACCCAGCACAGAACCCATCTCGGCCTGAGGGGAGATGCCTGCGTTTACTAGTGCTGGATTTAGTCTATTCATATTGTTATATTTTCTTTAAAATTTTTAGAAGAAGCCGACTTCGTCATTCAGTCTCGTAGTCTCTGCTTTCTCTCGCTCTACCATTATTTCGTAATTCCCTAGGTTCAGAATCTCAAAATAAGTCCCTCGCCCCACTAATTTCACCATTTCCCCTGCCTCTAAACCTGGTTTTTCACACCACGCCTTGGGTATCAGCAACTTCCCCTGATCACTCATTGAAGTCTTTAGACAGCTGGCATGAAGCCTACCTTTCATGTTCTTCTTTTCCGCAGGCGTCCAGTTCTCCATTCCATCCACTGTATTTAGCATATCGTCATACTCCCCCTCAGTTAACACCCTTAGCGTCTTAACATTATACTTAGAAGACTGAAGTAACCGCAAAACACCACCACCAGCTAATTGACGCCAATCTGCAGGCACTGAAAGCCTATTCTTAGGATCCAGTTTGTGTTCAAAATCGCCCTGCAAGGCATGTTCATTTTCGCTCATTTAGTGTCTAGTAGTTCTCAATGACACACATTGATACACTTTAGTACACTTCGATGTCAACTCAAAACCACGAAACATTTAAAAACTTAATCACCTTTTTTATAAGGACATACCAGATTCTAACATGCATTAACTAATTTAGCCAGAGAAACTACGACCCCTAACATCCATTGCACCACGTAACACCAAGGCCTCACCATTCTTGGCTAGCCGGAAATTTAAAAAAAATCTCAATGAATGCACAAAGCACTCATTGAGATTTGGATAAATTTTCTATGGTAATGATTAATTACGCGTATTTAGCGATCATTTCTCTAGTAAATGTGTAACCCTTCTGAACGATCTCCATTCTAGGATCATAATCACGCCATACATTAATAGCATTAGCGAAGTCCACATTATCACGAGAGAACGCCTCAATATAATACCAGCCATCATAGCCAACCTCAGCTATAGTGCTAAACACCTCATCCCAAGCCACATTACCTGTACCTGGCGCACCACGATCATTCTCACTAATGTGCACATGAGTCATCACAGGTGCGATTGTCCGTATCGCATCAGCATAAGACTTCTCCTCAATGTTCGCATGATGCGGATCAAACATACCTTTCAAGTTCGGATGATCGACTAGATCCACCAGACACTTCAACTGAGCCATCGTATTACACAAATAACACTCAAATCGGTTCAACGCCTCAGGCGTAAGCATAATACCAGCCTCAGCAGCATGCTCAGCACACTCTCTAAGTACCTCAGCACTACGCTTATACTCATCCTCCTGCGGACTATTTCTAGAAAAATTAGCAAACGCAGAATGAAACGGCCCACAGATATTCTTACCTCCTGCAACATGCATATTATCAATCGCCGTCTTTATCGTATCCACAGCATTCCTCCTCACCGCAGCATCAGTCGAAATAGGATCCGCCTCCACCCCTACCCCTAGGCAACCATTCACCTCCATATCTATCGACTTAAGAAAGTCTCCAACCTCCCCATAATTTTTAGTATCCTGCTCCGCGAGGAAAATCTCAATTCCATCATACCCCACCTCCTTGATCATCTCTATATCTGAGAAATGTTCACTCGTAACGTGGTTGGACCACAAATGCATATTTATACCTATTTTCATAATCTTTATCTATTCGTTTTCGTAAGCCGTTGCTATAGTAATATCGCTCAACCATTGCAGGTTAAGAATATTAATAATAAAGCACCAATTGGTGACTGATGCCGAAACTACCTAGTGCTCGGAAAAAATCAACTCTCAAGGCTGCAACTTACCAGCAACCTACCCATGCAGACACTATACCTCGATAAATTTTCGCGTGACTTGAGATAACAACATAATTTAACAGAAATTGCACTCGCAGAAACCCCCAAAGCATTCTAGTGTCCCACCCATCAATCAATATCACCATGTCACAAACTATTTCAGATCAAATCAAATCAGATCCCACCATTGCCTCAACTGTTGACCAGCTCCTTAAACGTTGCCTCGAAATCCAACAACCACTCAATGGCATCCAGCCGGCTAAATCTGAACTCAAGCAAAGCTACACTGATTCCATCAAGAAATTTTCTGATATCCGTGGCGGTGAATTATTCTTCCCATACCTATCTACTGGCGCAGGTAGCGGTCCATTCGTAGAACTAGCAGATGGCAGTGTGAAATATGACCTCACCTGCGGCATCGGTGTTCACATTATGGGCCACGGTCACCCAACTGTCATGAAAGCCAGCATCGAAGCAGGCCTCGAAGACGTAACCATGCAGGGCAATCTCCAGCAAAACGTCGCCAGCATGACCCTCTGTGAAAAACTTTTAGATCTAGCTCATCGCAAAGAGGGCAGCTCACTCGCTCACTGTTTCCTCAGCTCATCCGGCGTAATGGCAGGCGAAAACGCCCTAAAGATGGCGATGCAGAAAAACTCCCCAGCCTCACGCGTCCTCGCATTCGAGCGTTGCTTCGCTGGACGGTCACTCGCCTTCTCTCAGATCAATGACAAGCCCGCATTCCGTGATGGCCTCCCAGAAATACTTAACGTCGACTACGTCCCATTCTACGACGTCGATGATCCCGAAGGCAGCACAGCAAAAGCCGTCTACGTCTTAAAGAAACACCTCACTCGCCACCCTAAGAAACACGCAGCCATGCTCTTCGAGCTCATCCAAGGTGAAGGTGGCTTCCACATGGGTTGTGAGAATTTCCACCGCACCCTAATGGAAATCTGTAAGGAACACAACGTCGCCGTCCTCGTCGACGAAGTACAGACATTCTGCCGGACACATCACCCATTCGCATTCCAAGAATTCAATCTAACAGACCTAGTCGACATCGTCTGGGTAGGCAAGGCGGCACAAGTCTGCGCCACACTCTTCAGTAAAGAATTCCTTCCTCGCCCAGGACTCATCGCTCAGACCTACACCGCCTCATCCGCCACCATCGCCGCCTCTATCGCTATCTTAAATGAACTCGATAATGGCACCTACTTCGGCCCCAACGGGAAAACAGCACAACTCCATCAACAATTTGTCGATGGCTTCGATGCTATTTCCAACAAACACCCAGATCTCCTCACCGGCCCATACGGAATTGGAGCTATGACAGGCTGCACCGTACACGGCGGCGATCAAGCCAAAGTAGTCAAACTCATTCACCACCTCTACGAGAAAGGCATCATCGCATTCTTAGCAGGAGGAAACCCTACCCGTTTAAGATTCCTAGTACCTATAGGTGCTCTAGAATCTACTCATATCGTAGAAATCCTAGAGATTTTAGAGGCTAGCTTACTAGAAACAGCCTAAAATGAGTCATTTACGATGATTTCACGAATTTTCCAGTAACTACCTGTTGACCTCTGACATTATCTATCCATAATCCCCGCGCTGTCCAAAATGGACAGTTTCACTTAAACATTCAAATTTTACAAAATTATGGCAACATACGCAATTAACGGTTTCGGACGCATTGGGCGTAACGTTCTTAGAGTTCTCATCGGCAACGGTGAACTCGAGAAAGTAGTAGCAATCAACGACCTTACTGACAACAAGACACTCGCTCACCTTCTTAAGTATGACTCATCACAAGGCAAGCTCGACGCAGAAGTTTCATTCGATGACGAATTCCTCATCGTAAACGGACACAAAATCCACGCATCAGCACAACGTGACCCAGAACTCCTTCCTTGGAAAGAGCTCGGCGTAGACGTAGTTCTAGAATCCACAGGATTCTTCGCTAACCACGCAGGAGCAACTAAACACCTCACAGCAGGTGCTAAAAAAGTTCTCATCTCTGCACCAGCTCCAGATCCAGATCTCATGATGTGCATCGGTATCAACGATGGAGAATATGATGCAGCTAAGCATCACATCATCTCGAACGCTTCATGCACCACTAACTGCCTCGCACCAATGGTGAAAGTTCTTAACGATTCATTCGGACTCGTTCAAGGCATGATGGCTACTATCCACTCATACACTAACGATCAACGTATCCTTGATCTTCCACACAGCGACCTTCGTCGTTCACGTGCAGCAGCGCTTAACATCATCCCTACATCTACTGGTGCAGCGAAAGCAATCGGCATGGTAATCCCTGAACTAAAAGGCAAGCTAAATGGTAACTCATACCGCGTGCCTACTCCTACAGGTTCTATCACTGACTTCGTTTGCACACTCAAGAGAGAAGTTACTCTTGAAGAAGTAAACGCAGCATTCAAAGCAGCCGCTGAAGGCCCAATGAAAGGTGTGCTCGACTACACTGAAGAGCCTATCGTTCTCCAAGACATCGTTTCTGATCCACACAGCTCAATCTACGACTCAGGTTGCACCATCGTTGACGGAACAATGGTCAAACTCGCATCATGGTATGACAACGAGTGGGGCTACTCTAACAGATCAGCTGAAGGCCTAGCTATGCTCGGTGCTTCACTCTAATTTCTGCTAAGAAATTAACAATATTTCCAAAGGGGAGACTTTCACAAGTCTCCCCTTTTTGCGCCCATCTTTTTGAGTCATCACTCGCCAAGCTTAGCCTCATCCCGCTTCGCCCCCCTGCTCCGCATCCTCTCCACCCGTAGCTCCTCAGAAATCTCAATGTGATGCAACTCCACCACAGCACCAGAAAAACGCCTCTCTAGCTCCTCCAACCATAAAACCTTATCCTTTAATTCACTAGTAAAAGGCCCAGCAACAATAACATCCGTATGCCCCAGATTCTCTTCCGCAAGCGCAAATAACGTCTCATAAACAGGCTCCCGATACGTCTGCTTATAAACCACAGAATCCCGATCATGAGGATCCAGCCCCGCCGCCCTATGCGCAGCTTGAACCATCAGATCCGTCGCCGTATCACTATCAAAAAAAGCAGCCCCAGTCCTTACCGCCAGTTCTCTAGCCAAAGTCGTCTTCCCAGAGGCAGGTAAGCCACAAACAATATGAATAGTATGCATTTCTCAGCCATTTTAACCTCCCAATAAACCACCAGTCGACTAAAATCATTCCCACCATACTGCCTCACAAAAAAAATATTTGCCTTTCACTATCACCCCCCTTCGTTTTAACTGCCTAGCAACTTAACAAACATTTTCAACCACACCATAATCATGAAACTATCCATCACAGACATCCAAGTAAACGGCAAAGAAGTCCTCATACGTTGCGACTTCAACGTCCCATACAACGACTCACTTGAAATCACTGACGACACACGCATCCAAGCCGCTATCCCGTCTATTAAGCACCTCTTAGAAAACGGAGCCAAGCTAGTACTCTGCTCACACATGGGCCGCCCGGCTGACAAACCAGAAGAGAAATACTCACTCCGCCCAGTAGGCCTTAGACTTGCAGAAATCCTCGGCACACCAGTAGCCTTCGCAGATGACACCATCGGCGAAAACGCCACACTACTTCGCACCCAACTCGAGCCAGGCCACGCAGTTCTCCTAGAAAACACACGTTTCGACGCCGCTGAAAAAGCAAACGACTCAGCATTCGCCAAAGCACTTGCCGGAAACGCAGATATCTTCGTAAACGACGCATTCGGCACAGCCCACCGCGCACACGCATCCACTGAAGGCGTAACTCATCACGTAGCACAAAGCGCCATGGGATTCCTCATCGCAGCTGAGCTAGACTTCCTCCAAGGCAAACTAGAAACTCCAGCCAAACCATTCCTCGCCATCATGGGAGGAAAGAAAGTTTCTGATAAGATCCAAGTCATCAAAGCAATGATGGACAAGGCTGACGAATTCATCATCGGCGGAGCCATGGCATACACATTCCTCAAAGCACAAGGATACAAAACAGGAATGTCACTCGTAGAAGACGAGTTCATCCCACTCGCTAAAGAACTCCTCGAAACAGCAGAGCAAAAAGGCATCAAGTTCCACCTCCCAGCAGACACACGCATCACCCAAGACTTCTCAAATGACGCAGAAACCAAAGTCACCAAACCATACTCAGAAGGCGGAGAAATCCCTGACGACTGGGAAGGCATCGACATCGGTGACGTAGCCATCAAGGACTTCTGCAAAGTAGTAGAAGGCGCAGGCACCATCCTCTGGAACGGCCCAATGGGAGTGTTCGAAATGGACAACTTCGCAGCCGGCACCATCGCCCTCGCTGAAGCAGTCGCCAAAGCAGACGCCCTCACCATCGTAGGCGGAGGAGACTCAGTCACCGCAGCCAACAAGTTCTGCAACCCATCAGACTTCGACTTCCTCTCAACCGGCGGCGGAGCATCACTAGAACTTCTAGAAGGCAAAGAACTCCCAGGAGTAGCAGCACTTTCAGATAAATAAAATTCTAACAACTACGACCTGCTAACAACGATTTATTGCAGGTCGTAGTTTATTCCTCTCTCCATCTGATGAGCCTAAAGCTCATCTTTTTTTTTGAGTTCTCATTGCTGATTTCTAGCAAAACATAAGAGATTTCATACTTTCTTGGAATAAAACGTTTCTCGATTTCTCTATCTACTATACATTGATTACTGACTATGACTGAATCCACCCTACCCAATGCCGAATCAGCTACTCGCGAACGCTATGCTAATGCTGCGGCAGCTCCGGAACAGGCACTTTGTTGCCCTGTCGACTATGATCCAAAATTTCTTGAGGTAATTCCTCAGGAGGTGATTGAGAAAGACTACGGCTGTGGCGATCCGTCTAAGTATGTCAGGAAAGGTGATATAGTCTTAGATCTAGGGAGCGGGACAGGCAAGATTTGCTTCATCGCATCGCAGGTGGTAGGCGCTGCTGGTAAAGTCATCGGTATAGACATGACTGATGACATGTTAGAAGTAGCAGAGAGAAATGCCCCTATCATCGCCGAGCGTATAGGTTACAGTAATGTTGAATTTAGAAAGGGTAGAATTCAGGACTTAAAATTAGACTTAAACTTACTGGAAGACGTGCTATCCCAGAACCCTATCACTGATGCAAATAGCTGGATGGCAGCAGATGAAATAGCTAAGTCTCTCAGCGAGTCTAAACCACTAGTGGAGACTGAGTCCGTAGACGTAGTAGTCTCTAATTGTGTCCTAAACCTCGTGGAAACTGACCTCAAGAGCAATATGTTTGAAGAGATTTTTCGAGTGTTGAAAAAAGGAGGTCGCGCAGTCATCTCCGATATTGTGAGCGATGAGGAAATTCCTCAGCATCTGCAAGACGACGGCTATTTGTGGAGCGGATGCATCAGTGGAGCCTACACTGAGGAAGGATTCTTAAAGGCGTTTACGGATGCTGGATTCTATGGTGTAGAAATTTTAAAACGTGATGATACACCGTGGCAGACGGTAGAGGGCATCGAGTTCCGGAGCGTGACTATTCAAGCATGGAAAGGGAAAGAAGGCCCTTGCTTGGAGAGAAATCAAGCGGTGGTTTACAAGGGACCATTTAGCTCTGTAGTGGATGATGATGGTCATGTGATCAAACGTGGGCAGAAATATGCGGTCTGTGATAAAACATATAATCTGTATAAAAAGCGTCCTTATGCTGAGCAGTTTTATTTCATCGAACCTATCGAGGAAATCGCTCTAGAAGATGCTGCCGAGTTCGACTGCACGCGTAATGTGACTAGACACCCTAGGGAGACCAAAGGGCTGGACTATAATGCAAGCACAGCGGCATCAGACTGCTGCTAATCCTTAATTCTTAATATTATGGTAAACTTTCAAAGTAAATTAAAAGAGAATAACGTTTCTATCAAACGGGGAGCTTTTGAGACCTTGCAGATCAATGTGGGACGGAAGTGCAATCAGACCTGTTCACATTGCCACGTAGAGGCATCCCCATGGAGAACCGAAATGATGGATGAGGAGTGTGCTCACAAGGTAGGCGCTTGGATTAAGAAGCATCGACCAAAGGTGGTGGACATCACTGGGGGGGCGCCTGAGATTAGTGAGTTTTTCCGTTATTTTGTAGAGACAGCTAAGTCAGTAGGTGCTCATGTAATCGATCGTAACAATTTGACCATTATCGAAACTAAGACCCACGCGTATTTGCCTGAGTATTTGGCCGAGCATGAGGTTGAAATCGTGGCCTCCCTCCCCTGCTACTTAGAGGATAATGTAGATGAGCAGCGTGGTGATGGTGTGTTTAAGAAGAGTATTAGTGCATTGCGTAAATTAAATGCAGCTGGCTATGGAACTAAGCTTCCATTGACTTTGGTGTACAACCCTATTGAGGCAGTTTTACCTCCAGATCAAGATGAGCTAGAAGTAGACTACAAGGTGGAGCTGAAAAAACGCTACGGAATCGAGTTTACACGCTTGTTTGCTTTGACGAACTTGCCGGTGACTCGTTATGCGAGTTATTTAAAAGAGCGCGGTGAGTATGATGGTTACATGGAATTATTATCTAACAGCTTCAACCCTGATACTATTGAGGGATTGATGTGTCGGAATACACTGAATATAGGCTATGAAGGAGAAGTTTACGATTGTGACTTTAACCAGATGCTTAACTACCAGTTGAAGAAGGATAAGCCTCTGTATCTATGGGACATTGCCCCTGATGACATGAAAGATGTAGACATAAAAACAGCCAACCATTGCTTCGGTTGCACAGCAGGTGCGGGAAGTAGCTGCTCCGGAGTGCTAACAGACTAAATTTTCTACCTATGAATGAGAAACCAAAAATATTAATTCTCTGCACAGGAAACTCCTGTAGAAGCCACATGGCTGAAGGCTACCTACAACACAAACTAGGCGACTTCAGAAATGTCTGTAGTGCAGGAGCTAAACCCTCTGGCTATGTCCACCCAATAGCTATAGAGGTAATGCAGGAAATCGGGATCGACATCTCTAACCATAGGAGTAAGCACCTAGATGAATTTATGAATAGTGATGTAGATACAGTGATCACAGTTTGTGAAAATGCTGAAACCTGCTGTCCTACATTCTCAGGTGAGACAAATCACTTTTGCTGGCCGTTTAGTGACCCTGCTGATGCGGAAGGTACTGATGAAGAAGTGAAAAATGATTTCCGCCGCGTTAGGGATGAGATTAAGGTGCAATTTGATAAATATGCTCAGACTTTGCTAGAGGTTTGAGAGCTTCTGTAAGCAAAGTATGATTCTAAAAAATCACATCATCATTATGTCTAAGTTTCCCAGACCTGGGGAAGTTAAGACAAGGTTGATCCCCGCTCTAGGTGATATGGGGGCAATGGATCTACACACCAGAATGTCGCGCCATAGAGTGGCTGGTGTACGAGAGTTTTCTAGTAAAAGAAATGATGTTTCATTTAGTATTCACATAGCAAATGGAACACGAGAAGAAGCCAGCGATTGGCTAGGTGAGAATCAGTATTTCCTCCAACAAGGCGAAGATTTAGGTCAGAGAATGGAGCACGCTGTTAGACTATGTTTCAAGGCTGGAGCAGAGCGAGTAATCGTAGTGGGAACGGATTGCCCTTTACTATCTGAGAGTGAATTTGCAGAGACATTGCTAGAGCTAGAACATCACGATGTTGTATATGTGCCAGCTGATGACGGTGGTTACGTTTTAGTTGGGTTTTCAGGAGAGCACTATCAAGTTTTTAAGGATATCATGTGGGGCACTGAAACTGTATTAAAGAAGTCTCTAGACAGGGCTGAATCAAATAATCTAAGCTTCACACTCCTAAAATCATTAGCAGATGTTGATCGGATAGAAGACGTGGAGCATGCAGAGCAAGCAATGCGGCATGAATAAGCTTGAGCTAATTGGTTAAAACACTCAGCATTGAAATAATGATAATGCATTTCAAATTAATGACTTTGGGGATATTTTTGATTCTTACTCTGAGCTGTAGTCATAAGTTGAAATCGCCAGACCTAAATCTGATCTACGCAAAAGCAGCTAAAGAGAGTGACCTAAACCGAAATCCTGTAATTGTGATTCCTGGTATCTTAGGATCGAAGCTCTATGACCAAAAGTCTGAGCATGAGATTTGGGGTGTCTTCAATAACCGCTACTCAAGTCCTTCGAGCCCTGAGAAAGCTCGGTCCATAGCTTTACCCATAGGCCTCAAGAATGGTTGGCAATTTGACCGAGACTCAGTAGTGTCCACAGGTGCCTTGGATAGGGCTAAATTTAAAGTATTAGGCGTGCCAATACAAGCTAGAGCCTATTCCGCAATTCTACAGACCCTAGGTGTTGCAGGCTATCGCGACGAAGAACTGGGCAAAAGTGGAGCTATCAATTACGGTTCAGATCACTTCACTTGTTTTCAATTCCACTATGACTGGCGTAGATCAAATGCTGAGAACGCTGCCAGACTCGATGCTTTCATCATAGAGAAAAGAAAATTTGTGAGAGCTAAGATGAAAGAGGAATTTGGAATTGATAAGAAGGATATAAAATTTGATATCGTAGCGCATTCTATGGGCGGGCTAGTTTCTCGCTACTACATGAGATACGGAAAACAGCAGCTTCCTAAGGATGGATCACTCCCAAATCTAACATGGTCTGGTGCTAAGAATGTGGGAAAAGTCATCCTGGTAGGAACGCCTAACAGCGGCTCAGTCCTCGCATTTCAAGAGCTTCTTAATGGCAAAAATTTCGCCCCTAAATGGCTACAATCTATTGCTGGGACAAATCTACCAAGTTACCCGGCAGGCATTGTAGGGACGTACCCATCCATGTATGAACTAATGCCAAGGGCGCGTCATAATGCTTTTGTAAATAATGCGGGGGACATGGTAAATGTGTATGATTCTGCACTCTGGGAAAAATATAACTGGGGGCTACTCAATAGTTCTCAAGACAAGTTCCTCCAGTGGCTCATGCCAAATACCACCGATATAAAAACACGCAGATCACAGGCTAAGAAATACCTAGATCGTTGCTTAGCGAATGCCGAACAATTCCATCGTGCCTTGGATAGAAAAGCTTCCGGAATGCCTAAAACCGCCAGTATTTCTCTCGTAGTAGGTGACGCAATCCAGACGAAAGAACGAATCAAAATATTTCTACAGGACGGAACATTTGAAGACAATAATTACACCCCTGGAGACGGTGTAGTTGTGCGCACTAGCGTCTTAGCCGACGAGCGATTAGGCACAAAGAACAGCGGAAGAGTTCGTTCACCGATACCCTATTCACAAGTATTTTTCCTCCCTAGTGACCATTTAAATTTAACCAAGAGCTCAACATTCTCTGATAACATTTTATTTATGCTACTAGAAAAATAACTAGTCGAGATTCTATGGAATAAACTGAGATCAACAGTCTCTTAACCTGTATTGAAGTAATTACTATGAAACCCATTATTATTATTGGCAATGGCATTGCTGGAGTGACTGCCGCCCGCGAGATTCGTAAATTGGATACCAAAGTTCCAATCATTATTATTTCTGGCGAAACTGATCACCATTTCTCCAGAACAGCCTTGATGTATATCTTTATGGGCCACATGAATTATGAAGATACCAAGCCCCATGAAGACCGCTTCTGGACAGAAAACAAAATACAACTTCTCCGTGGTTGGGTGACTAGTTTTGACCATCAGGCACAAAAAATCACAATGAAGGATCTACCCGATCTAGAATACTCTGAGTTGGTTTTAGCGGTAGGATCAGTGCCTAATAAATTTGGTTGGCCTGGGCAAGATCTACCTGGAGTACAGGGGCTATACAGCAAGCAAGATTTGGATAACCTAGAGGAGTCTGCTAAGACCGCAAAGCGAGCGGTGATTACAGGAGGAGGCTTGATCGGTATTGAAATGGCGGAAATGCTCTTAACAAGAGGAATTCCAGTGAGCTTCTTAGTCAGAGAAAAGCTATTCTGGGGAAGTGTCTTACCTAAAGAAGAAGCCATCATGATTGAAAAACACATCCGCGAACACCATTGTGACTTGCAGATGGGAGAAGAGCTAGAGTCCATCCACGAGGGTGAAAATGGCCGAGTGGCATACGTCACTACGAAGAAAGGCGATAGAATAGACTGCGAGATCGTAGGACTAACCGCTGGAGTAAGACCGAACATTCAATGGCTCTCTAACAATGATCAACTAGAAACAGATAGAGGAATCGTGATTGACCACTACTTTCAGACTAATTTACCACACGTCTGGTCTATCGGTGACTGCGCTCAGTTCAAAGATCCCCTACCTGGACGACGCCCGCTAGAACAGGTCTGGTACACTGGGAAAATGCATGGCGCTCACCTTGCTCAAAATTTAGTAGGAGAAAGAAAGGCCTATGAGCCAGGGATCTGGTGGAATTCAGCGAAATTTTTCGACATCGAATACCAAACTTACGGCATCGTAATGCCACAGCCACAGGAAGACGAAGAAACGTTTTTCTGGCAGGCCCCTGAGGGATATCACACGATTAGAATAAATTATAATACCGACACACTTGCCGTAAAAGGAGTCAATGTCTTCGGCATGCGCCACCGACACCAAGTCTGGGAAAACTGGATAGCCTCAGAAGCCAAGATTCCAGACGTAGTGAGAGACCTCGCAGCCGCGAATTTCGACCCCGAATTCTTCAAACAGCATGAACGATCCATCATAGAAACCTGGAACAAACAACACCCAGAACACCAAGTAAGCCTAAACAATAATATCAAAAAAGGCCTCTTCTCCAAACTCCTACGTTCACTACAACCATCTACCTAATATGTCAGATCTACTTCGCGAAAGCCACTCACTCGTCCCACCAGCCCCCAAACTAGATACGATTCAACGTATAGGACTCTCCATTTTAGGTATTGGCTTGGTGATATTTTTACTAACCTTATTTGAGCAAAACCTTACTAAAGGAAACTGGGTATTTTACACAATGGTGCCCAGTATTATAGTAGGCGGACTAATCTACGGTTTACGAACCCACTTGAAACGACCGGCCGGGGTTCAAAATAATAATCTTACTAGAAATACCTTCACTGCCATGGGCGCAGGAGGCTGGCTATTAGGCATTATAATCACAGGCTTCTACACAGCTTACTACTTTTTCTACCAAGAGTCCGCGCTAACTGCGGCTGGTACGGAATACCGTCCAAACATCACTCAGGTATTTGATCCTCTAAGCCAACTTCTGCGGAATAGTAATGCCGACATTTGGTTCGTCTATGGAGCGTCCTACACCATTGCTGTTCTGGTCATGGGAGCCAAAGCACTAGCAAAATATCGTCATAGTAAGTATCAAATTATTAGAACATGCTCGATCATGTTCTGCCAGTTCGGCTTCGCATTTATGGTGCCATCCATCATGGAACGACTCAATCAGCCTTACTTCTTACCTAACTATTTTTGGCCACTAGAATACAAAGCCCTGATGCCGGACAAAGTCACTAGCTTGTTGAGCAGTGGTAAAGCAATGGCTGGATTTGTCTTTGGCTGGGGGATCATTATGACTCTTATCGCTACTCCTATTCTCACCTATTACTATGGCAAACGTTGGTATTGTTCTTGGGTTTGTGGCTGCGGCGGACTTGCTAACACTGCTGGTGATAGCTTCAGACAACTTTCTAACAAATCGCTCACAGCTTGGAAAATCGAACGCATTATGATCTATAGCGTCTTAATATTTGTCATCGTTATGACGGCATTAGTCTGGCTAGACGCTTGGTGGGGAACTCTTGGTGGAGCATCTCTCCCAGTTAGAAAGGTCTACGCATTTCTAATCGGTGCCACTTTCTCAGGAGTCATTGGGGTCGGATTCTATCCACTCATGGGATCCAGAGTCTGGTGTCGTTTCGGCTGCCCAATGGCGGCAGTTCTAGGTATCATTCAGAAATTTAAATCAAGATTCCGTATCACTACCAATGGCGGTCAATGTATCTCATGTGGTAACTGCTCCACATATTGTGAAATGGGGATCGATGTAAGGTGGTATGCCCAGAGAGGACAAGACATCAAGCGAGCATCTTGCGTAGGCTGTGGCATGTGCTCCGCTGTTTGTCCTAGAGGAGTGCTAAATCTGGAGAACGGTCCCACAGAGCAACGTGAAGAATATCAAGTGGATCTTATAGGCTCCCTCAAGGCTAGAAATTTGGAGAAGAAGAAATAAGTTAATACATAGTAAGAAAGAAAAAACTCTATTACTTAGACCATTTTCCAAAAGTTCGATTAGTTAGATTCGGCAGAAGAGTTTCCTAGATCAAGGCTCGATGAGACTATGATGTAGGCCTCTCAGTCGAAGAGTAACACAGAGATTGGAAATTCTTATCCTAAGATAGGCTAACAGATTTTTGGAAATGGGGCTAACTCCTCAATATTTCTCCGATACACCGACCTCTCTCACACTATACCAGCAGAACATCTATTTCTGCATAGCCTACTAGATAAAACCTATAGAAACATAATCAATAAAACAATGAACACACTAGCCCCCTACCTTAAAGCAGCCCTGGTCGCAGACTCTCTCTCGCTCGGCTCACACTGGATTTACAATCAAGCCAAAATAGCGCGCTCCTATCCTAATGGCATACATTCCCTAACTCCCCCCCTAGCACCTTATCATAAAGGAAAAATAGCAGGCGATCTCACTCACTATGGTGATCAGACTATCTGGCTACAGGACTCAATAGCTCAAAACAACCAATACTCACCTGAAGCATGGAAATCATTATGGCTAGAGCGCATAACTAGCTACTCTGGCTACAAGGACTCTGCAAGCAATGACACCCTCAAACAAGCTGCCCTATCCCCTTCTAACTCGAATGACTTAGCTGGAGCTTCTAGAATAGCTCCTATTCTTGACCTGAATTTACCACTAGAAGAAACTGTCCTGGCAGCACGCTCTCAGACTCTACTCACACATGGCGACTTAAACGTAGTTGACTCCTCCGAGTTTTTTGTCCGCACCATCTTTGCGGTTAGAGAAGGATCTGATTTCACCAGCGCTATAGAACATGCGGCTCAGTCTGGAAATTATCAAACCCTTACCCCCGCTGATCACATCGAAAATGCTAAAAACTCATCTCCCACAGAGCATCTAGAGGTTGCTACCGCAATGGGACTCACATGCCATTTCCCTGAAGCCTTCCCTCTCACCCTCTATTACGCCATCCATCATGGTGATAACTTTGATGGTTGCCTCAGTAAAAACGCCCTAGCTGGTGGGGACAATTCTGCCAGAGCGATGCTCCTAGCTCTCCTATTTGTAGCTCGTGACCAACATGTCCATCAGACCATTAATCCACTGGCAAACCAACTCAACTTAATAACCTCATCTTCTACTCAAGCTCAGCCAGAGCAAGAAATACACACCACCCCTGGCAGCCATAGCGTAGAAATTCCCAGCCCTCACGGAATCCTAGCAGGAGTCATTGAGATACCTGAAGGGCAAATCCAATCTTATGCCATATTTGCCCATTGTTTCACCTGTGGTAAAGATTACCTACCAGAGAAAAAAATCACCCAAGGCTTAGCCAAAAATGGTATAGCCACCCTCAGAATAGACTTCTCAGGCATCGGCAAATCTTCTGGTGAATTTGAAAATTCATCATTCCTCACCAACATAGAAGACATCATAACCGCTGCTGACTGGCTCAAGACTCACTACCTAGCACCAAGTATACTTGTTGGTCACTCTCTCGGCGGCACAGCAGCTCTAGCCGTGGCCTCTAAAATAGCCAGCGTGCAAGCTATAGCCACCATTGGCTCCCCCGCTGACCCCGCTCACATCCTCCACATGCTTGAAGAGCACCTTCCTGAAATTGAACAAAATGGCACTGCTCAAGTCCCATTTGCAGGAAGAACATTCACTGTCAGTAGACGCTTTGTCGATGACGTCCGTAGCTATGACCACGTAAATACGCTTAAAGCCTTAAAAGGTCACAAGCTTATTTTACACTCTACAGTAGACAGCGTGGTTGAACTTAAAAATGCGGGTGAAATATACACACACCTCCAACACCCTAAATCCTTCGTGGCCCTCGACGGAGCCGATCATTTGCTCACGAATCATAATGACGCTAAGTTTGCAGCCGATATCATTGCTCTCTGGGCTCAGAAAAACCTCAAGTAACACTAATTCCTGCACACCATCATGAAAACTTATGACATCATCATCATCGGAGGAGGTCGAGCTTCTACGCTCGCCATAAAAGCAGCAACCGCTGGAAAATCTGTCGCCCTCATTGAACGAGATCGCCTCGGTGGAACCTGTCCTAACAGAGGTTGCGTCCCCTCCAAGCTCCTCATCGGCTACGCTGACGTCGCCAAGCGAATCCGTGAAGCATCTCGCCACCACATCTCCGCTACCATTGACGCCATCGACCTTCCTCAAATCTTTGCAGACCTCAACCACTGGATCGAATCCGTTGATCCTCGCTATGAATCCCGCTTCCCAGAGAACCTCACCCTCTACCGAGGAGAAGGAAAATTCATCTCTAACAAAGTAGTCGAAGTCAACGGAACCCAACTCACAGCAGAACAAATCATCATCGGAACAGGAGCACGCTCACGCCCCTCAGCATTCCCTAACCTCCCATCTTGGACTAGCGATGACATCTTCCCCTTCAACCACCCCATCCCAAAAACTATCGCTATCGTAGGAGGTGGATTCATCGCCTGCGAACTCGCTAACTTTTTCCACTCTGTAGGCATCAACACCACATTACTCGTCAGAGGCCACACCTTACTTCCCAACGAAGACAAAACCATATCCTCTATATTTAAAGAGGAATTCAGCCACTACGTCCCCACTAAATTTGGCACCACCATCACCAACGCCAGCCACGATGGACAACAATTCCACCTAACCCTCGATGAATCATCCCAACAAACCGAACTCACCGTCGACGCCCTCCTCTATGCCACAGGACGCATCCCAAACACAGAAAACCTCGGCCTAGAAAATACCGATATTGCGCTTAATACTCGTGGCTTTGTAGAACGTGACCAAAACCTAGAAACAGCAGTCAAAGGTGTCTATGCCGTAGGTGACGTTGCCGGCACCTACCAGCTCCAACACGCCGCAAGCTTTGAAGTGAACCACCTAGTAAACACACTCATCAACACGGACAATAAATCTAACAATCAAATTCCCACCCCCATGATGCCCCATGCTGTATTCACGGATCCAGAAATCGCCTCAGTTGGCATCACCGAGCAAGACCTCGATAAGCAAGAATTCTCAGCTAACGATGTTGTCATCGTCGAGACCAACTGGAAATCTAGTGCCCGCGCACTTTCTTGGAAACTTGATTACCCGATCACCAAATTCATTGTCAAAAAATCCGACTACTCACTAATCGGTTGCCACATGATCGGACCAGAAAGCTCAACCATGATCCACCAAATCCTCACCCTCATCCACCTCGACAACGACATCCGGAACATCCCAAACATGATCCACATACACCCAAGCTTATCTGAGTCTCTCATAGCCGTCGCCACAGAAGCCATCACTAAAATCGAGACCGATAAACCATCTTAAGGGGTATCTCTCGCAACTAACAATTCTAATGCGCATCAGTAAATCAATTAGAGCACGGTGCATTTTAATCAGGGATTAGTATCCCCTGATTAAAACGGTAAGGAGCTATACAAATTAATAACTCACTCATTCTAAAGAGCAGAGTCGGAACTTACCAGAGGCCCCCTCAATGGTAAAAACCCGTCCCCTCTCAAAATGAGCGAACGAGTTTTTCAACATAACTTACAACTGAACTTATACAGAAGTAGGAGCATTCTGAGCAATCAAACCCTTACTCTTCAACTCTGTCCAAAATGCAACCGGAATCTTGACCTTCATAGAAGCCACATTCTCACGCACCTGCTCCATTGTCCTAGCCCCAGGAATAATAGCTGAAACCGTAGCTGGAGCCTCCGCAAATTGCAGCGCTGCAGTTTTAATATCAATCCCATGTTTACTCGCCACAGCACTAATCCCATTGAATTTCTCCTTCATCTCAGCAGGAATAAACCCAGAGTAATTATAACGATTCCTACCCGCCAAAAAACCACCATTCAATGGAGCCCCTATCACAGCAGAAATGCCTCGTTTATCCATCAATGGAAACGTCTTTTCCAGTGCCTGAGTATGATCCATGATCGAATACTGAAGCGCTAACAAACAAACATCAGGGTCAGCAACATCCAAAGACTTATAAACAACATCCGGAGTATTTACCCCAAATCCCCATGCCTTAATAATACCTTCATCTCGCATCTTTGTTAGCTCCGGAATAGCCCCCTTCATAGCCTCATCATAATACTTCGTCCACTCCTCCCCCATATCACTATTCTGCGGAGACAGATCATGGATATAGACAATATCAAGAGAAGACACCCCCATCCTATGCAAACTATCCTCGATAGAACGGCGCGTACCCGCAGCGGTATAATCATACTTATAATGGAATGGTGAATGATTCGCCCAATGCCACCTCTTCGGCAACGGCTCAGAAGACGGTGTCAGCAAACGCCCAACCTTCGAAGACAGCACATAGTCCTCACGCTTCTTATTACGTAATAAATCGCCAAAACGTCGCTCACTAAGGCTCAATCCATAAAAAGGCGAAGTATCAAAATGTCTGATCCCTGAGTCCCACGCCGCATGCAGCATCTCCAAGATCTCTTCATCAGTTGAAATAGTATTAAACCCATTTCCCGCCGCTAAGCCGCCAAGACCCATCCTATGCTCCGGACGATATTTCTCACCCTTCATTACTTTATTCATCGGCAAAGCCTCATTCACCTCTACCAATCCCATTGTCTTCATTAACTCATCATTCGTATTGCGTATCTCTAGTTGTTTAGCAAACGCTAGTTTACTAGCCGCGGTTCCAATGCCTAGTGCTGCTCCAGCTCGTATCAATTCTCTACGTGTCATATCAGCATAAACAAGCACAGCTCTTACCCATCGCAATAGGTATTAAAAATAATACAAGGTTCAATTTTTGACCTAGGCATTTCCTTTACAAATCAATGAAAAATCACACCGTCTCAACACCAAACCACCACCCTAAAACGCCCCCTCAGAACTTTGAGAATAAAATCAGATTACCCACTCTAGCCTTGCCAGCCAGTATTTGCTTGCTACTTTCAAACTGAATTTAGCTTAAACGAGATTATTAATCCCGCTAGCTAGCTCTAAGTAGCCACAAAATTTCAACTTACTAACCAAAACAACACACATGTCACGTAAACTAATCATCGCAGCCAACTGGAAAATGAACAAAGGACCAGCAGAAGCAGCTGAATTCCTAGAAAAATTCCTCGGCGCAGCCGGAGAACTCGCTGAACAAGCAGACCTCGTCATCGCACCTAACAACCTGTCAATCCCTACAGCCTCAGAACTCATCAACGACATCAACCCTGCCATCGGACTCGCTGCCCAAACAGTTTCAGAGAACGACAACGGTGCATTCACAGGTGAAACTAGCACAGACATGCTCAAGGAACTCTTCGTAAACTACGTTATACTCGGTCACTCAGAGCGCCGCAGCATCTACGGAGAAACCAACGCACAGATCAATGCTAAGATTAAAAAAGCACTCGCCGCTGACATCACTCCACTCTTCTGCATCGGTGAAACACTCGCTGAGCGCGAAGGCGGACAGCTTGAAACCGTTCTCGGATCACAAATCAAAGAAGGCCTCGAAGGCATCAGCGACATCTCAAACGTAGTCATAGCTTACGAGCCAGTATGGGCAATCGGCACAGGCGTCACAGCCACCGCTCAGCAAGCTCAAGACACTCACAAGTTCTGCCGCTCAGTCATCGAAGAACTCTACGGTGCAGAAGCTGCTGCTGCTGTCCGCATCCAATACGGCGGATCAGTAAAAGGAGCAAACTCAGCAGAACTCCTCGGCCAGCCAGACATCGACGGAGCACTCGTAGGCGGAGCAGCACTCGAAGCTGACTCATTCCTAGAGCTCATTCGCAACGCTGTAGCTTAATCATTTCCAAACTGAATTTTCAGTCACAAAAATGCCTCAGAAGAATATATCTTCTGAGGCATTTTATATTAAGTTAGTATGTTAAGTAATAACCTTAAGATTATTCAGCTTTTTCCTTCTTAGGTCCTTTGCCTTTACCTTTACCTTTTCCTTTTTCTCTGCCGCCTTTAGCGAACTCTTCTTCAGAAAGGAAACCATCTTCATCTTTATCTTTCTTTGCGAAATGCTTAGCCGCTCTCTCTGCGTCTTTTGCTCCAGCTACGAACTCAGCTTCGCTAATTTTTCCGTCTTTATCTGCATCTAGTTCTTCAAAAGTCTTTCTTGGTGGTCTGTCCTTACCTTTGTCTTTTCCTTTTTCTTGAGCTACTGCTGATGTTGCTGTAACGAGTAGTGCGCTAAGCCCGACAATTATTAGTTTGTTTATTTTCATACACCTATTAAATACTCCAAATCACTAAAAGTTGCAACGAATCGTTATTTTTGTGAAAAAAACTTCATTTTAACGAAACCTATTGAAAATCAACGATTGAACTCAGTCAGTTCATCGACTAATATCCCAACACATGGCAGAAAGAGAAGTAAAACCAGAAATTTTAGACAGCCTAGACCCAACTGACCCAGCGGCAATCCGCAGTAGAAAAGACCTAAGGCTCATTAACTGGTTCATGCGAGGAGAATCATGGATTCTAGAGCAGCTAGAATCCATTGAAAACCTTAATACAATCGTAGAATTAGGTGCTGGAGACGGACATTTAGCCATCAAAATTAAAGAAAAATTCCCAGATACCGAAGTAATTGCCTGTGATCTACTAAACCGCCCAGCCCATGTCCCTCAAAACATCAATTGGAAAACCGGCGATCTCCTAAAAAGCGATTGTTTCGATGAGAACACCGTAGTCGTAGCTAATTTGTTCATCCATCACCTAGATGAAGACGCCCTCTGGGAGCTCAGTGCTAAAATTTCCCCCTGCCGCTCCATCATCATGGCCGAGCCACATCGCTACTGGTTCAGCAAATTCTTAGGCTACCTACTCTATCCCGTCATCAACCGCATCACCAAACACGACATGATGGTCAGCATCGATGCCGGTTTCCGCTTCGGCGAGCTCGCCGGCCTACTAGACATCGACTGGCACTGGGACGAACGCGCCAGCCTCGGAGGAATACGCTCTATCGCCAAACAAGTCAAATGAACCGCCCTATCACTATCATTGGCGGCGGCTTATCCGGTTTGGCCCTCGGCTGCTTTCTGAGAAAGCATGACGTCAAAGTCACCATCATCGAACAAGGCAACTATCCTCGCCATAAAGTCTGCGGTGAATTCATCTGTGGAGTGGAAAATGAAACACTCGCCGAACTCGGAATCCTAGATCTCTTCGAACACGCAAAATCAGTCGAAACAATCCAATGGCACATCGCCAACAAAAAACTCCTCGATAGAAAACTCCCCCGACACGGTATGGGAATTTCCAGATTCCTCCTAGACGATGCATTACAAAAACGATTCCGAAACTTAGGCGGAATCATCCAAAAACAACGAGCGGACAAATCAAGCTACCTCCATGACCAACCCGAAGGAACCGTCTGGGCGTGCGGTAAAGAAAAGCAGGGCAAAGGAACCGACACTCACCGATGGCTAGGAATAAAACTACACGTCACAGGCCTAAACATCCAAGGCCTAGAAATGCACACCGGAGCCAGCTCAGCCAAAGGTGGTTACCTAGGCCTTTCCCCCATCGAAGACGGTAAAGTCAACGTCTGCGGCCTCTTTGAAGTCAATAAAGGCGTTAGCGGTAAAGGAGAAGAAAAACTACGCGCCTACCTCATATCTCTCGGCCTAAACAATCTCGTCCAGCGCCTAGATAAAGCAGACATAGTAGCAGGCTCATTCTCCGCAGTAGCCGGGTTCTCCATGGGTCACCAGAACATCCTAGCAAACAACCAACAACGCCTAATGCCCATCGGTGACGCAGCCCTCCTCATCCCCCCATTCACAGGAAACGGCATGAGCATCGCACTAGAGAGCGCCCTCCTAGCCGGCCAATCACTCCTCCCCTACTGTCACGGAGAAGCCAATGCTGACTGGGACTCAGTCCTAAAAACTTACCTCCACAAACTCCGCAAAACATTCCGCAAGCGTCTCATCGCAGCACGTTGGCTCCACCCATTCTTCTTCCACTCCTCCGGAAGATGGATTCTCAGCACTCTAGCCAAATTCAAGCTCATCCCCTTCCATACCCTTTTCCGTTTACTACGTTAACTATCCGCCCAGAATAAACCTTGTTTGTGATGCTCATGCCCCTAACCTAACGGGAGATGAAATTAATTTCTATTGCCAGCGGATTTCCCGAGCACCACTATACTCAGCAACAATGCCTTGATGCAATGCGCCAAGCTGAGTTTTGGAGTGAGTTAAAAGTAGGATCACGCCGTCTGTTAGAAAAAGTTCTCCAGAGCGAAGGCGGTATCGAAGAAAGAAGATTCGCCCTCACAAACCTAACAGAAGCCTGGAAACGAGACGCCCAAGAACTTAATCAGTATTACGAGAAAACCGCACCAGCCATTGCTGAAAATGCAGTCAACGAAGCACTAGAAAAAACCAATCTAAACATCTCTAACATTGACGCACTCTTCGTCTGCACCTGCACAGGCTACCTCTGCCCCGGAGTCAGCAGCTATCTCGCAGAACGTCTTGGGATGCGCAAAAATACTTACCTCCAAGATCTAACAGGCCTAGGTTGTGGCGCAGCCATCCCCATGCTAGAAGCAGCAACTGGCTACACCGCACTCCACACAGAAGCCCGTGTACTGACCGTAGCCGTCGAAATTTGCTCCGCCGCATTTTACATCGAAGACGATGCCGGCGTCCTAATCAGCACCTGCATCTTCGGTGACGGCGCCAGCGCTGCCATCTGGTCGGGTGACTACAGAAATGAAGGCAACTGGAGCATCGGAAACTTCAACGCTATCCATGCTCCCGAGAGCCGCGAAATGATCAGATTCACCAACGCCGAAGGAAAACTCCGCAACCAGCTCGACCGAAACGTCCCTGAACTCGCAGCCAACGTAGTGAAGCAATTGTATGAAAAACGCAGTGAGAAGAATTCAGCCATCGTCACACACGGAGGCGGACGAGACGTCATTCTAGCCTTAGAAGAAGCACTAGAAATCGATGACCTCAGCTACGCGCGAGAAGTCATGAGAAAATACGGCAACCTAAGCAGCCCCAGCGTAATGGTAGCCCTAGAATTATTTCTAGACCAAGCCACCGATGAACAACACCTCTGGATGTGTGGATTCGGAGCTGGATTTTCAGCCCATGCCTGTGAACTTACACACGTCAAATAAACACACACCATGATCCCCTTTTCTAACACTTACGTAAAATTACCTGAACATTTTTACCAACGCATAGATCCATCCAAAGTCCCAGCACCCACACTCATCGCAGTGAACGATGAACTAGCTCGCGATCTTGGAATCGATCCCGATTGGCTAAAATCCGATGAAGGCATTGCCGTCCTCTCAGGAAATAAAATCGCGACAGGCTCCGAGCCTCTAGCACAAATCTACGCAGGTCATCAGTTCGGCGGCTTCTCACCCCGTCTTGGCGACGGCAGAGCCAATCTGTTAGGCGAAGTCATAGACCAGCACGGCAACCGAAAAGACATCCAGCTCAAAGGCTCAGGAAGGACAACCTATTCCCGCGGCGGCGATGGCAAAGCTGCCCTCGGCCCAGTCATTCGCGAATTCCTCATGAGCGAAGCCATGCACGCGCTCGGTATCCCCACCACCCGCGCACTCGCTGCCGTGACTACTGGAGAAAAAGTCATCCGCGAGGAACCACTAGACGGCGCCATCTTCACGCGCGTCGCATCCAGTCATCTCCGCGTCGGCACCTTCCAATACTTCGCCGCACAGCGTGATACCGAGGCCATAAAAACTCTAACAGATTTTGCCTTAGCAAGACACTGTTCCGATGTCGAAATCTCACACTCCCCCGCCCTCACCTTACTCGAACAAGTCATCAGCGCACAAGCTCAACTCGTAGCTCAGTGGATGTCCATCGGCTTCATCCATGGCGTCATGAATACCGACAACAGCTCCATCTCAGGCGAGACCATCGACTACGGCCCCTGCGCCTTCATGGACGACTTCCACCCCAACTGCGTCTTTAGCGCCATCGATCGCGATGCACGCTACGCTTGGGGAAACCAAGTCTCCATCGCCCACTGGAACCTCACCAGACTAGCAGAAACCCTAATCCCCCAAATCGACCCTGACCACGACACCTCAATGAAACTGGCAGAAACAGCACTCGAAGCATTCTCCGAACAATTCATCGAACACTACCACCGCATCTACAGAGCAAAATTCTCTCTTACAAATGAAACCCCCATCGAATTCATCCAAAATTCACTCAGCATCCTAGCAGACCAACAAGTCGACTACACCCTCTTCTTCAGAACACTCACCCAACTATCCAACGAAGACATCACCGCCGCAGAACTCGAAAAACTCTTCGCTGATCCTGAGGTATGCACCACTTGGCTAGAAGACTGGCGCAGCCATCTCGACCAAGATAAAATTCCAGCCATGCGCCATACCAACCCCATACTCATCCCCAGAAACCACCAAGTAGAAGCCGCCATCCAGCAAGCCTACAAAGGAGACTACACCCTATTCCACCGCCTCTACAAAGCATGGAAAACACCCTTTGCAGAGAACCCCGATTATCGTGACCTTGAACGAGCTCCCCTACCTCACGAGCGCGTAACGCAAACATTCTGCGGAACCTAACCTCTCACAACTCTACTCTCCAAGTTGCTCAGTATAGCCAACCTTTGGCTTACCAGCGGCATCCACATCACTCGAAGTATACCACTCAGCCTTCGCCTTACCGTCTACCACAGTGATCGCAAGAAACCCTCCCTTTTCACTGAAGTAACGATGAAACTTAACATTTTCGCCAGAGCTACCTCCAAAAATATGTTGATCATTAATCGGCCCACACCCCATCTCTAACACTCCAGTCTTCGGGTCCTTAGAACAATACTGCCAGTGCCTATCACCACAGATAACATACAAGTTTTTCTGCTCAGCTACAAAGTCCCGCAACTCCTGACCTTCATGAGCAAACGCAGCGTTAGAATGGTTATCCGTCTTCCCCTTCTTATCCGGCCCCACCATCGGCCCAGGCGTAATAATAAATTTATAAGTCGCATCAGAGTCCTCGATCGTTTTCTTCAACCAAGCCTTCTGCTCCTCACCTAGAATCGTTTTCTCTGGTCCATCCTTAATAAAATTCTTTGACCTAAAATCTCTATTCTCAGTCAGCCAAACCTGCACATCCTTCCCCCAGCGAATCGTCCGATACGTCTTATCCCCCATAGGCACCTGCTCCCGAAAAATCTCCAATCCCTTCTCAAATGTTAGATCACCATAAATCATCCCCGGATAAGCATCATCCTTCAGAGTATCATGATCATCCTTCATGAAATAAGAACTCACAAACCGATGAAACTCACGGTTATACCCATAAGAAAACATCAAGTCCCACTTCGCTCGCGCCTGCTCCACATTCTTACAAATCGGAGCTTTATCATAGTAAAGAATGTCTCCAGTATGCACAAAGAAATCAGGATTATAATCTAACATATGCTTGTAGGCAATATGCCCTTCTTTACCTGAATCAATACTTCTAACTGCCTGACAGGTCGTCACAATAAATGATACCGGCACCACCTGCTCACTCGCAGGAGCCGTCTTGAAACCTCCCGTAATAGCCGTGCTCACCTCATCATCACCCTTACGAGCCTCCACCACAAGTTCATACCTCACATTCGCCTCCAATCCCTCAAGCTCAAATTGATGAGAAAAATCTCGCTCCTCCGTCACCTCCACCCACTCTGTCTCAAACTTAACATCCCCAGCCCCCTTTTTCCAATACACCACTCTCCCCTCACCAGCTGCCCCAGGAACCACTCCCACCGGCATTTCCGCTTGGTTCTTATCCTTCTCTCTTAACTTCAGCCCCTCAGTAAAAATCGGTAACTTACCAAAATCAGCCTCCTTCTCCTCCGTCAACCTCATCCACACAATCGCAGAATCCTGATCCACCTCCCCCACCTTTATCCCACTAGCAAAATAAGGAGCCTCACCACGCAGCGAAGCACTCAGAAGAACAGACGACAAAAGAATTTTAGAAATAATATGTTTCATAAGCATGTTGATGTAAAAAATAACCCGCCTCGGAAAACCAAGACGGGTTACTTAACATCAGAAATTGCACACTGGCAACTTCCTATTTGAAATCAGAGATTATGAAATCAGATCCGGCCAGTCTTCCGTGTGGAAAAACTCACCTTCAGGCTTATCAACTCGCTCGTATGTGTGAGCACCGAAGAAATCACGCTGCGCCTGAAGCAAGTTCGCTGGAAGTCTCTCCGCGCGGTATGCGTCATAGTAGCTAAGTGATCCACCAAATGATGGAACAGGAATCCCATTTGTAGCCGCAAGAGCCACCACCTCACGCCAGTCTTGCTGACCAGAGTTAAGAATCTCAGTAAAGAATGGAGCTAGCATTAAGTTAGTCGGCTTATCAGCACCTTCATATGCCTCTGTGATACGGTTAAGGAAACGTGCACGGATGATGCAACCACCTCTCCAGATACGAGCAATCGCACCGAGATCAAGCTCCCAGCCCTTATCAGCTCCTACCTTAGAAATAAGATCAAGGCCCTGAGCATAAGAAACAATCTTAGAAGCATAAAGCGCATTACGCACCTTCTTCACAAGATCTTCCTTGCTCATCCCCTTAAGCTCAAATGACCAGTTGTCAGGTCCCTCAAGCACACCAGAAGCCACCTTGCGCTGGTCTCTGAGTGATGAAAGAATACGTGCTTCAACAGATCCTGCGATCGTTGAGAATGGCACCGCCTGCTCCACTGATCCCATTACAGTCCAGCGACCAGTTCCTTTTTGACCCGCTTTGTCAACGATCAGATCAACGATGTCTTTACCTGTCTCAGGATCCTTCTGCTTAAAGATATTAGCTGTGATCTCGATCAAGAATGACTCCAAGTCTCCCTCGTTCCAGTCAGCAAAAATAGCCGCTTGCTCTTCATTGCTGAAGCCAGCTGCTTTAAAAATGTTGTATGCCTCACAGATCAACTGCATGTCACCATACTCAATACCATTGTGAACCATCTTCACAAAATGACCTGCGCCACCTTCTCCAATGTGTGTCACACAAGGAACACCGTCAACCTTAGCTGAAATAGCTTCAAAGATTGGCTGCATCACTTCCCATGTGCTCTCAGGGCCACCAGGCATGATTGATGGGCCTTTCAGCGCACCTTCTTCTCCACCAGAAACACCAGCCCCGATGAAACGGAAGCCCTTCTCTGAGAGATACTTCTCTCTACGCTCAGTATCTGTGTAAAGAGTGTTACCACCATCAATGATGATATCGTCTTGATCAAGAAGCGGAATGAGTGACTCAATCACTGCATCCACCGGTCCACCTGCCTTCACCATAATCTGGATCTTGCGTGGAGTCGCTAAGCTATCTACAAATTCCTCAAGCGTCTTCGCGCCCACTAGATTTTTATCTGGATTTTCAGCGATGAATTCATCTGTCACTGAAGTCGTGCGGTTATACACGGACACTTGGAAGCCTCTGCTCTCTACATTGAGAACTAGATTCTGTCCCATTACTGCTAGGCCGATTAGGCCGAAGTCGCTTTTACTCATATTTTTTTTGGTTGCAAATTGTTGATTTACCGTTCGTCTGTGGCGGCATTATCAACAAAGTTTCCATTTACGCAACGAGAACTTGCGTCAATCTCATTTACTATTTTCCAGTTAACTCGCTAATAAACATCATTTTCACTAACGAGAAGTTGATCAAAGCCACAAACTATGCACACTCCAGATAGTAACCGTGAATATTCCTAACTCCATCACCGCTTTCCGACTCGTCCTCACTGCCGTCTTTATCGCAGCCATCACCATGCAGCAACCATGGGCGAACATTCTCGCTTTAATAAGCTTCATCATAGCCGCCGCTTCGGACTGGGTCGATGGCTACCTCGCACGCAAGCTCAACCTCGTCACCTCACTAGGAAAACTCCTCGACCCCCTCGCTGATAAAATCCTAGTCGCCGCTGGATTCATCTACCTCAGCTCCAACCTCAACTCCAAAGGCCTCTGCCCCGTCTGGGTCACCTGCGCCATCATCGGCAGAGAATTCATGGTCACCGGCCTCCGCCAAATCGCCGTCGAACAAGGCGTCGTCATCGCCGCAGACAGACTCGGCAAATGGAAAACCACCTTCCAGCTCACCTTCATCATCACCTGCCTCACCTTCATCGCCTTCAAACAAATCGAAAACCACAACTGGTTTACCGAGTTCCTTTTCACCCTCTCCAAACCAGAAAGCTACCTCATGCCCATCACCCTATGGGGAGCCATAGCCCTCACCCTCATCTCCGGCTGGAACTACCTCTGGAACAATAAAAGTCTGCTGAAGGGATGAGATTCATCCTCCCATGAATCAACCTCGCTACCTCATCCCCCTGCTCCTGCTCGTATTCCTACCATGCACAGCATCTGCAAATGCAGGCACACCATTGATGTGGGCTACTTTCCTTCATCTCCTATTTGGAAATGCCCTCATTGGCCTACTAGAAGGACTCTTACTAGCTTGGATGTTCAGGTGCTCGATTTGGCAGTCCATCACCATCCTTATTTTAGCTAACTACCTTTCAGCATGGACTGGTGCGCTCTTATTCGCAGGAGCTATTCCTGACGCACTCGGCATCACGATTGAAAACATCAGTATATGGTTCTTCGTATACATCTTCACCGCTTTCGTAGTCACCATACTCATCGAATACCCATTCTATAAATACGCACTTCGTAAAAAAGCAACCTCACTCAAAAGCAGAACCAAAGGAATTTTAATTATCCACGGCATCAGCTACCTCATCCTCCTCGTTTGGTACGGGCTAGCAAGTGGAACCTCTATGATGACCCAGCTCGATGTTGTAAACCATAAAGAACTTATCACACCAGCACCCTGTCACCTCTACTACCTATCACCAGAGGGTGACCAACTGATCCGCCTGGATCTACACTCCCCTCACTCTAAAAAGAAAATAACAAAGCTCAAAGCTGATGCACCTAACCCTTACGACCGACTTTTTCTAAGCGAAAACGAAGACTCAAAATTTGACCTCATACTACTGAAGCGATCTCCCATCCATGGCGAAGACCTCAAGATTTTGCTACTAGAATCTATCACTAAAAATCCAGCCAAAATAAAAACCCCCGCTGGACATTTCACCAATAACATCCATGGAGAAACTACCGATTTTGGAGCTATCCCCTCACTATCTGAAACATCCGAATGGGAATTCAACACTGGGTTTTGGCCCGTTCAAGGAATCTCAGGTGAAAATAAAAAATCAGGAAAACACATCAACTACTCCCTAGAAACCCCCTTCGTCGCATGGCCAATACGTAACGCAACCCAGCTACCAGGAGATCTCGTCGTCTTCCAACTCGGCGACGATCAAATCTGTATTCTTAACCCTATCTCTAAACAAATAGCTCTCATTACCAGAGGCAAAGGACCTGTCGTCATCCAACCCACAGCACCAGAATAAGCAGACCTAGAGAGATCCAGAAGAATACTAAAAGACCTAACCAATAGCACCCAGCTTTAGCCTTCCTGCCATTCTCATCACATTTTTTCCGTTGCAGACATTCAGGATAAATGATTAAATGTTAACAAGTCTTAAATAATTATTTTTGACCAACCACATTTACTTACCATGAAACAGCAAAGTAACTCGCACACTCAAGCGAAAAACAGAAGCCGGATCCATGACCACTGTGTCTTAGTATTAAATCGAAATTGGCAAGCCATAGCAGTCATCAGCCCCGCAGACGCATTCTCTCATCTCGTATCAGCAAACGCAGACGGCCTAGACATAGACGGCGAGAATAACATGACTCCAACCCCATGGTCCGACTGGATGAACCTAGACATCCGCGAACAAGACCACTCCATCGGCACAGCCCGTGGATCCGTCAGAATACCTACAATTGTTATCCTTAAAAGCTTCAATAAAGTCCCCCTCTTCCGCCCTAAGTTCGGCCTAAAGGCACTCTGGCTTCGTGACGGCGGCACCTGTCAGTATTCAGGAAAAACACTCAACTTCTCAGAAGCCAGCATAGACCACATCATGCCTCAGTCACGAGGCGGTGAAACCAGCTGGGAAAATTGCGTATTATGCGAACGCCTCCTCAACTCCCAGAAAGGTGACAAAACACCAGCAGAAGCCGGCCTCAAACTCCGCACCACCCCACTCGAACCAAAAGCCGTGCCAGTAACACTCACTCTAAAAAACACACTTGGCATCAAAGAATGGCAATTCTTCTTAATGAACAAAGCCGCCTAAACTCAAAGCTTATCAAAAAACAGAGCCTCCACATGTGACATTTTTGTCAATTTAACTAGCTCCTTTTTTATCATGCAGCTCGCTAGAAGCTTCACATGACAAAAAATTTATCGCAGTTACTCTGCCTCACCGCACTCACTACAGCTCTAACACAATGCGCCCAACAATCTAATAGCTCAGCCTCACAGAAATCTTTCGAGCAAGCAAATGTTAGAAAAGTCACCACCTATGACACCCCCGGAAGATGCAGTGAAATCATCTCCTACTCAGCCTCCACCAAACTCCTCCTCACCACCAACTCAGTTTCAAAAGACATTACCGTCATCTCCGCTCCAGACCTAAGTTCTGGAAAACTTACCCCTATTGATCAAGATCCTACCAAATCTGGCATCCAAGGCATCAACACTAACGGCGAACCTACCAGCGTAGCAGTCCACCCTAAAAAAAACATCGCACTAGCTGCCGTCAACGGCTCAGCTGGGCGCCTAGTCGCCTTCGACCTCAACGCCGCTAAATCCGGCCAAACAAAATTCCTCCTCGACCAAGAAATTGGCATCCACCTCGACAGCATCGCCATTTCACCAAATGGTAAATGGGCCGTCATCGCAGATGAAGCCGAAGGTAGCTCCAGCACACCAGGAGCCATCATACTCGTAGACCTCACAAAACTAGGTTCAAGCTCCACACTACCCGTCTACAAAGTAGCAGGACTAGCAGAAGCCATCGGCAGACCCGCCGGCAGAGTCGAGCCTGAGTTTGTAGGGATCGATTCCAGCTCCAGCTTCGCGGCTGTAGCTTGCCAAGACGACAATGCCGTAGTCATTGTCCCCCTCAACTCCTCACCAAAAGTAGCCAGCATCATTAAGCTACCCAGCGGATCACTCCCAGACGGAGCCAACCTCATCAACTACGGCTCAAGCAAACTCCTCGCCATCGCCGAGGAAGGGAGCGACACAGTCTCACTCTTCCAAGTCAACTCCGCCAACCTAAGTCAAACGCCTCGCTTCATCACTAGAATAAATGTTAGATCACTAAGCGGCACCGGAGAACGCTGTGACCCCGAGGGAGTCTACATGTTCAGACAAAGTGGTAAGCTCTACCTAGCCATCGCCATCGAACGAGCCGACACCACACTCATCATGGATATCTCAAATCCGTCTACACCTAAAAAAATAGCCAGCGTCCCTGTAGGCAGTAGACCAGAAGGAATCATCATCCAGAAACAAGCCGGTAAAACTTACATCCTCACCGGCGATGAAGGAAAACCAGGTAAAGGAGAAGTCAGCATCATCGAAGTGAGGTAAAACCACATCACCATCCATAAGTGTCAATTTCTTCACATTTAAAAAATTCTACAATCTAAATTATCTGACAAAACATCCGCAGTTGTGAGAGGGCCAGAACTTCAAACAAAAGAAGCCACCATCTCACATTATTACTAACAAACAACAATCATGGAAAACAACGTAGTAAAAACAATAATCGGTGCTATCGCCCTTTCAGGCGCAGCAGTAGCAGGGCCAATTGATGCTCCTGTAGTAGCTCAACCTGAATCTAACAGTGGTGACTTCTGCAGCACATTGCAAAACTTCGGAATGCTCTACAACGACAAGAGCAATCCATTCATCCAAGAAGTGAGCGTTTTCGGTCGCTTCCAAGGACAATATGCTTATGTAGATGGATCTGACGTAAACGGAAAAGATTTTAACAACGACTTTGAAGAAGTTCGCCGCCTCCGCGCAGGAATGAAAATCAAAGCATTCAACGGCCTTCAAATCAAAGGTAACGTAAACCTCGAAGACGATGACAAGCCAACTGGTGGAGACCGCGAGTTCGGTTACCAAGACTTCGACCAAATGAAGTTTTCTTACAAAAAGAAAGACATCATGGGATTCGACTCACTTGAGCTCACCTACGGTCGTCACAAGATCGAGATCGGCAGCCAGTCACACACATCATCTAAAAAGATCAAAACTGTTGAGCGCTCAGCTCTCTCTAACAAAATCGCTGACGGCCGTTTCACTGGTTTCACACTCGATTTCGAACGCGGCGGACTAGCAGGAACACTCGGCTTCCTCAGCCTCGACGACAGCGACTTCATCGGCAACTGGGATGCAGGTAATGCAATCTACGCCAGCACATCAGTAGAAGCACTCGGTGGAGACATCCTCTTCGACGTATTCTACAACATGGACCAAGGAACTGACGACGACCAAATCGAAGTAGGTTACGAGTGGGTAGCATCAGCAGCCTGGAACGGACAAGTCGCAGACTGGGATCTCATGGTAAACCTCGTAGTTGGTGACAACGGAGAGCAAAGCAATTCAGACCGCGAAGGAGCATTCTACGGTCTAGTAGTCATGCCATCTAAATACATCATCGAAGACAAACTTGAGTTTGTTACTCGCTACCAGTTCCAAGGATCTAGCGAAGAAGAAGGCGTCCGCATGAACTCTCGTTACGTTCGTCGTGCAGAGCTCGGTGACACTGATCTCGGCGGTGGCAGAGGTGATGCACACCACAGCATCTATGCTGGCCTTAACTACTTCTTCTGTGGTCACAACAGCAAGATCATGACAGGTGTTGAATACGAAACACTAACTGCACAAGACGGTGACGTAGACGCAACTACTCTCTGGCTCGCTTACAGAATGTATTTCTAGGTTCATCACAGTTCTAGGTTCATCACAGTAGTACGTATTGTTCTCATGAAATTCCTACTCCTAGTCTGGTAGTATATTTTTCATAGATTCTGGATCTAGTTCAGAACACAGCTTCTCACACGAGAGGCTGTGTTTTTTTATGCCTTAATGCAAAAATATAACAACACTCAAACTTTTCACAAAGAAATCATTAAGCCTTCACAAACATGACTATCATAAAGTAATCATGGCCCTTCAATACAAACCCCAAGGTAGGATAACACCACAACTAAAGCGTAAAGCATATCCTCACGATAGATTATACTAAGGCTAATTCTCGACTCCATTTCTAGCCATCCCCATCATCTTCATTTTAGTCAACGAAACTGGATTTAAGGACGGTATCACCTGCTCTCTGACTGTTACCTACATAGGCTTCTGGATGAGCTTCTTTATAAATATTTGTTTCTCCCTTTATCTAACTTCTAGCTTTGAAAAATATTTTGATGCGCCACAAAGCTTAAAACCAATTCTAGCTGGTGGTGTTCTCTTATCATTGACCACCCTCTTTATACAGATACTAACCATTCTAGCGCAGCTCGGGTTATAAGGTCAGGTTTAAAGCAACAAAAAAGACGCACCGTAAACGATGCGCCCTTTAAAAATGTTGTAAATCTCAGAGAGATTATCTTGAGTAAAGTTCAACAACAAGCTGAACGTTTACACCGTGATCCATGTCCTCTTCTTCTGGGACGCGGGCAACTGTTCCTGCCATTGCGTCACGGTCAAGTGTGAGCCACTCTTTAAGTGGAACTGCCTGTGTGAGATCAAGAGCGCGGAGGCCTAGCTGCTGTGAAGCTGCTCTTGGTCCTACCTTGATCACGTCACCTGGCTTGCACTGGAATGACGCGATGTCAGTCTTAGTGCCGTTCACTGTGATGTGTCCGTGGTTTACAAGCTGACGTGCAGCTGAACGTGTGTTTCCGAGTCCAAGTCTGTAACAAACGTTATCAAGACGAGTCTCAAGAAGTTGGCAGAGTGTATCACCAGTAACCGCACGGCGACGTGCTGCTTCTGCATAGTATCCACGGAACTGCTTCTCTAGAACTCCGTATTGGAAACGTAGTTTCTGCTTTTCACCGAGTGCGATTGAGTAGTCAGACTTCTTCTTACGTCCAGCACGGAATCCGTGTTGTCCTGGAGGGAAGTTTCTGCGCTCAAGTGCCTTTGATGGTCCGAAGAGTGCTACTCCGAATCGACGACTGATTTTATCTTTTGGGCCTATATAGCGTGCCATAATTTAAAAATTGTTAGTTGTTAGTGTTGGTAGTTAGAATTATACGCGACGAGCCTTCTTAGGACGGCAACCATTGTGTGGAATAGCTGTTACGTCTTTGATTGCTGAAATATCAAGTCCAAGTCCCTGTGCAGCTCTCACTGCTGACTCACGACCTGCGCCAGGTCCCTTTACACGCACCTCAACAGTCTTAAGACCGTGAGACATTGCCTGACGGCATGCGTCTTGGGATACTACCTGAGCTGCATAAGCGGTGCTCTTACGAGAACCTTTGAAGCCCATCTTACCAGCAGATGACCAGCCGATGGAATTACCCATTGGATCAGTCACGCTAACGAGAGTGTTGTTGAAAGTAGCAGTTACGTGCACGATTCCTGTGCTAACGTTCTTGCTGCCTTTTGCTTTGTGAATTTTTACAACTTCTTCTTCGCCACCGGCGATCTCAGCGAAGATGTCTTTCTTCTTCTCATCCTTCTTAGGAGTTTCAGTAGCTGGAGTTTCCTCAGCTTTCTTCTCTTCCTTAGGTGCTTCTACAGTTGCCTCAACTGGAGCTGCGACTTCTTCTTTAACAGCGTCAGTTGCTTCTGTGTTATTTTCTTCAGACATTATTTTAATGATCTCTAGTTAATGGTTACTTCTTGCCTGGTGCAGAAACTGAACGCTTCTTACCTTTACGTGTGCGAGCATTTGTCTTAGTACGCTGACCTCTTACAGGAAGTCCACGCTTATGACATTGGCCACGGTAGCAGTTGATGGATTGAAGACGCTTCAAGTTACCTTGAAGTTCACGACGAAGATCACCTTCAATGACGAACTCCTCTTGAGTAATCACTGACGCGATCTTCACTAGTTGTTCTTCTGAAAGTTGACCTGTACGGATATCTGGACTCACACTAGCATGATCTAAGATCTTAACTGCTCTTGTGCTCCCAATACCGTAAATATACTGGAGAGAAGCTTCGATGCGCTTCTCGTTTGGAATTTCTATTCCCAAAATACGTGCCATAATGATACTCTATTTTTCGTGGTTAATAACTGTGCTCCGCAGATTATTTATGCGCACTGTGCGCAAAGCGGGATGGCTCATTTAGCAAAAATGACTGGAGATGCAAGTATTTTATGGCTTTTTTATTCTAAACCACAGCCAATTACCCCGCTTTCACTCAAAAATACTTTCATTTTCCGTAATCTCAAATCCAGCCACTAAAGTAGTCGCATAAAGAAAACCTACTCCTTTAAGAGATCCCAGAATCTATCAACCCAACAACCTCACCTTCCTCCGGAAACCTCCCTGTCTCCTTCTTATTATAAACAATGCTCCCATCCACAGTAACAATAAAAACTCCTCCACTACCAGGAATGAGTGTTGAGTCCATACCGTATGATTTCTTAAGCTCAGCAGCTAAACTAGCCGCTTTCGGTTCATAATTTCACATCTGGCAATACTCGATCTCAATCTTCATGAATTACTTTTACTCTAACCAGCATCTGATTTCAAAGTTTATTTAACGAACTACCCTCCACTCATCCATTTTTCTACTTTCGTTATGACTCTCTATAGCTAACTTATCAAGATTCTGCGAAACACAAAACACGAAACCATTTCCATTCAAAGGCTAAGATCGCGGAATCTTTAACTCCCACATGACCACAAGCCTAGAACTCCTCAAAAAGCTCAACGTGAACGCAGCTAAATAACCCCAACACCCTATACCAATGAGAAAAAACATCTCAGCAATTATCGCCACATCCATCGCTCTAGCAACCTCAACTAATCTAGTCATCTCAGCAGATGAAATAAAGCCCACATGGGAGTCCATGGCGCAGAACTACAAAGCACCAGAATGGTTTCAAGACGGCAAAATCGGAGTCTGGACCCACTGGGGAATCCCCTCATCCATTGATGAAAATCGGCCTAAAGACGGCTCACACTACGGTCGCCGAATGTATGGCCCAAATGACAAAGAACAAGGCAAGCAGCTAGAAATGACCCAAGCACTCACCGCATTCCACACCAAACGATACGGCCCACCCTCCGAATTCGGCTATGAGGATCTAGTCCCCCTATTTAAAGGCGAGAAATGGGATCCAGAAGGTCTCGTAAAATTTTTCAAAGCCAACGGTGCCCGATTCATCATGCCAGTAGCTACCCACCACGACAACTTCGACATGTACGACTCCTCCCACCCGTGGAACTCAGTAAAAATGGGACCAAAACGCGACACCCTCCTAGAATGGAAAAATGCAGCACAAAAACATGGGCTAAAATTCGGCGTATCTACCCACCTCTACTGGTCACCAGCCTTCTTCCACAACGCACGCCAACACCAGAAACCAGGCACACTAGAGTCCAAACTTTTCAGCATGGATTACGATCCTAAACACTACTCAAAACAAGATAGCTGGAACCAACACTGGTATGCTCGCTGCTGGGAAATCATCGAAAAATACGACCCTGACATGTTCAACAACGATGCCCCCTATCCCAAAATAGGCTCAGGAAAAGGCCTCGGCGTAAAATTATTTTCAGATTTCATTAATCGAGACCTCAAAGAAAACAACGGCAAACAAACAACGGTCCTATCCTTCAAAAACGGCAACGTAGACCGCAGCTCATTCACCTACAACTGCGAACGTGGTAGCGCCGCAGAGATCAAACCCGAGCCCTGGATGTGGGCGACCGACCTCTCAGGCGGATGGTTCTATCGCAAAGGCGCAACCAACCGCATGACCATCCCAGTCATGATTGGCAACGCCGTAGATGCCATCAGCAAAAACGGCACCGTAATGCTCAATGTCGCCCTCCGTGGCGATGGAACCCTACCCGAGAACCAAGCCGCATACATCACCGCCTTCGGAGAGTTTCTAAAAACTAACGGCGAAGGCATCTACGGAACCCGCCCATGGAAAAGCTTCGGCGAAGGCCCTATCCAAATGAAAGAAGGACGCCAAGGAGAGAACAACAAACCCTTTTCACAACAAGACATTCGCTTCACCCAAAAAGACTCCAACCTCTACGCCTTCATCCTAGGATCACCTACCAGAGACATCGAAATCAAAACTCTCGCCACAGCAGGTCTCCTCGAAAAAGAAATCGCTACTATCCAACTACTAGGCAGCACTGAAAACATCACTTGGAAGCAGTCTTCCTCTAGCTTAATCATTGACCTACCCAAAACCATGCCAAAGTCACCAGTGATCGGCTTTAAGATTCAGCTCAAATAATCGTATAAAAAACATCCCTTTACAGCTCCACCCTCCCACAAAATCCATACCATTTTCAGTCCACAGTATTTTAAAATGCCGCATTAATTATTTAAATAGTTTCTCAATCAGAAAAACCAACTTCAACTAATTAAGCAAAGTTAACAACTTAGTTTTGTTAATTTTTTTAGTATTGCCCCAAGCTTTTAGACCTACTTATTCACATTCATAAAAAGGTTAGTTTAGGAACCTTTATTCTCATCAAAAACTAAAGTTATATTTCTTATAAATCATCACTTCAAGCTTGCTGTTAGAGGATTTTATAACCAATAATTTTTTTTAAGATTAACGACGTACAACCGCCATCACATTTATCCTATGAGCCTCAGAAAACAACTTAATGCATCACTACCAGACATTCTACCAGCGAACCCCAAGGATGCAATCAAAGGAACTGAACTCATCCGCCTCATCAGACTAAGGATCGAGGGGAACTACTCAGACGCCTCACTACGGTACCATTTCTCAATCATGTCATGCGACCCAGGCTCCCCTATCGCCAAGGTGGAGAAAGGACAAGGTTACTATAGACGCACAGCTCCAGTTCCTGTGCTTTCAAGCGCCAAGGAAATCCTATCCCTATCTCAAGGTCGCCTAGAAGACTTCGGCGCCAACAAAGAAGTCATCGACATAGCACTAATGCGTGTGAAAAAATTCCGCGCGGTCGTACATCGCTGGGCCGAAGTCAATGGTAAGCAGCCATTCATCTTCAGAGAACCATTCCAAGAAAATGCCCCCATCGGCAACCTCTGGAAATTCCCCGAAATGGTTCTCGTCGACTGGGAAGGCGGCATGGACCAGTTTGAAGTAGATCCACTCTTCCAACTCAAAAGCACACTCCAACTGCCAGCATTCCGCCTCAGCGCATCTCGCCTCTACATCCAAGCCGGCATCCACTCATTCCGTGAAGATTTCTTCCAAGCCCTAAGCTCATCAGAGTGGGCCAATGCTGGCGAGATCTTCTACGCCGGACCTATCGAAGACGAAGCGCTCGCAGAGGCCTACCGCAGACTCAACGCCAAGTTTGGTGTCGGTGTCACAAGTTTCGGACTCAGCTCCACCCAACTCGATGACCTCCCTCGCCCAGCCGAGATCCTCAATGCCCAACCTAGAGAAACAGAAGCTCTCATGGAAAGACTAGAAATCAACCGTATCGCAAGCCCAGTGCAACGCGATCACATCGACTGGACCGCCCTCGATGCCATCCGCAACGATTCAGACGAAATCAACAAACTATTCAACTGGCTCATCGAAGGCATCCGCACCAAGAACCCGACCACTTATAGAGAGGATTAACGCTCCCCTAACGTTAACAAACCTCCCGCTTTCCCTCATTAAGAACCTCATGCCTGCGCCGCTAACGCCTCCTGCCAGCTCCCCTCCTAGAACATGGGCAGAAATAGATCTGTCTGCCCTGAAGCATAATCTCAGTGTAGCTCGTGAGACATCAGGACAGTCCGTAATGGCTGTCCTCAAAGCCGCTGCATACGGACACGGCAGTAAGGAAATAGCCAAAGCTCTAGAACAAGAAAATATCGCATTTTTTGGAGTAGCAAGCGTCATAGAAGCTCGCCGACTTACCAGCACAGGAATTAAAACTCCCATCTACCTGCTAGGCCCCACCTTAGCAGATGAACGTGCAGAAATAGTCGCCCAGCGCTGGATTCCATCAGTCTCTAACATCCAAGAAGCCGAACACTTCGACCTGCTCAACAGCTCCACCGGCAACCCACCACTCTCCGTCCACATCACCGTCGACACCGGCATGGGCAGAGGTGGATTCCTCCCCACCAGCCTCAACTCAGCTCTGGTAGAAATTTTAAAGCTCAAACACATCAGCATTGATGGCATCGGCTCCCATCTCCCCTCCGCAGACGAGGACCGTGAGTTCACTCTCTCCCAGTTCGACACCTTCAGCAGCATCGTAGAAAACTGCAATCACCCCTTTAAATACATCCACCTCGCAAACTCTGCAGGAATCCTAGATTACAAATCATCACTCTGTAATCTCTGTCGTCCAGGCCTCATGCTCTACGGAATTTCTCCCATAGAAAAATTCCAGAACCAGCTCAAGCCAGTATTAACCCTCAAGTCAAAAATTACCCTCATCCGCGAACTACCCGCTGGACACGGTGTATCCTACGGCAGATCAGTTCTCTTAGAGAAACCAACTCGCGTCGCCACTGTAGGAGCCGGCTACGGCGATGGTTACCCTCGCTCACTCTCTGGCAAAAATGCCACTGTCATGATCCGCGGCGTACGTTGTCCCATCATAGGCAGAGTAACCATGGACCAAATCATGGTAGACGTCAGCGCCCTCCCAGAAGCAAAATCAGGCGATGAAGTCGAACTATTCGGCAAGCAAATCAGCGTCTCAGAAGTAGCTGCCAATGCAGGCACCATCACCTGGGAAGTCCTCACTAGGATCACCCGCCGCGTCACCAGATGCTACCTCAACAAATAGATTCTATCATTGCCAAATAGTAGTTTCTATGCTCTATTATGTACAATGAAAAGTCCATCTATCACTAGTTTATCAGCATCAGTTCTCGCTATTCTCAGCTTACCTAGCACCCTCATGGCGCAGCAAGCAGAAGCCCCAGCTAAACCAGCTCCAGAGGTTGTGGTAGAAGATAATGAAGTCGCAGAAATCCCTAAAGACCTCATCGAAGACCCACACGTTCGCGAAGAACTCGGAATCAACGAATTCACAGCTCCCTCAATCCGCCTCATCTTTGATGACCTTGATCAGCTCACCCCAATGCCAGTCAGAGAAACCCAGCACGCTCTACCTGCACGCATGCCCCTCAGCCGCACAGACCTAGCCCTAGAAATTGGCTTCCTCATCGCGGATGGCTTCTTAGCAGTTCAGCACGGATTCATCGAGGACATCGAGCCCATCGCCAAGGAACTCTCTAAATACGGCCGCGCACTCGGCGCAGGTGATCGTGTAAACCGTCACGCCAAGTCACTCCTAGAAAACGCCAAGAAAAAGAACATCGAGGCGCTTAAAACCGAGCTCTCAGCCACCCAGAAAGACGTCGAAAAAGAACTCGTTCAGCTAAAGGACGCTGACCTCGCCCACCTCATCTCTCTAGGCGGATGGATTCGCGCACTCGAATGCGCCTCAGCCGCCGTAAACAAAGAATTCACCGAGGAGCGCGCTAACCAGCTCTTCAGAGAAGACATTGCCGACTACTATGAAGGCTCCATCGGAGGGCTCGAACCCCGCATTTCAGCAAAACCAACCTTCGTTGCAATCAGAGAGATTTGTTCCGGCCTCAAAATTGTCATGACTCTAGGCCCAGACGAAGAACCATCAGAAGCCAAAGTAAAAGAGATCACAGCTCAAGCCAAAAAACTCGCTGAACTTGCTCTCACCAGAGAAAAGTAAAAACTTACCTCTAGTGCTACGTCTTGCTTCTCAAGAAATCACACAACCTAACCAACACCCCGTGTCGATACCGACTCGGGGTGTTCTTTTTGAGACAATTTCATCCCCCCGCCCCGCTAAGTATGTAACCAATCACCCCCTATCAATTTCATATGAAATACCCCGCACTCAAACCCCTCCTCACCAGTCTAGCTCTCGGATCCATCACTCTCCCAACATTTGCCCAGCAAAACCCGATGGCAAAAATCATAGACATTAACACACCTACAACCGAAACAAAAATCCGTGTCAACAGCAGTGCAGACCAAGCAAAAATAGACGCCGCCATCGCCAAAGTATACCCAGCACTCGTCCGCATCCACGTAGTCAGCGAGGAACCCAAAGATGGAAGAATGCTCAAAACCGGCAGCACCGGTTCAGGCACCATCATCCACCCAGAAGGCTACGTCCTCACCAACCATCACGTCGCCGGAGAAGGCACCCGCATCTGGGTCCGCCTCTCAAATAAACTCAAAGTAGACGCCACCCTCATAGGCACTGACCCACAAACGGACCTCTGCATCCTCAAGCTCAATCTCGACCAAATCCCAGACTCCCTAAAGCCACTCAACGTCGCAAAATTCGGAGACTTCCAAACCCTCAACGTAGGCGACTCAGTCCTCGCCATGGGCTCCCCCGCAGGTGTATCCCAGTCCGTCACCCTCGGCGTTGTTGCTAACTTAGAAATGATCATCCCCGGTAACGGTGGAGGCTCTAGGCAAGCTGGTGAACGCGTAGGCGACCTCGTCCGCTGGATCGGCCATGATGCCGTCATCTACTTCGGCAACAGCGGCGGACCACTCGTGAACCTTAAAGGCGAAATCATCGGCATCAACGAAATAGGCCTCGGCTCACTCGGTGGCGCCATCCCCGCAGACATCGCCAAATACGTCTCCAGCGAACTCATCAAAAACGGCACCGTTCGCCGCTCATGGACAGGCATATTCCCTCAACCCATCCTCATCTCTGGCGACCAGCAATCCGGCGTCCTAGTAGCCACTGTCCTAGAAAAATCTCCAGCTGAAACCGCCGGACTCAAACCTGGCGACATCATCACCGAGTTCGATGGCATCCCAATCACCGCCACCGCCCCAGAACATCTACCACTCTACAACAAAGTCGAACTAGGCACAGCAGTCGGAAAAGAAGTCAGCATCAAATTCATCCGTGACGGAAAAGAATCCACCACCAAACTCACCACCATCGAACGCTCCAAGGCACTCAGTGAAGACATCGCCATCCGCGAGTGGGGCGTCACAGCCAGAGACCTCACTCCCCGCAGCGCACTCAACCGCAAAGAAAGCAAAACTCGCAGCAAAACCGATGGCGTGCTCGTATCATCCGTAAGCAAAACCGGACCATCAGCCGCCGCAAAACCAGCCATCGCCCCCGGCGACCTCATACTCAAAGTCAATGGCGAGTCCATCAAAGATCTCGCCCAACTCCAAAAACTTACCTCTAACCTCACCCCAGATGGCCAGTCACAGGCAAAAGCAATGGTAGAATTTGAACGCGATAACCAATTTCTAGCCACCGTAGTAGACATCAACAAGCAACCCAGCACCTCGCAATCCACCGCCGCTCAGAAAGCCTGGGTAGGCATCGACACCCAGGTCCTAACCCGCGAACTCGCCACTATCTTAAACCTTGCTGGTAAAAAAGGCGTCCGCGTCACCCAAGTCATCCCACAATCTAACGCCCACAAAGCCGGCATCATGCAAGGCGACATCATCCTCAAACTAGATGGAGCCGTCATCCCAGTAGAGCGCGAGCGCGATGCCAATATCTTCAACTCCATGATCCGCGAATACCCCGCCGATGAGACCGTCAGCTTCGAGATCTACCGAGACAAAAAAGTAATCGAAATAAAATGCGAACTCGAACCCACACCAAAACCAGCTAAAGAATTCGACAAAGTAGTCAACCACGTGCTAGAGATCACACTCCGCGAACTATCAAAAGCCGACGCCAAAGAAGCCGAGCACCAAAAAGGCATCTTCGTCCAAGCCGTAGAAACCGCAGGTTGGGCATCACTCGCAGGACTCCACGCTGGCGATGTCATCCTCTCCATCAACAATAAAGAAGTCACCGACCTCGCGATGATAGAAAAAGAACTAGAACTTGTCGAAAAAGAACAGCAAGATTACGTCGTTCTCTTCGTCAAGCGCGGTGAATTCACCCAATTCTTAGAAATTCATCCCATCTGGAAAAAATAACCACCCATCTAACAACAAACCGTTTTCAATCAAATTATGAAACCAACAAAACTAATCAAACTACTAGCCATCACCAGCCTCAGCTTAGGAGCTATCTCCCCCACCTTCGCCGCTGATACAGCTGCTAAGCGTGAAATATACAACTCTAACAAAGGATCAGTCTTCGGCGTTAAAGGAATCCTTAAAATCACAGCCACAGTTCAAGGCCAAGTTAAAAACCAAGAAGCTCAAGTCTGGTCAAATGCTACCAACATCGGTGAAGGCCTCCTCGTAGCAGCCTACGCATCCATCAGCCCCAATGTAGGAGGTAATATGCCTAACATCGAAATCACCAAGGAAATCGAAGGGCTTAAGCTCATCAATGCCGCCGGCGAAGAATTTGACGCCAAACTCGTACTCCATGATGAAGACCTCGGACTCGCCTACATCGCACTAGACCCTAAAGGAGAAAACGCAGCCAACTGGAAAGACCAAGTCGTCGACATCTCAAAGGACGTAGAACTTCAGCATCTCGATGAAACCATCAACATCTCACGTTACGCAGCCCATTTCCGTTATCAGAGCGCCGTAACTCAAGGCACCGTTTCGGCCATTCTAGAGAAGCCACGCAAGCTCTACCAAATCATCAATGCAGCCATGAGCGCCCCATCATTTAACGATGCTGGAGAATTCGTTGGCATCACCGTCACCAAGCCATCCGCAACTAAAGGTCAAGCAACACCACCAGTCACCATCCCCGCCAAATACATCCGCAAGCTCGTAGAGCAAGCCACCACTCAGCAGGCCGAACTCAAGAAATAAACATTTCATTTCAAACCTCTATTATCAAATACACAAAAGCCACTAACCATCACAGGTTCGTGGCTTTTTTTGTGCCTATACCCGTCTAGAATGATACTAGAAACTACTTGTGATGACGCAATGATCGTTTAGAATAGAGTCTATTATGAAAGAAAAATATATTAACATCTGCAAAGAAATAGAAGCCCATCTCAAAGACGACATGGAGAGTAACGCTAAAAAATTGTTAGAGCGTGACCTACTACTACAAACTGAAATGGACACATTTGAAAAAACCCTCAGCACAGAGCAAGTCGATCATTGGACCACCATACGTAACCAAGTCGACAACATGCGGATGTACGCTAAACTCGGTAAAATTAGACTTATGGAAGGCGACGATAGCCTCAGTAAGTTAGTAAGCGACTATCAAGCTGAACTTGAAGGCACTGACATCCGCGATGAAGCCGCTATTGAGATTACCCAAGAAATGCATGAACCTAGTGGCATAGTCGGCATCTTCAAATCTCTCTTTATGTGGAAAGACACCCCAGAAGAACGCATTAAAAAAAATCTAGATAAGTAATATAATTATCCACCCCACCCTCTAACATCCCCTAGCCATCCAGTATATACCGAGTAACATTACGTCCTACCACCAGGACTCACAAAAAAAAATCTATGGAAAATCAATCAGAACTATCAGAACTCAATAACGGCGGCGCAGCAAAATGCCCATTTAATCACGGCAAAAACATGCACAGCAATGGACACGCTACAACTAATAAAGACTGGTGGCCAAACAAACTAGACCTAGGACTTCTCCGCCAGCATTCATCACTCTCCAACCCCATGGGTGAAGAATTTAACTATGCAGCTGAATTTACATCGCTCGACCTAGATGCCGTCAAGAAAGACCTAGCAAATCTAATGACTGATTCCCAGGACTGGTGGCCAGCAGACTACGGCCATTATGGGCCCCTCTTCATTCGTCTTGCCTGGCACAGTGCCGGCACCTACCGTACAGCAGATGGACGCGGTGGATCTTCCACTGGCTCCCAACGTTTCGCACCGCTCAACAGCTGGCCAGATAACGGTAGCCTCGACAAAGCCCGTCTCCTACTCTGGCCTATCAAACAAAAATACGGTCGCAAAATTTCCTGGGCTGACCTCTTAGTCCTCGTCGGAAATGTAGCACTAGAATCAATGGGCTTCAAAACCATAGGATTCGCTGGAGGTCGTGAAGACATCTGGGAGCCAGAACAAGACATCTACTGGGGATCTGAAGGCGAATGGCTGGGGGACAACCGATACACCGGTGACCGTGCACTTGAGAATCCACTCGCAGCAGTCCAAATGGGCCTCATTTACGTGAACCCTGAAGGCCCAAATGGCAACCCAGACCCCATAGCCTCCGCCCGTGACATCCGCGAAACATTCGGCCGCATGGCAATGAATGATGAAGAAACCGTCGCCCTCATCGCAGGTGGACACACCTTCGGTAAAGGACACGGCGCAGCAGATCCTGATGAATTCGTAGGACCAGAACCAGAAGGTGCCCCCATCCAAGATCAAGGACTAGGCTGGAAAAACTCATTTGGAAGCGGAAATGCTGGCGACACCATCACCAGTGGACTGGAAGGAGCCTGGACTACCCAACCTACCAAATGGACTAACGATTACTTCAACCACCTACTAGGCTACGAATGGGAGCTATTCAAGAGCCCTGCCGGAGCACAACAATGGCGTCCCAAAAATGGAGCCGGTGCAGACAGCGTTCCAGATGCACATGATCCTGAAAAAAGAACACATCCTATCATGTTCACCTCAGATTTAGCACTCAGAGAAGACCCCATCTACAGCAAGATCTCACGTCGTTTCCGCGAGAACCCTGACCAATTTGCAGACGCATTTGCTCAAGCGTGGTTTAAACTCATCCACCGTGATCTAGGACCAGTAGCTTGCTATGTAGGAAAAGATGTCCCAGACGAAGAATTTATCTGGCAAGACCCTATCCCCTCAGTTGACCACCCCATCATTGATGATGCAGACATAGCTAAGCTAAAGAAGCAAATTTCCTCAACAGGCCTCAGTGTCTCCCAGCTAGTCTCCACCGCATGGGCTTCTGCCTCTACCTTCCGAGGATCAGACAACCGCGGCGGAGCCAACGGAGCTCGTATACGCCTAGCTCCACAGAAATTCTGGGAAGTAAACAACTCAACAGTGCTATCCAATGCCCTAAGCGACCTTGAATCCGTTCAGCAAGAGTTCAACCATTCACAAAGCGACAACAAACAAGTATCGCTCGCAGACCTCATCGTCCTAGCCGGATGTGTAGGAGTCGAGAAAGCCCTAGCAAATGCAGGCGTAAAAATAACCGTTCCATTCACACCCGGCAGAGCAGACGCCTCAGCCGAGCAAACTGATGTAGACTCAGTAGCATTCCTCGAACCCCAAGCAGATGGATTCAGAAACTATCTCAAGACCCAATACACCATCCCAGCAGAGAAACTACTCGTTGACAAAGCTCAGCTCCTTACTCTCACCATTCCAGAAATGGTCGTCTTGTTAGGCGGAATGCGCGTCCTAGGCACAAACTACGATGGCTCAAGTCACGGAGTATTCACCGACAAAAAAGAAGCACTCACCAATGACTTCTTCGTCAACCTACTAGACATGCGCACCACTTGGAAAGAAACTTCACCATCCGAGCAAGAATTCCAAGGAACAGATCGTACCACCGGAAAGACTAAATGGACAGCAACCCGAGTCGACCTCATTTGCGGTTCTAATTCCGAGCTCCGCGCCACAGCAGAAGTATATGCCACATCCGACAGCAATGAAAAATTCGCCAAAGATTTCGTCAGCGCCTGGACCAAAGTCATGAACCTAGACCGCTTCGATCTCAAGTAATCCAGTAAACCATTACTCTAACAAAATCAAAAAGACCGTATTAGCCACCCAGCCAATACGGTCTTTTCTTTTCACTTAACACCTAAGATTTAAATCCTAAAATTTAAATCTTAAAACTCACTTCAATGACTTAATGTAATCGATCATTTCTAGAGCCTGTTCTTTATCCAACCCTGGATCAGCCATTACTGCATCCTTAAACTTCTTAGGTTTCTCAGCCATCGGGTTCATAATTGCATTCAGCATATAAGCTTCGTCCACGGTAACTTTTACTTCCTTACCATCACGGATGACAGTCTGCTTACGACCTAGTATCCCAACCAGATTAGGTGCACCCCAGCCGCCATCATTCTCACGGTGACAAGCCATACAGAGACTCTTAAATTTCATCTCAGACTGCTCGTTCTTATCAATCTGAATAACAACAGCGTCTTTCTTCTCACCCACACGTTTATGCATCGTGTACCAAAATTCTTTCGTGTATAACACTGACTTCCCATTCTTCTTAGGATCAAATCCAATCTGAACAACCCAGCCACTATTGTGGTTTGTTTTCTTGCCCTGACCAACAATATCAGACCCATCTTTCAAACCATCAATGATCAAAACCGCCTTCTTGCCAGACTCATCAAAGTTAAGCTTAGTCGCTGCCAATCGCTCGGGAGCAATCTGCGGACCACCGTAATTAGGAGTCGGATGATACGTCCACTGCATCACATTAATATCTTTTACTGAGATCAGCTTCGGATCTATCGGCTTGAGAAACTCTAGCTCGAATCCTCCTTCACATGCTTTCACGTTGAGAATCTCATTAAAATCAGCTGGAACCTCACCCGCTTGCTTCACACGTAAGCGCTGCAAGCCGTATTGAGCCCCATTGAATTCCCATAATCTACCCGCACCAATCTCCCCAATGTAATAATTCCCATCAGGACCTTCGAGTATTCTGTTCGGTCCTCCATGTAGACCGTTATCCCCATTTTTATCAGACTTTCCTGAAGTGTGCTTAAAGACCACTCCCTGCCAAGTTCCCTCTACCTCTTCTAACGATGCTCTCAAGATCTGCCCAGTCGTGAAATCACCGAGAAGAATCTGCCCGTTATAAGGAGCCAAAATCCCCTTACGGTCGTGGATCACATGTGGTTGAGATGGTGATCTCGCCACTATTTCTTGTGGCAAATGCAAAGTAGGTGGAGTCATTTGCTTCACATCACCAGCTTCCGCATTCACATCCTTAGGCTGAAACGCTGAAGCCTTGCCATTTTTGGTACGAAGATAATGCCCGTAGAAAGAGCCAGGAGTTAAGCGGATCAACTTGTTAGATGGATTGAAAATCCCCTGATTATCCGCAACATAAACTTCATTGTCTGGCCCTACTTCGATCCCGTTTGGAGTTCTGTAACCACCAGCTATATACTCTATAGAAACACTTTCAGGACTCTCTGAACCAGTGACGGGCCCAAAAACAAAAGTAGAACCACGATGAACGTCCTTATTGGGTGGGATCATCACATCACGCTTTCCACCTAGCAGAATAGCGGTGGTGAAGTTCCCGCAGAGGTATTGTTTCCCATCCTTCATGTATGGCTCAAAACCAATCGTATAAGTGTGAAAATTAATCGTAGAGGTACCATCGAGCATCACAGTTGCAGACTTGATATCTAATTTATCTTTGCCGATGCCATCAGTGAAACGAAGAAATTGTGTCTTCGTTCCCACATAAATACTCTTACCAACAACCCCCACCGCAGCGGGCTCGTAGAATCCCTCACACAGAATAGTTAGCTTTGGCTCACCGCCATTAGCAAGGTTATCTACACGGATCAGCTTGCCATTATGATCCGGACTTTTATTCGTTCTATCAGGAGAAAAAGTAACAACATAAAGTGATCCTTCATGGAAACACATACCACCCACCTTCAGGTTCTCTACCCCATCCATATTGATGCCCTCAAGCGCGAAAAACGGATGCATTCTATGTGCATGCACCACCTTGTGCTTTACTGGTTTTTCCTTCTTCGCCTTGCCTTTTTTCTTCTGAGCCGCGACAGGTGAAACAACTGCCGTAAAAATAGCCGTTGCGATAATTGAATATTTTAAAATCATGGTATTAGGTATTATATTAAATATACTGTTGGAAGTAAATTATTTGAGTTTAAGAGCCTTCTGTTTAGGTTTGCGTATATCAAGGTTTTGATTCAGCTGTTCCTCAGTAATCGCAGGACTATCTATACCAGTTTCCGGCACAGAAAGCTTTAGCCCCCAATTCACACTATTAAGCACTTGCTTACGAAAATCATCATTAGCCCAAGTCGTGTGATAGTGAGCTCCTGTCACCGCGATCCCTCGGCAACCATTCGCTGATTCCTTCGCCCAGAAGACTACTGTGGCTGAACCATCATCATTTTTCACCGCATTATTAAACTTCTTATTCTTGCCTGCCTTCTTATCCACATTCTCACCAGACATAACAGAATGCACCTCACCGACAGTCGCCGCGTCATACCCTTTCAAAGGAATCTTCTCAAAATCCATTTTAAGATACCATTCCTCATTCAGAGTGTATTGCTTCACTCCTTGATTAATCGGATGTTTTTCAAGGATTGATTTTAGTGTCCAGAATGGGTTACCAGAAAACTTGTCTTTATAAACACCACCAGTCCATAACTTCAATGAGCCGTTCACGGAGGTATCTGGATCACATGCATAATGAACAAACATTTGGCTCACTCCCTTTTTAGCAAGAGCATCCACAAAGGCTGCATTCTTATTCATGAAGTGCCATTTATTCCCCTTATAATAATGCAAAATCATATCTGCATCATCGAACACTGAAGCATCTTCCGGCCAATTATGAACCAACACACACTCCACCTTATCCGCTAATACAGACTTCTCAATAGATGCTTTTAAAAGCTTACCACCGGCCTCGAACTCATGAGTCCCACATGCATGCGTAAGATCATCACCAGTTAAAATCACCAGTTTTTTAAGGCTAGAAGCCTCCGTCGCATCCTTTCCTCCCGGCTGCTCCTGGCCAGTGAGATTAGTAGAAAAAATGATTGATGTCATTAAGACCCCAACTAAGCTGATTATTAAATAAAGTGGCTTCATAAATTTGTAATACAACAATTACACTATCGATCCCGCTCATGTCCAATATATTCGCTGTCAGCATCAAACTCTCATCATGCTTTTAATCACAAGAAACTCGAATAATAAAAAAAACAAACTATTCGCAACTTCTAGGCTACTTTTATCACTTCTGATTTTCCGGCCCCAGTCTTGCTCAAATTTGCCTTTAACCAGCTAGATTCGACGATGCTTTAAAATAAAAAAGACCACTCAGTTTCCCGAGCGGTCTTAAAAAATTGGCTAGATTACTTCGTTGAAGCCTTCTCGTCTGATTTCGGCTTACGCTTGAGAGGTTTGAAGATTAACTCATCTGAGCCTTTCTTGCGGGTCACCTTGACGTTATCACCTTCTTTGACATCTCCTCTGAGAAGAGCCTCCGCAAGTGGATCTTCCATGAAGCGCTCCACTGCACGACGCATCGGTCTCGCTCCGTATTTAGGATCGTAGCCTTTCTCGATGAGAAGATCGCGAGCTGATTTATCGAGCTTGAGTGAGATATCTTTTTCTTCAAGACGCTTGTAAAGCTTGCTGCACTCAAGATCCACGATGACATCGAGATCCTTCTTCTCAAGTGAGTGGAAGACCACAAGTTCATCAAGACGGTTGAGAAATTCAGGCTTGAAATACTTGCTAGATTCTTCAAGCGTTTTAGATTTCATCCCTTCGTAATCAGCCTCATCTTCATTCATAGCTCCAAAGCCAAGTGAGGTCTGGCGCTTCACTGTAGCCGCACCCACATTGGAAGTGAGGATAATAATTGTATTCCTGAAATCAATCTTACGTCCGAAACTATCAGTCACCATTCCTTCTTCAAGGATCTGAAGTAATAGATTCATCACGTCCGGGTGGGCTTTCTCAATTTCATCAAAGAGAATCACTGAGTATGGCCGGCGCCTAACAGCTTCAGATAGCTGGCCTCCTTCTTCATAACCTACATACCCAGGAGGTGAACCGATGAGTCTACTTGTAGAGAATTTTTCCATGTATTCAGACATGTCAATCTGGATCAGTGACTCAGAATCTCCAAACATAAATTCTGCAAGGTTTCTCGCGAGGTAAGTTTTACCCACACCCGTAGGCCCTAGGAATAGGAATGACCCGATCGGGCGACGAGGATCCTTAAGATCAGCACGTGAACGTCGGAGCGCTTTACTAATAGCAACCACAGCTTCATCCTGGCCAATGACTCTAGTCTTGAGATCTTCTTCCATTTTGAGGAGCTTCTCAGCCTCTTTCTCTTCCATGCGCTGAAGCGGAATGCCTGTCCATTTAGAAACCACAGTCATGATATCGTCCTCGGTAACCTCAATCACGCTCTCATCACTCTCGACCTTCCATTCGTTAAGAATATCTTCCAGCTTCTGCTTAGCTTTCTTTTCCTCGTCACGACATGAAGCAGCCTTTTCAAAGTCCTGATCGTCAATAGCACCAACCTTAGCTTTATTAATAAGTTGGATTTCTTTTTCCAACTCCTTGAGCACTGGCGGACGAGTCATCTGGCTGATGCGCGCACGTGAACCCGCTTCATCAAGAACATCGATAGCTTTATCAGGAAGAAATCTTCCTGTTAGATATCTAGAAGAGAGCTTCACTGAAGCTTCAAGTGCCGCTTCGGTATACTTCGCCTTATGATGAGACTCATATTTTTCTCTGAGGCCGTGAAGGATTTTCACAGTATCTTCCTGTGATGGCTCCTCCACACGAACTTGCTGGAAACGTCGCTCTAGAGCTGAGTCTTTTTCGATAAATTTTCTATATTCATTAAGTGTAGTCGCACCTACAACCTGCAGCTCAGAACGGCTAAGTGCTGGCTTAATGATGTTAGAGGCGTCCATCGCTCCTTCTGCTGATCCAGCTCCTACAATAGTGTGAAGTTCATCAATGAAGAGGATCACATCCCCTACCTTTTTGATCTCATCCATAACGGCCTTGATGCGCTCCTCAAACTGACCACGATATTTTGTACCAGCAACCATGAGTGCTAGATCGAGAGTAATCACCTTTTTATTTCGTAGAAGCTCAGGAACATTACCAGAAACGATTTCCTGAGCCAGTCCTTCCACAATAGCTGTCTTACCCACACCAGCTTCACCCACAAGAACTGGATTGTTCTTAGTGCGACGGCAAAGAATTTGTATCACTCGCTCAGTCTCAGACTGCCTACCAATGACTGGGTCTAGCTTTCCTTGGATCGCCATATCAGTGAGGTTTCTACCAAATGCCTTGAGTGCTGGCGTCTTGGTTTTACCCTCGGACTCACTAGCTGATTCATCATCATCTGAGTCGTCGTCATTATCATCATCGAAGGCCTCAAAGATATCATCTTCATTGTCTTCTGGATCAAAATTAGGATCGATCTCCGCAAGAACTTCTTGGCGGGTGCTCTGAATGTCAACATCCAGACTATTGAGAACTCTGGCAGCAACACCTTCTCCCTCATGTAGAAGACCTAACAAAAGATGCTCAGTACCTACATAGGAATGATTAAGTTGCTTAGCTTCTTTATCTGCTAAGCTGAGGACTTTCTTCACACGTGGTGTGTATGGAATCTGACCTGAAATAGTTTGGTCTGGACCAGTGCCTACCTGCTTTTCGACTTCAACACGAACGGTCTCTAGTTGTAGTCCCATTTTTTCTAGGACATTCACAGCAACGCCCTGACCTAATTTAATAAGGCCTAGTAGTACGTGCTCAGTGCCTACATAATTATGGTTAAACCTCTCTGCTTCCTTACGGGCGAGTGCGAGTACTTGCTGGGCTCTTGGAGTGAAATTATTCATTCTTCTTTAGTCTATGGGTGGCTCTATTGGAAGCTCATCACCAGCATCGGTGCTGTTTACTTCATTTTCTATAATACTACTAGCAGGTGGTGCTAGATTTTGCAACTGATCACGGATGATTTCTGCACGAATAAGGTCTCTTTTCTCAGGTTCTAGCTCTTTTCCGGCATATAATTGCAAATGTGCTGGTTGTATTTCCATCATCAGAGCATCACATAACTGCATAGTGCCCTCTGGAAAATAACCGAGATCAGCACCTAGCCTAATCAGTGAAATATGGGTAAATGCTTCTTTAGAATCGAACAAATGTGCATGCTTAAGCAAACCATATGCTCTTCCTATTTTGTTAGTAAGTTGGTCCGGCTCCTCCTGCATCATTTTCAGCCTGGCATTCCTCTCATGGTTCGCCACCTGGTTAATCACACGCTCTAAGCGATCAATAATCGCCTCCTCAGATTCACCGAGTGTTGACTGATTTGAAATCTGGAATAAATCTCCGAGCGACTCAGTGCCCTCACCAAATAACCCTCTAACAGCGAGACCTATTTTGCTAACAGCCTGAAGCACCTGACCAATCTGATCCGTAAGAACTAGCGCAGGCAAATGCAACATCGCAGAGGCTCGCATACCAGTGCCTAAGTTCGTAGGACATGCTGTAAGATAACCTAAATTCCCATCATAAGCGTAGCTAAGCTTCGTCTCCAGTTCCCGGTCGATTGTATCTAACAAATCATACGCTTCACGTAGATGCATCCCAGCACAGATCGACTGCATCCGCAGATGATCTTCTTCATTCACCATCAATGACAATGACTGCTTTCGATTCACAACTGCAGCACACCCATCCCCTCTCGCTGCCTGTTCACGGCTGATCAAATGCCGCTCCACCAGAACCTGCTTCTGCAGAGAATCCAGCTTTGATAGCTCCTGAGAAAATCCGTTTTTCATCGTATTCAACCCAGTAATTTCAGGTAAAATTGTTTCTAAAATTTCCTTCCGCTCAGCCTTCATCGCCCATCCAGGAAATGGTGCGTCACGCAGATTACGCGCTAGTCGGATTCGACTAGTAATAACCACTGAGTTATCTCTACTCTTACCAGTCATCCAGTCTGCAGGGTGCTTCACTAATGTCGAAAATCGCATCATACTATTGGGCATCTACAGGTAAGGATTTCTTGAATGTAGCTAGCTCGTTCTTCAACTCCCCAGCCTTCTCATATTCTTCATCTGCGATGGCTTTATCAAGCAGGCTCTGAAGTTTCTTCAACTTCGATTTCGCCTCAATGACCAGCAACATACCTTCAGGAACTTTACCTTTATGCTTCGTCCCTTTATGCATATTCCCAATCATACTTTTCACCTCACCACCAAATTGCTCATAGCATGAACTACAACCTAACCTCCCTATCTTACGTAAGTCATCTAGCGTAAATCCACACTCTGTGCACTTACTTAGATTGACCGTTACATTTTCCTCTGCAGGGCTAAATTTTTCATCGCTCATGAGTATATCTGACAGGTTAAAATTATCTAAATTGGTAATCCCCTTCTCGTCCGCACACTCGGCACAGAGATGGATTTTCTGTGATTTATCCCCGACCACTTTGGTATAAGTCACACTCGCTTCTTGTTCGCATAGTTGGCACTTCATCGTTATAAACTAGACTACACATGGATGCCTCATCATGCGAAGTTTTTTCTCAGGAAAATGAGTTATATCGCAAAAAGATTAGCCCTGTGTATACTTATAATGCTCCTCCACTCCTCTTTCAGCTATTTATCTAGAGGCCCACTGATTGGATCTTGCAAGTTACGGATTTTCCCATCTGCAATTCCATAAATCCAACAATGCACATTAAGCTCTTGCCCCTTAGCCCAAGCATCTAACACAGGTGGTGATTGGCAGACATTTTGCACTTGCTCCATCGCATTCAGCTCACAGAGCCGATCCTCTTTCGCTTGTCCTTCAAACCCTACTAACTCCTCCTTATGCAAGCGTTTCACATCCTTGATGTGCTGTAGCCAGCTATCTACGATGCCAAATCTGTCATCTGAAAGGGCACATTTCACACCTCCACAGCCATAGTGACCACAAACAATAATATGTTTCACTTTCAAATACTCAACCGCGTAGTGAATCACTGACAGCGCATTGAAGTCAGCATGGACTACCATATTCGCAATATTCCTATGCACAAATACATCCCCTGGCAACAGCCCCATCAGCTGGTTCGCAGGCACTCGGCTATCGGAACAGCCGATCCATAAATAATCTGGTTTTTGCTGATGCGCGAGGCTTTCAAAGAAGTCCTTATTCTCAGCACGCATTTCCTTCACCCAATCTAGGTTATTCTTAAATATTTGGCTTAAATCACTCATTGAAATAATTTATACGACAGAAGACTAAGACTTGGCAATCTGGTTTTTTGGTAGAGACTGACATCCAAATTTCAAAATGACTATTTACAAGGAAAGCAAGACAATCTTCGCCCTCGCGCTACCGCTGATTATCGGGCAAATAGGCCAAATGCTGCTAGGGCTAGTGGATTCCATCATGGTCGCAAAACTTGGCGTCACTGAACTCGCCGCACTCACCCTCGCAAACAACCTATTCTACGTTCCCTTCGTCTTCGGCATGGGCATCATGACCTGTGTATCCATTCGCACCTCAACTGCCAAAGGAGCTGGAAACACCACCGAAGCTCGCTCAGTATGTCGTAATAGTACTTACCTCTCACTCATCATCGGCACCATATTCTTTCTCATCGCTTGGCTTGGAAATGGATTAATCGAGCACATGGACCAAGATCCCGTTGTAGCCAGTCGCTCACGTGGCTTCTTCATTATCATCTGCGCATCACTCATCCCCGGACTAGTAGGAATCTCTCTTAAAAATCACGTAGATGCACTAGATAGAATGTGGACCGCCTTCACGATCAGTATTGCTGCAGTATTATTAAACGTCCTGCTCAACTGGATGCTAATCTACGGAAACCTTGGCGCTCCAGCCCTAGGACTTGAAGGAGCTGGATATGCCACTCTCATTTCAAGAATTATACTAGTCATCGCCATGCTCGTCTGGTTCACCAAGGACACCAGCCTCGCAGAATGGACCCCCTACCGCTGGTTTCTCCGCCTCGATATGGGAGAAATAAAATCCCTCCTAAAACTAGGCTTCCCCGCCGGTCTCCAAACACTTACGGAAGTCGGAGCCTTCGTAATGAGTGGAATCATGCTCGGATGGATAAGCAAAGAAGCACTCGCAGCCCAGCAAATAGCGCTAGTCTGCGCCGGAATTGCATTCATGATCCCACTAGGCATCTCCATCGCCCTCACAATCCGTGTCGGGGAAAAAATAGGACAAAAAACCACCAACAACATGCGCACCACCTACCTCTCAGGCTGGATACTTACTCTTCTATTCTCTACTATCACAGCCACCTCATTCCTCCTCTTCGGTGGAAACATGGCTGAGCAGTTTATTGAAGATGCCCCAGTGGTCATAGCCTATGCCACCAGCTTCCTCGTAGTGGCAGGTGTGTTCCAGATCGTGGATGGCCAACAGGTCGCCTCCATCGGAATGCTGCGCGGATTGCATGACACAGCCACCCCTGCAATGGTTGGATTCTTCTCCTACTGGATCGTAGGAATTCCATTCGGATATTGGCTCGCATTTCATTCGTCAATCGGTGCCGTAGGCATCTGGTGGGGCCTCGCACTCGGTCTCACCGTTGCTAGTATTCTCCTAGCTATTAGGCTGTGGAGATTCAAAATTAAGAAGGCCTCAATAACTCCAAATAAAAAACGAAATATCGAGGAATAATTAATCGACTCTAAGACTCCTATCTGAGTAACTCACTCTGTTACGCAAATAATCAATAATTAATTAACAACTACATATGAAAATAATCTATACTCTGACATCACTATCACTTCTCGGTCTCTCATCATTCGCATCAGCCGGAGAAAGCTGCACAAGCTGCGACACAAAAACTGTAGCTAAAACAGGCGAATGCTGTGAAGGCACATGCGATACTGCTGGCACTACTGCAAAATACGTTGTCACAGGAATGACATGCGAGTCATGCGCGGGCAAAGTCAAAACAACGCTCGCAGCCGTTGAAGGCGTCACTGTTCAGTCAGTATGCCACAAGTCAGGCAACGTCGTTGTCAAGTATGACCCAGCTAAGACAGACAAATCAAAAGTTCAATCAGCACTCGTATCTACAGGATTCACAGTAGCTGGAGAAAAACTAGACATCCCTGTTTCTGGAATGTCATGCGGATCTTGCTCTAAGAAAGTCTCTGCGGCACTCACTTCACTTGAAGGCTGCACAGTAGGTAGCGTTTGTCACGAGTCTGGTCACGCTACAGTAACTATCGACCCAGCTAAAACATCAGAAGCTAAAGTCATCGAAACCATCAACGCTGCTGGATTCAAAGCATCTAAAGAAGAAGCCCCTGCTCCAGCTAAGAGCTAAGCTCTCAGACTCGCTAATCTAATCCATTAGCGAGTTTCGTTTTCAAATTTTTCAAAGCTCTCAAGCCTTCATCCGCCTGAGAGCTTTTTTATTCCACTTACCTCCATCATAAGAAATTCTTATTTTTCTGCATATTGTGAAGATTTCATTTGTCGTGACTAAAACGATGGCCTAGCTTACCTTCATTATGAACAGAAGAAACTTTATTCAAACATCCATCGGGACACTAGGAACCCTAGCTGCTGGAACATTCCCAGCTTTTGCTTTCAAAGACAACGCCGCTCCATTATTCGAGATTTCTCTCGCTGAGTGGTCGTTACACAACGCTATTTGGAAAAAAGAGCTCACTAACATGGACTTCCCTAAATATGCCAAAGACGAGTTCGGCATCACAGCAGTCGAATACGTGAACGGATTCTTCAAAGACAAGGCCAAGGACAAAACCTACCTCACCGAACTCAAAAAACGCACAGGAGACGAAGGCATTAAAAACGTACTCATCATGATCGATGGCGAAGGCTCCATTGGTGCAGCCGATGCTAAAAAACGTCAGGAGACAGTGGACAAGCATAAGAAATGGGTCGAAGCTGCAAAATTCCTCGGTTGCCACTCCGTCCGCGTTAATGCTCACGGCGGAGGTAAAAACCGTGACGACAAAGCGAAAAACGTCATCGCTGGACTCACCAAACTCTCAGAATTCGCCAAAGATTTTGACATCAATGTCATCGTAGAAAACCACGGTGGCCTCTCATCTGACGGAGCTTGGGTCAAACAAGTCCTCAGCACTGTAAACATGCCAAACTGTGGATCGCTCCCAGATTTCGGAAACTTCCACGAGTATGACCGTTACCAAGGCATCACCGACCTCATGCCATTTGCTAAAGGAGTCAGTGCTAAGAGCCGCGTTTTCGATGATAAAGGCAACGAAGTTCAAACTGACTTCTACAAAGCGATGAAAATCTGCCTCGATGCAGGATATCGTGGACACGTAGGAATCGAGTATGAAGGCAAAGAAATCAGCGAGCAAGAAGGCATCCGTAAGACCAAAGCACTACTTGAGAAGGTGCGCGAGGCTTACGTGACTGGCTAATTTGTCAGAAAATACTCTAAACCACTCATTTAAAGAGCCAGGAATTGTAAATTATTTACGGATTTCTGGCTCTTTGTATTCTTTGCACTTGGAATGTATGCATTAGTCACCTACCACGTGCATAGCAGACTTCACCATGCGCATTTTACACATATTATTTAAGAAAGAACTCAAGCAATACTTCTGCTCACCATTTGGCTGGGTCGTTTTTGCTATCATCATGTTGCTCCAAGGCTTATGCCTCTCCTCAGTGCTGGAGCAGTATGCCAAGCGCCCTGTCGTAAATAACATGCTACTGGACAGTCTACAGACTCCCATTTTCACCATTTATTTCCTTTTTCTTTTCCCGCTCATCACCATGAAGCTTTTCTCTGAGGAAGAACGCAGCGGAACACTAGAAACCTTAATGACTGCACCCATCCGCACTTGGCAAGTCGTGCTTTCAAAATACTTCGCAGCATTCGTTTTCTATTGTTGCCTGTGGCTCCCACTCTTCATCCATATCAAGGTATTCAGCTTCCTCTCCAGCACCCCAGCTCCGCTTAACGCTGGACAGATGACCGGCGTCTTCCTCATCCTCTTCCTCATCGGTTCATTCTTCGTAGCTGTCGGCTGCCTAGCGTCATCACTCACTTCTAGCCAAATCATTGCAGCCGTCGTCACATTCGGCCTACTCGCCTTCCACATGTTTCTAGGATTCGTCCCTATCATCATGGGTGAAAGTTTTAGCGGAGCCGGTGCTGCTTATTTCTTCCACTACATCAACATGGGAGAACACATCAACACTTTCGGACAAGGGCTAATCGACTCTCGCCCTTTTGTTTACTACCTCTCCATGACATTGTTCACCCTTTTGCTCACGCACCACGTCGTAGATTACCGACGTTGGAAAAACTAATTTTCTATCCTCATGCCGTCTCAGAAACCAGACATCATCCCAGATCCTGACAACGAAGTCCTCGCCCCTACCGAAGACCTCTCTAAGCCTAAAAACTTACCCCCAGCATCAAAGAAAAAATTCATCCCTATCGTTAAGATCAACCGCTTTAACATAGGCGCAATGATCTTGATCCAGGTCCTATTAGCATTCATCTGCGTCTGCCTATTAAACTACCTCACTTCAGACAAACACGTCAGAGAAGATCTCACAGCAGGTGCGCAATACACCCTCTCAGATTATTCATTGAAATTCCTCCAAGGCGAGCAACTCAAAAACCATAGCGACCCAATTAAAATCTTCGTAATCTCCAAACAGAACCTGATATACAGCCAGAGGTTACGAAGCCTGTTTGAAGAATATAGCCGAAACTCAACCACGGAGATTGATGTCGAATTCATCGATCGCGTCAAAGACGCCAACCGCCTCAACGAGATCTCAGCCATATACAGCAAGTCATTCCACGAAGACAGCGTAATGATCGATGCCCGCACCGATGCTGAAAAGACCAAACTAGATACGCCAAATACCACCTCGCTAACATCTAATCCTAATGAAACGGAAACCTTACCTGTATCTCTCAAGCGCATCAGACAATTCCCTATCCATGAACTCTTCCGAACTTCTGAAGACGGATCCCGCATCACAGCATGGCAGGATGAAAAAATCATCACCACCTACCTGCTCAGCGCAGTAGAAGGCAAAGCACGCAAATTTTACTTCATCGTAGACAAAAGCGAGGTCGATGACCTAGGTGAAGGATCTCCAGCCTGGAGAACCTTTAATAGCCTACTAAACAGCCAAAACATCGAACTAGAACCCTATCAGATCTCCTCCAACAAACCCATTCCTTCAGACGCTGAAGGCGTAGCCATTATTGGGCTCGACGTCGACTTCGATGACAACGAAATCCAAATTCTCAATGAATACTGGGGCAGAAATAGCGCCTCAATGTTCATCACCATCAAACCAGAAGCTAAGCTAGTAAAAATACGCAGATTCCTAGCCAGTTATGGCATCATGGTCGAGAATGACCGTGTCACAAGCATGAACAATGGTCGCAAGTTCACCACCGCCCGTGGCATCTTTGTAAGAGGGAATGAAATCACCAAAGGCTTCGGCGATCAAGCCACCCAGCTAGACGGAATGACCCGCTCACTTTCACTAGTAAATGTAGATCAACTCGCAACTAAAAACATCAACGTCTACTCCATCCTCAACTCAGCACCAGGATGGTGGGGAGAAGCTAGCTATCAAAAGGACAAAGCTCAGTTCGACCCTGGCATCGATAATGGCTCAGCTCCTGAAAGCCCAGTAGCCAAGCCCGTATCACTCTCCGCAGCAGTAGTTCGAGGCAAACTTAACCTAGATCGCACCAAGCACTTAACCTCTAGGATGATCGTCATGGGAAACACCCAGTTCCTCAGACCCAACAACATGCGAGACGAACTCACACACTTCATGGTCTCCTCTATTAACTGGCTCGCAGGCAGAGAAGAACTCGTTGGTAGCATCGGCCAAAAGCCAGTGCAGAATCAAAAAATCACGATTCCTGAAAACCAGAAATCACAGATCAACTTCACCATCCTCGGCATCCTACCTAGCCTCGCTGCTATCACAGCATTCTTCGTATGGTTTAATCGACGTTCATAAATTTAGTACATTCACATCACTCAGTGCGACTATTCACCACCATCATCCTAGCCCTCTGCACCGCAGCTCTGAGCTTCTGGTTGTATCTGGATATCCAGAAACAACAGGAGACTTCAGCCTTTGATGCCAGCGGCGCCATCCCCGCAGGTGACCGACTCTTTGACAACCCTAGATTGCTCGACAGACACACCATTATCCTTTCCAATAAATCAGGAGTCGAGCACACCTTCCAGCTAAACCGCAACTCTCTCTGGGACTGTATTTCTCCCTACCAAGACCGCGCCGCTGGTGTCCTCTACTTGAATCCCCTGCTCAACTTCACCATGAGCACACAAGTAGTCGAAGCCATCCCAATGAGCCAGATCAATCTCGAAGACTACGGATTCTCAGATAACTGGACCAAAGTGACCGTCAAAGACATCCACGGCAAGATCGCCGCTAGCTATAAAATTGGCATGGATTCATCTTGGAAACATCGCATCATCACTACTGATGACAGCGGCCAGCCAGTCACCACTGATTTCCCCACTGTCTACATTATCAAAGAAAATGCTGAGGACGATGACGTTTTATACCTCGCGGCAGACCCTACATTCATCATCCGCTCCCTCTTCAAAGACAACTTTGAAGGCTTCCGTGATCACCGTCCATTTGCACTCAATCGAAAATACATGGAAGAGATACGCATTAAGCAGTCCAGCCGTGAGATAGTACTAGATCACTCCACTTCAGAGTCACCCTGGAGAATATCTAAACCTCTCGACTTAGCCGTTGATTCTAAATCTCTCTCCAAGCTCCTAGTAGATATTTCAAACTTAACAGCAGTCAAACTCCATCAAAAGGACTCCATCACTCTGCCTCAAGAAACCAAAGGAAAAACCCAAATCATCATCAAGAACTTCGGAGTCAGCGAGCCCATCACACTCACCGTTTACCCACCAACAAAGGAGAACGCTAAGACAGCCTTCGCCACCATCAGTGACAGAGACGTCATCTTCGAGCTACCTACCCAAGCCACTGAAGGCTACAAAAGCTCCATCGCCTCACTGCCCACAAGCGTAAACGCCCTTCGCGCCCGCAACATGCTCACACTCGCAAGAGAAAACATCCGCGGCTTCATACTCAGACAACCCTACGTTCCACCCATCATTGTCGCCCGCCCAGCCGCCGGTTCTAACTACGAACTCCTCACAGTCGATGGCAAAAGAGCCGCGCCTAACGAAGTAGCCATCGCTAACCTCATCGCTGTAGTTTCTAAAGAACCAGTGAAAGCTTTCGTCTCAGATGCTGCCACAGATCTCAGCCTCTATGATTTTCAAAATCCAGTCCTCACCCTAGATATCCGCCCATTAGCAGGTCTCAGCCAGCGACTCATATTTTCACGTAAAGAAGGAATCATCTACGCCCACCTCCAAGGTAGTAATACCGTCTGGGAAGTGGACCCAGCCACATTCTTGCGTATCGCTAAAAACGAATGGGACTGGAAAAGCAATATCGTCTGGGACCTCATCAAGAACGACATCATCCAGTTTTCTGTCCAGCAACGCGGTCAAGAAAAAGTCACTGTCGATTATGACTACCTCGCAGACACCGTCTCAGCAAAAATAGCCAACCAAGACGTCACCAATAAGCTCAACCCACTCCGAGCAAAATACTTCATCAATACATGCAGTCAAGTAATAGCAAGACGCAGACTAGGCCCCGATGATTTCCAAGCTGAACAAGCATTAAAGAACCCTATTTTCACCGCTACCATTACCAGCCAGCTGTTTGATGATGAAGCCATGCCTAGCTCCACACAGACCCACACTATTCAAATCGCCCTTCCTAGCGAGACCGCCACAAAAGTGGCTTACTATTACGCAAAAAGCAGCAACGATCCTGACTACTTCATGATCACGCCTGCCGCATTCAAACTCTTCACCACTGACCTATTCAGTGAAGAATAATTTTCTATAACACTCATGTCCCTCGACAAAAAATCCATCCTAGAAATCCGAGCTCAGTTCCCCATCCTCTCACAAGAAGTCAACGGAACAACGCTCACCTATCTAGATAACGCGGCCACCACCCACAACCCACAAGCCGTAATTGATGCCTCAGTCAGGTACTACTCAGAAATCAATTCCAATATCCACCGAGGCGCACATTTCCTATCCAGAGAAGCCACAGCAGCTCACGAAGCCGCCCGTGAAACGATCGCCAAACACCTCAATGCTCCACACAGCCACGAAGTTATCTTCACCTCCGGCACTACCGACGGCATCAACCTAGTTTCCACAGCTCTCACCTTTTCCGGGAAAATTAAGCCCGGTGACCGCATCCTCATTTCAGCTCTAGAGCACCATTCCAACATCGTGCCATGGCAACTACTATGCGAGCACACCGGTGCTGAGCTAGACGTCCTTCCTATAACTGAATCCGGCGAATGGGACCTAACAGATCTCGACAATCTCCTCACCGATCTAACTAAAGTTGTTGCCATCAATCACGTCTCAAACGCCCTAGGTACCATTAACCCAATTGAGAAACTCATCTCAAAAGCCAAACAACACGGCGCACTCACCCTCATCGATGGCGCACAGTCCGCAGCTCACATACAAGTGGATGTCCAGTCACTAGGCTGCGACTTCTACGTCTTCTCTGGCCATAAATGCTACGCCCCCACAGGCATCGGCGTCCTTTGGGGAAAAGAAACTATCCTCAACGAACTCCCGCCCTATAAAGGCGGCGGAGAAATGATCAAGCAAGTCACCTTCGAGAAAACCACATACAACGAACTACCATTCAAATACGAAGCAGGCACACCAAACATCGAAGGCGCGATAGCACTCGCTACTGCTTTCGACTGGATGAACGGAATCGGTCTCGAAGCCATCGCTGCTCACGAGCACCATCTACTGTCCCTAGCCACCACCGCCATCAAAGAGATCGAGGGCGTAAAACTCTACGGAACAGCAGATGATAAAGCCGCTGTTCTCTCCTTTAACATCGAGGGCATTCACCACTACGATCTGGGCACACTCATGGATCAGATGGGCGTCGCAGTCCGCACCGGCCATCACTGCTGCCAACCCCTCATGGCCAGATACGGCATCCAAGGCACAGTCCGCGCATCCTTTGCCGTATATAACACCGAAGAGGAAGTCATCACGCTCATTAATGCTATCAAGAAAGCGAAAATGATGCTAAGTTAACTTTCTCAATCAACCATCTAACATTTTAAAACACGTGATCCATCCTACCGCAATCATTTCAGAATCAGCCACAATCGGCGATAACGTCAACATTGGCCCATACTGCGTCATTGGCGAAAACGTCAGCATTGGGGCTAATTCCACACTCAAATCCCACGTGGTGATCGACGGACACACCACCATCGGCGAAAACAACCTCTTCTACCCATTCGCGGCGATCGGCCAACTCACCCAGGATTTAAAATACAAAGAGGAACCCACCTACCTCATCATCGGCGATAGAAATACCTTCCGCGAGAACACCACCATTCACCGCTCAACCTCGCCAGATACCCCTACCACAATCGGTAATGACAACCTCTTTCTCTGCTACTCGCACGTCGCACATGACTGCGTAATCGGTAGCCACTGCATCTTCTCTAATAATGGCTCCATAGCAGGGCATGTAGTAGTAGAAGATCACGTCATTATTTCCGGCCTATCCGGCGTGCATCAGTTCTGCCGTGTCGGCGCGCACTCTATCATCGGAGGCTTCACCAAAGTCGTCCAAGACATCCCCCCCTTTACCATCGCAGATGGAAACCCAGCCGTAGTCAGAGCGATTAACCAAATTGGCCTTCAGCGCAGAGGCTTCTCAGCCGATGACATTGCCTGCCTCCGCCGAGCTTACAAGCGCCTCTTCTTCAAGAAAGAAAAAAACCTCAAAGAAGCCATCGAAGAAACCAAACAAGCCGACTGCGCAGCCAACGAAAACGTGCAAAAGCTAATTAGCTTCCTAGAACAAAGCGAGCGTGGCGTAACCCGCTAGAAACTCGCAACTTCATCTTCTGTAAGTTCCCGGAATTCACCTTCTTTTAGATCCCCCAAATTCACCTTCCCCACAGACTCTCTGTGAAGTTTTGTGACCCTGTTCCCCATAGCACCGAACATCCTCTTCACCTGATGATATTTCCCTTCCGTTAGGGTCAATCTCGCCGTCGTGGGAGTAAGTATCTCCAGTTTCGCCGGCTTAGTAAGCTTAGTTTCATCACGCAGCATGATTCCAGCTGCAAACTCTTCGATGTAACTATCTTGCATAGGAATGACAGACTCTAACTGATACACCTTTTCACAAACGTAATTTGGCGAAGTCACCCTATGCGACCACTGCCCATCACTCGTGATCAGCACCAACCCCGTAGTATCCTTATCCAACCTCCCCGCAATATGCAGTTCCTTATGCGTGTACCCATCTAAAAAATCTAACACCGTATCTTGCTCCTCATCTTGCGTAGCGCAAATGATCCCCGCCTGCTTATTCATCACCAGATAAACTTCACCAGACTCCTTCAGCTCTCTCCCATTAACAGACACCACATCATCCGGCTTCACCTTTTTACCCTGATCCTTAGTAACCACACCATTGATATCCACTCTTCCTGTTTTGATCGCCATTTTGGCTAACGTGCGAGTGGCATCGGAGTGCGTGGCTAGGTATTTGTCTAATCTCATCGGTGGTAGTTCTATCTGCATCCAGATTTTACACAATCAGAAAACGCTAGACATTTAGTCTCAATCCGTGTTTATCTCTCCGCTTTCACTATTAGACCTTTACCTTTAATTACCAAACCACAACCTGACATGAATCACTTACTCTCTATCGAAGAGCTCAACGCAGACCTTCTCAATGAACTTGTGAACTCCGCAGTGACTATCAAAGCTGAACGCGGCAACCCTAGTTCTCTTCCTTTAGCAGGACAGACTTGGGCAATGATATTCACCAAGTCATCCACCCGCACACGCGTATCCTTTGAGGTTGGCGTCCGTGAGCTAGGTGGATCAATCATGTTCCTATCTTCAAACGATATCCAACTCGGAAGAGGTGAGCCCATCAAAGACACAGCTCGTGTGCTAGGCAGAATGGTTCACGGCTGCATCATCAGAACCTTCGCTCAACAAGACGTCGTCGACTTTGCTGAATACGGAAACATCCCCACTATCAACGCCCTCACCGACGAAGAACACCCATGCCAGATCTTAGCAGACCTCCTCACAGTCAAAGAAAAATGCGGAACCTGGGAAGGTAAGAAAATCGTATTTATCGGAGACGGTGACAACAACATGTCACGCTCATGGATCTGGGCAGCTAAATACCTAGGTTTCGAACTCGTCATTGCAGCACCAAAAAGCTGCCAGCCACCTGCCGAATTCATGGATAAAGTCAATGCGCCAAACGTCACACTCACAGATGACCCAGTCGCAGCCTGCGAAGGAGCAGACATTATCAATACAGATGTCTGGCTATCCATGGGCCAAGAAGGTCAAGCCGAAAAAGAAGCCCTCTTCGGAGCCTACCAAGTAAATAGCGAGCTACTTAGCCATGCAAATGATGGGTACATCGTTCTCCATTGCTTACCAGCATACAGAGAAAAGGAGATTACCGAATCGGTATTAGAACTCCACGCAGATACTATTTTCCAACAAGCTGAAAATCGTCTGCATGCCCAAAAGGCAGTTCTTGCTAAAATCGCGAATTAAGCAGCTATATCGTAGTGCTTAGCGATATCGTCAAAGATCTTATCTCTACGATGTCTCGCTTGATCAACGTCTCTGGTTTTTAAAGAAAACCTGAGGCGCTCAGCTGTTGCATCTGCCTTGTGCACAGTTAGATGACACCACCAGACGCCCCTATTATTCCATAAATGATGATTGGGGTTATCTCCATTTACTCTTAGTGCCAATGTTGTTTTTCTTCTAGCCATAGTATAGTTTTTTTTTACGTGGTAAAACTAATCATTTAGCCACGTTTTACAACTAAAAAACTAATGCTTATACCACAAAACCCACAAAACACTAAAACAAAACAACTTAAATACATTACCATTTAAGTAATGATTTCACTTTTTCACTAGATTTTGCTATTTCAGAGGACATATTCTGCCCTCCAAACCTAGATTTCTCATGCAACTTCATTAAATTCATGAGCTTTTCTAATAAATCCTCATCCACCTTATCCTTAGCCCCTTCCACCCAGTTCTGGTAAGTTTGCGCCACAGACCGTTCACCGATCACAGATGACAATTTCGCTTCTATAAATTCAAACTCCCGAGGCAATTCATAAGTCAAACTTGACGCCATCCCATTGCCAATATCAGCCTTCCTAGTCCTAGCCTTAAACAGCCGATATCCAAACCAAATCAATAACATCACTCCCAGTACCCACATCACCGCATTCATCAAAGATTTGTTTTCGTCGTCAGTTCTCCAAATCAAGAAGTCCTGCTTGATGTTCTGAAACCAATCTTTGAATCCCTGTGACCACTCAACCTCGTTTTTCGCGCTCTCTATTGAAAGCCAATCCGGCGGAGTCAAATCCACAATCTCCCATTTTCCATCTATCCAAGCACTACACCAAGCATGCAAATGAGAACCTCGCATCACCCAAGTATCTCCATCCTTCTCACGCGCTACAAATCCTATACAATAACGAGTCGGTATACCCTGCTCTCGCAAAAGTAATGCCGCTGTAGTCGCAAAATACTCACAATGCCCCCTCCTATCATCTAGCATGAATCTCTCTAGATCACTTCCAAGAAAATCCGTTCTAGGCATCTCAAAATGAAGCGCATAGCTGAAGTTTTGCATGAAAAAATCCCCCATCGCATTCACCTTATCTCGTGGATCAGGAATACTACCAAGCCCCATCTCCTTACTAAGCAAAGTCACAGAATTCTTATAACTCTTAATTACCTCCAAATCCAATTGATCATCAGGCTTACTATCCAACAAATTCCGATCAGTGCTCCATAGCTGATAATCAATGATGGCCTTCCTGTTGATCAATTTCAAAACCCCTAACGGATGCACTGCCGGCGTCACATCACCACCCACTATTTTATCAATGGCAAACAACCCCGCAGCAGAAGGCACAATACTCTGCTCCGTATCCGACTGCCCCTTACCCCGCAATGTGATTTTATTTCGCGGCACACTACTATCCTCCACCATAGGCTCTAACTCCGTTTTAAAGATAAACAGTCCCGTGCCATCACCACCAATTTCAATACCTGTACCACTTTCAAAAGCCTCATCGATATCCTTAAAACCCCTCGCGTCAGCCTCATACTCATATTTCCAACCAACACCAAAATGCTTATTATAGCTATTCAAACGTAAATATTCTGGAACCTCATCACCCCACATCCGCCACTGAATTTCTGGATTCTGCTTCATTTCCCCTAACTGCCCCAAGTTAGTATGCCTAGGACTAGACTCCCCTTCACCTGGATCTTTAAATGCCCTTCCACGAGTCATGTAGGATTTATAAATGGCCTCCGTTTCTGCCTGAATCCACACCGCCACTAGAAGCATCATCGGTAAAGCCCAGACCAACCTCCGCCAGCCCAAACCACGCTTGACTGATACCGCCAAAATAATCGCCGTCATCAGTCCAAGCATTCCAATTTGTACAAACACATCCATCCTACTCGCACAAGATGCCACCACAATCACAATAAATAGATAAGGATACCCCGTATTGATCTTCTTCGGATTAAAACTCCTCCCCTCTTTAACATCTTGTTTCATCCGCAACCTAGAGAAATAAAAAAACGTATTCAGGTTCATACTATCACTCTTGCCATATCTCTGAGCTAGCTCCACTGGCAGAAAACACAACGGGAACCACTTCATCACATGATATAAACTATCACGGTTGATCTCGTCCAGCCACACCATCAATAAAACCAAACCCAACAACCCCAGAGACACCTGAAAAGCTTTCACATAAGCTGCCGCATCAAAATCCCAACTCCACTTGACCCAGTTTTTACCCTCTAGCAATACCGCAATAATCAATGCAATAAAAGCCTCCCCCGTCATAGCCCCCCAATAAAGCAAAGTAATACCTGCTAATAACCTAGGTGGTGCCAGTGCTGATAGTGTAGAGTCCGATGCCATTCAATGAATATTCTAACTACGAAAATCACCTAAATCAAGCCATCACTACAGATCTTATTCCCACCACTATACGCACAAACGGCCTCTATAAAAAGAGACCGTCGTGAAAAGAGAGTTAATAAGTTAAAGATAAATTATTTAGCAAAAATCTGCGTCGCATAAATAGTACCGTCTCTAGAGTCCACACTAACCGCTACTCCAGTGTGGGTATAATCCCCAATAATATTCACATAGTGACCAGATGAAGCCACCCAGCCATCTACAAATGTTCTCGCTACGACCGAGCTACTATAACCTCTGATACCCGCCGTATTCTCACCGAAACTCCTAAACCCTCTCGCAGCATTAGCCTCTGCCCTAGATTGAGCATTATCGTGACCTGTCTGGATAGTGCCTCCTGGAGAAGCCACACTGATCATAAACGCATTGTGAGATGCCGCTAGTGCATCCATCTGTGAATCACGTATCAGCACAGAACGTCCTGCGCTTGTTCTCTCAGCATTAATACCATCATACACCTGCGCGCCATAACTTGCCTCAAGCGCCTCATTTGCTCCTGTATTATCGGCATCAGAACCAACATTCTCTTCGTTCACTTCATCCGGGTTATCTGGGATTTCGATTACAACGCCTTCTAAGCCCTCGCCTGAACCACTACTGCTACTACTTCCATCACAGCTCGTAAGAAAGCTAATACAGCACAGACCTAAGGTCCCCGCAACCGACATCGGTAAGATATTTTTTAATTTCATGTACGTATTAAATTATATCCCTCGTAAATCAGGTCAAGATCTTTCTCCCGAAACCTCTAGCTTGATCTCTAATAAATTAAGAGACAATCCTGCCATCCCCACCTTATTCGCCTTGCCCACATCGTTCATAACAGCTAATAAACTCTCATGTTACCGCAAATTGAATCACTACTCGTCATCCAAGACAGAGACCACAAGATCCAAACCCTCCAGCGTGAATTGGACAAAATCCCGCGTGATGCAGCCTCCATTAAAAGCAGACTCAGTGAAGCTCAGACCTCCCTCGTACTAGCCCGTGAAAATTCCCAAAAAAATGACCTAGCAATCAAAAAAATTGACCTGGACCGAAAGACCCGCAAAAACACGATCGAGAAACTAACCGTTCAACAATTTGAAACTACGAAAAATGACGAGTTCGCAGCACTCGGAGCAGAGATCATCCGCTATCAAGACATGGTCAATGATCTAGAAACGCAAGAACTAGAATGCATGGAGAAATCCGATGAACTCTCAGCCATCCTCAATCAAGCAACAGAAAAACTTACCTCTATCAAGTCCGGAATGGCTGATGAAGTAAAGGCACTCACCGAAAAGAAAAACAACAACTCAGCAAGAATCACTGAGCTCAACGAAGAGAGAGCCATACTAATAAAAGACATCGAAGCATCCACCCTCGCCATGTACGACCGTGTATTTGCCAAAAAAGGAAATGCCGCAGTCTGCCCACTCCATGAAAACCAGTGTGGTGGCTGCCACATGAAAGTCATCTCTGACACCGTCAGCAAAACAATTCAAGAAAAGCAACTCAGCCAATGCGAAAACTGCGGTTGCTTCCTCTACTCAGTTTAATTATGACTCCCCAGAGCCACAGCTCCCCTTAACAAATTACTAATCAATAATAACAAGCAAACATGTTACCCTGGTTTGAAAACGGAAAATTCCCCCTCTACCTAGCACCCATGGCCGGTGTCACTGACGTAGTCTTTCGTACCATCTGTAAAGAGCTCGGTGCCGATGTCGTCGTCACAGAGTTCGTCTCCGCAGAAGGCATCATGCAACGTGACGCCTACACCCGAAAATACACCGAATTCAACGAGGAACAACGCCCACTAGGAATCCAAATCTTTGGAGCCGATGGAGTCCGCATGGGAGAAGCCGCCAAGAAAATAATCGACTGGAAACAACCAGACTTCATCGACATCAACTTCGGGTGCCCTGTCAACAAAGTCGTCTCCAAAAACGGCGGCTCATCACTCCTCAAAGACTGCCCACTCCTAGCAAGCGTAGCAGAAGGAGTATCCAAGGCCGTAGGAGACCAAGTCCCCGTAACAGCAAAAATCCGAGTCGGCTGGGACCAAGAATCCATCAACGCCCCAGAAGTCTGTAAGACACTCGAGGAATCAGGCATGCAAGCCATCTCCATCCACGGCAGAACCCGCTCCCAAGGATACCGAGGAGAAGCCGACTGGGACGTAATTCAGCAATGCACCCAAGTCACAAACCTCCCTATTGTAGGTAATGGAGACATAGCAACAGGCGCAGACGTAAAACTTAGACGCGAAACCACCGATGTATCAGGAGTCATGATAGGCCGCGCCGCCATGCAGAACCCATGGGTATTCCGCGAAGCCAAGCACTATCTAAAAACCGGCGAACAACTCCCCCCCATCCCCATGGAGGAACGCTGGGCTCTCATCGTAAAACACTGCTCACTCGCCATCCAGAGCACCCGCTACGGCGGCCAAGAAAAACACACCATCATGGCCATGCGCGCCAGACTTATGGCCTACTGCAAAGGATTCCCTGGCGCCAAACCACTCCGCTCCAGACTCTGCCAAGTCACCTCACTAGCTGAAGTAGAAGACCTAGCCGCCGAGCACCTAAGCGGAAAACTTACCTCCACTGAAGTCGCCACAAAATAGCTTTCCCAAAACAAAAAAAGGCCAACAACCTGAGACCCCTCTCAATGTTGCTGACCTTCTTCCAAACACAGTATGAAATAAACGATTATATTGTTATAATTACATTACGAATTAACTATTCCCTCTCTTTCACTTTTTTCACTAAATTAATAAATTCTCCCCTGAGACCTTTGCCGTCCACCCCTTTACCTGATTCAGCGAGCTTCTGGACCAGATCCATATCACCTCCACCTTTATACTCACTATCTCTGAGCACCATCCCAAATAAAGCGACCGATGCCCCGAACTTAAAGTCCTCATCAACCCGATCCCAAGTTTTCACATCATTCTTTAGCGGGACAGCTAGATAAGTGCTCTCATCATTTATCTTCTGCTCAGGTTGCTTATAAGCCAACTTCACGAACAACAGCTCATCGGTATGCTTAGCTACAGATTCCACACGCTTAACATCCGCCTCAGCCATCACATCATCACCATAACGAAGTTCATCTAGCTTGCTTTTATCCACTGCTTTACCTGGAACAATTTCATAAAATGCAGTCACACGATGACCAGCTCCAATCTCCCCTGCATCCGCCTTTTTATCGAGAAACGCAGCATTCGGAAGCATTCTGTTAGAATAACCAATCAGACGATATTCCTTCACTCTCGCAGGATTAAATTCCACCTGGATTTTCACATCCTTAGCAATCGTCACCATCGTGCCCATCATATCCTCAAGCAGAACCTTTCGCCCTTCCTTAATTGTATCAATGTAGTTATAATTCCCATTACCGTTATTCGTAATCATCTCCAACATCCGATCATTAAGATTTCCCTTACCAAATCCTAGCACCGAAATCTCAACTCCCTTCTGCGCCTTCTGCTTTACCAAGTCCGTTAAAGCGGAAGGATCAGAGACTCCCACATTAAAATCACCATCAGTAGCCAGAATCACCCTATTTACCCCACCTTTGATAAAGTTTTCCTGTGCCAATTTATAAGCAAGCTTGATCCCCGCTCCTCCAGCAGTAGAACCGCCAGCACTCAGCTTCTCCATAGCCTTAATGATCTTAACTCTACCCACACCATCCACTTTCGTAGCCGGTAGCACAACACCAGAAGCCCCTGCATAAACCACAATACTGATTGTATCCTTCTCATTCAGCTCCTCTAACAGATACTCCAAGCTCTCCTTAAGCAGCGGCAACTTGTCCGCACTATTCATCGAACCAGAGACATCTAACAAGAAAACCACATTTGACGCAGGTCGGTCTGCACGGACTATATTCTTCCCCTGAAGCGCTATCCTCACTAATTTACTATTCTCATTCCACGGACAATCCGCAGCATCCACATGCACCGCAAAAGGATGTTTAGCTGTCTGCCCAGGCTGTTCATATTGATAATCAAAATAGTTCACCAACTCTTCTATCCTTACAGAATCAGCAGGCACACGCTCCCTATTATTGATCAACCTTCTAAGATTTGCATAAGAAGCCGTATCAACATCAACCGCAAAAGTAGATCTTCTGCTCTCCTTATCAACAGGCGTCGTAAACTCATTCTCAACCAACTCACCATACCTCTCAGCATTAAAATCAGCTAGTCTCCTCTTGCTAGGAGTAATTTCCCCATCTACATGCATACCATTGACAGCACTTTGACGCTTTGTCAGATCTTTATCCCTCCTCGCCACTCCACCACCACCAGCACCAGCACCAGACCCTCCACCCCATCCATCGCCAAAATCATCTCCGTGACCAAAATCAAGTGATGGCTCAACAACCTTTTCAGGAGCCGGCATAGGTACAGTCATAGGAGTTGAAGAAGCTATAGACGCTGAGAGCTTGGATGCTGAGGCTGCTGGTTTTGATCCACGCTTCTTAATACTTGAATCCGTTTTAAGCTCACTTTCCAAAGCCATCTCCGCATGAAGATCTTCACCCCCTTCTTCCTCTAAAGTCTTGCCATACGATACTTTTGGCTTCCCCTCTAACTCATGCAAACTCTCCTTAGCATTTGCAATCTGTCTACTAGCTGAACCACTATCCAGAACAATCTCCTCAGGCTTATCACCAGACCTCCACAACATAGTACCCGCCACACAAAGCGCAGCACAAGCCGCCACACCGACGCCCAACCCACGTTTCCAACCATACACACCTGACTTATCAACTCCACGTTCCAGCGGAATCACATTACCCCTCTCATCACCATCAAGCTTTGCTTCTAGCTCACTGAGAAATTTCTCATCCACTCCCTTGCTCTTAGCATGCTCCTTAAGCAAGCTATCTATCAAATTATTTTCGTTTTCCATTTTCTCTCTCCTTTTTAAATTTAGTTATTCTTGCTGCTCACACACTCTTTCAGACTCAACCTCGCTCGCTGTAATCGCTTACGCAGCGTAGAGCCTTCTATAGATAAATTTTCAGCTGCCTCATCCGTACTATTTCCATCATAATAAAAACTCTTCACTGCCTGCAAAAGCGCCTCAGGTAGCTTAGACAAACATTCCTCAAGTTTCATAAACACAGACGGGCCACCATCAGTCCGCATAGACTGCCACTCCCGTATCTCAGCCTCCACACTCTCAAGCACCTCATCATCCAGCGGAACTTGCCGATGATTCTTTCGCAAATGCTCACGCCACTTATTTCGGATAATCCCCCGCATCCATGACCCAAAGTCTCTAGTCACGTCAAATTTATCCTTATTTCTCCAAGCAGCCACAAAGCTATCCTGAACTATATCCCTAGACGTATTACCCTCACGAGTCAGCGACCTTGCGTAAACGAGGAATTCACCATGGAATTCCCGCGCCAACTTGGAAAATTTTTCACGTTCTATCATTTCTTGATTTTGCACAACTTTTGTCATCATTCACTAACTATTGCCACTAACGACAAAGATTGTGACATATATTAAAGAAAATAATAATCACCTTTAATAATATCTGTTCTTTTGTTTTTAAACTTAACATTACTTAACTAAGCTCATTATAAAATAAAACGAAAAAGTCAGGAGATGATATTATTTTTTTATAAATACAGTTAATTCCAAATAGAAACGACATTTATAAATTATAAGAATTCACAACTATTAACACCCATTAAATACATAATGCACTATAATAGAGCCACTAAAGAAACAAAAACTCAATTAAAAAAAATTAATACGTATAATATTATTATCAATAACTATTAAAATTTAAATAAAAAAAAGTTGACATTTTATCATTTCAATCCATTATAAAAAGCATAGTTAAAAACTAGTTGTGACAATTTACATAATTTGAACATCTGCAATTTTACAAAATAACTAACACACAAGCATATGACTAAAACATACATCGTAGCAGGATCTATCGCACTTGCATCTTTGGCTACTGCACAAAGCCTTTTTGTCGAAGATCCGAACGAAGCCCAAGGCGAATCTCTCCCGATACAATACACGGTCAGTGCCGGGCTCGGTTATGATGACTACTTCACATCATCAACTGAATCAGAAGGATCAAGCTCAATCTATGCTAATGCTGCACTCGGAGCTAATTACATGAACTCATCACCACAAACCACATGGAAAGTCGGTGCTTATTTGTCCGCTAATAAATACTTTGAGGATGATCGTGGTGGAGCAGGAATCTATTACAATGCCCGCCTTAATCTAGATTTAAACCATCGCATCAATGAAAGAACAAGATTCGTAAGCAGAAATTACGCTAGCTTCGGAATCGAGCCTGACTACTCATTCTCATTCACTCCCAATAAAGCACCCGCTGAGCATCTTTTCTACTCATCAGATAACTCTATCGGTCACAGATGGACATCACGCTTAGCTACCTACACAGGTGTTCGCGTAAGTGGTCTCAGTAATCACGGAGGAAGCAACGAAGATGACCGTACAACCTACGGCATTTACAACAATTTCCGCTACTCACTAAACCAAACCACCACTCTAACCGCTAATCTCTCATACGCTAAGACAGATGCAGATGGATCCGCTGGTGACGCTACAGACATTGTTGGTTCACTCGGAATCGAACGTCGTCTATCTGACCGCAGCTATGTAACAGCCAACGCAGGTGTAACACACCGCGATGTTGATGGTGGCCGCGACAACTACTACAGCCCATACATCACTGCCGCACTAAACACTAGCGTGAACAGCCGTCTCAGACTTCAGACTTTCGTAAGATATGGAGTTGAGAACTACGGCACCAGCCAAGGAGTCAATACCTATGACACCAACCAAGCTATCAGAGTTGGCCTAACTGCAAACTACGCTGTATCACCTAAACTCAGCTTCAATGCAGGTGTTAACTATATTCAATATGACTACTCAGATGGACGTGACGTTGTAGCAAACACAGCAATAGGTGATGCTGATCGTAGCCTTGTCAATCCACACATTGGATTCACATATAGAGTAAATGACTCAACATCAGTCAATGGTTCATACAACTACACTGACAGTTCTAGCTCATCATCACTTTCTTCCGATGACTTCTCACGCAACAGAGTTCAACTCGGAGTATCAAGAATATTCTAAATCGATTCAATCCGATATAATCGCAATAAGCTAGAAGCAAACCCCGCATCCCCGTCATTATCTCCCTGTTGAACAAATAAGAAGGCAACCTGTTAAAGGTTGCCTTTTTTGATTTAAATTTATCTCTTAGCTATGGTTACCAAACGAATTATCTTCGAAGGCCGTGTCCAAAAAGTAGGCTTTCGCTACGCCACACGTCAAATAGCACTGGGATTTGATGTCATCGGCTGGATCAAAAATCTAGTAGACGGATCAGTCGAACTAGTCATCGAAGGTGAAGACCAAGAAGTGAAAGAATTCATCGAAGAGATCACTGAAGAATCCACCCTCTCACACCACATTAAAAACATCATCCAAGAGGACATAGCCCCCCTGGAGAACATCAACGGCTTCATTATCACGAAGAACTCTTGACTACCCCACAGGCACCTAAAGCCTCTTCCAACCGCTTCTCACTCACCGGCCTGTTAGTCGGCACATTAGGAGCCAAGCATACAAGTCGGAACCCCTCTAGCAGATAACCAACCTCAATGAGCGATCCATCCTCACGATGATTCTTCCACTTCTTCTCCCAAGGAATCAAATAGTCATGCACTAGATCCATCTTCTCAAGATCCTTAATCAAAGGCAGAGCCGAAATTCGCTTAATTCTCTCAAGCATCCCCCGGAAATAACTAGGATAACTCTGTAGCCCACTCCAGCCAACCTGCATCATAAAGCCCTTCCTCAGCAACCAATCCAGCTGCCCTCGAATATCAAATATAATCTCCTCCAGGTGCTGATCATTTTTATTTTCATCTAAAAATGCCTCAACCTCTCTAGATGCATCAATAACTTCACCAAGCAGCTCCCCCACACGCGCCAAGCACTCATAAAGCTCCCCCCTGCCTTCTGAAGCCAACCTTCTATACTCAGACTCGTCTCTCGGAAAACGCTGACCAAATACACCTTCCACAGCACAGCGTAACAACTCCGCCTGGTTCACTCCCCCACCCAGATGAGGTAGATACAACTTCAACTCAGTTGATACCGGCATATTCTTCATCACATACTTAGTATGATCCGCATGTTCTAACAAAAACAACCTCACACATCCTGACCTATGACTCCATTCAGCCTCCCACTCAGTTAAATAAACTTTCACCCCCACAGAACTTCCCTCATCCACCAATGCCGGAAATGCAAACTTCCCGCGAACCTCTATCTGCTCAGGAAGAGCATCACACTCCCACCCCTGCATACCGCTCACCTCCCACTCAGCCCCACTCTCTCTTTCAAATCTAGCATCTAACAGATCCCTAAGCCTTTTGCGCAACTCAGCCACAGATTTCCCCATCGCGAGCTCATTCCCATCATCATCACACACCCAGACCTTAGTATGTAGCTCTTCTGGCAGCTTCTCCACATCAAACATCCGCGAGTCGATGCTCACCCCCGTTAATCTCGATAAATACTCAGCCAGCACTTCCAGCAACTCCCCATCACCAAACAATCGCCCATCACACACATAGCTAACAAATTCCTTAGCAGTCGCTCCCGCAGGATTACAAGCCACCCTCTGCCCCTTAGGCAGACTCCTAATTAACAAAAACACCCGCTCTTCCAACATCCCCTCTACACCCCAACTCGGAATCGCCTCACTGATCTCTAACAACTGATCAATATGCACCCCCAGCGTCACCCCATCATCCACCTCACCATGAGCCACGCGGTAATACACCGGATACTCCTGCACCCCGTCCTTCACCACACTTGGATACTTCTCCAACTCCCACTCAAGATCAGAAACGTCATCATACATCACGTCCTGCATCTCCATCACAAGTTCATCCCCATGCTCACTCTCCCACTTGTTAAAAGCCTTAGCCGTAAAAATCTCCTTAGGTATCCTCGCCTCAAAAAAATCCACCACCCGCTCCTCACTCCACACACCACCAACACGCCTCAACTTCTGCTCCATATCAGCCACCCTATCACGCAATGAATCCAACCTCCTCAGACACTTTGGCTTCCTATGCAGACCATTCCCTAACAATCCCTCTCTAACAAAAATCTCCCAAGACGCCCTCGCATCTATTCTCCCATAATGCACACTCCGCTCATCCACTATCGCCAACGGACCAAACATCACTATCTCCTTCGCATACACCGCCCCCTGCTTCCTATCCCACTTCGCACTATGATACCTATACCTACACAAATGCGGCACCACCTCCTCCAGCCACACCGGATCTATCATCGCCACCCTCCGCGCCCACAACCGTGAAGTATCCACCATATCATAAGCCAGCACCCAGTCAGGCTTCTTCTGACCAAACATCCCACTCCCAGGAAAAATCGCAAACTCCCGCGCACTCACACCCTTGTAAGCCCTAGCCTCCTTATCATTCTTCCCCACCTGCCTCGGCATCCCCACCAGCAACGCCTTATGCAGCACCTCATGACTAGCCCACCCCTTCATCTCCCCAAGCTCACCCTTGATCACATGTTTAGAAATTTTCACCTGCCGCAACTCCCTATGCAGATTCCCCCACTCCATAGCCCTCCTGAAATTCAAATAATTCCGCTTACAAAACTTCCTCAACTGATTCCTCTGCCACCCCCTCTTATCCCTAAACTGACTCAAATCACGCCACAAATGCAACAACGACGTAAAATCAGACTCCTCATCATCCCACCTCTTATGCGCATCATCCGCCTCCCTCTGCCTATCCGCCGGACGCTCCTTCGGATCCATCACGCTCAACCCACTCACTATCACCAACATCTCCTCATAGCACCCCACCCTAACAGACTCTAACAACATACGCGCCAACCTAGGCTCCACCGGCACCCGCGCCAGCTGCCTACCTGTCCCCGTCAGATCATTCCCATCATCCAGAGCATCGATCTCCCTCAGAGTCCTATACCCCTCAGCCACATGCTTAGACGACGGCGGATCCAAAAACGGGAAATCCTCAATCTCAGGCAACCTCAAACTCTTCATCCGCAAAATAACCCCAGCCAGCGAACTACGCTTAATCTCCGGATCTGTAAACTCATCCCTCTCCTCAAAATCCTCCTCCTCATACAACCGGTAACACACCCCCTCAGACACACGCCCACACCTACCCTTACGCTGCCTCGCACTCGCCTTACTTATCTTCTCCACCTGCAACCTCTGCACCTGCCTACTCGGATTCCACCTGCTCACCCGCGCCACACCAGTGTCGATCACATACACGATCCCTGGAATAGTCAGCGAAGTCTCCGCCACATTCGTAGCCATCACCACACGCCTAACACCAGGTATCGTATTAAACACCCTCTGCTGCTCAGCCATCCCCATCCGCGCATACAACGGCAACACCTCAGTCCTCGCAAAATTCCTCCCCTCCAGCACATCCGCACACTCACGGATCTCACGCTCCCCCGGCAAGAACACCAGCACATCACCCAGACCACCACCATCCTCCTTACAGATCTCGCCCACACACCGCGCCACACACCTAGCCATATCCTCATCCTCACGCTGATTCAGATACCGCGTCTCCACAGGAAACGTCCGCCCCTCCACATCAATAACAGGAGTCTCTTTCCCAAAGAAATCAGCAAACCCACCCGCATCCATCGTCGCCGAAGAAATAATCACCCGCAAATCACTCCTCTGATCTAACAACCGCTTCAAATACCCCAACAGAAAATCAATATTCAAACTCCGCTCATGAGCCTCATCAATAATAATCACCCCATAATCTCCCAGCTTCACATCACCCTGTGTCTCCGCCAGTAAAATCCCATCCGTCATGAACTTCAGCACCGTATCCCTACCACAAGCATCATCAAACCTCACCTGGTACCCCACCTCATCACCAAGCTTCACCCCCATCTCCTCAGCCACACGCTTGGCAACACTAGCCGCAGCTATCCTCCTAGGCTGAGTACACCCCACCAACTTTCCTTTAGAAACAGAATCCCCCGCCAAATACTCCAACGCCATCTTAGGCAACTGAGTCGTCTTTCCACTCCCCGTATCACCCACCACCACCACCACCTGGTGATCCTTTAGTGCAGACAACACCTCATCCCTCGCCCCACTTACTGGCAAATCCGGATATTCAAAATCCCACGCTTTCTCTTCCATCTCCAAATCTCGTTCGTTCGTATATAAAACTGCTATTACTTCCAAAAAGAACTAAACCTAAACGCCCGCATGTAAAGATCAACCATCTACAAAATTCACCTTGCTCCCCCCCTCCCTAGATGATTTCATAAACTCACCATTTATAGCAACGTGAATACACTTACTCCCCATAAACCCATCTCACCAACAAAATGAAAACTTCAAACCATCTCAAACGCGCTTTCAGCATCACCGCAGCTCTCCTACTCCTCCCCCTCACCTCCGCTACCGCTGAGCAACCCAACATCATCTTCATCTTCGCAGACGACTGGGGCTACGCAGACATGAGCAAGCACGGCAGCACCTTCTGCCAGACCCCACACATGGACCAAATGGCAGAAGAAGGAATAGATTTCTCTAACTTCACCGTAAACAGCCCCGTCTGCACCCCCAGTCGCGTCGCCGTCATGACCGGCCAGTTCCCAGCCAGACACTCCATCCACCAACACTTCCAAGGCATCAAAGCACACATCAAACGCGGCATGCCAGACTGGCTAGACCCTCAAGCCACCATGCTCCCACGCCTCCTCCAGCAAGCAGGATACAAAACCGGACACTTCGGAAAATGGCACCTAGGCAGCGTCAATGACTCACCCACAGAAGACGCTTACGGATACCACTCCTACGCCACATTTAACGGCTCAGGCAAAAACGAAATCCCCAAAGGCGGACTATCCTCAGTCACCCACACCGAGAAATTCATTCGCGAAACACACAAAGAAAACCCCTCCCAACCATTCTTCATCAACCTCTGGCTCCACGAAGTCCACACACCACACCTCCCAGTTGAGCGTTACATGGAAAAATTCAAACACCTCCCAGAAGCCCAGCAAGTCTACGCCGCAGTCATCGCCGAAGGTGACGAAGCAGTAGGCCGCATCTTCGCACTCCTAAAAGAACTCAGTATCGACCAAAACACACTCGTAGTCTTCTCCACAGACAACGGCCCAGAACACTCAACCGACGATAAAGGCCACAAAGGACAAGGCCTCGGAAAATTCTACTCAGTTGGTGAAACAGGCGGCCTCAAAGGCGAAAAACGTTCCCTCTTCGCCGGCGGCATCCGCGTCCCATTCATCGTCCGCTGGCCAGCCCACACACCCAAAGGAAAAATCGACACCACATCAGTAGTCACAGCCGTAGACCTACTCCCCACCTTCCTCGCAGCCGCCGGAGTAGAACTCCCTAAAGAATACGCCCCAGACGGAGAAAACGTCCTCGCCGCATTCAAAGGAACTCCCATCCAACGCACAAAACCCATCTTCTGGGAATGGAGAGGCGGAGCCAACCAAGAATTCACCTGGCCATCCATCGGAATGCGCGAAGGAAAATGGAAACTACTCGTCAACAAAAAGACCAACCAAGCAGAACTCTACGACCTAGTAAACGACTGGAAAGAGCAAAAAAACCTCGCCTCAGAAAACCCTGAAATCGTCCTACAACTCACCCAGAAAATCGACTCCTGGAAAGCCACTCTCCCACTAGAACCCAGTCCAAACGCACTCTCAGCAGCTAGGAGTAAGGATAAAAAAGACAAGCCAACTAAAAAGGAGAAGAAAGAAAAGTAAAAGTAAACTAATCCCCCCCTCCCTACACATTCCACTAAAAACAAACATAAACAGTACTCTCACTATCCCTCCCCAAAATCGGATTACTAAACGGCACTACATGCGTCTCACAATGCCCAAACACCTCCCCCAAAGCCCCTAAAAACCTCTCCTCCGGCGGATCATCTGACCAAAGCGCAAACACCCCGCCCTCCACCAACTGCTCCTTCATCTTCCCCAGCCCCTCCGCCTCATAAAAGCTAGCATGCCTAGGATTCAGCAAATGATCCGGCGAATGATCTATATCCAGCAAGATCGCATGAAATTTCTTCCCTGCCGCTCCTGAGTCAAACCCCACTCCCCCCTCACTCACCGCCCGCTTAAAGAAATCCCCATGCTCAAACTTACACCTCTCATCCCCACTCAACCCCGCTCCCAGCGGAACCAACCCCTCCTTATGCCAATCTATCACCGGTTGTAAATAATCCACAATAATCAACTCCCCCACAGACTCATGATCCAAAGCCACCCTCCCCGTATAACCCAACCCCAAACCACCCACAACAACCTTCAACCCAGCATTCCCCGGAAAAATCTCCTCAGTCGTAGCCAACCCCAAAGTCGACAAAGCCTCCTCCACCACCGTAAACAAAGAAGACATCAAAAAATCAGCCCCCAGCATAATCTCATAAACCTCCAAATTACCCAACGTCATCATCCTCCGCTTCCGCAACATCACCGCCCCAAGTGGCGTCTCCTGATAATCAATCACTTTAAAACTAGGTTCCATCCACACACCATAACCACACCCACCCCACTTAACCAATAACCAATAACCAATAACCAATAACCAATAACCAATAACCAATAACCAATAACCAATAACCAATCACAACATTTGACAACCTCCCCCTCATGCCTCATTGATAATCCAACAAATCACCATGTCATTCGTAGAAACATTCAACAAACTGCCTGAACAAAAATCCGCCCTCCTACGGAAATTTGAAAACCTCATCGCACCTGCCAACAACGAGCAACTAGAAGCCATGGCTCACCAAAGCCAGCGCCTCACACTCCAGAACTTTGGCAAAACCATGCGCCTCTTCGCACCACTCTACGTCTCCAATGAATGCGTAAACAACTGCACCTACTGCGGCTTCTCACGTGACAACGCCATCCTCCGCACCACCCTCACCATCGACCAAGTCGTCACCGAAGCCCGCCACCTCTACTCCCTAGGGTTCAGAAACATCCTCCTCGTCGCCGGCGAGCACCCCAAATTCGTCTCAGAAGGCTACCTCCAAAACTGCATAGACGCCATCAAATCCTTCATCCCCACCATCGCCATCGAAGTCGGTCCCATGAAAGACCACCAATACGGCGAACTCGTAAACCACGGCGCAGAAGGACTCATCGTCTACCAAGAAACCTACGTCCGTGAAGCCTACGCAAAACTCCACACAGCTGGACCCAAGAAAAATTTTGACTGGCGCCTAGAATGCCCAGAGCGAGCCTACGCCGGCGGATTCCGTCGCATCGGCATCGGCGCCCTCTTCGGCCTCGCCCCCTGGCGCCAAGAAGCCATCGCCCTCGCAGCCCACCTCGAATATCTCTACAAACACTGCTGGAAAGCCTCCTTCTCCGTAGCCTTCCCACGCATGCGCCCCTACGCCGGAAACTACCAATACACCCCAAACCCAGACCTCTTCCTAAACGACAAAGCCTTCGTCCAGCTCATGTTCGCCTTCCGCATCTGCTTCCCACAAGTCAACATCGTCCTCAGCACCCGCGAGCCCGCATCACTCCGTGACTCCCTCATCCCACTAGGCGTCACCCACATGTCAGCCGGCTCACAAACAGAACCCGGCGGCTACACCGGCGCCGGACACGATGACCTACACCTCACCATCAAAGGCAAACGCGTAGAACTCACCCCAGCAGAAATCAAACCCTGCCAAAAAGCCACCGAGCAATTCACCATCGATGACACCCGCTCCCCCTCCGCCATCGCCCAGCTCCTCCACTCCCAAGGCTACGAACCCGTCTGGAAAGACTGGGACCAAGCCATCCTAAACCACTAACCCGCACCACAATGAAAATCACCCTCAACGGCGTAGAAAAGGAAATTTCATCACCACAAAACATCACCCAGCTCCTAGAAACCCTAGACCTAACCGGCAAACCCGTAGTCATCGAGCACAACAAAACCGCCATCTTCCCCCGTCACTACCCCACCATCTCCCTCCAAGAAAACGACCACCTAGAAATCATCAACATCGCCGCTGGAGGCTAACCAACTCCCCCTAGCTCGGAAACCAAAGCAACATCAAGCCAAGACCACAACCCAAGCCCCATTGACCATTGACCAATGACCAATGACTAAGCGCAGCTTAAATATAATACATATAAGTATCCTCATTCCCCATCATATCCTGAAGCGAAGTCTCCTTCAAAAGCGTATCAAAATCCTTACTAATCTTCACCCAAGTATTAGCAACCGAACCAGCAGACTGCCCCTCCTGCTCAGCCACCTCTGCCACCATACCAGAACCCATAGCCTTCACTATTTCAAACAGGCTAATATCCTCCGGATTCCGCTCCATAAAATACCCCCCATTCTTACCCCGCTTACTCTGAATTATCCCTTCAGCCTTCAGCGCATTTAAAATCTGGACAAGGAAATTCGATGACACATTCTCGCGTTGTGCTATCTCATCCAGCCTAAGTATGCTATCGTTATTCTTCGCTAGCTGCACCGCCGCTCTACAGGCATATTCTAATTTCTGGGAAACTTTCACTAGAACGAATCAACCACATCATGGACCACAACTCTAACTCCAATACTTACAAACTCTGTCATGCAACTGATGTCGACATCAAGCAAAGCTGGGAATCAATCAAGCTCCGAGCCACCCACCTAGCAGACACAGAGCCTCAACTACAAGCCCTCCTCTCAGACGTCATCCTAGTGCGCCCATGCATAAACACAGCCCTAGCTGCACGCCTAGCACGGAAGCTAGGAAGAGAAGACATGAGCCGTGATGAACTCATGCCACTCCTCCTAGAAATTTTCACAGCAGACAAGAAAATCACCTGTAGCGCAGTAGCTGACATGCAAGCCATCGTCGACCGTGACCCCGCTTGCCAAAACATGCTAGAACCCATGCTCTTCTTCAAAGGCTTCCTAGCAGTCACCACCCACCGCATCGCCCACTACCTCTGGAACCAGAACAGAAAACCCCTCGCCCTCTACTTCCAAAGCATCACCAGCGAAGTCTTCGGCGTAGACATCCACCCAGGCGCACAAATCGGCTGCGGCATCTTCATCGACCACGCCACCAGCGTCGTCATAGGAGAAACCGCCATCGTAGAAGACGACGTCTCCATCATGCACGAAGTCACCCTCGGAGGCACAGGCAAACAAGAAGGAGCACGCCACCCCATCGTCCGCACCGGAGTCCTCATCGGAGCCGGAGCCAAGATCCTCGGCCGCGTAGAAATCTGCACCGGAGCCAAGATCGGAGCCGGCAGCGTCGTCCTCCAAGACGTCCCCCCACACACCACCGTAGCCGGTGTCCCCGCCATAGAAGTAGGCACCTCCAGCGAAGAAAACCCAGCCCAAGAAATGAACCAAAACCTAGCCTGCGGCAAAATCTAAAAAACTTACCCCCTCCCATCACCAAATACCCATCAACCCCGCTCCAACGGAGCAAAACATATCCAGCCCAGGGTAAAACCCTGACTTTTACACAGATCTATTTGTGAACAAATTTTGATAGAATTTTAGACGTCTTAAA
>JBPOGF010000018.1:0-103092 GCA_051251915.1 Akkermansiaceae bacterium | reverse complement strand
GTAGAAGCTTACGGAGAAGCTTGGAAAGCATTCCAAAAATCATCCTGACTTATGTATAAAAGTCAGGGTAAAACCCTAGGTATCAACCCCAACCCAAGCACGTCAAGCCCACCTCACTGCCCCCCTAACAACTCCCCCGCAGACGCACACTACCCCACCTCATGCTCCACCTACTCACCACCACCCTCATCATCCTCACTAGCTACGTCTTCGCAGAAACAGAAAAACCAAACATCGTCATCATCCTCGGCGATGACATCAGCGCCAACAACATCGGCTGCTACGGCTCAGAAAACCCCAACACCACACCAAATATTGACAAACTAGCTAACGAAGGAGTCCAATTCACCAACATGTTCGTCTCCGAGGCCATCTGCGCCCCAGCCCGCGCCGAGTTATACACCGGTCTCACACCTTACAAAAATGGAGTCACTGCTAACCACGGCAAGACAAAGAAAGGCACACTAAGCATAGTACAACATCTAGAGGCACTAGGATACAGAGTCGGGCTATCAGGAAAAACTCACATTAAACCAGCCTCAGTCTATCCCTTTCAGAAAATCGCAGGGTTTCCTACAAACTGTAATCTAAGTGACCCAAAACCAGAAACCTGGGACGGCGTAGAAAAATTCATGACGAGCGATGCCGACCAGCCATTCTGCATCGTCCTCGCCTCCATCCATGCACACTCCCCATGGGACGCCGGAGACACCTCACCCTGGGAACTCCAAGACCTTAAACTCCCACCAAACTTAGCAGACACCCCAGAAACCCGCAGCTACTTCCGCGAATACCTCGCAGAGGTAAGGTTATTCGATGACCAAGTAGGTAAAACCAGAGCACTCCTAAAAAAACACCAACTAGACGAGAACACCATCCTCATCGTCCTAGACGAAAACGGCGCAGGCATGCCCGGAGGAAAATGGACCACCTACGACTGGGGCGTCCGCTCCGCCTGCATCATGAAATTCCCACCCTCCTACAACGCCAACTTCACCGCCCCAGCCATCGCCCAATACTGCGACATCCTACCCACCCTCATCGATGCCGCCGGCGGAAAAGTCCCTGAAAAAATGGACGGAAAAAGCCTCCTCCCCGTCATCTCAAGTAAAACAAAAGAGCACCGCGACACCGCCCACTTCATCTACAACAGCGGCAGCGATGGAAATAAATTCTCATCCCGTGCCATCACAGACGGCCGCTACAAACTCATCTGGACCCTCACCCCAGAACAACCATACGCCGTCCGCACCATCAACGGATTCGACTACGGCTACGTCGATAAAATGCAAGACAGACACGTCCGAAAAATGTACCAATCCTGGCTACTAAAAGCCAAAACCACCCCACACACAAACCACCTAGTCCACCGCTTCAGACACCGTCCCCAGTTCCAACTCTTCGACCTCAACAAAGACCCCCACGAAATGAACAACCTAGCCACCAACCCAGAATACACCCAAAAAATCAAACAACTCCAAGCCCAAATCCAAACCCACATGACCCAACAAAACGACTCCGGCACGCTCCGCTAGTGTCTAATCACCTAGTAAACCGCAACGAACCTAACACACCAACCACCTTCACTCCTTAATCTATCCCCATTTCCTCCACCTAAGGATAATAGTTGTGCCCCATTCAACCTTCAATTAAAGTCGAGCTCTCATGAATCCCTATTTCAAAAAACTCGGTAGCACAGTCCTTGAACAGTGGCAGATGCAAAACTTCTCCCTAGCCGCCTTCCCACAGCTAGCTCTCGCCGCAATGCAGCAATCCCCTCCTTCAGAAAACGTAGATCTGGAGGAAATGATCAATGAATTTCTAACCAACAATGATCAACCAGCCCAAGGCCATTCCGGATTCGGCCAACCCGAACTAATTGCTTACAGCGACTCACGCTTCTACATCCAGATCCTCTTCTGGATGGAAGGAACCACCAAGATCCACCAACACGGATTCTCCGGAGCCTTCCACGTCATGCACGGCTCCAGCGTCCACTCCGAGTACAACTTCTTAGACCTAAAATCAATCACCCCCCATTTAAGCACCGGAAACCTTCACCTCAAGAAAATCGAACTTCTAGAAACAGGCCGCACCATCCCCATCACCTCAGGCCATGACTGCATCCACTCACTGTTCCACCTAGAATCACCATCAGTCACTGTCGTAGTCCGCACCCACCACGACCCAGGCACAGACCCACAGTTCAACTACCTCCCACCCCATCTCGCCATTGATCCCCTCCAATCAGACACCCTCACCCAACGTCGCAACCAGCTCCTTGACGTCCTAGAAAACATCGACTCTAACAGCTACGCCATTCGAGTAAGCGAAATGATCAAAACCCTAGACTTCGAGCGCGGCTTCAACACACTCCTACACACCATGCCCCAACTGCAGGAAACAGACGAATGGAACCCCGTCTTGGAAATATTCGAAAACCTACACGGAGAACTCTCCAAAGGAGTAGCCGCCACCCTCGCTGAATCACTCCGTAGAGAATACATCAGCCAAATGCGCTACCACATAGAGAACCCTGAGCACCGCTTCTTCCTAGCCCTACTAATGAACGCCCAGAGCTCTAAAGACATCCTCACACTCATCTCAATACGCTACCCTCACCAGCCACCAACAGAAACCATCCTCCGCTGGGCAGAAGAACTCATAGAACCCACAGACTACGGCCTCACCCTCCTAGACGCAACTTTCCCAGAATCCATAGAAGCCGATTTCGACTACCAGTTCGAGCTACTCATCACCACACTCGATCAAGCTCTAACAAATACTCCTGCAAATCATCCAAAGATCCACAAAGCCTTATCCACCTCCAGCCTAAAACCACTCTTCTCATAAAAAATGCACAAAAAAAGCCGATCTAGGAATTCACTCCAAGATCGGCCTTAAGATTTTTTAGCTGCAAACTACACTACCTCTGAACAGCGAGCACATAGCCCACTATCAAGTAATGGCTCATAACGTCGGCAACGAGGACACATACTGTGCTCAGTAGCAGTTGCAGTAGCACTTAGCTCAGCACCTTCCTTCAGATTAAGATCAGCTAAGATAAAGAACTCAGTAGCAAACTCTCTGTTTGAAAGCTCAGCAGCACAGACATGATTCGCAGGAACAATGAGAGTCACAGCCGCCTCATTATTCTTATTAAAAGCCTTATCCTTAACCTGCTCCTCGATAGCTGTCTGAATAACTCCACGGATCTCTATCAACTGCGTCATTTTCTCCGTCACCTCACCCGGTGTCCACTCCTCAAGAGCAATCGGGAAATCCTGTTCATGCACAGAGCCTGAGAAGCCAGCATGCCCCCAAGCCTCTTCCGCAGTAAACGCAAGAATCGGCGCAAGCAGCTTCGAAAGCGCCACAAACACATCATGCATCACAGTCTGTGTAGACAACCGTCGGTTACTCTCAGTGCTATCACAATACATTCTATCCTTAGTCACATCCACGTAAATCGCAGACAGATCCGCAGCACAGAACTGGTTGATCTGGTTAAACACCTTCCTAAACTCAAAGTTTTCATAAGCCACTCGGCACTCGCCAATCACAGTGTGAAGCTTCTCCAACACCCATTGATCTAACAACGGCATATCAGCTTTCGCCACACGGTCTTTCTCAGGATCAAATCCATCCATATTCCCAAGAAGAATTCTAAGCGTATTTCTCAGACGACGATATGGTTCAGCAATCTGCTTAAACAAATCTTCCCCAAACGGAACCTCAGTCTGCCAGTCCACACTAGAAACCCAGAGACGAACAATATCTGCCCCATACTTATTATAATAATACGCAGCGTCAATCGGCTTACCGCTCTTCTCAGCTTCAGACTTTGATAACTTAGTAGATTCACCATTTGTCTTACCAGCCTTCTTCGCCTTAAGCTTATCCTGATCCACTACAAATCCATGCGTCATCACCGTTTTATAAGGAGCCGCATCACGCACACCCACAGAGAGCATAAGTGATGACTGGAACCAACCACGGTGTTGATCCGTCGCTTCCAGATACAGATCCGCAGGACATTGAAGTTCTGGACGTCGCTCCATCACAGCCGTGTGAGATGAACCTGAATCAATCCACACATCCAACGTATCACGGCACTTCGTATATCCCTTTGGTAAATCTAATCTAGCCGCCAACTCTTCATCATTCAGCTCAAACCAGATATTAGAACCCTCAGCCTCGATCAAATCTGCAATCTTCCCAGCAAGCTCAGAACAAATCACAGCCTCACCCTTCTCATCGAAAAACACTGGCACAGGCACCCCCCATGTCCTCTGACGTGATACACACCAGTCTGGACGAGATTCCACTGTCCCATAAATACGGTTTCTACCCCACTTAGGAAGCCAGTTCACCTTATCGATCTCCTCAAGAGCCTTATCACGAAGTCCATCAAGCGAGATGAAAAACTGCTCCACCGCCCTGAAAATGATCGGTGTCTTAGATCTCCAGCAATGTGGGTAACTATGAGCATAATTCTCTTTACCCAGCAAATGCCCCTTCGGCGCCAAAATCTTAAGCACTCCAATGTTAGCCTCATTCTTCTCCATCACATGAAGACCAACTAATGATTCAACCCCCACTTCTTCAGTAAAGAAACCTTCATCGTCCACAGGTGAAAACACCCCAAGTCCATTTTGCTGACCAGCAGAGTAATCATCCGCACCATGACCCGGAGCAATGTGCACCGCACCAGTTCCCGTCTCAGTAGTAACAAAATTAGCATGTATCAACTTAGAAGTCTGATCTAAGAACGGATGCTGAGCTTCCAGCCCCTCAAAGACCTCACCTTTTACCTCTTGGAAAGTCTCCTTAAGTGCAAACCCAGTCTTCGCTTCCACGTTCTCTATCAAATCTTTAGCTACCACTAAATTCTTAGTGATCAGATTACCTTCGTGATCTGTCTTCTCAAATCTACCCACCGTGTAGATAAACTGCGGATGCACCGCGATACCAAGGTTAGCAGGCAGCGTCCACGGAGTCGTCGTCCAGATGATCATCGAGATATCTTTACCCAGTTTATCGCCGAGCAGAGGAAATTCCACATAGATAGAAATAGACTTCTTATCCATATACTCCACCTCAGCCTCAGCAAGCGCAGTCTGCGCACCATAAGACCACTGAACCGGCTTCTTACTTTGATAAACTGCCTTCTTATCGATCAATGCCGCGAAAGTTCTCACGATATCCGCCTCATACTCAGGATTCATCGTCAAATAAGGATTATCCCAGTCACCAAAGACTCCTAGACGGCGGAATGACGCCTTCTGTGTATCAATCCAGCCACTCGCAAAATCCACACATCGACTACGGATCTCCGCAGGCTCCAGATCACGCGCATTCTGCACAACCTTGAACTCAATCGGAAGACCATGACAATCCCAACCTGGAATAAATGGAGTCTCAAACCCCGCCATCGTCTTAGACTTTACCACAAGATCCTTCAAAATCTTATTAAGAGCCGTCCCCATATGAACATCACCATTCGCAAACGGAGGTCCATCATGAAGAATGAAACGCGGCGCACCTTGGTCAATTCGACGCTTCTGTATTCGTTGATACAGTCCGTTTTTTTCCCATTGTTCAAGTCGAGCTGGCTCGTTCTTCACAAGATCACCTCTCATAGGAAAAGTGGTCTGTGGAAGAGTCAGCGTATCTTTATAGTTTGCTTCGTTGCTCATAATTCTGCTCAATTCATTGAGTGCGCGGAAGCTAGACACACATAGCCTTAGGGTCAATCCCGAAGTAACAGCGATTTTCGAGATCTAGCCCCAATCACAGCCCTAGTTCATCGATCTCAGTTTCGGAGCAACACCTGAATCAATCTTATCCATCACCTTCTTCAACAGAACCAACTGACCTTTACTTAGCTTAGCGCCATTTTGGGACAACAAATGTTTTTCTAGCTCACGGAGCTCCGGAAGCAGCGGTTTAGCCGCCGCACCATATTGCCCAATAGCATTCAAACAACGAGAAATTCGGCTTCCCTTACCCCATTTGTCCATAGCCATCACCTTAAAGCAAAGAGGAATCCCCTCTTCGATTCGATGCTTAGCCAGCAACTCCAACCCTGACATACGAACCTTCGCAAGAAACATCACACCACTCGGAGCAGGTTTTGCAGTCGCTTCATAAATAGCAGGCAACAACGGCTTAATTTCCTCGTAAGTCAACTTATTGTAGATAGTAGCAACAGTCCCACGAGAATTTCCATCCTCATTCTTCAAACCTGCAATGATCGCCTTGTTAAGCAATTCCTTATCCACACCATCAAGATTATTCTTCAGCATCTTACCAAAGATAGAAAAGTTCAAATAACGCTGCTCCATCCCACGCGGATCTTCCTTAGTTGGCCCTCGCGCTATCACCTCAAGTAACTCAGGCAGAGCTGACATAGCCGACCCACCAGTCTTAGACAGAGCTTCGGCCGCCATCATTCTCAACCACAAATCATCAGACTTCAGACAACCGCGCAACGACTCCACCGCAGACTGAGACCTAACCTTACCTAGCATCTGACACGCCCCCAGACGCATCGATGGATTGCTAGAGTTCAACAACTTGATCAATAAATGAGTAATCTCATCATCCACCTTATTCTTATTAAATGCCTCCACAGCACGCTCGCGCACAATCGGAGACCAACTACCCAAGCGCTTGAGAAGCTCAATTTTACTGAGACTATTATAATATTTATTCTTATACTTACTCGTCCAGCCACGTCCATCAGCCACCACACTCTGAGCCTCTTCCACACCCATCTCATCCACCACTCTAGGCTTCTTCCCAGTAATATAGATTTTCTTCAGAGGCATCGCATAAGCTAATAAATAAACTCCCGTGCAGTCCCACCCCTTATATTTATCCTGACGCATTGACGGCGGCCCCTGATGATGGAAATTCCCATCCCACTCACGCGCCAAATCATAATACCAAGCTCCAAATTCTTTCATCCACGCACCAGTAGCATTCGGCCCAGCCTGAGCCACTCCAGGCATCGCCCACAGGACATTGAAGAAATTCCCAGTATGCCCGCCATCACGCTCAGATCCATGTGACGCCAAACTCATCTTAGCAAAAAACTCAGTCGGCTCTTTCTCCCCCATCATATGAAACAACACCGCAGCCATACCACACTTACCATTATCATCATGCGTCGCCGTCCAAGGATTATGGTCACCATACGGAAGGGCTCCCTTACCTGAATAAAAACGAATCAACTTAGAACTTTTCTCAATCGCTTTAGAAACCACCGCATCATCCACCCCTGCCTCACGTGCCAATACCAAGCCAATAGTAAGCGGAACACCAGGAGAATTCATCATCCCATAGCCTTGCAACATTCCATCTTGATCCACAAACTTATGCCCCCATGAACCCGCCGCACTCTGACCATTAGAAGCTTCAAGAGCTAATCGCTTCAAACCAGGAAGCACACTTTTATCCCCTGTCGCCAAAACATACTCAGACAGAAAAATCATGCAGTAACCATAAGACCAAGACTTGAGACCACCATCCTTCAAGCCTGCAGCCCACTTAGCCTCCTTCTTTACAAGCGATAAATATTTCTTCTCGCCACTCGCCAGCAGAGCCAGCGCATTGACGGATCGAGTAATCGGATGCATCCGTCGCTCACCCTTCTTTATGCGCTCTGCCAATGCCTCACAACCAAGCTCAAAAATCTTTTTAGACTTAACACAATCATACGGAGCAGTCGCAGAATAAGCACCAAGAACTGGAAGCTTCAGTTGAACAGATTCCTGCTTTCCTTTTTTCCAGCAAATAAGATCCAGCACTCCATCACCAGCCTCAGCCGCTCCAAGCGCAAGTCCCATTTCCGTCCTAGGGTCCTTAGAAAATAACTTTCCTCCAACACCTAAAATCACATCCCCTACCTCTAATCCTTTATCCGCGGGCGATCCCTTATGAATTTTCGTAATTTTAATCTGTCTAGCATCACTAGTCACCATGCTATCGCTATACATCCACCCCATCGCACCAGTCGCCCCTAGGTTCCAGTCAGCCACCGCACCATTAGGAATCTTATCCCCTTTCGTAAAATCAGGTTTTGTCATCGTCCCACCTTTAGGAGCCGCATGGAGATTCAGTGCACTGACAAGAACCAGTGTTAAAGTGATGTATTTTTTGATCATTTGATTAGGGTGTGCATTTCTAGAGAGAAAGTATGATTATAACGGTATTATACAGCCCCCATTAAAGGAATATATCAACAAAACGTCAATCGCATTCCCTAGCCACCACAAATACGAGTAACCCAAAAGAATCGATAAATTTTATAGCTTGTGTTACAATCATGAAAGCGTAGGTTTCTCGGACATCATTCAGTCAACATTTCATGGATTCTCTCTTAAACATTCTTAAAGTCATCGGGCTCATCTTGCTCGTGCTACTCAGCTTCAATATCATCATCTTCGTCCACGAGCTCGGCCACTTCCTCGCCGCCCGCTGGAGAGGACTCCACGTAGACAGATTCCAAATCTGGTTCGGTAAGCCAATCTGGAAAAAAACTATCAATGGCGTCCAATACGGTCTAGGCTCAATCCCCGCCGGTGGATTCGTAGCCCTTCCACAGATGGCACCCATGGAATCCATCGAAGGAGACAACGGCGAGCGTAAAGAACCTCTCCCCCCAATCAAACCCATCGACAAAATCATCGTCGCCTTCGCCGGCCCTCTCTTCTCATTCCTCCTCGCCGTCTTTGCCGCCTGCATCATCTGGATCATCGGAGTTCCAGACAAGGTCATCAAAACCAATGAAGTCGGCTACATCGCTCCAGACATGCCCGCCGCTGAAGCAGGATTTAAACTCGGTGATAAAATTCTCAAAATCCAAGATACCCCCGTAAACGGATTCCAAGGAAACCTAGATTCAGTCAGAGAGCTCATCATCTTCAGTGAAGGAGACGAAATCAACTTCCTCGTCGATCGCGACGGTGAAGAAATCACCCTCACCAGTAAATTTGAAGCAGAAGGCGGCACCCTCACCCAGCGTCGAGGCACCAGACAAGTAGGAATCGGATACCGCGACATCCTCAAACTCGGCCCCATCAAAAAAGACACTCCCGCATCTCTCAGCGGTATGAAAGAAGGCGATATCATCGATGCGGTAAACGGCGAAGAAATCTATAGCTACGCTCAATTCAGCGAACTAATCAAAGCCCAATCCGAAAAACTCTTCATCCTCACCGTCCTACGAAATGAGAAGCCAGTGGAAATCAAAACCATGGCACTAGCCCCGAGCAACGGCTGGAAACGTCACGATGACGCGGAACTCCTCCCTATGCTCGGCGTCGGCTTCACTTACGACCCACCAGTACTCGTCTACCCTACACCAGGAACGCAACTCAAGGAAAGCGGCATGATGATGTTCACCACCATCTCAAAACTTACCTCTAGCTCATCCAGCATCGGCCTCGACCAGCTCTCCGGCCCAGTAGGCATCGGCAAAGTCCAGTACCAGCTGCTCGACAGCGACTACCCTATCAATTACATCTTCTACTTCTGGGTCATCTTCAACATCAACCTAGCCATCTTCAACCTCCTACCATTCCCAGTTCTCGACGGCGGCCACATCACCATGGCACTCGGAGAAATGATCTTCAAAAAGCCCATCAACACCAGAGTTCTAGAATACGTTCAGACCGGCTTCGTCCTCCTCCTACTCAGCATGTTTTTCTACGTCACCACCAAGGATGTCTTCCACAAGGATAAGAAATACACCACTGAAACAATCCCTAAAGAAGGTCCCACCTTTGACCTCACTCCACTAGAGAAGGCCCTCAGCAAGTAAGACCGTGAACAGGCTAATCGTAGCCCCACTCAGCACACCTCCCACCACACCAAGCCAACCGTAGTGGCCGATGATCTCCCCCTCCGTCATCACCGCTGTCTGATACTGCAGCGTGAACATCTCCTTCACCGCGTTCCGGCACAGTAGATAAAGACAAACCGCACCCGCTAAAAGCCCCACAGGCGGTATCACAATCGCTACAAAAGCGGCAACTATTGACGGCAATCGCGCCCAGACATCAAACCTTCTCAGTCCGAAACCCGTAATAATATACACCGGCCCAATAAGAAGACCAACAGACCCAAGCACTCCCATCAAAGGCTTATCCCAAAGGAAAAACCCAGCCAGTAACGCACCTCCAATGGTAGCCAATAGACTGCCAAAAAAATAATAAAACCACCCCACCGCGAGCACAGTCATTTCCTCATTACGAAACCGCTCACGCAATCCCTCAGGACGCAGATTCTCCACCTCTAACAACGACTCCGCAATTGGGGTCCTATAAGGATCAGACTCCATACTTCTCCTTAACCCACGCGATAGCCGCCGCGCTCTCACTCAGCCCCCCCTCCAGTTGCTCATTCTGCACAGCCGTTAGTATCCTCTTAAACTCAGGCCCAGGCTTCATCCCCAACTCCATCAAATCTCTCCCCTTAACAAGCGGCTCGGGAATCAGTGGCTGATTAGCGAACTCTTCCCGCTTCTCCTTCACAAAATCATAGTTCTCAGTGATCCCATTACTACTGGCACAGTCCACACGGTGTAGCTCCATCTCGTGCTCAAAAGTATCGCGAGACATAAATCTCTTCAGCTTAGAAACACGCATATCCTTCACATGCATAAACTTCATATGGTTTGCCACCATCACCCGCACGTCCTCAATCGTATCATTAGAATACTTCATCCTCCGCAAGATCACCTCACTCATATCCGCCCCCACACTCTCATGACCATTGAACCTAATCCTCTCATCAACCTCATCATAACTATAAGTCGCCGGCTTCCCTATATCATGCAGTAACACAGACAAAGCCAACGAAAGCTCCACCTCATCATCACCAATCATTTCTAACATGATACAAGTATGAGTATAAACATCACCCTCAGGATGCCACTGCGGCGGCTGCTCACAGCCAATTAAATCTAAAACCTCAGGCAAAAAATACTGAATCAAACCACTATCCACCAACAATTCCAACCCTCGCCTCCTATTCCCAGAAACAATGATCCTAGAAAATTCCGCCTGAATCCTCTCAATAGAAATTTTCTCTAACAGTCCCGCATTCTCACAAATCGCAGCCCAAGTCACAGGCTCTATTTCAAAACCCAAAGTCGTCGCAAATCTAACTGCCCGCATCAACCGCAAAGCATCCTCCTGAAACCTAGCCTCAGGACTCCCTATCGCCCGTAGCACACCAGCAGTCAAATCAGACTTCCCATTCACAAAATCAATCACCTCACCACTCACCGGATCTTCAAACAACCCATTCACCGTAAAATCTCGCCTCTGAGCATCCTCCTCAGGACACGAATACTCCACACTCTCCGGCCTACGCCCATCCTCGTAACTCCCATCCGTCCTAAATGTAGCCACCTCAAAATGAATCCCACTCACCTTCACCAGCATCACCCCAAAATGCGCACCTATAGCATCCGCCTTCGGAAAAACCCCCTGCACCTGCTCCGGCGTAGCACTCGTAGCAATATCAAAATCCTTCGCCACCTTACCCAATAAAGCATCCCTAACACATCCCCCAGCAAAATACGCCACATACCCAGCATCACGCAGCTTCTTAGCCACCCCAACTGCAATCTCCCTCATCCCACTATGCTCCTCAAAATCTGTCATTGGTCACAACTTAACTCATCCCCCAACAGAGAGCAAGCCAGCGTTGTCGCCAGCTTAAAATGCACCCTCAATAACCGTGATCTCAGGTTTCTCACCCTCAGTCAACTCCACCTCCACCACATCAAATCTCCATAAAATATCATCATCCTCCAGCAGATTCAACCAAGCCCTAGCTCCACGCCTAATAAGCTGCTGCTTTTTATAATTCACCGCATCAAGCGGACGACTAGTACTACGTTTACGCCTTGTCTTCACCTCCACAAAACTAAGCGTATTCCCATCCCGAGCAATAATATCCACCTCACCACCATTCGGCCCACGGAAGTTCGTATACAATATTTTCCTTCCATCAGCATACAACCTGAGCCGCGCCATCTTCTCCCCCATCTCACCTATCTTTATATGCCCCACCTTCTCACCATTAGCCTCACTCAAGCGGCAAGCTGAGTTGAGCAACGGGTGCAAACGATTGACGATGTATCTTAGTAGGGCCATGTAGTCGGAGGGCTTCGAGATGGAACTTTGTCCCATATCCTTTGTGTCTTTCAAACCCATACTCTGGGAATTTCTCCGCATACTCCAGCATTTTCCGATCTCGCGTCACCTTAGCGATAATACTAGCCGCAGCAATACTCAGACTTTTCCCATCACCCTTCACAATCCCCTCCGAATGATAAGGAAAATTAGGCACCGCCAAACCATCGATCAAACAATAGATTGGATCCACATCCAGCTGTCCCGCAGCCCTCGCCATCGCCGCATGAGTTGCCTTTAAAATATTAATCCTGTCTATCTCCTCCGGCTCCGCAAAACTATGCGCCCACAATATCCGCTTATCCGCTATCAGATCTTCATAAATCAACTCCCGCTTCTTCTCACTCAGCTTCTTGGAATCATCTAACAACTCATGCTTATACCCCTTAGGCAATATCACCGCAGCAGCAGACACAGGCCCAGCCAGCGGCCCGCGCCCAGCTTCATCAATACCTACAACATTAGCAAAACTAGCAGCATCACCACGCTTAATCGCTGCATTTTCAAAGGACATATCAGGCATCTCTAGAAATAGTTTTTTTTAATTTTGATCTAACCACTTATGAAATGCACCCCACTGCATCTTCATTGGCGCAGACCTAAACTCTGGATGCCTAGACAAAAATTCATGAAATTTAGCACTAGTAATATTAGGCGGAAGTTCAGCTCCATCCTTCTTCCAAAACTTAATCACAGTCACACACATCGCCCAACCTAGAAAAAATGGAAGAAATCCAATCACAGGAGGCAAATCAAAATTTGCTCTAGAGCCAGTAAACAATCCTACAACACCTAGAAGCATAAATACAGCTCCAATTGGAATGCTGAGAACAGCACAGATTTTATCAAATTTATTCATAAACTCATATTATAGAACTTATAAAAACTGAACATGGTAAAATTAAGCTTAATTTATACCCACAGCCGAGTTCTTACCCCCAATGAAGTTTCTGCCTCAGAGTTGAAAAGAAAGATCTACCTTCCAACCGAATAATATTTAAATGATGATCAGCCTTCTCCACAATGATACTCCCACCATGGTGCACTTCCACCAAACACCTACCATCCACACTAAATAACGTAGGAGCCTCAGAATCATCCACTGATTTTAACTCCACCACAGATCGATCAGTCAAAACCAAAGATCGATTACTCAAACTATGAGGACAAATCGGCGTGATAACAATATTCTCAGTCCTAGGTGAAAGTAACGGCCCCCCCGCCGCAAGCGAGTAAGCAGTAGAACCCGTAGGTGTCGCCACGATTAATCCATCTGCCCGATAATGGTTTAACAAATCCCCATCGATAAAAGCATCCATCGCCACTATTCTACCAGTCTGACCACGAGTGAGAGTGATTTCATTGACCGCAAAGTACTCAGTAGAAGAACCATCCGTAGGTTTAATCGTCGCCTTAAGCAGCATTCTAGGAACCACGTGATGTGTCCCTGTCGCAAGCGAGTGCACAAGCAACTCCATTTCCGTATCCTTACAACTAGTAAGAAAGCCTAAATGGCCTAAATTCACCCCCGCCACAGCTACATCGGTAGGCCCTAGGCGATGCGCAGCATCTAACATCGTACCATCTCCTCCCAGCACTATCACCACATCACACACCTTAGCTAGTCCAGTAGCGGGCAATTCAGGTATTTCTCTATTAGTAAGCTGAAGCGCTGAAATAGTCTCATCTTCTACATAAGATTCAAGCTCATGAGATTTGAGAATTTCTAACAACTTCAATAGAGCAGAACTCACTCCATCCTTATATGGATTTGCAATGATGCCTACTTTCATGTTTTTTTTAATCAATGATTATTTATAGAGCGGATTAACTTCAGGAACCACATCTAGATTCATTAGTTGAGTTCCGCGGAGGATTTTAAATTCAGTCGGCCTACCTGCTTGAAGATAATAAAAAGCATTCACCACAGCTGGGTAATCTGCCACTTTTCTCCCATCGATAGCAAGCACTACATCATCTTTCAGCAGCCCACCTTTTCTAGCCGGAGTGTCAGGTCGCACACCAATAATAACTGGAGCATCACTCAGATGATCCATGCTCACCCCTATCCAACAGGGCTTAAATGTCCCTACCCCAGCCTTAACAAATCGCTTCACATTAGTGAGAACTTCGATTGGAAGTGCAAACATAGTTTTATCGCTGTGGTCTTTCTGGAAAACAAAAGCAACGAGCTCATCCTTAGAATTCAATACTGGAGTACCGGCCTTCTGTTGACCTATCGGATGATTGATTCTAACAAAAGTTAGAGGTAAGATTTTCCCATTATGACGTTTCACATGGCTGACTACCCTGCTCACTTCATCCCGCTTAGTAACATCTGTTATCACCGCATCACCAGGCTCAAGCACAGTACTATCACCAATCATATTTACCACCCCTACGCCATCACGCTCAGATTTTGGTAACTCTAACAATGTGATACGGCTAACTGGATCATGAATAACTAGCTTGAGCGGAACATCTTCACCCTTAGCATTTTTCACTGTCGCTTTCTTAGGATCCGCACCAACTAGTGCAATGGTAACAAGTGTTCCATTCTCATCCATCAACGAGCCTTCCGCCTCGTAAGAATTTCCACCCTCACTCACCGAAGCAAAACTCAGTGTCTTAGATTGGCTAAATGCACAAAGTGCCCCAAGCAGAGATAGAAGAGTTACGGAAAACCAAGTTTTTAACATGATTATATCTTAAGATGAATTACTTATTGGTTCAAGCACAAAGCAGAAAAAGCCAGTCCTCCCTGAGATTTGATCCCTTGGTTTAACACCCTAATTTAGAAAATTCTCTCTTCCGCAGAAAATGCAGGTGTAGGACCAGAAAAATCTACAGGATCAGTGAATACCATGCTTACAGGAGTCATCTCAGATGAATCCTCGGCATTCTTTCTATCAGCAGGAATAAGCCGAACAGCATCTGTCTCTTCAACGATTGCATCAACCGAAGCTACTACATTACCTCCAGCCTCCTGGTTTGGAATTACATTAAGAACCAATGCAACTGCTGCATACGCGGCACCAGCACCCATTACCCAGCGCATAGCACCAAATTCACCAAACCACGCCTTAACCCGCTCTAGGAGCAGTCCTCGTGCTGACGTATTTAGTATTTCAGAGCGTTGACGCTGCTGAAATTCAACGAGAAAATCATCAAAGTAACCTTCTTCTGGTTGCTCATACTTCTTGAGACTAATGAGATCTTGTAGTTCTTTATCTGTCATGATTTTTGGTTGGTTATTATTGCCAGTCATGGCAATTGATGAAATTTATTTCTATTAGCTGTGTCTTTCACTACCTTGAAATTCTTCTAAATATCCTCTGAGTTGTTGATGAGCATAAAATAATCTAGAACGAACTGTTCCCTCAGATATTCCTAGTATGCTCGCTATTTCTGCATGCGCCATTCCTTGAATATCAAACATGGTAACCACTGCTCTATGATCTTCTGACAACGTCATCATCGCTTTGTTCAATTTTTTTTGAAGTTCGTTGATATTGATCTGTCTGCGAGGGTTTGACCGATGGCTAGCATCGACAAATGCCGGATCATTTTGAATTCCTGTATCAATATCATCAAGGCTAGAAGCCGCACGGCGCTTCCTCTTCTTAAGAAAATTCAAGGTCATATTCGTAGCGATAGAATAGATCCAAGTATAGAACATTGAATTCCCCCGGAATTTACTCACTGAGCGATACGCCTTTGCAAAAACATCCTGCAACAAATCATGAGTATCATCCTTATTCGATGTCATGTGATAAATCAGTCCATACAGCTTCTGGCTATACTTCATCACTAATTCATCAAACGCCTTCGTATCCCCATTTTGTGCCAGCTGCACTAAATGAAGATCAGGGTCCACACGGGCACCTTGTTTGGGTTGGGCTCTTTCATCCATAGGAGATAATGATTTTATTAGTGATTGTTTTACATCAACAACCTCCCCGGATTCAAGAGCATTGGTCGAGATACTAGCCATATTGCTTTTGTGATCAGACACATATACCACAGATCTGTTCACATTTCATTTGCTTTTTCTGAAAATTGAGCTTTCTCAAACATAAAAAGCCCGCAAGAGCAGGCTCTGCGGGCTTAAAAAATATTGTATTACGACTACTACTTACTTAGTAAGCGGCTTGTTAAGTATAACGCGATCTCCTGGTCTGATTCTCATTCCTGAGGCCAAGCTAGAGTAATCGATGTTAGCTAGCACTCTGCCACCTTCATCTTCAATCGCATTGATCGTAAGTCTGCCAATGTGTCTGTTCCCACGGATCACTACTAACTTAGACTCTTGTTTGATAACAGCATCTGAGTGTGGCTTAACTACTACAAACCCCCACTCGTTATCGACAGCTGTAATAAGTGATGACACCTTGTTAGCGGCGAGATTCTTACGGCGCTTAGCCTGAGCATCACTGAAATCACTCAGAACAGCTTTATTCTCATCAACAGCTGTTGAGAAAATGCTGACTTCCTGCTGCAGCGCTACGTTAGTTTTATTAAGATCTTTTTTCCTATTTTCAAGTCCTGTAACAAACTGCTCAACTTCATCAAGTGGGATGTTTTCACCATCAAGAGCCTTCTTGATTTCATCCATTGCTCTCTGAACTTCGTCCTTCTTACTTACAAGCTCTTCGAGATCATCGTCAAAACTAGCACTAAGCTTAGTATTTGCTTTCACATCATTTTGCTTGATGCCCTTTTCAGCAATGAGACTATTATTTTGATCTTTAGCTTCATCTCTAAGACCTTGCTCATCTTGCAACTCAGTCTCTTTGTCAGCTACCTGCTTCTTCTTGGTTCTTACTTTACCTTCTTCTGTCTTTGTCAATGCAAGCTGTTCTTCATGCTTATCAATGTTCATCATCGAAAGTGCAGCAGCACCACCAATGGAAACTAATGCGAGGATATATAGTATAAGTTTCATAATCTTTTAAATGTTGTATTTAATGTTGGTGGTTAAGAATTAGTTAGCCGTGACCTTATCAGCAGCTGGCTTAGCTGGCTCAGCGGTAGCTTCCGCTACTACCTTATCACCTGCTCTAAGATAAACATCATCACCTACAGACTCCCTGAGGATGTCGGCAGCTGCACGGTTAGGCTCTACAGTTGTTACTTTCAACTTAGCTACCACTTCATCACCTCTCACTACTGATAGAGTAGATCCAGGAACCACACCTTGGACATCACCACCGTTAAGTGTGACAAATCCCCATGATGAATAAACGGTCTTGATAGTCGTCTTCAGTGTTGGCTGAGACTTTCCTGATGTCTCAAATTCCACTCGCTTCTCATTCACTGCTATTGAGGCAGCTGTATCAGTCTTAGTTTGCCTAAGGTTATTCAATGTTGCGTTACCTTGTTCGATTTCAGAACTCAATGATGCGATATCTGAACGAAGACCCTTGATCTTAGGAACAAGTGCTCTCACACCGCCCACTTTGTCCATCACTGCTGTAGCTTCCGCCACCTCAGTTTCTAGCTGCTTCTTCTGTGTCTCCTTCTGAGCGATTTCTGATTTAATAGCAGAAATCTTCTCTTCAAGCTCAGCGAGCTCTTCAGAGAGACCTTCATTCGAAGCCATTAACTCTTTCTTGGCATCAATAGCTTCTTGCCATTCGCCAGTTCGTTGCTTGAGCATCTCTACCTCAGCATCGTATTTTCTTTCCTCAGTCTGCCTAAAGCCGATCTGTTTCTTGTATTCAGTTTGGTTCTTGTATCCGATCCATGCAGAGATGGCGAGGACGAGTGCTGTTAGTGTTCCAAATAATATGGGCATAGTTTCTAATGTTTGGGATTAATCGTTTCCAGTGTGTAAAATAACACTAGCTAACAAATACCCACCTCGACAACCCTAAAATTCACTCATTTCGACCATTTCTTTACAAAGCCCATTTCTTCTCCCACATTCCCCGCCTTCATGAAGACTATTAAGCGCATTTTTTCCTACTACGGACGTTACCCCAAACTAGCTAGTGCACAACTACTTTGTGCCATTCTAATGACCGCCATGCTACCCATCTTTTCAGAGATGTCTGGCCGCATATTTAAAAATGTAATCAAGGAGCATGAGCAGGTCGAAAAAACTACGGAAATCCTCAATACCATTCAAAACACCCAAACTAGCGATGCAGAATCAAAAGAAATCATCATCAATAAACTCTCTGAAAAGCTTCCTGATCTCCAGTCAGATGAATATAAAGAAGACAACTCTTCTAACCTACTTCTATACACCCTCATCGCTCTAGCATCATTCTTCGGCAGAGATGTATTCAATTGCCTGCGCATCATGATCAACAACGTCTTCGAGCAGAAAGCCATCTTTGACCTACGCTCCGAACTCTACACCAAACTGCAGCGCCTCCCACTCAAATGGTTCGACACCCGCAGAACCGGAGACATCATGACCCGAGTCGCAGAAGACGTCCCCGCCATGGAACGCCTACTTATCGATGGTGTAGAACAAGGACTCATCGCTGTAATTCAAATCTGCATCGTCGCAGGTTACCTTATCTGGCAAGACACCATCCTTGGGCTAACTGCTCTCGCCCCCATGCCACTACTCGCCATAGGCGCCGTCATATACACCCGCAATGCAAGAGACAGACACCGCGATGTCAAAAAATACACTGGTGATATGAACTCACTACTCAGCGACAACATCTCAGGCATTCGCCAAATCAAATCTTACGCAGCGGAACACGAAGAAAAAAAACGCTTCAATACCCTCTCTAACAAAGTTCGTGAAGCCACTCTCAAAGTCATGAAATACTGGGCTCTCTACTCCCCGTCCATGAGTTTTGTAAATTCCCTCGGCTACGTCCTCGTTCTCGGAGTAGGCGGCTACCGCATCATCAATGACCCAAATGTTGGCACCGAAATATACCTAGTCTTCTTCACCATCATCTGGGCTCTTTACGAGCCTATCGGCAGACTACACGGACTCAACCAAATGGCCCTCTCTTCAAAAGCCGCAGCCGAGCGCGTATTCGAAATACTAGACACTCCTAATGAAATCCACGCAGATGAAGGAGAAGATCTAGCATCGCCTGTTAGAGGCGAAGTAAATTTCACCAACATGTCATTCACCTATGAAAAAGATGAAAACGCCGAAGCCACCCCTGCCACACTCAAGAACATCTCCTTCACCGCCAAACCGGGCGAGACTATCGCACTAGTAGGCACCACCGGAGCAGGGAAATCCACCCTCGTTAACCTCCTCACCAGATTCTACGAATACGATGAAGGATCCATCACCATCGATGGAAAAGAACTCAACACCATCAACAAGAATTCCCTCCGCAACTCCATCGCTTACGTCACACAAGACGCCTTCCTTTTCAATGGCACCGTCCGTGAAAACATGATCCTAGGGAAACGCGATGCCACAGACGAAGAGCTCTGGGTAGCTCTAGAAGCAGCCAACGCAGCCCCATACGTCCGCGCTCTTCCCGAGCAACTGGACACCAACGTCGGCGAACGCGGAGTCAAACTCTCTGGCGGAGAAAAACAACGCCTCTCCATCGCCCGCGCACTCCTCAAGAACCAACCCATCCTCATCCTCGATGAAGCAACCGCTAGCGTAGACTCCAAAACCGAACAACTCATCCAAGACGCGCTCGACAAACTCATGTCATCACGCACCGCCTTCGTCATCGCCCACCGTCTCTCCACCATCCAGAATGCAGACTGCATCTACGTCCTAGACCACGGAAAAATCATCGAGCACGGCACCCACTCAGAACTCCTCAACCAGAACGGCAAATACGCATCCCTTTCCAAGCAGTCATTCCTCGAACAACACGAATAAACAAGCCACCACTGGGCATAAAAAAACTCGCTCACCGCATGAAACGATGAGCGAGTTGTTCGAAATTGTTAGATCACCTAACTAAAGACTACTTACTAGGCTTCAGCTCCTTAATCTCGATTTTTCTGAACTCAGTAGGATGAGACTCGGATTGGATTGAAATAGTTCCACCTTCAAGCAATGTACCATTGTCTAATTGTGGCTTATTATATTCGATCACCACTTTACCATCCTGCTTATGCCTGATGACCTTGCTCCCTCTCACTTCGATCTCTACAGTCACCCACTCATCACCACGATTAGTAGGACCATTTGCCTTGATCACATGTGCTTTAGTAAGTTCCCCTTTATGCACAAGCTGAGTCCCAGGTGTACAAATATTAAGATTCCCTCTGTCTCCTTCCGCTTTACCACCGAGCAATTGCACCTCGATAGAATCAGGGAAATTCTGCCCCTTCTTCATTGATTCAGCAGTCTGTCCGTGAATCATAAATCCATTGTTTCTCCATGCCCAGCCTGGACCTTTGCCTGACTGCTCACCCACGAAGCGATACTCTGCACGCAAGATATAATGTGAAAATGGCTTCTCATAAAAAAGATGACCAAACTTACCGTCCCAGTTACCATACTCAGAGTAATCCACAATCAAATTACCATCCTTCACCTTGAAGACATTCTTGTAATTCACTCCCAGCTCTTGACCTACAAATTTAGGCGTCCAACCAGTAAGATCCTTGCCATTAAATAGCTGGACCCACTCAGATTTCTTAGCTGCATCTGCAGACATCTCAGTCGCACCCTTAGTTTCTGCATCCTTACATGAAGCAAATGAGAACGTAAGAAGACTAGCTGCCACAGCTACAGGAATAACAGGTATGAATTTATTATTTTTCAACATAACTACACCTAGCACCGAGACTACCCGAGCGCAACCCCCAATGTAAGGGAACTAACGAGCAATCTCGCTAAAGACCACTCGTTAAAAATCATGCTAACTTTGACGTCTAGCCTGCACCGCAGTCGCCAGCTCAGCCAGCACATCTTCAGTAGCATCCCAGCCTATGCATTGGTCCGTCACAGACTGACCATAAGTCATCTGATCCATATCGCTATTTAGCTTCTGCGCTCCCTCCACAAGATGAGACTCTATCATCACCGCAGCCACAGCCTTAGAACCACCCGCGATCTGTCCACAAAGGTCAGAAACCACACCCGGCTGATTTCTATAATCCTTCTTAGAATTTCCATGTGAACAATCCACCATCATCTGCTCCGGAAGACCCTTCGCCTTTAGCTGATCCGCCACATCATTCACAGCCGCCGCATCATAGTTTGGCCCCTTAGAAGATCCACGTAAAATAATATGGCACGCGTCATTACCTGCAGTTGTCACAATAGCTGACACACCTTCCTTCGTCACCGAAAGAAAATGATGTGATCCCTGAGCCGCCTGAATCGCATCCAAAGCAATCTGAATACTACCACCAGTCCCATTCTTAAATCCTACCGGCATCGATAGCCCAGAAGCCAACTCACGGTGAATCTGTGACTCCGTAGTCCGCGCACCAATCGCTCCATAAGTAATCAAATCCGCCACATACTGAGGCGAAATCGTGTCCAAAAATTCCGTAGCTGAAGGAATACCCATTTCATTAAGCTCCAACAACAACTCACGCGCAATGCGCAACCCACGATTAATATCAAATGAGTCATCCAAATGAGGATCATTAATCAACCCCTTCCAGCCCACTGTCGTGCGTGGCTTTTCAAAGTAAACCCTCATTACAATCAACAAATCATCTTTGTATTTTTCCACCAACGGCTTCAGCTTCTGCGCATACTCAATCGCAGCCTTCGTATCATGAATCGAACATGGCCCTATCACTACAAGAACACGATCATCCTTACCATTCATAATATTCTCAGCGCTCTGACGAGCAGCTGACACCACCTCACTAGCCTTCTCAGTGATAGGCAGGTAATAAGAAAGGACCGCAGGTGAAATTAAAGGAGCTAGCTTCTTTATTCTTACGTCGTCAGTTTGGGAAATACTCATGCCTCTAAATCTCCACTTCTAACACAGACTTGCAAGCTATTTATAGCAACTATCTAGATTCCCATTTACCTGCCTCCCCCTCAACATACGCCTTAGTCACTTCGTCATCGATGAAATACCAACTCGGGAAATCCGCCTGATCTCTCACCGTAGGATCAGCCCCACTCGCCATCAACAACTCCGCCATCTTCACTGACTCACACCACAAAAACACACCACAACCATCTACATCTACCACATCAAGCGATGCCCCATGCTCCAAAAACAACTTCACCATCTCAAAATCACCACTCTGAACAGCCTTAAACACAGCAGTCATTCCAGTAGAAGTAGCCTCAGGATCAGCCCCACTCTCCAGCAACCACCTAACAGCCTCCAAATCTCCCGACTCAGCAAAACTCAACAATGGCCAATAACCACTAGGATCAACATAATCTATATCCGCACCATACTCCCCCACCAACATCTTCAACATCGCCAAACCATGACACTGCTCTATCACATTCTTCTTAGTCACATCAAAATGCAGATCAATCATATCACTACGCATTTCGCTTTGATTATCCTCTGACAATATTTCCTCCCGCAAATCCTCCGGTAAATCACTAAAAATCTCCTCCATCGCTTCCCTAGAGTCTACATCAAATTTCTTATAATCACGATCCAACATCTCACGCTCCGCCACAGTCTCCTCACGCTTATATTCATAACTCATCCTCGCCCCCTGCCCCAACAACCAACGCGCTACTTCAACATGACCATACCCCACCGCATCCATCACCGCTGTATCTCCAAAATCACTTAGCGCCTCAATATCAGCCCCATCACCTACCAGCTTCTTCACCCGCTCCAGCTCCCCATCCTTCACCGCCCTATGTAGCTCAGTAGTCTTAAATTCACTCAATGGTGTAATCTCCTCCTTCTCTTCATTCATTCTCAAATAAAACACCACTCCCCCTACCAGCAGCAAGCCAGCGATAACAATTACCCAAGTTTTATTCATTCCCTAACCAACACTACTCGCCACAATTAGTCCACCCCATTGACAACTCACCACCATCCTGTAAAAACAAACTTAAATGGATTCTGCCACCAACCAACCACCTAAAAAACTAGACCTACTCAACGTCTGGCACGACACCACCCCGCGCAGTGGCCCAGAAAACATGGCAATTGACCAACTCCTCTTAGAAACCATCACTGATCTCCCACTACTCAGATTCTACACCTGGGACAAACCCTCCATCAGCTTCGGATACTTTGACCCACACTCAACCGCCCGCGCCGCATTCCCTGACCCATCACTACACTTCACCCGCCGCTGGACTGGCGGAGGAATCGTAGATCACCGTATCGACCTCACCTACACCCTAGCCATCCCGCGCACCCACCCATGGGCCACCCTCAGAGGCGCAGAAAGCTACCGCCTCATCCACCAATCCGTAGCCCACGCCCTCAACCAAACAGGGACAACCTCCTCCCTAACCTCCCAAGACACCGGTGACGGATCGCCCACATGCTTCACCAACCCCGTAGCCCACGACATCATCACCCCCACCGGAAAAAAACTAGCCGGCGCAGGCCAGAAACGCACCCGCCACGGACTCCTCCACCAAGGCTCCGTCATCGGCATAAATCACACTACCAACTGGCAACAAGCCTTCACCCAACACCTCACAAAATCCCAAAATCTATGGAACCCAGAGGTAAGTTTTCTCCACCAAGCCAACATCCTAGCCAACACCCGCTACGCAACCCAAGAATGGCTAGAAAAACGCCCTTAAATCTAATCTAACACATAATCTAACAGCAAACACTGGAACGTAGAATAAAAATGACTACGGATCACTGCAGAGCGCTTAGCATCACCAATATCACCCAGCTCATCTAACTCCACAAATTCATCCAACTCACTGATCTGGTAAATATGCTCCAGCGTCATCCGCGCCTGATTTAGCGCTCCATACCAGATCGGCGCATCATCCTTAGATATAAAAATTGACCCCGCCTGGTCCTCATCCATCGGTGCCGCTGACAGCGCCCGTGAAACATGCGTGACCTGATCAGAAAACTGACTCCGTATATCCGGAGCCACAAATTCTTCCCAATCTGGATCCTTCGGCATCTTCTCAGACAACCGATCATACAACGGCGCACCCGGAAGACTAGCAGCATCTGCACAGATAGCATCTAGCACCATCCAGTCTTCGAGTGAGTCAGCATCGATCCTAAGACCACCTTGAAGTGTTGGAGCAAGCTTCATGATTCTTGTTCCAATGAAGCTTTAAGTTGAAAAGAGTGCAACTGCTGCACATAAAATTCCGCCTTCTCCTTCTCGCCAGACCATACCAGCGAGCGCCCCTTCTCGTGAACCTGCTTCATCAGAATCATCGCTTTCTCCTCAGAATACCCGAACACCTTCTTAAACACCATCGTCACATACTGCATGAGATTGATCGGATCATCATAAACAATGACCGTCCAGGGCAAGGAAGTCTGATTCTTTGTTCTACTCTGGATCTCCGTAGAAGTCCCAGATCTTATCTCGTCAGTTAGCATTAATCATAGTATGAATGGTCTTTACTAAATTTTCAATCGATATTTGCAGAATAGTCGGCAACCGCTAAGAGAAAGCACAAGACAAAACACCCACAAACCCATAAGATGCAGCCATGCAAAATAGCCCAGAAAAAGTAATTGTCGTAGGTGGTGGCATCATCGGGCTATGCTCAGCCTACTACGCCGCCAAACGCGGACTCGATGTCACCGTTCTAGACCGAGACCCTGAATCAGATAAAGGCTGTTCATTTGGCAACGCTGGAATGGTCGTACCAAGCCACTTCATCCCACTCGCCGCTCCAGGCATGATCGCCAAAGGAATGCGCTGGATGATGAACCCAGAAAGCCCGTTTTATGTCAAACCCAGACTCAGCTGGGACCTAGCCAAATGGGGACTCCAATTCTGGAAACACGCCAACGAAGAACACACCGAAACCGTCAAACATCTACTCGCCGACCTCAGCCTAGAAAGCAGAAAACTCTTCACTGATTTAGCCGAAGAAGAAGACTTCTGCCTCCAGAAGCGCGGACTCCTCATGCTCTGCAAAACCCAAAAAGGACTCGATGCAGAAGCCTCCGTAGCCGCCATGGCAAACGAACTTAGCGTCAGCGCTGAAGTATGCGACAGCAAGCGCATAAGCCAGCTTGATCCCACCATAGAAATGAACGTAACAGGTGGCGTCTGGTTTGAGCAAGACTGCCACCTAGACCCCACCAAACTCATGGCAGTTCTACGCCACTGGGTTAAGAAACTTGGTGGACAAATCCGCTACGAAAGCGAAGTCACCGACTTCGTCACAAAAGACGGTAAGCTCACAGGCGTCAAACTCAGTAATGGCGAACCCATCCACGCCTCACAAATCGTCATGGCATGCGGAGCCTGGACCCCAACCATGACCCAAAAGCTCGGAAAGAAACTCTGCATGCAAGCAGGAAAAGGCTACTCACTCACACTCCAAGATCCAGCCCAACTCCCCGAACTCTGCAGCATCTTCTCCGAAGCCAAAGTCGCCGTCACCCCCATCGGCAACACCCTCAGATTCGCCGGCACCATGGAAATCGGTGGCAATAATTTAGACATCAACCCACGCCGCGTCCAAGGTATCATCAAAAGTGTCAAAGACTACTTCCCACAGTTCAGCGATACAGATTTCACCGACGTCAAACCCTGGGCAGGCCTCAGACCATGCACCCCAGACGGCCTCCCCTACATCGGCAAAATGCCAGATCACGACAACGTCATCGTCGCCACAGGCCACGCCATGATGGGCCTCAGCCTAGGCCCCATCACCGGCCAACTCGTAGCCAGAATGCTAGACCGCTCCGGCACCCCAGACAAAAAACTAGCGGTAAGGTTTTAAAACTCTCTAAAAGAACCAGCCTTACCCACGTCGCTGCACAGCCGCAATGTAATCAACAGCAGCACGCTTCGTCTCCCCAGCCACATCCGCACGGACAGTAGCAAACGGCGGAACAAACCAAGGATAAGCACCTACCACATCAGTGATCACCGCTATCTCCCCATCACAATTCCCCTCACCACAACCAATCCCAATCGTAGGAATCACCAACGCATCAGTAATCTTCGCAGCAGATTTACCCACCACGCTCTCTAAAACAATCGCAAAACACCCCGCCTTCTCAAGCGCAAGACAACCTTCCAAAATAGCATCCACCTCGTCATCAGATTTCCCCTTCTTCTTATAGCCACCCTCCTCCAGAACCCGCTGTGGCAACATCCCCATATGACCAAAGACCGGAATCCCCGCCTCAATAATAGCCTCCACCTTCTCAATCTGCTTCACCCCACCCTCCAGCTTCACCGCATCAGCCCCAACCTCCACCAAAAGCTTAGCATTTTTCAATGCTTCCTCAGGTGAATCATATGAATGAATCGGCAAATCCCCCACTACCAACGCATTTTTCACCCCACGCCCTACAGCAGCAGTGTGATGCAACATATGATCCATCGTCACATGCGTCGTATCAGGAAAACCTAACACCACCATCCCCAGAGAATCTCCCACAAGGATAACATCTACTCCAGCCTCATCTAAAAGCTTACCTGTAGCAAAATCATACCCAGTAAGACAACTCACCGGCTTACTCCCCTTCATAGACTTAACGCGTTCTGCTTTTTCGATAGATTTCATAATTAATAAGTTAGTTTACACTACCACCCACTCTGCACAAGATTAAGTAGCGGCTCGTCGGTGTCTAAATGAAGTAAATGCTCAGAAATGGTCACCTCATCACCTGGAAGAATAAGGTCTGGTCGGATGTCACTGAGCGGCTGAAGCACAAATCGTCTATGAATCAAACGCGGATGCGGAATAGTCAAAATCTCATCTCGCAGCACCTCATCACCAAAATAAAGAATATCCACATCAATAATCCGTGGCGCATTCCGCTCATACACAGCCTCTCGCCCAAGATGAAATTCTATCCCCTGAGTCTTCGCCAATAAGTCATAAGGCTTACCAATATAATCAATCTCAATCACCGTATTGTAGAAATCCGGCGAATCCTCACCACACCCCACCGGCTCAGATTGGTAAATAGGCGCCTCCAGATAATGCGAGTCCACATCCGCCAACTGACGCAACATCTCACGCGCACCACGCAAATGCGTAAGACGGTTCCCTAGGTTAGTCCCCAGCGCTATTCCTACTCTAGTAGCCACTTTATAAAATTATTTCAAGCCAAGCACATCCTGCATATTATAGAGACCAGCCGGCTTATCCTGCAGCCATACAGCCGCCTGCACAGCACCACTCGCAAATGTCATCCGGCTACTCGCCTTATGTGTCAGCTCCACACGCTCTCCATCAGCAGCAAACATCACCGTATGATCACCCACCACATCACCACCGCGCAACGTATGCATCCCTATCTCCTTCGATGGACGCGCACCAATATTACCCACTCTCCCATGCACCACATCATCCTCATAAGAAGTATTCGTCTCCTCATTCAGAATATCTAATAACGTGCGAGCCGTCCCAGAAGGAGCATCTATCTTATGATGATGATGCATCTCCACCACCTCAATATCAAACCGATCATTCCCCAAAACCCCCGCCGCCTTACGCGTCAGCCAAAACAAAGTATTCACCCCCACACTATAATTAGAAGCAAACACAATCGGCAACGTCTCTGCCGCCTTCAAAATAACCGCCTTCTCCTCATCAGAATGCCCAGTAGTTCCTATCACTAACGGAGTCCCACTAGCCAGCGCAGCCTCCACCACCTCCGTGGTAAAAAAATGCACCGTAAAATCAATCGCCGCATCCACCCCCTCAAACGCAGAGGTAAGGTCTTCCCCAGCATCATGTGTACCACCTAGCTCGGACTGCGGATTCAGCTCAGTCGCCTCAATCAACGTCTGCCCCATTCGCCCAGATTTCCCAGTAATCAAAAGTTTCGTCATGCCCCTAGGAATAGAGAAATTCCCCCGTTAGTAAATCCCATAGTTTAGAATCTTTTCCCATAACCCCAGAACCCAAAAACACACCCCAAACCAACTCCTACTTCCGAATCGTAACCCGGTCCCCCACCTTACTATTATTAAAGAAGAACTTCGCATTACTCATCGGCAACCGTATACACCCATGAGAAAGAAAACCCGCATAAGTATTCCCCTGGTGAAATCCAAAGTCAGAACAAGAAAACCTCTGAAAATAAGGCATCTTAGCCCCTCTATAAATATTAGAAACTTTATGCTTCTGTTTATCACTCACCACATACTCACCCACCGGAGTCCTATACCCACTCTTACCAGTAGAACAGCGCGATGACTTCAGCAGCTCACCATTCTCATAAAGATACGCCTTCTGCTCAGACAAATCGATAATGTAATTTCTCACCTGCTCATCATCCTCAAAAGGAACCCCCAGCACCAACTGCTGCATCTTCACATTCTTCATCCCCGCAGCCATCTGAATCGGATAACTCCTCGCACTCGTCCGCTGAGTCCTATTCGCCCCCTTCTTAATCAAATCTTCCGCCACATAAAGCTCATCAGTCAAAACCGCCACCATCAGCGGCGTAAGCCCACGAACATTTCTACAATACCAATCAAACAACCCTTTCTTACCAAACAACTCTCGGAACTCCACACTCACAGGATACACCATCGCCTCATGCACATCCGCCCCCCTAGGATGATCCACCAACGCCTGAGCTATCGCAGACTTCCTAGCCGCTATCGCCGCAAACAACGCACGCTGCCCAGTCTCCGTCACCTGATCCGCATCCGCCCCATGATCTAACAGAACACTCATCACCTCAGCCGCCCTATCATCCCCCTGCTCAAGCATCGCCATAAACGGAGTCTGCCCATCATCGTTCTTCACATCCGCACTCACCCCAGCCTGCAACAATGATCTCAGCATCTCCGGACGCTGTAATTGAATAGCCTCCCACACATAACCCTCATCCTTTTTCGTATGCTCAAGAAGTAAATCAAACACCGCCAAATGCCCCTCCCGCATAGCAATGCTCAGCGGTCGCTGTCCACCCGCATCACCACCACCCCCATTCACATCCGCACCACGCTGTATCAGTTCAGATAAAAGCTCTATCTGTCCATCCTCATCAAGCTGGTATAATGACGGATTCTTGATCAACTCGATAAAAGCATCATTCCCTGCCAACTTCAACTCACTCGTATCCGCCCCATACTTAATCAGCTTCATACCCTCAGCCACATCCCCACCCTCTACCGCTAGCTGTAAAAGACTCTTCCCTCCATCATCACACGCATCCAGATCAGCCGCATTATTGATAATAAACTCAAAATTCTTCTTATTCTCTGTCTTCAAAAAATGAACACTCGCCGGAACCTCACCCACATCAGTCACCACTCTAAAGTCAACCTCCGCACCATGATCCACAAAACTCTGAGCCAGATTCAAATACCCCTTCGCCATCAACTTCTGCAGCGGCGTCCTCCCAGCCCCATCCGGCCTATCTTGATCCTTCGCATACTTCCGCACCACCTCCAGCGCCCCCCACTGATGATTATCCATCGCTAAATGAACAGAATCCCGCCCATCACTACCCACACTATCAAAACTTACCCCCAGCTCCCCCAAAATATTTAACATTCCCACATCACCCGCTTCCGCAGAAACCCTCACCTGCATAGGCGTAGCCAAAACCCCATCCTCACTAAGCCCCATCACCACCTTTTCCCTGTCCGTCACCAACTCCTCCTGCGCCAGCCACCACTTGTAGCCCAGACCTCCCACCGTAGCCACGGTACAAACAAGGAGCAATAATGAACGTATAAGAAACAATAGCATGATCAAAAAAAAACAGGACAAAAAAATTACCTACCATTTTTCTACTCACCCCAGCTCACTCAGTCAACACCATTTCAATCTAACAATATTCAGTCTCTTTAACCTCTAATACCTCAAGATAAAATATCCACCCAAAACTCCTTAAAATAAGCACTTTAAACACCCCGAAGACAAATTACTGACTTTTTCTGTGCTAAGGGCTTGCCACTTGTCCGCGGGGTGTTACAACATTGCCACAGACTATGTCAGGCAAGCTAACTTATAAGGAATCTGGAGTCGACACACGCGAGGCAGCTGCACTCGTTGGCGACATTGGCACGCATGTGAAAAGAACACAGCAACAACGCAAACTTCACGGTGCCTTTGGCCTGTTTGCCGCTGCTTTTGATCTCAGCGAATACAAGCAACCCGTCATCGTCACAGGCTGTGACGGCGTAGGCACCAAGCTGGAAATCCAGCTAGAGCATGGCGAATACGGCGGTGCCGGAAAGGACCTCGTAGCCATGAGCGTGAATGATATCCTCACCACCGGTGGAGATCCCCTCATGTTCCTAGACTACATCGGAATAGCAGCCCTAGACAAACCAATGATCACAGCCCTGATCGCTGGAATGTGTGATTACCTAGAATCTTGCGGCTGCATCCTTGCAGGCGGAGAAACAGCAGAAATGCCAGGAATCGTCCCTACTGATGTCATCGAACTCGCAGGATTCTGCATCGGCTGTGCTGAAAAGCCAGAGATGATCGACCCCACCACTATCAAAGAAGGCGACATCCTAGTTGGCTTCGGATCAGACGGACCACACGCCAACGGCTGGAGCCTCATCCGTCGCGTCCTCGCTGAAAACCCAGACCTTTTCACCAAAGAAGAAATCGTATCACTCCTCGCACCCACTCGCCTCTACCACGATGTAGTAGCTGATGTGAAATCCTCAGGAGTCATCCCTAAAGCCTACGCCCACATCACTGGCGGCGGCCTACCAGAAAACCTAGAACGCCTATTCCAAGGCCTCGGCGCAGATCTTGAAATCCCATATTGGGACAACGCCCCAATGCGTAAACTCTTCGAATTCATCGACGCTGATGATAAGTTCCATACCTTCAACATGGGAATCGGCTGGGTGTGCATCGTCTCACCAGATGATGTCGACAAAGTCCTCACAGCCGGAAACGGCGGACACGTCATCGGCACCGTCGTCCCACAAGAAGGCGTAAGAGTCTCAGAAAAATCGCCTAGTTAAATTTTTTCTAACAACCCCCAAAACATACGTTGAACCATGAGTGACCCTATCAAACACGAATGCGGAATCGCCGTAGTCAGACTACGCAAGCCAATAGCCTACTACATCGACAAATACGGCACCGCCCTCTGGGGTCTTAACAAGCTCTTCCTCCTCATGGAAAAGCAACGCAACCGCGGGCAAGACGGCATCGGCATCGGCTGCTGTAAGCTAAACATGCCCATCGGCCAGCCATACATCTTCAGACGCAGAAATGCCGAGAAAGACGCACTCCCAGCCATCTTTAACAAAGAGATCAAAAACTTCAACAAGATGGCAAGAAAAGGCCACCTTGACCAAAACAACGCAGACAGCGTCAAATCAGAATTCGACTTCGGCGGCGAAGTCCTCATGGGCCACCTACGCTACGGAACATCTGGTAAATTTGACTCCGGCTCCTGCCACCCCTACCTGCGCCGCTCCAATTGGCCAACCCGCACACTCATGGTCCAAGGCAACTTCAACATGACCAATGCAGGGGCTCTCAACCAAACTCTCATCGAGCGCGGTCAACACCCAGTCTTCGGCACAGACACCCAGACAGTCCTAGAAGAAATCGGCTTCCACATGGACGAAGCTCACACAGACCTCTACCACCAGCTCAGAGACGCAGGCCACCCCGGCACCGAGATTCCTAACAAAATCTCTGAGAAAATGGACCTCCACAAAATCGTAGCCGAAGCCGCTAAGGCATGGGACGGTGGATACGCCATCTCAGGTGCAGCAGGAAATGGCGACATGTTCGCCATGCGTGACCCTCGCGGCATCAGACCATGCCACTACTACATCGACGATGAAGTCATCGCATTCGCATCCGAGCGCGTCCCACTCATGACCGTTTTTGAATCTGAGCAAGAAGAAGTAAAAGAGCTTAGCCCAGGAGAAATGATGGTCGTTGATCACCACGGAATCATTAGCACCTCTCAATTTGAAGAACCTAAGGAATACAAACCTTGCTCCTTCGAGCGCATCTACTTCTCCAGAGGAAATGACCCAGACATCTACCAAGAGCGTAAGAAAATGGGAGCCATGCTCAGCCAACAAGTGCTCAAATCAATGGACGGAAACTTCGACAAAGCAGTCTTCTCATTCATTCCTAACACCGCAGAAACAGCATACTACGGCCTCATGGAAGGACTCCGTGAACACCGCAGAAAAGAAGTCAGATCCGAACTCCTAAAAGCCATCAAAAACGGCAAGCTCGATGAAGAACTCCTAGACGACGTCATCCTTAAAAACTGGCCACAAGGCGAGAAAATGGCCCACAAAGACGTCAAAATGCGCACCTTCATTTCACAAGAAAAAGGCCGTGCCCAACTCGTCTCCCACGTCTATGACATCACCTACGGCATCGTCAAAGAAGATGACGTCCTAGTCATGCTAGACGACTCCATCGTCCGCGGAACCACACTAAAGCAATCCATTCTCAGAATCCTCTCCCGCACCAACCCACGCAAAATAGCCATCTGCTCTACCGCCCCACAGATCCGTTACCCGGACTGCTACGGCATCGACATGTCTGAGCTAGGAAAATTCTGTGCCTTCGCAGCCGCCATTGCACTCCACAAGAAAGCTGGCAACCATCACTACCTCCAAGAAGTCTATGACGCCTGCAAAGCTGAGCTACAAAAGCCAGCAGATGAACGCGTCAACAAAGTCAAAATGATCTATGATCCCTTCACCGCAGAAGAAATTTCTGCAGAAGTCAGCCTCATGGTAACACCAGAAGACATGGACTGGAAAGGCGAAGTCGAAATCATCTTCCAAACCATCGAAGACCTCCACGAAGCCGTCGAAGGCCCCTGCGGAGACTGGTATTTCACCGGAAATTACCCTACCGCTGGCGGCGTAGCCACAGTCAACCTAGCCTACATCAACTGGTTCGACGGCGTAGACGGCAGATCCTACGACCTCCCCCTCTAATAAAGGTTCAAAAGCCACCTAGCACCCTCCCCAAGCTACATAGCAGCCTTGATCAATTCCAGATTCTTCGCTATCGTCGGCAAGAAGTCCTCGTGTGGACACCCCACCTTGATAAACTCCTCCAACTCTGCTAAAGAAATAATCTTCTCCGCCAGCAACCCTGCCACAAAGTTCAGATCCTTATCTCTCCCAGCCTCCAACTTATTGTAAGCCAGATCAAGCGGCAGCAGACAATAACCATCGACGGTTACCTTCTCACCCTCAACTTCCCCAGGAGTACTGTATTTCACACAGCGCTCAAACCACCCCTCAGGTTGCGACAACATCGTCCAGTCCCCCAACCTCTCAATATAAAATTCATGTTCCACCTCAAATGCCGAAGCCTGTCCCACCTGCTCATCACCCGACTGAAAATCCGTCGTATCCAGCTTCCGTATCGGAAACATATCAATATCCGCAGACAAACGTAAAAAACTCGGCGCATCCGGATGAGTCGCCAAAATAGCAGCAGACCCCACAATCACAAACCGCTTCCGTCTATAAGCACTCGCAGCAGCAGCTAAAGCAACCTTAAGATCCTGCTCAAATAATTCTCTCCCTACAGACATGCCGCCTAACTAACACCGCATTTACAAAAGTCAAACGGTGCACACGATCGAAGCTGTTCAGTGTTAGCACTATCATCGCGTAGCATACAGGCTATCCTCTCAGCAGACCAAGTAGTCAATATCTCATACCACTCCATATAAATATCACGCGTCGCAGCTCCCGTATTTTCGAGTCGCTGCATCACTCTCTTCACCGCATCATCTATTACCTCAGGACGGTCTTCCACAAGTTGAGCCATCCTCATATGCACACGTCGCTGACGCTCCCGCATCCGACCAACGCCAGCCTGCTTCTTCGCCAATAGTGAATGGATATCCTCTTTACTAATCATCGCTAATGCAAGAATTACCGTATTCCCCGAGCCATGTAAAGCGGGAAGATCAGAAGCTAGATCACTTCAGAATCACATCCATACTAAAAAAGCTTCACACCACCTAAATTATCCTCTAACTACTCACTCGTCATGAGCGATCAAAACACTGCCGATATCCTAAAAAAACTTACCTCTGGAACTGCCAAAGTTCTCAGTGAAAAAGAACTCACAGAGAAACTAGAACTAGGACGCCCCCTACGCATCAAGTTAGGAGTAGACCCTACCGCCCCAGACATCCACCTCGGCCACACCGTCGTCATGGAAAAACTCCGCCAGTTCCAAGAGCTAGGGCACACCGCAGTCCTCCTCATAGGTGACTTCACCGCCACCGTTGGTGACCCCACCGGCCGCTCCACAGCACGCCCCCCCATCACCCGTGAAGAAGTCCTCGTAAATGCCAAAACATACACAGACCAAGCTTTCAAAATCCTCGACCCAGACAAAACCGAAGTAGTCTACAACGGCGACTGGTTCCGCAAAATGACCTACGAGGAAATCCTCAAACTCAACGCCCGCGTCACCCTCCAGCAAATGCTCCAGCGTGAAGACTTCAAGAACCGCGTTTCAGAAGGCACAGAAGTCCGCCTCCACGAACTCCAATACCCTCTCATGCAAGGCTGGGACTCAGTCATGGTAAAAGCAGACGTAGAACTCGGCGGCACAGACCAACTCTTCAACAACCTCGTAGGCCGCGACATGCAGAAAGAAGAAGGCATGCCACAGCAAGTCGTCATCGTCCTCCCCCTCCTAGAAGGCCTAGACGGAGTCAAAAAGATGTCCAAGTCCTCACACAACTACATCGGAGTCAGTGAGCCAGCCACCGCCATGGTGGACAAAATCATGAGCATCTCAGACGAGCTCATGCACAAATACTACCTCATGCTCCTCGGCCAAGAATGCGACACCACCATCGACCCACGTGAAGCCAAACGCGAACTCGCCAGACGCATCGCCACCCGCTTCCACAACGCAGAAGAAGCAGACAAAGCCATCCAGATCTCAAAAGAAAGAAGCTCAGGAAACATCGCCGCCGGCGCCACAGAAGTATCCATCGCCAGCCTACCCGACGACCTCACAGTCCTCTCACTAGCCTCCGCCGTTTACCAATCCGCCTTCAACCTCAAGAAATCCAACGGTGAGCTCAAAAAACAAAGCATCATCCCCGGAGCCATCCAGCTAAACGGAGAAAAACTCACAGACCCAGCCGTCGCAGTCACCCCAAAACCCGACGACATCCTCCGCCTCAGCAAAAAGCACATCGTCAAATTTATTAGCTAAATGTTAGACGGAACATCTAATTACACATTTTACTTCATTTGGTTAATAGAATTAGTCATTCTAGCCCTATTCATCGTCGGTTCAATATGTGTTTTTAAATCCCGTCGTACTGCGAATTCTTGGACACTACTCATCAGCTCTTCATTAGCCTTCGTTACAACATTACTAGAGTTCTCCATAGAACATCGAATATTAAGTCTTTATGAATTCTATGACCCTGACCTGGAAACAAAACACCTAGACGAGCTCCTTCACCTCCAAACATACTCATGGTTTCTATCACTACTAGCCATCCTAGCCGCAGTGATTTTCGCTCTAGCTTTTATTTATCTATGCTCTAGCTTCGCAAGCACTCTAAACCGCGCTAAACAACTAGAGCACATAAACAAAGAACTACTCGATCAAGACTAACAAGCTCACTTCTGCCCATAATAAGCATCCGGCCCATGCTTACGCAAATAATGCTGATCTAAAATATGCTGCGGAATTGCCCCCACCCCAGGATTCAATGCATACGCATCTATCGCCATATTAGCACAAGCCTCCAGCGCAATGCTATTCTCTACCGCCTTATCCGCCGTCTTCCCCCAAGTAAACGGAGCATGATGCTTCAGTAGCACCCCAGGCATCTCAATAGGATTCAAGCCATCTTCCTCAAAACGCTCCACAATACTCACCCCCGTATAGTGCTCGTAATCATCAGCCACCTCACTCGCCGTCAAAGCACGCACCAGTGGCACCGTCCCATAAAAATGATCCGCATGAGTTGTTCCCAAGCAGGGCAAATCCCTACCAGCCTGTGAAAACGCCGTCGCCCCCGGACTATGAGTATGCACCACCGCCCCAATCTCTGAAAAATTCCGATACAACTCAAGATGCGTCTTAGTATCAGACGATGGCCTAAACTCCCCCTCCACCACATCACCATCAAGATTCACCACCACAATATTCTCCACACACAGAGCATCATAATCCACCCCACTAGGCTTAATAGCAATCAACCCAGTCTCACGATCAATCGCACTCACATTCCCCCACGTAAGAGTCACCAGCCCCGCAGAAACAAGACGCTTATTAGCATCCACCACCTGTTGTTTTAATTCATCCGTCATCTCAATTATCTTCTCTGTTGTTCACGGATCCTGATCAGATCCTTCATCACATTCTCCATCGTCCCACTCCACCCCGTCCTACCAAACCCATCATGCAACTGACGGTAAATCTGATACAACTCCGCATACACCTCCACATTCTCAGCAATCGGCTCATAAACCACATCCAGATACTTCACCGCACGCCCCTGCAACGTCGCCAAATCTGAATACCCAGCAGCCACAGCAGCAAAAATAGCCGCCCCCATCGCACAAGTCTGATCCACCGCCGACACCCGCATCGGCTTACCTATCACATCCGCATAAATCTGCATCAACTCAGGACTTTTCAGTGAAATCCCACCAGTGTTCACCACCTCATTCACCTCCACCCCATGCTCCTCCATCCGCCTAATAATCGTAGCTGCACCAAAAGCCGTAGCCTCAATATAGGCCCTATAAATTTCATGCGCCTTAGTATGCAACGTCTGCCCTAACAACATCCCCGTCAGCCTCACATCAGTCAAAATCGTCCTATTCCCATTATTCCAATCCAACGCCATCAACCCACTCTCACCAGGCTTTGTCTCTCTAACAAATTGATTCAAACTCGCAAACTTCTCCCCCATATCCGCCCCATAACTCTCCGGAACCAAATTATTCACCAACCACAAAAACAAATCCCCCACCGCAGACTGCCCAGCCTCCAGCCCCACAAACCCAGGAACCACAGAAGAGTCCACCTGACCACATAACCCAGGAACATCAGCCACACCAGCACCAGCCACCGTAATATCACAAGTCGAAGTCCCAATAATCTTCACCAACGTCCCCTCCTTCACCCCAGCACCAACAGCACCCATGTGACAATCAAACGCCCCAACAGCAATCGCTATCCCCACAGGCAACCCAAGCCTCTCAGCCCAAGCCGCAGACAACTCCCCAGCCCTTTCATCCGAAGCATAAACCCTCTCAAAAAGCCTCTCCCTCAAACCCGCCAAAGCCGGATCCAGCTCCGCTAAAAACTCAACATCAGGCAACCCACCCCAGGCATCACTAAACATCGCCTTATGCCCAGCAGCACAAACCGACCGCTTCAACGTCAACGGATTCGTATCCCCAGCAAGCTCCGCCGTCAGCCAATCACAATGCTCCACAAACGAATAACTCGCCTCAAAAACCTCCCCATCCACATTCTTCAAATGCAAAATCTTAGACCACCACCACTCAGAAGAATACGTCCCCCCACACTTCGCCAAATACTCCGGACGCTTCACCTTAGCCAACTCCGTGATCGCCTCAGCCTCCCGATAAGAAGTATGATCCTTCCACAACCAAACCGCCGCATTCAAATTCCCTCTAAACTCATCCAGCAAAGCCAAAGGCGTTCCACACTCAGCCACCGGTATCACCGTCGACCCCGTAGTATCCACCCCAATCCCCACCACCTTCTCCGCAGAAAAATCACCATCCATCTCCCCAGTCAACCTCATCGCCTCCCTAACAATAACCTCACACCCATCCAAATAATCCTGCGGATTCTGCCGCGCCACATTCGGATCACCAGCATCCGTCAGCACCCCCATCTCACCAGACGGATAGTCAAACACCGCCGAGCCAAGCTCCTCCCCAGTCTCTAAATTAACAATCAGTGAGCGACAAGAATTTGTCCCGTAATCCAGTCCTATTGAATACATAATAAATAAAAATTGAATTAGCTATTAGCCCTCATAAACACCGCCACCCGCTCATTAAAGTCCTCCACATTCTCAAAATGGAACCCATGCCCAGAATCCGGATACATATGAAATTCACTATTTGGCAACAACCCATGAATCTCCTCCGCCATCCACCTAGGAGTAAATATATCATTCTCCCCACCAATCACCAAACAAGGAGCTGTTAGATTCTTCAACTCACCCACCGTATCATGCTCCACACAAGCCGCACACTGCCCCTCCAGCCCATGCAAAGGCTGAGGATACGGATCAGCCGCAGCCGCCTCACGCCCCTCCACCAAACCAGCAAGAAACTCCGCATCATCCCAGCTGCGCTTATCAAAAATCAACAACTGAATATACTCCATAAAATCCTCCGCCCTAAAATGCGCCTTCGCCTTCAAAATATGCCCAAACACAGACTTCGCATAAGCATCACAACGCGCCCACGAGCACATCAGCGTCACACTCCTCACCCGCTCCGGATGACGCAACGCCACCTGCTGAGCAATCACACTCCCCATAGAACAACCCACCACATGAGCCTTCTCAATTCCTAAATGATCCAGCAACCTCACATGATCATCCGCCATCATCTCACTCGTATACTCCCCCACCGGCTTATCACTAAATCCCACCCCACGGTTATCCGGAGTGATACACTGAAATGACTTCTTCCACTCCTCCACATGCACCTCCCACACAGCCCCAGGAGCAGTTATCCCCATAATGCAGAGCACCGGCTCCCCCTCACCATGAATCTCATAGTGCATTGTAAAATCGTCATACGTAAATGATGGCATACGCAAACCATAGATAAACCACCCCCCATTACGAGTAAGAAGTGATTCCCTAAATCACATTCCACCCAAAACTACCTTCTCAGCACATTACAGAAGCCCCAAACGAAAAGCCTTAGCTATAGCCGAAGGCGCATTCTTCACATTCAGCTTTTCGTAAATATGACTAACATGAGTAACCACCGTCGAAACACTAATCTCAAGCTTCTCCCCAATCTCCTTTTTAACCAATCCCTCTCCCAACAAAACAAGCACCTCCAACTCTCGCTCTGTAAGCATCTGAGAAATTTCCTTTTGAGGGAGTGTCGCCTTCATCGTATTCAAAATAAATCGAGCAACCAGCGGATCCAAAGACGCACCACCAGACATCACCGTTCTAACAGCCTCAGTGAGCTGACTCACCGTTGCTGATTTTAACAGATAACCAGACGCCCCCTGCATGATCGCTTTAAGCACATCCTCCTCAGAATCTGACTGCGTTAAAACAATGATTTTTGTATCAGGCAACTCCGTCTTAAAATAAGGAATTGCCTGTATCCCACTCATCCCAGGAAGATTAAGATCCAAAAATATTACCTCTGGCTTTGCCGCAGCCTGTTTCTCATTCAGACTCCTCAACGCCCGCTCAGCGGTACCAAATTGACTCACCAAATCCATATCCGGCTGCCGATTAATAGCAATCTCAACGATTTCTCGATACTCAGGATGGTCTTCTACCATCATTATTTGAATCTTCTCACTCATAATTGTTTATTTCTACGGAACCCATAGCTCCTCACCGGCAAGGTCAAAGTAATCGACGTCCCGCCACTCTCTGGAGTCTCCACATGGAGAGCCGCTCTTAGTAATTTCGCCCGGCGTTTCAGAGACTTAGGAATACGCTCTCCCTCATCCACCCCTCGCCCATTATCGCTAATGCTTAGCAACACCTGCTTACGATCAGCAATCAGTCGCGTCTTAAACTCAGTCGCACCAGAGTGCTTACTAATATTCACCAGACATTCTTTAAAAAACAAATAGAGATCAATCCGAGTTTGCTGCGTTAGCCTCCCCAGATGAGCCTCCCCCTCTATCACTATGTCATGCTCAAGTTTCGCCATGATCCTTCTCGATGCCCGGGCCATATCTTCCTTCATATCAGTATACAAACCCTCAGCCTCTAACATATTTGTACAGTGTCTAACAGCAATACCAGAACGCTCCGTCTCTGATCTTATTCTACGATGTAATGTAGCCAACTCTTCAGGATCATCATCAGTCTCTGAAGCAAGATCACTCAACAAACCAATAGTATGCATATTCGCTCCCAGCTCATCATGAAGATCCGCAGCTAGCCGAAGCCGAATGTTTGACACATGCCTCATCCTAACCATTCTACCTATAAGCATTGCTATGATCATACCAATGATCAAAAATGCCACCAACCATAACATGTAGTTAAAATTCCGCTTTTGCCTAGCGTAATGCTGATCCAGCTCAGCAACGATAAGAGGCCGCTCCACCTCTAGTTCATGTCGTTTTGCCAGCTCATTTAGCCAATCCCTGAAGTACAAAATGTCACCATACAGGTTCCTACCATCAGTGAGCGCTCCCAGCGCCCTACCTGGACTAAGCTTACCAAAATCCACTTCAACCCCTGCACCCCTTGCCACATTTACCCCATTAGAAATTAACTCAATCTCAGCAAAACCAATCTGAGAATCAGAACCAAGCATCTCAATAGACTTAAATGGCTCTATCGCCGTTAGACGAACATACCGACAGCTTGTTTCTGGAAACCCTCGCATCACAACAGGCCCGGCATCCTGAATAGTTTCCATAATATACTCCGTTAGCTTCACACTATCTGAGAAATCCTTTTCATTCGCACCCTCAACTAATAATTTACGCGGCATACCATAGTCATCCGGAACAGCCTGCGGAACGGTGTCACTGACATCAATCGCGTGCAGTCGTATCCGGCTTAATGGGTATGATTCACCCAGATCTATCACTATTTCTGGCTGCTCACCTATCCCTACCTTACTAACATAAGCAATACTCTGTTCACCCGTAGCCGCATCCATTAAATAAGGCAAAAAACCATCTACTAAATATTCCTTAGCCCTAGCCCCCCCTTCATACAACACCGGAGAAGAAGCCTCCACAGGCATACGTAACGCTACATTTTCATGTTCATCAAAAACCAAAATCTCAGCCAACTGCAAAATGTATTTTTTATCCCAAGCCCTCTGCGTTAAAACATCCGCCTCTATCCTCACCCAAGAGGCCCTTATGCCACCACAAGAAATCACAAGAGGAGCTATCCTAGGTAACACTTTATCCTCTTTCCTTACACTCGCCACCACAGTCCCCGCAGGATTCTCCTCTGACCCAGCGATAACACGGAACTCCACAGGAAAACCATCTCCCAAAAACCCCCTCTTACTATCACGCCAGATACAAGGCACCAAGATGATCTCCTCTATCGTCTGGATTTTTCCCAAATCTATCTGAATAGTTTCAAGCTCATCACTAGTCTCATGCGTGTTACTCCGATAGCCGATTGCCCCAACTCCACTCCGAAAACTCAAACTAGCCAATTCCTCTAACTCACCATCTATCTCCATTAATCGCCGCTCCAATTGCCCAACCGACCACTCATGATAAAAACCATCCTGCGCCACAGCCTCTCCCCCCCCAAGCATAACCAGCGAAGTGATGAGGGTCAGTAAATATTGTATGATCGTATCGCGCATGAGTCTATCTAGATGATCCAGAGTCTTTACTATTTTCGCTCTTTAGAGAAACAATTTCTCTACCTCACCAATACCCCCCTCCTTAATAGCATAAAATTCATTACCAAAAATCTAATACCATCCTCAACATTTTCTATCCCTATTTCATAGGACAGAAGAGCTCAAACTCATACCCACTAAAAAAAACAAGGGCCACAACCAGAAGTTGTAGCCCATAGCAAAGAAATGGAGCCGGATGTCAGACTCGAACTGACGACCTGATGATTACAAATCAACTGCTCTACCAACTGAGCTAATCCGGCGTTCCTTGTTTGCCTCTTCTTTGCTGAGTTAGCTCCGGTGAGGCGGACGGGAAATTGCATTATTTCCCCTCACATTGCAAGTTTTTTCTACTATAAATTTCACTTTTATTCCACCTCATTACCAACACACCTCTAAGCAACTCATTTACAGCATTATGCAACATGAATCGCTGGCCAGATATTTTCACACACCCAGCTCAGCGACCCCAAAACGCCACTAACAACAGCCAGATGGGCCACAGCAGCTAGCTTCTTTTCTCTCAGAAGCAGCAGCCCCAGGCAATGGAGGCAACCCACAAAGCTCAGGCGCAAGACACTCCGTGTGCTTATGAGCCAACTCCAGAATTACAGCATCAGCCTCTACACTGTGCCCAGAGATAGTATACTGAGAGATCACTTGATCTTCGTACTCTATCTCTACCGGAAGATTGTCGTCCGGTAACAACTCTCCAGCTTTCTCTAAAATGGCAGCCATCTTACCCGTTTCTATCCTATGGTCATAGTCTTGCCCCACCCAGATTTGAAGCTGACAACTCTGTCTCTCTCTCCGCTTGCCCCCACAATCTAAGAATGTCTTATGCACATGACCTACCTCAGTCACGTGAAAGGAAAGCGGCACCGCTCCTCCACCAGGTAACTTAATTCTGAAATACAGCTCTGAATAGCTAGAAAGTAGTGATTTTAGTTCATTAATATTCATATTATTTAATTGGTTTGATGGTTTATAGTATTACGAAAGTCTCTCGGGTCTTGGACAACAACTGCTCTCTCTATCTGACAACCTAGACAAGGTCTTGATCCGATCCTCAGCAAATGTTTCATCCTCTGGGAAATGCTCTAAAATCCCCTCTAACAATGGAAGATAAGCAGGCTTAATCTTAAAGTAACTCCACTTCCCCACCCGCTCACTATCCAACAGCTCAGCCTTGCGGATGATCTGAACATGGCTCGATACCGATGACTGCGGCATTCCTAAAATATCTGCCAACTCACAGATACATAGCGTATGCTCGCTCACCAATCTCACAATCCTCCAGCGGGTAGAATCCGATAATGTCTTAAAAAATTGGGTGGGATCACTCATAACGATAATTAACGTAACGATAAAACTCGTTTTGTAAAGTCTGTTTTTCATACACCAGTTTCATTCAACAAAAACCCCAATGGTATAACTTGACTGCCCATCTCAAATAGAACTACATAGTGCATGAATTCTATCAGCCGCTACTTCCTCCCTGCCGCACAATGGCAGCCTGCGCACATCGCGCTGACTGGCGACGAAGCCCACCACTGCACCCGGGTCCTGAGATCAAAGCTCGGCGAGACCATTGAAGTCTTCGACGGCGAAGGAAATGCAGCCCAAGGACAGATCACATCACTAGCTAAAGATAGAGTGGAAATCCTCCTAAACAACACCCCCTCCACCTCTAACAAACCACCAGAAATACACCTCATCCAATCCATCCCCAAAGGCGGCAACATGGAACTCATCGTCCAAAAAGCAGTCGAACTAGGCATCACATCCATCCAGCCACTCATCACGGAACACACCATAGCCCGAGCAGAACAAATGGATAAAAAGGTCGCCAAATGGGAAAGAATCGCCCTCGAAGCCTGCAAACAATGTGGCCAAAACTATCTACCAACCATCCACCCTGCCAGAAAATTCAATGATTGGCTAACTAACCGCGTATCAGCCGAACTCAACCTCGTAGCCGCCCTACTCCCCACAAGTCGCCCTCTCGCCGAAATGTTCACAACAAGCCCCCAATCTGCAAGCTTCCTCATCGGCCCCGAAGGAGACTTCTCAGACTCCGAATACCATCAAATCCTAGCTGCAGACTACCAGCCAGCAACCCTCGGCGACATCGTCCTCCGCGTAGAAACCGCCACCCTCTTCTGCCTCAGCGTCATCAAACACGAGCTAGCAAAATAAAAGTTCACCACTACTTCCTGCGTCTCACCGCTAGTAATCCCGCTGACATAATAAACAGCGAACCACTAGAAGGCTCCGGCACAATGGTCGCATCAGCAAAGTTTGCATAACTCTGAATATCTATTCCAGCCGCCTCGCCATACTCAGTTTCAAGTTGGTCAGCCATATCAAAAAATGCCGCATTATCAGCCCATGTCCCCGGTATATCAACCTCCAGCCCCACCCTCACATCTGCCCCCGAGATATTTGTAAACTCCCACTCAACCCCGCTCACTATCGAACTGAACGAGTCCCTGTCAAAAGGCATCAAGCTAACACTATCAAGATGCGTCCCCACATCGGCATACCACGCATCCCGCTCAGCTGTATCTGTCCAGCCAATTGAGGCACTAGAGTCAAACCACACCGGGAGATCTGCCGCTATGGTTATATCCGTCCCCCCATGGTCATCTAGATAATCCCTAGCAACTTCATAAGTATCCCTAAGCTGAAATAAATAATCACGCTTTTCAGTAGCTGAGGCAGTGCCCCACTCAGCCAATGCCTGAGGCTCAATATCCAGATGGAGTGATCCAAATTTCGCAGAACTAGCCACACTAGCATTGAAATCTAACAGACGTGCCTGAATCTTATCAGTAAAGCTAGTATGGTTCGCAGGATCTATCCAGCTATTCTCAGCCATCAACAAATGACTCGCTATCCCCAAGCTATCCAATGAGGTATTCCAAGCCGCAATAGTCGCCTCTTCTGAGACAGGCCTGTTCCCATAAGAACCATAAACAAAGCTGATCCCATTATCCACGAAATGACTCCTCGCCGCAGCCTCCTTAGCAGCATCGCCAACCACATTAGCTGAACCATAAGGATTAGAGGCTGAACTCCAGAACCAAGTCCCACGCATAGTGCTCGCTCCATCAACCTCCATTTGATTAAGAAACAACATCGTAGAAAGAACAATAAACAGGCTTTTATTAAGACTCATACATAACATACTAAACAATTCAAATTACATGATCAATACTGAAATAATTTTGTGCGCTCATACTTGCATAGTGCGTCAATGCTGTACAGACTCCACTCATGGAATCTACTCCTCAGGAACAAACCAAACAACGCCAACCAGAAAACTGCGAGTTCATGCCAAGCGACTACTTCGCACGCATGTCCGAAAATGAAATCTTCGGCAATGACGCGCCCCTAGAAGTCGACCTCGGCTGCGGTGACGGCTCATTCCTCATCGCCATGGCTAAACAATTCCCTGAAAGAAACTTCCTCGGCATAGAACGCCTCCTAGGTCGCGTCAAAAAAGTCGCCCGCAAAGCCCATCGCGCCGGCCTCACCAACTGCAAAGTACTCAGACTGGAAAGCAAATACACCATCGAATACCTCTTCCCAAAACACTCCATCGACCGCCTCCACCTACTCTGTCCAGATCCATGGCCAAAAGCACGCCACCACCGCCGCCGCCTAGTCCAGCAAGATTTCCTAGAATGCCTCAACACCGTCCTCAAACCCGGCGGCGAATTCTGCTTCAAGACAGACCACCCAGAATACTTCGAGTGGGTCTGCGAAGAAATGGACACCTTCAAAAAATTCACCCCACTAGAATGGAACGATGACACCTTCTTCTACCCAAAAACAGACTTCCAACTCCAATGGGAAGCAGAAGGAAAAGAAATGCATCAGCTGAGATACCTAAAGCCAGAAGAATAGGCAGCATAATCAGCATTGACCTAGTCACTGGCTTGCACTAGAAGTCCGCCATGGCAGGCATCATCATCAAACCACGCGCTCGGATCTTCCACGGTCACGACTGGGTCTATTCATCAGAAGTTCTCAAGACCTTCGGAAACCCCGAGCCTGGAGAAGTGATCTCCATGAAAGACTATAGAGATCGTCCACTCGGCACAGCCATCTACAATCCAGTCTCACAGATCGTAGCCCGCCGCATCTCACGCAGAAAACAAAAGCTAGATTCTGAATTCTTCAACCGCAGAATCTCACAAGCCATCGAACTCCGCAAAAACTCCGGTGTCGACCTCCAGCTCTGCCGCATCGTCTGGTCTGAATCAGACGCACTACCAGGTGTAATCGTAGATCGCTACGGTGACCACTTAGTCGTCCAGACCCTCACCCTAGCCATGGAGCTCAACAAGCAGCTTATTATCGATGCCCTAGTAGATCAACTCTCACCAAAATCCATCATCCTCCGCAATGACTCACCAATGCTCAAAGCTGAAGGGATCGAAGAAAATATCTCACTAGTCTACGGTGACAACCCCGGCGCATTCACCGTCACAGCAAACGACATCCAATTTGAAATCGATCTCCTAGACGGTCAAAAAACCGGCCTCTACCTAGACCAACTAGACGCCCACGCCTCCATCATGAAATGGGCCAAAGGCAAACGCGTACTTGACTGCTTCTGCAACCAAGGAGGCTTCGCACTAGCCTGCGCCAAAGCCGGCGCAGCAAGCGTCACCGCCGTAGACATCTCAGAATCTGCTATCGAAGCCACAAAAAGAAACGCCGAGATCAACGAAGTAGAAATCAATGCCATCAAACACAACGCATTTGATTTCCTCAAAGGCTGCGAAGACAAGTACGACCTCGTCATCCTCGACCCCCCATCATTCACCAGAAACAAAAAGACCCTCAACGACGCAATGCGCGGCTACAAGGAAATCCATCTACGTGGACTCAAGTTGTTAGAAAAAGACGGCATCATGTCCACCTTCTGTTGCTCACACCACGCCAGCCGCGAGCTATTCCTACAAAACGTAGTCAGCGCCTCAGTAGATGCAAAAAGAACCGTCAGACTCATCGAGAATCACAGCCAACGCCTCGACCACCCAATCTTACCAGCCATCCCAGAGACAGAATACCTCAAAGGCTTCACCTTCCAACTCACCCCATCTAGGTAGATCCAAACCCTCACCTCACACGCAAAAAAACCTCTAGATTCCTAGAGGCTACTTTATTGAGACGAAACGACAGCGATGTGGGTTGTCGGAGATTGCCTTAATCTTTCAAAATCACTATCGCCTCTTTTAGTTTGCTGTGTGGTATTACTACACAGCTATTTCAGAGCTACAAACTACTGAGGTGGAAGATATCCAGCGTCGTCATATTGCGGAACATCATAAGCCGGCGCATTAGATCCCCAGATGCTACGGTTAGCTGTATTCTGCAACCCATTCCCCATCTTCTCGAAATCTTTACCCATCCCATCCATCGTATTACATGATGCAATAGACAGACAAATGATCGTCATTGCTGATAATTTTATTAGTATAGTTTTCATTGCTATTAAAAGGAGTTAATCTTCAATAAAGGTAAAGTAAAACAACCAATCTCGCAAGAAAAAATTCAGTCATCCATGAGTAAATTAAATCCACGTTCTGGCTTAAAATGCATGACATTACACCACTCTGTTTACCCTTCTTAAGCATTCGTCTTCCCCCGCTAAACTCCACCCCAAATACTCCTCCCTAATGACTCAAATTTCACATAATATGCGTGACTTCGCTCTATTTACCCCCCTTGATCAATGGTCATGAGCGATTTCACACTTTTTAGAGACAAGATGGAGCAAGCCAAAGTAAGCGAGGCTGCTATCAAATCATTCGAACGTAACTACCAATCTCTAGTGAATGAGGAGACTGGCATGATCTCAGAAGACAGCATAAGCCCTGTCACAGATCTCACTGACCTGAATTCCCTATCCTCTTCCTCAGAATTCGACCCTGACCTTCTCGCTAAAACAGTGGTCATCAAGCTCAACGGAGGACTAGGCACTAGCATGGGACTCCAAAAGGCAAAAAGCCTCCTCCCTGTTAAAGGGGACACCACTTTCCTAGACATCATCGTAGAGCAAATTGCCTACCTTCGAAAATCTACGGGTGCAGAGGTGAAATTCCTCCTCATGAACAGCTTCAGCACCTCTGAAGACACTCTTGAGCACCTAGAGCAATACGAAGACATCAATCTAGCCAAAGCGGAAGACGTGGAAATGATGCAGAATCAGACCCCTAAGATCGATGCAGCCACACTCACTCCAGCAACCAACGAAGAAAACCCATCCACCGAATGGTGCCCACCAGGCCACGGCGACCTCTACGCAGCCATCGCCGGATCAGGCTGGCTAGATAAGCTCCTAGACGCAGGTGTAAAATACGCATTCGTATCTAACTCAGACAACCTCGGAGCCGTCCTAGAACCTAGCATCCTCAGCCACTTCGCTGAATCAGGTAATCCATTCCTCATGGAAGTCACACGCAGAACAGAAGCTGACAAAAAAGGCGGACATCTCGCCATCAGAAAGGAAGATAACCAGCTCCTCCTCCGCGAAGTAGCCCAGTGCCCAGACGAAGACCTAGAAAATTTCCAGAACATCGACACTCACCAGTTTTTCAATACCAACAGCCTCTGGATTCGCCTAGACGCGCTCAAAGACGCACTTGAAAAATATGACGGTAGCCTACCTCTACCGATGATCAAAAATTCTAAAACCGTCGACCCGCGCGATAAACAATCCACTCCAGTATTCCAACTCGAAACAGCAATGGGTGCAGCCATCGAGTGCTTTAAAGGAGCGTCAGCCATATGCGTCCCGCGCTCTAGATTCGCCCCAGTCAAGGCCTCTTCCGACCTATTCGCCCTCAGATCAGACGCCTATGAGACCACCCCAGACGGAAGAATTGCACTCATCGCTCAGCGCGATGGCAAACCACCAATCATCAAACTCAGCGGTGAGTACAAACTAGTAGACAGCCTCGAAGGCCTAGGAAACCCATCACTCAAAGACGCTGTAAAACTCTCCATCACCGGACCAGTAAGATTCGCAGAAAACGTCACCATCAAAGGTACCGTCTCATTCACTAACGAAAGCACCGAGACCAAATGGATCGCCTCAGGAACCTACCGTGACGAAGACGTAGTACTTTAAATAGCTCCACACTTCAGTCACTGGTCCACCATTCCATCGGCCAGGACCAGTGACTATCTATCTTTGACCTTTTACCAATGGAGGGACTTCAGTCCCCCATCTTCCTCATCAGCGCTGCCTCCATCGCCTTCTCCACAAGAACCGCAGCCATGTGCTCAGTAGATTTGTCCAGCTTCTGAACCGCCGCCTTAAGCTGATTCGCATTATCCCCTTGCAGTGCCTCGCGCACAGCAGCAGCCGCACTTTGAATTTCTGTTAGATCCTCCGGATCCATATCATCAGACACCTGCGCCAACCCAGCATCTACCGCTGGGAGTAACTCCTCAGCCTTCAGCTTAGCCTCCGTAAACACACGCTCAGCCATGTCATCGAATGCGTAATCCACACTCTCAGTCACCATCTTCTCCACAGCCTCATCAGCCACATCCACAGCCGCACTATTGATCTCTAAAATAGTATCCTTACCAGTCCCCACATCCCTCGTCAGCACCTCCAAAATCCCATTCTCATCTATCGCAAACTGCACCCCCATCCTAGCTTGCCCCTTCGCCGCCGGAGAAAAACTTACCTCAACCCTTCCCAATTCCCAGTTATCACGCGCCATCTCACGCTCCCCCTGAAGCACCCGCACACACATAGACTCCTGGTTCGCCACAGCATTCGTAAACATCTCACCCGCCTTACATGGAATAGTCGTATTACGCGGAATAATCACATTCATCAACCCACCCAACGTCTCTATCCCAAGACTCAACGGCGTTACATCTAACAAAACCATCTCCCTCAAAGCCCCACTCAGCATACCTCCCTGAATCACCGCCCCCAGAGCCACAGCCTCATCCGGATGCTGACTAGTATCTGGCTTCATCCCAAACACCTTCTCCACCAACTCCTGAACCGCAGGAATCCGCGTACTACCACCCACCAAAATAACCTTATCCAATGCATCAACAGTCACATCAGCATCTAACAGCACCTGCTTACAATACCTAACAGTCCGCGAGATCTCACCATGAATCAACTTATTAAATTGCTCCAGCGATAGAGATAAATCAATATTCACATCAGCCCTAAAAAACGGAATCTGCAACACCTCCCCACCATCTTCACCATCAGCAGAGGTAAGTTTTTCCTTAAGCTTTCTAGCCGCTCCAAGCAACTGCTCGCGCTCATGATTATCTAACTCATCATACTCCAGCCCCTCCACCTCTTCACAACACCACTGCGCCACAATCTCATCAATATGATCACCACCCAGCCTAGTATCACCAGCAGTCGCCAATACCTGAAACACCCCTTCCTTAATCTCTAAAACAGACACATCAAACGTACCACCACCATAATCATAAACCACAACCCGCGCTGACTCATCCATCCCCAACTTATCCAACCCATAAGCCAAAGCCGCCGCCGTAGGCTCACTAATAATCCTCACCACCTCAAGCCCTGCCATCTCCCCAGCACGCTTCGTAGCCGTCCGCTGAGCATCATTGAAATAAGCCGGCACCGTAATAATAGCCTTACTCACACTCCTCCCCAACTGAGTCTCCGCCACACCCTTCAAATACCCCAAAATCTCCGCACTCACCTCCTCAGGAGAAACACTCCTCTCCCCAACATCAAACACAACATTCCCCTCACCATCCTCACTCAAAGGCACACAGAAATCATCATCCTTCACCTCCGCATACCGACTCCCCATATACCGCTTCGCACTCGTCACCACAGCACCACCTGCTCCCCTACGTCTCAGCGCAGCAGCCCCCACAGTCACCTCCCCCTCATAACTCACCGCACTAGGCGTGATCCTCTTCCCATCAGCATTCGCCAACAAAATAGGAAACCCACTCTCCACCACACCAACCGCCGAATTCGTCGTCCCAAGATCAATCCCTATAATATCGTCTGCCATTCATTACGAATAAAGGGTGTTGCAGAAAATGTAAACCAGAACGGAAGCCTAATCACAGATTTATTCTGGTTAGGCCAACCTGTAAGTGGTAACTATAGATCATAAAAATCTCACCGGAGCTAAGACTGGTATTCTGATGGTTTGCATTAGATTGAAACCACAGAGGAAATACCTCTCAGGGGTTAACCCCTGAGGACAAGAAAAACTAGACACTACGCAGTCAAGACCTCATACCACTTCCGTGGTAGTAAGTCTTAACACAATAAGATAGGTTAGCTCTGGTGATGATTTTTTCTCACTACCCATGCACTCTAAAAAACTAGCTTCCATCATCCTACGTGGCCCACTAGAGGCCCAGGAGATCATTGAGAGGCTGCGCCCATTAGTTTCATATGAACAATACCTCGGGGACTTCATAACTAAATTACTAGAACACTTTGGCGAAGGATCCAGACCATCCATCTGGGCACTCAGCGAGTGGATTACAGATTATCAGAACCAACTTTGGGAAGAACTCCAGCAAGACGCAGACAGGGACGGAGTCTACGAAGGAGAAATAAATCTCAACGGATCACCAGATCTCACCCAAGTAAAAATGTCTCCAGATCGCTTCCTCTCCGCACACTGGAAAGTACCCAGCATCACGACACTAGGAGCACTAGCTCACTGGCTAGATCTACCAGTCGAGCACCTAGACTGGTTCTGCGGCCAAATGAAACCAGCCGAAATAGGATCCAAATTATCACACTATCATATAACTAAAATTCCTAAAAAAAGCGGAGGAACCCGAATGCTCGAAGTCCCAAAATGGGAAATGAAAAAGGCCCAGCGTTATGTATTAGACGGGATTTTAGCACACATCCCACCGCATCCATGCTCACATGGATTCCAACAAGGAAGATCCATCGTCACCTACGTCGAGCCACATATCGGACAGCAAATCATCATCAAATTCGACCTCAAAGACTACTTCCTCACCGCTGATCGCCCCCGCGTCAGAGCGCTCTTCCACCTAGCCGGATACCCACCACACATCTCCAAGTATCTCGCCCACCTCTGCACCCACGGATTCAAAGACGAAAAACTACCAGCCTACTGGAAATACGAGCGCGCCCACCTACCCCAAGGCGCCCCTACCTCCCCCGCTATCGCAGACAGACTACTATTCAAACTCGATATCAGACTAACAGGATTAGCTCAGAAGCTAAACCTAAACTACACCCGCTACGCTGACGACATAGCATTCTCCAGTTCCATAAAAATCAAAGACTCCAAAATCAATGGCTTAAAAAACCTAGTAAATCTAATCATCGAAGAAGAAGGCTGGTGGCTAAATACTGACAAAACCCGCGTAATGAAAGCAGGCCAACGACAACGACTTGCAGGCCTAATAGTAAACACCAAAGCAAATGTAGCTCGCTCAGAATTCGACCAATTAAAAGCAATCATCTACCGCGTAAAACGCAACGGACTAGCAGCCGAAAACCGCACAAATCACCCAAACTTCCTTGAGTATCTCCAAGGCCGGATCTCATTCATAAAAATGGTAAACCCACACAGAGCAGAAAAACTAAACCACTTGCTAGAATCCAGCATTAGTCAGCATTGACAACCTGAAACATCTCAGCCGTGAAAAAATCCACAACCACTATCCCCAGTCTCTTACCACGCCGCTTTTTCAAGTAACTAATCAACTTTGGATTGAGTTTACTCGCCGTAAAGTGAGGCGGATTAATGATACCTGTACAACTTATAAAATTAATACTCAGCTCCTCCCCAGCACCCACACCCTTGAAATGTTCAGTAACTTTACTCCACTTATCATCCAAACTATTTCCCTTATTGATCCAAAACGAATCCTGAACACGAAACGCCCTCCAAGGAATCCCCTCAACTTCCCGATTCCTCGAAACCACCACTACTTTCCCACGAGCATCCCCAAGCGTAGGGCTAAGTTTTTTCTGATACCACTGATTCTTATTCTTATTGATCACCTTCTGAAAAGCTCTACCAAAGTCCCCCCTTTTCTTATCCCTGCTAGATTGCTCCATCACCGACATCAATATCACCTCGCCAGGATTCTCCTTCAGAAAAATTTGGCAAATATCAGCCACCTCACTAAACCGCATTTTCTGATCACTTATCCCATGAACAATATGTAGATCCCCATCTCTCCACTGACACCTAACATCTATAAACCTTACCCCTGACTCAAGCTGTTCCTTTAAACCAATACTCTGACACTTCCCATAGTCCCCACCATGCAGCGCACAAGAATTATGCGTCCCAATAATAGTGAGCTCAGACAACTTCGCCCCATCTGGAGACTGCTTCATCCAGACTGGAGATGCCTGTAAATGAGCTGTGAAATTAAGGATAAATATACAGGCTAAAACATTGCCCCATGTAAGTAATGACATCATGCCAAGTTCTTATCAAACAGTGTCATTTCCCACCATCCTGAAATAAATTCATTTGCTTAGTCCTAGAGCTCAATATAGTTTTTCAACATGAGAGATGACACGCAAACACTAGCTTTCAGCTTTGGAGGACAAGAGTTGATCTTGGCATTCATTATAGTTCTTCTTTTTTTCGGAACTAAGAAATTACTAGACTGTCTTACTGATAAATAGCTACTGAATGAATAAACTAATCCCCTGCCACCCAGAAATAAATTCATTTGCTAAATCCTGAAAACCCGCTTACTTTCCATCCATGAGCGACTTTACTCACACACTAGCTTTCAGCTTCGGAGGACAGGAAATGATCCTCGTATTCCTTATCGTTCTTCTACTCTTTGGAGCGAAGAAATTACCTCAACTTGCTCGCGGAATCGGTAAGAGCACTGGAGAATTCAAGCGCGCTCGCGATGAATTCGAACGTGAAATCACCAGAGCCGAAACAGAAGCCAAAACAGAAACTACTAAAGCTGTTGAACCAAAGGAAAAAGTAGCTTCAACCGAAGACTAACTCACTACGTGAACATACAACATTTAACGATCACCTCATTGGATAACCCAATGAGGTTTTTTTATTTTATGAAACAATTCTGCTACAAAACAATACTTGCATTCACCCTTGGCGCTCTACTGAGCAGCTGCAATAAGAAACAAGAAACACCAGACTGGGAGGCCGCAAGCCCCCCTCAGTATGCTGAACCTACACCTCCAAAGGTCATCCCCCCAAAGGTCGACGACCCCATACAGCAAGTCAAAGTAGTCACTACTTCCAATATCAACACCAAAGACAAACCCCTGCGGTTTGTCTCCTACAATCTAAGAAACTACCTCACCATGAGACGAGGAAGCTCAGATCAATTTAAGCCAGAACACGAGATCAAAGCCCTCATCGACAACATCGTCCGGGCCAACCCTGACATCCTAGGAGTCTGCGAAATTGGCACCCAAAAAGATCTAGATCACTTACAAACTAGACTCAAAAAGGCCGGAATCGATTTCCAACACACATTCCTTTCATCAGGCCCAGACCCCTACCGCAGACAGGCACTCCTATCACACTACCCTATCAACATGCATAACGTGCCTAAATACACCTACAAAATGAAAGGCCAAGACCACGAAATCCGCCGTGGAATTCTCGATGCAACAGTACAAACCCCTAAAGGCAACATCCGTTTCCTAGGTGCCCACCTCAAGTCCAAGCGCCCCATTGCCGAATATGATGAAGCCGTAATCCGCCGCGAAGAAGCCCAACTGCTAAGAAGCCATGCATCAGCCGTATTATCAGACCCAAACAGAAAAGTCCTCGTATTTGGCGACATGAACGACACCAAAGGAAGCTCAACTATCAGACTGATGCGCGGATCTAAAGCCAGTAAACTTACCGCAATCGAGCTATTCGACAAACAAGGAACCAAATGGACACAATACTGGGCCAGAGAAGACATATACTCACGCTTCGACTTCGCATTCGCCTCCCCAGCACTCCTCCCCAGTATCGACCAGAAAGGCTCCTACGTCCTAGACACTCCACCAGGTGACCCCGCCAGCGACCACCGAGCCCTGGTGATCATTATTAAATAAAACCCTAACTACCTAACTAAAGCTAGCTTATTTAGGAATCTCATTAAGCGTATAATAGACCTCTGGATGCCACAGTGCCTTTCCAGCACTATTCTTGATCTCTCTAAGCGATAGATGATGCACATGACCCTGCGTCATCTTATCCAGCTTGATCGTAATACTCTGCTTAGTCTCAGTATCCACACTCACTGATACCACATTCGGCTTCACCTGCTCTATCTCAGGACTACCATACTTAGACCTATACTGATACGTCCACGCTTCACAGTTCACATTCTCCACCTTGATCTCATCAAGATTAGCCACAGGCTCAGTAAAAGTAATCTTAAATCCATCCTTAAGAGCTTCCACCTTTTCCATCTCAAATGGCTCTTTCCCTGTCCATCGAACACGCTCAAAGTTAAATGGCTTCCCACCCGCAGATGCCCAGCCTCGGCTACTACCACCCACAAATAAAGTTCCATCACCGGACAATCTCATAGGAATAATCCCACTCTTGAATCCACCAAGAAAATGCCAAACAGCTCCCTGATACACTCCATTCACCTGCTCTAAATAAACACGCTGAACCTGTGAATGAGTCTGCTCACCCACCAACACCTGCCCACCAAATAACCCGAACTTCCCATCCGTCTTATCAGTGATCACCGCCGTAGGCGACTGCCCTATCTTACCATGCGGCATCTGCACAGCAGGAGGAACAAGTTGCGGAATTTTCTTCCCTTCAATAGCCAGCGTAGAACCGTCTACAGGATCAGCAGGCCTCTCCCCCATAATCCCACCTTTAGCATCATCATAATAAACCAAACCTGTCGGATTCCCCATAAACCCACCCGGCTTCAAATGCTTCAACGAAGAAGTCCCATTCCATAACCCTTGGTTGTCAGTATAGAAAATATCACCACTAGCATTATAACCAATCCCACCCGGAGAACGAACCCCAGAGGCAAACTGCGTAGTAGTCCCATCAGCAGCTATCTTCTGAGCCCATCCTCGCCATTGAGATTTAGCAGTAGCAGATCCTGTTAGACAATGCACCACATACACATTCCCATCCTTATCAGGCGTCGATCCAAAATTATACTCGTGATAATCCCCATTAATCCCCCATTGATTAGAAATCACTTCATAGGTTTCATAGCTACCGTTCTTATCCGTATCACCAATGCGCACATAAGCATCCCGATCCATAAAATGCAGCCACCCATCCTTCTCAAACATCCCCAAAGGCTCATGAGCCCCATTGAAAACCCTATTCCATTTCACTCCTGAGAGATCTTTCGCATAAGCTCCAGAGCACACCCACACATCACCTCTCCGTGTAGTAACAGCCACTTTCTTATCAGCCATAAGCGCGATAGAACCTATCTCCATCACCTCCCCTTTAGGCAGAGGAATACTCTCAGTAACATAATACTCAGACTGACCACTAGTATCAGGTAAAGCTGTTCCCTTCTTAAAATTAGCTACCGCCGCCTGGCTAAGCAATAGCCCCGTCAAACCTGTTAATATTATTTTTTCCATTGGTATTCGATAGTAAGAGTTGAAGAAATGTTAGATAAAATGAGTTGCTTCCCTTGAGCCTTCAATGCTCCATTTTTGTCAGAAACTGAAATAGTGAAATTCGGGTTAACCTCAGCAGATAATCCAGAAACCTTACCACTAAATTTTTCACACAAGACCAATTGGGTAGACTCACTAGGCTTACCAAGAAAACTCACCGATCTCGTAAACCCAGCCTCAGAGGCAGTCATCTCATCTTGAACCTCCACACCATTTACAGTATACCTAAACATCGGATTCCCATCAGCATCTAGCTTATATCCTAGATAACTAATCTCAGCATCTTTCCCATCCAGCTTCCAACTAGCTTTATTATCAGACACCCCAGAAACCAACTTACCCAAAGGAGCCTCAAACCCCTTCCCTCTCTGAGTCCAATGCCTCCCTCCACTTATGAATTTGCCTCTCCACAGCTGGTCCACAGTCCCCCTATCTGGACTATATGAATAATGATTCCCTACCGGAAAACCAACAGCCAAACCTCGCGCAGAAGAACCTACAATAAAGTTATTATAAACTCTCACTCGCCCATCCTTAGGAGTGAGATCAATCACAGGGATCTTCTGTGCTTTTCTCTTCTGTGCCACCTTTTTCGTAAGCCACATCCACTTCTTACTCTTCACATCTTTAAACCTAGCCAGAATCCCCTTATTAGATCTATTCTGCAAATATTCGAACCTGAAATCATGCAGTCCCGCCTCCAAAGCAACCACTCCCTTCTTCTTCCTACTCCCATTCATCGGTCCTAGTCCAGTCACTTCAGCCAACTTTTTACCATCGATCACTAACCTAACAGCATCATCTCCATCGATCTCAAATTCATACTGACCACTCTTCTCTATCCTCAACTCACCTTCCCAAACCAACCCAAAAAAGTGCTTCTGGTTAATCTTCTCCAAAGACAAGAAACCATCATGCTCCTCTTCAGTAGCACCAGCCTCTAACTCCGAGAAATCTGGAATCAACTTCCAAGTCCCCTTATACGAATGCATCAATAAGTTCTCCAAATGAGACTGTTCCTTAGGTTTATCTGCTAAAGGATACAACTTCAGAAGCTCATCCGCTGTCCACGCCTCAGTCCGGTCACTAGATTTCTTACCTGCCTTCTCATAAGCAGCCAAAGTATAGCCACCCTTCTTATCTCCCCACTTACCCACCACATAGTTAATCACATCAACACTCTGCTGATCTGTCAGATTCCCCTGCGGAGGCATCACCAAATCATAAGTTTTTCCCTTCACCTCAATCGGCCCAGTCAGCCCGTGTAGCAGAATTTGAGCAATCCTATCCGGACTACCTTTAACCCATTCCGAACCATCTAAAGGAGGAAAAGCACCTTCACCAGCACCCTTGCCATCTAACCCATGACAAGCCGAACATAGCTGTTTAAACACAGCTTCCCCATTTGGATTAGAGAGAACAGTGCCAGATAAGCCGACACTAAGAAGAAAAATAGATAGTTTTGAAGTCATGGAGATTAAAGTTCTGAAAACTATACACAGAGAAATATCACAAACTATCAAATAGTTCATTTTAGTCATAATTAAAGCATCAGAAACCTATCATGGATGGTCTATTCAAAAACCACACATGAAATATATACACAACTGTGACAGAACACCAAACTCCCGAAAGAACCGTAATCCACCTCTAGAATCTCTTCTGAAACGCTCCAGACTCCCTACCACTTTCAAGAAGTCTCTGACCACGCTCAGCGGGTAAATCATTTATCTCCATCTCTTCATAACCTATCTTCTTAAAGAATTCCGCAGACCGGTTACTAAGCGCAAAGACGTTCGCAATACGTTTACTCCGTGCCTTCTCCTCTAGAAACTCCACCATCGAGGCACCATAGCCAGTTCCTTCATGGGACTGTTTCACATACAGGCAAGCCACCTCTGCCCAGTCTCCATACTCATACAGCGCACCACAACCCACTACGTTGTCATCCACTTCCATCACATAATAAGCTTCAATATTGTCCCTAACATCTTCAAAAGTCCTCGGAACCAAATGAGTATTCCTTACAGATCGACCTATCATCCCCAGCATCTCAGAAATATCCTCTTCCTTGATCGGCCGAATGGCACGGTAGCTATCGGTGTAAAACATCGTCCCTACACCTTCAGATGAGAACAGCTCGTTGATCAAGACGCCCTGCTGACTCACATTCAGCAAATGCACACGCTGAACCCCTGCCTGGCATGCTTTCACCGCTTGTATCTGCGCCGGATGACTTGAATCTGATACACTCTCTTTGAACTCGTTAATGTGGATGAACTTCACCACCGTTCCGTCAGCATCTAATAACTCAGGAACAGCAGATACGCAGATCAGTTTTGTAGCTTGCAGCGAACAACTAAGATCAATGAGTTCATCAGAAATCAGCGCTGCTTCACGCGCCACAACAAAAGCCTGCCCCCTTCCCAACAACTCATCCAGACCAGTATCCAAACATGACCTAACAGCAGTAGACACGCGAAGCTCAATCTCCGCTGAGTAATCAAAAAAGTCCTGAGCCTGCTCAAGACGCATCGAGATTACTAACTTCACACCCACTTGCTGAAGCGCAGAAAGATCCATCAGAATCTCTGCCTTCACTCCATCATTAGCAGAACCCCAGTCTATATCGATGACAAATACCTTACCTCTAAAAAGTGGCACGTATTGCAAAAGTCCTCGTATATCAGAAGTCATAACTAAGTTGGCACTCGTCTAAGATGAATTTTTAATGCTGATGTAATGCCACCTTATGAGCAAAAGAAGGCACTTGGTCTTTCCAGCTGTCATCACCATCCTGGATCATTTTCAAAATGTCTCTTCCTGTGTAAGCTAAGAGTTCTTCATCACTACACTCCACATCTTGTATCATCTTATTCTCCCTAAAATATTGCAATAGATGGCTCAAATGAGCTTCGATTTTGAACACCTCCGTCGTCACCAACTCGCCAGTCTGACGGTTTTTCCATGGATAAACATACAGACTCAGCTGGTTCTTAAACAACCTACCAAAGGATTCCAAAATACCGCCAGCCAGATTTTCTGACCACTTCTCTTTAAATAATTCGTTCAACAACCCAATACTCAGCGAGATTGCAATCGGCTGATTCGTATAACGGTTCAAATAAGTCGCTATCTTGTGGAATTCCGGACAGCGCGAGATCAGCACAGTCTTACCTAATGCCTGAAGAGCATCAGCCCTATCCAAAAAGTCCACATGATCCATCACACTTCCACGCAATAGATTATTCATGGATATCTCACAGATCCCCATGTAACGCTCTTGCTGCTTCTCATCCAGCTGCTCAAAAAACTTCACCTTCGTCTGCTCCATCATATCCAAATGAAGATTCGTCACAGGATCAAAACTACCACGGAGCAACGCTATTGGCCGCTTATATAGCACCTCAGCAGGCTGCACCACCTCACCATCAGGTGTGAACATCGCAGCATCCGTTAATCCACTCTGCACCAACTGTAGTGAACAGAGCCTATTGTCCACAAACTTAAATCCCTCACCTAAAAACTTCAGCATATCAACCTCAATATTATTTCGGTCCAAGCCATCCATAAGCGACTCCACGAAAGCCTCCAGATTATCTCTGTGGTAAAATGCTGCATGAATCAAGTTCACACCAAAGATCCCAATCGCGGTCATCTGGTCCACATTTTCCTTATCCAGTAGCCTGACATGACATAAAATATCACACGGCGGCCCCATAGGTTTAAGCTGCAAGCGGATTCCCATCCAACCATGGCACTCACCATTATCCTTATACCCTCTAGCGCGCACAGTATTGCAGTAAGAAAAGAAAGTAGAAGTTTCCCCCCGTTTCCCTGAAAGTCGTTCATCTAACAGCTTGTATTCATGCTCTAGCATCATGGTCACACGCTCACGAGAAACATAACGGTCACATTTGCCGTAGATTTCATCGCTCATAGTCATATCATAAGCTGAGATCGTTTTCGCTACAGTACCAGCAGTAGCCGATGCCCTAAAGAACCATTCAGCTACTCCCTGCCCTGCTCCAATCTCCGCAAGAGTTCCATACTTTAAGGCATCTAAATTGATCCTTAATGCCTTATCATAAGTGCTATTTACCTGGTCTCTAGACATATTATTTTTCTTCTGAAATTACCCAACCTTGCTCCACTACATTATCGATGAATACTTGATCTCCCTTCATCGCATCCTGCGGGAAATACACATCAAGAATAACCTTTCTATTATCACTCAATTCAAAGTTAAACAGTCGTTGCTCAGTAGCTGAGTTCTTCTCTAAATATCCATAAATTGGATTCTGCTCATTTGGGCTGATCAATGAAACTGCCTGCCATTTTGACTCATCTGTAAATTCGTTATTGTAATAGTAGGCTCGTTTAGCTGTAACCCGCACTCTAACTTTCTCAGTAGGCTTCTTCTCCGCTAACTCAGCCCAGGTCATCTCGCTGTAAGCAACAAAACTCTCCCAATCCAACTTAATCTCATCCTTAGTATATTTCAGGACACCTACATGGTTACTATAATCTTGAGTCTGACATGATACAGTCAGAAACCCCGGAAACTCAGGAGTATTCATCGCCTGCCCCAGTGATTTAAATGGTGACTGATTCAGCGTTTCACCTTTATAGAATTTCACCAATTTTTCTCTGATATTGTCTGTAGGCCTCACATACGGGAGCATCTCATCCACCGTCTTAGCTGCAAACAAGCCAGTTAAAAATTCTTCCAACTGATCAACTTGCTCATCATTCTTGCTATTATAAATGTAAACTTCTTCCTCTTCTTCACCACCTTCTGCTTTCTCGCCAATATCAGTATCCTCAACCACTACAGAATCAACATCAGCTACAGCTCTAGGAGCTTCATTACTGTCAGATAACAATAAATAAGCTAACCCACCAATCAACAGCAGCGAAAACAATGCAATTGGTATCATTATCTTCATCGCTTTATCACCATAGTCACTTTGCTCATCAGCCCATTCATGATGTTCTCCCTGAGATAAAGGTCGATGATGCTTCACAATATCGCGAGATTGCTCTTTCACTTTAGGCTTACTATACTTCGCTCGTGACACTCCTAACTCAGAAACCTTATCAGCAGAGGAAGGAATAGTTAATAAATGCTCACAGCCCGGACAAGTCACACCATTCCCACCTAAGTCAGGGGCAAGTGAAAATACCATTCTGCACGTTGGGCAAACGTAACCGGTTTTATCTTTCGGATGCATAGTCTGTGTAGTCACGTGATAGAGACTAGCGAGGTAGTTTAGTATGGCAAGCAGTTAGCCAGCTTATTGACGATAAAAAGGAATCAACTTTAATCCGTGATCATCATTCTCCCAGGCTTGACCAACTCTATTTCAGACTCTCTATTCTGCTCATCCAGCGAATCAAAATCCATAGACCCTAATCCACGCCCAGCACGATAGACACTTTTCTGCCTCGGAGCATAAATTGGAGCTACCGACTTATAAGGATCTTCTCCCACCAAAGTCGGCTTCTTGGGCTTAATCGGCACCATATTCAACCTCTCAATAGGACTCAGCTGTGACTCACTAGCTAAGTAATCAGAGTGAAAATCTCCCAAGCTAGCCCCATGAACCGGACAAGTTCCTCTAGGGCGCTGATCAACATGAAAATACTCCTCATAACCAGTACTTACATAACTACTTTCACCAGTCACAATGTTATGCACGTGCTCTTCGCAAGCTTTAGACTCAGGCTTCCCTGAATGACTACAAATTCTTATTTTGACCACATCTTCCGGTTGCTTGATCACTTTATTGCCCATCTTTCGCCCGGCTTCTTTCATGACATCTAGCCATACAGGCATCACAGTTTCCTTACTAAAAGCTTCCGGATAGATCTCACTCCTTACACCATCATAAAAACCAGACCATAGCGCACAAGTCACATTCCCATTATAACCCACAAACCAATGATTACTAAAATCACTCGTCGTTCCAGTCTTACCCCCCCCCTGGAAATTCTTCATTTTAGCAGCTTTAAAGACATCGCTTCCACTCCCGTTCTTAATTCCATCTTCCAGCATCTTATTCACTAAGAACGCAGATGAATCAGTCATCACTCGCTCAGTTTTAACTTCGTAATTTTTGTTCCACTTGTATATAACCTCACCAGAGGCATCTTCAATGTGGTTAATCCAAACTAGATCCTTCACCATCTCACCACCATTCGGAAATGCTGAATACGCCTTCACTAACTCAGTAATCGATGCATCTTCAGAACCAAGCAGCGTTCTATTTAATAACCTACCCTCAGGCTTATGCAGTCCAAATTTTTCCGATGTCTCCCACACCTTAGCCAGCCCAATCTTGCGCCCCAATCTCACAGTAGCTGCTATCTTTGAAGCCGCCAGCGCCCTTCGCATCGGAATGTAACCCTCATACTTCGGCGAAGCCACTTCATTACCCCACTCTCCAAGAATTCCCTCCACACCATCAATCATCACCTGCCTATTATCCATCGCCTCATCAATCAACTGAGTTGAACTATTCATGCCATTCTCAAGTGCTGAAGTATAAATAAATGGGAAAAATGCGGTCCCTAAAGGCTTCCTTCCAGACTCCACAAAATCATACTGAGACTGCTCAAAGTCTCTACCGCCAACATAAGCAATGATTTCCCCCGTCACATTATTCATCATCATCCCAGCACCTTGCAGATAAGCAGGTTTAGAATCTTCAGACTTCACGTAATCCACATACTTAGGATGACTATACCCTTCACGCTGTTCCACTTTCATCAGCTTCTTCTTGATATCTCGCTCCATCATTTCTTGGACGTCCTTATCAATCGTAGTGAAAATCTTATACCCACCCTTTGCCTTCTCAGTCTCACTTATCCCATTTTCAAGCAGTATTTTATCAAAACTCTCTGCCACCCTATCATGAAAATGAGAAGTCCCTCGCTGAATTGGATTCGGATTAAGCACCAGTGGTCGCTCCATATACTCATCTCGCTCACGCTCACTAATCATCCCCTCGATCGCCATCCTCTCCAACACACGGTTCCTCACCAGTTTATTCTGAAATCCTCGCTCAGACCGCCCCTCATCATTCTTATTCACACTCGTGGGACAATAATGCGCCGGATTACGAATCGATCCCACCAGCGATGCACACTCATGAATCTCCAGATCCTTAGGCTCCTTACCAAAGAACCCAAGTGACGCAGACCGAATACCATAATACCCCCCACCAAAGTTCACTCGGTTCATATAAAATTCCAATATATCCTGCTTCGTATATCGCTCCTCTATTCGGATTGCCAAGAAGATTTCCACTAACTTACGCTCATAAGTACTCTCTTTCCTTATCTTGCGTTCATCCTGAAGATAATAGGCATTTCTCGCCAACTGCTGCGTCAACGTACTAGCACCACCAGACACACTCCCCCCCTTTAACTCCTGTATCACCACTCGCGTAATACCCTTCAAATCATATCCATCATGACTAAAGAAACGCGCATCCTCAGCCGCTATCAACGTATCAATAAACAACTGCGGAACATCACCCACAGGAATCGGATCACGGTTTTCATTGAATATTCTACCAACCTCGCTTCTCTCTCGGTCATAGATCATATTCGGCACCTGCAAATCATTCACCAAATTCAAATCATAAGTATCCGCGCGATCCCTATATTTATCTGACATGATCCATGCACCTAACACCGCCACCACCAAACAAATGAAACACGCCCCGAAAAACATAATAAACCACTTGCGCCTGAAAATTGACTTCTTGCGCACTTTCCTCCGAGAGTTAAACTTCTTCCAGCTCATGATTTCTATTTATTTACCGCAGACCACCCATAGTTATGTCCACTGATCAAAATCATACATACCCCCAGATTGCTCAAGACGCAACCCTCAGATTAGAAAGTTTTCTGTCTCAGCGGATTCGGGACAATGGCGACATCTCGTTTTTCGAGTACATGCACCACGCCCTCTACCACCCACAATGGGGCTACTACACCAGAGGCGCACAAAACGTTGGCAAAGCAGGCGACTTCTTCACCAGCGTTAGCGTCGGATCATGCTTCGGCACCATCCTAGCCCACCGCATCCACCAACTCTGGCAAGAAAACAACTCACCTCAAACCTACCACCTCATCGAAATGGGCGCCAACAACGGCCAACTCGCGCTCGATATCCTGAACACCATCCAACAAACATTCCCACCCCTCTACACCAACCTCCACTACCATATTATAGAACACCTCGACACCATCCAGAAAACCCAAGCTCAAACCCTAACCGACCACAAAGAAAAAATCTCCCTCCACACATCACCATCTCAAATCTCCGAAAAAAACGGCATCATCCTCAGCAATGAACTCATCGATGCCTTCCCAGTCCACCTCCTCCAACTAGAAAACAACACCTGGAACCAGCAAAACATCACCATAACAAATGACAAATTAACCTTCACCCTCAGCCAAAAACTTACCCCTAACATCGGACTAGAAAATTTCACCAAAACCTTACCCCCAGTCACAACCCTCCCCGACCACTACCAAACAGAATACCGCCCCGGCTTAGATACCCACATCGCAGAAACCTCCCAAATGCTAGAAAACTTCAACACCATCACCATCGACTACGGCCACACCACCAGCTCTTACTACGCCGCATCTCGCAGCACCGGCACCCTCAGATGCTACCACCAACACCAAGCCGATGAAGCCCCCCTACTCCTCCCCGGCCTCAAAGACATCACCGCCCACGTCGACTTCTCCCAACTCGCAAAAACTTACCTCCAGCACCACCAACACCTCACCCACTTCTCATCCCAATCCCACTACCTCACCACCCACGCCAAAAACTGGCTCCTCAGCATAGAAGAAAATCTAACCCCAGAAAACTTCAAGCTCATCCGCCAATTCCAAACCCTCACCCACCCCACCACCATGGGCCACCAATTCCACATCCTAGAAACATCCAGCACCGGAAAAAGCGACCCAGACACCCTAGAAAAACTAGAACTCAAATAACCAGCAAACAAAAAAAAGCATGTTTCTCCGGAACTTTCCCCACCCCCAACAGTTAATAAACACAATGAAAGTCCCAGCCAAATACAAAGTCACCCTCCTCACCATCGCCCTCAGTGCACTCACTCCCACCCTCCACGCCCAGGGCCCACGCCCCAGTGACCTTGGAGCCGTCGAGCTCCCCATCGGCTCAGAAGCAGTCGTCTGGCACTCCACCTGGGACTCCGCCAAAGCTGAAGCCAAACGCTCCAACCGCCCCATCCTATTCATGGCCGCAGCCCACCAATGTGGCTCCATCTCAGGCACATTCTGACCCGGCTACATGTCCACAGAGATCAGTTTGTTCTCTCAAAAATCATTCATCACAGCCTCCAAAAAATTCGTCTGCGTAAGACTAGGAACCTATGAAAGCATAGAAAATCAATCCCTCATCCGCTCACTACTCAACGGCAGAATGGAAAACACCGCCTTCGTAGTCTTCGCCCCAGACGGCAAAACCAGACTCACCAGATCAGGCAGAAGCCCCAAGCACGCATTCGGCAACGACGTCATCCCCAGCATGAACGCCCTAGCAGCCAAATACAAACCAACAGCCAGCGTAAACCAATCACTACTCACAGACTACCACAGCTTCAAACAAGCACTCAACGCCGCCTCCGCTGACCAGCGACTACTAGTCTTCACCGTCAGCCCCAACGCCCAGCTACCAACAGCCAAAGCAAACCTCCAAACCGTCTTCAACGACCCATCAATTACCGGCAGATTCTTCTACGACATCGCAGAAAAACTAGACACCGAGTGGGCAAAATCCATCAACAACGCCACAAAAAAAACCGGCATCTTCATCATCCAGTCCGGCAAATACGGCCAAACCGGAACCGCACTAGCTGAATTACCACTAGACGCCACACCAGACACCATCAAACAAGCACTACTCGCAGCCAACGCCGCATTCGCCAAAACCGAAAAACGCAAAGTCTACAGCCAACACGTAGCCGACGGCAGAAAAGACAACATCAACTACCTCAACAATGTAGCCCCAGGAGAAGACCGCAACGCCGACGGCAAAATTGACCCCAAACCCCAACGCGGCCAAAAAGGCCAAAGAAAACCCGCCTTCGAACCAGAAGCCCCCTCCAACAACCCATCAGGCCCCGGCCTAGACGGCTTCCCTGGTAGGCAAAACAACTCCCCCCTCCTCTATCTAGAACAATACTAAGTAATCTCCCCATCCATTCAAGCCAGCCCCTTTACCACTAGCTCTCTATTTGGATGCAATCTTACGTTGTCCAGACAATGCCTTATCGACGTAATCACGCAACGAAAGAACACCCCAATCGATGATCACTCGCTGTCGGCACGTCGTGTATCGCCGACACGCCGTTAACTCAGGACTATCATTTAGAGAGAGCTTCGCTAACTCCATCTTGAGCTCTCGCCTGTATGAATGCCTAGCCTTGCGTTTCTTCAAAGGCTTACCTCTCCTCCACGCCACCTTACTCTCTCCCCCACGACAGTAGTGGTCACGAAGATAAGCCAGCCTCTTCTTCTCTTGAGGTGTCAGCTTGATCTTTGGCATTCTTATACTTAGCGCTACATCCTCTCACCGATCTCCGATCACTAATCACCGCTAACCGCTAACTTCTCCAAAACTTCCTCAATATGAGGATTCACCTCCTGCTCCACAGCCTCCATCGCCCCACGGATCGCATTCTGCATCGCCAGCGCGGAAGACCCACCATGTGAAATAATCACCACCCCATTGATCCCCAACAAAGGACTCCCCCCATAATACTCATAAGAACTCCTGCGCTTCACCGCCTTAAAAGCCCCACTAGCCATCGCCGCACCAAGCACCCGCATCGGCTTACGCTTAAACTCCAGCTTCAACCACTTAGACATCGCCTTCGCAGTCGCCTCACAACTCTTCAAAATAATATTCCCCGTAAACCCATCCGTAAGAGCCACATCCACCTTCGTCTCATAAAGATCTCCACCCTCAATGTTCCCCAAGAACTTAAACGGAGCCTTACCTGTAGCCTCCATCGCCTTCAGCAACGCAAACGTCTCCTTCGTAAACGGAGTCCCCTTCTCCTCCTCCTCACCATTAGACATCAGCCCCACACACGGCTCAGCCACACCAAGCACATGCTTAGCATACATCGCCCCCATCACAGCATAACCCACCAAATGCTCAGGCTTCGCCTCCGGATTCGCACCCGCATCCAGCAAATTACAAATCCCATGCTCATTAGGCAACGGAGATGCTATCCCAGCCCTCTCCACACCCTTAAGTGTCCGTAACTTTAACGTAGCATTAGCCACCGCTGCACCAGTATTACCAGCACTCACCACCGCATCCGCATCACCAGACTTCACCAGCCCAGTAGCCACAGAAATTGACGAGTCACGCTTACTCCGCAACGTCTTCGCCCCACTCTCATGCATTTCCACAACCTGTGAAGCATGGACAATCTCAATTCGCTTATCCTTGAGGCTCTGCTCAGCACATTCTTTCTCAAGAATATCCTTATCCCCCACCAAAAAAATCTTCTCAATACTAGGATACAGCGCCAGCGCCTCTCTTGCTCCTACTACATTTACTGTGGGAGCATTGTCCCCGCCCATGGCATCTAAAGCTATTTTCATATGATTATTAAAACGGTTATTAGTGAAAATTTAAACACAAAAAAACGCGCGATAGTAATTAAACTATCGCCACGTTATTAAAAGAGATTTGTTCGCATTCATCCAGAAAACAAGCCTACATGAAACGTAAACTCTAATTAAGGGCGAACACAAATAGCGCAAGCCCTTACAAAGCATCAACGTCAAGAATCTGACGCTCACGGTAATACCCACATGAAGGGCAAGCAATGTGTCCAGGAACACGGCTGCTGCACTCAGGGCAAGTTTTTAGTAACGGTGCTCTCCAGCGGTTTGCGCCGCGACGCATCTTCTGCTTCATCTTTGATGTTCTACGCTTAGGTACTGCCATAATAGTATACCGGGTATCCGGTGGTTGTAATTATTGATTGTCTTTAAATTGATTAAATCCGTCGAGAGCTGACCATTGATCAACCTGCTCGTCTGAGGGCGCATCACTTACACTATCTTCGGGTGGTTTGTCCAGTGCTAAATACCTCTCATCAAGTTCACATTCCATCGGTTCATCCCCTTCATCGCATCTCGGATAACTTGGAAAATTGATCAAAACCTCCTCCCGTAAGGCTTCAGTGGCATCGATGACTCCAGAAACCACCTCAATAGACACCGCAACCTCTTCCAAAGAAATTGTCTGAACAAATTTTTTATTTGTCCGCACACAAGTGAATTCGAACGGAGCTCCTAAATATCCCCGTAATAAAAGTTCATCATCAAACCTCTGCACATACAAATCATACTCCAGCCCACCCATCTCCTTAACATCTTTCTCAGATAACCCAAAAACCTTAGGATCCAGTTCTCCACTAAACGCTTTCCCCTCCTCTGGCAACAGCCCCAAATCTATCTCTAATTTCTCCTGCATGATTCTTAGCTACTCCCGAATCCTCAACTAGTCAAGAACCAGTCCACCCAGAAAACCCCAAAAAACAACATCAACTCCCCATGCCTACCCATTTACAGAGTTCGCTATTTACTATTGTCATACCAGTGTAACATCCCTACTTTAACATAATGAACTACCGTGTCGGTCTATCTTTTAAAGATATCACAAAGTATCTATCTCAATTACACAGAAATTTCGCCCTGTGTATCCCTACTACTTTATACCTCCTCATCACCCTCATCACAGCCATACCCACCACAACTCTAGGCCAAGCAAACACAGCCCCTCCCTCTAAAAAATCCCCCAACCGCATCATAGACTACACGCCGGCCATAGATGAACTCCTCAAAATCGGCTTCCCTAACATAAAAGATACCGAAGGAATCAAATACGTGAAAGTCAATGACCGCAACCTAGAATGGACCTGCTCAGGATTCGGCTTCCCTAGCCACGATGACAACATCCCAAAACTCAAAGGCAACGGATTCCATATCCCATCCAAAGACAAAACTAAACCAGACAGATTCATCTACCTAGGAGGCTGTGAAATCGACTACTTCCCCTCCACCCTCAAACCCACCTCCAATCAAGCCCAACAAACCTCAACCCGGGGCCCCATATCAACTGCGGATCTATCCCAAGATCTAATATCCATACTCACCTGGGCTCAAGCCGACACAACCCATGATCCTTTCGGATACAACTCAGAATCCACATTCTCAGCAGCCCTAGGCTTTGCTGTCCTAGCACACCAAGCCGGCCACCAAAAAGAAGCCACAAAGCTCATCAAAACTCTCTTCCTCAAACAACAAGACCCAGAAAAAATAATCAATACCCTAATCAACAACCTAGCCAACAGAGAATACAATTCAGTCCATGCTAAATTCACTCAGAATACAAACTGGTCAGAATTCCATACCTCACTTATCACGCTCCAGAAGAAATACCCCAGAGGATGGGCTAACCAACCCGGCCTAGAAATACTCATCCCACAAGTCCTCAGCAGAGTAAAAAATCTCCCCGTCCCCACACCATCCATCCCAGGCCACACCTTCAGCCCAGAGATCCAGAAACTCATCGATACCACAGTCAAACCCACAGCAAACACAGACGAATACTACAGCGCCAACAATCTATTCGTCATCAACCCCACCCAAAAACACCCTAAAGCCCCACCCTTCATCCAACTCACTCATCATGGCATGGACGGATTCATCGCCATTGCCTCCATGATAGGCGACGAGACACTCATGCCCCAAGCCGACAACGACGGCAACTCTCACTACTCCAACTACTATTACAATGATGACTTCATATCCCCCCAAGCCGCATACCAAGCCTTAGCTAAACCTCCCACACGAGGCACCAAAGCCACCAGCATCATCCAGTCAGCACTCCCTCACAACTCCCAAATGCTAGCAGCAATGACCCCCGCCCAGCTGAAGTCATTAGCTATCGAATGGTGGAAAAAACACCGCAATGACACCAAAACCGCCCTCATCACCCACTACCTAGAATTAGGAAATCAGTCTCACACTGCCGCCCTCATCCAGTCCATGATGGACCAAGACACAGCAGAAAGCAGATTACTGTTAGAAAAAACCATCCTCACCCACCAACGCCCCAGCTACCAAGCAGACATCGTCAAATACTACGTAAAAAAACGCAAATCAAAAGCCAAAGATTTCCTCGCCAAGTACAAAGACATCCTCATCAACGCAGAAAAAACCACCAACACAAACTCCATCCACTACAGCGTCAGAAATGCAGGAGGAGCAGAAAAATTCATCGAGTCACTCACCAGCTACACCGAAGAGATCGACCCACAAAAACTCCTAACAGACCTCGCCAAAAAAGACGCCAAAGCAAAACAAATCATGGAGCTACTCTCCACAGCCTACGAAGGCCAAGCCCTCTCAGAATACATCAACCCACTCATCCAGATCGCGGCAAACAAAGAGGAAACCATCGATCAAATGCACATCCTCACCACCCTTCTAGAATCATCCTACAGCAACGGAAAAACCTCATCATCCCCAAGCGGAGCAAACCTCCGCGCAGCTCTATCCACCATGCTCAGCAACCACAAAGCACAAGAAGCCAAAAAGGAGACCGTTGATCCCAATAAACCCACCCTAACCCCAGAACAGCAGACCGCTTGGGAGAAATTACTCTTCTCAGACCTCCATATCCATGGCTCAAAAATCTCCTCAGTCGCCGGCATGCTCCTCGACAAATTCACCAACCCTGACCGCACAGCATGGCAATACGAATCACTCGAAACCCTCGGCCCAGACACCATCGATAAACTCATCAGAGAACGCTCCAAACTCATCCTAGCCGGCACCCCCCTCTCCCCGCTACCAGACCCAGATTCCATCAATGAAGAACGCCTCACTGAAATGCTAAAATCACTCAATGCCGTCGCCCCAGCACAACTAAGACAAACCCTCCTCGCCTTCAACCACTCAGAAAGAATCAAACTAACTGACAGCGAAGAAGCAGACGCCATCTTCACCAAAGGGCAAGACTTCATCCAGGGTATCGGTTCCGTAGACCCAATGTACCAACCAGAAAACCTAGAACAACTCACATCCATCTTCCAGCCCATCATTGGTAAGAAAAAAAATACCGACACCTACAAACAACTCGCCACCATCCTCCTCGAAAATGCAGACGCTTTCACGAACATCTCCATAGTCATCACCCAGCCAAGAACACTCCCAGGCCTACAACTTAGCATCTACAACCAATCCTCCAGTGCATCAGAAGAAATAAAAGCCGCCCAAAAAGACCTCCTCGCTGACAAAATCGACGCCTTCTCAGCCATCACCGCACACGACCACAACACCGATGAAGCAACCTCACTCATCTTCACCAATTCCACTCAACCCCCAGCCGATAAATTAGCAACCTTCACAACTCAAAACAACCTCCTATTAACCGCCACCAACAAACCTGGACTAGAAAAAACCCTCGCCGCCCAAGCTAATACCAAAGATCATCGCGAGAAACTCATCAACGAAATCATCTCCTTGCAACCAGCACTAGAAGAATACCGTGAACGCTTTAATGACTTCTCTGTCGAACAACTCAACCAATACAAAGCCCAGTATCTACAATACATGCACGAACAATAACCACTCACAATCCATGACCACTACTAATCCCACACCCACCTCAGCCCCTGCCGAGCAGTGGCAGCACATCCAGACCCAAGTCTCTAACATCCGCAAAGAAACCGCCCGCGTCATAGTCGGCCAAGACCAAGTCGTAGAGCAAATGCTCGTCTCACTCCTCTGCAAAGGCCACTGCCTCATCGAAGGTGTCCCCGGACTCGCCAAGACACTACTAGCATCCACCCTAGGCCACATTCTCGGGCTTAAATTCCAGCGCATCCAGTTCACCCCAGACCTCATGCCAGCCGACATCATCGGCTCAGAAATCCTCCAAACAGACTCCACTGGCAACCGCGCATTCGAGTTCACCGAAGGCCCCATCTTCTCCAACCTCATCCTAGCAGATGAAATAAACAGAACCCCACCCAAGACCCAAGCCGCTCTGTTAGAAGCCATGCAGGAAAAACAAGTCACCACCGCCGGCAAAACCCGCAAACTCGCAGAACCCTTCATCGTCTTCGCCACCCAGAACCCCATCGAGCACGAAGGCACCTACCCACTCCCAGAAGCCCAACTCGACCGCTTCTTCTACAACATCAAAATCGGCTACCCATCCATCGAAGAAGAAGAAAAAATTGTCAACCTCACCACAGGCAAAGACCTCCCCACAGCCAACCCCATCCTAGACACAGCAGCAGTCATCGCCCTCCAAGACGCCACCATCGAAGTCCCTCTCCCAGAAAATGTCATCAAAGCCATCCTCAAGCTCACCCACTCCACCCGCCCAGGCTCAGAACACGCCTCAGACTTCGTAAACAACTACATCTCCTACGGCGCCGGCCCACGCGCATCCCAGTGCCTCGCCAAAGCCGTCCGCGCACTCGCCCTCCTCAGAGGAAAACCCGCCGCATCCATCGATGAACTAAACGACGCAGCCCTCCCCATCCTCCGCCACCGCATCACCCCCAACTACAACGCCACCGGAGAAGGCATCACAGAAGACGACATCATCACCAAATTACTCGCCTAAAATCCTCACCCCATGAGTAACTTCAAATACCTCAAACCAGAAGACATCAACAAGCTCCGCAACTACGAGTTCGGCGCTAAGGCTCTCGTGGAAGGATACCTCTCAGGCAGACACCGCTCAAAACAACGCGGCTCCTCAACAGAATTCCACGAATACCGCCAATACACCCCCGGAGACGACCCCTCCATGGTCGACTGGAGAGTCTTCGCCCGCTCAGACCGACACTACCTCAAGACCTTCGAGCAAGAAACCAACCTCGAATGCACCATCTTCGTCGACTCCTCAGCATCCATGGGATTCCAAGACAAAGCCAAAGCCAAACTCAACAAACTAGAATACGCCTCATTCTTCGCCGCCTGCCTCGCCTGGCTAGTCGTCAGCAAAAAGGACCGCGTCGGCCTCCAGATTTTCGACAAAGACATCCGCCACCACCTCCCCCCATCCTCAACCAGAAAACACCTCCACGCCATCCTCAACCTCCTAGAAACCAACCAACCCGGCTCCCAAACCTCACTCGCAGACTCCCTAAAACGCGCCCACCCACTCATCAAAAACAAAGGCACCATCGTCATCCTCTCAGACTTCTTCGAGGACCCATCAGCCATCTTCCAGTCCCTCAACCCCTACATCCACCGAGGCTTCAGAATCCACCTCTTCCACATCCTAGACCCTGGAGAAATCAACATCACCGACCACGGACTAGCCAAATTCAACGACATGGAAACCTCAGACTCCCTCACCATCCACACCACCAACATCAAACAAGCCTGGGAAACAGAACTCAACCGCCACACCAAAGCCCTCCGCACCCTCGCCGCCTCCCGCCACGTAGACTACACCCTCACCTCCACCGCCGACTCCTACTTCACCCTCTTCGACCGCCTAGCCCACTAACCCATCATGCCCGAGGTCTCCAACCTCCCCCCAACCCAAGCCACCATCAACCCAAGTAAAATAATCAATACTCAATGAACCTCTTCCTAAATAACCCCGCACTCATCTGGCTGCTAGCACTCGCTATCATCCCATTCCTTGTGCACCTACTAGCCAAGAGCAGACCACCAGAACACAAATTCTCAGACATCACATTCCTAAAAAACATCATCAAGAAATCCAGCCGCTACCGCAAACCAAAAGACCGTCTAGTCCTCATCCTACGCACCCTCGCAGCAGCCGCACTCATCTTCGCATTCCTCCAGCCCCTACTCGTCTCCAAAGCCGCCCACTCACTCGCCAACACAGACAAAACCACCATCTTCATCATCGACCAGTCCGCCTCCATGGCCGCCTCAGAAAGCTCCACCACCCGCTTCTCAACCGCCTGCAATGAAGCCGCCGCCATCATCTCCAAAACCAACCCAGACGCCGCCAACATCATCTGGATCAACGCCACCCCAGACGGCATCTTCCCCGCCCCCGGCCCCAACCTAGACTTCCTCATCCAGAAACTCCAACAAACCGAACACACCCCAGAACAAGGCGCCATCACCCCAGCCATTAAACTCGCCATCGACCAACTCAAAAATGTCACCGGCAACCGAGAAATCATCCTCATCTCAGACTTCCAAAAACTCCCCTGGCAAAACGCAGAAATCTTCATCCCTGAATCCATCAAATTCACCAAAATCCCCGTAGGAAAAACCAACCTCCCAAACATAGCCATCGAGTCCCTCACCACCTTCCCCCCATCACCAGTCAGCTCCCAAAACGTAGCCATCACCGCCCGCATCAAAAACCACTCAGACAGTGACAAATCCACCACCATCTACCTCAACGCCGGCGGCGGCAGACAATCCAAGCAAATCGAAATCCCCGCCAACGGCCAAACCGAAGCAGAATTCATCACCCAGTTCACCCACGCCGGTGACGTCGCCGTCACCGCCACCCTAACAGAAGACATGTTCCGCGAAGACGACGAACGCCACACCATCATCCCCGTCCGCGAAAACCTCAAACTCCTCTCCATCTCAGATTCATCCAGCACCTCCACCACCAATATCCTCAACCGCCTAGCCGCCGCCCTCCCCTGGCTCACCCACACCACATCAGACCAACTCCCCACCCCCGGCGTCTGCGATGTCCTATTCATCCACCACTGGAACGGCCAAGACATAGACCACCTGACAGAACTCTCTAACAACGGAACATCCATCATCGTCAGCCCCGCCACCAACTGCCCACTAACATCCCTCCAACAACTCCTAGACCTCGCCCCAGTCCAAGCCAAGCTCAACCTAACAACCCACCCCGAAGGCAGGAAAGCCGCCATGGCAAAAGAATCCGCCGCCGTCTTCTCCATCTTCAGCTCAGGTGAATTCGGCAACCCAGCCCAAGGCTCATTCCGCCAGCGCTACGAGCTCCCCACACAGTGGAACAACACCGCCATCATCAACTACACAGACGACATCCCAGCCATCATCATCACCAAGAAATCATCCGCCTCACGCCTCATCTGGAACCTAACATTTGACCCAGACCACTCAGACTGGATCTCCCAAGAACCCTTCGTCACCTTCATGGCAGAACTCCTCCTCAACATCCAGCCCACAGACTCATCCATCCAAAACGAACTCCTACCCGGAACCCCAGTCAACTGGCTAGTCCCAGAAAATATCGATGCAAAAACCCTTAAACTCAAAACATCCAGCGGCCAAGAACTAGAAACCGAAATCTTCAACACCGCCCAAGGCACCTCCCTCCAAAGCAAAACCCCAGCCACCCCCGGTATCTACCAATGGCTCACCGGAGCCAGCGCCGCACACAAACAATTCGTAAACTTCCCCACCAGCGAATCAGACCTCACCCTCATCAGCCCAGATGAAATCCCCACCGGAGACACCACCCACAAAGAAGACATACTCAGAGCAGAAGCCCTCGCCCAAGGCATCCCCACCTGGCCATGGCTAGTCGGAGCCACCCTCATCCTCCTCATCGCAGAAGCCCTCGCAGCATCCACTCCCAAGAAAATTTCCACCTAACCCATGAAACCAGTCCTAGATCTACCCATCCTAATACCAATCCTAGTCATCCTACTAGGAATAGGGATCTACGCGTCCTGGCGTTCCACCCACCACGCCCCATCCGGCCTGCGTAAAATCCTCATCACCCTCCGCATCCTCGCCCTCTCCGCCATCGCCATCCTCCTGCTAAACCCCGGCAAATGGGTCGATAAATCAGAACAACACGAGCGCATCTACCCCATCATGATCGATGACTCAGTATCCATGTCCACCCTCAATGGAGAACTCTCCAGATCAGACACCGCAAAGGAACTCACCAACCTCATCCTCACCCAAGCAAAATCCAACAACATCCAAACCCAACTCTTCTCCTTCTCTGACGATGTAAAAACCATCGACTCCCTAGACCAACTCACCACCACCGGAAACCACTCTAACATCCACCAAGCAGGCTCCAACCTCTTCACCCAGCTCCAAGCCAGCGGAGACTCTCCAGAAGCCATCATCCTCCTCACCGATGGCCGCCAAACATCCTTAAACAAAAACTCCACCCTCGCCCTCCAGTCACGCGCCAACAACGCCCCCATCTACGCCCTCTCCATCGGCGCAGACGTCCTCCGCAAGGACCTAGAACTCACCACCACACGCAACACCATCACCGCATTCCCCAAACAAAATCTCCAAATCACCGCCATCATCACAAACCATCACCTCCCCACCAAACCCATCGCCCTCATCCTAGAAAACTCAGCCGGCAAACAAATCGCCACCCAGAAACTAGAGGTAGCAGAACAGAAAACCATCGCCCACACCTTCTCCGTCGAAGCACCAGAGAAATCAACCACCTACAAACTCCGCATCGCCCCACAACCAGACGAGCAAATCACCGACAACAACCAATGCCTCATAAACGCCCGCATCCTCCACACCAAAACCCGCGTATTCATCGCCGAAGGCGCCCCCTACTGGGACTCCAAATTCCTCGCCCAACTCCTCCGCCAGCAAGGCCACATGAACGTCCACTCCGTCCACAGACTCAGAGATGATCGCTGGTTCAGAATCGACTCCGGCCAGTCAGACCCCACCGCCTCCAGCGATGACGTCTTCCCAGACACCCCAGAGAAACTCTCCAAATACGACCTCATCATCTTCGGCAAAAACTCAGAATACTTTCTAACAGAAGACCGCATCGAAGCCCTAAAATCCTTCGTCCGCGACCAAGGCGGCGCCATCCTCTTCTCCCGTGGCAAACCCTACTCAGGCAGACTCCCCGCCCTAGAAACCATCGAACCCGTCAACTGGGCCAGCGGCAGCACCTCCACCTTCGCCCTCGCCCCCACCGAAGACGGCCAAAGCGCAGGCCTATTCGGCAGAGCACTCCCCGCCCCAGACTCCCAAGTCTGGCAAGACCTCCCCACCCTCAAAGACGCCCACAACGTAGACTCCGTCAAACCCTTCACCCGCGTCCTCGCAGAAGGCTCCCTCCCCGGAAATCGTGCCAAATTCCCCCTCCTCCTCGTCAGAAGATACGGCCAAGGCGCCACCGCCCTCGTCAATGCTGACGGCCTCTGGAAATGGGACTTCTACCCAGAAGCCCGCGAGCTCGGCAACATGTACCAAGAATTCTGGACCCAACTCATCCAATGGGTCGTCGCCTACTCAGAATTCCTCCCTGGCCACGACTACTCACTCCACGCCTCTAACCAATCCATCAACCTAACAGACCCCATCGTCTTCTCCCTAGGCTACCGTGGCTCTAACAACTCAACCACCACCCCACCCAAACCAACAGTAGAAATCACCAGCCTAGATTCTAACACAGACCCCACCACCACCATCACCCCAGCCTCCTCCACCCCCTCAGCCGGCAAGCCCACCTGGAAATGCTCCTACATCCCCACCACCCCCGGCTCCTACACCGCCACTCTCATCACAGACGACTCATCCCCATCCCCCGTCATAAATTTCACCGTCAACAAACCACCCACAGAAATGGACAACCTCAACCCAGACCCCACCTTCCTCAAAGAACTCTGCGAGTCCACCGGCGGAAAAATCCTTACCCCTGAAGAATTCCCCACCTTCATCACCAACCAATTCAGCACCCAAAACACCCAAATCTCCAAGACCGAAACCATCTGGCAATCAAGCTGGCTAAAATGGTTCACCCCACTCATCCTACTCACCCTCCTCTCCGCAGACTGGTGGCTCAGAAGAAGAAACGGCCTCATCTAAAATTCTAACAGAATGATATTCTATACTTAAACGAATCACAGTTCATGATCCTAACTCTCAAACTAAGCCAAACAAAAAACAAGCGAAATCGTTGCTCCTCGCTTCCTGCTTCTTGCTTCCAGAGAGTCAGAACAGATTCTAATTTTCACAAAACATCAGGCGCACCAGAATAACACAATGAACTTCCAACAAGCAATCTCAAGCTACAAACGCACATGGGTCATCGGCTACTGCCTCAAGACCCTGCTCCTGCTTGCCGCCATACTTGTCATCACCATCATCCTCTACGGCCTAGCAGACTCCATCTGGGCACTCAGCAACTCCGCCAGATCCATCCTCAACAAACTCATCATCGCCGCCGGCATCCTCGCCGCCCTCTACACCATCTACCGAGCCCTCAGAACCACCCACGCCCAGCTCTCCTCACTCGCAGACTCCGCCAACCTGAACCCATCTAACAAATCAAATAACATCCGCGCAGCCTACGATCTCTCACACCAAGAATCCCCCACCCCCCTCCACCAATACCTCAGCCAAGAAGCCCAGGAAACAGCCGCCACCGACATCCTCACCATCCCCCTCAAGAAAAAGATCCCCCTCAAAAACATCACCCTAACAGCCCTAGCCCTCCTCACCCTCCTAGCCATCGGCTTCGGAATCCGCTCCCTCCACCCCGCCGCCTACGACACCGTCACCCAGCGCCTCCTCCACCCATCCCAAGACATCCCACCCTACTCACCCCTCATCTTCAACATCACCCAGCAATCCCCCAGCACCGTCTACGGCGGAGACAACCAAGTCCGCGTAAAAATCACCGGCGCAGAACTAGAAAAAGACGCAGAAGTCATCTGCCACATCAGAGACAAAAACACAGGAGAAATAGAAACCATCAACACCTACCAAGAATCCACCAACACCTTCTCCAAAAAATTCACCAACATCCTCCACGACATCGAATTCTCCTTCGCCACCGGAAAAGCACGCAGCCCATGGCACTCCATCAGCGTCGTCCTCCAGCCCAAGTTCACCACCGCCACCATCAAAATCACCCCACCAGCCTACACCAAACAACCCACCAAAGAATTCCCCCTCGAAGGAAACGAAATCAACGTCATCACCGGCTCTAACATCTCCCTCTCCATCACCTCTAACAGACCACTCTCCGGTGGAGAACTCACCGTAAAACCCATCACCGAATCAGAAAATCAATCAACTGCATCCATCAAAGAAAACATCATCAACGCCAACCCCATCACAACCACCCAAAATCAAACTCAAAACCAAAACCAAGTCACATTCGACTGGACAGCCAACAACAGCACATCCATCTCCTGCCTCATCCAAGACATCCGCAACACCCCCTCAGCCGCACCCCTAGAGTTCGCCGTCATCACCCGCGCCGACCTTGCTCCCGCCGCAGAACTCATCTCCCCAGCCAGATACGTCCTCGCCACACCCAGCTCTAACATCCCTCTAACAGGAGTCGTAGAAGACGACTACGAAATCGACTCCGTCTACCTCGTAAGAACCCTCGTAGGCTTCCGAGACCGCGCCAAACAACTCGCCAACACCGTCAGCCGCCAACAATACGACTTCACCCAAACCCTAGACCTCAAATCCCTCGGAGTCGAAAAAGACCAAGTCCTAGAATTCTACATCGAAGCCAACGACAAAAACCCATCCCTCCTCGGCGTCGGCTCATCAGACGTCGTCCGCGTCAAGATCATCTCAGAAGAAGACTACGCCCAAAGCCTCCGCAACGCATCCGAACTCAAAGAATTCAACATCCGCTACAAAGTCCTCGCTGAAGCCATCAGAAACGCCGTCAAATCACTACGCACCCTCAACGAAGCCAACAAAGAAAACCAAGCCAAAAACTTCGACCAAGCCCGCGATGCAGCCATCAAAACCCACCTAACATCACACCTCATGGCCCGCAAAATTGGCGAAGACTTTGAAGCCTACCAACTAGAAGCAGCCCTAACCGATACCGCCATGGAAATCGCCGAAAAACTCATAACCAACCACGGCCAACTCCAAGGCATGCGCTTCGATTCCGGTGAAATCCCCAATGCAGAAGAGATCAAAGAAATGACAGACCGCCTAGGTGCCTCACTAGAAAAAGCCCAACGCCTAGAAAAACAAGCCAACGACCTCAAAGGCTGGGGCGAAGTCGCACAACAAGCCGCCATCTTCAAAAAGCTCCTCAACAACCAACAATCCATCGCATCCCGCATCACCAACATCGCCAAAGAACTCCAAAAAGGCATAAACCGAAACGCCCAACGCATCAACACCCTCGGCAACACCCAAAAGAAAAACAAAACCCTCCTCCTCAAATTCGCCAAAGACCTCAAAAAAGCCGCCGCTGACCTCCCCCCAGAACACGCCCCCCTCCAAGCAGACGTAACAATCTGGCTAGAAAAACTCGCCGAGCTAAACATCCCAGACCCCATGGACACAGTCACCCTCTCCGCCCAACTCGGCAAATCCCACGACGCCGCAGACAACGCCTTCCTAGCCTACTCACTCATGCAGCAACTAGTAGACATGGAAAATAACCTCTTCGCAGAACTCCTAAGAAATAAACTCCCTAAAGATAAAACCAACGAAGAACTCCACGAAACCATGAAACAACTCCTCAATGCCCTCCACAACAAAAACGAAGGCCAAGGAGAAGGCCAAGGCGGTGGCGGTGGAGGCGGTGGTCAACTAGGTGAAGGAGGTGCCGGAGCCGGTGGCGGCGGCCAACTACTCCGCAACCAAAACACCCCCATGTTCGGCCCAGACCGATCCAAATTCTCCGACCCCAGCATCGGCCTAGGCTCTAGCCAAAGCAACAACCCCAAAGGAAAACAATCCCAACAACAATCCAAAGTCTCCGAAAACAACTCAATAGAATCCAAACAAAAAAGAACCAACCAAACCTCCCAAGCAACCCGCACCAACATCCCAAACAAATACAAAGACGCCATAAAACGCTTCTACACCGACCCAGAACCCAAAGAATAACAACATCAACCAAGCCGTTTCATCAACCAGGATCGTTTCATCAACCAAGACCAATGACAAATGACCTCTGACCAATGACATGGCGCAGCCATCCAAACCTCATGAAAACAAAAATCATAAATCTAACAAAACACCTCGCCCTAACCACCCTTTCGGCGATCCTTATCAGCGCAGCATCCGCCAAAGAAGGCGCAGTCCAATGCGCCAACCTCATCTACGCAGGCACCAAAACATCCGAGTGCTTCAGCGATGAATTCCTAACCACCGTCCAGCAAAAAACCAGTATCACCACAGAGCGCCGGTTCAAAGCCGTCAAAATGTCTTCTGACGAACTCTTCAAGTTCCCCTTCGTCATCATGACCGGCACCGGAGACTTCTCCCTCACCACCAAAGAGCGAGAAAACCTCAAGAAATACCTCAACAACGGCGGCTTCCTCCTAGCATCCCCTTCCTGCTCAGATGAGACCTGGGCCACCGCATTCAGCCGCGAAATCAAGCGCATCTTCGATAAAGACACCCTAAAAGACATCCCGCAAGATCACGCCCTCTTCAAAACCATCTTCACCATCAAAGAACTAAAATGTAAATCCGGCAAAACCTCCACCCTCCAAGGCATCACCCTCAACGACAAACTCGTCGTCTGCTACACCGCAGATGGCCTAAACGACACCCCAAACACCGAAGGCTGTTGTTGTTGAGGCGGAGATGAAATCAATGATTCGGTTCGAATCAACGCAAACATCGTCGCCTACGCGCTACTCCACTAAGAAAACCATCACACCGTCACCGTCACCGTCACCGTGAAACGCTTCCTCATCATCGCCTGCGCCCTCATCACCCTGAGCATCACTCACACCTATGCCCAAGCTGACGAACAGCTCCTAGACGCCATCACATCAGATAGCGCCACCCCAGAGCAATGGGCCCAAGCAATGACCAACCTAGCCGACACAGAAAAACGCCCCCACATAGAAACCGCCCTCAAAAAACGCAAACACTTCCCCAAAAAGCAACTCGTCACCCTCCTCACCCACCCCCAACTCTCCACCAGACTAGGTGCCATCGAACTCCTAGAAGACGCCTCAGGCGGCGACTACAGCTACAACGCCTGGCTCAACCCCACCGATGACACCAACCAAGAACCACTAGAAATGTGGACCACCTGGGCAAACAACACCTCCCTCCTCGCCGAGCAAAAATCAGCAAGCCTCAGCCCAGAAAAAATCCAAACCTACATCCAACAACTCATCTCAGACAACCGCTCCAAAATCACCAGAGCCACCCGCATGTTAGAAGGCGACAACTTCAACGCCGTCGCCGCCATCCAACAATTCATCCTCAAGAACCCCACCCTAAACGCCGCCAAAATCGCCCAGCTCAAACAAGCTCAGTACGAACTAGTCCTCATCAAAACCGCCCAAAACAACGCCAGCCAACTAGCCCGCGACCTCGTCAAAGGAAACCGCGACCAAAAACTCATCGCCCTCGCCGGCCTCAAAAACCTCGGCGTCATCACCATCCCCATCATCCGCGACTACGTAGATGACCAAGACCCGCTCACCCGCGAAACAGCCGTAGACGCCATCCTCACCGTAGGCGGTGTCCAAGTCCTCCCCTTCATCACAGACCAACTCAAACGCGAAACCGACATCAATGTCATCCACGTCGCCCTCAAAAACCTCAAAGACATCAGCGACCCCAAATCCCTTGAAATCGTCAGATCATTCCTCACCCACCCAGACGAAGACCTCGTCATCGCCTCCATCGGAGCCATGGGAACACTCATGGGAGTAGACGACTCTAACGGACTAATGCCTTCAATCGGCACTAAGAAAAACCCCTCCAAAAATGACTCCCTAGAAATTGTCAAACTACTCAAAGACAGCCGCTGGAGAGTCAGAATAGCCGCCCTAGAACACGCCGCTAAAATGACCGTCCGCGAAGCCGCACCAGACATCCTAGACCTACTAGAAAATGATGCCGATGAATTCGTCAGACACAACGCCATCAAAACCGCCGTCTCCCTCAAGCTCACAGAAGCCAAGCCCCTCCTCATGAAGCTCTACAAGTCAAATGACGACATGGTTCCCTCACTAACAGAAGCCATCATCAGCCTAGACAGCACCCTACCAACTGACCTCCTAGACCACCTCAAAACCAGAGACGCAGACATCATCATCCCATCCCTCAAAGCCTTCTCAGCATCTACTCCCAACACCCTCCACGCACTCATCCATTTCGCCAACTCAAACGACATCGACATCGCCTGCGCCGCCCTCAGATACCTATCCGACGATGAAGATAAAACCAAGCAAGCCATGGTCGCCAACACTCTAACAGACGCCATCACATCCAAGAACACCGAGAAAATTTCCGCCATCCTCAACAGCCTAGACATCCCCGCCAACAACAGCACCAGCCCCGCACTACGCTACCTAAATAACACCACCACTAACTCCACCGCATCTAACAGACCCACCAACACCAGCCTAGATGCCCTCTACAATCACTTCCTCCTCCCCGGCGGCAAGCCCGTCCTCCCAGACTCCATCGACTCCAGTAACGCCGCCACCTCCACCGGCGGAATCACCAACCTCGTCAACACCATCTACGACCTCGCTAAATCACAACCCAGCACCGAGCAATCCTTCAAAATTGCCCTCCTCCTCACCAAAGCTGGCGACAAACGAGGCCTCGCCCTCATCGATGGCAACGTCAGCGAAATGCCCATCAGCAAACGCGCCGCCCTAGCAGAAGCACTCTACAACCCCAGACAACAAAAATCCGTCCCCATCATCCTAGCCCTACTCCAAGACCCCTCCAAAGACATCCGCACCAAAGCCATCTCCGCCGCCTTCCGCAACGAAAACAACAAAGTCCTCATCCACTCCGCACTAAACGCCCTCCTCCAAAAAGACACCAAAATCACCGGCGCAGATGCCTACAGCTACTCCACAGACAATGCCGCTGGCGACGCCAGCACCCGCACCATGTTTCACCAATGGTGCACCGAACAACTCAACAAACCAGAGCTCAACGACCAAACCAAAATCCTCAGCCTAGTCCTCCTCAGGAAAATGGCAACCAGCTCAGACAACGAACTCATCTCATCATTCACCACCAACATAAACCCCTGGGTCAGACGCGCCGCCTGGCACACCCTCGGCACCATCAACTCCTCTTGGTATGAAGAAAACATCAGCAAACTCCTAGCAGACCCACACCCAGATGTCAGAGCCGCACTCGCAGACTGCCACACCCGCGCAGGCTCCGCATGGAACTTCATCTTCTCAGACACCGAGACCAGAGGAGACAGCTCCTACTACTCTAACAAAAACAACCGCCGCATCTCTGAAAAAATCGAAGCAGCACTTCAGGAAATGGCAAAGTCAGACACCTCACCCAAAAACAGATTCGAGGCCATGTTCACCCTCCTCTCACACTCCAGAACCATCAACCTCCAGAGATTCATCAACCACATCCCCCAACAAGGAAAAGAATCCGATGTCACCTACAGACTCTCAAACTACGTCCAGTCCAACTACGCACGAATGGGCAAAGGCATGCGCCCACTACTCGCCTACGTAGACTTCAACCGCATATCAAAAAGCTATCACTCAAGAATCAACCAACACTTCGGCACCGACTCCACCAGCGACAAAAACTCCGGCGCCGGCTTCACCACCTTCAACGCCCTAGCCAAAACCTCAGACGCATCCGAAGAACCACAACACCTCACCACCCCAGAAGATGATCAAAATACAGCCAAACGCGAAAAACTCGTCATCATCTTCTTCGAGAAAACCGGCTGCAAAAAATGCCTCGAAGTAGAAACTTACCTCAAGAACCTCAAGCAAGACTTCCCACTCCTAGAAATCAACAGACAACTAGTTGACAGCTCAGACGGCCTCCTCCTCAACAACCACCTCTCTAACAAACTCCAAGTCCCAGCCAACCAAATCGGCAAAGCCCCCGCCATCTACACCTCCCACGGATACCTAGTAGGCACATACATCAACCCCCGTGACCTCGCCAAGCTCCTCGCAGACACCATGGCCACCCCAGAGCAGCCAGACTGGCACTCACTAGAAAAAGAAGCAGACATCCAGCTCGCCAAGCAAGCCGTAGACAAATCCTACAGCGACCTCACCCTCCCCATCGTCATCGCCGGCGGCCTCCTAGATGGCATCAACCCCTGCGCCTTCGCCACCATCATCTTCTTCCTCTCCTACCTCACCATCGCCAAGCGCTCCGCCAAAGAAATCTTCTTCGTTGGCTTCGCCTTCATCCTCGCCGTATTCCTCTCCTACCTATCCTTCGGCCTCCTCTTCTCCAAAGCGCTCGAATGGCTCACCGCCAACACCAGCTACCAATGGATCCGCTCAGCCCTAAACTACATCTTCGCCGGCTTCTCCCTCCTCGTAGCCATCCTCTCCCTACGCGACTGGTGGCGCGCCCGCCAAGGCAGACTACAAGACATGACCCTCCAGCTCCCCTCCTTCCTCAAAAACAAAATCCGCAGCGTCATCCGAGAAAACTCCAAATCCAGCCTCTACATCCTCGCCGCCTTCGGCTCCGGCATCGCCATCTCCGTCCTAGAACTCGCCTGCACCGGCCAAGTCTACGCCCCCATCATCTACAAAATAAACGAAGGCAACCAAGACGCCGTCACCATGCTAGTCATCTACAACCTAGCATTCGTCCTCCCCCTCATCATCATCTTCGCCCTAGCCATGGGAGGCATGAAGAGCAACGCCCTCATCAACTTCCAAAAGAACCACACCTCCAAGATCAAACTCCTCACCGCCATCCTCTTCTTCGCCCTAGCCGCCATCCTCCTCTTCTCCACCCAACTCTCCGCCTGGGCAGAATCCTTCTACCCCTCCCTCTAATCCCGTAGCATTAGAAATGCTCCACCCTCTCTAGTTACACCATGCAAATTTCACATTGCACCCTCCTCTTTCTCACTGCCTCACGACCGTAACCTTGCCGTTCAGCTAGTGGCTCTCTCTGCAGAATCCTCAAGCTAATTTAACCTTCAATACACTGCATCATTGCTTGGCACACCATAGAAAAAGCTCGCTACGGATAAACCATAACGAGCTTAGATTGTAAATTGCTCAGTAGCTGCTTCTACAAGCAGACTGACTGCATCTTATTACCTCTTACGGCGAGCTAGTAAACCTAGACCTCCAAGACCTAGTAAGAGTGTTGAAGACGGCTCAGGAACTGTTTCAAACTTGATAGATCCTCCAAAAAGGGGATCATGAATCTCATTAGTTGACACCAAAGAATTAGCATAAACAGATCCATCAATAGTAGCTTTACCCTGAGTATCAATTAGGGCATTAGGAGCCAAGATACTTCCAAAGAATTGGTTGTTAATGTTCACTTCTTTAGCATCGTAGAAGTTGAATATTACATTATCAGTGAAGCCGTTCATAAAGCCAGATCCTTGGGAATGAAGCGTATTAATAATACCATCAGTACCACTAGACACGTTTATTACAACTGTCGAACCTGAGTAATCTAAACCACTTAAATTTAGTTGCCTACCATTTACGCCACCTGTTACTCCGTCTGCATATCCGAATATTGACTCATCAACATTAAAGACCGTAACACCATCTGTGATAGACGCTATATTCAGAATTACATTACCACCACCATCAGTTGAGTATGTATTCCCTGAGTTAGTAGCAAAAGTAGCTAGCTGTTGACTAGCTAGATCTAATTGATTGAAAGTTTCAGTAAAACTAATCCCAGTATTATCAGTAGCTGTCAGGCCTGAAACATTTTGTGAGTTCTGGATATTAAACTTTCTTCCGTTTGCTGAGCCCCCTACTACGACGCTTCCGCCTGTTACATTGATAACGCTACCTGTAATAACCTCACCTACCACAGTAAGTGTTGGCGATATCGTTGACGGGCTTTGGTTAAGATGAATACCAAAGTTAGAGGTTCCACCGTCTACATAGTTTCCACCAACTAGAGTTCTACCTTCTACCTCTGACTGAATATCAAGATCACCCTTAGTGATCAGATTATATTCATACAGTGCATCTAAGGACTGAGCATTGGCCTGTGTTACTGTCACAGCTGCTATGACTAATGACAGGAGTGACTTATTATATTTTATTTTCATTATATTATTTTAGGGATGATTGTTTTGAAAATTCGTAACTCACTATTGAATTAGTCTTTTCTCGATTAGACGTTTAAAATTAATGAACCAACATGTTGCTGATTTCTTAAATATCGGCGTCATCGCGTTTTATAAAAAATACCAATAATGGCGATATTTATTCGTGATTTTGCAAAAATTAACTTTTAATGATAATAAAAATATACTTAATATCTAAAATTACAAAATATCTACAATTCACATAAATCATTGATAGACAGCATAAAACTCATCAAATAAAGCCAACACAACGTATTGACAGATTAAAAACACAGACCCAAAAACCAACGTGAAACAATATTACAAATATAGTAGTAATATAAAGAATAGTGAAACATGTTGTAATATAATACTGATTCTTATGACTACACAGACTTAGTAACTATCTTAATAGTCAATGACCACTCACTCATGAAACATATCACAGCTAAGGCGTTAACCTCTTCCGTCTTATAGCTTGAAGTAGTCTAAATATCGACCACTAGACCATTCCTACAAGCATGGCCTCGTCTGTGAGCTCGTTACCAGCACAACCCAGTTAGTAAGAGTTTTGGGGAATAACTCCGAGAATATCCCTATGCTCGGCGCTATAGCGAGCTTGAGCACCACCTTCAGTCGCTTCTTCTCTAGCCAAGATTTACGTTCACTAGGCCGACGTTACTTCAGCCCTCAGGCTTACTCGGACTATATGCCTGAACAAATCCTACATTCTTACCAATCTGTGCTAGAACAAGTGAACACAATGAAACAAACATTACAGCAGGCTTGAACAAGATAACCGAAGGATCCCCCCCTTTATCACTACACCCATCCAACAAAATCCTCTAAAAACAAAAAAACTTACTCCCTCACAGATATAATTTCTACAAGGGGTAAGTTTTTAAGAGGTGGCACTATATACTTATTAATAAAACCTACTTAGCCGCATCCGGAGCTATCTTAATAGACATAGCACGGTCGCTAGTGAGGTATTTCTTAGCCAGAGCATTGATATCCTCTAGATTGATCGATTTATAATCCGCATCTCTACCACGTGCCCAGTCCAGCACATAAGGCTTCGTCTGAGATTCAGCTACCACACTACCCAACCAATAAGAATTCTGTCGCAGCGACTTCGTAAGCATTCCAATACGAGGAGTTAGCGCACGCTTAAGTTCATCCTCAGTAGCCCCTTCTTTAGCAAACTTAGCTCCAAGCGCTACGATCACTTCGCTTACATTATCTAAGTCCTCCGGCTTCACCGGACTATAGGCCAGAACAAACCCTACGTTCTTATAGGTTTCTGATAACTGTGATCCCGCACCAGGTGAATAAGCATCACCAAGTTCCTCACGGAGTTTCACACGCATACGATCACTAAGGATTTCTGCGAGAATACCCGCACGTCTAGCAAGCTTAACATCGTGATCAGTATTATCCTCAGCCTTCCACCCTACGATAGATACCGCAGTAGGAACCTTACTCTCAAAACCAAATTTCTTAGTCACTGGCGTCTCAGGAATAGTAATCGCCCTAAGTGAGTCAGCTACCTCTTCCGCTGGCTTACGTGCTGGAAGCGCACCAACTGTCTTAGCTAGAAGCGGGATAAGTTTCTTTGTATCAATGTCACCCACAATCCCTATCTCCAATGCACTCTCAAGCATCTGAGGCTTCATCCAATTAACCACATCCGCAGTGCCCAATGCCTGCGCTTGTTCTATGGTTGGAACTGTAAATCTACCATCATCACCGTGAAGCCACCCAGACATTTTAGCCTGTGCACCCCCAGCTGAGTGCTTAAGTTGTGAGAATAACATCGGCAACTGAGCCTTGAACTGTCTCTCAGCCTCAGGACGGAATCCTGGATCTGTTAGAGAAGCACAAAGAAGCTGGAGCTGAAGTTCTAAATCATCCGGAGTAGTTGCACCACCGATAGAAAATGAATCATCACCGATCCCTAAACCTACACCAACATTTTTCCCAGCAAGTAACGTGCGGAGATCATCAGCACTATGCTTTCCTAACCCACCACCATTCGCAACAGCACCAGCCAACATATCCAAGCCTGACTTATCCTGTGGCATCCCTAGCTTACCAGTTCCAAAACTTGAACTAATCAAAATTTGGTTTTTATCAAAGTCCGTCTTCTTATAGTTCACTTTAACTCCATTGCTAAACTCTAACTGATAGATGTCCAAATCCGCAATGTGGTTGTTACTCTCTACCGTTCCAGACTTGCCAAAATCAGTATACCCAAATTCAGCCACCTCTTTCTGAACTTCAGCCTCTACTTTCGCTAACTTGGAGCGCTGATAGAGTGCAGCAAGTGACTTTTCCGCATTCTCTGGCTCCTCAGGAATACTTAGAACTAACGTCATATCCTCAGTGTTCCAGAAATCCTTGAGCGCCTTGTGACAAGCTTCAGGAGTAACCAACTTTAAATTCTCTTGGAAAATAGCAAGATCATCCTCCGGCGTTGAATAAACGAAATCTCCATGAATATGCTTAGCGATTGAAGACGCAATTGAATCAGTCTTCTTAGTAGCAGCTCTCACCACATTCTGCTCATAGCTATTCATCATACCCGCTGTGATTTCATCAATCTCAGATTGTGTAAAACCATGCTCCACCGCACGGCGTAGCTCTTGCTCCAACACTGGCACCACCGCCTGCCAGTTTCCATCTTTAGCAGTGACATCAATGCTACCAATCTCAGCCTCACGGAAGAACAAGGACGAGCTTATTGAACCACTAGTGATCAGCGCATTTTCCTTCTTCGCCAACCTTGAAAATCTGCGATTAATAATCGCATGAGCTATCCCCAACGGAAGCTTCTCTGCACGATTCGCCTTCGAATCAATCACCTTTTCCTTAGCTCTAACCTGAATCAACGACACATCAGTAGAGGTAAGTTCTTTGTCAGAAAAGACCGCTGTGTGGAATCCCTTCGCACCTGATACATCACCCACAGTCCCAGGCTTCCCTGGCTCAGCAGGATTCTTAATCCCACCAAAATGATCATGAACTCGTTGCTCCATCTCAGCCACATCAATGTCACCCACCACAATAAAGGTCATCTTCTCAGGCGTGTAATAACGTGTATAAAAATCCACAAACTCAGCACGCGGAGCTTTAGCTATAACCTCATCAGTCCCTATCGGAAAACGCTTAGGCAACAAAGAATTTGGCATCAAATGCTCAAACTGCTTCTCCATCATCCGCATATTGATCGAATCTCGTGAAGTCTTCTCAGACGAAATAACTCCCCTCTCCTCATCTATCTCCTCATCAGTAAGAAGCGCACCATCTGCAAAATCACCCATCACATTAAAAGCGAGATCAATAGTAGATTTCTTCACATCAGGAAGATCCAGCATATAAACAGTCTCATCAAACGAAGTATAAGCATTCGCATGAGCTCCAAAGGCAATCCCAAGTCGCTGCATCTGCGGCACTAACTTAGTAGCATCAGGAAATGATTTTGTTCCATTGAAAACCATGTGCTCAAGAAAATGCGCCACCCCACGCTGAGAATCAGACTCACTCAGTGACCCCGCATCCACATGAAGTCGGAATGAAACACGTTCCGGCGGAAGCGCGTTCTTATGAATGACATAACGCATCCCATTTTCCAATGTGCCGTATAGCGTCTTTCCATCAGCCTTAATATCAGACTGCTCCTGCGCCCACTTCCGCGCCGTGCCTTTAGCTCGTGAGGTATCTGACTTCGCAGAGCTAAGGTTTTTCTCAGTCTGGTCTTTAGATTCAACTTTAGTTTCGATCTTAACTTTCGCATCAGGTGCCTGCGTTTGAGCCACACTTATCCCGCCAGCAATAGCTGCGGCTGACAAAGTGGCGATGAGGGGTAAATTCTTTTTCATAATTTGATAACGTTGTTTTACTGCTTACTAAGCGCGGTTGCGAGACTGTTTTGCTTGATTTAACATAAACTTTCTCCCAACTAATTCCATTGATTTTTCTGTTAATAAAATAAGCTTACGGCTCCTGCTTTAGTTTCTCATGCTTCACCTCCAAGCTGTATATCTTAACCTCGCCGTACGCTTTTTCAGAGTCACCTTTTTGGATATTAGACTGTGTGTAACATCCCGCTTTAAAATAGCACCCTTTCGCATCCACCTCCCAGTCCATTTTCTGAGATCCATTATACCAAACCTTCACACCCCCATTCTGAGCCTCTATCTTAAGATCAAACGGCGTCCCTAAAACATAATCACGATTGATCGACACATCCTCATGCGGCTTACGCTCCACAAATAAATGCTTCCCCTCCAGACGCACCATGATCAAGTCATCCTCACTATCATGAATCTGCGCACACACCACATGTGGCTTCACCTCTGGAGTATGCGTTATCGCTACCCGCATCGTCATCGTATGCACCTCCTTACCACCAGTCTCCCAAGAAGCCCGCCCCCGCCCATCACCAGTCATCTCGCGTAATTCACACCGAGGATACTTAGAATTCGGCGTAGTATTTCCCCCACAAGACGCACGGAAAACCACTCCCATATCCTTCTCGTCAGTATAGAAATAACCAGGATTACTAAATGACATAAGCCCAGGCTGCTTCACCTCCACCGCAGACTTCTGCCCCACCTTAACAATCGGCAAAGTCAACTTCCAAGCCAATAAATCCAATGTCTTGGCTGGAACCTTCTCCGCAGAAGCGACCGAAAGCATCGACCCCATGCACATAGTAATAAATAGAAATTTCATGATGTTTTAAATAATAAGGCTAAAAAACAAGATGAAGTAACAAGAAAATAGAATAAATCATCAGAATATAAAAAGCACTACCACTTTTGAAACCTGACACTTCTCTTGTCAAGATAAGCCTCCCCAAAAGAAACAAACCTAGTTCTATTTTCTAAAGGCAGCCAGCATTGTCGTCGCTGGGGACCATTGCTGCGCATGTCAAGATATCGTGAAGGAGTCCTTGAATATCCGTGACTCTAGAACAACAAAGGCTGGTGGTTCAATGCTCCCCAACCCGAAGGCTATTCTAAAACACCACCGTATAAAATGCGCTAAACAAAAGTTTCTAGTAAAAAAACGATGCCAATGTGAATAGCCGTAGATCGCCTAAACCACTGACTTTTAGAACCATCGAAATCCTATTCAAACAGTTATTCTAAATACTCACCTAATTGCAATTGCGTCTCAATAGTGATTATGTTACAGCCCACGTCCTCTCCTAAGAACACAAGATAATCATTCCATGAAAACGAAATCATTAATACCAAAACTAACTGCGGTAATCACCACAGGATTAGCCGTTACAGTATCATCACAAGCCCAAACGGCGCAGAGTTCATCTTCCGCAGAAAACCTAGAAACTCTTGAACAATCAACCGTTATCGGAGAGCAATCACCAGAGAATAACGCGATTAAGCCATTCATTAATACAGATCTAGGCCTAGGTTCTAAACTTCCATATTCCATCTTCGAAACACCACGTGCTGTAGAAACCGTCACCAGTGAGCAATTCACCCAGCGAGGCGCACAGAACCTAGAAGAAGCCGCACGCTATGTCCCTGGTGTTGAAAGCAGCTACTTCGGTCTCGATACTCGCCAAGATTTCATCCGTATCCGCGGCCTAGAAGCACTCAACTACCGTGACGGCCTCCAGAACAACTTTAATTTCTACAACAACACCCCAACAGAAGCCTACGCGGTTGATCAAGTAGACTTCATTAAAGGACCCGCCTCTATCCTCTTCGGACGCGGCACAGTTGGTGGCACCGTTAACACAACGTCTAAAATAGCAGGCCCCAACATCAGTAATCAACTCATGACCAGCTACGGCAGCGATGATCGTTTCCAACTAGGTCTTGATTACAACACAGCACTCAATGCTGAAGAAACCCTCTTCCTCCGCGTCGTAGGTTACTACAGAAATTCAGATACCTATGTCGACTTCGTAAATGACGACTCCAGATTCCTCATGCCCTCCATCACCTGGAAACCTACTGAGGACACAACACTATCATTACTCTTGAACCTCCAAGAAAATGAAAGCAAGCCCTCACTCCAGTTCTACCCATACGAGGCTACTCAGATCCCAGGCTACACCCTAACCAATGAGCGCTACGGCGGTGAGCCAAACCTCGACCGCTACAACACTGACCAAAAAAGTGTCTCCGCAATCTTCAAGCATAAGTTCAACGAAACATACTCCGTCACATCAACCATGAGATATGTGAATTCATCAGCTGAATATGTTGAAAATACCATCGTCCCTCCTGCAGTTGCACAAGCATTCTTCGGAGCATCACCAGACGGCTACTATCACCGCCTGCTCTATGGATCAGATCAAGAAATGGATGTGTTCTCAGGAAATATGGTTCTTAATGGGAAATATGAAACAGGATCTGTAAACCACGATGTCCGATTCGGAGTAGACTTCACCAGAGCAAAACGTGACCGCAACACACTTCCTGCCAACCCAGGGCTCTTCGGTCTCCCATACGTCTACAACGGTTTCCTCAACTTTGTTGACCCTGTATATGGCAACGGAGCATCCACACTGCCAGACCTATCTACTAACCTCAACACCACGGAAGAACTCTTCGGAATCTTCCTCCACGATCATGTAGAAATCGGCCATCTCATAGCCTCTGCAGGCGTACGCTTCGACCACTACGAGTTAAAAAGTAATCTTCAGAATACGGACAAACAAACAAACTATTCCTTCGATGCTGGACTCATGTATCAGCTACCGCATGGTATCTCGCCATACTACTCATACGCCGAGTCATTCGAACCACAAGGCTTCGATAGTAAGTCCACTACAGCACTCAAGCCTAAGACCGGAACTCAACACGAGTTCGGTGTTAAATGGATGCCGAAAGAAGACACGCTCATCACAGCATCATACTTCAGAATCGAAGAAGAAAACCGTGTATTAGCAGATCCTATTGCAGTCATTCAGTCCAGCAGCGTTGAAGCAAACGGTGCTGAACTAGGTATCCGCCATCGTTATAATGACTTCTACTTCCTAGCAGGCTACACATACCTACAAACCAAAAATAACGACACTGCAGGATCTCCTGCCCTAGCAGGCGTCCCTAAACACCAAGCATCAGCATGGGTAACTTACCAACCAGAAGAAGGACCACTAGCAAACTTCCGCTCCGGTCTCGGCGTCCGCTTCACCGGCAACACTTCAGATGGACTAGACCTATACGACACTCCATCACACACCACGATTGATGCAATGCTCGGATACAAATGGAACGACATGGACTTCCAACTCAATGTCTCAAATCTATTCGACAGACAGTACGTCCAAACAAATCAAACAACCACATCCTACGGACCTGCAACCACAAGCACATTCCTAGGTCAAGACCGCTCCATTAACTTGCAAGCTACTTACACCTTCTAATTAATGGCAAAAGCCAAAAATAGAACCAAAAAGAAAAATCCAGTCCAGAGTGTGCTCTTCCACACTCTGGCTGTTCTCGTCACGCTGATCGCCGCTGAGGCGATCGGCATGCTCGCCGTGTCTCCTTTCATGGAGAATCAAAAAGCAAGCATCGTTTTCGCCGGCATTTTAGTGCTCCCCCTCTGGGCCACCATGCTCACTCTAGTATACACTGCAGACAAGCGCGGACGTGCCCTCATTATTCTATTCTCAGCCTCAGTCATCTCTACCATCATCCTCTTCAGCTAAATGAACGCTAAAAAACGCAACCGCTTTTGGCAACTTCACTCACTGCTCGGGATTATCTTCGGGCTGCCACTCTTCGTCATCTTTGTCGCAGGCACCCTCGCATTTTTTGAGCCACAAGCCATCAACTGGACCCAACCCCAGTACCAAGCACCTCCCTCTCCAACCCCAGCACTGAACCCCACCGTTCAAGCGCTCCTAGAAGAATACCCCCAAACCGAGGAACTCACAGTCGTTTTCCCTACACCAGATCACCCTGTAGTCGATTTCTACCTAGAGGAAAATCACGAGTTCACCCACATCTGGGCAGACCCAAGCTCCCCCCTCTCTACACAGCTAGCCACAGACCACGATGCCGACATCTTCCACTTCTTCATCGACCTCCACTACCTAGACTTCATCCTATTTGGTCAAGAACTCACCGGCCTAATTGCCTCACTCTTCTTCGCCATTATCCTCACCGGAATCATCTACCAATGGCGCTCCATCAAGCGAGATGCCAGCCCTAAAAACCTCTCCCTCAAGAGCAAAAACCGTTGGAAAAATATCCACCGCTTCAGCTCCCTCATCACCCTACCATTCCAGACCATCTACTCCATCACCGGAGCCACCCTCACACTAGGACTCTTCCTAGCTGCACCAGCCATCTACCTCTTCTTCGATGGTGACTCAGCGGCCCTTAATAAATCCCTATTCCCTGGCCAAGTCATCACCGCCTCCCCCTCCCCAAACCAAATCCAGTTCCCACTAGACCAAACCATAGCTACCGCCACAGAACAATGGCCAGAAGACGTCAACCCACGTAGCATCCAGTTCCATAATCACCCAGTCTCTGACACCACCCCCGCATCAAAAACCATCATCATCCAAGGCAAACAAGATGGCACCCACTTCATCGGTACCTACCTGCTAACTCTCGATGGAGACTTAAACATCCTGCACAATCAAACCCCCACCTCTCACATGGCACCCATGATGATCGAATCCATCGTCAATCTCCACTTCGGCAGCTTTGGCAACTTCATCATCAAATCCCTATTCATCCTCACCGGCCTCATCGTCTCACTCTCCATCGCCGCAGGAGTCCTCATCTTCTTAAAACGCCGTCAACAAGGAAACCAAAGATACACCCCAAGCAACAAGCTGCTCAAACTCCTCACCTACTGGCTTATTGGAGGACTTCCTCTAGCTCTAGCCTCTTCACTCCACGCCGCCCAGCTCATCCCCGCCCACCCTGTCGATGTTTTCATCTACACCATCACCCTGAGCCTCATCTGCACTTTCTTTTACAGCAAGTCCCTCAGCATCCTCTCCACTTTAGCCGCTATAGCATTCCTTCTCCTACCACTCAGTTTTGCCATCGCTCACCATCAGTCACCATTCCAGAGCGGCTCCACCCATGCAAACTTAGTCACCTCATTTAATATCTTCTTCGTCCTCACTGGCTCCGGAATCGCATATTTAGCAATTAGTCTTAAATCTACCCCCCATACAAATACTCGGGAATAAAAATCATATAGCCCCCTCTGACATAAGTGACAAAATAACTCACACTAGAAAACCAAACTAAACAACCAAATGACTATACTTAAGAAATATCAAAGTGAGACATACGCAATCATGCGCATCGTTGTAGGATTACTCTTCGCCTGCCACGGAGCACAGAAACTACTCGGCATGTTCGGCGGTTCGGGAGCTCCTCCCCACATTGCCTACATAGCAGGAGGGATCGAGCTAGTTGCCGGACTCATGATCACCGCAGGTTTCAAGACCTCCATCGCTGCATTTCTCAGTAGTGGACTCATGGCCGTAGGCTACTTCATGGCTCACCAGCCTAAAGGACTCCTGCCTATCCAAAATGGTGGCGAACTCGCCGTAGTCTACTGTTTCCTCTTCCTCTACATTGCTGCTGCTGGAAACGGCATCTGGTCAATATGTGGTTGCAGTTCCAAGAAGTGTAACACATAGAACCACCATACATTACACCCACTTTGATACGTTAAAACTGTTCATGGCACAGATATTGCTTAAAGTTAAAGTATCGACCCAATAAATACAATTCTACCAGCCGACGCCAATCCACCGGATTGGCTGAAGGCTTTAGTTGAAGAAGAGGCCCTCCCCTCTAGCTTCCTTACTCTAGCGACCGACTATTACCTGCCATTAGCCCAGTCTATCGCAACATGGTCAGCCGAAAATAATCAATCTCCCGCCCCCGCTCCACTCGTAGTCGGCGTCAACGGAGCACAAGGCACAGGTAAATCCACCCTTTCCAAAGTCCTCGCCCTAGCTCTCGAAAATGATCATCAGCTCACCAGCGCGATCATTTCGATCGATGACATCTACCTCACCCGTCAAGAACGCAGTCACCTTGCAGACACCGTCCATCCCTTACTCATGACACGTGGCGCCCCAGGCACACATGATGTCTCCATGGGAATAAACCTCATTCAGCAGCTCAAAAGCCGCCAACCCGTCCAGCTCACCATCTTTGATAAAGCTACCGACGACCGCGCGCCCCAAGATAAATGGGTAACTTGCGACTCCCCAGTCGATATCATCCTATTCGAAGGATGGTGCGTAGGAGCCCAAGCCCAGCCCCCAGCAGCTCTAACAGAACCATGCAATGACCTTGAAGCCTCAGAAGATCAAGATGCCGCATGGAGAACCTTTGCCAACAATCAACTCGCCGGCCCCTACACCGAACTCTTTGCCCTTCTAGACCGCCTCGTCATGCTCAAGGCTCCAGACTTCGAATGCGTCTACGAGTGGCGCAGCACCCAAGAAGAAAAGCTCCGCAAACGTTCCGTCGGAAGTGCTAACAACAACATCATGAACGACCAGCAAATCAAGCGATTCATCATGCACTACGAGCGCATCACCCGCTGGATGTTTACAGAAATGCCACAACGAACAGATTGCTTGCTAGAACTCAACCAAGATCATAATATAATCCAAGCCACATACGCAGATACCTAAATCTTAGATTTCCCAATGACGAAAAAACTCCTAATTATCACTGACCTCGACGCCAGCTTCATTGATGAAAACTACCAATACTCCGAAGCACTAGAAGCCGTAAACAAACTCTCCGAGTTAGGCTTCCCGCTTGTATTCAACTCCAGCAAAACACTCATCGAGTGCGAGGCCCTAGCAGAAGAGCTAAACCTCACCACCCCGCGCATCGCCGAAAACGGAGGAATCATCGCAGTCCCCAACAACTCAGAACTCTCCCCCCTCTGCCAGCCATCAGAACAATACGCCTGGGACCAACAAAAAAACTCCGCCACCCTCCTCACCGGCCTATCCAGAGAATTCATACTCAAAGAAGCCCATCAAGTCCGCGCCGAACTAGGCTACTCATTCGAAGGCTTCCATGACTGGACCCCAGAACGCCTCTCTAATATCACCGGCCTAACACTCCAAGCCGCTGCCCAAGCAAAACAAAGACACGTCTCAGAACCCATCATCTGGGATGACTCCCCAGAAAACTGGGGAAATTTTAACTCCCTCATGCAAGCCAAGTCCATCCGCACACTCCGCGGCGGCAGATTCATCCACCTCATGGGACCGTCCGATAAAGCTGATGGACTAAAAGTGACCAAACAACTCTACCAAGAAAAATTCCCCGACATCGAATGGATCACCGTAGCACTCGGCGATAGCGATAACGACCAATCCATGCTCGAAGCCGCCGACATCGCAGTCGTCATCCCCCACGAAGACGGCCCCAAAATCCAAGTCAACAAGCCAAACAGCATCCTAGCAAAATTCCCAGCTTCCAAAGGCTGGAACGATGCAGTGCTTAACATCATTTCCACACTCTAACAAACTAACTCACACACTAACCTTAACTTTAAATTACCATGGGAGACTTTCATCAATTCGGCAACGTAACCACACTTCACCAACTCAATAACAGACCACTTGAGGAGCTCGAAGCAGAACTACTCGAGTTTCGCAAAAAGAAACCAATGGGACTCATCCTACCTTCACTCTACTCAGAACTCGAAGGCCCAGCACTCAGCTCCATTGTCGATGAAATCACCAACGTCCCATACCTCGACCAAATCGTTGTAGGCCTAGACCGAGCGGACGAATCTCAATTCAAAAAAGCCCTCCAGTTCTTCGAGCGCCTTCCTCAACAACCAGACATCCTCTGGAATGACGGCCCAAGACTGAAAAAAATTGACGCCCTACTCCAGGAAAAAGGCCTCGCACCTAAAGAAATGGGTAAAGGACGTAACGTCTGGTACATGTTCGGCTACATCCTCGCCTCCGGTAAAGTAGACACCGTAGCCATCCATGACTGTGACATCCTCACCTACAAACGAGACCTCCTCGCGCGCCTCATCTACCCTGTCGCTAACCCCACTCTCAGCTACAAATTCTGTAAAGGATACTACGCCCGCATCGCCAATAACTCTATGAATGGACGCGCCTGCCGCCTCCTCGTCACCCCACTACTCAGAGCACTCAAGAAAATCTGCGGACCCAATGACTACCTAGACTTCATGGACAGCTTCCGCTACCCACTCGCAGGCGAGTTCTCACTCTCACGCGACGTCATCGAAGACATCCGCATCCCATCAGACTGGGGCCTAGAAATGGGCACCCTCTCAGAAATGCACCGCAACTACGCCACCAACCAGATCTGCCAAGTAGACATCGCAGAGACCTACGACCACAAGCACCAAGACCTCTCACTAGAAGACAAATCCAAAGGCCTCTCCAAGATGAGCTGCGACATCGCCAAGTCACTCTTCCGCAAAATGGCAACCCAAGGAGAAGTCTTCACCCAAGAGCGTATCCGCACCATCAAAGCCACTTACTACCGCATCGCCCTAGACCTCGTAGACAGCTACCACAGTGACGCCGCCATCAACGGCCTCAAATACGACATGCACACCGAAGGCCACGCCATCGAAGTATTCGCAGAAAACATCATGCAGGCAGGAAACGATTTCCTCAACCCAGACCACTCCATGGAAACACCATTCATGCCCAGCTGGAAACGCGTTATCTCCGCAGTCCCAGACGTCATGGACATGCTCCTAGAAGCAGTCGAAGCCGACCGCGAAGAATTCGCAGGCAACATCAGCTACGACATCATGCAACACCCAAAGGTAGTGCAAGTGCAAAACGGCGTAGAAGAAAGACTCAAAAACATCTACGGTGAGGACAAAACCCCAGCCATCTCAGAGCAAATCTTCAAAACCTTACCCCTAGCGAAAAAGGCCATCGAAGCATCATCAAATATCGATAAATGGAACGAAAAAGACATCATGGTCATCACCTACGCGGACTCTCTTAAAACAGACAACGAAGCGCCATTACACACACTCTACAACTTCTGCCGTGACCAACTCAAGCCTCACGTCAACAACGTCCACATCCTACCATTTAACCCCTACAGCTCTGACGATGGCTTCTCAGTCATCGACTACAACGCAGTAAAAAAAGAGCACGGCACATGGGATGACATCGAGCTATTCAGCAAGCACTTTAACATCATGGCGGACCTCGTCCTCAACCACTGCTCCGCTGAATCCACATGGTTCAAAAACTACCTCAGAGACAAATCACCAGGCAAAGACTACTTCGTCGATGGCTCCGGATTCAAGGACCTCTCAAAAGTAGTAAGACCACGCAGCTCCCCACTACTCACCTCAGTTGAAACCGTCTCCGGCACCAAACAAGTCTGGTGCACATTCAGCGCAGACCAAGTAGACCTAGACTTCTCCAACCCAGAAGTCCTACTCGAAGTCATCCGCATCATCCAGCTCTACCTAGACAAAGGCATCCACATCTTCCGCCTAGATGCCGTTGCCTTCCTCTGGAAAGAAGACGGCACCAACTGCATCCACAGACCACAAACTCACGAGATCATCCGCCTCATCCGTCTCATCCTAGAACAACTAGAACCCGCAGCCATCCTCATCACCGAGACCAACGTCCCCAACAAAGAGAACCTCAGCTACTTCGGAAACGGCAATGAAGCCCACCTCATCTACAACTTCTCACTCCCACCACTCCTCCTCCACACCATGCTCAGCGGAGACTGCCGCCACCTCAAAAAATGGATGATGTCCATGCCCCCAGCACGTCGTGGCAGAGCCTACCTCAACTTCATCGCCTCGCACGATGGCATCGGCCTCCGCCCAGCAGAAGGCCTCCTCTCCAAAGAAGAACAAGATGACCTCATCACCACCATCCGCGACTTCGGAGGTGAGATCTCCATGCGCCGCACCCCAGACGGTGAGCTCACCCCATACGAGGCCAACATCTCACTCTACAGCGCCATGGCCGGCACCACCAGCAATGGCAAAGACAACTGGCAGACAGACCGCTTCATCGCCGCACACACCATCATGCTCGCACTCGAAGGCCTCCCCGCCTTCTACATTCACAGCCTCCTAGGCACAGAAAATGACGCCCAAGGCATGGCTGACTCCGGACACGCACGCTCCATCAACCGTTACAAATGGGACATGGAAGACCTCAACAAAGCTCTTTCAGATGATACACTACATCACCAAACCCTCTTCGATGAACTAAGACGCAGAATCGCTATCAGAAAAGAACAAGAAGCCTTCCACCCCAACGCCACACAATACACCCTCCACCTAGGAAAACGCATCGTAGGCTTCTGGCGAGAAGACCTCAACCGAGCTCAATCCCTCTTCGCCATCCACAACATCTCACACAAACCACAAAAAGTAGCCCTAGTGGAGCTCAACCTCATCGATACCGAACACTGGTCAGACCTCCTCACCGGAAAAACTTTCACCCCAGAAGACACCCACCTAGAACTCCCCCCATACGGCTGCGCCTGGATCTCTAACAACTCATAAAAACCACTAACAATGAACCTTGATAAAATAGAAAAGTAACCCATCAAGATTCATTGAAGAAGTGATATGCTAAAATAAAATATCAGTAGCGAAAGAAAACCTAAATATAAATACATCCGCACTTAAAAAACTCGCCTAAAATGGATGAATTTGATACCAATAACTCACTCAACATAATACGACTATGAAAACACACCCACTCAACCTCCAACCCCAGTTCAACCAGCTGAATATCAGCTAGGCGTGAACTAATAATACTGTTCTCCAAAACATGAAGCAGAAACAAACTATATGCATCCTATCGGGGGTCGTTCTGATTGTATTTGCCTTTTTGGCGGGTCAAGACGCTCAGAAAAGCGAGCCCGGCAGTCATCGGAAATTCAGCGATCGCTCTACAGTAACGCTGGTAAATTCTGGCCCAGATTTTGCTGCCACAAAATCCGAGAAATATCTCCGTCTAAAATTGTCAAACGATTGGAAGCAGTCCAAAATATTATCTCAGCTTTCGATGCTAAACATAGGGATGTCGCTAGAGGAGGTAGAGGCGTTGTTGGGAAGTCCTATCTCGTATGAATATGGAATTAACGGAGCCTTGAATGCGAGTAAGGCTTCCAACCTGCATATCACATATTCGAACGATATGGTTTCAGCAACGCTAGATGAAAAAGGACGTGTGGATTCATTCTGGTTTGATCCCAAGTTGGAGTCTAATTTGGAACAATGGGAAAGCTTTTATGCTGAGTTTCCAGACTTTATAGATCTCAGTGAGAGAGCAAGTTCGCGAGGCAAAGCACTAGCCGAGTATCGACGCTGCAATCCGTCAGGCCCTAGATATGCTGCATCCAATTTTCGAGGGGTTGCGGTTGAGTAGGTGACTTGGGCTGTCTAACAAAGTATCGAGGAGAACAAGATAGAATGAGAAGGTAGTCGAGGTCGCTCCAGCGATCTGGTATTCTACCATCTTATGAAAACGTCAAATT
>JBPOGF010000017.1:0-103862 GCA_051251915.1 Akkermansiaceae bacterium | reverse complement strand
TCTAGCGCTGAATCAGCTTCCTGTCTCTCTCGTCCTCCCGTTGGCCGGTGAGGCGGGGCGCAATCTACAAAAAAATCCGATAAAGTCAACATCTCTCCTCATCTATTTTCACATTATTTTCTATCATCTTTCTACACCACCTATTTTAAAGGATTTAGAGAGATCATTATTTTTCACTTTTCCTCTCAATATCCAAGAACACACCTTCAATCTGGCTCTCATTTACAAAATACAGCTAAAAAACGCTCAGTCAGTCACCCAAAAAACCAATCCTCGAACCTTAGCTAGAGGTAAGTTTTTTATATCTGCTCAAAATGAATACCCATTTCTCCTTCCTTGTCGTTTTCTATTCAACTGCTAGCTTGGCCTTATGTCTGGAAAACGTTCGCTTACTAATGCCCACATCAATTCATTACTCGGTGAATCATCTCTGGATGTATTAGAGTCTCGCTTGGAGCCGAAACTTGAATCACCAGTAAAACCGCTCCTCCCCATGTCTAAAGTGAATGCTCACCGCGTGGGGAAAACATGGAGAGCTCTAGATCAGGAACCAAATGAAAATCTGTTAGATGACTGGACCGCCGATAACATTGAGGAGTTTGACGGGAACATTGAGAACTGTATTGGCTCTGTGAAGGTTCCTCTTGGCGTAGCTGGACCACTGAGGGTGAACGGACTTTTTGCACAGGGTGATTATGTCATTCCTCTGGCTACTTCTGAGGCTGCATTGGTGGCTAGCTATCATAGAGGTGCTTGTGTGATCTCTGCCAGTGGAGGCTGCTCGTCGATGTTACTTTACCAAGCTCTAAACCGTTCGCCTGCCTTTGTGTTCCGCTCACTGGCAGAGGCGGGAAAATTTGTGGCGTGGTCAATGCAGGAGTTTGATCAATTTCAATTTGTCGCCAATGCTACTAGCTCACATGGAAAATTGGTAGATATAGGGACCACTGTGGAGGGAAATCATGTCTACTTAAATTTCGAATACACCACTGGGGACGCTTCTGGTCAGAATATGGTCACCATCGCTACTCAGGCCGTGTGTGATTTCATCCAAGAGAACTGTCCCGTGAAGATAGAGCAGCTTTACGTGGAGGGAAATTTATCTGGCGATAAGAAAGCTAGCTCACAAGCATATAGTTCAGTAAGAGGAAAGAAAGTCTCTGCCGAGGTGAACATTTCTAGAGAACTATTAGAAAAATACCTGCATGTAACACCGGAGCAAATGGAGAATTATTGGCGCGTCTCAGCACTAGGTGGAGTGCTGAGCGGGACGCTTGGGGTTCAAGGTCATTTTGCGAATGGCCTAGCTGCGCTTTATCTGGCCACAGGCCAAGATGCTGCGTGTGTGGCTGAGTCTGCGATGGGCGTGACTCGGTTTGAAATTAATGCTGATGGCGGACTATATGCATCGGTGACCTTGCCTAGCATCATGGTGGGAACGGTTGGCGGAGGAACTGGACTCCCCTCTCAGCGTGCAAGTCTAGAACTCATGGGACTTCACGGTTCTGGGAATAGCAGTGCTCTGGCAGAGGTATGTGCTGGCTTATTACTCGGTGGTGAGCTTTCTATCATCGCCGCTTTAGCGACTGGTGATTTCACAAAGGCCCATAAGAAGCTTGCTCGACAATCAACTTAAACGATGTTTGAAAAATATTAATCGATTTAACAAATGAAAATATTTCCTCTATAAATCTATTCATGCGCTGGTGGACATACCAAAAAGAACGATTCCCTATTTTCCAACATGGATTACTTGTGTTGGCATTCAGCTCGTCAGCTGTGGCTTACTCCTCGATGTTATGCGGGGTCGCTCCTGAATGGCGATCATTCTTGGTGGCTTTTGTAACGGTGCTGATCTTTTTTCTTCAGTTAAGAATAGCAGACGAGTTTAAGGATGCGGAAGAAGATGCAAAATACCGACCATACCGTGCTGTTCCGCGAGGTTTGGTGAGTTTGAAAGAACTCGGAATAGTATTTGCGGTAGGAATGGCTTTACAGCTAGGGCTGACTATTTGGCTAGATTTTAGACTGCTTATTCTGCTGTTGGTCACTTGGGGTTATTTGGCGTTAATGAGTGTGGAGTTTTTTGCACGCGATTGGCTCAAGTCTCGCCACATCACTTATTTATGGACGCACATGCTCATCATGCCCTTGGTTGATCTGTTTGCGACGGCTTGCTTATGGTTACCCATTGATGCTTCACCCCATGGGCTTATCTACTTTCTCATAGCTAGCTTCTTCAATGGCATCGTAATCGAGATAGGCAGGAAACTGAGGCAACCTGAAAAGGAACAGGAAGGCGTGCCTACTTATAGTAAACTCTGGGGGCTGAGGAAAGCTTCCTGGGTTTGGCTAGGCTGTGTGATTACTACAGCGGCTTTTGCCGTGATTGCAGCAGTGCAGATAAATTTCGTAGTCCCGGTGATCAGTATCTTATCTCCGTTATTACTATGGGCTGCTTGGACGAGCTACCGTCATAGTGAAAACAGTTCTAAACGCTTTGAACTCATTGCGGGGCTCTGGACATTAGCGCTGTATTTATCACTGGGGCTCATCCCGCTACTCACTTTATTCTCATGATCATAGAAGCACATCAATCTCAACATCACCATCTGTTAGGCGGCAAGGCATCGGCCCTTGCGGCACTTTCTGAGGTATCTCATTGCTGCATTCCTGAATGGTTTGCGGTGACAGATATTGAACAGCCTGAGCAGATTCTAGATCACGCCAAAAAGCTAACCACTGCAAACTTCGCAGTTCGCTCATCAGCGCACGGGGAGGATGGTGTGGAGCATTCTTTTGCGGGGCAGTATGATTCATTTCTATATGTGAAAATAGATGACCTGCTAGAAAAAATTGTCCACGTATTTGAAAGCGATAAGAGCGAACATTTAGAAAGCTATCTGGATAGCAGGAGCGTAGAGGGATCTAACAACGTGACTGCAATCGTGCAGAAAATGCTTACCCCTAGCGTTAGTGGTGTTGCCTTTAGTGCTGACCCAGTGACGGGAAATCAGGAGAGGACGATTATTTCTGCGCTGTGGGGCACGGGCTCAGCCTTGGTTTCTGGTGAGGAGAATGCTGACACGTGGATTCTAGAAGCTGACGATGTGGTGGAAGAAATGATAGCAGAGAAGACCCATCAGCATGTAGCTGGTATGGAGAGTCGTGAGGGAGTTCGACGTGTAGAGAATCCTTCTGATCTTGTATCTAAGCGGTGCTTGAGTGGTGAGCAGATCCGGGAGGTCGCTCAACTAGCTAAGCATTGTGAAGAGCATTTTGGATGCCCTCAAGATATTGAATGGGCGATAGAGGACGGGAAACTTTATTTACTCCAAAGTCGTCCAATAACTACACTAGCAACCCAACCTGAAGCGACTCTACCACTCACCGTATGGGATAATAGCAACATTGCGGAAAGTTACTCAGGCATCACATCCACGCTCACCTTCACGTTTGCAGAGCGGATCTATGAACACGTTTATAGGGAGTTCTGCATTTTACTTTCCGTTCCAAAAGGACGCGTCAAGAAACACGATGCTGTATTCCCTCAAATGCTGGGGCACATTCACGGTCACGTTTATTACAACCTTAACAGCTGGTATCATGTGCTGGCGATGTTGCCTGGCTTCTCGATCAATCGTGGATTCATGGAGCAGATGATGGGGGTGAAAGTCCCTATGCCGGATGAGGTGATTGAGAGTATCGTGAAGCAAACAAAGACGAATAAGATCTATGACGGGTTTTCCCTTGTGAAGATGGCGTTTGGGCTAATGAGAAACCAAATAGGATTAGAGAAGAATATCAAACGCTTCTATCAGCGTCTCAACTCTGCACTGGATGCTCCAAGCACCCCACTTGCAGAGATGTCGCAAGCCGAGCTGATCACCCACTACAACGATCTGGAGTCAAAACTCTTAAAACGCTGGGACGCACCACTGGTAAATGATTTCTTCGCCATGATTTATTATGGGGTCTTGAAGTCACTCTGCGAAAAGTGGCTAGATGATCCTTCACTACAGAACACTTTACTTCAGGATAGCGGAGAGATCATTAGCGCTGAACCTCCACGAAGGATCTCAGAAATGGCACGTATGGTAAGGGCTGATAAAGACCTCTCAGAAGTCTTAGCCAGCGACCTCCCCGATGATAAAAAACTAGAGGAAATAGCAAAGCACCCTGAGCTAAAAGCAGCGCTGGATGCCTACTTGGAGAAATTTGGCGACCGTTGTCTTGAAGAACTCAAGCTGGAGTCTCCTTCTGTCCGCGATAACTCCACCGCCCTACTCTCTAGCATTAGCGCAATGGCTAGCCGAGAACCAACAGAAGCTCATACACACATCGAAAACACAGAACTCGAAGCTGCTAGAGAAAAACTCTCTGGACTGAAGCGTAAGACGTTTGATTGGGTTCTGAGGAATGCACGGGACCGTGTCAGGGATCGGGAAAATTTACGATTTGAGCGCACACGGCTGTTTGGCAGAGTGCGTCAGATCATGATCCATCTTGGAGAAAAGCTTGCCGATGAAGATCAGCTAACCAGCCCTAAAGATGTATTTTCCCTGCATCTAAAAGAAGCGGTGTCAGGTCAGAAAACTGACTATCGAAACATCATAGCAGAGAGAAAATCAGAAGAAGAAGGATATCGAAATCAACCTCCACCACCAGACAGATTTCACACCGCAGCTCCCATCGCGGAGTACAGCACTTTCCAATCCGCACTCCCCTACACCCCGCCAGATGGTGATAACATTTCTGGGATCGGGGCGTGTCCTGGCGTAGTGCGAGGTAAAGTGAAGGTGGTAATGAACCCGCGTGAGGCAACCTTGAACGAAGGTGAAATCCTCGTTGCTCAGCAGACAGATCCGGGATGGGTGGTGCTGTTTCCTGCTGCGTCTGGTTTACTTGTGGAGCGAGGATCTTTGCTCTCACATTCTGCTATTGTGGCTAGAGAACTAAATCTTCCATGTGTTGTTTCTATCCCGGATGTGACTAAAGTGCTGAAGACGGGAGACTACGTAGAAATGGACGGCAAGTCTGGAACTGTTACTATTATCAAAGATGAAGACTGAAATCCAAGATCACGCAGAATTTAATGCGGTGAGATACGCTAACTGCTGGGAAGATGCAGACATCCTCATGCAGGCAATGCAACCAAATGGCAGGCATTGCCTAAGCATCGGTTCGGCTGGCGACAACTCATTCTCAATGCTAGCTGAAGGAGCTAGTCATGTCACCATTGCTGAGATGAATCCAGCCCAGATCGCTTGTATCAAACTGCGCGTTGCCGCATATAAAACTTTAACTCATGAGGAGTTTTTGATCCTTCTAGGTGAACTTGAGGGAGACCGCGTGACCTTATTTGATCAATGCAAAAAGGAACTCGATGCCGGAACAACAGCCTACTGGGAACATTTCTCTGAGCATATTAAAGCTGGATTTGGCCGAGTAGGTAAATTTGAAAACTACTTCCGCCTGTTCCGTGAAAAAGCTCTTCCTTGGGTTCATTCGCGCAAGACTATCTCGCAATTGTTAGAATCTCGATCACGTGAGGAGCGAGAAGAATTCTATGAGAAGAAGTGGAATACTTGGCGCTGGAGACTACTCTTCAAGATCTTCTTCTCCAGGTTCGTCATGGGAAGGCTCGGGCGCGATCCTTCGTTCTTCAAGTATGTGGAAGGTTCCGTGGCAGATCGTATTTTGACACGAGCTAAACACGCCCTAGTGGAGCTCAATCCTTCAGAAAATCCTTACCTCAGATGGATACTCAATGGAAACTACGGAAGCTCCCTCCCCCATGCTTTAAGAGAAGAAAACTTTGTGAAGATCCGCAACAACATCGATAGAATTACGATTATTGAGGGCACATTAGAATCCGCTCTAACAAACCAGAAATTTGACGCTTATAACCTGAGCGATATTTTTGAATACATGTCTGACGAGAACACACAAAAGCTATTAGAAAACATCCATCACGGCAGTCACCCAAAAGCACGCATTGTCTATTGGAACATGCTAGCCCCGCGTGCATCTAACAGCTCACTTCATCACAAGATAAATCCACTCACACAGCTTTCAGAAGAGCTATTCCTGCAAGACAAAGCTTTCTTTTATTCTAAGTTCATAGTCGAGGAGGTTATTTCTAACTAACGATGCACATACTACCCATCACTATCGTCCTCGTCACCCTCGCTCTACTTCTGGGCTTGTCGGCAATGTTGGTGAATAAGGATAGACTCAGTGGTGAAAGTGCTAGGAAACTAGTTCACGTTGGCATGGGCATGATCTGCATTTCATTCCCATGGTTATTTGACTCCTCGTTCCCTGTTGTGATCTTGGCTATGATTGCCGTGTTTAGCATCTTCTTGATTCGGATCACTCGATTAAGAACAAGTCTAGGAGCATCATTATTCTCTGTGAAACGACTATCTGTGGGAGAACTCATTTTCCCAATGGCTGTAGCGTGGCTGTTCGCTATGTATCTAGTCAATGACCAGCAGTCCGCAGTTTTCTACACCATTCCCCTCCTGCTCTTAACCTTGGCTGATACTGTTGGTGCTATAGCTGGCACTCGGTTTGGCAAACTGATCTATCAAACAGCCTCTGGAAAAAAGAGTGTGGAAGGCTCTATCGCATTTTTCTTCACTGCATATGCATGCACCTTCTTGCCACTATTTTTCTTCACTGACCTTACGGCCATTCACATCACTTTCATCTCTCTTACGGTGACACTTTTCATCACTGCTGTTGAGGGCATTTCAGGCATGGGTATGGATAATCTGCTCATCCCTATTGGTAGTTATTTCCTGCTCGATTACTACATTGAGATGTCAACCCAATCACTCTGGTTGCGTGTGATGATCATGGCTGCTTTGATGCTGTTACTGATCTGGACACGAAAGAAACATGAGCTCAATGGAGGAGCTCTCCTGACAGCAGCGTTGCTGTGCTTTGTTTCATTAATGCTGGGCGGATCTATCTGCTTAATCGCTTGTTTAATGATCTTCTCTCGCCACCTTTTGGCAATTCAGAAAATCCCTTCCGAACAACGCCACACGCATTCTATTGATACTATCCTGGCTATTTCTATACCGGCTCTGACTTGGTTGACCCTTGGTAAACATCACATCATTCCAGAGAATATTGGCCGGTCATTTTTTATCGTATCACTGGCGATCACCATCGGAATGCTCCACGCGGGAACACATAAATTCCTTACTCACGGGTCAATCACGCACCGCTGCCTATTGAAAAGCGTCATTATGTCAATAGTCACGGTAAGTATTTGCTACCCACTATTAGCACCACCGAGTTTCATCTTCATACTCTCAGGCACCATCATTCTCAGCGGCCTCTGTTCTTTCATTTTCTACCAACTTCGCAGCTCCGGAGTTCCTGTATTGAATGACTGGGTTAGCCTCTGTATCATCACTGGTGTGAGCACCAGCATCCTTTATTATTGTCATGCATATTATTACCCCAACATCTGACCTAACAGATTCTCAGAAATCAATATTCGCACAAGGATCCTGCTACCTTCTGGCACGTGATGACATGCAGATAGCTGTCTGGACGGAGAATACTCCTGAGTATGAAGGAATAAAATCTGTTGCGATTGGAGCCTGTTTACTAGAAGGAGAATCGGCAGTTAACTTCCTTAACGAGTGTGTTGATCACATCAGAAAAAATCACTCAGGAAGACTTATTCTTGGGCCTATGAATGGCAACACCTGGATGAAGCATCGATTGATTCTAGAAACCAATCAACGCGCTCCTTTCATGATGGAACCTATGGAACCAGAGTCATTGTTAGAGGTATTCCAGAGCGCGGGGTTTGAGATACTTTCACGTTATTCCTCTTCGGCAATAGACCTTGAACTTGAGCAGCCTAGTTTTGATAAAATTGAGAACATTGTGCAGCGGAAAGGCGTGGAGATCCGAACTATTAATATGGCTGATTTTGAGGATGATCTGGATAGAATTTACGAGCTTAGCATTGCAGCCTTTTCTAACAATTTTCTCTACACACCGCTCCCTAAACCGGCATTCATGCACGCTTACCTAACAGCTAAGGCTAATGTTGACCCCGAGTTTGTTTTACTTGCATTTCAGGATGAACGATTGATCGGATTTTTGTTCTGCTTACCGGATGCTTACCCAAGGACCTTGATCGTAAAAACACTGGCAACCTGCCCTGAGCATCGCGCCGCAGGCTTAGGCTCATTATTAGTGGCTAGGGCTCAGCAGCGAGCTAAGGAAAAAGGCTACACTGAGGCTATCCATGCCTTACAATACGAGAGTAATTCTTCACTTCGAATTAGCCAGCGGTTTAACGCCAAGAAATTCAGAACCTATGGGCTTATGAGCATTAAATAAGATAATGAACTTAGTAAACCAACTTGCGGAACGTGCAGCAGAACATCCAGACAGGATCGCTCTCATCGAGGATGGGAGGGACATTAATTATCGGGATCTTTATACTCAGGTTCAGGCTGGTTCTCAGTTACTTCGTAAGTCTGGCTTACAAAAAGGAGATTGCGTTTTAATTCTACAACCCATTTCTATAGATCTCTACATCCAACTGCTCGCGGTCTTAAATGCAGGGATGGTGGTGATGTTTATTGATCCATCAGCAGGAAAAGAGATGATGCAAAATAGCCTTAGTTTACGTCAACCCGATGGATTAATCGGTATTCCTAAGGCCCATTTACTACGTCTAACTCTGGGAGGAGTGCGTAAGATCAAAAAGAAGTTTCATACCAGTGGATGGATTCCTGGAAGCACCAAATGGAAGTTACCAACTGATACTACCTCTCCCCTACCTGATCCTGTAAAAGTAGCTGTGGAGGCTCCAGCGCTCATCACATTTACCAGTGGTAGCACGGGGATGCCTAAGGCAGCTTGTAGAACTCATGGATTTCTTATTGCTCAACACGAAGCTCTCTCAGAAGCACTAGACTTTAAGGAAGGAGATGTGGACTTGATCACGCTGCCCATTTTTGCGATTGCTAATCTGGCATCTGGTATGACATCGGTGATAGCGAATACGGATTTACGGTTTCCTTCCATGGCTGACTCTAAGGCGATTGATCTGCAATGTGTGACTCATAAGGTAACTCGATGTGCCGCATCACCAGCATTTTTCAATAAGCTCTATCTAGACAAAAACTTACCTCCATTTCTAACTATTTACACAGGCGGAGCGCCTGTTTTCCCACACTTGTTAGATGCGATTCAACGGGATCATCCCGAACTAAAAGTTGTGACTGTTTATGGCTCCACTGAGGCGGAACCTATCTCGCACATTGCTTGGGATGAGGTTAGTGAGTCTGACCATAAGGCGATGAAATCTGGCAGGGGTTTACTGGTGGGTAAGCCTGTCTCAGCGGCAAAAGTGATGATTTATCAAATGAGCGATGATCAGGTGGGGCAGATCGCCGTGACTGGAGATCATGTTCTTAAGGGCTATTTGAACGGGAAAGGTGATGAGGAAACGAAGCTGAAACTTGATGGCGATATTTGGCATCTAACAGGAGACACGGGCTACTTGGATGATAGGGATCGGCTTTGGCTGATGGGCCGCGAGTCGGCTGTTTTTAAAATCGGGCAGCGAGTGGTGTATCCGTTCGGGATTGAGTGTGCGGTGATGCATTATAGTTCGGTGCGACGTTGTGCTGTGGTGCAACATGGTGAGCACAGTTTAATCTGCTTGGAACTTGGTTCTGGAGAACTAGAAACAGTGAAGTTAGATTTTCCAGAGTATGACTTTCTAGAGTTCATCCAACTGGACACAATCCCCATGGATAAGCGTCACAATGCTAAGGTGGACTACCCTGCTCTCTCTAAAAAGTTAGAAAGCTTGAATTAAGCGACTTGCATCTTTTACATTGGCTAGAGGTAAGTTTTTGATAGAGTTATTTTTATGGTAGGTAACATTAGGGACTTAGCAGTTACTAGCGGGTTGAGATTGAAGCGTTGCTGGAGCAGGTGGTGGAAGCATGAGCATGCAGACACGGCGGCTTCGCTTGCCTTCTACTCATTGATCTCACTAGTCCCTATCTTGATCACAGGGATTTCTGTAGCAGCTTGGTTGGTGGATGAGGAGACGGCTAAACGTAGTTTACTAGAAGGAACTAGTAGCATCGCAGGGAGTAGTGTTGCTAATTATTTTGCAGATCTGTTAGGGAAGAATATTAGGTGGTTTGGTAGTGGTTTTTCCCCTGTTTTAGGTGCCTTGTTTCTATTGTATGCAGCCACTAAAGTATTGGCTGAACTGAGGAAATGTTTGGGGTTAATCTTTGGGCAAAGTGAGCGCAAAAAGAAGAAGCGAGCTATGGAGAAACTAATGAACCGTGGAGTGGCGGTGATACTGTTGTTATTCTTAGGAATATTTATAGCTAGCGCAGTGGTGGTGGAGACAATGCTAGGTGTGCTTTTGAGTGCGGTGGATAGTACTCCTATTGTGCAGTGGTTGACTCAGGTGGTGGCTCCATTGCTGACTTTCGTAGCTATGGTATTTATGGCAGCTATCGCTATGCGCTGGTTACCCGAGCGGCCACCTACTTTCAAAGTGGCGCTCAAAGGTGGGGTAATTAGCGCGTTGTTACTGATCTTACTGAAACGGGTTTTAGCCTTAGTTTTGAACCATGCAAATGTGGGAAGTTTCTATGGTTCCGCACTTACCTTGGTGTTGGTTTTATTTTGGATCTACTTCGCAATGCAGGCGTTCTTGTTTGGAGCTGAGTATGCGGCGGAGCTGATGCGTGAGCGGCGACTGGCTATAAAATCTACAGATAATGAGGAGATATGAAGCAACTTGGTCGATCTTGACCGTAGAGTTTTCGGTGTTAGTGTTGAGGTAAGGTTTACTGAGTATGCAGACATTTCTTATTATCTCCGCGATTGTGATCGCCATTGCGTTTTTGCTTTGGCGGGCGTATCGGGCATTACAACGCTCTGCGTGCTGTGGGACTTGTGGGTGTAATTTGATGAGTGAGAAACAGAAGAAGAAAATGCTGGCGAAACGCGAAGAGCTTGTACGAAAGCGAGCAACTAGAAAGTAACTACTGACAATAGAAGAAAAACTGTTTCTGGGCTGAATATTCCTAGATCTATGCTACGGTTAACCTCAATAAGAAGATACTCAACTCAACTTTCAACTATAGATGCCACTTAAATCACCCGCCATCAATCTCCATCAGCCCCTTTTATCAAGAGCATATTCCGAACCTAGACAAACCGTGTTCAGGAAACTAGCCGCGGTAATTTGTCTTGGAGCTATAGTCCTAATAACCAGTTGTGTTGCTCCACCACCAGTGCGAGCAGAACAGCCAATTCAACAGCAGAGTGTGTTTAAAAACCCATACCCAGTGGGAACATATGAGCACTTTAGGGCAAGACAGGACTACTTAAAAACTAAAGAAAATTTTAAGGATTACGAAGTTCTCGAACGCACTAATCCTGATAATTCCAGAATCGTGGTTTCTCTGACTACTCAACGTGCACAGCTCATGAATGGAGATGAAGTTGCTATTGATTACGCAGTGTCCACGGGCACCGCAAACTATCCGACGCCCGCGGGCGAATACAAGATTAGAGAAATGATCGTAGATAAGCACTCTAATGAATACGGTAAAATCTATGATGCAGCCGGTAATGTAGTGAAGAGTAATGCTAATATGCCCAGCGATAAGGGGGAAATCCCTGAAGGCGGAGAGTATATCGGCGCGGCAATGCCGTATTGGATGCGGCTCACTTGGTCTGGTATTGGCATGCATGTAGGAAATGTGCCTCGCTACCCTGCGTCACATGCTTGCATCCGTGGCCAATCTCACATCATGCCTATCATCTATTCCAAGGTGAAGCTGCTGACACCTGTGTCAATTGTAGAGTAACCTTAGTTATTTCAATAATAGAAAAAGCATGCAGCTTCAACGCTTCACGCTTTTTCGATTATTGTTTACAACTAACGTCTACGTCTTAAAACGCACCCTATTGCCCCTAGTGAGACAAGGAAGGTAGAAGAAGGCTCTGGTACACTCGATACCGTGGTATAACTAATAGTATCTCCAGACCTCATGGTGTATGCCAAAGTATCATTAAAAGATTCAGCATTCAGACTTGCTAACGATTCACCAAGAATAGTAACTGAGTATGGATTAACATCGAAATCTATCTCGGCTACAACATCCCCATCGTAATAAACTTCACTATCATAGAAGCCTAAACTCAAATCTCCTGTTGATGTAAAAGCTCCAGTCCCATAGGTCAGACCAGTATTAGTAGAACCACCTACATAAATAGAGTAAGTTACCCCGGTAGTCAAAGCAGCTATTCCGCGCTGATCTGCGTAAAGTAACGTGCTAGCTTGTGCCCTATTACCTACTTCGTCACCTAGTTCAAGTTGCCCGGTCCATGTAGCTTTGACATCTGTAGCTCCACCGCCTAGATCGATCTCTTCAAACAACACAACTACTGTTGCCATGCTTTGATTTGACATTCCTATCGCTACACAACTCATGGCTGGCAGGATCCAATTTTTCTTTAATGATTTGATCATTTTTTCTATTTTGTATTTTTGGTTGTTCCACTGGGTAAGATCCCTCTCATAGCTTCACATAGAAGCACTTTATGGAAATTATATTACAACGTAATCTTTCATTATCTTAATCTAAGAAGCTAGCTTATGAAAGTTACTCCCAGATATTTGATCTTAAATTACCGTTCTAGAATTCAGAACAATACATAATAATGATCTCCCTCATGTCACAATCTCAAATAACATATTTTGTTAGATCAATGTCATGAGGTTCATTCATCTCTACTCGTTAATAAAAAGCCTGAAGTACATGAATACCTCAGGCTTTTGAAAAATGTATCTAAGAAGACTTTATGGTTTTACTCTGCAGCGCAGCATGGGGAGAGATCTTTATCGCACTCTGTAACCGGCGCTTCCATGTTTGGGTTTGGCTGCTTGGCTGAGAGTCCTAGTTGCTTAATAAGATTTAAATCTTTTTGGACACTTGGATTAGAAGCAGTAAGTAGCTTATCTCCGTAGAAAATGGAGTTTGCGCCAGCATAGAAACAGAAGGCTTGACCTTCTGCTGAGATCTGGGTGCGGCCTGCGGAGAGGCGGACTTTTGCCTTTGGCACTGCGATACGCGCGATGGCTATCATTCTCACCACATCAAAAACAGTGACTGGGTCAGAGCCTTCAAGTGGAGTTCCCGGCATTGGCATGAGGGAGTTGATAGGGACAGATTCTGGTTGCGGGTTGAACTCGGAGATGACTTCGATGAGTTTGAGTCTGTCGTCATTTGTCTCGCCTAGTCCGAGGATGCCACCACAGCAGATGGACATGCCGGCGTCTTGGGCGTTACGGATGGTGTTGAGTCTGTCATCATAAGTGTGAGTAGTGACGATGTTTGGGTAATGCTCGCGTGAGGTGTCTAGGTTATGGTTGTAGGCAGTGACTCCAGCTTCTTTGAGAATGACTGCTTCTTCTGGGCCCAGCTCACCGAGAGTGACGCAGACTTCCATGCCAAGCTTGGAAACGTCTTTAATGGTGTCTACTACTTGGTCAAATCTTTTAGTTCCGCTACGGACTCCACGCCAAGCGGCCCCCATGCAAAAACGCGTGGAACCGGTGTCTTTTGCGATCTGTGCGCGCTTGAGAATTTCTTCTTTTTCCATGAGCCGCTCAACTTGGATACCAGAGTTGTGACGTGATGACTGGGCGCAGTATGAACAATCTTCTGAACAGCCACCTGTCTTAATGGAAAGTAGGGTGCAGAGTTGGATCTCGTTGTCGCTCCAGTTGGCGTCATGGACTTCACGGGATTTCTTGATGAGGTCGAAAAGTGGAAGGTCGAAGAGTTCTTTGAGTTGCTCGTATTTCATAATTAAAAGATGTAAGGATTAGGTTAAAAGTAGATGTGAATTTTACTATCGTGCGCGCAGGACCCAGCTACCGTTGATGGCGGGCATGTTTCCAAATGAAAGAGCTGCGTAGTCTGTCTTGCCGTGTGCTCCGATGATTTCTTTGCCAGTGGCTGTTTTCCAATAGGAGTTCATGGATTCGCCAGTGTGGCAGCCCCATGACTTGCAGATTGCTTTGGAAGCGAAGACTGATCCTCTGATTTTGTGGAGATCTTTCTCGTGCAGCCATGCGGTGCAGGCTCCGATGATTTCAGATGAGTAATCAAGTAGGAAGCAGTGTTTGTTAGAATGGCCGAAGAAGTCAAAAGTGGTGATAGATCCCGTAGGGCGGGAGTTTAGCACTCGAATAACAGCATCTCCGCTATCTACCCAGATAAGCTTGGCTCCACGCTTGGCGGCTTGCTCTGTGATCCATGTGGTGTAGGGCTTGCCGTCTTCACGGGCGCGTGCAGTATAGCCTTGCTTGTGAACCATCCAGATGAGGTTCGATGAGGGTCCGTAGGCGGCGCGGATGTTGTCCATGCGCATGGTGGAGGCACGGATGAAGTTAGCCCACCATTTATCATGACGGTCTCTTTCCACACGTAAATTTTCCCATTTTCTGAGTGCTGGTCCGCCGGCCAGAATAACGTGATCAGATGCGGTAGCCTGCTGAGGAGCTAAGCTTAGACTCAGGGTGAGAGTGAGGAGGAGAAGAGCAAGTATTGATTTCATGATTTCGTGATACAGAGTGTGTGGGATGCTGGTGGTTTTTCAAGGTTTTTATTAGTTCGTAGCCTCTGTTCTGGCTTGGACTGCGAGTTCAAATGCTTCGCTGTCGCCGTAGCGCTTGATGGAGAATTTCACGCAACAGCGTTTCCCTGGCTCTGGTGACCAAGTGGCTTGCCAAAAGTGGTAGGTAGCGCCGTTTGCGGCGGTGACTGAGATCTTAGAGACACCGACCACGCCGGAGCTATTACGAGTAGAACGCGTGCAAATACGAGCTTGATTTTGAGCCTGTGATGCTAGCTCGCTGATGAGCTGATCTCGCCATCTGCGGGCTCTAGATAGAGATGCATTAGGGCTACCATAGGAGCTGTCTGAGAAAAATTTAGCGTATTTTATGCCTCGTCGTTGTAGCCTGACTTGCCAGCCATGGGTGCGCTGATCAGGGAGATCAATCCTAGCGATGGCGTAGTTTTGGGAATAGTCAGTCGAATCTTGTGACATGTTTTTACTATGACCTCATTTTTTGTCTGTGTCTAGTGTGTTCTACAGTTGTGTGCAGCTACGTTTTATGGTTTGGTGAAGTAGAAATGAAGTGTCCTGAATGCCTACAGAAAATCCATGATCATGCTGAGGAATGTCCTCACTGCGGGATGACTCTGGAGCGACTCCATCCTCTCTATCACGGCATTGATCTGGCTGTGAATGATGGGGTCCATGATGTGGCAGGGGTGCTGAGGACTGAAACTAGGAAGCAATTACGCGCAGCAGTGAAAGTGTGCGAAAAGCAATTTGTAGGATTAAGTGTGGCTGTTTCATTTGTAGCATTACGAGATGGGCAGACTGTTGAGAGTTATGGGTTTTGGCTTATGAATCATGGGGAGTTTCACCGAGGTAGAATTTGGCAGTCCGAGCTAGAAGATGGCCGTGGACGCGTGATCTTGGTAGTAGATGTGGAGGGCAAACGCGTAGGACTTAGCTACGGGTATTACTTTGATGGCTGCATCCGAGAGAGGGAAAACTTTGATGTACTGAGCGCGGGTCATGCAAGTCTTTTAGAGGGCTCCATTGTGCTAGGTTGTGAGCAGATCTTAATTTCGCTAAAAGGACTGCTGAAGAAGGCGGTGACTAGATCTAGAAAGGGAGCAAAGCGATGAGATGGTTGATTTTAGCTAGTGTATGGTGGCTGGGTCTTGCAGGGCTAGCTAGTTCGCAAAGTAACCGAACTCTGGAACTCTATGGAGCGAAGGGCTTGCTAATGACTGAGGAGATTTTAGCTGAGCTAGATTTCCCTGATTGGTATTGGGGTGGCGCACATGTGTATGAGAATGTGGAACGTAATTTCCGCGTTGTTGATGGAGAGCTATTAGATCAATATTTTGGTTTGTTTCCCGCAAGTGGAGTGAATGATCCACAGTCACTATTAGATGAAGAGCAGCGTATGAGGATAGAAGGTTTAGTGGCGGCTCATGACATGAAATCTGCGATGCCATTGTATGTGAATGTGTTGGCACACGGTCAAAATATTTCACTGACTGAGGGAGATATGAGGGAGGCGATTCTCAAGATGTTCAAAGGTAAGAACGCATTGGTTATCTTTTATTATTATGGATATGCGCGTGGGGTGAAGGGTTACGTTCTGGTAGAAGATCAGGGTTTTGTCGAGAACTGGGAGGTTGATGAGCTTTTCCTGAAAAGCGCGCGAGACGCGAGTGTGCAGGTAGCTGATTTTGCCGAGATAGAAACCTTCGTGACCGAATTTTCTAAGCGGTCATTTTGGTTGGAACAAGAGCTGATCGCTCCTGTTCTCGCTGAACCAACGGATATAAAAGGTGATGGAAATGACAAGGCAAATAGTGGTTCTTGGGATCAATGGCTAGTGATGCTAACTGACCATACCATGACTATCGTGTTCGCATTATGGACCATCGCAGCTGGCGGGTGGTACTATTTATGGTCTAGAAAGTGGCGTAAGTATGTGTTACCTAAAGGCAATCTTCCAGTAAGGCTTGGGGCAGATTATGGTGCAAATGTGAGTAGTCCTATCGAGTTTTCGAACACTCATATTTCTTTAGCCGAGCAGTATGAGAAGGCAAAAAATAAGGATCTCTGACGGGACTTGAGGTAAGTTTTTTGTCATCATAATTTCACGGCAGATTCATCAAGACTTCACAAAGGGGTGTCATGCTGTTAATGATGAAAATATGCAACGATATAAAATTTGACGTAGTGGTAGCATCTCATTTTGGGATGTGTTTTGGTGTAAAGGCGGCTATTGCAGCAGCTCAGAAATTAGCCACAAGATCACCTGTGACCATACTCGGGGAGTTAGCACACAATGCCACGGTGAAGAGTAATCTAGAACGAGAGGGAGCTAAACACGGTGAACTAGAAGGAGCTGATGCTAGCACAAAACATGTGGTCATCACGGCTCATGGAGCATCTGACAAAGAACGGCGACGCTGGTCAAAACTAGGCCATAGGGTGACGGATACGACGTGCCCACTGGTGCATAAAGCGCATGCAGCTCTACGTAGCCTAGTGACTGAGGGCTATGCTCCCGTAGTCATAGGGAAACCTGGGCATGTGGAAGTTCGTGGGCTGATGGGTGATTTTCCAGAGGCTCAGGCGGTGCTAAATATTGAAGATGTGCGCGGCCTAAATATTGTGCAGGATAAAATAGGTGTGATCTCACAGACGACACAACAAATCGATCATGTGGATACTATTCTGGTCGCTTTAAGACAACGGTTCTCTCATGCTGAAGTGAAATTTATAGACACGGTGTGCAGGCCTACGAAGGAGCGGCAAGTAGCATTGCTAGAGTTGTGCTCAAGAGTAAGCTTGGTGGTAGTTGTGGGAGGAGCTAATTCTAACAACACTGCTCAACTCGCTGAAAAATGCAGATTACTAGGCTGTGTAGCACATCATGTTCAGTCACCTGATGATATCTGTACCGAGTGGTTTGTAGGTGTGAGCAAGGTGGGCTTAACCGCCGGAACTTCCACACCCGATGAGGATGTGGCTAGCGTAAAACAAAGACTTTTAGATATTTCACGAGGGTAAGTTTTTCTACCAACGCCAGCTGTGTTTGGCCCAAAATTTATAGAGTTCTTTTTGAGATCCGTTGAAGCCGTTGCGCTCAAGTGGCTTGGCTAGGTCGCCGAGATATCTTGGCGTCTTCCAGCTGCCCTTCACATAGTGCTTAGGTCGAGATCTTCCCCCCTCCCACTCCACGCCGCCATATTGCCAGAGTGACCAAGTTTTCCATACATCGGTGGCTTGGATAAGTTTCTTAGGAGTTGAAATACTTGGGTAGTTTGGACTGTATAGAGCTAACCAGTATGGGCATTTCTTGAGGATGCGCTTCTCGAAGAATGAAGCGTTTCTCAAGCGGGATCGGATGAGTTCTCCGTTCTCGATATAGATCATAGGGTAGGTTCCTGTTAGAGATTTGATGCGTTTAATGAAAGCTATCATTTGAGGAACAGTGCATTTACTATCTATGTCGCCCACTAGCATAATGCTACTGGTGCGGAGGCTACGTGTGCGCTTGATAGACCTAAGTCGTGCTACAAAACGATCTGCCTGAGCCGTAGCACTAGAGTTAGGTGTTACATAATGATAGGCTCCAAGTAGCATCCCCTGCCTTTCCGCTCCTACTAGAAAATCGCTGCATTTAGAGTCATAAGTGTATCCCTTAGAACATCGTGCTATTTGCCCTAGGCCGCCATTTCGTCTCAGACTAGATTGATCTAGGGGCGAATAGCTATTGCCGCTTCGTTGGGTTTCCTTTGGATCATAGGAAGATACATTAATAATCGTTGGCGACTTTTTGTAACTGACTTTACCATATTGTGAACCGCAGCTGGAGAACAGACACAGTGAGATGAGGCTTAAAACAAGCGATGTTAATCTAGGTATGCACATATTATATTAATATTAGGTAACATGCTGGATGACTCGCGCAAAGGAGAATCTGGGAAAGCACCATTCTTCTAGTTCTCTGGCGGCTTACTTATTACGGGAGGCGTCAGTAACTTGCCTGTAGTAGGGGCAAGAGAAGTTGACGGAGCTGGAGCACTGGTAATAAGCTTCGGTGAAGAGACTGCTTGCTTTTTCGGCTCTTCTGGAGCGGCAGCCTGACATAAATCGGGATTTGGGGTCGGAGCTGATGATTCTTCTAAAGGTTGAGTTGGGATGACTATTGCAGATCGCGGACTTTCTGCGGATGGCTTCACGCCGTTTAGCGCAGTGGGTTGCATCGGTTTAGGTGTTAGGGCTGCGGCAAGTTCTTCAGCGGTCGGCTTCATAGCAGCAGGAGCAAGAATCCGTCTTGCTGGCATTGGTGTGGGATTCAACTCAACTGGCTCAGGTTGCTGAGTAATATCTACCACATCAGGTTGTTCAGCAGATAGAATCGCATTTTCATGGTCTTGTTGGGCGAGCTTGGCAGTATCCTTAGGCATCTCTGATGGTGATAGAGCTCCTCCCGGAACGTCTTGATTAGGCACATCAAGAGGCGGTGTGAATTCTTGATCACTATTTTGCCACTCCTTGATCAGTCTTCTGGAATCATCCATCCAGAGCAACTGACGCTCAAAACCTAAATCAAATAATGACGAATCACATGCAAGTGCTGCTCCATAAAAACGCGAGGCTTGCATATACATTCCTATGTCATTGAGCGCCTTAGCTACTGCAATATTTTTTTCGGGTTTCTCGTGGTTTCTTCTTACTATCTCGTAGACCATTCTAATGACTCTATTCGGCTTAGCGCGAGAGATTATTTTGATAGCAAATGCAACATCCAAGTCGGTAGAAGGTATTTCTGGAGCATTCCAGAGTATGTCAGCAGCTTCCACATATTTTTCCTCCTCATATAGAATTTCTGCCGTTTTCTTTCTCGTCTCCCAAAGCTGTGGATTTTGTTCTAGCGTCTGTAGGAGTATCTCGATGGCTGCTTTACTATTTGTTTCTGGCATGGTCGTTTTTTAGGAGTTAATAGGCAGTTTATTCTACAAGAATCACTTAGGTAAAGAGAATAGTCTCCAAAAATAAAAAACGCGTGCAAATGATCCGCTTTGGTCTATAAATAAACATCATTTATGAGCGATACATCATCAGAAAAGCCAGCAAATCAATCACCCCCTAAGAAGCGGAAACGCATCAATGTGAGGAAGCCAGACGTGATGGCTAAAGTGGAAGCCGAGGTGAGTAATCACTATAAATCATCCGTAGTCGAAAAGCTCAGAGAGCACGGCGGCGAAGTGACACTCAATAATACCACTATCAAGTTAGCGCAGCAATTTGGCTTTTGCTACGGTGTAGAGAGAGCCATCGACCTAGCCTACGCCTCTCGAAAAGTGTTTGAAACCAACCCTATATACTTAATCGGTGAGATCATTCACAATCCGGAAGTGAACCGTCAGCTCAAAGACATGGACATCGTTTCGCTGCCGTGGGAGCAGATGAACGAGCAGTATGATACACTCAACGAAAATGATGTAGTTATCGTGCCCGCATTCGGCGCACCAACTTCATTTGTAGAGAAAATTGAGGAGCGGGGTGCATCTATCGTTGATACAACCTGCGGTGATGTGATGAAAGTCTGGCGACGAGTAAGAACCTACGCCAAGGAGGGATACACCTCTATCATTCACGGAAAAGCAGGTCATGAGGAAACTCGTGCCACAGCGTCACACGCTTTAGGCAAAGAGAAAAATGGCAACTACCTGATCATCCTTACACTCGATGACACTGATTTTGTATGCGATTATATTAAGGGTAATATTTCTGATGAAACTTTCATGAGTAGGTTCGGTAAATATAATGTTTCGCCAGGATTTGATCCTACAACACACCTCAAGCAAGTGGGCGTGGCGAATCAGACCACTATGTTGAAAAGCGAGACAGAAGAGATTCAGCGTCGCATCATGACGGCTGTCAAGGAGCGCGATGGAGATGCAACAAACTGCCAGGTATTTGATACCATTTGCGGAGCTACGCAAGAACGACAAGACGCACTCTTTGAAATGCTCAAAGAGCCAATGGATATGTTGCTCGTAGTGGGCGGATACAATAGCTCAAACACCACCCACTTAGTAGAGATTGGCCAAGAAGAGCTGCCAACGTTCTTCATTAGAGATGCGGGCTGCATTGAGTCACTAGAACAGATTGTTCACTTTGATCTTGAGCAGAAAACAGAGATCACTTCTCAATACAAAAACCTGTTAGATCAAGACCAACACGTCGTGGTCGGAATTACCGCTGGCGCATCATGCCCTAACAATCTTATTGAAAACACTATTCTGAGAGTTTGCGAACTGCGTGGTATCTCTAAGTCGGAAATACTAGATCGATGATGAAATTACTACCTGTGGCAGTAGGGTTTCTATTGCCATTTTCACAGGCGTATGCTCAGGGAAGTTCGTGCATTCATAACGGCTCAGGAAATGATTTACTGAGGTTGAACCTTCATACAACTAGCATTATTGGTGCTAGTTCTGATAGAAATTTTAATCATGCGCTACACCACCATGACCCAGCAGAAGAGCTAGACCTCCAAGCTTTAGAATTTAGTTTATTTTCAAATTTATCCACTCACACTCAACTCTATTCTACTTACACTTTGTCGGAAGATAGAGGTAAGTTTTTTGGAGAACTAGAGGAAGCCTACATCAAACTTCACCGACTCCCCTATGGTTTTGAAGCTAAATCTGGTAGATTCATTCATGATCTAGGACTCCAAGGAAACCTCCATGTGCATGATTGGGATTTCTCCAACTCAGACCTCAGCACCGCACTATTTCTAGGAGAGGAAGGAGTTCTCACTGATGGTGGTGAGCTCAGCTGGTATTACATTTATGAGAACTACGGAGTTGTAGGCCTGACCTTTGCCCATGGTGATGTCATTGAGCCTGGAGAAGGTGCAGAGTTTATCGATACTGTCACCTCTGCGCGGGCTACCGTTCACCATTATGTGAACGATTTTAATCAACATTTCATCGGACTCACAGCTGCTCAAGGAACCAATGGCTTTGGCAGGAAAAGCCGAGTCATCGGCATGGATTACACCTATAGCTGGAGTGATGCTGGCAGTGAATTCTGGAATGCTAATGTGGACACATCATTCCAAATCATGCAGCGAAACATCGAGTGGCAAGACGGAGCTACTAGAGGCGATGACGAACAACTCGCCATCATAGCATCCAGCATCTATCATTTCGCACAGAGCTGGAAACTTTCCTGCAGAGCAGAATGGGTAGAAGGTGTAAGGTCCTCCAGCTCCTACGAGGAAGATGAGAGACTCAGACTCAGCACAGCTCTTACTAAATCATTCCGCATCCTAGAGGATGAAGATGCCAAAATCCGACTTCAATACAACTACGATGAGCAGGACAATAGTCAGGATAATGACCACAGCCACAGTCTCTGGCTCCAGTTTAATTTCAGTTTTGGAAAAGGCTGGGACATCCCAGACTAAACTTGCTCAAGCTAGAATAAACCGAAGAACCACTTGCGCTTAACTGAGCGCTTATATTTGCCATCACCCACACTCAGCACTTCCACTCGGCATTGAGTAAGACCGTCTTCTTTAAAGCCTAATTTCGATGCTCCACGTGGACTTAGGTCAATGATTCTTCCTGGGATAAATGGCCCCCTATCGTTCACTCTAAGTTTAAGAGTCTTACCATTTTCGAGATTGGTCACCTTCACTCTACAGGGTAGAGGTAAGGTTTTATGAGCTGCTATCACATGCCATGGCATCACCTTTTCGCCGAGTGAAGTATTACCCCGCTTCAGTCCGAAAAATTTCGATTCATTGTACCAAGAAGCGATACCAACTTCATCATAATAGAGTGCCTCATCTACGCTCATAGGTTGATAATGCTCACCTCTGATGGTGTAGGAACGTGTCATGTATCCATCATACCCAGATGGCGCGGCACATGAACTCACTCCTATTATAAATACCGCGGCTAGCCCTTTAAATGTGCTCGATAATATCTTCCTTTGCATATCTCACTTTGGTTAGCGTTCCATATTTATCTTCATCACTACGGTAGCCCATTGGACATGCTAAGACAGTGGTGTATCTCCCGCCCTCTAGGCCTAAAATTTCATCATACTTCGCAGGTGTGATACCTTCCATAGGACAAGCATCGATCTCCAACATCGCAGCCGTAGTCATTAATTGCCCAAGCGCAATATACACCTGGTTCCTTGCCCATGCGAGCTTCTGCTCTGCGCTCATACGCGAAAGAAATCCGATCATCATTCCCTTGTATGGATCCAGCGCAATGAGTTCTCCTCCGCGTTTGGCATGAGTGTCTGCGATAAACTGAATCACATCATCTTCACCAATATCCTTCATGGCGGTCAACACCACCAAATGCGAACAGTTTGTAACTTGTCCTTGATTCCAAGAATGCTCTAACAAACTATCCTTCACAGCTTGATCCGTGATCACGAGAAATCTCCATGGCTGTAAACCAAAGGAAGAAGGGGTCAGGGTCATTGACTCTTCTACTTTCTCCCAAAGCTCAGAGGAAATCTTCTTTTCTTCATCAAATGCTTTCGTCGCATAGCGCCATTTCAATCTGTCTATTACATCTGTATTATTCATAAATTTTACTAATCATCATTCTGATCGATTGTCAGCGGGAGGTTAATGGATGGGAAATCCTTCAGAGTGAATCCTAATAGAACACTGAACTCATTACTTGTTCGGTTATCCCTTTTCAGCACACCTAGTGAAGCAATCCAGCTATCAAAATCTCGATAAATTCGATACTGTTGCATCTCCAACGTATTATCATCCAACTCCCACTGATGGTAAGTATCAAAGCCCCAATACTCATTAAGCCTTGTATAAACACGGGCATCCACTCGACTGCTATCCTCTAGTGTAGGGTGGCCATTAAGCAAACGATAATTAAATGTCACCTCCCAGTCCTCATTAGGCATAAACCTTATTCCAGGTGCGACTTCAGTGAATCCCGAACCACCACCCAAGATAGGAAACTGCATTTCCACACTCGCCGCCATCCAAGGAAGTGGGTGCCAATAAATATCATTATAAAGGTTAGAATAAATCCTATCTAACTCTGGATCAGTCATGAAATAGTCAAAATAGGTATTCATCGTCAACCATGCATGAGTTCCCCCATCTCGCTTAGTTAGCAATTCATTGTAAACCCCCAGACGCGCCACTGACCAACTATTCATCTCATCGAGTGCTGAAAATGAACCCACATCGATTGATCTCAGTCTTGTCGTAGGAGTCAGCCTGTCAATTCTCCCAAATGAGCTATCCAACTGATTTGTAGATAAGACCGATACATTGGTATACGGTTGGTTAACATGGAGCAAACCGTCCAGCCCCCACTTCTTATTAATCACCCCTGGGTAAGCTTTTACAAACTTCAATGAACTCTCCACACCAGCGTATGCCAACCTCCTGCTAGCCTCAGTGTCATCAGGCCCCTCTTGCCAATAGCGGCTATACCCGAGCCCTGCTCTAGGAGTTACGGTCACACCATTGAAGGGTCTAAACGTGCGACTCACCTCGTGCCAGGTGTGAAATCTCAAAAAATCCCGCTTCTCCAGTATAGCATCAATTTCAGCAATCCGAGGATCACCCTCAAGCAAGAAACTCTGAAAGGTGCGTAGTTCATCCTGCCTGAAGTCCGCCAGGTCCTCACGGTAAAAGCCCATTGAAGTTCGTCCCTGGTAGAACACCTTGCTCTCTCCGATCGGTCGCCTCGTTCTCTCATAGAACACTTCAGGTAAACGACTATCGGTTCTATAGAAATCATTCAGCCGGAACCTTGCATAAACCCCAGCCAGTGAACCCTCAGTTTTACGATACACCCCGATGGTATTATCAGGCTGTGGATTATATGTATAAACCCCAGGCTCAAAATCTTCTAGATAATAGCGATCACTTAGCCACGTCATATTCACATCCGTATAGATCGTCGACTTCGAATCCACCATGCTTGTTTGCTCAAACCTATTCTTAAACTCTACTCTATACCTATCCTCATTCACCGCTCCACGTGTGACTCCTGACCTCGACTGAGATGGGTCTAAATCATTCGTATAATACAATTTAAGCCACCCCAGATTCTCATTATCTTCCAGCCGCTGGTCAAATAAATCAACCCCGGTTCCCAAGCCACGCTCATAACGAAGATCAAACAAAAACTGTGCGAGCAACCATGCATCTTCACGCTGTTCCGTCTCCTCATCCAGTTCACCTCCTAGCATCACTCCATACCTATTCATCAGAAATGGACCCCAGCTAGAACGAGAGCCTGGGATAAAATGATAACCTAGATCTTGGTCCAGACTCTGTGAAAAATAAGGTAACCACAACAATGTTCGGTCCCCAACCATGAAGCTCATCTTGTTAAATGTCACCTTCTCCTTCGGATACACCGTGATTTTATCAGCCTTCATCCAGTAATTAGGCCTCTTTACATCATGTGTGGTGATCGCAGCATCTCGTGCGATAAATACCTCCCTCCCCTTGTGCTCCACTTGCTTTACTGATCCCGCCTTCAATAGAATAGGATCTAAGCTAATGGTCAAATCCCTAGTATCTAGTTTATTCGTATCATAATGATAGAGTGCCGATTGACCACGATAGACCACCGCCCCTTGATAAATCTCTACATTACCAAATACCCGCACCACTTTTGTCTTAAAATTAAGCTCCGCTCGGTCAGCAAACATCTGCAAGCCATTGTCACCAAAGATCTGCACCAGCCCCTCATAGTTTAGCAGCTCTTGCTCATTCTGCCACTTAAAGAAACTGGACCGAACCCTAATGTTCTTCGGCATTTCTGGCATTGCAGGCACAATCTGAATATTCAGCCCCCCCGCCTCTAGTTCGCCGACAGGGTCACTATCCTCACGAACATTATCCTCTAAATTTTGACACATCCCCCAGCTAGAAATCCCAACTAGAATTCCTACCCCTATTGCCCTCCATGTAATAGCCCCGACCATTCGCTACAAACAATGCCCACTCCACTCACATGAGTAAAGATGAAAGTCCGCTAGCTAGTGGGATTCTCAGAAATTGATTTCTTCTTTTGTTAGAGATCTGTAGCTACCTAATGGTAAGTCTTCATCGAGAACGATACCACCTATTCTCTCCCGGTGAAGCGAAGTGATCCGATTCCCCACCGCGTGAAACATTCGCTTGATCTGATGATATTTCCCCTCATATATAACAACCCTGGCGCTCCTAGAGCTAAGTATTTCTAACTCAGCTGGAAGCGTGGTAAGATCCTCATAAGCGAAGTAAAATCCATCAGCAAATGCCGTGACCGTTTCTGGCGTTATCTCCTTATCCGTCGTCACCAGATACGTCTTAGGTATCGACTCATCTGGCTCAGTGATCAGCCTAGACCACTGCCCATCATTAGTCAGGATAGTCAGCCCAGTCGACTCCTTATCTAACCGTCCCGCAAGGTGCAACACACTAGCATATTCCTCATCGATCAAATCCACCACCGTCTGATGTTCAGGATCAGTAGTCGCACTCACACAGCCGACAGGCTTATTCAGCATGATATAATACGCATGATTTGATTGAGCAGACTCACCAGAAATTTCAATCTCATGGAAACGCGTGATATCAAATAGAGAATCTCGCACCGGTTCACCATCCACCAGCACCTCACCAGATGCAATCAGTCGCCGACCTTCTGACTTCCCACACCTCTTGAATTTCTGAACCCATTTATCTAACCTCATAACCAAGTATCTGGGGCTATAAATTGCGTGTTGTTAGTCTCATTATCCCAGATCATTGTGCAGCGCTGGGAAGCCTCTGAAATAAAATCTCCTCTAGAAACAGACATCAGAGAAAAACGCAAATCCCCTAGTTCCACAGGCCACAAGTGCTTAGGAATAATGGTAATTTCCTTCTCCTTGGATTCCCTCTTCCACTCACCAAGATATTTCCACGTCCCCCGCTGACAATCCGGATGCATAGCCGGTGGACTAGGTTGCTCATTAGCTCGGTAGTGGTCGAAAAGTTTCCCGTAAATGAGCTGCTGCGGGATAATAGATGTAATACCATGCTCATCTAACAAAAACTTCTTTGCTGCTGACAACTGAGTTAACTTCAGCTGATGCTCCTGCAACCGAGCCAGCTTATTAAGCCAATTATCTCTCGGGTCTGGCCCAGGAAATCTCACTTCACCATTATCATAGCGGATGAGGTAGAATTTCACAGCAAGTTCCAAATGGATAAACTCTCCCGTGCAGCGATCTTCCAGAAGATAATCTAACTCGCCAAGGGTGATCCTATCTTCATTAAAAATCTGGATACTCTTCCCTAACAGATTTATTTCAGAAGACTGGGTCAACAAATACTCCAATGCATCTTCGTAGAGATGCCCTAGTTTCTGCTCGTAGTTTAAGTGAGGAATTTCACCCCCGTTGGAAAACTTACATCTATCAAAACAAACCGCCTCTGGTAGATGATCTACGAGAAGCGGTGAAGCGCGCAAGCACTGTAATAGTGCCTGCGTATGGTCTAAATTTTCGATGTCTATCTTACGCATAGATAAGCAGGATGGAGTCCACCATCTTGCTTTGGCGAAGAGTATCAGAGACGACGATAAGTGGTGTGCCTTCCGCCACTATCTCATTTTCTCTCATGAAAGTAACAGCATCATTAATTGTGTCTAGTGGAGCTTCGTGGAAAGGAATCGCGTTAGGCTCAATTCCACGAGCAAGTGCAAGCTGACGACACACAATAGCCTCAGGAGCAAACGCGTGAATCGTAGCTGCAGGTCTAAGAAGTGCACACTGGGTAGCCATGAGTCCACGACGAGTGAAGACCACTATCTCAGCACTAGGCATAGAATCAGCAAGACTTAATGCCGCGTGAACTACTTTTTGCTTATCAGTTTCTAGAACTGCTAGCTTACCATTACCGATAGAACCAGCACGCTCCATACGCATCGAGATTCGGTGGAGAGTTTCGATACAACGGATAGGATGCTCACCAACTGAAGTTTCACCACTAAGCATGATAGCATCTGCCTCTTCATACACCGCTGTGGAAACATCAGTCACCTCCGCACGTGTTGGCGTAGGGTTTGTGATCATAGACTCAAGCATGTGAGTCGCCACGATCACTCGTCTACCAAGAACGTGACAACGGTTAACAATCTGACGCTGAATGATAGGCAACTCTTCCACATGCACCTCAATACCTAAATCACCACGTGCAATCATGATCACGTCAGAAGCTACGATGATGTCATCGATGTTCTTGATCGCTTCTTGATCTTCTACCTTAGAAATAATATTTGCTCTACCTCCAAGTTTTTCCATCGCAGTTCTAAGCTCATTCACGTGAGCTGCATCACGAACGAATGAACCCGCAATAAAGTCAGCCTTACATTCTACGGCTACTTTCAGATCCTTGTGATCTTTTTCTGTGAGAGCTGGGAGATTAAGTCGTGTACCAGGAAGGTTGATGTGACGACGGTTGCCAATTTTACCCGCTGTGAGAACATTACAGATGAGGCGGTCATCATGTTTCTCTTCAATCTCCATTAGCATTGTGCCGTTATCCACTACTAGTGTAGCTCCCTGAGCTACATCATCCATCATACCTTCGTAGTTAACAGTGGTAGAGAATGGGATAGATGCCTCAGCAGACTGCTTCCTGATCTCAAATTTGTCACCAACTTTAAGCTGATACGGAGCGTCTAGATCTCCTGTTCGGATAGATGGCCCCTGAAGGTCAAAAAGGATAGCCGCGTGCTTTTTCTTTTCCTCAGCGATTCTTCTGATGTCTGCTACCACAGTTCTACACCAATCATGCTGTGCGTGACTCATGTTTAGACGGAAGACATTTGCTCCCGCGTCGATGCACTCTCCCAAGCGTTCTGGTGAGTCTGTTGCTGGCCCAAGTGTGATGATAATACTAGTTTTGCGGAACATAATTGTGTGTTGTAAATAGTTAGGGTGAGATTTCACCTCATGTGTGTTGGGCGCGATACTAGCTCAATTTACCTTCATGGCAAGTACCGCTTTTTCCTCCTACTAATTAGCCAGCCTCACCTGTAAAACCTGTATTACCAATTACTCATCTTAAGCTCTAACACCTCTCAATTGAGCTGAAAACTTCTCATTTCACGATCAATCCACCCACTAAATTAACGAGAACGGCGCACCACACAAAATCCTAATCCTCAGAACAGGAGCATTAAAGCACTAGGTTCAGGAACATAGTATGCCGCAACGAAATCATTATCATAAATATAGCCCGCTATCTCTTTACCTACTTCCTGCCCCACCGTGTCATCAAAATCAAAATGTATTCCTAAATAGACTCGGCTACGACCATTCTCCTCCATCGCCCTACTTAATGTGCTAAACGAGCTCTCAGCATCTGGTGCACCAAGCTCTGTCCAATTAATATCACCCGCAGTTCCAGCGTTTCCATCATTATCCCCTTCATGAGCACCAGTGACTGATCGCAAACAACTCAGCATCTTACTGTGCTGTATTTCCTTGGTCCTATGAAATATTGCCTAAAGCCTGATTAAAAAACGCAATGGGATTACTCATACCTCAGCGGACATAAGCCGCTACTAGATGAGGCATAGCCATCAAACATACCTTATTCATCATCGCCATAGATACAGGCTCAGAAGTTGCTATACAAAGAGAACACGTTCCTAGTATGGAACAGATATGAGAGGTCATCAATGAGCAGAAGAAATGAAAAATATTTATATCATCATTCTAATCATTGAGAAATCACATCACATGTAGAATATAATCGCTAAATTATTAACAATAATCACCTAGTGAAAATACCCTTACCAAGCTATTTACAATATTAGCTCGCCACTTTAGCTAACAGCTTTTGCAACTCAGCTTTACTTACATTTAGCTTCTTAGCCACCACAGCAAGATCCCCCTCAGCAGCAGAGACACTCTCCTCGATAATTTTACTGGTAATCCATGATAAAACATTTTCACCTTTTGGAGCTTGAGACATGATCCGCTGAACATCAGCTGGAGAGATGGTACTTACTATCGGCCTACGGGTGGACTCAGCAAGCACTATGTCATCTGGCAGAAGCACGTCTGAGCCAGCTAAGGCACATGCACGCGCAATGGTATTCTCTAATTCACGGATATTTCCCGGCCACGGTTGAATACAAAGCTTCTCGATGGCTTCTGCTGAGATCCGCATATTGCCGCCCTTACTAGCCGCCGCACCTTGCCGCTTCATTATTTTCTTGAGGAAAAATTCCGCCAACTGAGGGATATCATCCACGCGCTCACGGAGTGGTGGAATGTGGAGCTCTACAACATTGAGTCGGTAATAAAGATCCTCACGGAATCTTCCCTCAGCCACCTCTACTGCTAAATTTTTATTAGTCGCTGCCACGATCCTTACATCTGTACTTAATACCTCATTACCACCAACACGTGAATAAGTTCCTTCCTGTAGCACGCGAAGCAGCTTCACCTGCACACTCAGAGGCATATCTCCTATCTCATCCAGAAAAAGCGTGCCATTATTACATTGCTCGAATCTGCCTATACGCTTGAAGCCAGCTCCAGTAAAAGCACCTTTTTCATGGCCAAAAAGCTCACTCTCTAACAAATTATCCGGTATAGCTCCACAGTTCAACGCTATCATTTCCTCACGGCTTCTCGGAGAATACTGATGCACCGACTTAGCGACCAGCTCCTTACCCGTCCCGCTCTCACCAGTAACTAGAACCGGAGCATCTGTCTGCGCCACCTTACCTACAAGTTTAAAGAGATCTTGAAACGCCTTAGATGAACCAATGACGTCATTGTCTTTTGCCATCTCATTTTTGTTCGGCAGAGAATTCTCCACTAGCTTGCGTGCATCAATAACCTGCCAAGCCTCCTCTACTACTTTTTTGAGCTCAAAGGTCAGAGATTCTTTCTTTAAAATATCATGCGCCCCAAGCTGGGTAGCATCGATCAATTGCGCTGCCGTCGGAAAACTAGCCGTGACAATAAAAAGCATCTCAGACCAATTTTTAGCCTGAGCCTTTATTTTCTTGAGCACCGTGAGCCCGTTACCGCCATCATTAGTAGGCATCAACATGTCGACTATTGCTATCTCCACATCGACCTTCTCAATCACTTGGAGCGCTTTTTCAGCATCGTCACATTTAAGCACCCTGATCCCCTTAGCCGCTAGCTTATTCGCCGCCCAGTCTAAGTAATCATGATCTTGGTCTAAAAGTAATAAATAACGCTCCATGGTGTTTCAAATAAAAGTTTATAGTTTACCAAATCTACGATCTCGTTTGGTATATTCGCGTAATGCATCGACAAAAGCATCATGGCGGAAATCTGGCCAGAGTTTATCAGTGATCACGATCTCGGCATAACTTAGCTGCCAAAGTAGAAAGTTAGAAAGCCTCACCTCACCCGATGTGCGAATCAATAAATCTGGGTCAGGCATACCTGCAGTATACATATGTGCGCAAAACAGCGAGTTATCTACATCATCAGCGGTGATTTCCCCCTCGGCAGCCTTTCGCACTAACTGTTTAGCCGCATCCACTATCTCTTCTCGCCCGCCATATGACAGCGCTAGATTCATGGTCACTCCCGTATTTGAGGAAGTTGTAGCGATCGCCCTATCAAGCTCATCGCGAACATGCGCAGGAAGCCTATCCAAGCGCCCTATAGCTGTGAGTTTGACGTTATCCTCCATCATTTCAGGAGTCTTATCCTTAAGAAATTTTTCCAATAGCCCCATCAGCGCCTTCACTTCCTGCTCGGGTCTAGCCCAGTTTTCTGATGAAAATGCATACAACGTCAGAAACCTTACCCCTAAAGCATCACAAGATTCTACAATCTTCCTCACAGAGTCTGCACCAGCGCGGTGCCCCGCCACACGAGGCAAACCACGTTTCTTAGCCCAGCGACCATTGCCATCCATAATGATAGCCACATGCTCAGGGATTTTTAGCTTTGCTAAATCATCGCCTAAGGCAGTTTTATCATTGGATTTCTTTTTGAGCGTAAATTTCATCATGCGAAAGTAGCTGTCGTATCTGCTGGGTAGTTGGGAAACACAATGCACTAACCATCTGAATTGGCAAGCAAAAGGCAAGTCAGCAGATTCTGTCTATATTCAAGGAGCTCCCCCCGATGAAATGCTAGATCTAAGCAGGTAACTCCAGCACAACCTCATCTTCAACGGCGCTTTGACGTCAAAGCAGACACGATCCCCTGCAAGCTCTTCACTTCTTGTGAGCTAGGATTTGAGCGGCTGAATAGAGCACGTATCTTCTGCATCGTGTTCGGTCGCTTTTCGGAGTTCGGAAAGAATCCAGATTTTTCTAGCTCGTCTTCAAGCCGGTGCAAGTAATGATCCAGCTCAGCCCTTGGAGCAGCTTGCCAGTCTTGCGCGTATGTCACAGTAGCCCCAGATCTAGTGCTCCACCACTCCCATGAAAAAAGCAACACGGCTTGAGCTAAATTTAGCGAGGTAAACTCTGGATTCATCGGGTAATGAAGCAACCTGTCAGCATGAGACATCGCATCATTATCTAAACCAGATGCCTCAGGGCCAAATAATATCGCTGGACGGCTCCCCCCATCACTATTCACACTTGCCTGGTGCATTTCACTCGCCGCTTCCGCCGCAGTCACTGCGGGAGTATTGAGATGTCGGATTCTAGCAGTGGCCGCATAGACCTGATGACAATCAGCCACAGCTTCCGCCACGGTATTGTAAACTTTTGCAGATTCCACCACGCCCCTCGCATCAGTAGCCGGTGCAATGGCATCCTCATTTGGCCAACCATCTCTGGGCGCCACTAGACGCAACTCATCAAGCCCACAATTCAGCATCGCCCTAGCACACATGCCTATGTTCACAGCCATCTGAGTCTGCACGAGTACGATAACAGGTTTAGTAAAATTCTGATCAGCCATGAATCAATTACTGGCGATTGAACTTAGCAACCTCGCGCTGAGCCTCACGCATTTCAACTTGGTTCTTCAGAGCATGCCGTTTATCTGCATGAGTCTTACCTTGCGCCACACCTATCTCCACCTTCACTCGCCTGTTTTTCCAATACATCCGCAAGCAAACAAGTGTGCAGCCTTTCTGACCTGTAAGCTGGTCTATCTTCAGCAGCTCAGACTTATGAACCAAAAGCCGTCTCGGCCTCTTAGACATATGCTGAAACCATGGTCCAGCAGTCTCCCATGGTTGGATATCACACCCATGTAAGTAAAGTTGATCATGATCAACGCGTGCAAAAGCATCCGTAATATTCACCTTACCGGCACGGATAGACTTCACCTCAGTACCTTTAAGCTCAATACCTGCCTCATAGGTATTTAAAATAAGATATTCATGACGAGCTTTCCGGTTTTTAGAAATTTCTGCACTCATGAATTTATAAGGGTTGGTTAGCTATAAAATATAGCCGTAAATATTAGACGCTCTCAGCCGGAGTCACCACTATTTTGCCCTCAATGATTTCAGTGAGAGCGATGTCTGCTGCACCCATAGATGGCAAAGCGTCTATAAGTGGCGCTCTTCCTGAATTGAGCTGACGAACACGCTGTGAAACGATGTTAACGAGAACTTGTGGATCTTTTACGATCTCTGCTGCTTGGTCTACGAGGCTGCTTTTCATAGGTGATTTTGGTGTTCCACTGGACTCTTCGGATTGGTCAAACGGTATGATGTTCGATTCTTCCATGATAAGTCTCAGTGATAATATGTTAAAAGTTAAGTGGCTGTTATGCGGGTAGCGGTAGGTCAATAAACACAAAATGAAGAGATTTTCAAGCCTAATGTGAGTAAACTACTTCATTTTCGATCTTTTTCAGCTTTCTGAGCTTGTATCGCGCCACATTGATCATCAAAGATGATAATAAACCCGTAGGTGCAAGCCACTTCACCACCCCAAAAAGAAGCTCTCTTCTAGCCCCCAACAAAGCTATCTCCTGCTCCATTTCTGAGCCATTGGCCACCGCTACCCTAGCATCAGCCATCCCAGAAGCATACATAGCCACAATCGCCATCAACGCGATCACTATTACCATTATCCCCACAACCAGAACCCTCCGCCAAAACCTACGTTTACGGTCTATTTCTAATGCATTCATTAGTCACTAACCTGGAGGCCAAGCCATTTTTCTGCCGGCCAGAATATGCAGATGGAGATGCGGAACCTCTTCTCCTCCATCATCGCCGTTATTAATAACCACACGGAACCCATTCTCAAGGAACCCCTCCTGCTTAGCCACTTTCTGAGCCATCAACAATAGATGCCCAAGCGTCTCCTTATCCTCAGCATCTGCCTCGCCCACCCGGACAATGCATTTCTTAGGAACCATCAATAAATGAGTCGGCGCCTGTGGTGAAATATCATGAAAGCAAATACAAAGGTCATCCTCATGGACGATCGTAGCAGGAATCTCGCGAGCAATAATTTTTTCAAAGATAGTCATCGTTACCAACTACCATTACCAAGTCTAAACAACCCTGACCACAATTTTCTGTAACCAGCTCGTAATCTGACCTTACATAATACAATGCATATCCATAAATTTCAAAAAATCATCTAGCAGCTACAACCACACATCACTAAGAAACACACTCCTCGACCAAGTCAAACTCGGCAAAGCCATGCTCCTAAACAATCAATCAATCACACTCGTCAGCACATACTCACCAGAACTAGACGGCAAGACAGATAACAGCAGAAAAATCCTCCACTTCGTAAAAGCCTCCGTCCTAAAACCAGAAAAATAGAATTCTCCCCTATTCCACCCTAATCCGGAAAAACGCCTTATCACCCGGTACCGCAACTGAGGAATCAGGCGTAAGACTCACCATCAGCACACCATTCACAGTCTCCGTAGACTCAGTGAAAGCAATATCTACAAAATTCGTCACTAGATCGCCCATCTGCAAGATATAGCTTTGGCTTGCATCCGGATTCCATGGAAATGTAATAGTAGACTGAGCTCCACTGCCTGTAAACGTGATGGGATTCACACCACTCACATTAGGATCAGTCCCAAAAGCATGCTCTAAAAAATTACTGACTCCATCTTTGTCTGGATCAGCATCATTGCCAGAAATAGCAATATCAGCTCTTTCTGCTTCAGTGAAATAATCGTACAAAAATTGCTCATAGCTAGCCCGAACTCGTATCACATACGGTTTCCCATACCCAATATCCTCACCATAATGCAGACCCGAAACAGAAAGTAAAAAACGATCATCCACATCATCACCAACAACATTAACTGACTCAATATCGCCTACAATATCATTTAACGTGAAGCTTGCGGCAGTAAATGAACTCTCCGAAACCACAGTCACTACCTCTAACCCAGTGGCAGCTATCTCATCTATAAACCAACCTCGTCCCGATCCATTCCCAGTGGAAATACTGCTATTGCGAAGACCCTCATGTTTATAACGGAAACGAAGTTGAAATGTGCGCCCCTCTAAACCTGAAATATCGACCGACTTCGTGCTAAATGCCCCCTCCGAGCTACCACCAGCCTGAATCCAGAGGGTCTGCCAAACTAAGCCATCAAATGACATCTGAACCTCCGCAAACTGACCAGTAGTCGAAGTTCTCATACGACTCGAGAATCCCAATGTAGCTCCTGGCTTGGCATAATAAACCTCAGGCAAAGTGAGAGTAACACTTTCGTTTGCACCACTGTGAGCCAGTTGGTAAGAGCTACTACCCTGCCCCACAGTTGATGACTGCACAGGATCATAGCTATTTCCAGCATAGGCCAAAGCACCCCCCTCCGCATCAAAAAACACATCCTCAGGTAAGCTATGAGAAATCTTAAGCATCTCTGCAGCTACATCTATATCGGTAGCCAGGGTATATGTGTGATCTTGTCCAGTCGTGACCAGTGTATCCCCGCCCACTTGAGGCAGACTCACAATCTGTGAAACACCAATAGCCTTCTCACCACTACCCGAATAAAACATATAAGTCCTCCCATCGCTATCTTCCAGAATCCCCGGATCTCGGAGCTGATGAGTAGCATCATCGGAACTACCAGCTTCCGAAATATCTAATGGTAGATTCACCCCTTCCCAGTCCTCATCAGGCCGGATGAGCTCCTGATTAGGAAACGTTCCTTTCCACCCATTGTAATCAGAAGCCAGATTCGCAAAGTCAAAGGTAGACACTTTAATGCGCTCCGGAGTAGCCGCTTTATTTGTAAAGAACGCATAAAGAATATCATCGCGCTTCAGAACGCCAAAGTGACGCGGCCTCAATGCGCCAAAACCATCACCCCAATCAATCCAACCACGACTCCCCGTCTCATCCAAGAAAGGTTTAGGCCCCTTATCCCAATAGGCACTTGAATGATTGTAACTAGCGTCAGGAACTAAAGGATCACCTGTAGCTGGCGCTGCGTAGATATCCCCAGTGTTAGACAGTGAATATCGTCTACCTGCTTGCTCGAAGACTCTGAAATAACTCTCACCATAAGCCACAGGCAGAGTCCCATGCCCGCTCTGCCCAGCACGGCTATCACTGCTATAATTCCCAGAAGCAGGCATATTGAAATTCAATCCGTCCGAGGATGTCGCCACCACAGTTCTCTGCTGCCTACTGTTCCCCTGCGTTCCAAAAGATACCTGACCATGATAATACATGATGAAACGCTGGTTCACATCATCCACTATTACCTGCGGCGATGCAATATGACCATCAATGATGATTCCCTCATCAGCATCAATAAGCCCATCACCCCCAACACTCAAAACACCTCGATCACCTAAAGAAGGATAGGTAGCCTCGCTCATCCGGAAGCCGGTCCAAGGCCCCTCCAGATTAGCAGACCACGCCATCCGGATATAGTCTCCAGAGTGATCAGCAAAATACAGATAGTAATTTGCTGTTGGATCCGGCTTATTCGTAGCCCAAGTTGGAATCCTAACACATGAAGGACCATTTAAATTATCAGCATCACCAGCTCCAACACCTTGCGCTAGACTCCATGCACCATCCAGAATCGGATCAAACTTGGAAGTGGCTGAATTATAATTCATCCGTCGAACGTGAAAAAGCAGACCACTACTGACTCCCCCTAGTCGCTCCATTGTGACACCGGCCACAAATGCAGTGGACGAAAGCGATACCCCATCTACAGCAACTTCCCAGTTACTCACATTCAGAACATCTGCCTTATACTCAGCTAATGGCTTTCCAGATCTAGCTGTCTCTTTGACTTGATAATCATCTTTTTCACCCATGTTAATGTTGCCAAGAGCCACATTGAGCACACTAGGAAGATCGGATTCACCAGAGTCCCCCCATCCGCCATTGCCTTCGTAGTCTAACCCGAAAATAAGTTGCCCGATAAAATGGTTGCTGGAGTCAAAGCTACCTTGCCCAATGAAAATCTGCTCGCCCGCGTTAGTGAGAGCAAAGTTTCCTGACCTCGCGCAGGTTCCAATATTTGCTACCGGAGTAGATGCTTGTACATCTGGAATTACGATCACGGTGCCTGGAGCCACAGAGCTTGCTCCATTAGTCCAGGTGATCGTGCGCGGATCAGACCATGTTCCTCCTGACGTAGTCTGGCCAGTCCCATCACCCCCATTGGTATAATCAGAATCAATAAGGATAATAGACTCTCCAGCCGCCAGCTCCACCCATGTCACAAAACTAATCGAATCCGTTGGTGATGAATTAGACCTATATCCCACTATCATCAGATCACCTGGAGCATGAGCACTACTCAGCACCATTGAGAACAATACAAACAGCGAGGCTAATAAAGAGGTCAAAAAATTCATGTAATATAATCTGTTATGTAGGGTTAGCAGCTCAGCTAGAATAACAACAAGTCAAAGCCCTTCGACTCCCCATCTCCCATTGCTACATGAAATACAATTACCTATAGCTGATTTCACATCACATTCTTTATCAGCCATCTCAAACTCGGTCAAGTTGACATTCTAAGCTAAGACCCCACAGACTCCAACAATCCAGAGTCCTCTCGTTCTTATCGATAGCCGCTTCCTGTCCTCCATCACCACCTTCTCTATCTCCCTCTCTCGAAACCCAGATACATCATCATTGCTCTGTCTATATCGTCCAGTTGTTGAGCAGCATAAAAACCACTCTACATTTTTGCTATCTTATTGGCGATGGTTTTTAGCTGACCTTTGAGCTCAAGATCCCAATACTCATTCAGATCCAGGCTAGTTTCTAATGGATAAGTAATCAGCAGATCTCTATAGAGTTCTAACAGTTTGGCTAAACCTTTCGTAGGATAGACTAATTGCTGCTTAAACGCCTGACTAAGAATATCACGAACATTCCGGTCAAACGGAGCCCCCATAGCCACCAGCTCACGTATACACGGGAGGGCCACAATGATTTGACAGTGATCAAATGTCGAGTGATACGGTTTTTCTTTTTCCGGTTCATCCGTTCCATCAGCTTTCCGTTCAGTCAAGAAACGAAGCTTCTCGGATACATCCTCATCCCCTTCTAAAGTCTCGAACCCTGCTATAAGATCCGTAAAATCAAAGTCAGAATGATCCTCCCAGATTCCCGTTACATGTGGATTATTAATGACCGCTTCTCCTAAAACATCGCCTAACAAACTTATGTTTGGCTGAACTTGATTAAGCTCTTCTGCCTGCACCCACAAATCTAACGCATGAGAATGCGACTTCTTTTTACCCAATGCCAGGATCATCAACGTAGCCTTAGGATAGCTCATAGGCAGTTCACGATGAATAATTTCCTTAAAGAACACCGCTGCATTTCGACTAAAACTAGAGCAATTTTTATTATCTTCTAACCAATAACAACTCCTAGCCAAAGCCTGTAATTGCTGGCTCGGAGTCAACGAATAGTACAACTCTACATCAGCCCCACATAAATCATAAGAATTGCCAAAAGCCCACGCCATCCGTGGGTAGATCCATTCCGTAGGCACCGCCTCACGTCTCCGCTGATCCTTATACCTAAGAAACGGATCAAAGCTCTCATGACTAGCATTGAGATGAATATTCTCCAATGGCTTCAACCAAACATGAAACTCGGTTGGTATATTTTTCAAATACTCATCACCGGAGAAATCTCCATAAGGTTCACGCGTTCTCGCCGCACACAACCACCAGCCCTCAGTCTCCACAGCTCCATTACGCTCACCAGTCAGAAGAAAATGGAGCACTCGGCCAGTCTCAGTGGATTGGTCCACCTTGACAATACTCGACTTCGTGCGGAAATGACACCTAGAAATAGCCAACAAGAAATCATGCCGCATCACCTCTACTCCCGCTGCTCTCCATTGCTCCAGCCTGCTCACTAGTGTGCTGGGCTCTATAAAACCTAAACTCGTCTCAGGCGCAGCCAGTAACGGCAACGAATGGTCAAATGTCTCAGAACGAACCAGCTCTAAGACTTCAGTCACTCTGGCAGCGACCGTAGCCAAAAATGTATCCTGCACATCGTAGTTCTCAGCATAGGACTCGCGGCCCTTATCTAGTTCAGCTCCTATCAACCTTAAAACAACCTCACCTATAATGCGCCCCACCCAAGGCAAAGCACCAAAATTCCCGTAACCAGCATAAAGCTTCTCCGCGTTCTTCTGCTGCTTTTTAAGCCCCGCCAGCAATCTCTCCTTATCGCTAGCCATAAAACGAAATACACCATCCAAAAATAGCTCAAAGTGCTGAGCCGAGCTCCCTTTTTTAAATACAGCCGCAGCCGCAAATAGAACGTCCTCCACAGACTCACAAGTTTGGACAGTTTCCCCTAGCTGTATTTCCATCTCACCCACTGGCCTAGATGATACTTCCTTCATCTCCAATTCTAGATCCAACCACTTCTCTAACATTTTTCTAGTAGCTCCAGTCATCGAGCTTTTATAGGGAGCCAGACTCTCAGGAATTAAAGCTTCGTAACGCACAGGCAACGCATTAATGAGCTTAGCAGTAACATCCTGAACCTTAGCATTCGTGTTTAGAAATAGCGGGGTGATTGCTGTCAAATAATCGAAATCAAGCTTAGGAAATTTCTTATTAACCTGAGCCAACACCTTCACTTGATCAATCACATACGGATTGGATTTACTCATCAAACTTACCGGCAACTCATTCAACAGTATTTCTAGCTTAAATTTCTGATGAGTGAGCAGCTTAGCCAGCACTCTGATTACATACTTTCCCGAAGATACAAATGGCGAAGCTATGACACTACCGCAGCTTTCAAAATGATCTAAATAGTCTTCAGGCACTAACTCTAAGCTGTCGATCTTCTCAATAAACTCCCTTACAACCTGCTCATTTTTAGCCCTAGGAATAGCATTCAAACAGGCTCCTAATATGGGTGACTTATCAAACCCACTCTCACCTTCCTTTCGTAAATCTATGCTCGCATACGCAAGTCGTAATAAATAATCGTGATCTAGCGTCTCAGACATCGCCCTCGCATAAGCACTCCACAGCAACTCTCGTTTGAAATGACCTTCCTCCTCCTTTACCAAGTCATGGATAGAACGCATTAATCCTGTATCAAGAGTCCCTCCCTGCTCCTTTGCCGCCAGCTCCACTAATCGTATGTAATCAATCGTTACCAACTCAGGATCAGCTAAAAGCACTTCCCTAACCGATGCTCTATCCAACCAATTCCCATCTTCACCGATATTAAGATCCCTCAACTCACTATGGTAGCATATTGAATCAACCGGACGCTTCAGAAAACCATTCTTAACATAAGGGTAAATCCCCCTGAAACATCGCATAGCATGAACCACAAAGCTATTAGTAAAAGAATACATACCCAGACCAAAAGATCCGCCGTATTTAGAACTATTAACCTCAACTGCCATTTTATCATACCCCCTAACAACTTCTTGTAATTCAGGTAACAGCCACGACGGATTAACATCACAAAGTGCATTTGCGAACTCCTTAGAAGTAGTGCTAATGAAATCCGCAAACTCAGTTGCCTCAGATCCCTTATACGCATCTAGCAATAAAAGCGCCTTTCCAAGAGCACGCCGTCTCGCGCCAAATACCTTATCCTCTATATCTAGCTCTCTTCTATTCTCATAACTATGCTCCTCCAGCTTCTCCAGCAGGATTACCTCTAGTTTAAGCAACTCTGCTTTGTCAGTAGCTAGTATCAAAGAGATCGCATCCTCATCGGTTTCACAGTTAAATAATAGGTCAATCATTGTAATAGGGTAAGTTTTACAGCTAGTATATGAGAACACGGGCCACGGCTATTTCCGTAATGGCTATTCCAGTAACAAGTGCATTGATGCAGATCATCATCTTCCTTGAGCACGACATCATACGAATTCTTAGTATTAGAGTTCACTACCCCCACGACTCGCTCACCGTTTTCAAGAATTTCCACAGCCCCCTTCTCTAAAAATTTCTTCGCCGTGACGAGTCTCGGATTCGTTTTAGAAAGAAGTAGCTCGTTTTTTGGCAATAACCTCTGAAACCAAACCTGATCAACATGGTCAAAACCAAGTAATCCCTGAGCCGATAAATAACAAAGGCCAGAACAAGTATCCGAGACACTCAGTCCCGTAGCCATCGCGATATCTTCCACACCAGCTGGCTCACCTATACTTCCCAAAATTTCATCCACATCAAGCCCCTCATCAAACTCCGAAAGATCAGTCAAGCTAGCACCCTCACCAGAAAACCCACGCCACACCTCTGGGGAAATCGCCACTGAAATCCTGATATCTTTAAAATGTAATGTCCACATACTGATCTGCTGATCCTCAGACCACGCAACCGTAAATTTATCAGCCAAATGCGCAATACTTCCGAGCTCTGCCAAACGTTGTGTACAAGTAACCTTGATCGCTCCAGAGCTCTTCACTCGGCTAACTTTTGACCTCACTGGATGCGGGGTAATCCAGTATGCATCACGAACATTGGCTTTGACCGGCAACGTGTGAAAGAACCTCAGAGCTGACGCTTTATTGAGTTCAAACTGATGCTCTACCCTAGAACTTAGATGAGGAATAGAAGCCAACCCCTTGATCCAAGAAAGTGGCAACTTCACCTTTTTCTCGACCATTACCTCACTCGACTTAATCACAGATATCCCCTCCTGCTCCATCTGTAAACTCAGCTGTTCATCTTGAGATACAGAAGCTAGAGCCTGCTGCATTGGCTCGTTGAAATCCACATTTGTAGTACCAGCTTGCTCGTGAACGACGTCCAAAGAATCAGGCAGAAAATCCACCCGTGCATACACCGAACGACATCCAGAAAACCCCTCAAACCTCAGCATCCGATTTCCACTAGTAATAATAGGATCAAGGAATATCCCCGCTTCCGCCGGATCATACCAACGCTTGGTTATAATCCTACTCAGACAAGAAAGCACCCGAGCCGATACAAATGGATGCCTAAACTGCCCCTGAAAAAACGCACTATTCTCAACTGAACACGAGGGACTAAGCTCAAGGCGTTTTTTCTTTTTCTCGGACTCATTGCTCACTGACACAAGCGCTGAAGCAGATTGATAATTTAAACTAATCTCTGGCATCGATTATTAAATATCTACCTAAATCCAGATTCACTGTCTAGCTCAATGAGCCCCACTATGAGCGCTCAACCTTCTTCATTACTTTCCTTAGCTCACTGGTGATCCTACTTTCAGTCGACTTATCTATCGGGGTATTTCTGTAGGTGGTATCGTAATGGTAAGTGAGTATCTCGTCTAACAACTCTTTTAATCCTGAAACATCAATTTCTTGATCCTGAAGATGCTGAACACTTTGCATAAGGGTTCGACCGGGCTTAACGGAATAGCCTAACTTAGCAGAGAGCTTCTGGAAAAGTTGCAGGTATTTTGGCTCGTGCTTGACGTAGGCGGCACTGCTGTAGCGTTGCTTGGGCTGGGTAAACCTACGAATGAGCAACAGAGTAATAACTAGGAAAATGAGACTCGCGATCGTAATGAGGACTTTCAACCAAGTGATCATCATGTCATCAGTCTCTTCATCTAACAGATCACCCTCTGATTCTTCGCTAATGCCTGTTAGATCTGGCGGCGTTTCATCTTGCCCTGATTCAGTGATGGCATTCTCAGTAGGCGGCGTCGTGTCGTAGATCACCCATCCATAGCCTTCCAGATAAATTTCTGTCCACGCATGAGCATCCTTGGAGCGGAAAACAAACAAGTTAGATTCTTGGAAAAACTTACCTCCAGACCACCCAAACGCAATCCGACTAGGGATACCTAACTCCCTACAAAGCATCGCAGCCGCTGAAGCGTAGAACTCACAATAGCCAGATTTCTCCACGAAAAGAAAATTTTCCAATGCATTGATCCCGTTTTCATTTTCAATAGTCAACGAGTAGCTGCACTGGTCGTTAATAAGCTTCTTAAGAACGGAAAGCTGCTGAGCCAGAGGTAAGTTTTTGTCGATCGCCCCCACGAACTCAGTGAGCTTTCGCTGGAGGCTATGGTTACTCACACGGCTAAGATAAACACTATGTGTCTCACCAACCGCAATGTTTTTATCAAGCTCTAGAATCTTATCTAACAGCATTGGCTGTGAAGTCGCCGTGTAGCTGTAATTTAAAGTATCTTTCTCCGGACGTGGTAAAATATAGGTATCCGTGCTCACCTTAGTGAGTGTCTCTACATTGGTATCAATCGTATTTTGAATTGTAGTGAGCAGGTTCTGCCCATTGCTGTAATAAGGTTGCGTGATAGTATGCCTATAAAGTGGCAATAAACTCCTCCAAGTCCCATTCACAGGAGAAATCTTGATATTAGAGTCCTCTGGCTTTTCAATGATATGTTTGGTTGGCTGATGGATCGACCAGGTATCGCCATCGAAATGATCCAGTGCAAAAGTTCGTAGGTAAATACTATGCTTGCTTAGTGATTTCTGGCTATATTCGCTAGGCACCTCCAAGAATATCTCTGGCTTATTAGGCGGTCGCTTACTAGCTTGCTTAGGATGAGAACGCTTGAAATGATTATCCCACAACCAGTTTCCTGCACCATCATGGCTTAATTTACCAGGTGCTTCTAGTGTCGCCTCACTTGGCTTCTCTTGGTTAATTAACCAATATTTCACATCCCCATGGAGATCCTCTGTCGTCTCGGGTCCAAGCGTGAACACAGCTAACAATAACAGCTCAATACAGAAAATCACCGCACCTATGTATAGGTAGTCCAACCACTTCGGCGCTCGCAAACTGCGGAGCTTTGGACGGTTTTTACTCTTGCTAGAAGCATCACTCATCGGCACCGCCACCATCACCACTACCAACGCCAAGCCTGCACGTAACCATACAGGCGCGCTCTCAGGCCACCCACTCAGAAGAACGTAAGCGATGATGAGATTAACAATGAGTATAGCGGCGCGCATGTGGAAGAATAAAAATTTTAGGCAGACTGAGAGAGAGCTTCTTTGGCTGAAATGGTTTTCTTAAAGGGAAAATGCACTTGGCGGATATCAATGACAGTCACACTTTCCGGAATGCGAACAAGGTCCAGCCATGCATCAGTCGGCATATCAGAAATGATGATCACCTGATGCTTGTCGGAAACTTTATCTATTGCAGATTGCAACTCATGTAGCTCAGTTCCGATAGCTCGCCTTGCATCAGCTAAAATAGATAGGCATTCATAATATTGAGGACGAGTTCTCGCTAACAGCGGGTTCCAGCGCATGAAGTCTGACACCAACTCAGTCTTGATATTTAAATTTCTCAAATGCGATATCGCCCCCACAGTAAGTGAAATAGCACGCTCAAACGCATCCTCGCGCATCATTTCTCGCTGAGAACTAAAAGAATGAAAAATAATAGTGGCTTGGTCAGGAAGCAGGCCAGGAGGATCAAATTCACGGATTCTGAGATCATGCCCATGAGCCAGCGAGCGAATGGATGCAGGCCAATGAATGTTCTTCGCTGGATCACCTGGCTGCCAAGGACGAATGCTCCTCGGCTCTCCAGAATGCTGAACATTAGACTGCTGATTCGGATTATGGCATTGTCCAGATACACCCTGGTCTAATAACTCATCCGGAATAATACTACGCGGATATACAGTCAACGGATGCGACAGCAACTGCCGTGATGAAAAACGAAAAAGCCCCAGTGGAAACGTAGAGCTGAATTTATAAGGATGTTCCAAACTCGAAGCCCGCATCGGAATTCGTATCGGAATACCAGCGCTAGCCAATGATCGAGCCGGAACCCAAGCTGACTGGCTACCTAGCACTGCACCGTGTGGAAAGGCGAGATAAAGCTTCACATGAAACGCATCTAACATTGAACGGTTATTGCGGATCACCACTTGCGGCTTATAGACTTTATTGGCATGACATTTATGCGGCAGTGAAACGTCTGCCTCTAACTTCGATAAATTACTTCTCCCTAATAAATAACAACACAACATCAAAGTCACAGCCGACAAACCGAGCGTAATCAGAACCCCATCTCCTAACAGCCCCCCCGCCATAGACAAGCCCACAGCAATCCCTAGACAGAACGCGCCTCGTGGAGCTAGCTTGGTGGAAAATTTCCTCATGATCAGATTAAGCCACCACTGTCTGTTGAAGCGCCTGCTCTATGATATGCTCCGGATCACTACCATCGTCGCAGATGATCCGATGCCGCATAACGTGGGGGAATACAAACTGAACATGATCAGGCAAGACGAACTCTGACTCCTGAAGATGTGCATACGCCTGAGCTGCATGAAGCAAGGCTATGGAACCACGGATGGAAACAGCATGCGGATTAGCGGCCAACTGACGAACACTTTCGCACAGCGCAATGATATAACCAGAGAGAGTCTCTGAAAGCTGAATAGACAAGCATTTCTCCTGCTCTCTCACTATATCCTCCACGCTCAAAAAGGCCTCCTGCTCTCCAGTCGCAACCCGGGCATGCTGAGATAAAATGATACTCTCCTGAATACTCCGGCTAGGCAGCGACATCGGAATCGACAGTAGAAAACGATCCAACTGCGGCTCCGGCAACGGGAACGTCCCAGTTGATGACGTATCATTCTGAGTGGCAATCACACAAAACGGAGAATCCAAAGCAATAGTCTTACCATCAATAGTGACTTGAGCTTCATTCATCGCTTCTAACAATGCGGCTTGAACCCGGGGAGAAGTCCGGTTGATTTCATCAGCTAGCAACAAGTTAGAAAAAACTGGCCCAGGAATAAACTCAAATTCCCCACTGTTCTGTTTATAAAGGTGATAGCCTAAAATGTCTGACGGAAGAAGATCCGGAGTGAACTGAATTCGCTTAAATTCACCACCAAAACAAGACGCCAAAGTCTGCGCTATCGATGTCTTCCCTATACCCGGAGCACCTTCGATAAGAGCATGACCTTTTGCCAGTAGCGCGGTCATGAGAAGAGTTGCGGGCTGTTCTGCGCCGAGAACTTTTTCTGTTAAACGCTGGTGAAGTAACTTGAGTTTATCGACTGACATAATGAGATAAACGGACTATCTCACTGATTCCTTAGCCTGCAAAGGCTATTTTTCAGACAACTCTGGCTTCTTCTCAGGCTGGAAAGCCGAGAGGAAAAGCAGCGTAGCGGCAATGCAGATACATGAATCCGCCACATTAAATGATGGCCAATGATAACCATTAGTAAACGGAACCTGGATGTCTAGAAAGTCAACCACGTAACCATGACCTAAACGCTCCATAAATGACAGTTCCTCAGGACCTCTGAGCCAAAACCCCTGGAAAAGTCGATCAATAAGATTTCCTATAATCCCAGCAAGAAGTAATGGCGCAGACCACTTAGCTACACCTTCGAAAATATTTTTCTTCCACAGAACAGTCACCAATATAAGTGCCACAAACGGCACGATGAGAAACACCACTGGAGCCCATGCAGAGCCATTACCAAACCCAAAAGCCACCCCCTGGTTATGCACACGTATGATGTTAAAGAAATCCTCCACCACCGAAATCTTCTGAGTACCCTGGGTATCCACAAAGACCTCACCATTAACCATGATCGCTGGTTGCCTGAACTTTAAGACAATCCACCATTTAGAAATCTGATCCAGTATAATAAGAGGTAGTGAAATCTTGAGGAACAGGGGTAGTAGTTTTGATGGATTCATTAAGTAATTGAGTAAAATGTTATGAGTTGATGATAGTTTGGCACTTCTCAGAACAGCAGCCTTGGCTCTTCTCGTCACAGCTTTCACAACTGAAGTGCTGTTCGTTGCAGCCATGTTTGTTTGAGCAGTTAATATAACGCTCGCACGGCTCTCCGCAATGCACACATTGCGAAATCACACTAGGATTCTTACTATTCACAGGCACCCCTATACGCTCATCGAACACATAACACTGCCCCTCATAGTCCTCTCCCTGAACCTCAGGATCTTTCCCGTAAGTAACTATCCCACCATGCAGCTGATTCACATCCTCAAAACCTTCGCGCACTAGATAACCACTAAATTTCTCACAGCGAATCCCACCAGTGCAATACGCAAGGATCTTCTTACCCTCGAACATTTCACGGTTGTCTTTGATCCATTGCGGTAAATCACGAAAACTTTCTACCGGCGGAAGAATCGCATTTTTAAATTTCCCTAACTTCCACTCGTAATCATTTCTAGTATCAATGATCACAGCATTTGGATCATTCATCGCATCCCTCCACTGCACAGGACTAAGGTAATTCCCTGTCGTTTCATTAGGAGAAAAGTCCTCTTCGCCTAGCCCCAGTGTGACTATCTCCTCACGTGATTTCACAGAGAGCTTCGGAAACACATGACCCTGCTCAGGATCAATTTTAAATTCTACTTCAGCCGTAAGCGGATTTGCTCTAAGCGCCTCCATATATTTCTGGCAGTTCTCTACTGTACCTGAAACGGTGCCATTGATCCCTTCCTTGCCAACAATAATTCTGCCGAGTAATTCTAATGACTCGCAGAGCTCTCTTTGCTCATCTCTATATGCATCAGGATCCGCTATTTCCACATAGAAATAGTAGAGCAATACTTGATACGGTGCTTCTGTCATGCGGATGACTTATCCGATGATCAATTAATGAGCAATCCAAAAAATTCCTATTCAATAAGAGATAACAGATTGGCAATCATCATAGATCACAATACAAATCAGTTCAGTTCTATCGATGTTTCTTCGTGAGATCAAAAGTCACCCCACAGTGCATGCAGCGCACACACCGTTGCAAGACAGCTGTCATCACCGATGTCGACGCATATGATAACGGAAAAACCTTAAATGCTTTCTTATGTTTACTCGATTTACTATTCGCAAAATGATTAGCTCTACACAATGGGCAGGTAGTCGTCTTACTCGCGAAGAAATACATCAACTTCATGAATAGCCATGCTCCAAACAAAGCGATTCCAGCAAAAATAGCATTCCTGTCTTTTTCCAACACACCAAATCCAAATGTAACCAGCGACAAAAACAATAAAGCCACTGTCACCATCCATATCAGAGCCCCTCGATAGTAAGGCCACTTCCTCAGAACTTTGTGCGCATTATGCTCACGGTGAGGAGCCTTCCCTTTGACGAGACCTCGTTGTTTCTCTAAAGGAGCGGCTGAATTTCTGATTCTGTGCTTTATTGGCATGCGGCGGGATGGTTGGTTTATTGAGAAGTAGGGCGGCGCTTCTCACACCTAATCAATGATTTATACTCTCCGAGTAAATACAATGACCCTGTAATCAGTATAGGTAAATTCTCTTTACTGGCAATATTTAACGCATCCTTAACATCAGAAGCTCGTAACAACTCTTTATTCTCCAACGCCTCAACCTTTGCTATATCACCAAAATCAACCGTTCTCGGAGAGTCAACCGGAGTGAAAATAATTTTCTCAGCAAGCCCTGATACATAATCCAACACACCGTCCAAATCCTTACTTTCTATCGCGCCAAAGATAACAATTGGCTTAACTTCACCATACTGCCCTCGCCAAGTACGCACTAGAATTTCAGCAGCTTGAGGGTTATGCGCACCATCTATGACCGTAAGCGGAGCCTCGGATGTCACCTCGAATCGCCCCGGCCACTCCACATTTGCTAAACCATCTTTCACCGAATCATATCGCATCTCCACCCCTAGCTGATGAAGCGCTTCCAACGCAAGAGCTGCATTTTCTCGCTGATGAGCACCAGCTAGCCCCACACCATATACTTCCACAGGCTCAGTCACAACAGTAAGCGGAGACCTCATCCTATTCGCTTTCTCCGCGATCACGCGTGAAGCAACCTTGTCCTGCTTTGAAGACACCACCGGCATATCAGAAACAATAATACCAGCCTTCTCACCAGCCACCTCAGCAATAGTATTACCCAGCCATTGCGCATGATCCATCGCAATAGGAGTCAGCACATAGAGATCCGCCGGCACCGCAGTAGTAGCATCCAGCCTGCCTCCCATTCCGGTTTCCAGCACAATAAGCTCACACTCCTTGTCCCTAAAAAATTTCATCCCCAACGCCAGCGCGATCTCAAAAAATGTAGGATGATGCTCCCAGTCACTAACTAAATTCCGGATCTGCGTGAGATAACTCGCCGTCTCTTCCTCACTTATCATCTCACCTTGCACTTGGAACCTCTCCCTGAAATCCACCAAATGCGGAGACGTAAATAAACCCGTCCGCATCCCATGAGAACGCGCCAATGAATCAATCAACGCACAAGTTGAACCCTTACCATTCGTCCCCGCCACATGAATCACCTTCGTAGTCCGGGTGGGAAAGGCCAAGAACTGAGCCAGTAACTCAGCAGGTGCATCTAGCCCAAGCTTAATGCCAAAATTCTGAGTAGAGTAGATCCACTCAATCGCCTCAGAATAGGTCATCTTAGGTCGAAATTATTTTAACATGTAGCTCAGTAAACTACCGAGCCTCGCACGCAATTCACGGCGCTCAACAATGGAATCCACTAAGCCGTGAGCCAGCATAAATTCCGCAGTCTGGAACCCAGGAGGTAGATCTTGGTGAGTAGTTTCCTTCACCACACGAGGTCCAGCAAAGCCGATCATACACTTAGGCTCAGCTAAATTGATGTCACCAATCGTAGCAAATGAAGCCGTCACACCACCAGTAGTCGGGTGAGTCAGCACAGAAATATAAGGAAGCCCAGCTTCAGATAGTTTAGCCAGAGCTCCACAAGTCTTTGCCATCTGCATGAGAGAAAGCATCCCCTCTTGCATACGCGCTCCAGATGATGCTGAAACAATGATCATTCCGCATTTATCCGCAATAGCCTTCTCAATAGCACGTGTGATTTTTTCACCCACAACCGAGCCCATAGATCCCGCAAAAAACTTAAAGTCCATCACCGCAATCATCGTCGGACTACCGTGAATACTTATCTTACCAGTCACTACCGCATCGTTCAGCCCCGTCTTCTGACGCAACATATCTATCTTCTCTTCATACTTATCAAAGCCAAGCGGATTCTTAGAATAGAGTGTCGCATCAGTCTCACTGAATGATCCAGGATCAGCTAGCATCTCGATTCTTTCACGTGAGCCCAACAGAAAATGATGGCTACAATGTTGGCAGACCTGATGGTTCTGCTTAAGATCTAGAACGTGCAACATCTTGTCGCATCCAGGACAATTAGTCCATAGATCGTTCGGCATGTCCTTCTTTTTATTCTGACGTAGACGAGGTCTTTCAAAGATTCCCATAGCGTTATTAGTGGTAAGATTTCAAATACTCTATCCACGTAACACCGTTACGACAACAATGTTTTCTACTTTTGGAAATTCTTTCCTGAGTAATTTCGCGCATTCCTCTGATGTTGAGCCAGTAGTAAAAACATCATCAATGATAATTATCGATTTATTCTCCCCTAAATCTCCACAAACAGAAAACGCACCATTCAAGTTCTTCAGCCTTTCACCACGAGACAACCTAGTCTGAGTCGTCGTATATCGCTTGCGCCTCAGCAGCTCCATCGTAGGAATCCCAGTCTGTTTCGTAAGCTCCTTGCAGATCAATTCCGCCTGATTAAACCCACGACTAAATTTCCGCCGCCAATGAAGCGGAACAGGCACCAATACAGGCTCAGGCAACGCTGCAAACCGAGGATCATCCCGCAACACCTCAGAACAGAATTTGGCCAATAACCGTGAAAGGTAATGCCGCTTCCCATATTTATACGAGATTACCAATTGCCGGTTCTGAGCCGTATTCTTCAGCGCAGATTTCGCATACTGAAAAGAAAATTTCAAAGTATGGCAGTTCGGACAAATAGGGTTTTCCGTGAACTCCCCATCAAAATCTTCACCACAAACATCGCAAAACCCCTCAGTGATGCGCTTTGACTTCTCGAAGCACACATCGCAAATCACATGCTTCCCCTCTAACAACTTCTCGCAATGGTAACAACTACTCGGATAAACCAAGTCCAGCATCCCTGAGAAAAACTGCTTTACCACTACCATAGCTATAGTAGCGACCTCTTAGGCTTTAAATAAAACCACACCGCAACCCCAGTCAAACTCACAAAAACCAACGGAAACAACCCCTCACGGATATCACTACCATACAAGACAGGATTAGCTGTCCCCGTATTATCTATCAGCGCCTGATACACTTTCAAAGTAAAGACCCACCCAGCATGAAGACCAATAGACATCCATAAATACCCCGTCTTGTAACGAGCAATAGCCAGCACCACGCCCACCACAAACAAAGTCAAAAAGATCCCAATAAAATCCTCAGGGTGAATAAACCTCTCCCCGATCTGTGCCAACAATCGGAACCCAGCATCAGCGGAACCACCGTCTAAAATCTCCGGACTCCCGTGGTAAGGTTTAAGAAAATGCACCAACGCAAAGAAAAATGATAACCCAATAATCGTCCCTCGCACGCTCAAACTACGCAACAACAATGCAAACAAAACCCCTCGGAACAACCACTCCTCAATCAAAGACGCCCCAATCGCAGGCGTAATCGCCTTCATCAACGCCCTACTCGGAGAAGCACTAGTATCCACAGTCACCCAGCCCAGCTGATGCACCACCATGAAGAAAATTCCCATATAACCCATCGCATAGAAAAAACCTACCATCATATCCTTCCACCCCTGCTTACGTGGATTTATCCGCACCGACATAGGCGGTTTGATCTCCTTCCTGTCACTTTTCAACGTCCTAATAAACGGATACAGCAAAATAATAGCCACCCCCATCATCGCCCTATTAAAATAGCGAGCCAGATCAGCCTTCGCCATGCTCTTCTTCACAGATCCCAGCCACTCCGCACTATCTCCAGCCCCAAAGGCCTTCCCCCAAGTGTAAATATAAGGAGTAAGAATCGCCGCCAGAATCAGGCAGAGAACCACGAAGAGAAATAACCGAGTCAGTTCGTTTTTAAAGAATGCTTTCACTGCCACAAACCCTAACACCATGCCTCAATTGAGTCGAGACGATAGATTTTTCAGTTGATTTCATCGCCCCACTACACGACCATAGCAACATGCAGATTCAGCAACGACACGAATGGAAAGAAGACACCGAGGAAGGTCTTCGTTTTTACCGAGGCATTTACCACTCCAAAAAATGGAAATTCACCACCTCTCTAAAAGGCACCAGAAGTAACCCTGCGGTCTGGGAACCTATCGAAAACGTTACCGAAGAGCACTGGGAAGCACTGCGAGATGTTCTCTTCAGAAAATATCAACGCAAGCGCTGCCCATGGAAACTCATCGAGGGCATTGACAAGATACTCGGCAAAGAACCGGAATCTGACAACTAACCCTCGATTAATGCACAACTTAGTGCATTTCCCTACGGCGCTTCTCAGTCTCGAGGCGCTTGATAAACTCATCCACCGTACGGTTTTCAGTGGCTGTGAAGCGTTTAAATTCCTTCCCCTCCGCATCAAACAACACGATCGTTGGCACACCCATCACCTTATATTCCCTCATAAGCTTCTGTGTAGCTTTCTTCAACTCCGGATCTTTATTCGGAGCATCCAGCTTAACAAGCACATAGCTCTTCTGTGCACCTTCTAAGAATTCCTCCTTAGAAAACACAGCCTTATCCATCATCATACATGGTGGGCACCAGTCGGACCCCGTGAACTCTACCATCACAAGCTTGCCTTCAGTCTTAGCCTTCTTCACACCTTCTTCAATGCTCGTAAGCCATGGACCTTTTGCTGAAGCCACTGAAACTCCACTCACCATCATGGCGACCAACAATACTTTCTTTATTATTTTTATCATATTCATCTCCTTTAAGAGCGTCAGCGCTCAAAAATTATTCCTATAAAATATCACCAATCTTCAGAACTACCCACAACCGAGTGATCACAATAGATAATTTCAACACTTAGTCACCCCAATCATCTCACACTTTTAAACGACTAAACGACTAAACGATAAAAAATTAAAATCCTCTTGCGATACTAGACCGAATGGTCTAGATAAACTGCATGAGCGACCATTTAACAAAACAGCGCATCCTCGAGGAAGCGGAAGAACTCTTACTAGAAAAGAGCTTCCAGTCGGTTAGCCTCAATGAAATTCTCAACGCAGTTAAAGTCCCAAAAGGCACTTTCTACCATCACTTTGATTCAAAAGAAAACTTCGGAGTCGAACTCATCAAACACTACGCAGAAGACGCCAGAAAAAATCTAACCCAATTACTTCTCAATAGAGAAATGGAGCCAAAGGCCCACCTTAGACTGCTCGCCTTATACGAATCTAAAATAGCCATCTTCATCAGTAGCAACGGCTGCATCCCATGCCTACTCATCAAATTAGCCTCTGAAACCAGCTTTTCAAGCCCATCCATGCGAGAAGAAATTTCACTTGCTGATCAAACAATCACAAACATTTACCAAGAAGTAATCCAGGAAGGCCAAGACCAAGGTTACATCTCAAAACAATGGGATGCTCAGTTCACCACCAGCATCATCACCTCATTATGGCTCGGAGCCATTAAGAAAGCCCTCATCAGGAAGCGAGCAGATATCTTAAGAGAAGCAGTAGATTATATAAGCACCGCCATCATTATTCAAAACTCTTCAGAATAAAAACTCACCTCGAGCATCGCACCAGTATCTAACCTTTCATCAAACCTTAGACCATCTAGTCTAGACCAGCCAGTCCAAATCAAGATTTAACTCACCATGAAACACTCACTCAAACTCATTCTAGCACCAGCCACCCTACTGATCGTTAGCTGCACATCATTCAATAATTCTGGCTCAGATTATACTCAGCCTAAATTTCAACCCGCCGCCAACTACAAAACTGCCACCAGCTCACAACTCGGCATATCATCCCAATGGTGGAAAACTTTCCAGGACTCAAAGCTAAACTCTCTCCAGTCTGAGCTCCTCTCACAAAATCTCGACCTCGCCGCTGCCTACTCTCGCCGTCAGCAAGCACTTGCTCGCCTCGGCATCACAAGCGCAGAACTCTTCCCTCAAGGCAGTGCCACAGCAGGCATACAACAACATAAATCATCACACGAAGGCCTCAGCGGAAGCCAACTAGATGAATATTATCAGCAATACGACGTCGGCGCCAACCTCTCCTACGAACTCGACCTCTGGGGCCGCGTTCGCGACCTCGTCAACGCTGGTAAAGCAGACCTTGAAGCCGCTGACTACGCAGTAGCAGATGTCCGTGTAACACTCCAAACCCAACTCGCCAGACAATACTTCGCCCTACGCTTCCTAGATGCAGAAATGGCAACCTTACGCGGCGCAGTAGAAACTCGTAAAGAGAACGTAGACATCACCACAGAGCGCCTCGAAGAAGGACTCAGCTCCGAACTAGATTCCGCAAGAGCAACCTCAGAACTTGCAAACGCACGCGCTGAACTCCTCTCACTCAAAGGAGCCAGATCACAACTAGAAAACTCCATCGCAGTGCTCCTCGGCAGACAAGCCTCCACCTTTAAAATCAGCCCACATGACTACAAAGGTAATCTCCCTAGCATCCCTGCAGGCATTCCCGCCGCACTCCTTTACCGCAGACCAGACCTAGCCGTCGCCGAGCGAAAAGTAGCAGTAGCCACAGCTCTAATCGGTGTCGCTGAAAAAGAACGCTTCCCTAAATTCTCACTCACAGGCAGCGGAGGCAGCAGCAGCGTCTCAACCTCTAACTTCCTATCATGGTCGAGCGCCTTCTTCACCGTCGGACCATCAGCATCCGTCCCACTCTTCCAAGGCAAACGCATCAAGTCTAACATCCTACTCACACAAGCTCAGCGCGAAGAAGCACTCAAAAATTACCAAAAAACAGCTCTAGTAGCCATCGCAGATGTAGAAAGCGCATTATCTAACCTCAAAGCACTAAAAGAAGAATCCGCAGCGCGTAACGCCTCAGAAACAGCCGCCACCCGCACCTACGACCTATCTAAACTCCGCTACCAAGAAGGCGTCACTAGTTACCTCGACGTAGCAGACGCACAGCGAGAAAGACTCACCGCCCAGCGAGCCGCCGTCCGCACTCGTGGAAGCCAATTTGCAGCCACCATCCAGCTCATCCAGTCACTCGGTGGAGGCTTCGCCAAACACTCCAAATAATTCACCCCATTCAAATCACCAGACAACATGAAATTCTACACATCACCACTCACCCTGCTTTCCGCCCTAGCAGCCATTTCCCTCTCCTCATGCTCAGAGAAAGAGCAGCAAGCTCAGCAACAACCACAAGGCCCAATGCCAGTCACCGTTGCAGCGCCCATTAAGAAATCAATCAAGCTCACTGAAACCTACACCGGTAGATTCGAAGCCAAAGAGCAGGTCGAAATCCGCTCACGCGTCTCCGGCTACATCGATAAAATCCACTTCCAAGAAGGTCAAGAAATCAAGGAAGGTCAGCCCATGTTCAGCATCGACCCCTCACTATTTGATGCAGAAATAGCCATCGCTAAAGCCCGCATCGCTCAGATAGAAACCTCCATCAAACTCGCTAAATCAAGCCTCACAAGAGCAACCTCACTAGTCGCTAAAAACGCAATTTCCCGTGAAGAACTCGACGTCAGACAAGCCGAATACGACCAAGCTGTTTCCAACTTAAAGTCAGCTCAAGCACAGCTAGACCAGTCCCAGCTCAACCGCGACTACGCAGACATTAACGCCCCCATCTCAGGCATCGCAGGTAGGCGCCTCGTCACACGCGGCAACTACATCTCTGGCGGAAATGCCGGCGCTCAAGTCCTAACATCCATCGTCGCCCAAGACCCTATCTTCTGCTACTTCGAGGTCGATGAACGCCAAGTGTTAGATTTCACCCGCCTCTTCCTCAACGGTAAATCAGAAGGTCGTGACGGCAAACGCCAGAAAGTTAAAATCGCCGTTTCAGATTCCGATGAATACGAATTCGAAGGCGAGATCGACTTCGCCAACAACACTCTCGATGAAGGAACAGCTACCCTACAACTCCGCGCACTCGTAGAAAACAAAAACAAATTCCTTACCCCTGGATTATTCGCCCGCGTGCAAATCCCAGTTGGCGAGAAACAACAATTCATCCTCGTTAAAGAAAGCGCACTCGGCTTCGACCAAGACAAACGCTTCGCCTGGGTTCTTCAGCCAGACAACACCCTCAAGAAAACCTACGTGGAAGTAGGCAAGCAACTCACCGACCTCCGCGTCGTCAAATCAGGAATCACCACTGAAGATAAAATCGCTGTCGGCAGAATCCAATTCATCCGCCCTCAGACACCAATGAGCCCCATCGATGTCCCAATGGTAGAGGAAAAAACCTTACCCCCAGCTCCTGAAGCCACAACAAAAGCTTCCCCAGAAAAAGCTGAAACCGTTCAGTAACCAACATTTCCACTCACTAATTTCATCTAAATTTCACCATGAAGAACTTCGCTAATTTCTTCATCGATAGACCCCGTTTCGCCACGGTCATATCGTTGATTATCACCTTCGTCGGCTTCCTAGCATTTAGGACACTGCCCGTATCTCAGTTCCCAGAAGTAGCACCACCCACAGTGGTCGTTACTGCCGTCCTCTCTGGCGCCAGCCCAGACGTCCTTGCCAACACCATCGCCGCCCCTATCGAGCAGGAAGTAAACGGCACCGAGGGCATGCTCTACATGAACTCATCCAGCACCGCTGATGGTGTTTATACCCTCACCGTTGCCTTCGAGCTAGGCACTGATCTAGATGCCGCTCAGGTCCTCGTTCAGAACCGTGTCGCCATCGCCGAGTCCCGCCTCCCCGCTGCTACTCGCCAGATTGGTATCACAGTAAACAAGTCCTCACCAGACCTCATGATGGTCGTCCAGATGCTCTCGCCAGATAAGACATTTGACACCCTCTACGTCTCAAACTACGCGCTACTCCAAGTCCGTGAACGCCTCCGCCGTGTCGAAGGCGTCGGTGAAGTCCGCCTCTTCGGTGGCCGTGAATACTCCATGCGAGTATGGCTAAACCCAGAACGCATGGACTTCTACAAGCTCTCCACCACCGAAGTCCTCACAGCCCTAAGATCCCAAAACGTCCAAGTCGCAGCCGGCATCATCGGTCAAGAACCCATCCCTAACAAAGTCCCCCTCCAGCTCAACGTCACCACCACAGGCAGACTCTCCGAGCAAGGTGAGTTTGAAAACATCATCGTTAAAAGCACCGGTGACCAAAAAGTAGTTTACCTCAAAGACGTCGCCAGAATCGAACTTGGCGCCGTTGACTACGGAGTCAATGCCTACCTAGACAACGACAGAACCGTAGCTCTTCCCATCTTCCAGCGACCCGGCTCTAACGCACTCGAAACCGCAGAAGAAATCCGCACCGCCATGAACGACCTCGCCCAGGACTTCCCAGAAGGCCTCGAATACAGAATCGTCTATGATCCTACACAATTCATCGACAACTCCATCGACGCCGTGCTCCACACACTCGTGGAAGCCGTATTCCTCGTCGTCATCGTCATGCTCGTCTTCCTCCAGTCATGGAGAGCCGCCATCATCCCCGTCATCGCCATCCCCATCTCACTCATCGGCACATTCGCCGTCATGCAGATACTCGGGTACTCCGTAAATAACCTCACCCTCTTCGGACTCGTTCTCGCCATTGGTATCGTCGTTGATGACGCCATCGTGGTAGTAGAAAATGTCATGCGTAACCTCGAAGACGGCATGGAGCCAAGACAAGCCACCAGACGCGCCATGGCAGAAGTCTCCGGCGCCCTCATCGCATCCGCACTCGTGCTCCTCGCAGTATTCATCCCTACTGCATTCATCAGTGGGATCACCGGCCAGTTCTACAGACAGTTCGCTGTCACCATTGCCACATCCACCAGTATTTCAGCACTCGTATCGCTCACCCTCTCACCAGCACTCAGCGTATTGCTACTAAGAAACCATAATGCCAAGCCAGACTTCCTCAGCCGCATTATCAACTTCCTATTCGGATGGTTCTTCAAGCTCTTCAACTGGGTCTTCGATAAATTCACTGGTGCCTATTCATGGACCATCAAGCGCGTAGTCCGCATGGCATTCATCATGCTCCTCCTCTACGGCGGACTCATGTATCTCGCATACTCTGGCTTCAAGACAGTTCCAGGCGGATTCATCCCATCTCAAGATCAAGGATACTCCATCGTTGCAGTCCAGCTCCCACCAGGAACGGCGCTCTCCAAAACTGACGAACTAGCTAGAAATCTCATCAAAGACGTCCTCGATGTCAAAGGAGTCAAGCACACCGTAGCCTTCGCTGGCTTCAATGGCGCCACATTCTCTAACTCATCAAACTCATTCGTGATTTTCACCCCGTTTGATGACTTCGCAGATCGCACCACCGCTGACACTACAGCAAATGCCATCTACGCTAAAATCCAACAAGTCGCCGCCAAACAAGACGCCATCGCCTTCGTCATCCCACCCGCCACAGTCCGCGGACTCGGCAGAGGAGGCGGTTTCAAAATGGAAATCCAAGACCGCGCAGGTCTAGGCTACAAGGCCCTAGAAGAAGCCACTTGGCAGCTAGCGTTTGCAGCCACCGCTGATCCGACCATTGCCATGGCATTCACTCCATACTCGGCATCGTCTCCACAGCTCTACGCAGACATCAACCGTGAAAAAGCACAGATGCTAGACATCAACCTCACAGAAGTTTTCAGCACCTTGGAAACTCAGCTCGGTAGCTCATTCATCAACGAAATCAACCTCTACGGCAGAACCTTCCGAGTCACCGCCCAAGCAGACGGAAACTTCCGTGAAGTCGCGGACGACATCACCAAACTAAAGGTCAAAAACAAAACAGGTGAAATGGTACCACTCGGCTCCTTCATCACCATGAAGACCGCCACAGGTCCAGACCGCGTAGTTAGGCACAACCTCTACTCATCATCTGACCTACTAGGAACACCCACACCAGGAGTCAGCACAGGTCAAGCACTAGACACCATGGATCGCCTTGCGAAAGAAATCTTACCTCCAGGCATCAGCTACGAGTGGACAGAACTCGCATACCAAGAGAAAAAACCAGGCACCAGCCCCACGGTAGTATTTCTCCTTGCTATCTTCTTCGTCTTCCTCCTGCTCACCGCTCAGTATGAATCTTGGGGCATGCCACTCGCCGTTGTGCTCACCGTTCCACTCTGTCTAGCTGGCGCCATCTGGGGAGTTCACCTCAGAGGAATGGATAACAACATCCTCACCCAGGTCGGACTCGTAGTGCTCATCGCATTGGCCTCTAAAAATGCCATCCTCATCGTTGAGTTCGCCAAGCAACTCGAAGACGAAGGCAAGAACAGATTCGAAGCTGCTCTAGAAGCCGCCAGACTACGTTTACGCCCCATCATCATGACCGCCTTCGCCTTCATCCTCGGAGTCATTCCATTGGTCATCGCTACCGGCCCAGGATTCGAAATGCGTCAGGCACTCGGAACCGTAGTATTCTTCGGCATGACCGCCGTTACCCTACTCGGCGTCTTCTTCGCCCCACTCTTCTACGTCCTCGTAAGAAAGGGAGTGAAGCAAAAGTCCACCGAACCCGCCGCTGAGTAATTACTAGATACTAATCAGACACTTTCACGCGGCCCTTCGTCGTAGACCTTCCCTAGGTTTACTTCGAGGGGCTTTGTGCATCCATTTCTCCTTCTCATACCACTTGAAATTACCAACTTCCATTCTACAGTCATGCTATGCGATTCAGATACCCACCATCAGCTGAAGAAATTGCCCGTGAAAAAAAATCCAAAGTCGATCCATCCTATTATATCGATCTCAAATTTGATGATAGAACCGTGCACTGGAGCTTTTACCTCCCATTACCAGAAGGCATGCATTGGAAAAAAGGCGATGAAATGGGACTCGGCTCAGAGCACCACGAATCCACCCAGCATTTCGACGATTTCTTAATCAAACCCTACAAAGAACTACCCGAAAAAATCTACCAAGAAATCGTCCACCACATCTGGAGGCACGACAACAAATAAGCCGCTTCCCACCCACTAACATATGACCACCCCGACTCACCAAATCCAGCCACAACACCTAGTAAAAGACTACAGCCTCATCATCCTCGCTGGAGTACTTTACGCCATCGCGCTAAAATATTTCGTCCTCCCATCGAAAGTCATCCTAACAGGCACCGAGGGCATCGCCACAGCATTCTCATACTACTTCGACAGCTACTGGCTATTCATCACCCTCTACCTCATCTTCCAAGCCGGTCTACTCACCTTCGCCTTCGCTAAAGTCAGCCGCGTTTTTGCTCGGCGATCACTGCTCGTCGTAACCATGGTCACACTAGGCCTCATCATCCTCCCCGAGCTCAGTTTCGCACAACCCGAATCCCAAAACGAACGCATCATCCTAGTCCTATTCGGCGGCATTCTCGCCGGAGGCAGTAAAGCCATCGCATTCAAAAGCCGCGGTTCCACAGGTGACGAAGATATCCTCGGAGCCTACTTCGCCGTGAAATACTTAAAACCAGTCGGCTCCATCGCCATCATCGCCTCCATCGTCTCTACCACATTCGGCCTCAGCCTAGACTTCCTAAAAAATGGAGATTTTGAAGCCGTCATCAACACCCTCATGTACACTGGCATCTACATCTTCGTTTCCGCAGAAACCTTAAACAACTTCTATCGCAAATTTAAAATCACCATGCTGGCAGTGATCACCCGCAAGCAAGAAGCAGTAGGGACCGCCATCACATCCACTAAAGCCCACCGCACATACACACTACACAAGGGCACCGGCGGTCACACAGGAGAATCATTCAGCATCGTAAGAACCATCATCACCCACGAGGAACTACCACAAATGATCAACGCTATCCAAGCCGCAGATTCAAACTGTTTCCTATACCATCACGACATCGAAGGCATATCCAGTAGCTACTACATTTCCCCAATCGGCTAGCATTCCCCTTCATCAGAAAACACTCAAACCCAAACCTTTTCCTTGTTTTGGCTCATTTTTGGTGTTTGCTAAATTAGTTCGACATTAATGTCCGATTTCAAAACCCATGAAAATTCAATCTATAACCCTCAGTCTTCTTCTCTCCGTCAAAGCATTCGCGGCAAGCGACATACCTAGTGACGAATTCTTCAAAGTAGAAACCCTCGCCACAAACTTAGTGGACGCCATGGAAATCACCACCCTTCCCACCGGCGACATCTTCATCACCGAGCGCACAGGAGCACTCAAATGGTACTCTCCTAAAACCGGTGAAACACAAGTCATCAAACAATTCGAAGTCTCAGTCCTGACCAAAGTCAAAAAAGAAAAACACTCACGTGAAACCGGACTCCTAGGAATCACCGCAGACCCCAACTTCATGAAAAATGGTTGGTTCTACGTCTACTACTCACCAAAAAGCCCAGAAGTCCACCGCCTATCTCGATTCACATTCAAAAAAGGCAAGGTCAGCCAAGAAAAAATAATGCTAGAGATTCCACAGTCCCGCAAAGACGGAGTCTGCCACGAAGGCGGATCACTCGCATTCGACCACAAAGGAAACCTATTCATCTCCACTGGAGACAACAGCGCACCATTCCCAGCCAAAGGCTACCCACCACTAGACGAACGTAAAGACCACGAACACGAAAACTCCCAGCGCAGCGCCAGCAACACCAACGACCTCCGAGGCAAAGTCCTCAGAATCACCCCTACATCAAACGGCAAATACACCATCCCAACTGGAAACCTCTTCCGCAGAGGAACCTCCAAAACCCTACCAGAAATCTACATCATGGGCTGCCGTAATCCATGGAGAATCGGCGTAGACCAAAGAAACGGAACCCTCTACTGGGGAGAAGTAGGACCAGATGCACGCAAAGAAACTAGCAGAGGCCCCAGAGGATACTGCGAAATCAACCAAGCCTCAAAAGCCGGCAACTACGGTTGGCCATACTTCGTAGCTGACAACAAACCCTACGCTGAATATGATTTTGAAACCAATAAAGTAGGCGAAAAATTTGACCCTAAAAAGCCAGTCAACAACTCCCGCCTCAACACAGGACTCGAAAGGCTCCCTGAAGCTCAAGAGCCACTCTGGTTTGAGAACCGCTCATGCTACTGCGCCGGCCCAGTCTACTACTACGATGACCACGCAGACTCCGACCAAAAACTCCCTCGCGAGCTAGACGGATGCCTCATCACTTTTGACTGGAACAACGGCAAAATGCAACTCACCAAAATCGATAAATCCGGCAAAATGGAATGGAAGAAAAACTGGCTCCACAGCAAGAAATTCATCCACCCCGCAGACGTCGAACTCGGCTCAGACGGAACCATGTATGTCCTAGAATACGGCAAAGGCTGGTATGACAACAAAAACGGCACACTCAAAAAAGTAACTTTCTCAAAAGAAGGCAAAGAACTCATCGATGCCGATGCAGTGGACGAGCGCCTCGCTGGCCTTCCCAAAGAACATCCAGGCACCCAACTCCTCGCAGAAGCCACCTGCCTATCCTGCCACCAAACCCAAGAAAAATCAGTCGGACCACGCTACATCGATGTCGCAGACCGCTACCGTGGAAAGAAAGGCGCAGAAGACATATTAGCAGCCAAGATCCTCAAAGGCGGAGCTGGAGTCTGGGGAGATGTCCCTATGCCTCCAAACCCACAATACAGCGAGGAACAGATCTCACAAATGGTAGACGCCATCCTCTCCATGGAAGAAGGCGGCCACAAAGAATAATCTAAATAGCCACTACAGCTACCCCTCCTCTAACTTCCTTCGCAACCGTTGCCGGAGCGACTCTATCATCTCTCCCAGCATGTTAGCACCCTCCCCATCATGATTCACTCCCCAGAAAAGATCGCTAGAAACAATATGCGCTAACGGCGCCTCATTCGTCTTCAAAAGCCATTCCTGCAACTCCAGGTTCTGGGTAAATTTCGCCTCCAGCCCCTTCGCCATCACCTTTACCTTCTCAGTTCTCCAGTCCCTCCTCGACTTAGCACTCCAGCTTTTAGCTATCTTACGGGCATGCAGCGCAGTGCTAGACAACCTTACCTCGTTCTGTAAATCCTCATCCTCAAACTTCATCGCCTGATAATAATGCTCCACACTCATCCAATCCTTACCATCAAGCTCAAATTTGAAATGAGCAAAGTTAGATAGCCAGCTATAATTGGGAGACTTCGAGTAGAAAGAAATAATCATTATTTATAGTGCCATAAACTAACACATAATCATTTTATTTTCCAGCGATTACTATGCCATTATTTTCACACACCTTGTCATAAGCTCTAGCAGCACCACATCGAGAATCTGTTCTTGAAATCCAGCCTAAGCACACTAGAAGTATACTATGTCATCAGCCACACCACTTCTCGTTGCTACGCGTAACACTCATAAGACCAGTGAAATCCAGTCGATGCTAGGAACCCACTTTGCGGTAGTAGATCTCACCTCAGGAGACTTCCCAGACGTAGCAGAAACAGGCACCACTTTCCTAGAAAACGCCACACTCAAAGCAGTAGAAATAAGCAAAGTCACCAACGGAATCATTCTCTCAGACGACTCAGGCCTAGAAGTAGATGCCCTCAACGGTGAACCAGGCGTCTATTCATCACGCTACGCAGGCACAGATGGAGACAACGAGGCAAACAACGCCAAGCTCCTCAGCGAACTCGCTAAACTCCCTTCATCCACACCAAAAACCGCAAGATTCAAATGCGTAATGGTTATCGCCGAAAACGGCAAACGTCTCGCACACTTCGACGGCAGCGCCGAAGGAACTATCATCTCAGAGCTCACCGGAGACAAAGGCTTCGGCTACGATCCGCTCTTCATCCCTGAAGGCTACCAGAAAACATTCGCGCAACTCGGCGATGACATCAAAAACCAACTCAGCCACCGCGCCAAAGCTCTCCAGCAAGTCATCACCTGGCTAGAGAACCGATAAAAACTTACCCCCATGAAACCCCAATTATTCCTCTTAACTCTAACCTTGCTGGTTTTCCTCAGCGAAAGCTTACCCATAGCAGCACAAGGCCCCAGCATCAGTACACCCACAGGAGGTGCTCAAACCTCAAGACCCTCCACATCCACCAACAGCACCATTGACCCCGAGAGCCAGCCAGCCAACCCATTCTTAAAACTCAACTACCCCTGGCATCTCAACGTCACCGTCTCAGTATTCTGGATCGGAGAGAAACCCACCTCCAGAAACCCCACTCCAAACCACGCCAGCTCATGGGACAGAAACTGGCAACAAAACTACGGCGGCTATGACAACCCAGACCCCGCTGCACGTGCAGGCTATCGCCCCGCCGCGTTCATCCCACGCCAGAACCCATTCTACATCGCACTCCCCTACAACGACTGCATCAACCACAAACTCCACAAACCAGAAGCCAAATCCCTCATCCCATGGTTCAACCGCGTCAGCCCCGAACCAGGCAAAACCTCCTGCAAAGGCAGATGGATCAAAATCGTCCAAAACAAAAAAGTCTGCTACGCCCAGTGGGAAGACTGTGGGCCATTTTTCACCGATGACTTCATGTATGTATTTAGAAATAGGAAACCTAAGAATACCCAAAACAAAAATGCAGGCTTAGACATCTCACCAGCCGTTAGAGACTACATGAAAATCAAATCCGGCTCAGTAGTACACTGGAGGTTTATCGATTTTGATGAAGTCCCAAAAGTAGGACCATGGACCCAATACGGAACAAACAACCCATTCCTAGACCCCAAACAAGACCCAGATTACGAGGCAAAAGTAAAATACATGAAATATCTACAGAATGTCCGTGAAAACTATAAAATCCACCGTTAGGAAATGCTCCTCTTCTTTCAATCATTCACCTTCTGGGGATTCATCAAGCTATCTGCCATAATCGCATTTGTAGCCATAGCCCTCTTTCTCATCCTAATGTGGTGGGCTAACTCCACCGCCCAAGCCGCAGGTAAAAGCGTCCTATTCGATCAGATCAACGAACTCCCAGAAGAATCTAACAACCCTGAACGTGTCGCATTAGTCTTCGGTTGCGCAGAAATGATCAACGGACGCAAAAACCTCTACTTCAAATACAGAATAGAAGCTGCCCACCAACTCTGGCAGGCAAACAAAGTCAGAGGATTCATCGTCTCAGGAGACAACAGCCGCGATGACTACAACGAACCAGAAGACATGAAGCAAGCCCTCATTAAACTGGGCGTCCCTGCCGACAAAATCATCTGCGACTACGCCGGACTCCGCACCATGGACTCAGTCGTCAGAGTGGATAAAATCTTCGGTATCAACAAAGTCATCCTCGTCTCCCAAAAATTCCACAACGAACGCGCCGCCTACATCGCCCAAAACCGCGGCATCGACGCCATCGGCTACAACGCCCAAGACGTCAAAGGCAAAGCCACCCAAAACCGAGAATACCTCGCCCGCATCAGAATGTGGGCAGACGAAAACATCCTAAAAACCACCCCAAAATACCTAGGCGAACAGGAGACTCTAAGTTTTTAGCATGGCTATGCCACCGCTAAACATCACACTGACTCTATCGGCAATAGCTCCTAGCCAGCCCAAATAGATTAATTTCATACAATCTAACAGCTCCTTTCACTTTTATATCATTGACGGTTCTAGGCATACTATCTATGTGATTAAGTCACTTTAATTACACCTGTTATGAAATTACATAAACTCTACTTACCTCATGCCCTAGGTCTCATCTTTTTTTCTGGAGCATCGTTGAGTCATGCTCAAATCACAGAATGGCAAACCACCACCCAGAACTGGTTCACCCCAGCGAACTGGAATAATGGCACCCCCACTCTCACCGTCCCGGCTCTAATCGATAATGGAGGCACCGCTCAAGTGACTTCTGCAGGCGCTGAGACGTTGAACCTCATCCTAGGTAATTCTACATCTGGCGGCCTCAGCGTGAGTGGCTCAGGAACATTAAATTCTGCAGACTTTCTCACAGTAGGTAATAACGGTGTTGGAACTTTGGATATCTCGTCAGGCGGTAGTGTAACAGCAGTCAACTCAAGTATTGCTCAAGGAACAGGTTCTGGGACGACCACCGTTTCAGGTTCAGGATCGATGCTAAATCTTAGTAATGACCTTACCAGTGGGTCAACTGGCACTGGTATTCTCAACATCCTGTCGCAAGGCACAGTTGAAAACAGCGGCCTTGCTCTCATCGGCTCAGCAGGAACTGCTAATGGCACCGTCAATGTCACTGGCGCAGGCTCCACATGGACCGCAAACGATTATTTAGCAGTTGGAAGTAGCGGCACAGGCATACTAAGCATCACTAACGGCGGCTCAGTTAGTGTAGGATCTATTGGTGACATAGGAAGCTATGCCTCCGGTAATGGTACTCTCAATGTCAATGGTGTCGGTTCTCAATATATCCAAACTGGAGGCGGTGATCTATCACTAGCTATAGGATATGAAGGCACCGGATCTGCTACCATTTCTAATGGCGGCCATATCAATCACAGCTCTGTCACCGAAGACCTATTAATCGCCTCTGAATCTGGTTCTACTGGCACACTCAATATTGGCGGTGCCTCCGGAGCAAGTGCAACCGTTGCGGGGACAGTAGATGCCACTGGTATTACAGGAGGCTCAGGTAGCGCTACAGTGAATTTTAACCACACTAACTCAAACTACGCTCTCACCAATGACGGCACCACCAGTGGTACTGCTGTAGTATTATCTGGCAGTGTCGCCGTAAACCACACAGGCTCCGGGTCTACAACACTGAACGGAGCAAATACATACACAGGTGATACCACCATTAATGATGGCACCCTCTATCTAGACGGCAGTATTACAAGTGACACCACCGTAGAGGCTGGAGGAACTTTATCTGGAAGCGGCATCAGTAGTGGAGCTGTCCTCGTTAAATCAGGTGCAACCATAGCTCCAGGTAATTCACCAGGCACACTCACTGTGGATTCCCTAGACCTTGAGGCCGGAGCCACAGTAAACATTGAACTAGGAGGAGCTTTATTACTCAACTTCGATCTCCTCAGCATCGAAAACTCAGCATCACTTGATGGGATATTAGATATTGTCTACGTGAATGGATTCACAGCCAACTTAGGAGATAGCTTTACCATTCTCAATGCAGGCGATCTAACAGGAGCTTTTGCAACTATAAACCTGCCTGACGCCCAGAACTGGGAAGTAGTATACAACTATACCGACGATTACGTTAATTTAGTAGTAGTCCCTGAGCCAAGCACATCAGCATTCATCGTGCTCTCTATCTCCCTACTCGCTATCCGTAGAAGAACTCAATAGAGCACTTAACTAAGAGACCCTTTACCCCATAAATACAAAAAGACAGGAAGCACAAACCCTCCTGTCTATAAAGTGAAAGCAGATTAGCCTACTTCTTTCTACGCATCATCAGAGCCAAACCACCCAGCCCAAGAAGGGCAGTAGATGACGGCTCAGGAACCACAGTTCCATTCAATGTAATATCATCAAAACGCGTTCCGTGATTTGCATTAGAAGCTCCATATAAATAAAACGTAAATGTCGTATCAGCTGTAGTTGTGAAATCAGCAAAATCCACATTCGTTGCAGGTGTTGCTAGAGCATTATTACCTCCCGCAGGAGTGAATCCACTTGTGAGAAAAACCTCTGATCCTCCAGCTTGTGTAGCTGAGATATCCACCTTACCAGTCGTTCCAAATTGATTTTGGAAAAAGGACAACGACTCAAAAGTAACTGAATTTCCATTGGTTTCTACAGTAAAACTGAAGAAATCACCTGCCGTTATTGCTAGTGCCCGACTGGCGGTTGATACACCTGCTAAATTATAACCAGTACCGGATGTGGTTGTATTGGCGTAAATAGCATTAGTGAGTATAAAACTAGAAGAACCACCACCAGTAATACCACCATCCTGCACTAAGCGTGTTGAATCTGTTAGTGCTTCTGTATCAACGGAGTCAAAAGCGGTTGTATTAAAGTTACCATTGGTTCCTGTAGCAGTGTATACCGCTAGCTGTGCTGCTTGGGAAAGACTGATACCAGCAAGCATCATTATAGGAATTATTGTTAGTTTTTTCATATTTATTAGAGTGTGTTGAAATAGACTCTCATTCTGAAAATCCATAAAACTACAAATTTTGTCTATCTCTATAAACACTAACCATAACTGTTTGTAAATCAGAAAAATTTAGTCACCTATAATAAGCATTATTCTTGGTTTTGCACACTAAAACTGTACCATCACTACCTATCCCACAGAAAACATCATGCTTACTCGCAACCTAAAAAAACTATTGTTTCTTGCTCTAACCAGCTCCATTTTCACCTCACCTCTCTACGCCACACATTATCGGGTTTACCTACTCGGCGGTCAATCTAATGGCAATGGCAGAGGAGATGCTTCAGAGCTCACAGCTCCACTAAGCACTGCTCAAAATGATGTTCAACTCTACTGGAAAAAGACCCAGGTCACTACAAACGGAAATCTAGCCCAAAATACCTGGCTATCGCTCCAGCCTGACACTGGTCATGGTGAAAACAGCCCCTCACCATACGCTGTTGAATTCGGTAGTGAACTAAAATTTGGCAGAGATATGGCGGATGCAGATCCATCAGTGAACATCGCCATTATCAAGTACACCCATGGTGGAACAAATCTGCACACCCAGTGGTCTGCCACTGGTACTAACTATACTACATTCGTAACAACAGTAGCCGCAGGACTCCAGGCACTCACTGATGCTGGTCACACCTACGAAGTTGGCGGCATGGTCTGGATCCAAGGAGAATCTGATACAGGAAACGCTGCAAATGCAAATGCCTATGAAGCAAATCTTACTGCACTCATTGAACGAGTTAGGAGCACAGCCTTCGGTGGTCAAACTACCGGTGGATACACACTCCCCTTCGTCATTACTGGCCTCTCTGCAAATCAGTATGGAAGCAGCGTCAGCACGCCTGGAAACTCAGTAAATACCGTCCGCCAAGCACAAGAAGACGTCGCCTCTGATGGTCACCAGACAGCCTTTGTAAACACTGACACATTTAATACGCATAGCAACAACACCGGAATCCACTTCAACGCCTCAGGCCAGATCAGCATGGGCGCAGCCACCGCCGCAGCCATGCTATCCCTAGAAGCCCAAGACGCAGACAGAGACGGACTCACATTAACAGAAGAAACCACCGCAGGAACTGATCCCACTCTACCCGACACAGACGGTGACGGCCAGCTCGACGGCTTTGAAGTAGCCGCAGGCACAGATCCCACCACCTCCGCATCCACCTTCGGCGCCCCCATCATCACTATGGACAGCAGCGACCAAGTCACACTAACATGGATTAGCAATGCTGGTAATTCCTACAACATCCAAACCAGCGAAGATCTACTAACCTGGTCTACTCTAGCATCAGACGTCCCAGCACACGCCACCGCTCCCTCTACCTCATATTCCATCTCAACCGCTCCACCTGCAGGCACCACTACACTTGCGCTTTATGATGCTGAAACAGGGAATTCTGGTGATTTCAACACAGATGCATTTAAGTCCGTAGACACTGAAACCTTCACTGCTGCCAGCGACCTAACCCAAGGAGGAGGCCTCACTGGCGGCGGCGCAGGCTTTGTATTCACCCACAGCCTGCTTGACCCCAGTGACTCCGGTTCACCAGGATTTAATTTTGCGAACGCTAATCAAGCCAATAGAACCGCAGCTTCCACAAATAACCACACCTTCTCATTCAATATCAACCCAAGTAGTAACTCAATAAAATATGAAGAACTCAATTTCTTCTCAAACCAGTTCGGCTCTACAGCAAGACTAGACATCAGCTACAAAATAGGTAATCAAAACGAGGTCTTCATCACAGAAACATTGATCCCTGCATCAAATGCTGCAGTAGAAAAGGAAACAATCAATTTTACTGACTTCACCACAACCGAAACAGTCACCTGGAAATTTTACCTCTACGGAGCCTCATTAGTCACACACGGCACTAGATTTGATGACATCAAACTCCTCGGAACAGTTGATTCCAACCCCTCAGGGAAAAGATTTTACCGCATCTTGATTAACTAGATACGTTGAAACAGATAAAAAAAACACCGCAAAACAACCATACAAATGATTAAAAAACTATCACTACTCACCGCTACTCTAACCACGAGTATTTCACTATCTCATGCAGCACCACTCCACTTTCCCGCAAACAAGGAAGTAGAGAAAAACAAGAAAATCGTCTTCCTCATCGGAGACCATGAATACAAATCTGAAAGATCGATGCCAATCATGGCTAACATCCTAGCAGAACGTCACGGCTTTGACTGCTACGCCATCTTCTCCACAGACGATAAAGGCAATATCAAACCAAGCTCAAACAACATGGAAGGCCTAGAAGCACTCAAAGATGCTGACCTCATGGTCACCTACAACCGCTTCCGCTGCCTCCCAGATCAACAGATGCAACACATCGTAGACTACCTCGCCACAGGCAAGCCCATCATCGGCGTCAGAACATCCACCCACGCATTCAATTATAGTAAAAACCGCGAAAGTAAATTCGCCAAATACAGCTACGACTACAAAGGCGATGACTACCCAGGAGGCTTTGGTAAACAAGTACTCGGTGAAACCTGGATAGGTCATTGGGGAGTGAAGCACAAAGAAAGCTCAAGAGGCATCATCGCCCCCGAGCAAAAAAACCACCCCATAGTCAAAGGAATCAAAGACGGCGAGATCTGGGGCACCACAGACGTCTATGAAGTACAACTCCCCCTCACAGCAGGCTGTACCCCCATCATCTTAGGTCAGGTCGTAGACGGCATGAAGTTCGACTCACCACCACTAGCAGATAAAAAACCAGACTCTAAAGTCCACAAAGACCGTAAGAACTCACCAATGATGCCAGTCTCATGGACCTACCAGCGCCCAGTTGGAGAAAAAGGCAGAGTCTTCACCACCACCATCGGCGGTGAACGCAGAGGTATCTGTGAATTCGACAGAGCTGCCATGCGCAAACTCTTCGTCAACGCAGCTTACTGGACTCTCAACCTAGAAGACAAAATCCCAGACAACGCAAACGTTAACCCAACCTTCAAAATCGAAGAAAACCCATTCAAAGCAGGCGCCAACCCAGCAGAAGCACTCAAAGCGGCATATGCTAAATAAAGACCACCTAGCTAACATCTAAAACAATAGGGCAGATCGGAAACGATCTGCCCTAATTCATTGCCAATACCTCTCATAGGCACCCTTGTTATTTCCAGGTGATTTTCCCCTGCCCTTTTTCTGTATCTACCCACACGCTCGCATGTTCAAACTCGCGAGTAAACACCCAGCCATCCTCTTTCACTCTGGTGTAGGCACCTTTAGGAGCTCCGAGCGGCTTCATTAGGTTAGGGTTGCTCTCTAGCGGGCCTGTGCTGAGTTTCCAGCCCCAGCCATATTGAAAGTAGCTATAAGGTTGAGCTCCTATCAGATAGACAGCTTGATAATATTCTAATCGGTCCTTAGCAAGAGCCGCCATACTAGCATGCTTACTTGCGCTCTTCATGAGCTTTGCTTTCTCTTCCTCGCTAAGACTACTGTCCTGCTCCACCCCAATACGAAATACAGACATTTTTCCCTTCTTAGAAATTTTAAGCATGTTGTCCCAATCTCTCAGAAGAGCCTCTTTGGTCAAAAGTTTGCTATTGAAGTGCTCGAACATACTAGCATCAGATACAGCTAATATATTTTCCTCATTTTGCGCATTGTTAGCTAACACTATTTTATCGGGACCTAACTTCTTTTTTAGTGCAGCCATCATTTCACCCATTGATTTTTTTACTTCCTTCCTCTTATCATTCCTAAGCCACGAAAACCCATGCATCTGATCGATGAAGACGCCGTCACAACCGGAATCTGCTACACCTTTAGCTACTGTCATTACCCACCACTCACGGAATTTCGGATTCAAAACATCGAAGAAATAGGTAGATCCTCGTTTAGCTAGCTCCCCGGTTTTAGAATCTTTTATTAAGAAATTCTTTAACTCAGGATTCTGATTAATATTCTTACTGCTCAACCCTTTCGAATAAGTAGTAAATGGATAGGCATAAGCTGAATTGAAATAGAATAACACTTTGATTCCAGGATTCACGGCTTTAAACGCAGCTGCCTCATGCTTGGCTCCCAGCTCAGCGGCTCCGTATGTCCTCATTCCATGCGCTTTTTCTATACAGATAAAACCAGAGCGCATTGCTATGTGATTCACTTCTTCAGGCTTCAATACCTTGAGATCGCCAAACATGAAATATTGCGGCGTTACATCCCAACTAAACTTTGGATAACTAGCTTGAGATTGAAATTGGCTACCGTCACTAATACGTAGATCAGTATTTTCTGCCACCAGTTTCTCTGCTAAATTTTGACTGTGCGCAAAAAGCGTAAGTCCTAGTGAGAGTATTAGTGTCCTAATTTTTATTCTTTTAGATATGATTTTCATGGTCGATAACTCACATTATTTGAGTGAAAAACCAATTCCAGTAATTATCTAAATATTTTATAGGATAAGACCACCTTGACTTGACCGCTCCACTGCCACAAAGGCAAAGCTCCGCTTCCAAAGGCTAATCCTATACCTAATCTAGCCCTATACAGATAAAGATCGATTCACTATTACTAAAGCTCAATCCCAAGAATCTCTGGAGTCGCCTCCCTAGGCCTCGCTGTTAGAATATCCGGCCCATCTTTAGTAACCAGAACTGTATGCTCAAAGTGAGCAGAGTTTTTCTTGTCTCCAGTAATCACTGTCCAGCCGTCTTCCAGAATCCTCACGCGCGGTGTTCCAATGTTAATCATCGGTTCCACAGCGAGCACCATACCCTCTCTTAGACGCGGAGTCTTCCCAAATGGGCGATAATTCGGAACAGAAGGCTCTTCATGCAGATCCCTCCCAACTCCGTGACCCACAAATTCCTTAACCACAGAAAATCCATGTGGTTTAACGTAATCTTCCACTGCTCCACAAAGATCACCTAGATACTCGCCATCTCTCGCAAATGAAAGCGCTTCGTAAAGTGATTGTTCAGTGACTGCAAGTAAACGCTTACTCTCCTGATCAACATTACCAACTGCAACAGTTGTCGCATTATCACCTATCCAACCATTCAACGTTATCCCTACGTCCACACTAATAATGTCACCATCTTTAATCACATAGTCACCACCAATTCCGTGTACAACTTCTATATTTGGAGAAATACATGTATACCCCGGGAAACCACGATATCCGAGAAACGCACTCTTACAATTGCGCTCCTTCATCAATTCAGCGGCATAAAGATCCACCTCCTTGGTAGTCTTACCAATCCCATCTGCAATAAATTTAGCCACATTCTGCAAAATCTCACTCGCAGTTTCACATGCCACACGCATTTGTGTGATCTCCTGTGGAGTCTTGATGATAATGCCGTTTCTTCCTCTATTTTTACGCTTAGCCATGATTCTATTCTTCTACTATATTAAGGATTTCTGCAAACACCTCTTCAGGATGTTTAGTCCCGTCGACCACATTGATCGAGCCTAAAGATCTATAGTAATCAAACAGCGGGATGGTGAGCTCTTCATAATTTTTGTACCTCACCTTGAAACTCTCAAGCGCATCGTCCGCTCTCGAAACCAAAGCATCCTTACCACATTCTGGACAGGTTGTTTGTGTAAGATCATCAACTGCAATTGTCACACCACATGCCGAGCACTCCCTACGCTTGGTAATCCTAGATTCCAATTCCTCACGTGGCACATCCAGTGCTATGATCTGGCTAGGATTCGCCATTTTCTGAAGTGTTTCTGCCTGAGGCAGCGTACGAGGGAATCCATCCATCAACCAGCCACCAGAATTTCCTTCTAGCCACTCCCCTACCATTTTCAAAATAATCTCATCAGGAACATAACGGCCACTGTCGATATATGATTTAGCTTCAAGCCCCACTTGTGAGCCTTTGTCCATTTCAACTCGGAGTAGCTTACCCGTTCCAAGACATGGGACACCCAGATGATCTGCCAACTTTCTGGCTTGGGTCCCTTTTCCACTCGCAGGTGGACCTAGCAGAATTACGTAGTTTTTTTTCATCTGTTTTGGTTAATTGTTTAAAAAATCAGTGGTCGAACCATCGCTGGGTCGACCACTTTTAAATGAATCTGTTTTGTATAGTCGATCGTCTAGTTTCCTTGGATAGTCATTGCTACGATCCCTAGAATGAAGAGGATCGCGATGACAACCATTAGGTAGATCATGTTGTTGCTAGACTTGTTCGCTGCATTGAGTTGCTTGCGCTCTTGACGTCCTTTGATTTTTCCTTTTCTAAGGAAACCATCGTAGTTCTTCTGAAGAAGATGGGTCTCAACTTGGCGCATCACATCGAGGATCACACCAACCATAATGAGAAGACTTGTTCCACCAAAGAATCCAGTCACAAGCGGATCAAGAGGGCCACCAATGATACCACGGGGCATCTGAGAAATGATGTAAGGAAGAATAAAGATGATAGTAAGGAAGATAGCACCCGCAAATGTGAGGCGAGTCATCGTGAAGTCGAGGAACTTAGCCGTAGGCTGGCCAGGTCTGATTCCAGGGATGTAACCACCACCACGCTTCAGATTCTCTGAGATTTCTGATGGGTTGAACATAGTCGCTACCCAGAAATATGAGAAGAAGAAGATCATTGCTCCTGCGATGAGGTAATACCAAATATCAATTGGTGATAAAATAGCACTGATCGTGTTAGCCCAATCCGCTCCGCCAGAGATCATCTGTGCAAGTGCAGTCGGGATTCCGAGAATCGCTGTTGCGAAAATGATCGGCATCACGTTAGCGTAGTTAATCTTCAGTGGTAGATACTGTGTGTTTCCACCAGTCTGCTTTCTGCCCTGTGTGCGTTTAGCATACTGAATAGCGATTCTGCGCTGAGCCTGAGTAAGGGCGATTGTTGCCGCGATAATAAAGATAAGGAAGGCAAATAATCCAACCGCGAAGATCGCTCCACCAGTTCCACCACCTACGATGAGTGAACTCCAAAGAACAGCGAGAGCTGATGGGAGTGAGGAAATGATGTTGATCGTAATGATGATAGAGGTTCCGTTTCCGATACCATTTTCAGTCATCTGGTCACCGATCCACATAAGAAGCAATGTTCCCGTGACGATGGTGAGAGTAAAGATTGTGACGAATGCAAAATGTGAGTAATCAGCAGATACAACCGAGCTAAATTGCTCAATACCATTGAAGAACGGTAGAGTCTGAGGCTTAGTATAAACTTGATTAGCAAGGAATCCACCCTGAACCACCGCAATAAGGATAGTGATGAACCTCGTATATTGGTTAATCTTCTGGCGTCCACCGTCTTCTCTTGAAAGACGAGATAGTTTAGGCACAACCGCTGTCATCAACTGCATCAAGATCGATGCCGAGATGTAAGGCATGATACCGAGCGCGAAAATACCGAGCTGTTGGAGTCCTCCTCCTGAGAAGATCGTGATCATGGTGTTGAGAATGTTTCCATCCCCAGTCGAACCCTGAGCTTCTTTAAATTCTGTGTATTGGTTGATGACGTTGGAGTCGATACCAGGCATCGTGATGTAAACACCAAGTCGGACTACGACGATCATCACCAATGTGAAGATGATTCGTTCACGTAGTTCAGCTACTTTCCATGTATTCGCAAAAGCGGAGATCATTATTTTTTATCTATGTGAAATTGTTCGGACGTTTTGTAATAAACCAGCAAGGAAGCGCAACCATTATCGCTGCACCTCCTTACCAAAAAGTGGCAAAAGTATCCTCGCTAGTAGTCTATACTAGCGCAGGATACTTGGAATTTTGTTCGAGTCAGTTGGTGGACAATTAAGAAATTGTTCCGCCTGCTGCTTCGATCTTAGTCTTAGCACCCGCAGATACTGCGCATACATTGACTGTGAGTTTCTTATTTAGGTTACCGTTTCCGAGCACTTTGATCTGATCAAAAGCACCTTTGACAAGGCCTCTCTCACGGAGTGTCTCTTCGTTAACTGTTGCTCCTTCTTCGAAGAACTTCTCGAGGTGGGCTGTGTTAACTACGACAACTTTGTCCGCAAAGCGAACGTTGTTGAAGCCACGTTTCGGTAGACGACGGTGAATTGGCATCTGACCACCCTCGAAGCCGACGCGAACGCCGCTACCAGAACGAGCCTTTTGACCCTTGTGACCTTTACCTGCTGTCTTACCTTGACCAGAGCTTTCACCTTTACCAAGACGCTTGATCTTGTGTGTAGCCCCTTTGTTAGGCTTCATTGAATGAAGATTCATAATATTGATTTCTATAGTTGATGATTAGAGTGCTTTCTCTTTGTAGAGACCGCGTGACTTAAGAACCTGCTCGCGAGTGCGGAGAGTCTTGAGAGCCTCAACTGTTGCTTTCACAACGTTCGCGTGGTTATTAGAGCCGAGTGACTTAGCGAGAACATCCTTGATACCTACTGCTTCACAAACAGCACGCACACCACCACCGGCGATGACTCCTGTTCCCTCTACAGCTGGCTTCAAGAGAACCTTACCACCACCATGCTCAGCATAAGTTTCATGTGGGATTGTTCTGTTATCGACGAGTGAGATGCGGTGAAGCTGACGACGTGAGTCGATGCTAGCCTTACGGATACATTCTGCAACTTCGTTTGCTTTACCAAATCCTACACCAACACGGCCTTCGCCTGTGCCAGATACTAGGAGAGCAGAGAAGCTGAAGCGACGTCCACCTTTTACTACTTTAGCGCATCGGTTAATGAATACGACTTTTTCAGTAAGCTCCACACCGTCTTCGGTCTGTGGCTTAGCTGGTGCTTGGCGTGGTGGGCGCTCTTTGCGTCCGCCTCTTCCGCCTTGTCCACCCTGGCCGCCGCGACCGCCACGTTGTGGACGCTCGTTTGCTGCCGGAGTAGCTGCTGCTGGTGTAGCAGGAGCTGCCGCCGCTGGAGTTGCCTCAGCTGCTGGCTTTACTTCTGCTGGAGTATTTTCTTTATTTTCAGACATTGTTTCGTGATTGATTAGAAGTTAAGTCCTGCTTCACGGGCTGCATCAGCAAGTGATTTGATTTTTCCGTGGAAAAGATGACCACCACGGTCGAAAACGACTGCTTCGATGTTCTTACCTTTTGCTTTTTCCGCGATAAGTGATCCTACCTTAGCTGCTGTTGCCGCATTGGATGATCCTTTTTCGATGGACTTGTCTAAACTAGATGCCGCACAGAGTGTGGTTCCAGTAACATCGTCAATAACTTGCGCATAGACGTGTTGATTTGAATAGTTAACCGCTAGGCGTGGACGTTCAGCTGTTCCAGAAAGTTTCTTTCTGATACGGCGGTGAATACGCTGGCGGACTTTCTTACGATTGAGTGTGCTCATTTTCTGATTTTCAGTTTGAGATTAAATTGTAATGGAATGCCTTGGTTTATTTACCAACAGACTTACCTGCCTTACGACGAACGTATTCGCCAACATAACGGACACCTTTACCCTTATAAGGCTCCGGCTTATAGTAGGAACGCACCTCAGCGGCAAATTGTCCTACTTCCTGCTTATCGATTCCTTCAACCTTTACCTTAGTGTTGTCAGCAACTGTTACTGTCAACCCTGATGGGATTGGGTGAAGGATTGGGTGTGATTTACCGAGGCTGAGGTCAAGGATTGCTCCTTTTACCGCTGCACGAAAACCAACTCCGAGAATTTCTAGATCCTTAACATAACCTTCTGTAACACCAATGATCATGTTGTTAATAAGGCTACGTGCTGTGCCGTGAAGCGCTCTGTGAGCACGTCCTTCAGTAGCTCTATTCACTGAAACAGTTCCATCTTCCTGTGAAAGAGTGATGCCGACTGGAAGCTGGAAATCCAACTTGCCCTTAGGTCCCTCTACAGTGATGTTACCGCCCTTATCGGATACAGTGACTTTTTCTGGTAGCGTGATTGATTTTAATCCTACTCTTGACATATTATTATCTCCTTTATTTGATTAAATGATTTACTACCAAACGTTAGCGAGAACTTCTCCGCCAAGTTTTGCTTTACGAGCTTTCTGACCGGTCATCAATCCTTTTGAAGTAGAGATGATCGCGATACCAAGTCCGCTGAGAACACGCGGCATTTCGTCCGCTCCAACATACTGACGAAGACCTGGCTTAGATACTCTCTTCACGTTATGAAGCACTGCTTCTCCCGCGTCTGAGTATTTTACCTTTACCTCGATCTCAGGGAATTGCCCCTCAGTCTTGGTCTCGTAGTTCCAAATGTAGCCTTCTTCCTGAAGAATACGGGCGATTTCCGCCTTCATCTTTGAGAATGGAGCTGTGAATGATTCGTTACCTGCGTTTGAAGCGTTCTTCAAGCGTGTAAGGAAATCGGATATAGGGTCACTAAGTACTGCCATAATATTTATCCTTTTCTAAATTAAATTGTTAAATGTGAAGCGATTAAGCTGCGGAATCTTCTTCCTTCTTGTTATCACGGAAAGGCATTCCAAGAGCACGCATAAGTGCGCGTCCTGCATCATCAGTAGATGCAGAAGTCACGAAGATAAGGTCGAAACCAATCTCACGTTTGATCTGATCTAGCTCAACTTCTGGGAAAATTGACTGGTCGGGGATACCTACAGCGTAGTTTCCGTTACCGTCAAAACTCTTTGATGAAATACCGCGAAAATCGCGAATATTTGGAGCGGTGACATGAATGAAGCGATCGAGGAATTCCCACATTGTATTACCACGAAGGGTAACACGGGCTCCTACTGCTTCTCCTTCACGAACTTTGAAGTTAGCTACTGACTTACGAGCGTAAGATACAGATGGCTTCTGTCCGGTGATTTTAGCGATCTCCTCTACGGAGTCTTCGACTGCCTGCTTGCGATCAGTCGCTTTGCCACAATGTGTGGTCACAACGATCTTCTCTAGTGCGGGCACCTGATGAGGATTGGTGCAGCCGAGCTCCTTAGTAAGAGCTGCGCGGACTGTATCCTCGTAGTATGTTTGCATGGTTGGTTTCATAATTTTGCGGGTCAGCTTAAATGTTATATTTAATGCTAGCTTAAGCGCGATCCTTCGGTGAAATCATAGTAACACACCTCAGGCGGACGCGGGACGTAACCCACATGAGCCAATTCTACAAGTGAAATCGCTAAATTATTTGGTTTTTTTTGAATCTCTGCTAGAAATTTATAAAATATCAGCCCACTATGGAAAATCAATCAACACCCACCGAAGACAACAGAGCCAGCGACAAAAGATCATCAAACCAAGTCACCGTCATAGCCACTGCCATATTCGCACTCCTCGCCGTCGTAGTATTTTCCATGTTCCTCCTCACTAATAAACAAACCCAAACAGTTTACATACCAGCTACAACCACATCCCCGACCTCGCCATCATCCCCGCCTACCACTAGCGGCACATACTTGAAGGTCAGCATCACCCCAGACGACGCTACAGACAATCCAGAAGAACAAGCTATATTTTGCGCCCAGATCCTAAAAACGAAATTTTCCCACACTCCATATAAAGTTGGCGTCATTCCCAACAAAGAATTCATCGACCTGTTTATAGATAGCCAAGATCCAGAGCACATCAGTGAAGTGATCGATTCATTAACAACGAAGGCCAAGCTTAGTATCCACTTAGTACATCGTCAATCTCGCCAGCTTGCCAACGCTGTCTCATTACAAGAACAAACCGTCAAGGACTACATAACCCTCCCCTATACAGAAACAACCCACAGTACTGGCGAAACTCCCACCACACAAATCCTTATCCGCGCCAAACCTGAACTCACCCAGAAAGATATCAAATCCGCTTGGGTCAGCCCCCGTGATCACTCCTTAATTCACATCGAACTCAATGACGCAGGTGGAGTAAAAATGCATGACTTCACCACTACTCTCACCAAAAACATCGACATGATAGCCACCGTCCTCAATGGGCAAGTGGTAAATTACGCCACCCTAGCAGCTGACAGCCTGGGTAAAAATTTCGTAATCAATGGACTGGCGACCAAAGAAGCTGCTGAGCAATTAGTTCATACGCTCCAAAACCCACTCACCAGCACCCTCAGTATCATAGAACAAAAATCATTCTAACTAAAAACTTACCTCTAGCCCCGCTAAAAATCAAACCCCACAGAAACCCCAACATAAGGCGCGTCCTCTAGGATTTCTTTGGATAACTCATTCCCCCCATTATCAAAAATCCCATAACTCTGGAAAAAATGATAACCTCCAATGAGACTGAGTTTAACTCCGCTATCCATTGTATAGCTCGCTGCAGCATAAACTGAAGCCAACCGCTCCTCAGCTGATCCGTCAGCAGTAGTAGCATTACTCGATAACTTATAAGTGCTCCCACTATAATAAAAACCCGTAGTAAACATCCATTTATCCTGAAGCACCTTAGGAGTGTACTCTAAATAGACATTCGCCCCCGCTGCCGCCACCTCCGATGGACCAGACCCTAGAGACCATTCATCATTGATCTCCCACTCAATATAAACAATAGGGAAAATACTAATATCCTGATCTATCTTACTTGAGAAACCAACACCAGGACCGATCGTAAGCCGATCATTAACCTTATATTCTGCAATACTGATGTAGTTAAAATTGAGCCCATCATCTTTATCTGAGCCCTCCTCCGCAGAATACCCCACAACACCATAGTTAGCCCAGAGCCAGTCCTCATTCACCTTCCACCTCGAAGCTAGACCCAAGTTAACATGATGAACTGCCCCCCAATCTGCCGTCGTCCCATCGAAGTCATAGCGATCCAATGCATAACGAAATCCAATAGCCAATAGATTATCCTCCTTATTAATAAGCGGCAATCCACCCCTCAGGTCCAGTCGCTCAATGGAGACTGAGCCAGCACTAGCATCGTCATTACCAAACTGATGCAGATAAGTTGCTTGTAATGGTGACTTCTTCTGAGCCATCCCAGAACCCGCACATAAAATACAGAGCGCAGGAAGAGTAAGTAGGTTTTTGATCATGTTTTATAAAAATTGGGTTTGATTGAATGTAGTATAGCACTATTTACACCACTAGCCATCTAAGAAAACTCAACTTAGTGAAATATTTCTTATCCCACCTGCTAAACTTGAACGCATCGCATAGAAATCAGCAGGCGGAATCGGTTTGCAAATACAAACTTGAGACCATATCATTAACCCATGCACTCCTACGGCAAAACTGCACGCTGCGCGCTGGCATCCTTAAGCTTTCTAGCGAAACAGCATAAACATGGCACCCGCCACGGCTCCATAGAAATCAGTAACGCAGTAAATATTCCTCAGCCTGTTGTAGCAAAAGTCTTAACCATCGTATCCGGTCACGGATTAGTACGTGGCACCCGTGGAAAAAATGGCGGCTACCTCCTAACCCACGCACCCCATCAAATCAGCATACATGACATAACCAGCCTATTTGAAAAAGATTCCACCAACGATGACTATTGCCCAATGGGCCCAGGCTGGTGTGAAGTGAAAGAAGAATGTCCGCTACACAGCACGATCACAGAACTGCGCAACAAAGCAACCAATGAACTCAAAAAGCTAACTCTTGAGGCATTCACCACCTAGCCAGAAAACGCCTCAAAGATCACATCAATCGTCGCATTAGAGTCCACCCCAAAAAGCCCTCTACCCGATGAACAATCTCTCCTTTATTATTTTGCGGTAATTTAAGATCTCTAACGCAGCGGAACCCTAAGTTCGCCGTCCCCAACGAATAGCGACACCGCATCACCCACATCAACACTCATCCCTAATTATTAGTTAGACTAAATTTATTCTTGCACCTTGAATCCCTAACGTGGAGTCTCTGCCCATGGATTACGGACCGTTAATAGAGATGCGAAAGCAGAGATTTGTAGAGGTGGAGCACGCCATCTCTGACCCAGATCTTTTCTCAGACCAGAAAAAGGCTACTGAGACAATGCGTGAGCACGGTAGACTCAAAAGCCTGCTCGAAATGTGGGAAGAACTACAAAGCTGCAAACAAAATCTCGCGGACAACCAAGAACTCCTCAAAGAAGACGATGCTGAGATGGTAGAAATGGCTCAGGAAGAAATCCCTGAACTCGAATCCAGAATCATCACCCTAGCGCAAGACGTCCAGTATGCCCTCCTTCCTCGTGACCCATCAGAAGACCGAGATGCCCTAGTAGAAATCCGCGCAGGCGCAGGCGGAGATGAAGCCAGCCTTTTCGTAGCCGAAGTCATGAAAATGTATGAACGCTACGTGAGCACAAGAGGCTGGAAAATGGAATACCTAGAAAGCAGTCCTTCAGACGTAGGCGGATTCAAAGAAGTAGTCCTCAAAGTCACAGGAGAAGAAGTATTCCGTTTCCTAAAGTATGAATCTGGCGTGCACCGTGTACAACGCGTGCCAGCCACTGAGACCCAAGGCCGCATCCACACTTCCACCATCACAGTTGCCGTCCTTCCAGAAGCAGAAGAGGTAGATATCGAGCTCAAAAAAGAAGATCTCCAGATCCAAGCCACACGCTCAGGCGGCTCCGGTGGACAGCACGTCAACACCACTGACTCCTGCGTCCAGATCACTCACATCCCCACCGGCGTTCAAGTAAGATGTCAGGACGGCCGAAGCCAAACTCAGAACAGAGAGCTAGGTATGCAGATTCTCCGCGCTAAACTTTACGAAGCCAAACTCCGCGAGGAAAACGAGAAATACTCAGCGCAGCGTAAATCCCTCATCGGATCCGGTGACCGTTCAGAGAAAATCCGCACCTACAACTTCCCTCAATCCCGCGTAACAGATCACCGTATCAACTTCACCTCACACAACCTAGAAGGCATCCTCGCAGGAGCTCTAGGTGAGATGACAGATAACCTGCAAAAAGCAGAGATGGAGCAGCGACTCGAAGAAGCAGGCATGGCATAACACACCATGAAAACCATCCTGGAAACTCTCGACGGCGGCACTCAATGGCTTGAAAAAAAAGGCATTGAAGACGCACGCCGGAACATGCAACTCCTCATCTGCTACCAGCTAGACTGCAGTAAAATCCAGCTCTACACCCGCTTCGACGAACAACTAAACGAAACCGATCTCGTCCCACTGCGCGAGAAACTCAGACTCCGCGGAGAAGGCACACCACTCCAGCATCTTTTAGGCACCGTAGAATTCTACCGTAGAGAGTTCAAGACAGACGGCCGCGCACTCATCCCACGTCCAGAAACCGAGGAACTAGTAGAAATAGCCATCGAACTAGCGAACAAAAAACTTACCTCTACCCCAACCCCCATAGATTTTCACGTCACCGAGCCTGACTTAACAGAAACATCTAACATCGAAGAATCTTCTCCCGAAGAAAAACCTAAGTTCAAAATACTCGATATGGGATGTGGCTCTGGCGTCATAGGCATCACCCTTGCCGCAGAACTAGGCATGCGCGTGGAAGTCACCTGTGCAGACATCTCAGAAGATGCCCTCACCCTCGCGAAAGAAAATTGTGAGCTACTAGGAATTAAAAATGTGACATTTTTGACCACAAACCTATTCTCAAGAGTAGAAGACAGCTATGACTTAGTCATTGCCAACCTACCCTACGTGCCAGAAACCGATCGCCCCTTGCTAGCTCCAGAACTAGCTCATGATCCAGACCTAGCGCTCTATGGAGGGAAAGATGGGCTGGACATTATCAAAGTTTTCCTCCAACAAATACCAAATCACCTCAACAACGAAGCAAGCATCGCGCTAGAAATCGGCATCCACCAACACCTAGAAGTAGAACAACTCATGAAACAAGCTGGCTTCAGCGACATCAGCACCCAGCAAGACATCTCGGGAATCTCACGCTTCCCCATCGCTACATTTCTCAGCTAAATTTCACCAATAAAAAAACAACATGGACAAACTCATCGTACACGGCGGCACTACTCTCAAAGGCTCAGTCAATATCTCAGGCGCCAAAAACGCCTCACTCCCTATTCTCGCCGCTGCGCTACTCACTGCAGAAGACGTCATCATCCGCCGTGTGCCAGACGTATCTGACACGAACTACATGATCCAGATCCTCTCCGCACTCGGCGCAGAAGTAGAACGCTCTAGTGGAACTGTCCGGATCAACTGTGCAAACATCGGCTTCGATGCACCCTACGAACTCGTGCGTAAAATGCGCGCTTCTATCTGCGTAATGGGACCACTTTTAGGCCGCCTCGGTAAGGCTAAAGTCTCACTCCCCGGCGGATGTGTCATCGGTGATCGCCCAGTGGATCTCCACCTTAAAGGTCTCCGCGCACTAGGTGCACTCATCGATATGGAAGGCGGCAACATGGATATGGTAGCCCCAGAAGGTGGACTAGTAGGAGACGAAGTAGATCTCCGAGGTAAGCACGGCCCCACAGTTTTAGGCACTGACAACATCATGATGGCTGCTGTTTTAGCGAATGGCACCACGATCATCGAATCCGCAGCCTGTGAACCAGAAGTAGTAGACCTTGCAAATTTCCTCATCGGAATGGGCGCTAAGATCGAAGGAGCAGGCACTAGACGTATCACCATTCAAGGCGTAGAAAAACTCCACGGTGTAGAGCACACCATCATCCCAGATCGCATCGAGGCAGGCACATTCATGGTGGCAGGTGCGATGGCTGGCTGTAAAGAAAACGGCATCACCTTAAACCGAGTCCTGGAGGAGCACCTCATCCCTACTTCAGAAAAGCTCATCGAAGCCGGGCATTCAGTAGAATTTAATGCGGAAGGAACTTCTGTCACAGTCACCCCTGGCGAACAGCCAAGAGGGTGCAATATCGTGACCGCACCACATCCTAATTTCCCGACAGATATGCAGGCACAGTTCGCCTCACTCTTCGCAGTAACACCAGGAATATCTGTCATAGAAGACACCATCTTCCCACAACGATTCATGCACTGTGCTGAAATGTCCCGCATGGGAGCTAACATAAAAGTAGATAACGGAACCGCCATCATCGCAGGAGTTAAACAACTCTCAGCAGCACCCGTCATGGCATCAGATTTAAGAGCCTCAGCCGCACTCGTACTCTCCGCTCTAACAGCTAAGGGAAGCACAGAGATTTCACGCCTCTATCACATCGATCGTGGCTACGAGCACATCGACGAAAAGCTTCTCCAACTAGGCGCAAACGTCGAACGTGTTAGAGAATAGGACTGTAATTAAATGGGTAAGACACACTTTTTCAAAAAAGTAACTCATACTTGATTGCCATGGTCAGAGGATTCTGATAATTCTTTATAAAGACCATGATAAATATCCCTAAAAGTTCGCCAGCCAAAATTACTACCGATGAAAATAGACCTAGAATTCTCATCGTTACCCCAGAAATAACTTACCTCCCATCGGGAATGGGAAACATGGCTCAACGAATGTCTGCTAAAGCGGGTGGAATGGCAGATGTTTCATCATCACTTATCAATGCACTATTTGAATTGGGCGCAGATGTCCACGTAGCTCTCCCTAACTACTCAAGAATGTTCAGCTCCGAAGGCAGAAACATCATCCAGAGAGAAAGAGATAAAATTGCTGACAAGCTCGGAGAGCAACGCATCCACCTCGCAGAAGACCCCATCTTCTACAGAAAAGATCAAGTCTATAACGCTGCTCACAACCACCTCGCTGCACTAGCATTCCAAAGAGAAGTCATCAACAACATCATCCCTAAAGTTCAGCCAAACCTCATTCACTGCAATGACTGGATGACAGGATTAGTGCCAGCAGTCTCCAAGCGACTCGGCATCCCAAGCCTCATTACCGTTCACAATATTCACTCCGAAAGACTCACCATGGGCGAAGTCGAAGATCGTGGAATTGACGCCTCAGAATATTGGGAAAACATGTACTTCACCGGCTCACCAGATAACTACGAAGACGCTCGTCACAACAAGCACATCGACTTCCTCGCCACTGGAATCTTCGCTGCAGATCACGTCAACTCAGTCAGCAAAACTTTCCTCTACGAAGTCGTCGAAGGCAAACACACTTTTGTTCCCAAAGCCATCCAGTCCGAACTTGCAAATAAACTCTACTCAGGCCACGCCACCGGTATTCTAAATGCCCCAGACGCAACATTTGACCCAAAGACTGACACCGACCTCAAACACCACTTTGATGAACACAGCCACGTCACCGGTAAAGCTGCAAATAAGAAGCAATTCCAAGAAACTGTTGGTCTCAAAGTAGATCCAGACGCACCACTCTTCTTCTGGCCATCCAGACTAGATCCCATGCAAAAAGGCTGTCAACTACTAGCTGACATCCTCCACCAAATCACCACTGACTATGCAGACATCGGCCTCCAAGTTGGCATCGTTGCTAGTGGCGAATATGAGAAGCATTTCCACGACATCGTCAAACTACATGGACTTCAAGACAGAGTCGCCGTCAAGCCATTCGATGAAGCACTATCACGCCTCGCCTACGCAGGCTCAGACTTCATCCTCATGCCTTCCAGATTTGAGCCATGCGGACTCCCTCAAATGGCAGCCCCCATGTATGGCACACTCCCTGTAGTTCACAATACTGGTGGCATCCATGACACCGTAGACCACCTCCACTACGATGGTAATTTAGGAAACGGATTCAGATTCGATGACTACGGAACCCTAGGCTTCCGTTGGGCAATCGATGAAGCCATTAGATTCTACAAATGGTCACCAGATGACAAAGCAAAAGTCCTCCAACGCGTAATGAAAGAGTCCAAACTACGCTTCAACCACAAAACCACCGCCGCGGCATACATTGACCTCTACTCTAAAATGTTAGGTCGCCCAGTAGTTGCTGCCAAGTCAAAACATTGATTTAACAATGGCCTGTATCATCATCGGAATCACCGGCTCCATTGCAGCCTACAAAGCAGCAGACATCACCTCTCAGCTCATCAAAGATGGCCACGAGGTCCACGTCGTCATGACGCAATCAGCCACTGAATTCATCACCCCCCTCACCCTCCAAGTCCTCTCCAGAAACCCCGTCCTCGTCTCGCTAGAAGATGAAAAACAATCCTGGAAACCCGGCCACATTGACCTAGCAGACCGCGCAGACCTCCTAGTCATCGTCCCCGCCAGCGCAAACACCATAGGCAACCTCGCCAACGGCCTAGCACCAGACCCACTCTGCTCCATCTACCTAGCCACCAAGGCCAAGATCCTCATCGCCCCCGCTATGAACGGCAAAATGTGGGATCACCCAGCCACCCAGCGCAACGTCGACACCCTAACAAATGACGACTGCCATTTCGTCGGTCCAGAAGAAGACGGCATGCTAGCCTGCGGATACAAAGGAAAAGGCAGACTCCAAGACGTCTCCACCATCCTTGATAAAATCAATTCCCTCATCTAATACCTCAACATAATTGGCCCAATCTGTAGCCTCTCAATGCAAAAAAATCTAGGCCCATGAACGCCCGCTACCTACCTTCACCCAATCGACTCTTAGCCTTGTATGAATCAGGTCAAATCACTAAAGAGCAATGGCGGGAAGGCATGAGACACCAGTTTCTATTAGCTCTAAAAGAAATCGAGGAAGATAGATCAGACCCCAAACTCGCCCTTCTAGAAAGATGGCGATGCAAGTCCGCCGCACGTAAATTACTAAAAAATAACACGCAAGCAGAGCTGCGCGAGGTCTTCATGTCGCTCGCAGAAATCGACGATTTCCCACCAGCCAACTACCTCTGGAATGCAGACCAGTTTGACACCCCATTGTATTGTTTTCTTCGTGAAAAAAGGGAACCCATACTCCGCTTTATCAAGCTACAAATCAGCAGATCAAAAGCCGAAATCATCATCGAATACGGAGGGCTAGACACCAAACAACAAATCCGCGAGCACATCATCATGCGCCGCAACTGGCACGGAGTCATGGCCTTAGAGTCTAGAGAGTAGTCTACACTGACAGACATACAGCATCAGTATCTCATGACGAATAAACCAATAAAAGTAATGAAAAGCATCACAATTGACACTACCAACATGGGGAATCCTAAATCTCTAGACCCGGCGTCATAGGTATAGAATTCTCCATCAAGTGTTTGCTCTTTCATATAGCAGATTGAGCAGGCTATACCTATACCAACTAAATTTCCAAAATAGAAAACCAAACCTCCGAAAATAGCGAAAATCCAACCGCAGAAAAGAAGCGCTTTAGAAACGGGTTTACCTTGTTTCAACTTCTGTAATCTTTTCTCTTTCTGTTGTTTAATATCAGTAATGTTCACACCTTGCTCCTCAGCAAGCCTGCGTGCATGCACCACATCAAATGCATTCCAATCAGATGGGTTAGCTAGAATTTCAGCTAAATCTTCATCAGATGAATTTAGCAAATAGTGATCATCTGGCAGATCATACTCGGAGTATTCCTCTTCTAGAACAGAGCGTGCAGCAACGAAATCTTCCCGACGAACACTGATTATCACTTCTGGATCATCGCCTGTTCCAATTTTAGAAATATCAAAATTTACGGCAGTAGAGCCCACTTTATAGGCAATATTTGCGGCATCTAGCGGACCAGTTGTATCGGTAACGCTCTCTGCATCACGACACCGATTCAGCTCTATTAAATCTAGCTCCATAATTTCTACCCTACAAAATCTCATCCAACGGAATCTTCCCGTTCGATGCTACAATGCTATAAACATCCGGCTCACCCTCCTTCGCAGTAAGCTCCACCTTCCCACCAGTAGCCTCAATAAGAAGCTTACCCGCAGCGATGTCCCACAAAGAAATTCGCGACTCAATATAAGCATCCAGCCTACCCGTAGCAATATAAGCCATACCCAATGCAGCAGACCCCATCATCCGCATCTTTCGCGCTCTAACAGATGCCCTACGAAATCTCTCCAGACCTGTAGCAAGCGCATCATCCGTCTTCCCACACCCCACATAGAGAATACTCTCCTCTAATTTCGTCCTGGAACTACAAGAAATTTCCTTCCTATTAAGGTAAGGTTTTTCCCCCTTCACCACCGTCCATAAATCATCCATCGAAGGATCATAAATCACCCCTAAAACAATATCATCCTTATGCCTAAGCGCTATCGATATACAATAATGCGGTATCCCATAAAAAAAGTTAACTGTCCCATCAATAGGATCAACAATCCACTGATAATCCGAACCCTGATTACCTGCAACTCCCTCCTCACCATATAGCGCGTAGTCAGGAAACTCACCTAGCAAAATCTCCGTGATCAAGTCCTGAGACTCCCTATCCAGAGCCAACTTAATATCATGCTGCTTCGCCTCATCCACCACTAATGCACAACCAAAATTCTCTCTCAAAAGCACACCCGCTGCCTTTGCTGCCTTAACTGCTGTATCTATTGCTGTCATAAATTTTCTCTATTCCTCAACATCCACCCCAGCACTCCTCTGCCGGTCTTCCTCCATCCCCATAGCCACCTCCACCACACTATGTGCTATCCTATGCTTATCCGCCTTCGCCACCGTCTCCTCATCATCGCGGAACACCAGTATTACCTCATTCTCATCAGAATCAAACCCAATATCCTTCCGCGAAACATCATTCGCCACCACCATATCACACCCCTTCTTCAAAAGCTTACCCCTAGCATTCTCCACCACATTCTCAGTCTCCGCCGCAAACCCCACTAACGTCCCATCAAACAAAAACTTACCCCTAGCTGAGCCCAACACATCCGCATTCCTCACCAACCTCAACGTCAACTCCTCACCCTCCTTCTTGATCTTCTGCTCAGCCACCTCCACTGGCCTGTAATCCGCTACCGCCGCCGCAAAGATAGCCACATCAGCCTTACCTATCCACCGCTCCACCGCCTCATACATATCCGCAGCACTCTCCACTGGAATAAAATCCACCCCATCCGGCACCTCCAACCCAGCATCCGTAGGCCCAGAAATCAAAATAACCCGCTGCCCCTTACCCGCCGCCACATCAGCTAGCGCATACCCCATCTTCCCAGACGAACGATTTGTAAGATACCGCACCGGATCTATCGCCTCCCTTGTAGGCCCTGCTGTAATGATAATCGTCATAAAATTTCTGCCCAAACCCTAACAACATCCACCCATCCGACAACACTAAATATCCACACACGACTGCATTAACCTCCCAGTCGATAATCCCCCCATAACAACAAAATCACGTGCAGCATAGCCGTTTTACGCGACTACTCTCCCTGATAACGATAATGCCCAGTAATTGTAAACGTAAGCAAGTCGTTACTCCACTCAGTACCATTACCATTATTATGAGCCACCCATATCTCACCAGAATGTGAGCCAGGTCCAGGAACCACTATCCCAATGTGCGGTCGCCCATCTGGCAAACTCCACACCACAATATCTCCGTAACTATAGTCATCAGTAGAACGTGTATTCTCAAGCTTCACCCCATGACGCTCAAAAAAGCGCTGTTGATTCTGAACCCTGCGATGATCAATATTCGTATCCGTTTGTCTCTGATTCCAGAGCTGTGGATACTTATGGAAATTTTCCTTCATATCCTCATGAATCAACACCTGAAGATCCACACCAAGTTGTCGATATGCCCTCACCACCATATCCGTGCTCGTGCCACGGTCAGATGAAATATCACCATTCGGATACCCGATGTTGTTATAAACTGACCCATCATAGATCACACCCAAGCGAGTTCTATCCAAAGCCGCAGCCGCTAACCGGTCACCATATTGACCAGTCCCAGCAAGCTCCGCAATAGCCACTTCCACCTTCGTATCAGTTGGCAAATCATTAGAACTCTTTACCAAATCGGCAAATGCCGGCCATGCAAAATAAGAAACAAAACCTGCCGCTAATAGCATGATAACCCATCCGCCCATAACAGGCTTCTTTCGCTTTTTCTGTGGCACTGGGCCTATGTACTCAATTGGAGTCATTTTTTTACGTCGCTTTTCTACTATGAATACTCCTACTGCACCAACCTTTTTTCATCATTTGAAAAAAAATATTACACCTCTCCGTCATCTGACAATTTCACCAAAAAAACAAAAAGTAAAACTAACAGTCCTCTAACACCTCACACACCAACCTACGCCCCTCCAGCATAGCTTCAGAGCCATCCACTTGCTTCTCTCTACTCACCACATGCTCTATCCCCACACACCACGCACCCACAGGAATCAACTCCGGAAATTTATCAGCCCACTCTATTACCACAACACCATCACGGTCTAAATAATCTTCCCATCCAATTTCTAACATCTCCTCCGCATCCTCCAGCCTATACACATCAAAGTGAAACACATCCACCTCACCATCCTCACCTCCCAGATATTCATTCACCAGCGCAAAAGTAGGACTCGTCACCTCACCTTTATACCCCTTACTCAGAGCTATCCCCTGAGTAAGATGCGTTTTCCCCGCCCCAAGATCCCCTATTAATGCCACAACATCGCCAGATTTCAACCATTTGCCCATTTTCTTTCCGAACGCCCGCATCGCCTCTGCACCAATGATCTCTACTGGAAATAATTCATTCATCAGCACTTCTTTAGCATTAGTTCCAAATTATTTGTAATAAATTATAAAAAAAACTTGTCGAACTCGCTAGTTTATGTTCCATTTCCGCCCCGCGAGAGATGAATAACTTATCTACTCCACATTCCATTTAACCAATAACCTTGTCACGACCATGGCATATTCAGTTTTCAAAACAGGCGGCAAACAGTACCGCGTTCAAGTAGGTGATCAAATCGACGTCGAGAAACTCGACCTCGAAGCAGGCACAGAGACATCATTCAGCGAGGTGCTCCTCGTAAACGACGGCAGTTCTACAACAGTAGGCGCACCAGTAGTCGAAGGAGCAGCAGTGAAGGCAACAGTTGTGGAGCAATTCCGCGGCAAAAAAGTCATCGCATTCAAATTCAAGCGTCGTCAGGGATACCACAAAACTAAAGGTTCTCGTAGACACCTCACTAAGCTAGAAATTACTAGCATTTCATAACCACTAACTATTACTTAAGACATGGCTCATAAGAAAGGACAAGGTTCTGTTAAAAACGGCAGAGATTCACGTAGCAAGCGCCTCGGCGTTAAAAAATTTGGTGGCGAAGTCGTCATCCCTGGCAACATCATCATCCGCCAACGCGGAACCAAATGGCACCCAGGTAAAAACGTAGGCATCGGCAAAGATCACACAATCTTCGCACTCAAAGAAGGTAACGTATATTTCGACAGAAACGGTGGCCGCGTAAACGTAGCACTCGCAGAAGCTTAAGCATAAGCTCCTCACCGAGAAACTACCTTACAAATTTCCAAAAGACCTCAGCTCAACAAGCTAGAGGTCTTTTTTTTGCACCCTACCCAGAACGAACAGCAACCAAAGAAAATGAGATGACCTATCCTAAGCAAAGATCACGTTCCTAAACCTCTGATGAAACCTCTCATCTATATCACTAGAGAAACTCACCTTCCCCACCCCATCTATCCAAATCTCCCCTCGCTCCAGCGAGAGATCACCACACAGCAACTTCAGTTCCCTCACCCGCTTCGGAGTTAACTTACCCTTCACAACACTCACCTCTCCCCCGGAAACCTGGATCGCTATATCAGCAAAAAACCTAGAAAAGAACTTCATCTCCCCCTAATAATTCTTTAACCCTGCAGTCTCATCCAGCCCAAACATTATATTGAAACACTGAATCGCCTGACCACCAGCACCTTTGCCAAGATTATCCTCAGCACTCAGCAACAATAACCTTCCAGTCCGTGCATCATAATCCCAGCCAATATCAATATGGTTCGTCCGCGTTACATTCTTCGTATCCGCCGGATTCCCCCTACCCAACAACCTTACAAAATAAGAATCCCCATAAGCCGCTTTCAAAACAGTATCCACCATCTCCAAATCAACTTCATCTCCGATAAACTTTGCAGAAGTAGTACTACAAATTCCATTATGAGCCGGAATCAAATGCGGAGTAAATGACATCGTCACCTTCTCCCCTGCCGCAATAGACAATTCCTGCTCGATCTCAGATAAATGCCTATGCTTCGGCACACTATAAGCACGCGCACTCTCATTAGCCTCACAATAAGAAAACATCACATTCCCCGTCTTCCCAGCTCCACTCACCCCACTCATTGAACAAGTAACTATACTCTGAGGATCAATTAGTTTAGCAGCTAATACAGGAAGCAACGGCAAACTCACACTCGTAGGATAACACCCCGGTGAAGCCACCAACCTAGCATTCGCTATCTCTCCAGACCTCACCTCTGGAAAACCATACACAGCCTCTTTCAGCAACTCAGGCGCTGGATGCTTCGCCCCATAAAATTCCTCATAAACCACAGGATCACTCAATCGAAAATCAGCACTCAGATCTATCACCTTGATCCCCAGATCCAACAACGCCGTAGCATACTCCGCCGCCACCCCATGTGGCAACGCCAAGAAAGCAACCTCCGCACCAGTCGCAGCTATCTTCTCCGCATCCGGCTCGCTAAACGTTAGCTCAGAACCCGCCGCAGCCCTATACCGTGGAAAAATATCCGCCAGCGCCTGCCCAGCATACTGCCGAGACGTCACACAGCACAACTCCGCACTAGGATGCATTAACAATAGACGCAACAACTCCGCCCCAGTATATCCACTCGCTCCCACCACCGCTATCTTGATCGTCTTATTCATACCAATACACAAAGCATTAAATTTCTAGCTTGCCAATAACGAACTCCGCAATAAAGTCCCTCAGACAGAAAAATTTTGATGTCAACAAGTCGGGACTTGGCGCAGTTTGGTAGCGCGTTGCACTGGGGGTGCAGAGGCCGCAGGTTCGAATCCTGTAGTCCCGACCATTTTTATAAAACAATCTTCACACCTTAAAACGAGATCAGGCCACAGTGACCTCACACTACCCTTTAGAATTGCTCTTCGCCTGCTCCACCAACTTGTCGTGGAATTCCCCCATTTCCTCATATTGCTTATGGAAATAAGTCTCAGGAATCAACAGATCCTCCACCACAATCATCTGATTCCCCACCGCCGCCATGCTAAGCCCAGACTTGATGTAACTCTCCGCATACCTACTCTGCAGCGTCACATTCGGCTTCAGCCATTTTTCTGTATCCAGATCGATCCGTAAAAATTTATCATCGAGCACATTCACCGCATAAAGATGCACCGGCTCCTCTAACAAACAGCGATACTCTAACGTCGCCACACGCTCACCATCCAGACACACCCACCAACCATAACTCCGGCCTTGGTTAGATTTCTCATAATCCACCATCTCTTGATCCAACTCCACCACCGGTTCAGGCGTCAGCTCTGGCTCTATTTCAGGCGCAGCAACAGCCACCGGATCAGATTTCACTACAGGATTCGGCACCTCCTCCTTCACAAACTCCTGAGATGCATCCTTCGCTATCACACAATCCACGCCCTCTGGAGCTACTAAATAACGTCTTTTTATAAACTGAGATACCTTATTTCCTAACATTTTTTTATCATTCTAAAATCGTAACCATGTAGACCTAGTTGCTCACAAAAAGCATACTATCAACCACCAAGTAATTATGAACTCAGCCCCTCAAAGTAAAGCAAAACCAGAAGGAATCCTATTTCAAAAAGAACCACACTAGATTCATCATTTTTCACATCACCAGCTTTTCCCTCGTTACGCCAACCGAGCCCCATTCGGCAACTCCATATCAACCGCAGAAAGAACCACAGACCCATCCGGCCGATGCAACCCAGTCACCAAACACTCAGACATCATCGGCCCAATCTGCTTAGGCGGAAAATTCACCACCGCCAGCACCTGCTTCCCCAAAAGCGATTCCTTAGAATAAAGATCCGTAATCTGAGCACTAGATTTCTTCACCCCTAGCTCCTCCCCAAAATCCACCATCAACTGATAAGCAGGCCTCCGCGCCTTCGGAAAATCCTCCACCCCCACAATCGTCCCCACCCGAATGTCCACCTTCTGAAAATCTCCCCATTCAATATGCTCCATGATTCCCCCTGATTACATTATCTTCAAAATACCAACAACCCAAATTAATAGATATTGTAAATACTCATAAAGCAGATAGATACTAAATAGCTACTCACCTACACAATGGACCGTGGTGGCTATTTTCGAGAATGAAAATCATAAAATCGGGTGACGCTTTCGCTGAAAGTGAACCTTTGACTGACGAAGTTTACGATACCTTAATAGACGGTCTAGTCGATAAAGGTTGGTGCGTTTTTGACCAAGCACTCAATAAATCAAAAGTCTCCACCCTGCTAAACATGTGTGAAGAGCTTTGGCAACAAGGCGAATTCGTCCGCGCTGGAGTCGGCCGAGGAAACAAACTCCAAGTCAGATCAGAACTAAGATCAGACCGCGTTCTCTGGATGGACCCAAACGAAGCGAATACTGAAACTGCTCCCTATTACGATTTCCTAGAAGGAATGCGACTCAGACTGAACCGTGAACTTTATATCGGAGTGGATAGCTGGGAGGGGCATTTTGCAGTTTACCCAGAAGGCGCTTTCTACAAGAAACATCTAGACCAACACAAGGACACCCGAGCCCGCCAAGTCTCCATCATCCTTTATCTCAACGAGGAATGGAAAGAGAGTGATGGCGGTCAGCTAAGACTTTACACCGACGAGACTTGCCAAGAATGGACAGATATTCAGCCACAAATGGGTCGATTAGTAGTCTTCCTAGCAGAAAGATTTTGGCACGAGGTTCTACCTGCACATCGAGAGCGAAGAAGCATCACAGGTTGGTTCCGCAAAGAAACGTTGCCTATCCCGTTATAATGTTACCTCAGTTCATTTCCCTTCCATTTTTCAAAGCGCTTTTTATCGCTAAGTAATCTATCGTTATCAGGGTAACGCTCGAGAGCAGAATCAATCATGTTGAGTAGATTTTGAAGGTTCTGCTGTGCCGTTTCCTTCTCACCAAGCTTCTCATATAGGAGTGCTTGTTGGTAATAAGATCCAGTTAGATCTGAAATATGATAAGCTGTGGCAATTTTATTTGTAAGTAGCGGTTTGGTTTTCTCTAACAAAAAAGTATTGGTCTCAAGTGCATTCTTATACTCCTTGCTCAAGGTCTGGACCGCTACCTTATTGCTGAGCGTAAGATAAATGAGGTATTCTCTAGTCATCCATTCAGGAATAGTCTCCGGATCTATCTTACCAAGGATGGCCAGAGCTTCATCCACTACAGGTAATGTTTCATGGCGTTGTTCTTTACTCCATCGATAAGCCTTTGCTAAGGCTAATTTGGCATTGAACTGAGTAAACATAGCTTCTTGGTCTCCAGCATTTTTAGCAACCAGCCCATCCGCTAGCGCCACCGCTTGAAGCCGAAGTTTGATGACTGCATTATTTTCTTTAACCATATTGTGGAGACCCGACATCGCGCCAAGATCGGTTATCTGCGCTCGCGCTATAGCCACATTATCAGGGTGTTTCTTAGCTGCTACAGTGATCATCTCAAACCTAGCTTCAAGCACCTTCTTATACTCATCCTGTTCCCTCAACATCCGATGAGCCCAGCCCTGGGACGCCATGAGCTTATGCTTGCTAAGTATTCCCTCAACAGAATCCGTTTTAGCAGCCTTGATCGCTTGCTCGAAGAGCACTATGGCATCCTTATACTTCTTATCCTTTAACAACTGATCTGCTTGTGAAGCAATTGATACCTTCTCGGGCGCAACCTCTGGATCAGGGAGCGCGTACGTGTTGAGGGCCGTGATGACTACTATGATTGAAGTAATGTTTCGCATATTGATTATAAATTCACTAACCACACTACCCATTAAAATACATCTTGGCAAGCTGGGAGAATTATCTGCAATGTTTTTTGATAGACTCAATGGCTGCAATAAGTAAATTTATGCCATGCGAAAACTATTACTCTCAGGACTTCTCAGCATCAATCTACTCCAAGCGGCGCCAGATGCAGATGACAGCGTGCTATTTTATGGCAACTCCATGGTGGAACGTCTGCTAGAAAATGGCCAACTAGAGGCTCGCTTACAGCTGACCAGAAAAAAACGCAATCAGCCCGCTCTAAGTATTCGTAGCTTAGCTTGGACCGGTGATGAGGTCGGATACAGATTGCGCCCAGAAGGCTATGTGAGACACCTCACCAAGGTTCTAGACGAGTGGAAATCGAACACCATCATCTTAGGCTTCGGCTTGAATGAAGCATTCCACGGCCAAGAAGGTTTAAAAGACTTCAAGGCTCAATATAGCTCCTACCTGAAACAACTTTCAGCCATCCACCCCAAAGCCAGATTCATCCTACTCTCACCCATCGCATTAGAAGAAGAGCAGTTCCCTGTCATCAAGGAAAAGGGTGAGGCATGCGTCGTGAACTGCCAGTGCCTCAACAAAGAGGAGTTGAGTAAACACCTCGAACTGTATTCGGAGGCCATTAAGCAAATTGCAACCGAGCACAAAATGAAATTTGTCGATGCCTACTCCCCCAGCAAAAAAGCCTACGCAGCCTCAGAAATACCGCTCACCACCAATGGCATCCATCTCAATGACCTAGGAAATAACATCCTAGCAAAAGCCCTCGCTGACCAAATCACAGGTACCGATACCAAAAGCCTCGACAGTAATCGGCTCGATCAAGTAGCGCAAGCAGCCAGCCAAAAACACGGCTACGTAGCAGAAATAGCGCGCCCTAAAAACTCCGTAGTATACTTCGGAGTCCGCCAGCGCCCAGACGAATACAAAGCAGAAATCCCACGCTATTTCCAACTCGTCGACCAATCAGACAAAGTCATCGAAAAACTCCTAGCCAGTCCAACTCTAAAATTCTCCGCCATCGATAAACCTTCACTCCCACCCATGGCACCCGTCAAAGGTAAAGGCGGCAGAAAAGGAACCGGCATCATCAAATCGCCAGCAGAAGCCATGGCTGAATTCAAAGTCGCAGACGACTACGAGGTCACACTCTTCGCCTCAGAAGAAGAATTCCCAGAACTCCGCAACCCAGTCCAGATCGCATTCGACGCCAAAGGCCGCCTCTGGGTAGTCACCATGCCATCCTTCCCACACACCGTCCCTGGCCTCCCACAAGAAGACAAAATCCTCATCCTAGAAGACACTGACAACGACGGAAAAGCTGACAAATCAACCGTCTACGCAGACGGGTTCGATGCCCTAGACGGCATCACCTTCCATCACAAAGGCCCCATCATCTCCGCTCAGCCAAGACACCTCCTGGCACCAGATGAAAATGGAGATGACCGCGCAGACTCACTCCAAGAGCTTCTCAGAGGCATAGACATGACAGACTCCCACCACGGCGGAATGCTCTCCGCAGACCCCTACGGCGGCATCGTATTCTCAGACGGCGTATTCCTCAGATCACAACTAGAGACCCCCTTCGGAGTCCACCGCGGAATAGACGCCACCACCTACAGACACAACCTCAACACCGGCGAAGTCAGAACAGAATGGCAAAGCGCCATCCCTAACCCATGGCAACCCACCTTTGACCGCTGGGGAAATAACTACCAAATGTATGGTGACGGCATCGTCGTCGACTCCCTCATGCTCACCTGGACCCCACTCGGCGTATACCACCCATTCAAACACGGCCAAATCCTCGGCTACGGCAAAGGCTCCGCCGCCGCACTCATCTCTAGCGAAAACTTCCCACAAGACTACCAAAATGGAATCGCCTCAGCATCACTACTTGGAAACTACACCGTCTCCATCAGCCAAACTAGCTTCGACGACGGCAAAATAAAAGTCACCGAAAAACTCGACCTCGTCAGCTCACCAAACGCCGCCTTCAGACCAGCTGCAGTCGCCTTCGGCATGGACGGCGGACTCTACATCTCAGACTTCTGCAGCCCCATCATCGGCCACGCCCAGCACAAAATGCGCGACCCAAACTGGGACCACCAACACGGCAGAATCTGGAGAGTCATCAATAAGAAAAACCCCATCAACACCAAATTTCCCACCATCGCAGGCGCATCACCACAAGACCTCTGCAAGCTCCTCAAGTCCACCAACGACCTCGTCAGAAACCACGCCCGCATCGAACTCCGCAAACACGGCGAAGCAGGCCTCAAAGCCCTAGAAAGCTGGGTCGCCTCCCTAGACAAAGACAACCCATCCTACGATGAAGCCATCCTAGAAGCCATCTTCACCGCCGAAGGCCTTGGGAAAACATACTCCCATCTCATTGACACACTCCTCGTCTCCAAATCCCCCCTCATGCGCGCAGCCGCCATCCACACCATCCGCCTCCAAGCAAATCGCCTACCCACACCCACAAACCAAATCAAATCCGTCCTCAGCGACCCACACCCAAGAGTCCAAATGGCAGTAGTAGACGCCATCGCACACATGCAAAAAGAACTCCCCGCCATCATTGACCTAGCTAAAGAAATATCACCAAAAAACAAAGTCATTAAACAAATGCTCAAGGACCTAGAACACGGTACCGCCGCCCACAAAGCCCGCAGTATCCCCGTTCTCTCAGTCTCACCTAAAGCACACGTCCGCTTCTGGAACTACTCAGACCCTAGCGGCAAGCAAGACCCAACCACCTTCGACAACAGCAAAACCAGCACCTTCACCGATGGCTCCTACCGCACCTTCATCCACTCCAACACCGAGCAGCCCGCCATCCTCAGCACCGTCTTCAACTACATCGACGTCAGCGTAAACGGCACCCTCCTCCTCTCAGACAACGAGCGCTGGAGCAAAGACCAACAAGTCTCCATGTCCCTCAAAAAAGGCATCAACGTCATCGACGTCAAAATCAAAGACGGCAAAAAAGCCGGTAAACAAAAAATCTACATCTACGACCTCATCGGAGAAGCCCTAACAGACGCCACATACTCTAACACCAAAGCATCACTAGACAAACTCAACCAAGCCTACCAAAAAGACCAAGAAAAATTCGCCGGAGCCATCCGCATCCAAGCCGTCCCCCACCAGATGAAATTCTCCCCCACAGAATTCCGCGTCAAAGCCGGCTCAGACGTCCGCCTCATCTTCCAAAACCCAGACAGCATGCTCCACAACCTCATCATCCTAGCACCAGGAAGTAAGGAAAAAATCGGCGCACTTGCAGACAAAATGGCCGGTGATCCAGACGCCATCAAGAAAGCCTACGTCCCAGACTCAAAAGAAGTCCTCCACGCATCCAAACTCGTAAACCCAAACCAAACCGAAGAACTCAAATTCAAAGCCCCCACCACCCCCGGCTCCTACCCATTCCTCTGCACCTTCCCAGGCCACTGGACAGTCATGCAAGGCGTCATGATCGTAGAATAAGGTTCTACCACCCTCCCAGGATTCATCTTAAGTCCTAACCAGGTTTGCTAAGCAAACTTAAGGATGTCTTATTGGCTGGTCATGTGGGATGCCATATTTTATTTTGTGAGATATGAAACCTCCACGGATGATGTTAGGAATGATGAGCGTTGCCGCGCTCTTGGCTATGATGATGAGCGCTTGCTCCACAAGCAGCAGCTCAGGTGGATATGGAGCATCATATGGATCAAGTTACACCGAATACGGAAGCTACGGACGCGAGCTTCCTCACTCCCCAGGATACACCCCTACCTCTCCTCAGCAACTAGTCAGCACCAACTATACTTCCTATTCATCCAGTAAAACAAAGGACAGATTAGGACATAAACCTGGCCCTAAAAATTTCACCACTGTAATCATCGATGCTGGTCATGGCGGAAGAGATCCAGGAGCCGTCGTTGCCGGAATCTCAGAAAAAACACTAGCCCTAGACATAGCACGCAGACTCCGTGACAAATTACGCGGCAGCTTCAAAGCAGTATTCATCAGAAATGGTGATTACTACATCGATCTTGATAGACGCGTGAGCGCCACTCACAAATTCGATAATGCCGTCCTAGTAAGCATCCACCTCAATCACGCCAGATCAAGTTCCGTGAGAGGCCCTGAAACCTATTATTTCCGTGTAGACAGCTACAGCCTAGCTAAGCGGATGCAGCGAGCAATGGAAGCAGTCAGCTCACATGAACGCAGCCGAGGACTCGTAAGAAGGCGACTTAGACTAACCCGAAACCCACAGATCCCATGTGTCCTTGTGGAAATTGGTTACCTATCTAACAGCTCAGAAAGAAGATTACTCTCTAAGTCTAGCTACAGAGACCGCATGGCAAGCGCACTCGCCAGCGCACTCAAAGCACAAAAACGCAGCGGCGATGGCGGCATGGGCAAACTCCCAATACCACTGAATAGACCACTATCCCGCCCCGGAGACACCAGTTCGCTATAAACATTTTTCCTTAATAAAACACAAACATAAATTATGAGCAATAAACGTAACCCAGTTGGTTGGTTTGAAATCTATGTCGAAGACATGGACCGAGCCAAGAAATTCTATGAAACCATACTCGCAGTCAGCATGGAGCCATTACCTAGTCCAGAATCACCAGACTGCCCACCAGTAGAAATGCTAGCATTCCCAATGCATGCTGCGTCTAGTAGCCAAGGCGATGACTGCAAAGCAGAGCTTCCCGGAGCATGTGGCGCACTCGCCAAAATGGAAGGCTTTGCCCCCGGAGTTGGCGGCACACTAGTCTACTTCTCTTGTGATGACTGCGCGACCGAAGAATCACGCGTTGCAGCCGCAGGCGGAACTGTCATCCAGTCAAAATTCTCCATCGGAGAATACGGATGCATCGCCATGGTGCAAGACTCCGAAGGCAACATCATCGGACTACATTCCCTATCTTAACGACAAGTCACGGGACCCAAAAACTTACCTCTACTCAATTCCTAACTGTATCAGAGCCTTCTGGAGATAATCCAGAAGGCTCTTTTGTTAATAAAATCTTACAACAAATCAAGCATCACCGAGCACTTCCAACTCATAGTTACCACAATCCAGCCTCCCATCATTCAAGATACTTGAAATGATACCCGCACGGCTCTTCAAAGAATCATGCACCCCATCAGCACACTCCTCATCCATCCACGGGCTTGGAGAAGTTTCACACTTCCCCATGAATTCAATCCCACCTAACATAAAGCGCTTACCGATCAATCCATGCAGATCGATTCCCTCGATGAAAATATTCCGCTGAAAATTCGAAGGACGCAAATCACCCTTCACGATTTCATCACGCACGGTCTTAAACACCTCCCAGTCAAAAAAGGTAATCTGTCCATGGTGTGCCTCATCAGCCCCCAAAAAATAATCATTCTCAATTCCCTCACCTGCTTTCAGGTCAATACTAGTCCGCTCTATCATCACATGATCAGCAGAAGCCTCCTCGTCACTCGCATAATATTTAGAATCTGGCGAAATATACAGATGTTTAATGGTAATCGTCATTCCAACACACTAAACCATTGCTCAATTGATGACAATTTCTATTTACCCATCATTAACACGACAAATGAAACTAAAATCAGTAGACCCTTATTCATAAAAACTAGCTAATATCATCCACCTCCAACCGCCGCATACTAAACAGCTCATCTCCCTTTGCGTGACGTATCTTCCTCGCCCCTGTCTCCCGCTTCTTATAACGTTCCTCCTGCCCTGCCTCACTTTGAGTCACAGCCTTAAGTTGCTTAAAGAAATCATTCACAAATTCCCTACTACCCAGCACCACACCATCACTAAAATACCGCACCCTACACCGCAGCATTTCTGCCCGGCTCAACTTCCCTCCATTCTCTACAATTTTAGTAGATTCCTCCCTACTAAACCCTTTCTGCTTCTTCCTTCGCCTAGATTTCCGCTCACCCTGAATAGGCCTCACATCCTCACCCTGATCTGCTGCCACCCCATCCACAGCCAGCACCATCCTATATCCATCCATCACCTCTTTCCACTCCGTAGATAACAACCCTAACAACTCCATATTCGGACTCACATTCTCCACCCCCTGCATCACACTCAGCAGCCCCAACTGAGCCTCCTTCACCCCAGCCAAAGCCTCCCCATACCCACACCACCGATAATCCTTCGGATCTTCCACCATTCCAGCCCTCAGCGGATTCAAGTCAATATACCCAGCCACCGTCTGCGCCGCATACCCTCTCTGCACCAACTCACTCTTAAACCTCCCCTCCCACAACGTCCCCTTCGTCCCATTCTCCGTATTATACCACTGCGTAAACCGCTGCTTGATCGACTTCACAAACTCACTCAAATCACACATCCTACGCGTATACCGAGCTTTCACCCCACGGATATAAACTTCAGAAAGCTCCCCCGCACTCACCCCCTCATCATTCCTCAACCCCTGCCTATCGCCCTCCACAGCATCAGCCCTAGACCGTTCAAAACACCCCCTCATCTCCTCCACAAACTCCTCACTATAAATACACCCCAACCTCTCCAAAAACACCTCATCAGGAGCATCCAACAGCAAATCAGCATCATTCTTAGCCGGCACCTCCACCAGGATATGAAAATGATTACTCATCAAACAATACGTCAACACCCGCACCCCACAAAAAGCCTCATAATTCCTCATCGTAGCCCTTAAATACTCCTTCTCCGCCTCCCCAAAAAGAAACGTCTTCCACACCGTCCTCGCCACCACATGATAAATCCCCGCCCGCTCCTCATACCCAGGAATCAACTTCAACTCACGTTTCATTCTCATTAAGTTACAATAGCATCACGCAGAATCAGATCAAGCCTTTTTTCATAGAGGGACAGACCCGAATGGCACGGACTTAAGGGGACTCATCGATGAATTTCTGTTAGAAAATACTATCAGAAAAAGCCTGTCTATGG